>JAUVXJ010000002.1 GCA_030603665.1 Chloroflexota bacterium | reverse complement strand
AAATCTTCTGCTTGCCCGGCGCTGTCCCAGGGAAGACGGAGGACGTCTACGAGACCCTATCTACACCTACCACGAGCCAGAAAGGAGAGGGCATCCCAGTAACATTATCATTTGAAAGAGCAGCTCCCTTCGGTAACATTCTCATTTGACTGGACACGGACTTCCCCTCGGCCCGTTCCGGTGAGCAAAGGAGCAGTCCGCATCGTGAATCTGCTGGACAGCGAGCCTAGTGATCCAGACGGTGGCTGACAGCTCTATGCGTCATCGCGCAGCATTAGTTCCTTGGGATGGGGTGCAACGGCATGCCCTGCCCGCAGTCGTTGATAAGCGCCAGGGGTTCGGTCAAACGATTGGCAACAAGAAGTAGTGCTCGTCCATGGTCGTATTCCTCATGCCGTCGTCCCCGTCCGTTGGCCGAAGCAGGAACCCCGTGGGGATAGATGGTGATCCCGAGGGACTCCGCCCACAGAGGCGTGCTGGTTCGGTGGCTTGGTGGGCGCTCTCAAAGCCACAGGTACGACACGCTGCGGGTCACCCAGGACTAGTATGCGCACAGGAAGATGCCCACTAGATGTAGCGTAGCCAGGATTTCCTATGCGCTCTGCATGAATAATGCCTTGACAATCAGCGCGAAATCTGGTAAAATAAAGGTAGATTCTCCCGTGGGAGTGAGGCTCTTATGACTCACCCCACGTTTCTATAGAGGCACAGTTTTCGGGTATTGCGGATCCATCTTGCTACCCCGGGGAGTGGTGGGTCTAATAGGTATGAGTAGGATAGTGGCAATCCACTTCAACCGCTATGATACGCAGCTATGTCTGGTGCTTTCTTCCCCTATGACCTATGCGAGGTGAGTGCCCCAAATGAAGACTGTGTATTTCCGGGCTGAACTGCTGTTTCCGCACGAGTGCGTGCCTGCTCTCGTGGAGGTTGGCAACGGGCAGTGGCGGGATCTGGTGAAGCGGGTCGCCGACTTGCCAGAAACACATGAGGATGCGTTGGCTTTCGCACTGATGATGATCCGGCTTTGCGGTTGCCTGCGGTGCAATCCTGGTAGCTACAAGGCGTCCCTTGGCTGCTCTGCGTGCGGCAGACGCATCATCGGCATGAATAAAGAGACAGATGACATCTTGATCGCATGCTTCGATAAGGCCCATGAGGATCTACTGAGGTACCTGAGTACCGGTGAAGTGCTCGAGGAAGGCGTCATGCCATAACAGGCGATACGACGTGTGGTGCCTGCCTCGAGGAGCCGTCTGCGGACGCAGGCGGCTTTTCTGTTTGGGAGCGCCTCGCCTCCGTTGACAGGTTGCCATAGCCTGTCGAAGGGGCAGCGCGGCAGACCTCCCGCTACGGTGAGATCGTTGAAGAGCGGGCTGTGATGGGGGAAGTCAGCACCCGGTGTCAGGCATGTGGGAAGGCTACTCTCGTTTCCCAGAACGTGGCTGTCTGCGCCGACTGTATCCGTGATCACCCCAACAGGGTGACGTCTTACGTGCGCCAGGCTCAAATGGCGTCACGCCAGCCGTTCAACCTACCTCTGGCCCCGCCCCGTGCCCCTGGTGGCGTTACGTGTTGGCTTTGTGGCAACGAGTGCCGAATCCCTGACGGGCAGAGAGGTTTCTGCGGGTTGCGCGCCAATCGTGATGGCAAGCTGGTTCATCTGGCTGGAACTCCGGCCAGAGGTATCCTCCACTGGTATCACGACCCGCTGCCCACCAACTGTGTAGCCGCGTGGGTCTGCGCGGGCAGTGAGCGGCAAGGCCACAACAACTTGGCCGTGTTCTATGGGTCCTGCACCTTTAACTGCCTTTTCTGCCAGAACTGGCAGTACAGGAACATGTCGTCCGAAGACCAAGGGATGATGGCCGAGGGTCTTGCCGATAGGGCCAACAGCCGGACCTACTGTGTGTGCTACTTCGGCGGCGATCCTGCCGCTCAGATGCTTCACGCCCTGGCCACCTCGAGGATTCTAGCTGAGCGAGGGGTGCGAATCTGCTGGGAGACGAACGGCTCGATGCATCCCAGGTTGCTGGACAAGGCGGTGGATCTTGCGCTGGACAGCGGTGGATGCATCAAGTTCGATCTCAAGGCCCACAATGCAGACTTGCACAAGGCCCTGACAGGGGCCAGCAACGAGCGGACCCTGCGCAACTTCGCCAGAGCAGCATCTCGCGTCGCGGAGCGTGCCGACCTCCCTCTCTTGGTGGCCAGTACTCTCTTGGTGCCGGGCTACGTGGACGCGCGGGAAGTGGGCCGACTCGCTGCATACATCGCTGCCCTGGATCCTGAAATACCATATTCTCTACTAGGGTTCCATCCACACTTCTTCATGCCCGATCTGCCTCGCACTTCAGTGCGCCACGCTGAAGAGTGTGAACAGGCCGCCCGGGACGCGGGTCTGGTCAGAGTGCGTATCGGGAATCGCCACTTGCTGTCTGGCGACTACTAGCTCGCGGTATCGTTGCCGCATTGGCCGCTGGAAATCAGAACGAGCCACTATCAACCGATAGTGGCTCGTTCGAAGATCATGCGTTTCTGTGCTTCCGGCCCGTTCTCAGATCTCGCGCAGGTCCTCCTCGAACAGTTCCACGAAGTCGCCATCAAAATCCCGCAAGAACTGGCACGCATCCAGGACGTCATCGCCGCTAATCGCCGGAAGATCCTGGGCCGTTTCCAGTTCCTCGGGCGTGAGATCGGTGAGGAGCTCAATGTGCTCGTCATCTTTGAGCATGGCAAGGATTATGCCCTGGGTTTCACAGTGGTGACACGAGACCATCAGCATCCACAGCTCGTCCTGTTCACTCATGATGGCCACGTCTTCCTCGTCATACTCTTCGGAGCAGACCACACAGCGAATGTTCTCCAGAAGTTGTCTAACGAAGTCGTATTCAGGTGAGTTCTTGTCAATCCCTCTCATCAGTGGTAGTTTCCTTATCCTCTGTATCCTCGTCCTGTCCCACGACGTTCACTCTGATCGAGGGTGTCTGATCAGGCAGGAGGCGGACGGGGACTGTGTATATGCCGAGTTGCCTGATCGGCTCTTCGAGCTCTAGCTTGCGCCGATCAATGCTCCTACCAGTTTCCTTCTCCAGTGCTTCAGCGATGTCGCTGCTGGTGATCGAGCCGTACAATCTGTCCTTCTCACCCGGCTTGGCGCGGATAGTCAGAGTGAGACCTTCAAGCTCACTGGCCAGTTCACGAGTCTCTGCCTCTAGCTGCTTCTGTCGTTTGGCTTCGACCTCCCGCTCCTGCTCAATCTGCCTTAATGCCCCCTCTGAGGCCAAGACGGCCAGCCCCTTCGGAAAGAGGCGGTTCCGAGCATATCCCGGAGCTACATTGCAGACCTCGCCGGCCCGACCCACTCTCGCCACGTCTTCTAGCAGAATCACATCCATGAAAGCCACCTCGTACCTAGTTGATCAACCAGATTCTACAGCAAATCCTCGGAAAGCTCAAGTTCTCCCTGTGAGACTATTGCGGAGGCGCGGCCGCACAGGCCGCAGAACCGGCGTTGCGCGCACGGGCGAATGCGAAGTCCATCACTCCAGAAGTTGGGTGACGCTGATGCTCTTCAACAGGGTGTATGTTATAATACCGGAGTTGTGGGTACGTCGACCATGAAGTTGCGGGAACGGGGAGAGACGGTGGCAGGCGGGAGTTGGAAGGGTACCGGACTTGTCTGGCTCTCGGCGCTGACACTGCTTGCCTTCATCCTTCGAGTGTTCAGGGTGGACTTCCAGGCATTGTGGTGGGATGAGGGGTGGACTGTGTTTTTCGCCGCTGCGGACGTGCCCACGATGCTCGCCGGCACCGCCATCGATATCCACCCACCATTCTACTACCTGGTGCTTCACTTCTGGACTCTGGTCATCGGCTCCAGTGCTGCCTCGGTGCGCCTTTTCTCTGTCATGACCGGCACCCTTACCATTCCAGTGGTGTTCCTGGTGGGCCGCCGTCTCTTCGGACGTAAGGTAGCTGTCAGCGCTGCCCTGATCATGGCCGTAGCTCCGTTTCACATCTACTACTCCCAGGAAGCCCGTATGTACGCCCTCGTCACGCTGCTGGTGCTCGCGTCCATTAGTTTCTTCCTCTCCTTGCTGGAGCGCCAGGAATCAGGGTCGGCCGCGTGGGTTCGGTGGGCACTCTACGTCTTCGTCACGTCGCTGGCGATGTATACTCAGTACTATGCCGCTTTCATACCGGTGGCGCTTACCCTGTTCCTCCTCGTGCGCTCCCGGCGCTACAGGGCTGTCCTGCCCAAATGGATCTTGGCACTGATTGTACTGGTGCTCTCCTATGTTCCCTGGTTGCTTTACGCAGGTCCCAAACTCGTAGCATACGTGAGCAACAAGCTGGTGAAGGAAGGCGACGCGCCAGTTGGTCCGTGGACCTACTTGCAGAGGCATCTGGTGGCCTTCTCGGTTGGGCACTTGAGCGAAGCGAGAACGTACCTCTCGTGGATCGCTATGATCTTCATAGCCCTGGCACTGTTGGGTCTGCTGGCGCGGTGGGCAGTTCGCGACCGGCATCAGCGTGCTGAAGGGCCGCGGATAGACGCGGTACTGCTCGCAGCTGCCTGCCTGTTTGTCCCTCTCACTTTGGGCTATGCAGTTAACCTGCGCTATCCGTTCACCTCCCCAGCGATCGAGCGCCTGTTCTTGCTCTCGGCTCCTCCTTTCTACCTTCTCGTCGCCGCGGGACTGTCCTGGGTGCTGAGACGGGCCCGACTGCCGTGGTCAGTGGTGGTTGGACTGGTGTTTGCGGTCTGTGCTCTGCCCCTGGTAGACCACTACTCCTCTGCGCGGTATGCGGGGGAGGACTACCGCCCGGTGGTGGATAAGGTCCAGTCGCTGGCTCTGCCCGAGGACGTGGTGGTGGCTGTCCATCCATGGCAGATCGGCTACTTCCATGCCTATTATGAGGGCGAGTTGCCTTCCCTGTATCTCACACCCAAGGATGAAACGGATGTCACCAGCGAGAGGTGGGCTGCTGACCCTGCTCTCATGGCTCGTGACCTGGATGGCCTGTTGGCCGGACACCGGTTCTTATGGTTTCCCGCTCACCAGACGCTGGGCAGGATCGTGGAGAGCGATGTGGAGCGCCATCTCTTCGAGAACTACTATCCTATCCTGAGCGAGTGGTTCAGCGAAAGCACGCGGCTGAGCTCCCATGCTGCGGTGCGTGAAGCAACTCAGATGGCCACAGGCGCCAACTTCGGAGACAAGATTTCTCTACTCAGCTATCGGCTTGCTCCTGGTCCCCAGGAAGCGGGATGGGGCGCGGCACTCGTTGACCTGAACTGGAGAATCGTCGGGGAGCTACAAGGCCGGTACCAGATAGCCTTGCGGTTGGTGGATGAGCAAAGTCGAGTGTGGGCCATCGAGGATAGAGAACCCCTGGGAGGTTTGCGTCCCTTTCACGAACAGCCCGAGGATAGCGAGATAGCTGATCATCAGGCGCTCCTAGTGCCAGCGGGAACGCCACCAGGTCTCTACCGGCTCCAGATGGGCTTGTACCGCCTCGAGAATGGGGAGTGGCTGGATGTGCTGAACGAGCAGGGTACTCCTCAAGGTGTGGAAATGACCCTGGGCGAAGTGGAGGTGCGCACCCCCGCTGTGCCCCCGCCGGAGCAGGCTCTGTTTATCCAGTACCCTCAAGAGGCTGACTTCTCCTCTGCGATCCGGTTCCTGGGGTATTCCCTGGGAGGGGTGACTTTCCAGCCCGGGGATGCCCTGGACCTGACTCTATTTTGGAGAGCCCTGGCAGATCTGCGTGAGGACTACGTCTTGTCCCTGCGGCTGGAGGATGAGGGCGGGACGGTGTGGGCCAGGGTGGAAGGGCCACCCTCGGGCCTTGGATATCCCACCAGCCGCTGGACGAAGGATCAGCTAGTTCGTGGCCTCCAGAGACTGATGGTACCGGGTGGTGTGCCAGCAGGTCGCTATCGGATCGCCCTCAGTCTCCATGGCTCAGCAGACGGGAAGCCGGTGTCTATACGTCGGTGCCTCTGGGACCGGGGAGAGAGCCACGTGCTGGGGACGGTAGAGGTGCAGGGCAGAGTTCATCAGACCCAGCCTCCGTCATCCATCAGGTATCCCATGTCCGCGCAATTGGGGGAAAGCGTGCGGTTCCTGGGGTACGACTTGGACACACAGGAAGTAACGGCCGGGGGCAGTGTGCGCCTGACACTCTACTGGCAGGCTCTGGCGGAGATGGACACCTCGTACTCGGTCTTCAACCACCTGATCGACGGCGATAATCGCATCTGGGGCCAGAGGGACGGCCTTCCCGGCGGCGGCGCGCTGCCTACCAGCAGCTGGATCCTAGGCGAGTATGTGGTTGATGAGTATGATATCCCCGTGCTAGAGGATACCCCTCCAGGCCAGTACGTGATCGAGACAGGCATGTACGACGTGACCACCATGGTTCGCCTGCCGGTGCTAGATGCACAGGGTGCGGTGGTCGGCGATAGGATTCTTCTCGAGGATACCCCCATCTACGTGCGGTAGGTTGTGATCCGTCCGTGACCACCAGACTAATGGAGCACCCGCCGTGAGGCCCCTATTTGGAGACGATGATCGGCCTATTCGCATTGCAGCCGGCAGCCACTGACTGGTGCATCGTTCCACATCTTCACGGTATACCTTTGCAGCGTGTCACATGGGTTGATATAATGCGTGCGTATCCGCCGCAACATGAGGAGGCGACGTATTGAAGCGCATCAGGGCGCTGTGGGCAGCGCCTGGCTCTCCTGCCGTCTGGGAGATGGCAGGCCTAGTTATCATTCTTCTCGCTGCTACTTTCTTCCGAGTGTACCTCTTCGAGTCTGCGCCCCCGGGTCTGCAACACGACGAGATCTTCAAGGCGAATTTCGCGCTGGACATACTGGACGGTGGCTGGCCGGTTTTCTTCGATCCCAATGGCGGTGAGGAGGCTCTGTTTCCGTACCTGGCTGCCATCTCCGTCACCCTTTTCGGGCGCAACTTCTTCGCTCTGCGCTTCGTCTCGCTCGCCTGCGGCATCCTCAGCATCGCTCTCACCTATGGCCTGATCAGGGAGTTGTTCGGCCGTAGGGTCGCGCTCCTGACCACGGCGGCAGTGGCGGTTTCCTTCTGGCACATCTTCGATAGCCGGGTTGCTCTGCGTCCCATCACTCTCCTCGTGATGGGACTGGCCAGCTTCTACCTGTTTTGGGTGGGGCTTAAGCGAGGTGGCATGCGCTCCTTCGCCCTGGCCGGCGTGTTCCTTGGGGTTGGTTTCTATACCTATACCTCTGGCTTCCTGATCTCACTGACCATTCTCCTCTTCCTGGTCTTCTACTTGCTGCCTTTCCGGAGAGCGCTGCTCCTCCAACGTTGGCGGGGAATCCTGCTGGCCTTCACCATCGCTCTGATCATCTTCTTGCCCATGGCGCACCACATGTACACCCATCCCGTCGCATCCACCGCTCGAGCGAGGGACCTGAGCGATCATCTCAACCTTCTCCTGGAGGGCCAACCTGGGCCCATACTTCACGACGTGGTGAATGTGTTGGGCATGTTCGGTTTCA
This sequence comes from Chloroflexota bacterium, assembly GCA_030603665.1. Lineage (GTDB taxonomy): Bacteria > Chloroflexota > Anaerolineae > UBA7937 > B3-Chlor > JAUVXJ01. The sequence continues at coordinate 445,356 of JAUVXJ010000002.1, read as the reverse complement.
GCGGAGACCCAGAGTGGCGGTATAACCTATCTGGGCGGCCGGTGTTCGACCCACTGACCTTCTTGTTGTTTTGCGTTGGGTTGGTTATCTGTCTGAGCAGAATCCGAAAGCTCGAGTACGCTTTTCTCCTCGTGTGGCTGGGCGTCAACATCATCCCCAGTGCCCTTACGCGTAACAGTCCCTCGACCCTGAGAGCAATCGGAGCGCTGGTACCCATCTACGTCCTGCCGTCCCTCACGTTGGATCTCACCTGGGATCGGGTGGGGCGCAGGTTCGGCAAGATGGGCACCCGAGCACTGCTGGCAGCAGTGGCTCTCTTGCTGGTCCTGAACGCCACACTGACCTATCGTGACTATTTCCACGTGTGGGCGCAGAACGCCGAGGTGCGAGAGATCTACCGGGCCGATCTGAGCGAGGTGGCGAAGCTCCTCGATCAGTCGGTCAGTGACGAGATGGTGTGCGTCTCCGCATCATTTGCGGCTGATCTGGACCAGCAAGTTCTGAACTTCATGCTGGGTGAACAGCGGCCCATACGGTGGTTTGATGGACAACAGACGCTGGTTCTGCCGGAGCCAGACTCGTCCAAAGAGGTGTTGTATGTCTTTCCAGCTACGGGGCCGCTGCGCGAGGAACTGGCCGACCGTTTCTTTTCCGACCTGGAGATGGCAGAGGTCGTTCTGGATCCTCAGGGCGAGCCAGCCTTCGTGGCCTATCGCGTTGGACCTCAAGACTCGGCAAGGATGCGTTCGGTCCAGCCTGCGCACCCGATATCTGTTGATCTAGAGGACAGGGTAGAGCTTCTGGGCTACGAGTTGCCCCCTAGGGTTGAGGCAGGACAGGATCTCCCTCTGCTCTTGTACTGGCGCGTCTCTCAGCCCATCAGGCCTGATCTGCTGTTCTCCTTTTTCGCCCACCTAGTGGACACACGGGGCTATGTGTGGGATCAGGTAGACGCTCTGGGCTATCCGGTGTCCAGCTGGATAGAGGGGGACCTGGTCATCCAAGTCTTCGATCTGATTGTTCCTCCCGATGCACCGCCCCTGGATTATGTGGCCACGCTAGGAATGTATGATGAAGTGACGGGAGTTCGCCTGACCGCGTATGGGGAGGGAGCGACTCTGCCGGACGAGGTGGTGGCAACTGAGCCGTTCTCCGTGAAGAGGGCGACTATGCCCCCCAACATCAATGAGTTGGACATCCCCCGCGAGCGCAACGCGAGCTTCGATGACAAGCTGAAGCTTCTGGGGTGTGACTTGGGGACCCGCGCTGTGGAGCACGGCGAGGGCGTCCACGTCAGCCTCTACTGGCAGGCCCTGGTGAAACCGGAGATGGACTACGTCGTGTCCATCCTGTTGACCGACGAGTCCGGGGAAGTCTTGGACGAGATCTTCCGCGACGCAGTCGATGGCCTCTATCCCACCAGCCTCTGGTCAGAAGGGGAGGTGGTGCGGGATCGCTTCGACATCATCGTAGATCAGTCCGTGCCCGAGGGCAGGCACCGAATGTGGGTAAGACTCTGGGATCCGCACAGCCGCAGTTACCTTCGCCTGGTGGGCTCAGAGGACGACCGCGTGCGGTTGGGGAAGGTGTACGTGGTTCCTGGGCAATAGGTCCGGTACGACCCGTGTGCGTGAGAGGAGGCGGGTGTCTAGAATGGGCGACTCGTGCGATGCAGCAATGGGTTGGCTATTGCCGTTACAGGAAGAGCGGTGGCATCAGCCGAAGATGGAGAGGACCGAGTGAAAGAACCTCAAATCGGACTCCGGCAGACATGGCCCTACCTGCTACCGTTTCTAGCGGGAGCGGTCCTGCTGCTTCTGGGGCTTTGCTGTCTCCACACTCCGCCCCTGGAGCAATTCCCGGCGCGCGACCTCTCGGAGGAGTCCATCAGGCGGGCTTTCGGACATCTTCAGAGGGCGACGATCGGTCTTGGAGTCGTCATGATGCTGGCTGCGCCCGTCCTGTTCATGTGGCGGGAGCGACTCTCGGAGATCGCTCAGCGCATTCTGTACCCGTCTGAGGACTTCTACGCCGACAAGGGGGCATTCAGAAGAGCCCTCGACCTGTTCCTGATCAGCTTCCTGGGTCTGTTCTTCGAGATGCTGATCATCAGGTGGCTATCGGCCGAATTCCGCCTCTTCGCGTACTTCAAGAACCTCCCGCTCTTAGCCGCCTTCATGGGATTGGGCATCGGCTTTGGCCTGGTGAGAAGAAGAGTGAATCTCTTCCCTCTTGCCCTACCTCTGATCACCTTCCTCTGTGGCCTCATCGCATTCGGATCCAGGACGACGATATTCGACCTCGTACGATACCCCGCCCAAGAGGAATTCGTCTGGAGCTTAAGCATACGCTCGTCTTGGCTGACCATCACCATCTTCTGCGCGGTGATCGCTGCGTTCTTCTTCGTGACCGTGGCCACGTTCCTTCCTTTCGGCCAGTTGACCGGGAGGCTGATGAACAAGTTTGCGCCTCTGACTGGGTACACTATCAACATCGTTGGTAGCCTGCTAGGGATCTGGGCCTTCGCGGCCATCTCCTTCCTCAGCCTTCCGCCATTCTACTGGTTTCTGGTGGCGTTGCTATTGTGTCTGTGGTTTCTGCAAGGCCAGAGCCGTCTGCTGATCGGGGGTGGGATCTTGGCAGCGGTCTGTCTCGGGATGCTGCTCCTAGGGCGAGGCGACTCGTTGTGGTCTCCGTACTACAAGATAGATATCGGCGAGGTTATCCTGGAGGACCCGTCGGTCGACGGGGGGCAGGTGCAATGGGGCCACGAACTGATCGTCAATCAGGACTATCATCAGAAGGCCCTAGACCTGTCTCCGGAGTTCGTCAGCGAACATGGTCATCTGTCCCCAGATGTCAAGGTTGCGCAGCGAGCTTACGATCTTCCCTACGACTTCATCATGCCCGCAGATGTGCTGATAGTTGGCGCGGGGGCGGGAAACGATGTGGCTAGCGCATTGCGACACGGTGTAGACCGGATAGATGCCGTGGAGATAGATCCCCTGATAGCGGATCTGGGAGACAGATTGCACCCTGAGATGCCGTATCGATCACCCCAGGTCAACGTGGTAGTTGATGACGCGCGATCTTTCTTCGAGAAGAGCGATCGGAAATACGATCTCATCGTGTTCGGATTCTTGGATTCACATACGCTCTTCTCAAGCATGTCCAGCGTGCGTCTCGACAATTTCGTCTATACGGTGGAATGCCTGGAGGAGGCGAAGGACCATCTGAACGAAGATGGCATTCTGGCGCTCACCTTCTCCGTAGCCAAGAAATGGATCGGAACTCGACTTGGAGACATGCTTGAGGGGGTGTTCGATCAGGAGCCATTGGCGATGGAGGTCGGCTACGACGGTGGTGTGACCTTCATCGTAGGGCCAGGCTTGGAGGGAACCGTCCTCACCGAAGAGCACCGGCTGCAGCAGTTGGCAGCGGAGAGGCGACTCGACTATGAGGGCCAAGCGCCACCCGCGACCGATGACTGGCCCTACCTGTATCTGAAAGAGCACACGGTGCCCGACGTCTACTGGCAGGTGTTGCTCCTTCTGCTGATCCTGTCAGTCGCTGTCGTCTTCTTGATCTTTCCGGAGTCTACGAAGGTCAATCTCCACTTCTTCTTTCTTGGCTGCGCGTTCTTCCTGATCGAGACGAAGAGCATCACGGAGACAGCGTTGCTCTTTGGCTCTACCTGGATCGTCAACTTGGTCGTCATCTCGGCGATCCTGATCATGATTCTGGCAGCCAATCTGTTCGTGCGTAGGTTCAAACCGAGCGATGTGCGTCCGTACTATGTCCTGCTGCTGGGCTCACTGCTCCTGAATTACCTGGTGCCGGTGAGCAGCGTTCTGGGGCAGAACTTTGTGCTCCGAGGTGTGGTGTCGGGACTGGCCATGTCCCTGCCTCTGTTCTTCGCCGGGATCATCTTTGCCACCTCCCTGCGCAAGTTGCAGAGCGTTGAGATGGCGTTTGGCTCCAACCTCCTGGGATCGGTGGCGGGGGGTATGCTTGAGTACAGTTCGCTGGTATTCGGCATCAAAGCCCTCTACCTCTTCGCAGGCTTCGCCTACGTGCTGTCGTGGCTTGGCTTGCGGCCGCGAAAATGAACGATGGTTGAACGGTCCAAGTTGACGGCGGAATCCGGACGCAGGCTCCTGAACTGGTTTGGCTCCAGGTTCGATCCTGGCTTGCTCGTGGTGCTGCTGCTGCCCAGCTTCGTGGCTATCGTTCTCCTGCAACCAGGTATTCCCCGCACGGCAGATGGATACCTCCACCTGCTGAGGGTGGTGGAGATTCACGAGTGCTGGCAGGATGGGGTGTTCTACCCACGGTGGGCGCCCGACATGGCCTTCGGCTACGGCTATCCTATCTTCAACTACTTTGCCCCCATGCTGTATCACTTGACCGAGGTTGTGCACCTGCTTGGCTTGGGGTTCGAGAGCGCCTTCAAGTTGGTGGTGATAGGGAGCCTGTTTCTTGGGGGCTGGGGGATGTATGCCCTCACGAAGGACATACTGAACCCCAGGGCAGGGATCCTGGCAGCTGCGGCGTATGTGTACGCGCCGTTCATGTTGCGCGAGGTATTCGTCCGCGGAGGATACGCGCAGATCCTGGCGATGTGCATTATGCCTGCTGCCCTGTGGTCCTTCCGTCGACTGCTGACCAGGGACCAACCCATCTATTTGCCCACGACCGCAGTCTTGTGTGGAGCCATCGTTTTCAGCCACAACGTAGGCGGTATGCTGTTCTTCCCCTTCCTGGCGCTCTTTGGAGTCTGGATCATCGTTACCTTGCGACGGTGGGATAAGATTAAGTGGATGCTTATCGCTCTGGTCACGTCCCTGGCTCTGGTGTCATTCTTCCTGGTGCCCTCGCTTGCCGAGAACTCACTGGTCAAGCTGGACAGGGTGATGGAGGATTACTTCGATTTCAGCAGGCACTTCCTGACCCTCGGGGAGATACTCTCTCCCTCGGTCGTGCCAGACAGCGCCTCGTTCAATCCTGTGTGGCTACCGAACCTCGGGACAGCTCAAGTGATCCTTGGGCTTCTGGGCTTGGTCGGTATTGCCGTTGGCCCGTTGACACCGGAGCAGAAGAAGCAAGCTGCCTTCTTTCCTGTGATGCTGTTTGTGTCTGTGTTTCTGAGTCTGCCACCGTCGACTCCACTATGGGAGCACTTGCCGTTTCTGCCTTATGCGCAGTTCCCGGGGCGGTTCCTGGTCATCGCCATCCTGGGTGCGGCCGTGCTAGCGGGGGCAAGTGTGCTCCTGTGGTCCAAGCTGCCTTGGCGAAATCTGAGATTAGCTTTGCTGGGACTGTCTCTCACGGCTACGGTAGCGGCCGCTTTCGTTCACCTCTATTCACAGTGGCCTCCTGTTCCTCGCGAGCAGCTATCTCCCAAGGACGTAGTGGCCCACGAGTTGAGGACCGGAATCGTGGGCACGACGAGCGACAGTGAGTGTTTACCGGTCACCGTCGTCGAGGATCCCACGGGCTCGCCGCTTGTTCCCCAATACCTCTCCTCTAGTCCCATTTCGAAGCTGGACGCGGCGATGCTCCCCGACTTCGCCAGTGCTGAGCTAATCGGGCATACTGTCGTGTCCGACGATTACCGCATCTCGACGCCTGAGCCTTTCACCGTGCGGTTCAATACCTTCCACTTTCCCGGCTGGCAGGCGTTTGTAGACTCGCAAGCTGTGCCGATCGAGGTGTCGTATCCCGAGGGTCTGATCACCTTCGCGGTGCCCGCTGGCGAGCATCACGTGACGGTTCGTTTTGAAGACACACCTGTAAGGACGCTGGCAAGTCTCATCTCCTGGGCGACGGCTCTCGTCCTGATCGCCGTCCCCGTGGTTCAGGTCCTGAGAAGCCGCAGGCGTGATCTGGAGTCAGATGGACCTATGAGCGGAAGTCGCCTCTCGGCTGTTGATGCGGCTGTTCTGGGATCATGTCTTGTAGCGCTGCTGGTGGTCAAGGAAGGGTTCATCGACGGCCAGACGACATGGTTCCGTCTGAGGTCGCCTCCAGACCAGGTGCTGGGTGTCCAGCATCCCGAGCGGATCAACCTGGAAGACGAAATCATTTTCCTAGGGTATGACTTGAACAGTGAGACCGTGCAGGCCGGCGCTGAGTTGCGCGCCACGGTGTACTGGCAGGCTCAGGATAGGCTGCAAGAGGACTATAGTGTTTTCCTGCACCTTGACGATCTGCGCCCCAACTTCATCTCGTGGGCGCTTTCGGAGAAACTGAGCCCGGCGGATATCCCCACATCCTCCTGGACGCCTGGTTTCTACGTCTCCGATCCGCATCTGCTGGCCGTCTCGAGGGAGACGCCGCCTGGGGTCTACGTGCTCAGAGCCGGCCTGTATCTGCCCGATACTGGGAAGAGGCTGCACGTCCTTGACGAGCACGGCGATGAACTCTCGGACAGCATAGAGCTGGGCAGGGTCCGGATCCTCGGAACGGAGCCTGCGGATCTCTCGGCGGTGGTCGAGGTGGGTCCATTCACCTTTGACGAACAGATACAATTGGTGGGATACAGGCTTGCCAATGACAGTGTGAGGCCGGGTAACTACTTCCGGCTGCTCCTCTACTGGAAGGCCGGCACGGACCTGACCGGAGACTACAACGTCTTCGTCCATCTCTTGGATGAGCAAGGGCGAGTGTTGGCCCAGAGAGATGGTGTTCCTGCAAACGGCATCTATCCTACCTGGGCTTGGATGCCGTCAGAGATTGTGGAGGACGAGCATCTCATCCCCCTGGACAGCGATGTGCCCCCCGGCGAGTACCGGCTGGCGATAGGACTGTATGAGCCGGACACTCTTAGAAGACTGGGGGCCACAGATCCAGAAGGGGGTCCAGTGGGGGATCAAGCACTACTTCCCATAGCGCTGGAAGTTTTGGCTCCCTAGATCCTTCAGGCTGCTCCGGCAACTACCTTGGTGAGTAGCCTCAGAGAAGGCTAGCGCGCGATTGCATGGCGGGCACGGCAGCGTACACTGGGGTGACCCAGTGGCTGTAGTCTCCGTTCGCCCAGTGGGCTATCCGTTTGTACTGGCGGACACGGGTGCAGGCGCGACACCAGGCTGTGTTGGCCCAGAAGAGCGATGGTTGAACGGTCCAAGTTGACGGCGGAATCCGGACGCAGGCTCCTGAACTGGTTTGGCTCCAGGTTCGATCCTGGCTTGCTCGTGGTGCTGTTGCTGCCCAGCTTCGTGGCTATCGTTCTCCTGCAACCAGGTATTCCCCGGACGGCAGACGGATACCTCCACCTGCTGAGGGTGGTGGAGATTCACGAGTGCTGGCAGGATGGGGTGTTCTACCCACGGTGGGCGCCCGACATGGCCTTCGGCTACGGTTATCCCATCTTCAACTACTTTGCCCCCATGCTGTATCACTTGACCGAGGTTGTGCACCTGCTTGGCTTGGGGTTCGAGAGCGCCTTCAAGTTGGTGGTGATAGGGAGCCTGTTTCTTGGGGGGTGGGGGATGTATGCCCTCACGAAGGACATACTGAACCCCAGGGCCGGGATCCTGGCAGCTGCGGCGTATGTGTACGCACCGTTCATGTTGCGCGAGGTATTCGTCCGCGGAGGATACGCGCAGATCCTGGCGATGTGCATCATGCCCGTAGCCCTGTGGTCCTTCCACCGTCTGGTGACCACAGACCACCCTGTCTACTTGACTACGAGCCCTATCCTGTGTGGGGCGGTGATTCTCAGTCACAACATAAGCGGCATGCTATTCTTCCCCTTTGTGATGCTCTTCGTGGTGTGGGCCGCTGCCTCGGCTCGCAGGTGGCACAGGATCAAACACTGTGCCCTTGCGTTGGTCATGTCGTTGAGCCTAATCTCCTTCTTCTTGATTCCAGCTCTCGCAGAGAAGCCTCTGGTCAAGTTGGATAGGCTGACGCAGGACTACTTCGACTTCAGCAGGCACTTCCTGACCCTGGAGGAGATCCTATCTCAGTCGGAGGTACTGGACAGCTCTTCGCTCAATCCGGTCTGGCTTCTGAACCTGGGATTCGCCCAGGTGATCCTAGGATGCCTGGGGTTGGTCGGCATCGTGCTCGGGCCTCTTACACGATATCAGAGGATGGTTGCTGCCTTCTTTGTCCTCATGCTACTGGTGTCCACCTTCATGACCTTGCCGCCGTCTACTCCACTGTGGGAGTACGTGCCTCTGCTGACCTTCACCGAGTTTCCCTGGCGATTTCTGAGCACGGCCATCCTCGGCGCAGGTGTTCTGGCGGGTGCAAGTGTGGCTCTGTGGTCGAGGCTGCCCTGGCGTCGCTTGGGGGTGGCAGTCGTCGCGGTGTCGCTGGCGCTCACTGTCACAGCTTCCTTTGTGCACCTCTATGTTCAGTGGCCTCCCACCGTTCGCGACGTCCTGTCCCCGAGAGACGTCGTGGCTCACGAGGTGAGAACCGGGATCATCGGCACCACCAGTGCGAGTGAGTGCCTGCCCACGGGTGTTATTGAGGAGCCGAAGGGTTCGCCGCTCGTGGAGCAATACCTGTCTAACGGTGCCATCTCGAAATTGGACATCGATGCCCTTCCGGATTCCGCCCATGCGGATTTGATTCGCCACACGGTCGTGTCTGACGAGTATCGTGTCGCCACTTCCGAGCCGCTGACCGTGCGGTTCAGTACCTTCTACTATCCTGGTTGGCAGGCGTTCGTAGATGGCGAGCCCGTCCTCATCAGCCCGTCATACCCCGAGGGGTTGATCACCTTCGAGTTGCCAGCGGGCCAACATGACATCCTAGTGAGCTTCGGGGACACACCCGTCAGGACAGTGGCCAATCTGATCTCCCTGGGGACGGTAACGCTCATGGTGGGCGCCACTGTTTGGCTGAGCCTCAAGAAGAGGCGGGACGTCGCCCCCCCGGCGACGGTGCCTCCCGGAAGCCGCCTCTCGGGGGCCGACGCTGGGATCCTGGGGCTCACCCTGGCGGCACTTCTGCTGACAAAGGTGTGGATCATTGACCCCCGTACCACGTGGTTCCGCAAGAGTTCCCCTCCAGGCCAGGTTCTGGGTGTACAACACTCGAAACGGATCAACGTCAACAACCAGGTTCTCTTTCTCGGCTATGACTTGAGCAGCGAGCACGTGACGGCCGCCGAGGACTTGCGGGTAACGCTCTACTGGGAGGCCCAGGAACGGTTGCAGGAAGACTACAGTGTTTTCTTGCACCTAGATGATCTTCGCCCCAACTACATCTCATGGAGTCTGTCCGAAGAGCTCAGTCCGGCTGGCATTCCCACCTCCAGTTGGACTCCCGGGTTCTACGTCTCGAATCCGCACGTGCTGAGCGTCTCAGGTGAGACGCCTCCTGGCGCCTACATGCTCCGCGCTGGATTGTATCGTGCGGACACGGGGGAGAGGTTGCCCATCCTGGACGGCAACGAGAATCTGGTCTCCGATAGTATAGATCTGGCCATGATCCGCGTTCGACGGGCGCAGCCTGTGAGCCTGGAGGGAGTTGCCAAGCTGGGGCCTTTGAGCTTTGGTGAGCGGATCAATCTGCTGGGCTACAAACTTGGAAACAGCAGTTCGCGGCCGAGCAACTATTTCCGCTTGTTTCTGTACTGGGAGGCCACCGAGGAGATGTCTGAGGAACACGTGGTCTTCGTGCACCTCGTGGATGATCGAGGCGAGATGTGGGCCCAGGGAGACGGTATACCTGGGAACGGGATTAATCCCACCTGGGCCTGGGTGGTTGGCGAAGTCGTGGAGGACGAGCACCTCATCCCGCTCAACAGCGATGTGCCGCCCGGCGAGTACCGGCTGGCGATAGGACTGTATGAGCCGGATACTCTCAGAAGACTGGCTGCCACGGATCCAGAAGGCGTACCACTGGGGGATCAGATACTACTGCCCGCAGCCCTGGAGGTCCGGGCTCCTTAGATCCGACAGGCTAGGCCGGCAGCCAACTATTGGGCACCTTCAGACGCTACGGCGCGTTCACCCAGCGGGCACGGCAGTGTACACTGGGGTGACCCAGCGGCTGTAGTCTTCCCTCTCTCCACGGGCGATGCTGAAGTACAGGTCCCGTAGCTGTGTCACGATAGGGCCAATCTTGCCAGTTCCAACCGGGCGATGGTCGATCTCGGCGATGGCTGCAATCTGTACACCTGTGCCGCAGAAGAAGGCTTCGTCCGCCACATAGAGTTCGGTGCGGTCAATGGGACGCTCGACGGTCTCGATGCCGAGTTCGGTTGCAGCCAGCGCGATGAGCGTGGCCCTGGTGATGCCTTCCAGGATGTCCTCTGTGACGGGGGATGTGACCAGCTTACCCTCTCTCACTATGAACAGGTTCTCTGCACTTCCCTCGGAGACGTGACCCTCCTGAGTCAGCACAATGGCCTCGTCGAAGCCGTTCATTATGGCGTCGGTCTTGATCAGTGCCGAGTTGATGTAAGCTCCCGTGATCTTCGCCCTCGCTGGAACGGAGTTGTCGTTGATTCGGCGCCAGGATGACACCCCGACGTTGGCGCCCTCCTCTTTGTCGATGTACTTGCCGAAGGGTGTGGCGAAGATGGCGAACCCATCTCTCAGGTCGTGCAGCCTGACACCAAGGCCGGACTCGGCCTTGTAGGCCAGGGGGCGGACATACGTGTCTTCGCGGAACCCCTCTTTGCTGAGCAGTTCGAGGGTCATGCTGCACATCTCGTCCACGCTGTACGGGAGGGTGATCAGGATGATCTTGCAGGAGTGTACCAGACGTTCATAGTGTTCTCTCAGCTTAAGCACATAGAGCTGCTCCTTGGTCTCGTTCCAGTAAGCCCTGATACCCTCGAAGCAGCCCGTTCCGTAGTTGAAAGCGTGGGTCATGATGCTGACCTTTGCCTCCTCTATGGGCACGATGCTGCCCTCAAAGAAAGCATACTTGGTCGCCATTGCAGCCTTCCTCCTTACTACTTCGCCCTCAGGGAGGGCACTTCCACCAGAGCGAAGACCATTATACCCGCAGTCTGCCGGTGAGGCAAGGTCATTTGGGGAGGCGTGGGTGGAGACAGGAAGCCCGCTACGCTATCTCATCACGTGGAGCACTCGGATCGGGGGCTGGCAATTAGGCGATGGTCTTGGTCACTGCGTCCAAGGGAAGGCGGTCCGTGCTAGAGGAGGAGCGTTCGGCAGGGTAGCCTATAGGTATTATGGCCACGGGGCGCAATCGCGAGTCCAGCTCGAGAGCTCGTGCGGCTGCCTCCTCGTCGAAAGCGCCCACCCAGCAGGCGCCCAGTCCCGACGCAACCGCTGCCAGCAGCAGATTCTCAGTAGCCGCGGCAGTGTCCTGCAAGTAGTAGAGATGCCTCCCCCGGTCGCCGTACCTGCTGGCCGACCGCTCCGGGTCTGCGCATGCCACCACCAGTACTGGGGCCTCGCTGAGAAACGACTGGTTCAGCGCGGCTTGCGCCAGTGCCCTCTTGGTTTCCTGGTTTCGAACTATGTAGAATTGCCAAGGCTGGCAGTTGCCGGCCGATGGGGCACGAATGGCGGCCTCGAGGAGCCGGGTCACCATCCCCGGTGGCACATCGCGCTCTCGGTCGAACGCCCGCACACTGCGCCTTGCTTCCAGTGCCTGCCAGAAGTCCACAGTTCTTCTCCCCATCTACGTGATACGGCGCTATCAGCGCCGGTCGCTGATCCGCATCCTCTGCGTCAGGATTCTATTCCCCAGGCCTTTAATTCATCCATGAAGCCGTGGTCTGTCAAATCCAGGTGTAAAGGGGTGATGGACACGCGGTTGGATGCCAGGGCCCAGATGTCGGTGCCCTCAATGCTAGGATCACCTGTGGGACGCTCCCCGCCTATCCAGTAGTAGTCCCGCCCGCGCGGGTCCTTCCGTCTTATCAGCTCGTCCCGATAGAGCCTGCTGCCTAGTTTGGTGATCTCCACTCCGGCGATTTCCCCCTCTGGTACATGGGGGACATTCACGTTCAGAAGGACCGCTTTGGGCAGCCCGCGGGCCAGGACTTCTCTGGCCAGACGGGCGACGAAGTGGGCGGCATAGGTGAAGTCTCCAGCTTCGTAGCTGTCCAGAGATGCAGCGATGGAGGGAATGCCTGAGACGGTGCCTTCGAAGGCTGCCGCCAGGGTGCCTGAGTAGGTGATGTCCTGACCCACGTTGGCGCCCAGGTTGATGCCCGAAACGACGAGATCGGGTAGCTCGGGTAGAAAGCCGAGCACGGCCAGTGCTATGCAATCCGCGGGGGATCCGCTGCTGGAGTAAGCCGGCGAGCCGTCGGCCAGAGAGATCTCCTGAATGCGCAGCGGTTTGCGCATCGTCTTGGAATGGCCAGAGTGGGACCATTGCCGATCAGGCGCGATGATCGTAGCCTCTCCGACCTGGTCAAGAGCGTGCTTGAGGGGAAGCAATCCGGGGCCACTGATGCCATCGTCGTTGCTGACCAGGATGCTCGTCATGCCAGCACCGCTAGTTCACCTTCCCGACGCACGAAGCCCCACCTGCGTTCCAGATGCCTGTCCGGGATGACCTCCGCCGTCTCCTCTTCTTCTTCCTCTTGCTCGTGAACGATGTAGATCAGTACCTCTTCGCTCTTGGTGCGGTTGCCTGCGGCGTCCACGGCTTCAACGTAGATCGTGTGAGGCACAGTGATGGCGATGGTCGCTCTGAGGATGAGATCCTCAGCAAGGTCCTCCGGGGTAGAAGGCTCGTCAGTGGGGAGGTCGTCAGGGGGCGACTCTTCGATGGGCAGCACGTTGGGGGGCCACTCTTCAACCGGAACCTCCTCGGCGATGAGCTTTCTCAAAGCAGCATCTTGCTCCAGTGTGGTGGTCATGACGATGGTCCACCGCTGATTGTAGGGGCTTACAGTGTCGTAGGTCAGCATCTCGTCGTCAAAGAAGAACTCGACCCTGTCCATGGAGAAGTTGTCCGTAGCCTGGGCCTGGAAACTGACCCACTCGTCGGTCTCCATGACGTAGAGCTGTTCTGTGATGGGGTAGGTTATCTCAATGGTGGGGGCCACGTTGTCCACCGTGACCTGGATCGTCGATTGCCGATAGAAGCTGTTCCAGTCGACAACTGACAGCTGAAGGGTGTACAGTCCATCCAGGTCTCGTACGTCCCACGTCTCCAGGAGCCCGTTGTCCACGGTGTTGCCGTGATCTCCGCCTATCTGCGTCCAGGAGGACGGATTCAACCCAGGTCCGTACTGGAGGCGGTATAGTTGAACGTCTGGCCCCCGAGCGTTGCCCATGACCTGCACGATGCCTTGTATGTAGCCGTAAGGACGGGGGCTGGTGATGGCCACGTCCCCAGTTATGGGCGACGGGCCGTGCAGATCGCAGTACTCGGAGGGGGGTTGTGGTACGTTGTTCTGCCGCACCCAGTCCGCGGCCTCAGTCGGGTATATGTCAAACACTTGGTCCATCACTTCGTCAAGCGGGCAATAGACGGTGGCTAGCTTCCCGCTGGCGCGACATATTCGGACCATCTGATGTATGTTGTCTTCTTCGGTGGGCACCGTGCCGGGCAGGAAGACCTCCCTGATGGTGGAGGGAGTGTGTGGGTTGGGCAGCAATCCAGATGTGGCGTCCACGATGGCCCACTCCAATCCCGGCGGTTCGACGAAGGGCATGACAGGCTCCCCTTCCAGAGCCACGAGCATGGTATCATGCCAGATGGGGGCGGCACCAACCGAACCGGGCACATGTTCCATGGGTTCGTTGTCGCTGTTGCCCACCCAGACGCCCGTGCACAGCTGAGGCGTGAAGCCGATGGTCCACGAATCCCGATAGTCAGTGGTGGTCCCCGTTTTCGCTGCTACTGGCCTGTCGTTGCCCAGCCAGAGCATGCTGCGAGACCCGAATGCTGGGGTACGGGCCACATTGTCTGAGAGCATGTGGGTGATGACGTAAGACACCTGAGGATTGATGACCTCCCGCAGCTCAGGGCTTCGATACTCCTCCAGCACATTGCCGTTGGTGTCTGCTACACGCAGAATGGCGACCGGGTCCAGTTCGCGATAACCGGGCCTCAGACTGTCCTCGGGGACAGGCTGGCCGGCCATGTAGCCGCCGTTGGCGAGCACGCTGAAGGCGTAGGTCATGTCCAGCAGTCTGACCTCACCCCCTCCAAGGGTGAGGCTCAACCCGTAGTAGTCCCGCGTGAGGGTGTTGATTCCCATGCGATGGGAAAGCTCTATTACGCTCCTCACTCCGACCCAGCTCAAGACCTTCACGGCCGCCACGTTGATGGAGCGGGCCAGCCCCTGCCTGAGGCGGAGCGGACCGTTGAACTTGCGGTTGTAGTTCTCTGGCGTATACGGGTTGGAATAGTCCGGGTCGGGGAATGTTGTGCGCACATCCATGACCATCGTGGCAGGGGTGTTGCCCTGTCGCAGAGCCTCGGTATAGGTGAACATCTTGAAGGAGGATCCGGGCTGTCGTTCGGCGAGAGCCACGTTGACCTGCCCGTCTATGTCTCGATCGAAGTAGTCCAGGCTACCCACCATGACCAGTATCTCCCCCGTGGCGGGTTTGAGTGTGACCACGGAGGCGTTGGAGGCGTTGCGCTCGTCAGCTTGAAGTTCAGCCAGGTGACGGCGGGCGATGTCCTCCGCCTCGTGCTGAAGGTCCAGATCGAGCGTGGTGTAGACTTTCAAGCCTCCTTGATACAGCAGGTCGGAGCCGTACCGCTCCTCCAGCAACTGGCGGACATACATCACGAAGTGAGGTGCCTCGATGTCGTAGCGAACGGGAGCGTAGTGGAGCTCCTCCACCTTAGCAGCCACGATCTCGCCTTGGGTGATGTATCCCTGCCGGAACATGGCGTCCAGGACCAGGTGCTGGCGAATCTTGGCCTCCACGGGGTTGGTGAGGGGGGAGTGCGTGGCGGGCGCGTTGGGCAACACGGCCAGCATAGCACACTCCGCCAGGCTCAGGTCTTGCACGTGCTTGCCAAAGTAGTTCTGAGCGGCGGCCTCCACGCCGTAGGCCAGGTTCCCGTAGAACACGGTGTTCAGGTACCACTCTAGGATCTGATCCTTGCTGTAGCGTCGCGTTATCTCAACGGCCAGGATGGCTTCCTTGATCTTGCGCGTGAAGGAACGTTCTGCCCGCTCCTCCAGTGGGATGATCACGTTCTTGACCAGCAGCGTGGTTATGGAGCTGCCTCCCTGGAAACCCTGCCCTGTGATATCCACATAGGCGGCACGTATCAAACCGCGGATGTTGACGCCTGGGTTGGTGTAGAAGTCCTGGTCTTCGATGGCGATGGTGGCGTACTTGAGATGGTCCGGTATCTGGTCGATGGGAACCACTGTCCGGCTCCCCCAGCGAGGGTCGAAAACTTCGTACAGTAGTTTGGTCCCCGTACGGTCGAATATCTTGGTCGTCTTGAAGCTCTGCGAGGTCTGAACCTCGATCATCTCCGCCGGGGGCACTTGCTGTGCGAAGTAGGCATAGGCGCCCGCCACGGAGCCCAGCCCTGCTCCCGCTGCCAACACGAAGCTCAGAATGACCACGCCAACCGCTGACATGCTTATCTTGGGTAGGTGGTTGTTCTGCCCGGTCGCGTGTCTCCGCTGCCGTCGCCTGGCGATGACGAGTCGAAGGTTCGAGGTCATGGTCTTGTCCTGATCGATCAGTCTAAGGACATACTATCAGACACAGGGGGTGACTGCAAGCCTTCAGAAGAACGGATGTGCGACGTCAGCTAGCGGCTGTTTTCTCGACCACGAGCAGGTGGGACAAGCCGAAGATGCGCAGGGGTGTGCCTTCCAGGGAATGGGTGATGGTGCGTAGGGCCGATCCAAGCGAGGGGTGTCGGGCGGAGAAGTTGTCGTATCCAGGGTAGATCTGGGTGTGGACGACGACACGGTGTTGGAGGTCCCTGAGGAGTGCTTTCAGGTCCGCCGCCCTGTACACTCGCACGTGGGGGCACAAGCGCCGTCGCCATGATCCGGGAAGGTAGTTCACGAAAGGGAAGTTCCCGAATCTGTAGTTCCCTCGCCAGTAGATTCCGTGTGTCTCAAAGGGGTACAACCGATTGGGAGCGAAGATGACTATTCTCCCTCCGAGCGCGAGGAGCCTGTAGGCTTCGGCGACCACCTGGTGATCATCGCGGACGTGTTCCAGAACCTCGTGCAGCAGAATGACATCGAAGGAACCTGAAACGAAAGGAGGTCTCTCGGCCTCCGCGGCGAGCAGGTTGGGTAGGCTGCCAGCGCCCTCCGAGATTCTTGCAGTGTCGACGTCAATACCGTAGACTTGCCCGCTGAACTGCCGCAGTTTGTCGACGTAGGTGCCTATGCCGCACCCCACGTCCAGGATCCTGCGGTCCTGAAGAGGCGCGTACCTGTCTATCAGGGCCAGTCGGCGCTCTTGGCCCAGTCGCCACACGTAGCTGGGATGGCCGAGGAGAGCTACCTTGTCGTCTTCGAAGCTCACTGGATCCTCTCAGGTGCGGGCATCAGCGACGGTCGCTGCACGTCCTCTGAGATGCTAGCCCAAGGCAGTGGCCTTGTCAATGACAGCGCCGCCAGGTACAATAGGAGGTGTGGCCTCACTGACTCTCGGTCTCCAGTGGACAGAGTGCCGGGGTCATCAATGGCTTCGAGGTTCGTGCTGGGAGGGTCGAGTATGGAACCGCGCAACTTGATCATCGTTGGGTCTGGCTCCGCCGCTTTGACGGCGGCCATTTACGCCGGTCGTGCCAACCTGGCGCCCTTGCTCGTCAGTGGCAAGAACCTGGGCGGGAGCATGGCGCTGACCGAGCGGGTGGACAACTACCCTGGCTTCCCCGACGGTATCGGGGGCTTTGAGCTGGCCCAACTGATGCAGAAGCAGGCCGAACGCTTCGGCGCCGAAATGTTGATGGACGAGGCGGTGGCCGTCGATCTCTCTGCCAGGCCCTTCGAGGTGAAGGCGCATGGAGGAGTACACACGGCCAGGTCTATCATCATCGCCACCGGCAGGTCGCCACGAACGCTGGGCATTCCTGGAGAGGCGGAGTTCGCGGGGCGGGGGGTGTCTTCGTGTGCCACGTGTGATGGCTATTTCTATCGCGATCAGCGGGTGGTGGTCGTCGGTGGAGGAGACGCTGCGGTCAAAGAGGCTGTATTCCTCACCAAGTTCGCCAGCGAGGTGATCGTGGTGCATCGGCGGGACAGGTTGCGGGCGGAGAAGGTTGTGGAGGAGATGGCCAGGGCCAACGAGAAGATACGGTTCATCTGGGATACGATGGTCATTGAGATCCTGGGAGAGGATGGTGTGGAAGGGGTGCGCCTGGAGCACGTGAAGACGGGTGAGGAGTCGACCGTGGAAGCCCAGGGCGTTTTTACCTTCATCGGCAACGTGCCCAACACGGGTCTGTTCAAGGGCCAGGTGGAGCTGGATGAGGGTGGCTACATCGTCACCGACGAACGGCAGATGACCAGCGTGGAGGGGGTCTTCGCCGCCGGTGACGTGCAGGAGGGAGTTGCCTGGCAGATTTCGACGGCGGTGGGTTCGGGTGCGAGAGCGGCCATGCAGGCTGAAGAATACCTGGCTGGACTTGAGGGTCGGGCTCACCCAGAGCGCGAGGCTTAGAAAGCGCAGACTCCGCCCTGCATCGTCGTTGAACACATCGATGACTACCTCAGGACCAGGAGTCAGTTCATGCCAAAGGTGACTATCGCGGATCAGGATCTCTTCTACGTCTCCCGGCCGTCAGCTGAGGGCCAAGACTCGTTGCTTTTCGTCCACGGCGCGGGTGGCACACACAGGCATTGGGGATCGCAGGTACAGGGTCTGAAGGGCGTGGGTCGCTATGCTGTGGACCTCCCCGGGCATGGCCGCTCCTTGGGAGAGGGACGGACATCTATCTCAGGCTATGCTGAGGTGATACTCCAGCTATTGGATGCTCTGGACTTGGACCAGGTCACGCTGGTCGGGCACTCTATGGGCGGGGCGATTTCGCAGTATTTGGCCCTCACCCATCCTTCCCGGGTGAACAGGCTGGTGCTGGTTGGAAGCGGCGCCCGGCTCCGGGTGCTGCCCAGTCTGCTGGAGGCCATGCTTCAGGATTTCCCATCCACGGTGGAGATGATGCTCGGCCTGGCGTACTCCGGCGAGAGTTCGCCTGAACTGGCGCAGCTAGCGCGGGAGGAATGGCTGGAGAACGATCCCAAAGTGGTGCACGACGATTTCGCCGCTTGCGACAGGTTCGACATGATGAGCAAGTTGGCCGAGATCGGCTGCTCTACGCTGGTGCTGTGCGGTGAGCACGACAAGCTGACGCCCCCGAAGTACGCTCACTACCTGGGGGAAAACATCCCCGGAGCTACCTTGACCATCATCCCCCAGGCAGGACACATGGTGATGATGGAACAGCCCGACTTGGTGACCGACGCCATCCAGAGGTTCCTGGTCGCCTCGGAGTAGAAGGGGATCGCTCCTCGCCACCGCGCTCTGCTACTACAACTGAGGGTCCCGCTCAAAGTCCACGCCCTGGGCGTCCAACCAGGCAGCCCTGGCCTCTGCCACGACGAATAGAGAGCCTGTGATGCAGACCAGGTCATCACTGCCCGCACGTTTCAGGGCCTCCCACAGCGCGGAAGACACGTCGTTGACCGCCGTCACCCGTGCCTTTGCCTGGTCAGCTTGCGCCGCTATCTTCTCTGGCTCGGCTGAGCGTGGGTGGACCGACTTGGTGAGGATCAACTCGTCGGCGCGGGAGGTCAGTTCCCCCATCATGCCCGCGATGTTCTTATCCGCGGAGAACCCCGCCACCACAATCAGCCGGTCGTAGAGGAGGTCTTCCACGAGCGTGTCCATCATTCGCTGCATGGAGTCCATGTTATGCGCGCCGTCCACCACCAGCAGCGGATTCTGGCTCAGTATCTCCAGGCGCCCCGGCCAGTGCGCTGTGCGCAAGCCATCGCTCACGTGCGTCAGGGATAGATCTACTCCCTGGAGGTGCAGTTGATCCAGGGTGGCGATAGCGGTGGCGGCGTTCACCACCTGGTAACGGCCCAGCAAGGGGATCCAGAACTCCCCGGTTTCGCCATGCTTCAACAGCCCTCCGCCATCGGCCGTTTTGCACGTCACCCGGAGGCCTTGGCCATGCACGTTGGATTCGGTGCGCTCCCACAGCCAGTCCCGGCCGAGGAGAACCAGCGGTGCGTTCCTCTCCTGGCAGACCTCGACTATGACCTGCTCCGCGGCTGGCTTCTGAGGGGCGCAGACGACGGGCTTTCCCTCTTTGATGATCCCGGCCTTCTCCCTCGCGATCTCCTCAATGGTATCCCCCAGGATGTACGTGTGGTCGTAGCTGATGGAAGTGATGACGGAGACTAGCGGTTCGATAACATTGGTGGTGTCCAGGCGCCCCCCCAGGCCGGTCTCGATCACGGCGAAGTCCACCTCCTGCTCCGCGAAGTACTGAACGGCCATGGCGGTCATGATCTCGAAGGTGCTGGGATCCGGCAGGTCCCCGATGGAGGGCTTCAACTGTTCCAGGAGCGCCACCATCTCATCTACGCTGATCAGGCAGCCGCCGACCTGGATCCGCTCGCGGAAGGTGTGCAGGTGGGGCTGGGTGAAAAGACCCACGTTGTAGCCCGCGGTCTGGAGCACGCTGGCCATCATGGCGCAGGTCGAGCCCTTGCCCTTGGTCCCAGCGACGTGCACCGCTCGGAGCCTTCGATGGGGGTCCCCCAGCATGGTCATGAAAGCATGCATGTTGGTCAGGTCGAAGCGCCGCGGCTCGTACTTGTCGGGCTGGAGCTTCTCCTGATCGACGAAGGAGTAGATGTAGTCCAGGGCTTGCTGGTAGGTGAACACCGTGATGCCTCAATTTGGGCTATTCTAGGTCAGCTAGAGCCAAATGTAAACTCGCTCCTGGGTTGCCCCAGGTTCGTGGAAGTGACTATACTATGGCGGTGGATCCACTGCGGAGATTGGCGTCGAAACTTCGGTTCATGCAGGGTTGCGATGCTGCCCGCAGCGCTATGTTGAGCAAAGGAGCGTCTCGGCTTGGCCAAGCAGGTCGTGTGGAGGGAGCACGTCGCCGTCATAGGGGTCTATCTCCTGCTGACAGTCCTTCTGACTTGTCCCCTCATTCTGCGTTTCGCCACCCACGTCCCCGGCGACGGAAGCGATGATCCCGCTTTGGTGTGGAACCTGTGGTGGGTGAAGCAAGCCGTGGTCGATCTCCATTCCAACCCCCTCCTCTGCGACTTCATGTTCTACCCCCTGGGCATCGATCTCACCTTCTACACCCTGACCATCCTGAACGGCTTTGAGTCAATTCCGCTCCAGCCACTCCTGGGGCTGGTGACCGCCAACAACGTGATCGTCTTCGCCACCTTTGTTCTGTCGGCCTACGGAGCCTATCTGCTGGCCAGGTATCTGCTGCCACGAGATACCCATCCGTCTGCCCCTTTCATCGTTGGGCTGATCTACGCCTTCTCGTCCAACCGGCTTGTCTACGCCTCTCTGGGCCAGTTCAACATCCTGAGCACACAGTGGATACCCTTCTACGTCCTCTTCTTGATCAAGTCCAGGAGGAAGCCGAAAGCCCTGCGCTACTCCGTTCTGGCGGCCTTGTTCCTGCTGCTGAATGGTTACACCGAGTTCACCTACGCCTCTTTCCTCCTCATCTTCACCCTCATCTATCTGCTCTACTGGCTGGCCGTGGATGGTTGGAGAAGTAACGTCCGCTTCTTCGGTAACCTGGTGCTCATTGGTCTAGTCTTCGCCGCGGGCATGTCTCCCATCCTCCTTCGTATGCTGAAGGTGATGATGGTGGAAGGCGATTTCCTGGTGGAGGGTGGGGGCTTTGCCAACATTTTCTCGGCCGACCTTCTCGGCTTCTTTGTGCCCAGCCATCTGCATCCTCTAGCAGACCTGTGGCGGCAGCGCTTCGACTTCTCATATCTGAACTTCGTGTTCATCGGCTACGCCGTGTTGGGGCTGGCTGTCTACGGCGCGGTGTCCCGCTGGAGAGACCGCGGTGTCCGACTGTGGATAGTGGCCGCCATCATCTTCGCCCTCATCGCCCTGGGCCCTGCGCTGCGCATCAATGGCCAGGAGCACGACCTGCCTCTTCCCTTCGATCTGCTGGCGGCCCTGCCCTTCTTCAAGGGCAACCGGTATCCGAGCCGGTACAGCGTGATGCTGGCGTTGTGCTGGGCCACGCTTGCTGGCTATGGTCTGCATCGTCTCACGGGTCTTCTGCGGGGCAGCGGGCGGAAATGGGTGGTGTCGGCCGCGTTGGCATCGCTGATTCTGTTCGAGCATCTCTCGGTGCCCCTACCTCTCTCCGACTTCCGGGTTCCCCAGCTGTATGCGGCTATCGCCGACGAGCCAGGGGATTTCGCCGTGCTCGAGTTGCCGCTGGCCTGGCGGAACGGCTTCAGGGTCACGGGCACCAAGGACCCTATGATCATGTTCGTGCAGTACTACCAGACGACGCACGGGAAGAGGCTTCTGGGAGGTAACACCTCTCGCAATCCGGAGTACAAGTTCCAGTACTTCACCGAGGCCCCTGTGATCAACACTATCATCGCCCTGGAGAACGGCCACGAGGTAGAGCGGGAGGTGTGGGACAGGGACAGGGGACTGGCGCCTGACGTGCTGCGTCTGCTGGGCGTGCGGTACGTTGTTCTGCATACAGAGGTGATTCCCACGGTGCTGCATGAGTATGTGCGGTACGTATTCGGAGGAGAGCCGGCATTTGAGGGTGAGGGTATCGTCTCGTATCGCATCACAATCCCACCTCTGGCCGACGAGGTGTTCATCGACCTGGGCCCCGACGAGGCGCGTCTGCATCTGGGCGAGGGATGGAGCGAGAGCGGGGCGGAGTACGTGTGGGCACAGCGCAGCGAGGCGCGCTTCTTCGCCGCACTGTCTCCTGCTCATCGGGAGATGACCCTGCGCGCTATGGCTCCGGGCCCCGGGCAGAGCATGGACGTCGTGCTCAACGGGCATCTTGTGACTTCGTTGGAGCTGGCAGAGGGCTGGCACGAGTACGAAGTGTCGCTTCCTGCGCATCTAGTACGAGATGGGCTCAACGAGCTCCACTTCCGGTTCCGACCCCTCTTCCCCGCCGGGCAGATCAGGGACGGTGACTACCAGGTTGGGAGCACCGGAGTGAGGGCACCGGTCAACATCCTGGTCAAGAGTGCGGGCGAGGAGGTAGGGGACTTTGGCCACATCCATGTCGATGGCCGCGATGTGTCTCCAAGCGAAAGGGGATACAACGTGGCGGTCCTGGACCCGGTGGCCGGTGTAGTAGAACACAGCAGCCATTTCGACACCTTCGCCAGCGAGGAGGAATCGACCCGCCTGGCCGAGTTCATCGGGGGCATACCAGAGGGCATGGTCGTGGCCGTCGCGGTAGGGGACGAGGCCTCTCTCCACCTGACGGAGGAGGCGGTGTTGGCGCTGCGAACCATCGGAGCCCAGGAAGACCTCCGGGGGATGTTCCGGTGGGGGCACGCCGTCATCGGCATCAAAGGGGCGGAGCCAGGACAGGCGCTTGAGGCGACAGGTCTTCTCCGACCTGTGAGTGTCCGGGCTGGACAGGGTCTCACGGAACCTACGGTCGCGGCCGCTTTGGACTGGGTGAGGTTCGAGAGGGTTGACTAGGCCTTGTCGAGGTGACTGCAAATTGCCTTGGTAGATGCCCCGGCGCGGTTGAACGCAGCCCTCGCGTATGATAAGATACGGCGGAGAAGGGTAGTTGTCCATGCACAGGCTTCGCCGCATTCCCCCAATCGCTCTGCTTGTCTTCCTCGTGCTGCTGGCGTTCTTCTTCTACACCTTTCGACTGGATTATCAGAGCCTATGGTACGACGAAGGGTTCAGTATCTATCTGGCCGGGACGAGCGTCAGCGAGATCACGGCTCGCACGGCGAGCGACATCCACCCCCCGTTCTACTACTATCTACTCCACTTCTGGGTTAAGCTGTTTGGCGGTACGGAGTTTTCCCTGCGGTATCTCTCCGCCATCTTTGGCCTGCTCACCATCCCCTTGATGTGGGCGGTGGGCAAGCGCCTCCTCGGGACTGGTGCCGGGGTGCTTGCCGCCGCGTTGGTGACCCTATCACCGCTGTTTCTGTGGTACTCGCAGGAAGCGCGCATGTACACGCTGGTCACCGTCCTCTGTCTGTTGTCCACCTATCTGCTGCTGCGCATCACGGACGGACTTGGTCGGCGGGCCGTGGCGTGGGCGGCATATTTCGTGGTCAACGTGATAGCCGTGTATACGCACTTCTATGCCTTCTTCGTTCTGGCCTTCCAGGTCGTCTTCTTTGTGTGCTGGTGGCTGCTGTGGAGTAGGGGTCGCGCAGGACGGCGTTGGAGCGCCCTGGCGAACGGTCTTCTTTGCCAGGGTGCGGTGGTATTGGCCTATCTGCCCTGGAGCCGTTTCGTGCTCCAGCGGTACGGAGCGGACGTGAGCTACTGGAAGGGCACACTGCGGGTTGGCGAGGTCCTGCGCAAGACTCTGATCACTTTCAGCACCGGCCACAGTGTTTTGGAGATCATTGCCCAGCCCATAGCCCTGGGATACCTCCTGATCTTGCTTGCCGCAATCGCCATCCTTGCTCTCAGGGCGATGCGAAGGCTTAGGCCGGAGGAGGGGATGGATGGCAGCTCGGTCTCCCTAATGGACAGATGGCCCTGGCTGACTCTGCTTGGTCTGCTTCTCTATCTGGCCCTGCCGTGCCTGCTCCTGGTGGTCATCTCCTATCAGCGAGCGAAGTTCCACCCGCGGTACCTGATGCTCTCGGCGCCCGCTTTCTTCCTGCTGATCGCCGGTGGCCTTGCTGGTCTGTTAGAAATGGCAGGCAGCAGGACTGGCCGGAGAAGGACACTCGCTCTGATCATTGGCTGGGTCCTGCTCTGCTTCGTGGGCATAACCTCCGGGTACGCTATCTACAACGCCTACTTTGACATCTACTTTCTGAAGGACGACTTCCGCAGCGCGGCGCGCTTCATCGAGGAGAACAAAGGGGAGAATGAGGCGGTCATCCTCACCTCTGGACACTTCTTCCCGGTTTTCGAATACTACTATGAGGGAGACGACTGGTATCCCATCCCCGATGAGCCAACCCTGTCGGCACAGCACGTGTTGGACTACGGCCTGGCCAGCGAGTTGAATCGCATCCTGCCTGGCAGAGACGGAGTGTGGGTGCTGTTGTGGCAACACGAGGTTGTGGATCCCGTGGGCTTCCTGACCGGGATGCTGGGTGAGGAGGGAGAGCTCGTACCCTATGCAGGGGGCTTCTGGGGTTTGAAGCTGCTTCACTATGCACTGCCGCCAGACGTGCACTTCTCCAGCGAACCGAGCCCCGAGCACCCGTTGACGGTCAACTTTGACGATCAGATTAGGCTGCTGGGGTACACTGTCTCTGAGGGCAAGGCGACCACGAGTGGCCTGGAGGTCGTTCTATACTGGCAGGCGCTACAGGAAATCGATGAGGACTACAAGGTATCCCTGAGGCTGCGGGATGAGGCGGGCCACGAGTGGGGAGGGTACGACGGGCGTCCGACTGGTCTGCTCTACCCCTCCTTCCGGTGGTCAGTCGGCGAAACGCTGTTTGGAACGATGCAAATCACACCCACAGCGGGGACTCCACCAGGCCTCTATCAGTTGCAGGTCAGCCTGTACAGCGACGTCAACCTGGTGGGTCTGGACGTCCTGGACGAGCAGGGCACGCCCACCGGAACCACGGCCACTCTGGGCAGCGTGGAGCTGTCCGCAGGGCGGCCCGCATCGGCGGCTGACGTTCATCCTTCACAGCGTATGGAGGTCGCACTCACGGAGGAGGTAGGGCTGTTGGGGTACGACTTGAGCGCCAGCTCAGCCCAGCCGGGCGATACCCTCCAGTTGAACCTGTACTGGCAGGCGACCTCCTTGGAGTTGCGTGAGTACGTTCTCCTGGTGCGGTTGCAGGGTGAGTCAGGTCAAGCTGCGGATGAAGGGATCGGAGGGCCGGACGTTGGGGGTTGGGCCTCGCCGGGAGGCACCAGCCTTCGGGGCGAGGTCTATCACCCGGCCAACATGTACTATCCGACCTCTATCTGGCGATCAGGGGAGGTCGTTCTGGGCCAGTACGAGTACAGAGTGCCTTTGCATGCCAAGCCGGGGCGCGGTGAGTTGTGGGTCTCGTTGCTCTGGTGTCGTGATGGGCTGACTCCAACCTCTTCATTGCCAGGAGAGATCGAGGTACCAGAGGGCGAGATGGTGGTGGCTTTTGTGTCTCCGGGTGGCGATGAGACTGGACTCCTTGCCTGTCGCGTCCAGGAGGTAGCCGGTGAGACGCTGCTCACGGGTTTGGAGGTCGAAGCCACCCAGCGGGTCTACTCACCTCCTGACGTCCAACATCGAGTACAAGTGGGCAACCTGGGCGGGAAGGTCTTGCTCTATGGGTACGATCTGAGTGCCGATGTTCTACGGCCGGGTGACACGCTGCATCTCACCTTGTACTGGCAGGCTCTGGAGCCCATGGAGACGCCCTACACGGTTTTCACTCATTTGCTTGATGAGAGCAGCCAGGTGCGTGGGCAGATGGATAGCCAACCTCTAGGTGGTGTCCGCCCCACCACGGGTTGGGTCCCACCGGAGTACGTCCGCGATGATTACCAGCTGGTGGTGCAGGCCGACGCACCGCCAGGTGACTTTCTCATCGAGGTGGGCATGTACGATGCCAGCAGACCCGATTTCCGGCGGCTACGACTGGTGGATTCCGCAGGAAACGTGCTGGACAATCGCATCGTGCTGGACGTCCCGGTGCGCGTAGAGAGCGAGTAGGGCGTACCCAGCGGCGAGCGTGATGGGGTGTCTCGCCACGGCTTTTCCAAGATCCGATTGTACCACTGGGCTGGGTGTGGTAGACTGGCCACATTGCGTCAGCCGGCCGAGCGAAGTACGTGCTGACTCCTTCTATGGTCCAACGGAGAGGATTGCAGGAGATCGACGATGAGAATAAGTCTGACCAGGGTCTTGCTGTCGTTGGCCTGTCTGGCCATGCTCGTGCCTCCGTCTATGATGGCCCAGGAGGGTGGGGAAGAGGAGGGGATGGTCTACTGCTACTGCTACTCCGATGATGTGAGCATGGAGCTGGAATTCCCTGCTGCTGGCGGGTCGGTGCAGGGAACCTATCGGAGCACGTTCGTTGGGGCCCACATGTCACGCCTGTACGATGAGGACGGTTCTTCCCAGGACTATGTGGAGGAACGCACAGTAGGCGTCACCATGCAGTTTGACGGCTTCTATTCCGGTGGCGACACCGGGGTGTTCTCCTTGGGGGTTACGGGCGCTGCCACAGTGGATATTGACAACTCTGTGGACGATAGGTTCGATCGCTCCTATCGAGCTGAACTGAGGAACCCGGCATTCGATCTGGACGCCGCGGCCGATGGCATTCGCAATGCCGATGGCTCGGTCACCATCAGCAAGATGAGCGGCGAGTTCACACCGGTGAGCATAGATGCCAAGGAGATCCCCAATACTGAATGGCTGGAGCCGCCGACTACCGTCGTTTCTCCGGAGCTAACCTTGAATTGCACAACGCGACCGCAGCCGGAGACTCCGCCGGAGATATCCTGCGCGATCACGACAATCCCCGACCAGATCGGGCTCCAGGATACTACCTTCCAGGCCAGCTTCACCGCGACCGGGTTGGGACCCGGCGCGACCTGGACGTGGTCGTTGTCGGGGCCGGGCAAGTACGAGCACGGTGAGGGTCAAGATCCAGCGGTTAGATGGGGGGGGACCACCTATCCTCCTGGTTTCTATCACTTGAGTGCGCGGGTCACTGATGGCCACTACATTGCACAGTGCCATAAGCATTTCAGCATCGGCGACGTACCGCCGAACAACCCGCCGGAGTGCCTGGATGTGCGAATAATACCCTCTTCGCCTCCCGCAGGAGCGATCTCGTTGAGAGCGGAAGTTGATGCCTTCGATCCGGATAACGGTGATTCCCTAGACTACGACTTCGAACTACTGCAGGGTGTGGTCAGCATAGGGGTCAGTGTGACTCCGCCGGGCGTTGTTTCGCCTCCCAGTTACACCTTCTCTATACCTGGCGGTCTCCAACCGGGTTCTCACACAGTTCTGGTACACGTCTTCGATGGGCAGCAGAGCGTTACGTGCCAGCGTCATTTCACTATCCCGGGGGCGGGTCCACCGACTACCCAACCGCCTACGGCGCAGCCACCCGGACCGCCCCCGCCCACTACCGAACCGCCTGCGGTGCAGCCGCCCGGACCACCCGTGACGACTACACAGCCGCCCACAGTGCAGCCGCCCGGACCGCCGCAAACGTCTTGCACTATCAGTACGGTGCCCGACCCAATTGGGCCAGGAGATACGACCTTCCAGGGCAGCGTTGTGCCCACTGGATTCGGCGCCGGGAAAACCCTTGACTTTGACTGGATTCTCACCGACCGCAATGCAAACCTGTTTGCCAGGGGCCAGAATCCAACGATCAGCTGGCAAGGTACTAGCTTTCCTCCTGGTTTCTATACACTGTTTGTGATGGTCACAGATGGGGAGTATGTAGCGCGTTGTGCCAGGCATTGGAGCATCGGCGGGGGGCAAAACCAGCCACCACAGTGCGTGAGTGTGGATATCAACCCTACAGCTCCTTCGGCCGGGGCCACCTCCCTGGAAGCGTCAGTCCAAGCACGGGATCCCGATGGTGACGCTCTCACTTACCATTTCGTCTTGAAGCAGGGCTCCTCCATTCCCGCGCTTTCAAGTATGTCTGCAGGCGGCCGCCACACTTTCTCTATCCCTGGGGGTCTGCAACCGGGTGGCTACACGATTGAGGTGGTAGTGGACGATGGGAAACACTCTGTAGCCTGCAGCCGTAATCTCCTCGTCCCTCAGCCGACCGGACCGGTTCAACCGCCGGGGCCAGTTCAACCCCCTGGACCGCCCATCGTGGGCCCACCGACTGGGCCGCCTCAGCCGCCGGGGCCGCCGCCCCAGCCGCCTGTGCCACCGGCCCCACCTCCTGCCCCGCCACCCACGGACGGATGTGGGCCTGTGCAGGTGATCTACCTGGATGACCTCGGCGTGGGCATGAATCAGACGGAGATCGATGCTTTCATCGAGAAAACGCTGGCACAGGGAGGACCAGATCTGAGCCTGATCATCTCCCATCGTCAGGCGCTGCTCGATAGGTTTGGGCAGCAAGGCTTCGATCAGATCGATGGACTGCTGCACGACGTGGGCAACATCGCGGAGACCTGTCCTTTCGTCTTGATCGTGGGAGACCCGGACATCATTCCCTTCGCCGTGCTGCCGAATCCCACGACCGACGGCGATGTGCTCCTCACCGACGACGTTTATGGCGACAATGACCACGATGATTTGGGTGTCCCGGACATCCCTGTGGCTCGCATCCCCGATGGTCGATCGCTGGACCTGCTACTAACCCAGTTGTCACCTTCCAGTGTGCCCACAAGCGGCGACTTCACCCTGGCCAACTCCAAGCGTCCCCATGCCGATGGGGTGGTGAGCCAGGTTTTTGGCCCGGGCCGCACCCTATTCTGGAGCTTGCCCACCAGACACGAGCAGGTTGATTCCTCACAGGTAGACGTTCGGCAGAGCTACTTCATGCTTCACGGAGGATCGTGGGATACCAGCGTCTGGTGGGGTGAGGAGGATGCATATCCTGATGCCTTCACCGTTGAAGAAGCTGGTTCTCAAGGCGTAGTCCTGAGTGGTGCATGCTATGGCAGCTACACGTTCGGCCGGACTCCCGAGAGTTCCATCACCTTGTCCTTCTTGGAGAGTGGTGCCCGCGCCTTCGTAGGTTCCACCGGCATCACCTACTCGCCGCTGTGGACCAGCGGGCCAAACCCCACGGGTCCCATGCGACATGACGCCGTGTTCCATGAGGCCTTCCTGAGCGCTGTGGATCGGGGGCAAGCGCCTCTGGCGGCGTTCATGGAAGCCAAGGGCAAGATGGCGGACCTTTGCCGGATGGCGGATTCCACCGGCGCCGAGCTGAAGATGCTCCATGAGTTCATCTATTTCGGCAAGCCATAGCCGGTATCCCGTGCAAGGAAGCCAGGAGATGTTGCACCGAGTTCAAGCCAATAGGGAGACCTACAAGGGACCAAGGGATACCGACGGAGGTCGCTGCATATGAGCGCTTCTCGAATCTTCTGTCCGAGCTGTGGAGCTGAGAACAAGGCACAGGATCGCTTCTGCATTGCATGTGGGGGCGCTCTGCCTGTCGCGGCACCACCAGTGGTGGCCCGAGCCGCACCGACGACCGAGGCACGGAAGAAGGGCAGCAACTGGCCCCTCTTGGTGACCATGGGTGCGGTCTTCATCCTGCTGATGGTGGTCGTCGTGGAGGCGGTGGTCATCGTGATGTCGCCAGGAACAGTTCAGGAGATTGGGGCAACGCTTTCGGTGGTTGATGGCAAAGTATTCGTGCAGGAGGGTGGTCAGGGGAACTGGATGGAGGTGGCTGAGGATTTCGTAATCCAGGCTGGAGACAGAATCCGCGTGGGCGGTGGGTCGAAAGCTTTGCTCACCTTCCTGGAGAACACTACGACCGAACTGAGGGCCTTCAGCGAGTTGACTGTGACGGAGCTAGAATCGGTGGAGGGACAACCTGTCGCCATCAGTCTGGATTTGCAGCTGGGCGAGATCTGGAACCGCATCGGCGCCATGCCTGCCGGTTCCTTGCATGAGGTGACGACCGCCGCGGCAAGGGTAATCTCCCATGGCAGCGAATATGGTGTCGCGGTGAATGAAGCGGGAACTACCTGGCTCACTGGCCACGAGGGTGAGATAGATGTCAGCGGAGCGGGGGAAACGGTGGAGTTGCTGCCGGGCGATATGCTTGTCGTCGAACCTGGCTCACCACCTGAGTCCTATCAAGAGGCAGTCGTGGTTCTGGAGGAGGAGGAGGAAGAGGATGAGCCTGACATTTCCGTAGACTGCGCTTTGGAGAGCATTGACTTGTGGTCGTTTGGCAATGAACCATTGGCAGAAGAGTATCGTGAGCCCGCCGAGACCCCCACTCACACGCCTACCGCCACGGCTACTAGTCGGCCTACTCACACACCTACGTCCACGCCGACAGCTACTGCAACGCGCATAAGTTGCCCTACCCTGACCATCAAGCTTCCCTCGGGGGCTCCTCCTCACCTCCCCTTCGGCATCGAGTGGGACGTGACTGGCGCTCCAGTCCCTTCTGGTTATGGGTACACCCTGGACTTCAGCCAGGATCAAGCTTCTTGGCAACGAGCATCCATCTGGCGTACTTGGCAGGAGGGCGGCTATATGCATGCAGAGGTGCAAGGCCCGGGTGAAGGGCACTTCTATTGGCGGGTCTGCCTCGTCAACATGGCGGATCCAACGGGGCCATCTGAGTGTTGCGGTGCGTCGCACCTGATAATCCACGAACGTCCCGGGAGGGAGGAGCCAGACGACTACGAGGACTAGCGCCTCAAGTTCTCCTCCTTATCGCGGGTCCTTCCGAGTGTTGTGGTCCTTCTCACGCCATCATCCATGCAAGGGATGAGGGGCCCGAGGAGGAGGAAGAAGTAGAAGACCCGATCTACTACGAGCGCTGATGCCGCCCTGGTCCGGAACGGTGCTGCCGCTGGCTGCACCTCTACATCAGGTGGTATAATCGGAGCGAGGTCCACCTGCGGCCTTGCGCCTCGAGCAGGTGCGCGTAACGCGGCTGTACTTATGGGAGGGCAACGATGAAGGGCAAGCTATCGAGGGCTTTGCTGCTGGTGACGTCTCTGTTGCTGTTGGCGCCCCTCTCGGGATCTCCTCCCACCTTGGCGGAGGAGAACAGACAGGACACTGGAATGGTCCAGTGCATGGCCACATCACGTGATGTGATCATGGTGCTGGAGTTTCCGGCGGACGGCGGCGCTGTGACCGGCCAGTACCTGGTCAGTTACACAGCCCATGACACGTCAGTTCTGTACGATGAGGACGGTTCCTGGGAGTACTACGACGAGGACCGCATGACCAACATGCAGGTCCAGTTTAGCGGGAACTACTCTGGAGGCGCGGAGGGTTCGTTCTCAGGGTTGCGTGTCACCGGCTCGGCCACTGTCGACATTGACAACCTCTTTGAGGACAGGTTTGACCGCTCATATCGGGCTGAGATGGACAGCCCTGCCACAGCGACCTGGGGGCCGGGAAACAGCCTCACACTCACGGGCATCCAAGGGGAGTTCGAGCTGGTGTCTGTGAATGCCAGCGACATCCCCAACACAGAATGGCTTGCCCCCGAGGGTTCTGGATTTCCCGACCCGACAATGATCTGCACGTCGGCGCAAAGGGCACAGACTCCACAGGATGTTGCCTGCTTCATCACCACTGACCCACCCGAGCTTGGGGATCGGGATGTCTCCTTCCAGGCCAACGTCACCGCGACCGGGTTTGATCCAAACGCTGACCTTACGTACCTGTGGATCTTCGGCACCATTGGCCAGCTGGAGGTCGACGCCCAGGGCCAGAACCCCACGATCACTTGGCGTAATACCATGTTCAGCCCTGGCTACTACACTCTGACGGCCATAGTGACTGACGGGGGGTTCGTGGCTTACTGCGATCAGCATTTCACCATCGGCGATGTGCCTCCCAACAGCCCGCCAGAGTG
Source organism: Chloroflexota bacterium (assembly GCA_030603665.1). Lineage (GTDB taxonomy): Bacteria > Chloroflexota > Anaerolineae > UBA7937 > B3-Chlor > JAUVXJ01. The sequence goes on along the minus strand of JAUVXJ010000002.1, from coordinate 413,738 downwards.
CTTGGACGTGAGCGTCGTGCCGCTGCCGCCCCCAGCAGGCTCGCCGGTACTCGGGGCAGCCGTGGTGGCTCGCGACGCGGATGGTGATCCGCTCGACTACTCATTCGGCCTTTCGCGCGGGTTCGACATCGAGATCTTTTCCGGCGGGCCTTTGTACCTTGACACGTACGTCTTCGGGGTGCCCGGAGGTCTACAGCCCGGTCCGTACACGGTATCGGTGTTGGTTAGCGATGGAAACTTCCTCACCACATGCACCTTCCACTTTATCGTCCCCGATTTCGTGGGGGGAGAGTCTGCCGAATGCGGCCCGGTGGGGATCATGTATCTTGACGACTATGATGTGGAGATGAATGTCCTGGCCATAGACGCGGCCATTGAGGCCGCCTTGGCGGAGGGAGGGCCGGAGTACAGTCTCATAGTGTCCCACCGGCAGCGGTTGATAGACCAGCTCGGCCAGGAAGGGTTCGAGCAGATAGATGCTCTATTGAGCAACATGCGCGAGGTCGCGGAGACTTGTCCTTTCCTCTTGATCATCGGCGCCTGGGATATCGTGCCGCCTGGAGTGTTGCCGAATCCCACTACGGACGGCGATCCTCTGCTCACTGACGATATCTACGGAGACACTGATCATGACCGGTTGACGGTGATAGACATCCCCGTGGCTCGCATACCGGACGGGGATTCGCTGGACCTCTTGCTGACCCAGCTATCTCCATCTGAGGTGCCTGAAGGTGGGAACTTCACGGTGGCCAACTCTAAGCGGCCTCACGCGGATGTCGCAACAAGCCGGGTGTTCGGGAGCGACCGGGTGCTGTTGTGGAGCCTCCCCACGAGCCACAACAACATCGACCCTGCCCGGCTCAATGTTCAGCACAGCTACATGGTGCTGCACGGGTCGGCTGAGGATGCCAGCGCCTGGTGGGGAGAGGAGCCCACGTACCCTGTGGCCCTCACCGTGGATGAAGCGAGCACCCAGGGCGTGGTCCTGAGCGCGGCGTGCTACGGGGCGATGACACATCGTCACACACCGGAGGACTCCATCGCATTGGCGTTCCTGGCCAACGGCAGCCGGGCATTTGTGGGGTCTACGGTGACCACGTATTCGTACATAGGGGCCCCTGACCCCAGTGGCCTCATTAGTGGGACGGGTGGGAGGTTCGAGTATACCTTCCTCAACTCGCTGGCGGCTGGACAGGCCCCGTTGGAGGCTTTCATGTCGGCGAAGCAGGACATGGGGAATTGGGCTGGTGGACCGCAGGCCCAGCCTTTCGACGTCAAGACACTGCACGAGATGGTCTACTACGGTAAGCCGTGAGCGGCGATAGCCATAGGCACTGAACCAGGTTTCGATTGGCAGACGCTGCCCACGACTCCGGACGGCAGAAGCCTTGTGGGAGGAGAGCGAGGATGGATTTCAAAGAGGCGGAGAGCAAGTACTTCGAGTTGAAGGGCCGGCTGGAGGCGGGGGCACTGACGCCCGACCAGTTCAGTGCCGAGGTTGCCGGACTTCGTGTGCAGGATTCTGAAGGCCGGCACTGGACCATCGACGCTTCAAGCGGTGGCTGGCTCCAGTACGATGGCACGAAGTGGATCCCTTCACAGGCTCCTGGCGGCGTCTCCCCACCCGCAGGACCGCCCTCCCCCTCTGCTCCAGCTCGAAAAGGTGGCCCGAGTCCGGTGCTTCTCATCGGCGCCTTGGCGGTGGCTGCCCTTCTTTGTCTTGTTTCTCTCGGCGGCGCTGGGCTCATCCTCGCGCGTTCTGGAGGAGGCGAGGGCGGTGAGGAGGAACCTGCTGCCATCAGCCAGCAGGAAGCGGAGAGGATAGCTGACGACATCATCGCCGAGGAGTTCCCCGACATGAAGGATGCGGACAAGACGTTGGGGAGCTATCAGAACCCGGCGGGCACGAAGTTCTGGACCGTTACCTACCGCAAGGATGCGGAAGCAGAATTGGAGGGCGTGACCTACGAGATCCCCAACCTTGTCATTGTGTCGGTGGACAAGGACACGGGTGAAGCGATAGCGGCCGTCTCGGGGTGACAGGACTGGTAGACGCAGGTTTGACCCGGATTGGTGTACGTGTTCCCGGGGAAGGAGGCGCAACATGAGTTCGTCCAGTGTGTTTTGCTCTAGCTGCGGAGCCCGCAACGAGACTGAGGCGACCTTCTGCAGCGGTTGTGGAGCACGTCTTGCCGTTCCTCCTCCTCCGCCCCCGCGGGTGGAAATGGTGCCCCCGCCTCCGCCTCCGGCTGCTGGGAAGCCAGTGGTGGCAGCGGCTCCAGCACCGGCTACAAAGAGTAACCCTCTGCCCTTGCTGCTGGCGGTTGGCGCGATCGCCGTGTTGCTAGTGGTGGTGCTGATAGAGGCGGTCGTCATTCTCCTACCCAGCGGGACCGTTTCCGAGGCCGGGGAGGCCACACTCTCCGCTCTGTATGGTCAGGTTCTCGTCCAGAAAGGCGGCCAAGGAGATTGGATAGAAGCGGCACAGGACATCGCCGTTGAGGCCGGGGACCGAATCCGGACGGCCGATGCATCCTACGCTACCCTGACTTTCCTAGAGGGCACTACGTCACAGCTCTCGGAGCTCACCGAACTGACCATCGACGAGCTGCAGTTGACCGGTGGTAGGCGAGTGGTCATCAAGCTGGATCTGGATGTGGGTCAGATCTGGAACCGCATCGCAGAGCTACCAGAGGATTCGCTGCACGAAGTGACCACGCTGGCAGCTACCGTGACGTGCCACGGCAGCGAGTATGGAGTGGTGGTCAACGAAATGGGGACTACCTGGGTGAGAGGTCAGGAAGGGCGCGTGGAGGTCACCGCGGGTGGGAGCACGATTCCGGTCGCCCCGGGCGACACCCTCATGGTGGAGCTTGGCTCGTCGCCAGTGAGCTACAGGTCTGTGGCCATGGTTCCGACCGCTCCCGCAGAACAGAGTTCGGGCGAGGCGACAACCTCTGTTCAGGCCGCAGACATGCCTACGTTTCTGAACCAGCCTCTGCCAACAGGCATTCCGACCAACACGCCCTCGCCGACAGCGACCAGCAAGCCGGCGCCGCCTGCGCCATCGCCGACCGCCACGCGCAGGCCTCAGCCCACAGCTACTACTCCTGTGTGCCCGCAGAATTGCCCCACCTTCCGCATAAACGTCCCCTCGTCAGCGCGTCCCTACGGAGTTTTTGGCATCGAGTGGGACGTGCTGGGCGGGTCGGTCCCAGCTGGCTATGCCTATGTCCTGGAGTTCAGCCAGGATCAGGCTTCTTGGGGCCGCACCCCTCCGCTCACGTGGAAGGATGCGCAGGGCCAAGGGGAGTTGTGGCAGGCCGGCGGTCACACAAACGCCGAGATACATGGCGCGGGCCCAGGGAAATGGTATTGGCGGGTGTGTATCGTACGATCTGAAGCGGGGCCATCCTGCTGTTGCGGCCCACCGCACACCATAGAACACCAACGCGACGACGGGGGTTGCCCCGACGGCTGCTAAAACCGTGCGCTCTGAAGACTGTGTAATCGCAGACCAAAAAGGCCCACCTGCAGTGGTTTCGGTGGACAAGCGCAGCAGGTGGGTCTTCTACGTGTTCCTGCTTCTGGGCTTTGGCATCCGCCTATACGGGCTGACCTTCCATAGCCTGTGGCTAGACGAAACCGTGAGCGTCTATCTGGCGAGCTTCCCCCTCTCGGAGATTCTCCGACAAGGTATGTCACTCCAGGAGCCCAACCCTCCACTCTATCATCTCCTGCTCCATCTCTGGATGAGAGTCTTCGGCTCGGATGAGGGCGCGGTACGTTTGCTGTCGGCCCTTCTGGGGACGCTCTACCTGCCCCCGGTCTACCTGCTGGGGAGGCGCCTTTTCTCTTCGCGAGTGGCGCTACTGGCGACGATGCTGGCTGCCATCAATCCGTTGCTGGTATGGTACTCGCAGGAAACAAGGATGTACGCTCTGGTGGCGACCCTCACCCTCTGGTCGCTCTACTGCTTCGTGCGCGCTGTTGATACTCCTCGCTGGTCCTGGTGGGTAGCCTATACAGCCGTGACTGTGGCCGGTCTCTACACTCACCTTTATGCTGTCTTCGTTCTGCCTGCTCAACTCCTCTTCCTGCTGCTCTGCGCTCGAGGGAGGCGTACGGCTCTGCGGCGTGGAGCGGTGGCCTGGGCGGTGAGTCTTCTGTGCTTCGTGCCCTGGCTTTGGAGGGCGTGGGACCTTAGCGCTACGACTCCGTCGTGGCGTCCAGCACTCGGCCTGAGTGCTATGCTTGTAGCTTGCCTCGAAGCTTTCACGATGCGACGCGTGCCGCTGACGGGCGTCGCTTGGGCGGAAGCTCTGCTCATCCTAGGCATAATCGCACTCTCTGGACTCCTTCTCCCCCAAGCGCCACGAGGAGAAGTGAGACTTGGGAGGTGGAAGACGCAACTTCCGCGGTCGAGAGTGCTCCTGGCTTTGGTGCTAGTCGTGCCCTTCTTGTCGGCCTATGTTCTCTCCTTTCGCCAGCAGATCTTCACTGTGTACTATCTGATCATCATCGTGGCTCCTTTCCTCCTGGCCCTTGCCAGGGGTGTGGACAGAGCGGCCTCGTTCCATTGGGGGGTGGGAGTTGCCTCAGCGGTACTGGTCATCGGACTGTTCTCGTACGGCCTGTATCACAACTGGAGTCTGGAATATCGAAAGGAGGAATGGCGAGCGGCTGCACAGTATGTGGAAGAGCACGCCCGCCAGGGAGATGCCGTTCTCTGCCACGTCGACTACACCCGCATACCTTTCGGCTACTATTACCGTGGCGACTTGCCCGTCTTCGCGCCTTTTGGAGGGCCGGTGGGAGAGGCAGCTGACGTATCTGCCGCGCTAGTAGGTCTAGGCAGCTACGACACCATATGGCTGGTCGAATCGCACACGGAGCAGGTGGATCCGAACCGGGAAGTGGAAAGTTGGCTGTCCAACAGCTTCCCAGTCGTGACCGAGCAATACCCACCGGGTGTCGAGGTGAAAGGATATGCCATCAGCTATCAATTGGAGAGTGTGCCTCTCACCGCTGATCGCGTTGACGCCATCTACGACGAGAGTGTGCGCCTGGTGGCCTACGAGATAAACGATGGCGCCTATGCAGCAATCGATGATACGTACCATCCGCCGAGTGGCTGGATCCACGTGACCCTGTACTGGGAGGCCCTGGATCCGCTGCTGGTGGACTACCACGCCACCGTACGCATGACCGACGATACCAACCAAGTGTGGGGAGGCTCCCTGGAGAGGACGACCGGTGCCATGCGCTTCTACCCCTCGAGCTCCTGGAAGCCGGGTGAAATAGTGCGGGATGACTACGATGTCAATCTCAATCCCATGACGCCCGTGGGAGAGTACAGTCTGGAAGTGAGCCTGTTCGCCGCAACCGGGGAGGCGTTGGCTGCCAGCTACGAGGGAGGAGAGGGTGCCGCAGTCCCCCTGGCCCAGATTCGTATCGCGACTTATTGACATAACCGGCTTCACCCTCTCTGGGAGGGTGGTGTTGCGGGCGTGGCAGTCTCTAGCAGGAACAGATGACGTACGTGCGGGCCAACGATCTGGAAGTCTTCTACGAGCTTCGGGGGCAGGGAGAGCCAATACTGCTTCTCCATGGGTTCGGTGGGACCGGCCACAGCGACTGGAGGCATCAGATCCCGGTCCTCTCCCGGAGGTTCCGGCTGATAGTTCCCGATCTCAGAGGGCATGGGCGGACGGACCATCCCGAGATGATCATGGGGCCTGAGTTCTTCGATATGGCGACGGCGGACATGGTGGAACTGGTCTCGAGCCTGGACCTTGGCCCTGTCCACGTGTGCGGCTTCAGCATGGGGGCGTCCATTGCCACATCGATCTACTTCTGCGACCCTTCACTGGTGGCATCGGTTGTCCTGGTCTCGGGTGCGGCCAGGGTGAGCAGGAACATCGCACCACGGCTCTTCAAGTTGTGGGAGGGGCTGGAAGAGCCCGAGAGCATAGAGGCCGGGTGGGCCAGGGTGCTGGCTCACCTCCACGGCGAGGATAAGTGGCGAGTGTTGCTACGGAACTACAGTGCAGCGGTGCTGGCGAGGGTCGAGAACGATGAGGACATCCTACAGGGGCGCGCGGGAGAGATCGCCTGTCCGGCACTGGTCATTCAAGGGACTGAGGACTCGGTCAGCCCTGGGCTGCTCTCCGAGGAGTTGCACGCGGGGATACCTGACTCGGAGTTGGTCCTGCTGCAGAGCGACCACTGGGTGCCGGGGCTAAGGCCAGACGAGTTCAACGCAGCGGTGCTGGATTTCTTGACCAGGCGATTTCCACAGCAAGTCGCCAGATGATATGCTGAGGGAAGCTTGAGGATGAGTGAGCAGACCAGACTCCTGATCGCCACGAGAAACGAGGGGAAGCTCCAGGAGTACGAGCCGCTCCTGGCTGGCTTGCCGGTGATGCTGACCAATCTCACACGAGAAGGGATCGACCACGACGTGGAGGAGACAGGCAGCACCTTCACTGAGAACGCCGTACATAAGGCCGAGGAGTACGCTCGGATAAGCGGGCTGCTGACGCTGGCAGATGACTCCGGTCTGGAGGTTGATGCTCTGGGAGGCGAGCCGGGTGTACATTCGGCACGCTACGCGGGCCCAGACGCGACTGACGAAGACAGATACCTCCTCTTGCTGGAGAAGATGCGGGACATCCCACGTAAGGACCGGAGCGCCCGTTTTCTCTGCGTCATTGCGGTGGCAGAACCCGGCGCCACTGCGTACACATCGGAGGGAGTGTGCGAGGGAGTGATAGCTCTCTCGCCCGAAGGCAGCCATGGTTTTGGCTATGATCCGGTCTTCTTCATGCCTGAGTACGTGAGGACGATGGCTCAGCTTCCGGCCGAGACGAAGAATCGTGTGAGCCATCGGGCGAGGGCATCTCAGGGAATCAGGCCCGTCCTGGAGAAGCTAGCTGGGAGGTAGCATGTATCAAGTTAGAGTCAGGCGGCATTTCGATGCGGCTCACGCCTTGCGAGGCTACAAGGGCAAATGCGAAGCGATGCATGGTCATCGCTATGAGGTCGTGGTCTGCCTGGAGGCTGACGAGCTGGACGACACGGGGTTGGCCTACGACTTCACGGCACTCAAGCTGGTGTTGGACCCGATCATCCAGCGCTTCGATCACACCCTCCTGAATGAGGCGCCCCCCTTCGACTCAATGAATCCCAGCTCGGAGAACATCGCGCGCGTCATCTATGAAGAGTTGTTGGGATCCATCGAAGGAGCACGATTGAGTGCTGTGGAGGTGTGGGAGTCTCCCGATGCGTGGGTCACCTACTCCCCGTAGTGGTCCTGCCCCTTTCCTTTCCCATCTCATTGTGGTATAGTACGGGTGATGGTGCGACCGCTTTCCGAAAGCGGTGGCGAGTTCTCACCATGATGCCGATCTGACCAGGACCAGCCATGTGCACAAGGGTGTCGCTGAAGGCAGTATTCGTCCTCATCGTGGCCATGGCTCTTGTGAGCCTCTTGCCGGCGCCTGTGTCCGCAGCTCCTGGTTCCACAGATACGGTCGTGCACGTGGTACAGTGGGGCGAGACGTTGCAGATCATCGCCCGGCGGTACGGAACCACGTATACTGCCATCGCCAGCGCCAACAACCTGCGCAATCCCAACTTCGTCTACGCAGGGCAACGTCTGGTTATCCCCACTAGCTCCTCCGCGTCCTCTACGGTGAGCACTGGGGTCTACATTGTTCGGCGAGGGGACACCCTGCGCGCCATCGCCGCGCGGCACGGCACCACAGTCAGCTATCTCGCCAGTCTCAACGGACTCGCCAATCCCAACTTCATCTGGGTGGGGCAGGCACTCAAGGTGCCATCCTCTGCGTCGGCGCCTCCCTCTCAGGAGCAGGGTTCGACCACTGTCCACGTCGTTCAGAGAGGGGAGTTCCTGGCTCGCATCGCGTGGCAGTATGGCACCACCGCCAGCGCCATAGCAAGAGCGAACAACCTTGTCAACCCGTCGCTCATCTATGTGGGCCAGAGGCTGGTCATCCCGGTGGCGGGCGCCAACCCGCCGGCCAGTGACACCCCGAGCAATCCCGTTTCCGGGGGCGAGAAATGGATTGACGTCAATCTGAGCAGCCAGACGCTGACCGCGTATGAGGGCAACCAGGTCGTTTACACGGCACGCGTGTCGACCGGGGTTGCCTGGTATCCAACGCCCGCGGGAACATTTCGCATCCAGCGGAAGTACAGGTACGACGACATGACAGGAGGCTCTCGGGCCCGGGGTGACTACTACTACCTGCCCAATGTGCCCTATTGCATGTACTACTACGCTGGCTATGCGCTTCACGGCACCTTCTGGCACAACAACTTCGGCACTCCCATGAGCCATGGCTGCACCAATCTCAGCACCCCAGATGCGGGCTGGCTGTTCAATTGGGCTCCCATAGGTACCAGGGTGGTGAATCACTACTGAACTTGGGTCTTGCCTGGAGCGCTGCCTAGAGAGGCAGCGCTTGTGTTTATCCGATGGTTCGCGCGAGCGCGACACAGGGGGGATGAGCCCCATCTCCTGGATGCTGGAGGCAAAGATGATGTATCGGCTGACCAAATCCCTGCTGAGGGGCCTCCTGCGCGGGCTCACTCACTTTGAGGTGGAGGGCGAGGAGAACGTTCCCGCAGGAGGGCCCTTACTGCTAGTGTTCAACCACCTGGCCTGGTGGGATGCCCCAATTGCCATGGCGACGCTGCCGTGGCGCATGACAGCCATGGCGCTGAAGGACTTGCAGCGTGTTCCCATCACCGGCCAGATTCTGTCCCTGAGCAACGCCATATTCGTAGACAGGGGTAGGTATGACCGGGATGCGTTGCGACAGGCACTGGCGGTGCTGGATGCGGGGGGTGTGCTTGGCATCGCTCCAGAGGGGAGGATGAGTGTCACGGGGGCTCTGGAAAGGGGAAGGACCGGCCCAGTGTTCATCGCGCGCAAGGCTGACGTCCCTATCCTTCCCGCGGGCTTGACCGGCACCGAAAAGGCCAATGGCGAGTGGCGCAGCCTCCGCAGGCCCCACATCAGAATGAACATCGGACCGGTCTTCAGGCTGCCGGAGGGTGGACAGTACGCTTCCCGCAAGGAGGAGCGGCAGGCCGATGCCGACTTCATCATGGAAAGACTGGCTGAACTGCTCCCACCAGAGTACCGCGGTGTGTATGCCGATAGCGTCCAATAGGAGACTTGGTGGAGGTGGAATCCGGGGACGTACGTCTGGATGAGATCACCTTCACTGTCCTAGACGTCGAGACCACAGGTCTCACCCCTCAGTTCGGAGATCGCGTCTGCGAGATAGCGCTGCTGCGATTCAAAGGCGACCGAGAGCTGGGCCGCTTCGAAAGTCTGGTGAATCCCCAAAGGCCGATCTCTCCAGGCGCTTTCGCCGTGAACGGCATCCGCGACCAAGATGTGGTCCATGCGCCCATCTTCGCGGAGATCGCTCCAGCGGTCTTGGAACTGCTGGACCATAGCACGTTGGTAGCCCACAACGCTCCCTTTGACCTCGCTTTTCTAGAGGCAGAGTTCCAGATCTGCGACCTGCCGCTGATCGCCAGTCCGATCATCGATACCCTGGCGCTTGCTCGACGCTGCTACCGTTTCTCCAGCAACAGATTGCAGGCCGTGGCTCGCCACCTCGGTGTGGATCCCGTGGGCCAACACCGTGCGCTCGCCGACGTGGTTACCACCAAGATGGTACTGGAGCGATTCATCGCTGACCTTGGGCAACAGGGTGTCGTCACACTGGCTGAGTTGCTCGCGGCTCAGGGTGGATACGTGGGACCGCATGAGCGGGAAGCAATACCACTCCCGCCTCAGATTGAAGAGGCGTTGAAGAGCGGTGGCAGTTTGCAGTTGCGATACCTATCGGCTGTTGGGGAGGAGACGACACGAGTCGTACGTCCGCTCCAGGTGACAGCTCACTCCGGACAATTGTATCTCGTCGCCTTCTGTCATCTGCGCGATGAAGAGCGGACCTTCCGACTAGATCGCATAGTGGACATGCGATCAGGGACGTAGGAGAGGTGGATCTTCCAGTGGTACGTTCCGGAGAAGCGGGGTCACGAGCATGATGGCCTGGGAAGATGACGAGGAGCTATTTCGCCTGGTCCGTAGGGAGTTGTATACCGCGGTGGTGGGCGATGTCATGGATCGCTTGGAACTCACACGGCAGTTCTTACCGCCGGAGATCAGGCCACTGCGGAGTGACATGACGCTGGTCGGCAGAGCGATGCCGGTCCTCGCGGAGGATCTGACCGGTAAGGCCACAGCCGGTCGGGAACGAGAAGCTCCATTCGGCTTGATGCTGGATGCTCTCGATGACCTGAAGCCTGGTGAGGTGTATGTGTGTGTTGGTTCATCTCCTCGGTATGCCCTGTGGGGTGAGTTGATGAGTACCCGGGCGATGAGGCTGGGAGCATCCGGGGCGGTGTTGGATGGCTATTCTAGAGATACCACTGGAATCCTGCGGTTGAACTTCCCCACTTTCTCATACGGCCCATACGCACAGGACCAGGCCTTTCGCGGCCGTGTCATTGACTTTCGGTGCCGCATCTCATTTGGCAATGGTGTCGAAGTCAAGCCTGGGGACCTGGTCTTTGGCGATGTGGATGGTGTAGTTGTGGTGCCGTCTGAGTACGAGAGGGATGTGATTGAAGAAGCTCTGGTCAAGGTGCGAGGCGAGAATACCGTTCGCGGGGCTATTGAGGACGGCATGTCGGCACGTGAAGCTTTTGACCGCTATGGCGTAATGTGAGACGGCCTCGCAAGAACTGATGCGCGAAGGCTGTTATCTTTCCGGCTGGGCCCTGCGATTGGATATCATCTTGTAGATGGGTGACGGGTAGAGGCTCGGGTGTCACGGAACACCAATGCGGCCGTCAGCATCAAGCGAGATATCGAGGTGGCGATTCTGGCGTCGCAGTGCCCTGATGGAGATCATAGTCCCGGTGTGGCGCCGCGGTGCAAGCGGAAGTGAAGGATGGGGCTCAGAGTAGGTAGCGGCTGCGTGCCAGTTCACGAATAAGGGGGAATGCCTGAATGGGAGAGACAAAGCAGATTCGGACTTCCTGTCGCGGCTGTCACGGTGGGTGCGGCGTGATCGCCCATGTGAAGGAAGGCCGGGTGACGAAGGTGGAAGGAGATAGTGAGGCGCCCATAGGGCGAGGCACTATGTGTAGTAAGGGTCTGGCTGTGACCCAGCTGGCCTACCATCCTGATAGAATCCTGTATCCCATGGAGAAGACTGACTCTGGCTGGGAGCGAATATCCTGGGACCAGGCGCTGGACACCATCGCCGACAGGTTCAGGGGTGTAGTCGAAGAGCACGGGGCAGAGTCCATCGTGGTGGGCCAAGGGACAGGAAGAGACTACGAGAGTTTCCTGTACCGCTTCGCCAACCTCTTGGGCACGCCCAACGTCCTTACCGCGGGGCACATGTGCTACGTATCCAGGGTCGGTGCCACCCTCATCACCTGTGGCAATCTGCCGGTGAGCGACTTTGAAGGGGAGCCGAAGTGTCTTGTGGTCTGGGCCAATAACCCCTTGTGGGCCAACCCGGATGAGTACAAGGGGGTGGACTTCTGGGCCGCCTATCAGAAGGGCACCAGGCTCATCGTCATAGACCCTCGAGAGGGTTTTCTCGCGAAGAGAGCTGAGCTGTGGCTCCAACTTCGACCGGGGACGGATGCCGCGTTGGCCCTGGGATTCCTCAACGTGATCTTGGAGGAGGGTCTCTACGACGAGGAGTTCGTGGAGCGGTACGTCCATGGCTGGGAGGCCTTCGTGGACAGGGTGGAGGAGTATCCCCTGGGCAAGGTGGAAGAGATCACCTGGGTCGACAAGGGCCTGATCAGAGAAGCAGCGAGGGTGTACGCTACCACGAAGCCGGCTTGCATCCAGTGGGGCGTTCCCATCGAACAGACCATCAACTGTACCGACAGCAACCGTCTGCTCACAGCGCTGATGGCCATCACGGGCAATTTGGATGCGCCGGGAGGGAATGTGTTCTTTGTGCCTCCGCCGGTGAGGGTTGTGTCGGAGTTCGGGCTTCACAGGGACTTGCCCAAGGAGCAGCGAGCTAAGCGGCTGGGAGGCGACCAGTACAAGCTTGCTTCCCGGGTCGCGCTGGTCACACCCAAGGCGGTCTGGGATGCCATCCTGACGGGCGAGCCCTATCCCGTGGTGGCTGGGCTGCTGTGTGGCACGAACCCGGTGGTCACGAGGGCCAATGCCAAGGAGGTGCATGCGGCGCTGAGCAAGCTGGAGTTCCTGGCAGTGATCGATTTCTTCCTCACGCCGACCGCGGAGCTTGCCGACATCTTTCTTCCGGCAGCAACCTGGCTGGAGCAGGACTACGTGGGTGATTTCTGGAAGAGGCACGGCTATGTCATGGCCAGGCAAAAGGTGGTCGAGATCGGGGAGTGCTGGCAGGACCACAAGATCTTCCAGGAACTGGGCAAGCGGATGGGGCAGGAGGAGCACTGGTGGGCAACGCTGGAGGATGCCCTCAACTACATGCTGGAACCATCGGGTATGGACTTCAGGGAGTTCGTTAGGGGAGGGTATCTCAAGAGTGAGATGAGGTACCAGAAGTATGAGGAGAAGGGGTTTTCAACTCCTACTGGGAAGGTGGAGCTGTACTCTACGCTCTTGGAGAAATGGGGATACGATCCCCTTCCACAGTACAGAGAGATCCCTGAGAGTCCTGTCTCCCGCCCCGATCTCGCCGAGCAGTATCCGTACATCCTCAACGCGGGGCTCCGCACTCCCGTGTTCTTCCACTCTGAGCATCGTATGATCCCCTGGCTGAGGGAGATCAGACCCGATCCTCTCGTGGAGATCCACCCCGCGACGGCCAAGAGACATGGGATCGAGGATGGCCAATGGGCGTACATAGAGAGCCCCAGAGGGCGCATCAAGCAGCGCGTGAAGTTGAACAGCGGAATCGATCCCCGAGTGGTAGTGGCCGAGCACGGGTGGTGGTATCTAGAAGCGGAGGCCCCCGATCATGGCTGGGACGTGTCGAACGTCAACGTACTCACCGACAACGATCCAGCCGGGTACGATCCCGCTATGGGTTCGACAAACCTGAGGGTCTTGCTGTGCTCCATATCGCCTTGCCAGAACGAGTAGGGAGAACTGGGATGGACAGAGTTGCACTGCTGATCATGAGTGAAGACTGCATGGGCTGCCACGCCTGTGAGGTTGCCTGCAAGCAGGAACACGGGCTCGACGTGGGACCGAGGTTGATACAGGTAGTCGAAAGAGCGCCCCTATTCGTTCCTCTGTATTGTCACCATTGCTCCCGGGCTCCTTGCCAGGTGGCCTGTCCCGCGGACGCGATCTCTCGGGATGATCGGGACATAGTGCTCATCGACGAGGAGGCATGTATCGGCTGCCTGGCTTGCGTAGAGGCATGTCCCTTTGGCGCTGCGCAGTTCGACGAGGAGAGGAATGTCGCTGTCAAGTGCGACCTGTGTCGCGAGCGGCTGCTCGACGGCGGCGAGCCAGCCTGCGCCAGAGCGTGCCCAACCCGGTGTATCGTCTGGGGTGGCGTGAAATCCATCTCTGAAAGAGTTGCACGGAGGGCAGCGGCCAGGCAGTTGATGACATGAGGGCGTGATCGGCCAACTGGCACTCTGCCACGGCTTGCTGTCAACGTTCCAGCGACTTCAGTGCGGACTGCCGAGGGAGTTTCCCCGGGATTCCTGGGGGATGGGGACTGCTCTCGGGGACGGCCTAGCGAGCAGTCTCGTGGCTATGTGCCACCTTCGCAACGAACAGCGGTCATTCTGGCTCGACCGCATCGTCGGGATGGAGGACGCTGTGCTTCCCGTCGAATTCACGTCGAGCCCGGTCTTCTAGTTCGCGTAGGTTGCACGAGCGTAACGCCTGCCCCTAGACTAACGTTGGGTTCTTCCACCCCCTGTGACAGACTATGTGTGCAAGGCCCCCAAAGGCAGTTCAAGCCTATGGCAGTGGGCCTGTTGTGGGTCCGAAGAGCCAGAAGGGATCACGCTGGATTTGGCAAGTTGCCACAGCACCGCCGCTGATCCTGCCGCACTCGTCATTCTCTTGAGGAGGTAATGAATGCCCAAGCAACTACCGAAACACGCGCAGGTCGTTATCATAGGTGGGGGCATCGTTGGCTGCAGCGTTGCCTACCACTTAGTCAAGCTCGGCTGGAAACACGTGGTGCTACTTGAGCGGAAGGAGCTCACTTCTGGTACAACGTGGGCCGCAGCCGGCTTGGTCGGCCAACTGCGCGCGACTCCTGCTTTGACCAGGCTCGCCCTGTATGGCACCGAGCTCTATCCTCGCCTGGAGGACGAAACTGGACAGGCCACCGGCTACGTGACCAGCGGTGCTATCTTGGTCGCCCAGACGGAAGCGCGCAAGCACGAATACGACCGTGGAGCGGCAATGGCAAGAGCCTTTGGTATCGAGATGGAACGGATCAGCCTTCAAGAAGCCCGCCAGCTTTGGCCTCTGCTAAACGCTGATGATCTCGTGGCTGCCTACTACATGCCCAAGGACGGCCATACCAGTCCGGTGGACACAACCCAGGCCCTGGCCAAAGGGGCTCGCATGGGCGGAGCTGGGATATTTGAAGGGGTCAAGGTCACCGATATCCGCTCGAAGAACGGGGTGGTTTGTGGGGTGAGCACGGATCAGGGTGAGGTTTCTTGTGAATATGTTGTCAATTGCGGTGGTATGTGGGCCCGCGAAATCGGGAGAATGGCCGGAGTGAGCGTCCCTTTGCATGCTGCCGAGCATATGCACATCGTGACGACGCCCATAGAGGGCGTCCACAGGGAAATGCCTGTATTGCGCGATATGGATGGATACATTTACTTCAGGGCAGAGTCGGATGGCTTGCTCATGGGCGGGTTCGAACCGGTGGCCAAACCGTGGGGCGCGAAGGGTATCCCCGAGAGCTTCGAGTTCACTGAACTGAAGGAGGACTGGGAGCAATTCGAAATCTTCATGGAAACCGGTATTAGACGCTGTCCAGTTCTGGAAACGGCTCAGATTCGACACTTGAGTGTGGTTCCTGAGAGCTTCACACCTGATACTGCCTACATACTTGGGGAGGCTCCGGGACTCCAGAACTTCTTCGTGGCTGCTGGGATGAATTCTGTGGGCATTGCCAGCGCGGGCGGAGCAGGCAGGGCATTGGCCGAGTGGATTGTTCAGGGCTATCCGACTGAGGACCTGTGGGACGTGGACATTAGACGCTGCCAGAGTTGGCAAGTCAACAGCCGTTATCTGTATGACCGAACCGTGGAGAGCCTCGGAGTTCTGTATGCCCATCACTGGCCTTACAGGCAGCCCGAGACAGCCCGACCGGTGCGGAGCTCCCCTCTTCACGACAGGCTGGCCGCAAACGGGGCTTGCTTTGGCGTGGTCGCTGGCTGGGAGCGGGCCAATTGGTTTGCGCCAGAGCGAGTCAAGCCGGAATACCAGTACTCCTGGGGACGACAGAACTGGTTTGAGTATTCAGCTGAGGAGCACATGGCCGTCCGCGAGGCAGTAGGGGTCTTTGACTTGACTTCGATGGCCAAATTCCTGTTCCAGGGACGCGATGCCGAGGTAGTACTTCAGTCCATCTGCGCCAACGACGTGGACGTCCCTGTGCGCAAAGTTGTGTACACCCAATTACTCAACGGAAGGGGAGGTATCGAGGCTGACCTGACCGTCACCCGACTAGCTGAGGATACCTACTTTATAGTCACGACCGGGGCGATGGAGACTCGCGACTTTGACTGGATTAGCCGTCACATACCCGGAGATGCGCATGCCACTCTGACCAATGTGACCTCGGCCTATGCGATGTTGGGTGTCATGGGGCCCTCGGCTCGTGAGCTACTATCTCAACTGACTGATGCCGACCTCTCCAATGAGAGCTTTCCTTTTGGCACGGCCCGGCAGATCGACGTTGCCTACGCAAGGCCATTGGCGCTCAGGATGTCATACGTGGGGGAGCTGGGTTGGGAGCTTTTCATTCCGACCGAGTTCGCGACGGGCGTGTTCGATGCCTTGATGAGCGAAGGTGAGAAGTTCGGCTTGCGCCTTGTCGGCTTGCACGCCGTGGATTCACTTCGCTTGGAGAAGGGTTTCCGGCACTGGGGTTCGGACATCACACCCGATGACACACCATTTGAGGCCGGCCTGGGCTTCGCAGTGAGGCTGCACAAAGGTGACTTCATGGGCCGCGAGGCTCTGGTGCGCCAGCGTGAAGCGGGGCTAACTCGGAAACTGGTAATCTTCACACTGCAGGACCGCGCGCCACTTCTATACCATGATGAGCCGATCTATCGGAATGGCGAGTTTGTTAGCAGCATCACTCATGGGGCCTACGGACATCTGCTGGGGTGTGCCATCGGCATGGGTTACTTGGAGAACCCAGCTGGCATAGATGACGAGTGGATCTTGTCCGGATCCTATGAGATAGACATCGAAGGCAAACTCATTCCGGCCAAAGTCCACCTAAGAGCTCCACATGACCCGTTGGGGGAACGGGTACGGATGTGACTTGCTCGTTGACAATGGAAGCAAGGCAGGACGTCTTCAATATCAGGAATGACGCCGTCTTGAAGGCGGCGACTGGTTCAGCCGCTGGGTCGGTGATGACTTGCGATGACAGTTGCGGGGCCTATTCCGGGGCCATCATGATACCGGGCCGTCTAATGGGCAGAGAATGGGACAATCTCAGCGACCCGGAGGGCGTCAGCTTTCAGACGCATAGGCTGGCGAGCAAGTGCCGCCAGAAGTAAACTGAAGGGTGCGGCTCCGTAGTTTGTCGCATCATCCAGGCGAAGCTGCTCCGCTGGTCTTATCACCTGGCGGACCCGCAGGAATACGAGAAGTTCTAGTATGCCGGGGGTCGTGATACACATTGTCCAGAGATCGTTGGCAAGGCAGCACGATGGGCGGCCGAAATCATCGAGGTAGACGATCTGGTTCTCAATGAGAGGTGACAGCAAGGAGACATGGCCTTTGGGAAGCTCCCAAGAGAGACACCACTGCGGCGCTAGGTCCATTGTCGAATTGCACGGGGGCACGATCTCTGTGGGTAGCGGCCTGGGTGAAGCAACGACGTTCGCGATTTCCTTGCGCCTTGGCTCGTAGACTCTGAGTACCTTCTAGAGGCAGGGCCGCCGGTGCGGCAACAGGGCATAGTTGTCCTGTAGGGTTGCCCGGCAACATTTCCGCACACGGTTGTTGACGGCTCCGAACTTGACAAGATTGAGAGTCTATGCTATCGTAGGAGCAAAGTGTCGGGATTTGACAGTTGTTGTCACGTCCTCATCCAAAGTGGGAGGGAAGCCGTGGTCTCAGCCGTTACTACAACGACTAAGCCCGCCGCATGAACGAGGCAGGCGTAGTCGTTGCGCCTCGCATGGGCGCCATCCGTATCTCCCCATATCTGTACAACACCATCGAAGACATCGATCGAGCTGTCGGAATCGTGCAGAGCATACTCATAGAAGACAAAGGTTGAAATGAGAGGATGGATATGGAGATGCTAGTAGTTGGAGAGGCAGATATTCGCCAAGCCGTCAGCATGGAAGAGGCGATATCGGTGGTGGAAGATGGCTTCACAAGCTTGGCGGACGGACAGGTCAATCTGCCGCCGGTGCTGAGCCTTGAGATGCCGGAGATCAGGGGAGAGATACATGTCAAGGGGGCCCACGTCACTGGCGCCCCCAGCTTCGCTATCAAGTTGGCCGCTGGATTCTACGATAATCATCTCCTCGGCCTGCCCACCGGCAGCGGCATGATGCTGGTGTTCAGCGCCCGCACCGGGTTCCCGGAGGCTTTGCTGCTGGACAACGCCTATCTCACCGAGCTGAGAACTGCGGCGGCTGGCGCCATAGCGGCCAAGTATCTCGCAAAGAAAGACCTGAGTGTGGTCGGAGTGGTGGGAGCAGGAGCACAGGGCCGTTACCAGATCATGGCTCTGGCGAAAGTTCGGCCATTTGACAAGCTGGTTGTTTATGACCTGGACGAGGACAGATTGGCCAGCTATGTCGAGGAGATGCCAGGCATCGTCGGAGTTGACTGTGAAGCCGCCGCGGACGTGCAGCAAGTCGTCACTGAGAGCGACCTTCTAGTGACAGCCACCCCTTCTGCCAAACCCTATGTGCAAGCCCAGTGGCTCCATCCCGGCTTGCATATCACAGCCATGGGCGCAGATAACCCGGGCAAACAAGAACTGGAAAGCGAGGCTCTAGCGAGGGCTGACCTTCTGGTCTGCGATGTCAAGATCCAGTGCTTCGAGCGAGGCGAACTCCACCACGGCCTGGAAGACGGGATTATTGACGAACAGAGTGAAGTGGTAGAGCTGGGAGAACTGACCGCCGGGCGTCACCCAGGTCGCACCGATGATTCGCAAATAACCATCTGTGACTTGACCGGAGTCGGCGTTCAGGACACCGTCATCGCCTCCCTGGCCTACCAAAAGGCCTTGGATGCCGGATTCGGCTCTCGCCTCGAAATGTAGCACCGCATGGCAGTCATGGGTTGCTCTGACATTCTCGTCGTATTCCGTCCTCGAATGGCGGCCGTTTGTGCAAGAGCCACCCTGGGGGCCCGTCGGAGGCCAAGAGATCTGCGCACGCATTCGATTCAGGATGCTAACTTCAGCGCCCCTCTTTGATTGGGCTCGAACACATGAATCTTGTGGGATTCCCCAACAGGGAAGAGGGCACGGGGGGCGTCTTGGAGTATCTATTTGGGCTGGCGATGTTGCTCACTCTTAATGCGAGAGCGAACGTCCCTGAACTCTACGTGCTTGGCGAGCTCGACTCCAACTTGACAAGATTTGCGAATCGGACTATGTGTTGATTCGGTGCCGCCGCGCTTCCCAGCAGGGAAGCAATATCCCGCGAAAGGGAGGGCGTATAATGAAGTAGACTGCTGCACTTCGGTGCCGCCGCGCTTCCCGTGGGGGGAAGCAATACTCCGTGAAAGGGAGGAAGACGTGAAGAAGACTGCTGTACTGATGACTCTCATCATCGCCCTGGGCTTGGTCCTCGCCGCCTGCGCCCCGGCCGCAGAATGCCCAGAGTGCCCGTCGGTGCCGGACTGCCCACCGGTGGGGCCGACGACCGACCTGGGCGGTCGGGAGGTACGCATTGCGGAGGAGAACTCCTATCCGCCCTTCAACTACCTCGATAAGGACACCGACGAGCCGATAGGCTGGGACTACGACGTCATGCGCGCCGTCTGCGAAAAGCTGAACTGCACGCCGGTCTTCGTGGAAGCGGCCTGGGAGGGTATGTTCGAGGCCATGGCGGCGGGCGAGTATGACATGGCCTTTGACGGCATCACCATCACCGTCCCGCGATCCATGGTTGTCGACTACGGAGATCCCTACATCGAGTACGGGCAGGTGATCCTGATCCTGGCTGACGACGAACGGCCAGGGGTCGCCGACGTGGATGGCCTGGTGGCCTCGGATCTGAACATCGGCGTCCAGATCGCGACTACCAACGAGGTCACGGCCATAAAGCTCGTCGGTGAGCCCAGGATACTGAGCTTCGCAGAATACGATATGCCTGTCACGGCCCTGCTCGTTGGTGATGTAGATACCGTCATCATCGACGAGGTCGCAGCCATCGGCTTCATGGGCGAGAACCCCGGGGAAATGAGGATCGCCTTCGCCGTAACGAGTGGCGAGATGCTGGCCCCAATCTTCCCGCCCCTGAGCCCTCTTGTCGAGCCCATCAATTGGGCTATGCAGGAACTCTTCGCCGATGGCACCATCGACGAGATCTGCGAGAAGTGGCTCCTGCGGCCCTGCACGCCGGAATAGTGAAGCACTAGGTCAGCGGGACACTCGGAGAGATGTGCCTACGGGGCGCCTCTGGCGCCCCGTAGGTTGCGCTTGGCTTGAATCCTGGAACCTCATGCTGGCTTGACAAGGAGCGTCTAATGGCTGTGACGACCAAGACGGATGAACGTGAGTCCAAGCTGCTCCCATGGACAGAAAGACTGTCGGAGGTGCCGTGGTGGGCCTTGATCATCCTGTTGCTGGGAGCGCTCGTCGTCTACTTCATCATCGTATCCCCCACCTATCAGGACGCCTTCCTCTTCCTCGTCGCAGGCGTTAAGATCACTATTGGGGTGAGCCTCATCTCCTTCTTCCTGGCTCTGATCCTGGGGCTGGTCCTCGGCCTCGGACGGGTCTCAAAGAATGTAGTCTTCTACACTCTCTCCTCCCTCTACATCGAGCTGGTGAGAGGTATCCCTATCCTGGTCCTGCTCATCTACTTCGCGTGGGTGGTGACGCCCCTGTTTCTCCAGTTTCTGAACTGGTTCGGAACGGCCCTCGCAAACGTGGCAGTTGGCCCTTTGGTGGGGTTGGCCGAGAATATGGCCACCCTCGCTATCCAGGATGTGGATATGGTTGTCCGGGCGATTGTGGGGCTGTCCTTCGCCTACGCCGCTTTCGAGGCGGAGGTGTTCCGCGCGGGGATCCAGTCGATCCAGAGAGGACAGATGGAGGCTGCCCGTTCCGTGGGCATGAGCTATTTCCAGGGCATGCGGTACATCATCCTGCCTCAGGCCATCAGAAGGGTCTTGCCTCCCCTGGGGAACGACTTCATAGCCATGCTCAAGGACTCCTCCCTGATATCGGTTCTGGCGGTCAGGGAGCTGACCCACCTGGGCAAGCTGAATCGGGCTCGAACCTTCCGCACCTTCGAGACTTGGAATACGGTCGCTTTTCTCTATCTCATTTTGACTCTCAGCCTGTCAATATTCGTGAAGTTCATGGAGCGGAGGATGGCTTATGAAGAATAGCGGAGTTGAGCCACTGCCCACGGATGACGACATCATCGTCATCGAACATCTCTGCAAGAGTTTCGGAAAAGTCCAGGCTGTCGTAGATGCGAGCCTCAGGGTGAAGAGGGGCGAGGTGTGCTTCATCTTCGGCCCCAGCGGCGGGGGCAAGAGCACCCTCTTGCGCTGCATCAATGGCCTCGAGAAAGCCGATTCCGGTACTCTCATCGTTGACGGCATCGACGTGACCCATAAGAAGGTCAATATAGACCTGGTTCGTGCCGAGGTGGGGATGGTCTTCCAGTTGTTCAATCTCTTCCCCCACCTGACTGCTTTGGGGAATATCACGGTTGCCCAGGAGAAGGTCCGAAAGCGTTCAAAGAAGGAGGCAGAGCGGGTGGCCAGGGAACTCCTGGAGAGGGTAGGGATGCCCGAGAAGGCCGATGTTTACCCTGACCAACTCTCCGGCGGTCAGCAACAGCGCGTGGCCATGGCCCGTGCCCTGGCCATGAACCCCAAGATCATGCTCTTCGACGAGCCCACCTCGGCGCTCGACCCGGAGATGATCAAAGAGGTGCTGGACGTGATGCTCGATCTGGCGAAGGAAGGCATGACCATGGTGGTCGTCTCCCACGAGATGGGGTTCGCCAGAGCGGCCGCTGATCGCATGGTCTTCCTCGAAGAGGGGCGCGTCATCGAAGAGGCGGCCACAGATGAGCTCTTCGAAAACCCCAAGGAAGAGAGAACGAGAGTATTCCTGAGCCACATCCTTTGACCACACAGGGGTTTCTATCCTAGGTGGATGCTGGACGAAGTCGGTTTCCTCGTACCCAGCGCCGAGCACTCAGCTCGGCTTGTTTCTGTCCAGTGGTAGACAATAGTGGACAAGGTGGGTGAGCAGCATGTTGGGTTTTAAGGACATTCTCGTCGCCCGGCGCAATATGGGCAATCTGGTGAGGAAGACGCCACTCCAGTACTCGTTCCCTCTGAGCGAGCGGGTGGGAAGTGAGGTCTACTTGAAGCTGGAGAACCTGCAGCAGACCGGCTCTTTCAAGGTGCGAGGGGCCGTAAATAGAATTGCTGGCTTCTCCGCAGAGGAGAGGGCCAGGGGGGTAGTAGCCGCTTCTTCGGGCAATTTCGCCGTGGGGATGGCATATGCCGCGCGTGCGCTGGGAGGCGTGCCTGTGATCCTGTTCATGCCCCTCGGCACGCCTGCCTCGAAGGTGGACAAGCTACGGGAGTACGACGTCGAGGTCTTCCTCTCAGGAGAGCAGTGGGATGATACCTACGATGATTCCAAGGACTACCAGCGTGAACACGGGCTGGCCTACGCGCACTCGTACGCAGATCTCGAGATTATCGCCGGCCAGGGCACCATCGGCCTGGAGATCATGGAAGACCTGCCCGACACGGACGCTATCCTGGTGCCTATCGGTGGCGGTGGTCTTCTCGGTGGCGTCACTGTAGCTGCCAAGGCCATCAACCCGGGGATCGCGATCATTGGCGTACAGGTTGAGGCGTCGCCATCGGCCTATTTGTCCTTCAAAGAGGCCCACTGCTACGAGAGGTATGAGTATGACTTCACGATCGCCGAGGGCCTGGCGGGCGGTTTTGGCATCGTGCCCTTTGAGCTGGTCAAGGACCTGATCGATGATGTGGTCCTGGTCAGCGAGCAGGAGATGAGGGAGGCCGTCTTCACCTTGCTAGAGTCTGAGCAGTTGGTGGTGGAGGGATCGGGAGCGGTGAGCGTGGCCGCGCTGCTATTCGACAAGGTTGGCCTAAAGGGCAAGAAGGTCGTGGCTGTGATCTCGGGCGGGAACATCGATATCGAATTGCTCCTCGAAATCACGCAGCAGTCCCTTAGCCGACGAGCAGGTCTGTAGAGGCATCAGTCCCGCGGGCCGGTTCGTGAGACCCGAAAGATGAGAGAGGCACGGGCATGCCTGCCCCTTTCTCGCTACGCAATTGTACCCCGATTTGCCGGCTGGCAGCTCAGCCTTGGGCCCTTCCTGGCCTGGACCTCGCCAGCACAACCTGGTGCGCCTGGCCCCCGAACTCCACCGCGGTAGCAGTGACTTTGCTCGTCCGCGAGAGACGCCGGGGAGAGAGGGTAGGTAGGCGCGAGGGTGAAACCAGAGATCGGCTAGGAGCTTTGGAGGAGCTCCATCACCAATGGGGCTATCTGCTCGCGATTGTCGAGCGTGACTTCGAGCACGGTCACGTTGGGGAGAGCTTTGAGAGCATCAACCCAGCGGTTGCGGCTGCTCATCACAGAGCCAACCAGAGGTTTGTCGCTCTCAATGGCTTCCGTTACGGCTTTTCGGAATTCCTCGGAGAAAAGCTCCATCTTGCCTATCTCGTCCACTACGACGCAGTCGGCCTCTGCGACCGCCCTGCGCAGGGCTGCGACCCCTATCTCTTCCAGATCTTTCAGGTTCACGCCGTACCTGCTGACGCGGGGAGGGCCCTTGATGTCCACGTGGGAAAGGATGCCTTCGCTGCCGTCCAGAGTCACGATCCTGAAGCCGCGACGACGACCGCTCTCTCTTACCTCAGCCGTATAGAAGCCTCCGGCGGCGTCTCCGAGTTGTTCCGCGATATCTCTGATGATCGTCGTCTTGCCCACACCCGGACGGCCTGTGAGCAGTATTGTGCGACCCATCGCTCCCTCACGAGGTGACGGTCTCTTCCTTCGCAAGATATGGGGGAAGGCCATTGACAGAGGATGCTCTTCCAAGTGTTCTCTGGGATTCTCGTCCGTCGTAGCGCCTATGTCAAGGGGAGCTTGCTGCGGTACTTGAGAGGGGGTAGGGGATGACCAAGCGAGTCAACAGAACCGCAGGGCAAGGGTTATGCCAGTAGGTGCTTGATAGCGCCTGAGCCACGGGAGGGGGCACTTGACTGATTTCCAGCTTTGTGCTAAGATAGGACAAGAACCTGGGTTTGTTTGACCCCGCCAGAGGAACATCAACGCCGAATAGCTTGCGGAGGGAGGAACACATGCTGAAGGGACGACAGAAGCGATGGAGGGTTGTGGCTTTCGTGGCAGTTGCGTTGGTCGTTGCGGCATTGCTGTCCTTCAGTTCCAGTGCCTGGGCAACGCCCGGCCAGACGCACGCTCAACAGGAGACAGTGAAGAGGCCCGACGCCGACTGCTGCGAGCCGGGCGAACCGTTTGTCTTGGAGATCACTTTCTTTGCTGACCCGGAAGGCCCGGACTGGCACAACGTGGTGGTCACGGACAACGTTGACCCATTGCTGAAGATTGATAGCGTTTGGACATCCCATGGGACTAAATCGGTTGATGGCCAACTGGTCACGGTGGACGTGGGCGATATCACGGCAGACACAACAGTCACCATCAGAATCACCTGCACCGTCCAGGATGGAGCGCCTCCGTGCTTGCGGATCTACAACACGGCCTCGGTGGTGGTTGAGGACCCAGATTGGAAATTCGATGTGCCGCTGCCAGAAGACCCGCCAATGTACATAGAGGTATGTGGGTGCGACTTCGTCCCGGAGCCAGGTAGCCTTCTGCTACTGGGGAGCGGTCTGGCTAGCCTCGCGGGCTATGCCGGGCTGCGACGGTTCAGGTACAGGAGATAAGTGGCCCACGCAGGAGCGTTGAGGAGTCGGAAGGATCGAGCGATACGGCCTTCGTGGGAGGCGGGTACACTGGGTGGGACTCGGCGGCGGTAGCCCATTTCCCCCAGAGCCCGGCTGTCCACCCAGCGGAGGAGAGACACCTATCGTCGCGCCAGGCATTGAGAAACCAGTCGCACGCGGCCACGAGGAATGACACAGTGGTCGCGTGCTTCTTTTGTTTCAGTGGTGAGAGCAGTCAAGTCTTTGCTGGAGAGAAGGGGGTGCAATGACCTCAAGCATCGGAAGCATTACCTACTTCGAGACACCAGGGAAGGAGAACACTGAGCCTACCCTGAAGATCGCCAAGGAGCGCGCGGAGCAACTGGGCCTGCGTCAGGTGCTGGTGGCGAGCACGGGCGGGGATACGGGCCGAAGAGCTGCCGAGGTATTCGCCGACCAGGATCTGGTGGTGGTCACACATTCGGCCGGTTTCAGCAAGCCCAACCTCCAGGGGCTGACCGAGGAGAACAGAGACGCGATACTCGCTCACGGCGCGCGGGTGCTTACCTGTCAGCACGCCTTCGGGGGCGTCAACCGCGCTGTTCGACGGAAACTGGACACCTACCAGTTGGATGAGATCATCGCCTTCACCCTGCGGCTGTTTGGCGAAGGGATGAAGGTGGTGTGCGAGATCACGCTCATGGCGGCCGATGCGGGCTTGATCCGCACCGATGAGTCTGTGCTAGCTATTGCAGGTAGTGGCCACGGCGCAGACACGGCTGTGGTCCTGCGCGCCGCCAATGCGCAGGACTTCTTTGAGTTGCGGATCAACGAGATACTGTGCAAGCCGGTCTTCTGAGCTGGTGTGCAGCGGCTTCAACTGGATCGCCGGGTTCAAGGTCACAGGTATTGCGGCGACACTAGAATCGTAGTATACTGCGTATTGTATGGTTGCTGGTATTTTGGATACCGCAGCCAGACGTGGACACTCGCGCGTTCTCTGGCCCTGGACTCGGACCTCGAGCATGGGGAAAGGAGGTGAGGCGTTCGGTCCCTGATGGCAGTCAGTTAGCAGCACGCCGCCACCTGCCTGCGGGTCGCGGCGGTCCGGCAAGATGGCGCAGTTGTCGGGCCAATATGGGGTGAAGAGAGGGAGGAGCGATGAGAACTAGAATCGGGGTAGGAGTAGGATCCTTGCTGGCAGTGGTGATACTGCTGGCGATCGTCGTTGTCGCGCCTTCCATCGCCAATCCAGGCAGCAACCTGGTGGCCAATGGCGATTTCGAAGGTGGTTTTGGTGTCGATGGCGTGGCGCAGACCTGGCACAAGTATGACAACGGCGGAGAGATGACGGCCAGCTTCCACGATGATACCTGGCCACCGGTGATCCATGACGGCGCCCACTCCCAGTTGATCGAAATCAACACGGTGTGTCGCGGGGCGTCGGATCCGAACCGGTACGCAGGCATCTACCAGAATCTGTCCGTGAAGGCAGGCACCACCTACGAACTGTGCATGTACGGCATGCTCCGCTCGCTGTGGGGAGACCCGGATCCGATCACTTGGGGCTACGTAGCTCAGGTGGGAATCGACCAGGCAGGAGGTACTGACTGGACAGCACTCACTGTAGACGACTGGATCGACGTCCCATGGGACCACGTCTATCCGCGCACTGAGCCCGGGGAGGAGATGGACTCCTTCTGCATGAACGTCAAGGCCGAATCCAGTGGCATGACGCTCTTCATCAGGCTTTGGAAGAAGTGGCCCACGGCGGGCAGGGAGGCTCTCCTCAACATCGACGGCATCACACTGGACGGATAGAGAGCAGACTGTCCAACTCTAAGCACAAACCACTCTCACGATCGCAGAGGTCTTGATCAATGGCCTCTGCGATTGTGCCTTTGGGGCGCGGGGGCTATAATCTTGGTGTTGTGCAGTCGGGACGGTGGGGCGTGAGTAGGCGGCTGTCGCGGCCCGAGAAAGGGATCCTAGCCCTGCTTGGTCTGCTGACCCTGCTTGCGTGCGTGTCCTGGGGCGCCGTTGTCGTGGTGTATGTGTTCGTCGGCGCCAGTGTCTCCGAGGTGCAGATCTTATGGCCACCCAGAGGCATCATTGTGGCCGAGGGGGAGACTCTGGTGGTCCGTGCCGTGAGCACGGGCCGGGGTTTGGTCAGATCCGAGTTGCTGGCAGACGGGGCTGTGGCGGGTTCTTTCTCCAGCCCTGGGGTCGGTGGAGCATCCGATTGGACCATCACGCATTCGTGGCAGGCCCAGCAACAGGGACACCATCGTTTGAGTGTTCGGGTCTTCGATCTTTCCGGTGGAGTGGTCGAGTCGCTGTCCATCGTCGTTGCTGTACCGCCTCCCGGTGACATCGTCTTCTCCAGCAACCGCGCAGGCAAATACGAGATCTTCGCGATGCGGACCAATGGTCGTGAGCCGGCGCCCATCACCGGTGGGCCCGGGCAGGTCAGACAGCCGTCCTGCGCGAGTGAGGATCTGCTGCTCTTCACTTCTGCCGCAGGCGGGGGCTCGGACATCTGGCGCATGGAACTTCAGACTGGCGAGAGGTCGAATCTGACCGCCAGCCTAGGCGGGGATCGCTGGCCGCGCTGGGCACCCGACGAGAGGTCCATCGCGTTCGTCTCAGATCGCTACGGTCCAAGCCAGTTGTTTCTCATGAAGTCCGACGGAAGCGAGCCCTCCCAGCTGACAAGGGGGGAGTTCCCGGTTGAACAGCCCAGCTGGGCGCCCGACGGGTCCGCGCTGGTTTTTGCAGCCCAGATTGTGGGGAATTGGGACATCTATCGCGCCTCCGCAGATGGCCGGACGATCACCCGTTTGACGGAAGACCCCAGTGAGGACTTGCAGCCAGCCTGGTCTCCGAGAGGTGACGAGATAGCCTTCACGTCGAACAGGGAGGGCAACCAGCAGATTTATGTCATGAGGGCCGATGGCACCGCACAGAAGCGCATCACTGCGTTTCCTATGGGAGCAGAACAGGCCCGATGGTCGCCTGATGGCGAGTGGATAGTCTGCGCGACCTACACGGGCAGCGGCGAGCCCCTTGATGCTCGAGAGATCTACATCATGCGTCGGGACGGCAGCGATCAGATTCGCCTCACGGACAACGCCTTCGATGACACGGAACCAGACTGGTGTGAGTAGCATGGGCGACAAGGATATGACTCTGGCCGAGCTGAAGGAGATGGCCAGGGAGTTCCGCGATAGACGGGAATGGGGAAGGTTTCACACTCCCAAGAACCTGAGCATGGCCGTGGCCATAGAAGCTGCCGAACTCGTGGAACAGTTCCAATGGTTGACAAAGGACGAGGTCTCAAGATTGGCAGAGGATCGGGGCAGGCTCGAGCTCATCAAGGAAGAGCTGGCAGACGTAGTGATCTACGCCGTGAGTCTGGCGAACTCCCTTGAGATCGACGTGGCGTCGGCTGTGGTGAACAAGCTGGCCAAGAATGCTGAGAAGTACCCTGAGGGCGAGTATCGCGGCATGTCTTCGTGGCTCGACGCCGACGGCGGGGGTGAGGCTTGAGGATAGGTGCTGCATTGATCCCTTTGGTAGGTTGGGGGCTGGAGGTGGAGCAACCGGAGGCCGCAAGAAGTTCGCATCTGGGTGCCATCCGGCGGCTCGTGGAGGAATTGGGCCTGGGAGCCGTGGAATTGAACGGAGACTTCACGATTCTGTATCCCGACGTGTTCGACAGGAAATACTACGAGCACGTGGCCGGGTTGCAGGAGGAACTGGGGTTCGCCTGTACCGTGCACTTGCCCTTCCTGTGGCTGGATGGGCTGAGCCTGGCCGAGCCGGTGCGTGCGGCCACAATGCAGTGCATGGCCGAGGTGCTGGATCTGACGGAGCCAGTGTGGGTCGAGTCCTATGTCCTTCACCTGTGGGGTGCCTGGAGTTCGCTGCTGGCCAACGTGCAACAAATGTCAGCCGACGAGCAGAGGCGACTGCTGGATGAGATGCTGCGTCAGGCGTCCTTGACCCTGGAGCAACTTGGAGGAATGATCAGTCGTCAGAGGGTGTGCGTGGAGAATCTGGAGGGGTTCCCTTTCGAGGCCATCATGCCTCTGGTAGAGCGAGAGGGTATGCGTATTTGTCTGGATGTCGGTCACTTGGTCATGGACGGTGGCGATGCCCTGGAGTTTCTTGATCAATACTGGGAGGTGATAGGAGAGGTACATCTTCACGATGCTCTGCCAGGTGGCGGTCACGGTCCAGGCATGAGAGACCACCTGCCGCCCGGCCAGGGCACGGTGGACTACGTAAGGTTCATGGAGAGACTCAGCGAGGGAGGCTACGAAGGAGTGGTGATCCTTGAGGTGAATACAGAAGCCGATCTTCTGGAGAGCGTCAGGCGGATGGAACCATGGCTGTAGACGCACCAGTCATAGATTTCCACTTCCACGTGACAACTGCTGAGGAGTACAGCGAGTGGTTTCGGGGCTGGTTCCGAGATTATGGGGGCGAGGAGACGGTGGCCCATCTGCGCCGGGTACTCAGTTGTCCGCAGGCGATGTTGGACTACCTCGATCAACAGGGAGTAGAGTACGCTGTAGCCTTGGCTGAGACCAACCCGCTCACTACGGGCATCAGCCCCAATGAGCGCGTGGTGGAGTTCTGTCGTGCCAGCGATCGTCTCATACCATTCGCCAACATCAACCCCTACATCACGACTGACCTGGTGAGCGAGTTGCGCCATTGCGTAAACGATCTGGGCTGCCGAGGCTTGAAGCTCTATCCTACCTACCAGTATTTCTACGTCAACGATGCTCGCCTCTACCCGCTCTATGACGAAGCTCAGCGCATGGGTGTCCCCATCATGGTTCATACCGGCTCCTCTGTCTTCAGGGGCGCGCGCCTGAAGTATGGCGATCCGCTTTACGTCGACGACGTGGTGGTGGACTTCCCCGAACTGGCGATCATCATGGCGCACAGTGGCCGAGGTTTCTGGTACGATGCGGCCTTCTTCCTGGCTCAGTTGCACAGAAACGTGTACATGGACATAACGGGACTGCCACCATTGAAGCTGCCTGCCTACTTCCCCAATCTCGAGCGCAACGCCGACAAGATCATCTTCGGTTCTGACTGGCCCGCCCTCACGGACATCAAGGGCAATATCGCTGCCATTCGGAGTCTGTCGCTCAGTGAGGAGAGCAAGGCCAAGATTCTGGGAGGCAATGCCGCGAAACTGTTGAGATTGCTGAGATGAGTGAACAAACGCTGGATGGCTTGGAGAGCAGAAGAGCACTGATAGAGGTTGCCCTGGGCAAGAGACCAGCCGATTTCTACATACAGAACGGCAGGCTGGTGAACGTCTATTCCGGGGAGATACTGGAGGGCCAGGATGTGGCCATTGCTGGGAACCGCTTCGCCTACGTGGGCCCTCCGACTGACAGGATAAGGCATTGCAAAGAGGTCATGGATGCCGAGGGTTCATACCTCATACCGGGCTTCGTGGATGCCCACGCCCACGTTGATTTCTTCGCTAATCCTCTGTCGCTGACCCCACATCTTCTGGCCAGCGGCACGACGGCAGCGATGGCCGACCCCCATGAAGCGGTCGGCGCATTGGGGCTGCAGGGGCTAGAAATGCTGGTCGCGATGACCAGGGACTTGCCCCTGAAGTTCTACTTCAGCGTTCCCGTCGCCACCCCTCCCTTTCCAGAGGTAGAGGGCGAGCCGGTGCTTGCTGTCGATGAGGTGGCGTCGTGCCTGGCGAGGCCGGAGATGAGGGCCATCTCTGAGGTGACGCCGTGGGTGCGGCTGATTTCCTGCGACCCCGACCTGCTCATCAAGTTCGAGCTTGCTCACCGCCAGGAGCAGCGGATTGAAGGTCATACCACAGGTGCATCGCTCCAAAAGCTCAATGCCCTGGTGGCGGCGGGGCTGACCTCGTGCCATGAGGCGCTCGACGCTCGGGAGGCCAGGGAACGACTCCGTCTGGGCCTGTATGTGATGTTGCGCCACGGTTCAATCCGTCGGGACCTGGACTCGTTGGTGGACCTGGTTAAGGGTGCGCGCGGCGTGGACACGAGCAGAGTGATGCTCACCCCAGATTGGATGGACCCGCCGCGGATCCTGCAGCACGGATATATGGACAGCCTTGTGCGAGCTGCGGTCGAGCGTGGGGTAGAACCGGTGGTTGCTGTCCAGATGGCAACCTTGAACCCGGCGAGATACCTGGGGCTGGATGCGCGAATCGGTGGAGTTGCTCCGGGGCGATTGGCTGATCTGAGTATCGCTGACGATCTGGCTCATGTGACACCCAGGATCGTGATTGCGAATGGCAGGGTCGTGGCCAGGAATGGCGCATACGTGGGAGAGCCGCTGGCGGTGCCGCCTGCGGCCCTCGAACTGGCGTGGTTGCCTCATCGGGTGCTGCCAGGGGAGTTCGGTGCAGCAGACTTCGAGGTGGAGAGTCCCGTGGAGGGCGGGTCGGTCACCGTACCGGCGATCCGCACAGTGGACAAGACCATCACGCTGCGCGAGGACGTCGAATTGCCTGTTCAGGACGGCTACATTCAGCTGTCAAGCGATGGCGACGTGCTCAAGATGGCTCTCTTGAACACGGAGTTGCCGGGCTTCAGAAAGGCATTCTTGACGGGGTTTGGTGCCCGGGTGGGCGGGTTGGCCTCCAGCCTTGCACATGAGCCACACCGCCCGTTGGTCATCGGTCGTCAAGGGGCGGACATGGCACTGGCCTTGAGCCGCATGCGGGACTTGGGTGGAGGCATCGTGCTAGCCCAAGGTGGAGATGTGATCTCGGAGATACCGCTCCCAATCGGTGGCCTGATGTCGGTGGAATCGCTCGAGGGACTTGCTGGTCAGATCGCACGCATGAATACGCTGCTGCGGGAGATGGGGTGTACTCTGGAGAGCCCCATCTTCACGATTGGCTTTCTGACTTTCTCCCCGTTGCCGTGGATAAGGTTGACGCCCGCCGGTCTGCGGGATGTGAAGACCGGCCGGATAGTCTGGCCGGTACCAGCGGGCTAGCTCTGAGGCAGGGCCGACTACGATACCTCTCTCCATCAGCGACTTGCAGCCCAGACAGTAGGTGGTGCACGGCAAAGCCTCAAGGCGCTCGGCCGCGATCTCATTGCCACAGATCTCGCACTTGCCGCAAGTGCCGTCGTCCATCCTGGTTAGAGCCCGGGATAGGGAGTACTGTTTCTCATCCAGGTTTCGCAGAAGGGCCAGCGTCTTCTCGCGCTCATACAGGTCTGGATCTCCCTCCTCCGGATCCGGCTCCAGCTCGCTCTTGAGCATCTCCTGCATGCGACGGACCTCGGCGACAGTCTCATCCGCTCCGGCCTCAAGTCTCTGGCTGACCTGCCCCCACTTGTCCTCGGTCAAGACTCCGTCTCCTTTGTTTGGTGCTGAACTGCAATCACCCACTGTCGCTCCGACAGCCGGCTTCTGGCTGGCCAGCAAGTACCATGTCTAGACCCATTTCTTGCACTGTATCTTCCGTTGAATGTCACCGGCGTGAGCGCACCGTAGCGCGTCAGATCTCGTACGTGCTAGCACAATCTACAAGAAGCTCCTCTTTTTGTTGTGTTCTGAGCACTCCTTTTCCAATAGGAGCGGCTCTGCTATAATAGGTGTGTCGTTTGCCTGTTCAGGGGAGGTAGGGGTGTCTGGAGAGAGGATGGTGTCTCCAAGGGCGAGGGAGGAGGATAGAGCTCACGATACGAGCCTTCGCCCGCGTAGCCTCGGCGAGTTCATTGGGCAACCCAAGGCGAAGGAGAACATCGGTATTCTTCTGGAGGCGGCGATGGAGAGGGGCGATGCTCTAGACCATGTACTGCTGTACGGCCCCCCAGGGCTCGGAAAGACCACGCTGGCCCATATCATAGCTCGGGAGATGGGCGTCCGGATCACAGTCACCTCCGGGCCCGCTCTGGAGAGGGCTGGAGACCTGGCTGCAATCATCACCAATCTGGGGGAGAGGGATATCCTCTTCATAGACGAGGCACACCGCCTCAGCCGGCTGGTGGAGGAGCGGTTGTACCCTGCGATGGAAGACTTCGCTCTGGATATCATCATTGGCAAGGGCCCCAGCGCGAAGACCATCCATCTTCCTCTGCCTCGCTTCACGCTCATTGGCGCCACGACTCGGATTGCACTGTTGACCGCACCGTTGCGAGAGCGCTTTGGCGTTGTGCGCCGTCTCGATTTCTATGGCCTGGAGGAGATGAGGAGCATTGTCCAGCGAACTGCTGGGCTGCTGGGGGTGCAAATAGACGAAGGCGGGGTGGATGAGGTGTCCAGACGTGCCCGAGGAACCCCTCGCGTGGCAAATCGCCTACTCAGGCGCGTGCGCGACTACGCGCAGGTCCGGGCCGATGGGGTGATTACACAGGAGGTAGCTCGCCAGGCCTTGGGCCTGTTGGAGATTGACTCCTTGGGTCTGGATGACATCGACCGTCGTGTCATCGAGACCATAATACTGAAATTCGGTGGTGGGCCAGTCGGTCTGGACACAATCGCCGCATCCATCTGCGAAGAAGCGGACACCATCATGGACGTGTACGAGCCATACCTGCTGCAACTGGGTTTCATAGACCGGACGCCGCGTGGCAGGGTTGCCACCAGGCTGGCCTATGGACACCTGGGCATTACCTATAGCAAAGAGCCTCCGCAGCCCCGCCTGCTGTGAGCTCCGTCGAAGACGGGATGAAGACAGCCTGGGTTCTTGACAGCAAGGGCAGGCGACTCGCTCCGTGCTCCTCCGAGAAAGCCACGATGATGGTGTCCCAGGGCAAGGCGACTCTGATCTGTGAGGAGCCCTTGACCATCCAGTTGCCCTACGCAGTAGAGTTGCCCCCCCGCCCGGAACCAGTGCAGCAAACGCAGGTCGGAGAAGGCAGGAGCATCCTGTTGCACACGTGCTGTGGGCCCTGCTCCACGTACACCATCACCCATCTCCGTGAGCAGGGGTTTGATGTGTCAGGGCTGTGGTACAACCCCAACGTACACCCCTACGCGGAGCACCAGAGGAGACTGGCCAGCATGAGAACATACGCTGAGTCTGTGGGGACGCCTCTGCTGTGCGAGGAAGGATATGAGATGTCTGACTTCCTGCGGAACGTAGTGGGCAGGGAGTCCCACGGGGAACGGTGTCGCCACTGCTACAGGATGCGGCTGAACAGAACTGCGCGTGTGGCGGTCCGGGAGGGTTTCGATGCCTTCACCACGACGCTGCTAGTCAGTCCGCACCAGGACCAGGACATGCTTCGGGACGTAGGCGAGGTGGCTGGCGGGGAATTCGGAGTGGAGTTCCATTTCGAGAACTTCAGGCGGGGGTGGTCTGAGAGAGGACGACTGACTCGGGAGCATAACCTCTATCGTCAAGATTACTGTGGTTGTGTTTACAGCGAGTGGGAACGATACACGGGCCAGAGAATCCGGCCCGGGGTCTCTGGTTGACAGATGCGTGAGGGAGATTCAGCAATGCGATCGATGCCCCTGAGGCGCGCATGGATCTACGTAGGGATCGCCTGCCTCATCCTTGTGGTACATCAGGCTTTCTACTACCGGGATCTGGGCGTGGATGCGGTGGACGATGCATACATCTCTTTCAGGTATGCTCACAACCTCGTGACAGGGAATGGACTCGTGTTCAACCCAGGAGAGCGGGTCGAGGGATACACCAACTTCCTGTGGACCATCATGCTTGCGCTCTTCATGCGGCTGGGCATGGATCCATCGCCCGTCGCCATCGTTCTGGGAGTTGTGTTCAGCACGGCGACGCTGTGGCTCGTGTACCTGTTCTCGAAAGTGGCATCGCTCAAGAGCCCGGCGGTACCGGTCATTGCCACTGTGTGTCTCGCTCTCGATGGTTCTTTCGCCCTGTGGGCGGTAAGCGGCATGGAGACCTCTATGTTCGCCTTCTTGGTGCTGGCCGCACTCACCTCCTACGTGTGGGAATGGGAAGAGGGCAAGCCTGGGCTTCTCTCCGGGGCTCTGATCGCACTGGCGGCCATGACGCGACCCGAGGGGGTGTTGGTCCTGGTTGTGCTCGTGATCCATCAGGCAGTTGCACGCCTGGTGGTGAAGAGGCAACTCATCAGTGCCGCGGACATCGCTAGGGTAGGTGTGTTTCTGGCTGTCTACCTGCCCTATTTCTTGTGGCGCTACTACTATTACGGGTTTCTCTTGCCCAACACTTTCTATGCCAAGGTGACCGTAAGGGACAGCGTAGCCCAGCACACTAGAGGACTGCGGCACGTTGCCGCATTTGGCAAGCTGCATCTTGGATGGCTGGGGCCGCTACTAATCCTCGTCCCGGTGTTGAAGAGGAGGTTCTCTTTCTGGCTAACTGGCCTCTTGGCCGTCGTGCTGGCCTATGTGGCGTATATCGTGTACGTGGGCGGCGATTGGTCAGTGGGTCGATTCTTCGTGCCCATCTTGCCCCTGGCATACATTCTGGTGGCCGCCGGTCTGGTGGAGGCGTACGAGTCTTTGAGAGAATGGGTAGGACGCCTCACACGCTCGCGCACCGTCTTGACCTTTTTGAAGTATGCTGCCCTGGTGTGTCTGACACTGGGATGTATGGCCCTTGTCACTTCCTCGTCATTGCATGGCGAGCATGAGCTGTTCGTGACCCGCTTCCAGGCCGCCAGGGCAACCCACGCTCGAGTGGCGATGGGCAAGTGGCTGCGAGAGAACGTGCCTGCGGATACCTTCATAGGAGTGGATGCAGCCGGCCAGATCCCGTACTATGCGGGGCTGACTACCCTGGACATGTTTGGAGTTAACGATGTACACACCGCCCATCTCCAAGTCGACGACATGGGACAGGGTTTGCCGGGCCACGAGAAGTTCGACTTCGACTACATAATGTGGCGGGGGCCGGATCTGATCATTGCGTCGGCGGCTTTCCTGGAGGGGTCTGACATCTACCAGAGAGTCGAAGTGCCCTGGACGGATGACCCCTGGTTGTATGACTTCCTATTCGTATACCGACATAAGGGTTGGAGTGGCTGGCGATGAATCCGCTGGACTCGCTGGGCAAGATGTTACTGGTGTTTGGCGGCGCGCTAGTGGTCATGGGGTTGCTGGTGCTCCTGCTGGGCAGGGTGCCGTTCGTAGGGCGGCTCCCCGGCGACCTGCGGTTCCGTTGGGGAGACGTTTCCTGCTACTTGCCACTCATGACTGGCGTGGTACTCAGCATCCTCGCCACGCTAGCGCTCAACCTCGTTCTGCGGGTCCTGCCGAAGTGAAGACTGCCGAGTTCGACTACGAATTGCCTTCGCACCTCATCGCGCAGACCCCGATAGAGCCCCGTGACTCCTCTCGGCTGATGGTCGTGCATCGCGGAGAGCAGTCCATCAGCCACGTGCGGTTCCGCGACTTGGGTGAGTATCTGCGATCCCGGGATTTGGTGGTGTGCAATGACACCCGGGTGATTCCAGCCCGCCTCTTTGGTCGCAAGGTACCCACCGGAGGCAAGGTGGAACTGCTACTCACTGTCAAGAGAGACGATACCCTGTGGGAGGCCTTGACCAGAGGGCGCCGTGTCGCCATTGGCGGACAGGTGGAGTTTCCGGGCTCGGAGGGGAACGGCTCAAGGGTGACTCTGCGAGGGGAGATGGGGGAGCGTGTTCCATCCGGCGGACGACTGGTGAGGTTCGAGCAGCCCGTGGAGCCGTTCTTGCAGCGTCTTGGGGTTGTCCCCTTACCGCCCTATATCCATAGTGAACTTGAGGATCCTGAGAGATACCAGACAGTCTATGCCGTGAAGGACGGTTCGGCGGCAGCGCCGACGGCGGGACTGCATTTCACGCCTCATCTGATGAGAGAGCTTGAGGCCCATGGAATCGAGTTCGCCTTCCTGACGCTCCACATCGGGGTTGACACTTTTCTCCCCATACGGGAGGAGATCGCGGAGAAGCATCCCATGCACGCCGAGCATTGTCTTGTACCAGCAGAGACAGCCGATGCCGTGAATGGAGCAAAGGCTGCAGGGGGACGGGTGGTGGCCGCAGGGACGACGGTGGTGAGAGCTCTTGAGACGGCAGCTCGGGAGGCGACCGATTCAGGGCCGGGTTTGATCGCGCCGTACAATGGATGGACGGATCTATTCATCCATCCGGGCCACTCCTTTCGCGCTGTGGACTGTCTGATCACCAACTTTCACCTGCCTCGTTCGACGCTCCTGCTTCTGGTAGCCGCATTTGCCGGGAAGGGACTGTTGGACAAAGCGTACGGCGAAGCGATAGAGCAGGAGTATCGCTTCTATAGTTTCGGCGACGCGATGCTCATTCTCTGAGGCAGCCTGGCGATGATGGCTTTTCCGCACGCGCCTTCAGTCCTGCGGTGACCGCGGCCACGGCGCTTCTGTGGATAGCCCCCGGTCTGCCACGCTGCGGTGGTATGACAGTAACGGCCAACGTGGATTTCATTTGGACTTTGTGGAAAGTTGTGATAGAATGGCCGAGGATTGGTGAACTGCCGGGATGAGGCAGCGGGAGAGACCCCTGTGGGAAGGATCGACGAGTTCCTGACTTACTTGTCTGCCGAGAAAGGTTGCTCCGAGAACACCATCTCTGCCTATCGAGTGGACTTGAAGCAGTTCAAGGAGTACCTGCAGAGACGCTACAGCGGCGAGGAGGATGCGCTCTGGAACCGCGTCGAGAAGAACGACATCATCTCTTACATCATGTACCTGAAAGGTGACAGGGAGTATGCTGCTGCCACCTCTGCCCGCAAGGTTGCTGCCATCAGGTCCTTCTTCCACTTCTTGGTTGCCGAAGGGTTCATCAGGGATGATCCCACGGCCACTATCGACTCCCTCAGGGTCAAGAAGCATCTGCCCAAGCCGATGACCGTGGAGCAAGTCGACAGACTTCTGGCAGAGTCTGCTAAGTTGGCTACTCCAAAGGGCTTGCGAGACCAGGCGATCCTGGAACTGCTCTATGCCACGGGCATGAGAGTCAGCGAAGTGGTGTCTCTCAAGGTGGACGACGTCAACTTGGCATCGGCGTCCGTTCGCTGCTGGGGGAAAGGCTCCAAAGAGAGGGTGATTCCAATATATCAGCAGGCGGTCTCATCCCTGCGCGACTATCTGGAGAAGGCCAGGCCCCACTTCGTCAAGGACGCTGAGGAGAACACCCTGTTCTTGAACATGCGGGGAAAGACACTGACGCGGCAGGGGCTCTGGCTGATCTTCAAGGTATACGTGGAGAAGGCTGGTTTGCCTCCCGACGCCACTCCTCACACTTTGCGACACTCCTTTGCCACACACATGCTGGATCGAAATGCCGATCTCATCAATGTCCAGAAGCTGCTCGGGCACACGAGCATCTCGACCACCCAGGTGTACACGCATGTCAGCAGCGAGCGGCTGAGACAGGCATACGACGAGTCGCACCCGAGGGCCAAGTAGGAGGTCGCGGCGCGGGCACATCCGCTACGCTTCAAGAAGCAAGAACGAGGGATCTGTAAGCCAGTGGGATATCTGGAATCCTTGATGAGTGATAAGGAGAAGATAGCCCTCAAGGAGAGGCAGCACTGGCTCGCCATTGTGCCGAGGGTTGTGCTGTGGGGGGTGGTCTCTCTCCTCATCTTCCTGACGGCAGGCGCCGTGGCTGTGGCGACTCCCGTGGACGGATTGGCCCTGGTGCTCTTGCTGGTCATCGTCTATCCATTGTGGAGGATCATAGTTGATTTGCTCAACTGGTGGAACGAACAGTACGTGATCACTAACAGGAGGGTAATCCAGCTGGAGGGCACGATCAACAAGCATTCCATTGACTCCTCGCTGGAGAAAGTCAATGATGTCGTGCTAGTGCAGTCTGCGATGGGCAGAATGCTGAACTACGGGGATGTGCAGATCCTCACAGCCAGCGAGATAGGTGCCAATCTGTTCCAGCGCATCGCTCATCCAGTGCGATTCAAGACGGAGATGCTGAACCAGAAGGAAGGGCTGAGTCAGCTGGACATCTTTGAGGGCAAGGCAGGTCGAGTTCTGTCCGAAGAGGCGCCCTCCAGGGGGGATATACCAGAGCTCATTGCTGAACTGGACGAGCTGCGAAAGAAGGGAATCATCACCGACGAGGAGTTTCGAGAGAAGAAGAAGGACCTGTTGGAGAGGCTCTAGGCCAAGCGAGGTTGAGGAGAGTGACCGAGGAAACCTGGGGTTGGAACGAGATAGAGGAGACCGCCTCCCACATTCAGAGGAGAGCGAGGCGTGTACCCTCGGTGATGATCATCACCGGGTCAGGGCTTGGGGCTCTGGCGGACGATATTGAAGAGGCAGTATCCCTGCCCTATGCAGAGATCCCTCGTTTCTCGCCGACCAGTGTGCTGGGCCATGCTGGAGAACTCGTCATGGGCCAGTTGGAGGGCAGGGAAATCGCTATCATGCGGGGCAGAGTCCACTTCTACGAGGGATACTCTCTGCCGCGTATCACCTTTCCCATCCGCGTTCTGCACCGCATGGGTGCGGACACGCTGATCGTGACCAACGCGGCAGGTGGCCTGGACGAGAGCTTCGAAGCCGGTGATCTGATGCTGATCACAGATCACATCAACCTGGTGGGCATGGCCGGGTTCAATCCGCTTCGCGGTCCCAATGATGAGAGGCTGGGGCCTCGGTTTCCGGACATGTCGAGCGCCTACGACGAGGGGTTGAGGGTCGTAGCGTTGTCGGTGGCGCAGGAGCTGGGCATCGAGCTACGGCAGGGGACCTATGTCATGGCAGCAGGCCCTACTTTCGAGACACCCGCCGACGTTCGGTTCCTGCGGCTCATTGGAGCGGATGCTGTTGGAATGTCTACAGTGCCCGAGGTGATCGTGGCACGACACGAAGGGATGAAAGTCCTGGGCATCTCCCACGTCAGCAACGTCATCCCGTCTACCCATGTCCCCTCGATTGACGGTCCCAACGAGGACGAGGGGCTTCACCAAGAGGTGTTGGACTCTGGCAGCAGGGTGGTGCCCAAACTCAGCCATCTGATCAGGGGAATCATAGGTCGCATTCACGAGGCATAGCATACCGGCTCAACTTGGCTGTGTAAGGGAACGAAGGCCCGTCCCTCGCGCTTTTCGTTCCCTTTTTGACAGAACGTCGGCAGAGGTGGTACAATAGGAAGGTTCGTGCAAGGACATTCATGACCGTACTGATCGAGTTAATTGACAACTTCGCTATCTGGATATATGTCGCCTGCACCCTGACCATCCTGGTTTACCTGAGGGTCATCTTCCTGGCGAAGAAGGAAAGAGGGGCTTCCCTTTTCACTATCGAGAAGGAGGTGGCCACAGGCAGGGCGTACCGGGCCACCTTCACCATCCTCGGCCTGTTGGTGATCGTCAGCCTTGTGGCATTTGTGGATGTCTATCTGGCACCGACTCTAAGTGTTGCCATGGGTAGCAGTACCCCCACAGGACCCTTGGTGCTTCCTACGCCCACCGACACGCCTCTGGTTCCGACTCCCACCGCCTCCCCCACCAGGGGCCCTCTCTCAAGACCCACCCCACCGTGGACCCCGACGCCAGAGACAAGCCCAACTCCTATCGTGGCATCTGCGTCGTGTCCAGATCCCCTATCCAAGATCACCTATCCGGGTGTCAATCAGACGGTGCAAGGACTTGTAGAGATTACGGGGACGGCCAAGTGTGATGCGTTCCAGTTCTACAAGGTAGAATTCAGCATTGGGCAAGGTGCAAGCGAGTATCACGTCATAGACGACCTCAAGTACTCCCCGGTGGAAGATGGGGTTCTGGTCAACTGGAATACTGGTGAGTTGTCGGGCCCAATCATGCTGCGCCTGACTGTCGTGACCACCGATGGCAACTATCTCCCCCCGTGTGAAGTCCCCGTAGTGGTACGGCAGGGCTGACGTACAAGAAGGAGGCAGCCTTGCGCAAGTACGTCGTCGCCCTACTGACACTTAGCTGTTGTGTCTGCGTCTGTCTCGCCTTCGATGTCCTGCTGGCCTCGATGCTATTATTCCGGGATGTCGCGTCATCTCTGGAGCAGCCAGAGATCACGCCCACCGTGTTGCGACTGCCCGTGGACGAGGAGACGCTGTCGACAGCTGAGCTGCTGCGCGAGAGCGCAATCCCCGAGAGAGATCTGTACGCTCTTGCAGAGAGGCTCAACCACACTGGACCCGTGCCCCGAGTAGTGAATGAAGTAGCTCCTCACTACGACCTGGGACAGAGGGAGACCTTCTGGGTCAACGACGAGGAGCTATCGGAATCGTATTTTGCCATCGAAGCCACGCTTCGCTATGCCACTCCCCACGCCTACTACTGGGTGGAAGAGGGTCTGTCCCTCGATCAGGAGGGTCTAGAAGCATCCGCTCACATGTTTGAGGAGCACATCTATCCCACAACTCGCCGCTACTTCGGGTCGGAGTGGAGCCCTGGTGTGGACAATGATGTGCACATACACGTATTGAATGCAAACCTGCCCAGTGTGGGTGGCTACTATTCCAGCAATGATGAGTATCCCCGAAGCGTGAACCCCTTCAGCAATGAGAAAGAGATGGTCTACATCAACGTCTCTTACGTCGCTCCGGGTACCGCAGGGTATGAGAGCATCCTCGCTCACGAGTTCCAGCACATGATACACTGGAACGTCGATCCCAATGAGGATACCTGGGTCAACGAGGGGAGTGCCCAGACTGCTGAGACTCTAAACGGCTACGATGCCTGGATAAGTGCGTTTCTCAGAAAGCCTGACACGCAGCTCACAGCGTGGGCTGACGAGATAGAGCAGGCAGGTGTCCACTACGATGCGTCTCATCTGTTCGTGTACTATGTCGCCGAGCGCTTCTGGCCGGAATTGATGAGAGAACTGACCGCCACTGAGGCCGACGGCATGGAAGGGCTCGATGAGGTGCTGGCCGCGAACGGGCTGGGTCTTACTTCGGAGGACGTGTTCAAGGATTGGCTGATCGCCAATTACCTCAATGACACCGGCATCGGCGATGGTCGGTATGGCTACCGAGGCATCAGCCTCCCGGACACTGTGGCCATCGATCACAGGCATCGCCGGTATCCGGACAGTCGCGCAAGCACCGTCCATCAATATGCGGCTGACTACATCGAACTGGCACCTGGTCGCGGAGACCTGGTCATGGAGTTCACTGGCTCGACTCAAGCCAAACTCGTGGACAATGACCCGCACAGCGGGCGTTACCAATGGTGGTCCAATCGAGGCGACGTAAGCAACATGACCCTCACGCGGGAGTTCGACCTCAGTCTACTGGACGCTGCCACCCTTGAGTTCTGGACCTGGTACGACATTGAGGATGACTACGATCACGCGTACGTGGAGGCGTCGAGTGATGGCGGTCAGACGTGGCACATCCTTTCAGGTGAGCACACAACGGAGTCAAACCCCTACGGCAACAGTTTCGGTCATGCATACACCGGCACGAGTGGGGGGGGAGAGGGGCCCGTCTGGGTCAAAGAGCAGGTGGATCTGGCCCCATACGTTGGCCAGAGTGTGTTCATCCGCTTCGAGTACGTTACCGACGATGCCTACAACGATCCGGGATTCTGCGTTGACGACGTCGCCATTCCCCAGTTGCGCTACACGGACGACGTTGAACTGGACGGAGGCTGGGAGGCAGAGGGTTTCATTCGCTCAACGAACACAGTGCCGCAGGATTGGTTGGTGCAAGTCATCGCTTTCGGAAGCGAGACCAGGGTTCTGGAGATGGAGCTCGGCGACAAGCAAGAGGGGCGGCTAGTGATACAGGGGTTCGGGACCGATGTCGACCGCGCTGCGCTGATCATTTCAGCCCTCGCCCCCGCCACAACGGAAGTAGCAGGCTACGAGTATTCGATCTACCTGGAGTAGCAGACGCGGTCCACAGGTGTGCGTCCTGGGAGGGCATCGGGCATTTGCATTCGATGCCCTTCTTTTATCTTGACAACAAGGCACGGATCCTGTTATTATGATGGCAACTGAAAAACTTTTTCAATTAGCACTCGGAGCCTGATGTGAGAGACATAGGAATGGCCGCGGAGCTGCGGGCCAACGGCCATAAGCTTACACCACAGCGGCTTGCTGTGGTCAGGGTGCTGCGCGAGGCTACTGAGCACCTGACACCGTTGCAGGTGTTAGAGCGAGCGCGGGGCATTCGATCTGGTGTGGGGTTGACCACGGTGTACAGGACGCTGGATCTGCTGAGTGAACTGGGTTTCGTGCGGCGCGTTCATCTGGGCGGGGGGTGTCAGGCATATGCGCCTGTGCGGCAGAGAGCGGGACACCACCTGGTCTGCCAGGGCTGTCATCATGTGGTGGACTTTCCATGCGCAGGGCTGACGGAGCTGATTGAGCAAACAGCGCGGCAAACGGGGTTCACCGTGGCGTCGCACTTACTGGAGTTCGAGGGTCTGTGCCCCGCTTGCCAGTAGGTGGGTGACGAAGTGGAGCTTCCCGGCTGGGATCACATACTGCGCGCGGGAGGGGCCGAGGGACCCCCGATCACCAACAGCCCTCCGGCGCTCCACGCCTCGCCAAACGATCTCAGAAGACGAGTCACCAGCCGATGTGACGGCATGGTTACATGGGGAAGCGGAAGCTCCTGTGCCCCGGTCAACAAGAGTCACCGGGACGCGTGCGTGGATACGGCGTGGGAGGCGTCATTGCACGGATGCTGGGCGTGAAGGAGAAACCTGCAAAGTCGAGGAGTGCGGCGCTTCTCATCCTGCTTGCAGGGGGACTGGCGGTGGCACTGTGGGCTTGCTCTGCGCCGGAACGGTCAGCACCTGGCGCTCCCGAAGAGGTGATCAGCGTGTGGGTCAGCATTGTCCCCCAGAAGTACTTCGTGGAGCGCATAGGCGGCGACAGGGTGGACGTGGAAGTCATGGTTCCGCCCGGCTTCAGCCCCGCCACCTATGAGCCAAGGCCGAGCCAGGTCGAGGCACTTGCCGGGGCCGACATGTATGTGCAGATCGGTGTGCCCTTTGATGATGCCTGGATGAGCCGCATCAGGGCTCTGAACCAGGTGATGCTGGTAGTGGACCAGTCTCAAGGGATCGACCGCATCGACGCAAGAGACCCCCACATCTGGCTCTCGCCGAGGTTGGTGAAGGTGCAGGCGCGAACGATATTCGAGGCCTTGGTGGAGCTAGACCGAGATTATGAGGGATTCTACCGTGCCAACCTGGAAGCTTTCCTGGTCGATCTTGATGAATTGGACACCAGGATCGAACGAGGGCTATCAGGCCTTGAGACACGTAAGTTCATAGTCTTCCACCCTGCCTGGTCCTACTTTGCGCATGATTATGGTCTGGAGATGATACCGGTACGAGTGGAGGGTGGCGATCCCAGCGCGGCCGAGATGGCTGAGTTGATCCGGATAGCACGAGCCAACGGCATCAAGGTTATCTTCGCGCAACCCGAGTTCAGCACCCAGAGTGCGGAGACCATCGCCCGTGAGATTGACGGGAGGGTGCTGCTGATCAGCCCGCTCGCACCGGATTGGATGGAGAACCTCGCGCGAGTGGCCGAC
Source organism: Chloroflexota bacterium (assembly GCA_030603665.1). Taxonomy (GTDB): domain Bacteria; phylum Chloroflexota; class Anaerolineae; order UBA7937; family B3-Chlor; genus JAUVXJ01. Next base: position 369,836 of record JAUVXJ010000002.1, on the reverse strand, counting down.
ACCTTTGCGGAGGTGCTCGGGAAACAGGAGCAGTAGCTGAAGCCGCAGCGTCGGGTCAGGGGGAGGCGGTGCCAAATGGAACGGTGTCCGTGCTCTGCGGTTCTGGGTGTGCTCGGACGCAACAAGTCGACTCGGCGCGCAAAGCGCCCTGTCGTTCGGCCTGTTGGCTGGTGCACCGCCTGTCTAAGGTATGGTGATGGGCAGCCGCCCTACATTGGCGCACGCATGCTGCGACGCTCGATGATTGGCTCTTCCAGAGAGGAGGTGCAGGCTTGTCAGACCGGCGCGAGGTGATCCTGCTTGAGGACGTGTGGTTCCAGTACGATGGCGTGCCCGTCTTGGAGGGCATCAACCTTTCGGTGAGGGAGCAGGATTTCATAGGCATCATCGGGCCCAATGGAGGCGGAAAGACCACTTTGCTCAGCATCATGCTGGGCTTGATGGAGCCCACCCGCGGGCGTGTGAGTATCCTCGGGCGGGCGCCAAGGGCGGCTCGGCGGTTTGTGGGCTATGTGCCTCAGTACACCGAATTCGACCGCGCTTTTCCGATCAGCGTTTGGGACGTAGCCATGATGGGCAGGCTGGGCCGACGCGGGTTGCTCCGGCGGTACTCCGAGGAAGACAAGTGTGCTGTGGGAGACGTCTTGCGGCAAGTAGACATGCTGGGGTACAGAGACCGCCAGATAGGCCGGCTGTCGGGAGGGGAGCGGCAGCGTGTCTATGTGGCCCGGGCGCTCGCTAGCGATCCAAAGATACTGCTTCTGGATGAGCCTACTGCCAGTGTTGACACGCGAGTAGTGGGCAGCATCTATGAGTTGCTGAGAGAGTTGAACCGGCAGGTGACGATCATTCTGGTATCGCACGACATAGGTGTTGTCTCCTCGTATGTGAAGACAGTGGCCTGTCTTAATACACGCTTGATCTATCATGAGTCCAAGGAGATCACACCGGACATGCTTGAGGCGGCCTACCATTGTCCCATCGAGCTGATCGCGCATGGCCTGCCGCATCGGGTGCTGGACCTCCACGGCGCAGAGGAGGAAGGAAGATGATGGAAGTCCTCCAGCTCGAGTTCATGCAAAGGGCCCTGATAGCGGGACTGCTGGTGAGTGTCGCCTGCGGAGTCATTGGCACCTATGTGGTTGTGAACCGCTTCGTGTTCATCAGCGGTGCCATCGCACACGCTGCTTACGGGGGAATCGGACTAGGGTACTACCTGGGCGCCAATCCCGTCCTGGGGGCTATCCTGTTCAGCGTAGGGGCCGCCCTAGCCATGGGTGTGGTGAAACGCAGGACGCACGACCGAGCCGACACCGTGATCGGCATGATGTGGGCCATTGGGATGGCTGTGGGCATAATCTTCGTAGACTTGACATCGGGCTACGCGGCGGATCTGATGAGCTATCTCTTCGGCAACATACTGACGGTGCCGTGGAGTGATCTGTTGATCATGGCGCTGCTGGACATTGTGGTCCTTGTGTTAGTCGCGGCGTTCTACAAGGAGCTGCTGGCCATTTCCTTCGATGAGACCTACGCCTCCACCGCCAATGTGCGAGTCGATGCCGTCCAATTGCTGCTTTTCTGCCTCGTTGCTCTTACGGTGGTAATGCTGATGAAGGTGGTGGGATTGATTCTGGTGATTGCACTGCTGACCATGCCCGCGGCCATCGGCGAGCAGTTCACAGTCAATCTCAAGCGAATGATGCTGATCTCAGTCACGCTGGGTGCCGTGTTCACCACCATGGGACTGTGGCTATCCTATCTGCTCGATCTTACCTCGGGCGCTACGATCATCTTGACCTGTGCAGCAGGATACCTGGTATCGATACTCTACAAGACAGTTGCCAGACACCGCCTGCGAGCGGCCCTATGATGCCTGAACGGGGAGGACTGGTGGGAGAACCTGACTCGGAGAGGGAGATGCGGAATGCCGATCATCAACCGGCTGCGGGATCCAGGCGGCGGCTGGCCGCCATCGTCGATGCCATTGTCACCAGTTGCAGAGAGGCGGTCATTGATGGGGAGGGCGACGCACCATTTCCATCCCGCCGACAAGTGGTCGAGATAGTCGGGCACTTGCTGGAGTTGCTCCTGCCAGGGCGCCCTGTTGACCATGAGCTCGTCGATAGCGATTCTCTGGAGCAGGAGGTGCGCCGTAGAGCCTCCCTGCTTGTCGATATGCTCTCCATGCAAATTTCCGTCAGCCTTCGTCACGGGTGTATGAACGGTGGCCGACCGTGCGAGGAGTGCCACAAGCTGGGACAGGAGCAAGCGATCACTTTCCTGGGCCGGATCCCTCACCTGCGGAAGGTCTTGCTGGGAGACATCAAGGCAGCATTCGACCGGGATCCGGCAGCCAAATGCCTGGAGGAGGTTGTGCTCAGCTACCCCGGCCTTGTGGCGATTGCCATCTATCGCATGGCGCATGAACTCTGGCTGCTCGAGGTACCGTTCATACCGCGGATGATGACCGAGCATGCGCATGCAATGACCGGCATTGACATACATCCAGGGGCCGTGATAGGATCCAACTTTTTCATCGACCACGGAACCGGTGTGGTAATCGGCGAGACCACCGAGATTGGCGACGACGTGACCATCTACCAGGGTGTCACGCTCGGTGGGTACAGGTTCAGGACGACGGCCGACGGCGCCCTTGAGCGGGGATACAAGCGTCACCCGACGGTGAGGGACAACGTCATCATCTACGCGAGCGCAACGATTCTAGGAGGCGATACGGTGATTGGAGCCCGATCTGTGATCGGAGGTTCTGTGTGGCTGACCCACTCGGTGCCCGCTGATGCTGTGGTCACCATTGAAGAGCCGGATCTCAAGTACAAGGTGGGCTACTGAAGGAAGGAGACATGGGAAAGGTTTACGACGACATCAGTCAGACCGTTGGTAATACACCGTTGGTCAGGCTGAACAGAGTGAACGCCGGGGTTGAGGCGACTGTGCTGGCCAAGCTGGAGTCCTTCAATCCCTTCTCTAGCGTCAAAGACAGGATTGGCCTTAGCATGATCCAGGCTGCGGAGAAGGAGGGCCTGATCGGCCGAGACACGATCATCGTGGAGCCGACCAGCGGGAACACGGGAATAGGCCTCGCCTTCGTGTGCGCCGTCAGGGAATACAGGCTCATCTTGGTCATGCCAGAGACCATGAGCATTGAGCGCAGGAAGCTGCTCCTCGCCCTGGGAGCCGAGCTCATCTTGACGCCCGGCAGCGAGGGGATGACGGGTGCAGTGAGGCGCGCTGAGGAGTTGGAGGAGAAGGATTCGCGCTACTTCATTCCACAGCAGTTCAAGAATCCGGCTAATCCAGAAGTTCACCGTCGGACTACCGCTGAGGAGATCTGGCGAGACACAGACGGGGGCATAGATGTGCTGGTTGCGGGAGTTGGCACGGGCGGCACCATCACAGGTGCTGGACAAACACTGAAGGGGCGCAAGCCAGAGCTGCGGGTGGTAGCCGTGGAACCGGCCAACTCCCCCGTGCTATCGGGAGGGGACCCGGGACCCCACGGCATTCAAGGGATAGGTGCAGGGTTTGTCCCCGACGTGCTCGATATGGATGTCATTGATGAGATCATCACCGTAGAGGATGGCGACGCACTGGCCATGGCTCGCCGGCTGGCCAGGGAGGAAGGGATCCTGGCAGGCATCTCCTCGGGAGCGGCTGCCTTCGCAGCCATGGAGGTCGCGAAGAGGCCGGACGGTGAGGGACAGTTGATCGTGGTAATCCTGCCAGACACAGGGGAGAGGTATCTGAGCACCGCTCTCTTCGAGTGATGCGATCGCCGGCTGGATCTTCTATCCTAGAGTGCCGATCAGATCATACTCCAGCGCTTCTGTGATGCGCACGAGGGCGAATTCGTTCACCGGTAGTTCGTCGTGGATGATCACCATCCCATCGACCTCCGGTGCATCCCTGTAGGACCGTCCCACGCTGATGTCGTCTCCCGTGCCTTCGACGAGGACCTGCACGCGGCGACCGATGAATTGCCTGTTCTTTGCCAGAGAGATCTCCTGTTGAAGAGCCATGGCGCGCTGGTACCGTTCCTGTTTCACTTCCTGCGGGACTTGCCCCGGCAGCAAGCTGGCCTCCGTCCCTTCCTCACGAGAGTAGGTGAAGATCCCCACTCTGTCGAAAGCGGTCTCGTCCAGGAAATCGAGCAGTTTCCGAAACTCCCCTTCCGTCTCACCGGGGTACCCCACGATGAAAGATGTGCGGAGTGCGATGTCCGGCATAGCCTGTCGCAAATCGGCTATGGTCGAGCGGATGTGGTCGATGTCGTGGGGACGGTTCATGCGGCGCAATACTTCCGGATCAGAGTGTTGCAGCGGCAGGTCGAGGTAGTGAAGGACCTCGGGGTGAGAGGCCATGGTCTCCACAAGCTGAGGGGTGATGCGCTGAGGGTAGGTGTACATCAGGCGCAGCCAGGACAGATCGGGGACGGCGGCCAGCGTTTGTGTGATCAAGCTGGGCAGCGTCTCCTGCCCTCCCAAGTCGAGACCGTACGCCGTGGTATCCTGAGCGATGAAGATGATTTCCTTGACGCCCTGGTGCACGAGTTCGCCGACCTCAGTCAATATGGCCTCCCCGGGTTTGCTGCGAAGGGGACCTTTGATCTGAGGTATGGCACAGAAGGCGCAGGGGCCGTCGCAGCCCTCGGCGATCTTGACATAGGCGGTAGCCCGGCCTGGGCAACTTCGAGGGATGGGGTGGACCAGCGAGCGCTCAGGGAGCGGCTGTGGCAACTGACAAGGAGCGGTCGTTTCCAGATGGCGTGGGAGCGCGTCTACAAGATTGGCTATCTCTTTCCATCGTCTCGTGCCGATGATAGCATCGACGGAAGGGGCCACCTCTGCCATCGCTGATCCATAGCGCTCGGCCATGCATCCGGCGGCTACCAGGTACTGGTCGGGACGCTTAACGTCGGCCAGGTCCCGAAGCACGTCTAGGGATTCTTCCCTGGCGCTGTCGATGAAGCCGCAGGTGTTAACGATGAGGACCTCAGCGTCTTGAGGTCTGCGCGCGAGCTGGTGACCAGCGGCGAGAAGCAACTCGCGCATGCCCTCGGTTTCTACTGTGTTCTTGGGACAGCCAAGGGAGACAAGGTGGAATCGCATGGGAGGGGCGCTACGGACCCGGGCTTGGAGTGAGTACCACGGTGCTGGTGACGACGGGCGTGCCGTTGATGGGTACAGGCTCAGGCGTGGCGTACAGGTTGTCCCAAGTCCACTCTATGTCCACCACTTGATCTGTCTCTCCCAGTGGTCCCAACTCTTGCCCGTTGAGGGTTACGAGAACCCCACCTGCGTTGCCCACATGCATGGCAATACTGTTCTCGGCGAACCACGACCAGTTGGTGCCAGCTTCGATCAGTCCACGAAAAGCTGGCTCACCGTCGACGGAGACCTCCAACCACGTGCGAGCGATGATCTGCACGTCTACCTGCAACCGGCCTGAGGGTATCTCAGTGGGCGCCGAAGTCGGCGACGGCGTATGGGTGGGACTGAGCTGGAGCACGGGCGAGGCCAGACTGGCGCCGCGAGTTGGTGTGGACGAGGGTGATGGGAGACTTGGTCGCCAGCGGTCGTAGACAAGTGATCCCACAACGACTGCACCGGCCACGATCAGTATGCCCAGAAAGATGTCAATGAACAGCCAAGATGTAATGGCCATACCCTTTGGCGGTTCGAACCCCTCCGCCACGACTGGCTCGGGGCCAGTTGGTGCATCATCGGGGTCATACAAGTCCGTGACCTTTTTGAGGTCCAACCCGAGGTACTGGGCGTAGTTCCGTATCAGGCCCTTGCGATAGATACCTGATGGAACCTTACTGTACTCCTCCTGTTCCAGGGCCTCTATCTGGACTTGTCTTATTCTGGTGTCCGCTTCGACGTCCGCGATGGACAAGCCTTTCTTCTCGCGGGCCTCACGTAGCAGTTGGCCGAGTTCTCCCAACTTGTCCTCCCGTCATCATGCTGACAAACCCGGACTGATCGACCACTGTCCTCCGGGCTGCCTCATTCCTCATGGGCAGCTGTCAAATCTCTCTTCTGCCCTCCAATGCCCGGGTCAGGGTGACTTCATCCGCGTATTCTAGGTCGCCCCCCATTGGGAGGCCTTGGGCCAGCCGGGTGACTCGGATCCCCAGTGTCGCCAGTTGTCGAGAGACGTACATGGCTGTGGACTCACCCTCAAGACTTGGATTCGTGGCCAGGATGACTTCTTCGACTGGATTCTTGCCGAGGCGCTCCACGAGTTCCGCTATCTTGAGGTCTTCGGGCCCCATGCCTTCAATGGGCGAGATCGCACCGTGCAGAACGTGATAGAGGCCATCGTATTGTCTTATGCGTTCGATAGCCAGGACGTCAAGTGGCTCCTCGACTACGCAAAGCATGGTGCGGTCCCGCTGACTGTCATCGCAGATCGGGCAAGGGCTTGTCTCGGCGATGTTGAAGCACACCGAACACGTGACGACCATCTCGTGCATTTCACCGATGGCCCTGGCCAGAGCCTGGACTTGCTCCTGCGGGGAGCGAAGTAGGTAAAAGGTCAACCGTGAGGCCGTCTTGGGACCGATGCCCGGCAGGCGGTTCAGCTCCTCGATGAGGCGCTCCACGGAGCGCGGGACTGATCGCATCTTACGTTAAGCCCGGTATCCCCAACCCACCTGTGAGACCGGCCAGGCTCTGGGTTGCCATCTCGCCTGCCATGTCGGAAGCTTCATTCACTGCGGCAATGATGAGATCTTGCAGCATCTCCACGTCCTCGGGGTCGACAACCTCGGGCGAGATGCTAATGGATTGGAGCTTGTGGTGCCCTGTCATCACGACCGTGACCGCACCCCCACCCACAGATGTGCTCACTGTCTGCTCACCCAGGGCTTGCTGAGCCTCCAAGACTTTGGTCTGCAATTCCTGAATCTGTTTGAGGGAGCCTCCGCCCGGGCCCTTGAATTGAGTCTTCTTCTTTCTCGCCACGCTACTTGCTCCTTCCTGAGATGATGTATACGCGCGGTTGCATCGGCACCAGCTACGGGCAAGGGCAGTTCCGGCTGGAGCGCTGGCTCACCGCACCGTGCCAATCTGGCCTCCCAGTTCCAGTCCGGCCTTGATCACGGGATCCTCAGTGAGTTGCTGGAGATCGTCTTCTCTAGTGCCTTGGTTGGGAGTGTCAGGTGTCAGGACGCATCTGATGCGGCATCGCTGGCCGAGCGATTCGCCGACGGCCTTTCCCACCAGTTCCTTTGCTTGGTCGGACTCTAGCTGGTCTTTGTGAAACCGTGAACGCGCACAAAGGGTGACCAGGTCTTCTTCTACAGCCACGGGAGGGCAATCCCTCACGACCGCGGCGAGGTTTCTGTTGCTGCGATTGATGTTTGCCGCAATCTCGCTCCATGTGTCCAGCAAGCCTGCCAAACCCCCCTCAGTTGCCTCTTGGCCCAGGCGAGGTCGGCTTTCTGGCGGGGTCTCGTCTCGTGGTGTCTCCTCCGGCGTTGGCCGGCCCGCTGGTGGCTCCGGTGAGGTCCCAACGGGCGTAACCGCGCCCCTCTGCTCAGCAATCTTCAAAGGCCCTTTCGCCGGTCCTGTCGAGGGGGTGGGGCGAGGCACATCATCTGATTCCTCAGAGAGCACGGCCTCCACGAAGGCCAGTTCCAGGGGCAACTGCGGTTGCGTTGAGCCCTTGACATCCAGTGCAGCCCGACTGAAGAGCTTGATGGTGCGTACCAGCCTGTCGAGCGAGAAGTGCGCTGCTTGCCGCGCCAATTCACTCTGTTGCTCCGCGGTCATGTTCGCAGGACCACGGTCAGTCGTCTTCATCAGCAGGAGACCGCGCAGGTAGCTCAGCAAATCGTTGTTCAGCTGGCGCGGGTCCGCTCCATCGGCGACAGCATGGCCAATCTTGCCCAGTCCAGCCGCCACGTCTTGTGTTGCCAGGTGGTCCACCAACTCCTTGACCGCCTGAGACGTGGCGAGACCCAACATGGTCTGGACCTGGTCCAACGTGATCTCAGGGCCTCCGTAAGAGGCGAGTTGGTCGAGGAGGCTCTCAGCGTCTCGCATGCTGCCCGTGGACTGACGCGCTATCAGATCAAGAGCGGCTTCACTGACTTCCAGCCCCTCCCTGCCGGCGATGTCTTGCAGTCGGTTGATCATCGCGTTGAACGGAATGAGACGGAACTCGAAGCGCTGGCAACGTGAGAGGACCGTGCCTGGTATCTTGTGGGGTTCGGTGGTGGCCAGAACCAGAATGGCATGCGGTGGCGGTTCTTCCAGGGTCTTGAGCAGAGCGTTGAAAGCCGAGGAAGAGAGCATGTGTACTTCGTCGATAATGTAGAATTTGAATCTTGCTTCTGAGGGAGAGAAGCTGATCTTATCTCGGAGATCTCTTATGTCATCAACCCCCGTGTGTGAGGCAGCATCTATCTCGATCAGGTCCATGGATCTACCTTCGTCAATAGCCTGGCACATCGCACATTTGGCACATGGCTTGTCGCCGCCCTCGGCCAGACAGTTTGCCGCCTTGGCCAGTATCCGTGCCGTGGAAGTCTTGCCAGTTCCGCGCGGCCCGCTAAACAGGTAGGCGTGAACGATGCGAGAGCTGCTCACAGCATTGCTCAGGGTTTGCGTCACGTGCTCCTGACCCACTACTTCCTTAAAGGTCTGGGGACGCCACTTGCGGTAGAATGCATGCGCCACGCTGAGTCTCCTCGGGTGAGTGGCCGGTGCGGGATCTGAAACTTGTGGTGAGAGACCTCAACCAGGACCGGGTCTAGTTTATCATCACCAGGGGACAATTGCAAGGTTCAGGCACTGGATTCGGGGTTAGCCGCCCGCTCTGAGCTTGGTGCGGGTGAGGGTTCAGTACTGTCAGAGTGGGGTTCCCACCGAGCACGAAGACGGCCCACCCTCAGCCGCCGCCTCGCCTGGAGCAAGGCCTCACCCGAATGCTGGACTGAGCGTCCGGTGCGGGCTATGTGGACACCATGGTGACATAGGCGATCTCACCTGCGCGCACCGTGACCTCCTCGGTGTAGAGGCGACCATTCACATAGGTGTTGATCAGGTACTGTCCGGCCGGGACATCGCCCACCACGAAGTTCTCCGGCCATTCGCCATCAACATTGACCTCACTCAAGGGGTAGGTCGCTGCATCTTGCCACCGCCGATCAGGTGTTTCACTGCGGTAGAAAGTCAAAGCGTGCCCAGGGATCGGCTGGCCCTGTGCGTCGACGAGCAGGCCCGCCACAGTGCCCTTTTCAGGGAGGGGGCGCAACCAGAGTTCAGGATTCCTGGTGTGCTCGTAGCTGTTCTGACCCACCCGCACTTCTAGATGCAGGTGAGGGCCTATGGCGACGCCGGTCATACCCACCTCGCCAATCAGGTCACCTTCATCTACCTCCTGGAGGAATTGAACGCGCACGTTCGACAGGTGGCCGTAGAGCACGTAGATCTTCTGACCGCGATGCGTCTGCTCAAGCTGGACGATGACCACATTGCCGTAGAAACCCACCCGCTCGCCAAACACGACTCGGCGATCGGTTCCAGCTACGATGACTCGCCCCCTGGCAGCGGCGAGTACTGGGACGCCAGAAGGGTTTGGAAAGTCGGCACCGCGGTGAACGCGATACTTCCCTCCGGCAGTGGATCCATAGGGATAGTGACGGCTTGGCTCGTTGCTATGCTCGTCGTCGAACGGGCGGCCCAGCAACTGGTGAGCCTGAGGTTGGGCCATCTCCGGCGTTGGCGTATGGGTGTAGGTCGCAGTGGGTAGGGGAATGGGGGTGGGTGTGAAAGAGGGGGTGGCCGTTGGAATGGGTGTTGGGGTGGAGGTGGTTTGCAGTATAGCGGCAAGCGTGCCCATCGGCCATGCGGAATAGACCACCGTGATGAGCAAACAGATCAATATGAGACCGCTGCCCAAGAGAGCAACGGCCAGCATTTTCGTCCTTGAACTCCACTCTTGGCGCCCGCCGCTCACGCGCCCATTATAGCATAGCATAGAGAAGGCGGGCTACTGAACAGGACTTGCCCAGGCTACGAAGTGGGACCTGCCTCTGGCATGCCTCTTACACCTCTCCTACGGTCACTGGCTCGGCCGCTTCGCCGCCGCGAGACGTCCCTGTCTCACGGTTCTCATCCAGCCTTTGCTGGCGCACGGGCTTGACCCAAGGCCGTAAACGCTATACAATACTCTGGTTCTTTGTGGGGAGAGAGGCGATGATGAGCGGGTTGGTGGTCTCGTTGGTGGATGCCTCCGCCTTGCGGGCAGAGGCGGCAGTGCAGGGTAAGAAGGTGGTCTTCACGAACGGCTGCTTCGACCTGCTGCACGTGGGGCATGTTCGCTATCTCAAGGAGGCCAGCCAGCAGGGCGATCTGCTGATCGTGGGGCTGAATGATGACCGGTCCACTCGAGGCGTGAAGGGGCCCGGGCGCCCATTCGTGGTGCAAGAGGAGCGTGCTGAGATCCTGGCATCTCTGGAGTGCGTTGACTACGTGGTGATCTTCAGCGAGAGCACCGCGGAGGGACTGGTAGGGACACTGAAGCCGGACATCTACGTCAAGGGCGGCAACTACCGCATCGAGGAACTGCCTGAGGCCAGGATGGTGGCCCAGTATGGTGGACGGGTGTATCTGACGTCGCTCATCCCCGATCGTTCCACAAGCAGCCTGGTCTCGAATATGCTGGCCCATCATACTGGGACGGGCGAGTGAGCCCCGGGGTTGTATCGGTGGCCGAGGTATCGCCGGATCAGGACGAGTCCGGGGCTGACGAAGGTAGGGACATAGCCCAGGCAGCTGTGATCGTGGCCATGGGCAACATCAGCAGCCGGGCCTTGGGCCTCGTTCGAGAGACCGTCATCTCGCATCTCTTCGGCGCCACGGGAATGGTCAGCGCCTTTCGAGTAGCCTCCATTGTGCCCACGATGATCTACGATCTGCTCATCGGAGGCATGATCAGTGCCGCCCTCGTCCCAGTGTTCAGCGACTACATGGTTCCCGCGAAGCGAGAGGAGCTATGGCGGCTGGTCAGTGCGTTGTTTACTCTCGCGGCTGTTGCGTTCTCCGCGATCGTCCTAGTGCTGGAACTTGCCGCTCCTGCCGTGGCCTGGCTGCTAGGTGGCGGTTTCGACCCTGTCTTGCTCGCGGAGACTACCAGGCTCATGCGGCTAATGATGCCCGCTGTGCTCTTTCTGGGTCTGGCTGGAGCATCCACCGGGCTACTGTACGCCAGCAAGCGGTTCGTCTATCCAGCTCTTGGGGCCAGCGCTTTCAACGCGGGCATCGTGGTCGCGGCCTTAGTCCTCGGACACCGGGTCGGCATTGCCAGCCTGGCTCTGGGCGTGCTTGTGGGTTCCATTCTTCAACTGGCAATCCAGTTCCCTGGGCTGCGTGACGTCAGGTTTTCGCTTGCGCTGGATCTGCGACATCCAGGCCTGAGACGCATGGGCCGCCTGTATCTGCCTGTGGCGCTCGGTCTGTTAGTGAGTCAGGTGGGCATCGCCATCGACCGGAATCTGGCATCGCGCACGGGCGAACAAAGCATCGCCTGGATGCAGAACGCCACGACGCTCATCCAGTTCCCTCTGGGGCTTGTAGCAGTGGCTGTCTCCACAGCCGTGCTGCCATCTCTATCCCGGTTGGCCTCGTCAGCAGACATGGTTCGCTTCCGCAAGACGTTGGGAATGGGCCTTCGCGTCGTCCTGCTGCTCATCGCCCCGGCGACCGTGGGACTTCTGGTCCTGTCGACCCCGGTGATAGCCTTGGTGTTCGAGCATGGGGCTTTCCGGCCTGATGATACAGTGCGCACGGCCGAGGCCCTGCGCCTCTACTTGATAGGGCTTCCCTTTGCTGCCATTGACCAGCTTCTCATCTTCGCGTTCTACGCCAGGAAGGACACCAGAACCCCCGTATTGGTGGGCGTGCTCAGCGTTCTCGTATACCTGGTGGTGGCACTCCTGCTGATCGCCCCGTTGGGTATGTTGGGTCTGGTACTGGCAAACTCGGCACAATTGAGCACGCATGCCCTGGTGATGCTCTACCTGGCCCATCGGTACTTCGACGGGCTGCGAGGCCAAAGTTTGCCTAGAACGGCGCTCAAGGTGCTCTCAGCGTCTCTGGGTACCGGCATGGTCGTCTTCATGAGCATCCCGCTCCTGGCTGGCCTGGGCGCCTTCTCCACGACCTGGGGCGAGTTGCTCGTGGTGCTGGTCGGGGGCGCTCTGGGGATGATGAGCTATGGCGTGCTGATCTGGCTATTGCGGCTGGAGGACGTAGAATACCTGTGGAAGATGGTGTGGCACAGGCTGGTGTCCGGACCGTGGCGTGCGAAGTCGTGAGAGGCGCTTCTGCTTGGTCAGCTTGCCGAAAAGCAGTGCTTGAAGCCCCGCTTGACTATTCTTCGACCCTTGGTATAATTTTACATAAGATGCTGGGATAGCCTCAGCGTTGTGCCTTCGAGGGGTTGTGCCATGAGTGGTGGGTCTTCACTGGATGATCTTAGCATAGAGGAGCTGGAGGAGATCCTGGAGGCCAAGCGCCGCGCTCGAGCGCTCAAGCGGTTTCGACGCGTCGCCGATGGGGAAGACTGTGAACCCAGTGATCTCGCTGAAGTTGCGCGGGGGAGAAGGGAGAGCTCAGCTGGGCTTGCCGCGTATCAGAAGCGGGGACGCACGCCTGAAGCAGACCCTTCGCGCACGCCCACGATGCGTGTAGCATCTACGGAGCATGCCGTTGGAGACGAAGGTACCGCGTTCAAGACGGTGAAGATCGTCCCGGAAGGCCGCGTGGTGGACGATGCTGTCTCCTTGCTGTCCAGGATAAACAAGAGGTTCTGGCTGAAGGGTTTCCCCAGATTGCGCGACAGGTTGCTCCTTCTCCTGGAATTGGCTGCCCTAGCCGGGCTGATCTTCGTGATTTTCAGCTCCCTGTCCGACCTGCGTCTCTTGAACAAGGAGGTCGCGGAGGCCCTGGGATCCGAGCATATGACCACTCCTGTTGCGGCACCAGCGCAGATGCTGCCTGGCGGCAGCCATCGTCCTGCAACGGAGGGTGCGGTGCCCGGTCAGTATCTTCACCTCGTGGAACCTGGTGCCTCCATTCCCATTCCGACACCCGGGCCTCGGCAAGCATCGAGGATCTTGATTGAAGGGATCGGCGTTGACGCACCCGTGGTGGAAGGGGACGGCTGGGAGGAACTGAAGATGGGTGCCGGGCATCGGATTGGCTCGGGGAACCCCGGTGAGAGGGGCAATATGGTTATCTCTGGGCACAACGATGTGTACGGAGAGATCTTCAGGTACCTCGAGGACGTCAGTATTGGAGACGAAGTGATCGTCTATACGGGCGATACCCCACATAGCTATGTGGTGGTGGCCAAGATGGTGGTCGAACCAACAGAGGTGAGTCTCCTTGAACCGACCCCCAATTCGACGCTGACGCTTATCACTTGCCACCCGTACTTGATCGACACCCATCGACTCGTGGTCATCGCCGAGCTCGCCAATCAGTAGAGGAGAGGAAGACAGAGAATGGCTAAGAAATCGCGTCGTGCACGCCGTAGAACAACGGCCAGGGACACCGGGAGGACCGGAACCGCTCCAGCGGCCGAGAGGACAGCCGAGACCAGGATAGGCGGACTTGGAGGCAGCTCTCCCCTGGACTTCGCTGAGCAATACGCTTATGTGTATGACGACCTGAAGAGGATTGCCATCATTGCAGGCACGTTGTTGGCCGCCTTAGTCGTGCTTTCCTTCGTGATCAACTAGTCCACGAGATAACGCCAAGAACGATAGCAGTCCAAACTGGATCATCAAGTGGATCGCGATGCACAGCCACAGATTGGTCGTGAAGTAGTAGATGACGCTGATGCTGAAGGCTGTGGCTATGGTAGTGATCGTTTCCCCATCGCGCTTGGCGACACTGACCCCTTGACGTAGTGCTGGATTGAGCCCCCATTCCGCCAGGACAAGCAGGAAGCCGGCGAAGACCCCGTAGTAGCTCCCTAGCGCCCGGATCGTGGCGCTCCGGTAGAACGCCCAATGCATCTCAAGGTACAGGATGTCCAGCGCGATCAGGCCCCAGCCCCAAGGTACTGCAAGAACCCTGCGCTGAAACAGGTACGGTGTGGCCTGCGCACCAGGCTCCATCCCGTTTGTGATCAGAAGAGAGTGACGCCAGCTCCACAGTAGGAAGAGCAGCGCTCCCAGGCCAAGCGCCACCCCCAAGGCCAGCTCTGCACTCCACTGGGGCTGGAACCAGTGTATGCCCCACATGCCCATGAGGATGGGACTGGTCACTCCCCGTGTCAGAGCCAGGTAGGGGATGAAGAGGTAGTACAGAAAGCGCAGGCCTTGGAACAGCCACAGGCTGTGCGGCCAGCCTTCAAGTGCTGTAAGATAGCGACCGAAGCGACTTGACGGGGCACGACGAACGCGATGCAACAGGTTGACGCCGAGTCCGTAGACGAGGATAGAGCACAATACCCAGAGAGCCAGCTCGAGCCTGTAGTCAAACAGCGCTCCTAGGAGTTCAAGGTTCGACATCGGGCGCCTGTCGATGATAAGGTGTGGCACGCGGGGCGGATCGCACTATCGAGGCTCCTCCTCCCCGCTGAGGGGCGCGGTGAGTGTGACCGTCGTGCCCTCCATGGGCTTTGATTCGATGGTCAGCAGGCCGTTAATCAGGCGGGCTCGCTCACGCATGTTGATCAGGCCCAAGCTGGTTCGTTGGTCGTAGGAACCCTCGACCTCGACGACATCGAATCCCTGGCCATCGTCTCTCACCTCGGCGAAGAGCTCACCGTTGTTACTTCGGAGAGTGACCCAGATGTGCTGCGGGTCGGCGTGCTTCTTGGCGTTGTTGATCGCTTCTTCAAGGATAAAGAAGGTAGCTCCTTCCACAAGTGGCACCGGGCGCTCGGCGAGCTTGTCAGCATTGAGGACGACATCGACATAGTCGGTCTGCCTGACGCGGTCCGCGTATTGCGCGAGCGCGGCGGCTAGCCCCTGAGTCTCGAGGATCATGGGGCGCATGCTGAAAAGCATGGTGCGCACTTCCTTAACCGCCTGGCCGGCCAGCCTTTCCAGCTTGTCCAGCTCTCGCCTGGCTTGGGCTGGATTCGAGTCCAGGAGCGTGCGCACGAAGTCCAGACGCATAGCGATCGAGGATACGCTCTGAGTCGGACCATCGTGCAGTTCGCGGGCCAACTGCCTTCGCAGCTCCTCGTCGCTGAAGAGAACCCTCTTTCTCTCCGCTTGTAGGTTCTGATACAGCTCGGCGTTCTGCAAGGCTATGCTCGCCTGGTTGCAGAAGGCAGTTATCAGTTCCATGTATGCGTCACCGTAGGCGTCGACCTCTGGGCTAGCGAAGAGTGCTACTCCGTATAGCTCCAGACCAGCCCTCAGGGGGATGCACAGAACCGAGCGACAGCGGCGCACGGCGCGAAAAGCGGACAACTCACGATCCGTACTGGGACGGCTGCTTCTCGCCGGTTCGCCCCGGGAAAGGACGTGGCCTATGAGACCCGTGTCCCCCTTCAGCCGCTTGAGTTCATCGGTCTTGCTGAGATTGCGCGATGCTGCGACGTACAGGCTGTCCTGCTCTTCGTCAAAGAACAGGACCATGCCTACCGGGCGTTGTAGACTCCTCTGCCCACTTTCCTTATAGTCGGCAAGACCGACATCCAGCATCTTGTCAAGGATAAGCTGATAGTTCAGCGAGCTGATCAGTTCGCCTGTCATCTCATAGATGGCCCTGAACCGCTCTCGGTAGGCAGCGCTCGGAGGCAGCTCAAGCTCCGCCTGGTCCACCGGAGCCTGTGCCTTGGGTCGGAGCAAGCTGGTCACGAGTGCCGCGATGAACAGTGCCAGGATACTGACGGTGGTGGCGAGCAGGGCTTGACCAGCCGCCAGCCAGGGTTGAAGCAAGAACACGAAGCCGCTGTGCGCTGCCGTGACCAGGCTGGCCACGAGGATGCTTATCTCCATGCCGAACTGCATGGCGGCCACAATGATGGGGAATAGAGAGAGCAGAAAGTAGGAGGCTTGGCCTGAGAGATAGGCGAGAACCACTATGAGAAAGGTGTCCAAGCCCAGAGTCACTTCTTTGAACCAGCGGAACGGACGCTCAAAGTGCAGCAGGAGCACTACCACCAAATTGTAGATCGCACCTGCCAGCAGTACCACGATGATGGGGAAGATCCGGGCTCTCTGAGCGGGGTCCTGGGTACTGATGATCAAGACGGCGACTAGCAGTGCCCACCGTAGGTGGCTAATCCACCATTCGGCACTGACTTTCCCCTGCTTGGGCATAGCTGCGTCACCCACACAAGCCAAGTGGACAAAGACAGTGGGCGAGATAGGACTCGAACCTACGACCTCGCGGATGTGAACCGCGCGCTCTGACCAGCTGAGCTACTCGCCCGATCGCAGGAGATCATAACACCTCACCCTGCAAAGCGCAACTGACCAGTCTGTTTGCCTTTCTGGACTCGGCAGAGTATGATAACGTCGCTCGCGATGGGCAGGCAGACGCCGCCTGCCAATCTCAAGGATCGCGAGACGGATGAGTGACTTCCATGCAAAGCAGAGGCTCCGCAATGGCATTCTTCTTCGTGCTGCTCGTGATGTGTGTGGGTGCTTTCGCGGCTTTTTCTGCTTTGACCAGCGGTAGAGAATCGCCAGGGGTAGCGATAGAAAGTGGAACCCCGATGGAGGCGACAGGGACCGTACCCGGGGGCTCGAGCCCTGTCCCTACAGACACCCCCGCGGAGACTCATTCTCCGGGTTCTGAGCTATCCACACCTGTTGTCCCAACGGCTACGCCCGTGCCGCCGTCCACTCCGACTCCACCACCGTCGCCGACGCCCAGTGTTTCTCCCACTGCGACTGAGACGAGCACCGGTCCGGGACCAGTCCCGCCCTCTGGGTCCTATCAGTACCGCGTTACCCGAGACGAGCAGGACTGCAACAAGGGGGGCATCATAGGGGGCTCGGTGTATGACGCAGGCGGCAACGGTCTGGCCTGGGCAAACTTGCGGCTCTACAACGACTTTGGTTGGACCGGCAGCAAGCAATCCGAGGGGCCACCGCAGGCGGGGAAGTACGAGTTCACCATGGGTTCCGAGGCTGGCCTGTTTCACTTGGTGATCTTAGACAACGACGGACAGCCCGTCAGCCCCGCAGTGGACGTGTACTACGACCCCAGCTGTAGTCAGGGCGTCGATTGGGAGCGGGTGCAGTAGACCCGCTCTGCTATGGGAGCTCTCCCGTTGCCCTCGCTGCGGCCAGAGTCTGATAGGCAGGTCGTTCCGACCAATCATCGAGCAGGATGCCGAACGCGGCGCGCTCGTCAGTTGCTCCCCCAGCGGGTGCGAAATTGAGGTTCCACACAAACATCACGCCCATGTAGCCCTTGTTCCGGGCGATCTGAAGGGCAGTCACCAGGTACTCTGCCTGTTCCATATCCGTGTTGTCCGCTGCGTACTCGTAGCCCTCAGACGGTCTCTCGGTCAGGTTTTCGATGCATGCCCACCCGAACTCGGTGGCCCACAGTTTGCGCTCTGTGTCACCGAACTGCATCATGATATCGTGGTAGCCCTCGATGGTGTTCAGGAAGTAGAACTGGCGATTGCCTCTGAACGACTCCGAATCGCCAGCCTCACTGTACGCAGGTGGGTAGTGCCAGTCGGGAGGGTTGTTGAATCCACTGGGATGCACGCCAACCGCGTCGCAGTACCTGCCCAGTCCCGCCTCGTACATCTGCCTGAGGTACTCGAAATCATCTATTGCTGTAGCGCTCGTGTAGCCCACTGGAGTGGGACCACCCGAGACAACGATGGCGGTAGGGCACTCTGCCTTGATGCGATCATGCGCCACACGTAGCAGGTCTACGTACTCCGCGGCGCTCAACGGTCGCCCCGTATTCCACTCCCGTCTCAGATTCTGTTCGTTCCAGATCTCGAAGGCCTGTACTTCCCCACAGTACCTCTGGGCCAAGGCTGCCACGAAGTCGCCGTAGTCCTCATGATTGACAGGCGGTCCGTCTTCTGCTGTCTGCCCGCCTCTGGCCCAGTCCGGTGCCTTCACCACGCTGAGCAGCAGG
This sequence comes from Chloroflexota bacterium, assembly GCA_030603665.1. Classification (GTDB taxonomy): domain Bacteria; phylum Chloroflexota; class Anaerolineae; order UBA7937; family B3-Chlor; genus JAUVXJ01. The sequence continues at coordinate 351,723 of JAUVXJ010000002.1, read as the reverse complement.
TTGAGGCCTGCGTTGTGAGCCGCATCTACCACGCCGTCGATGGGATCCCACAGATACTGCCCCTTGGTGGGCTCGAATTCCTTCCACTCTATCTGGTGCTTGATCCATCTGAACTGCATGTTGTTCACCAGCTGGGACACGTATCCCGCGTCCAGATGGAAGAGGTGAACCTGGATGCCATAGTCGAAGCCGGTCCCTGGTGACGAGGGCGACGGAGTAGCCCCAGCTGGTGCGACTGGAGTGTCCACCGGAGGCGTCTCGACATTCACGGGTGCAGTCGGTGATGACCGAGGAACCGTCGGCGTGGATGCCTCAGATGTCGCTTCGGGCGTTGCGCTAGGAAGAGCAGTCGGCGTGGCCTCCGGCGTTACTGAGGACGGCAGCAGCCCGATCATGCTTGCGAACACGAACCCACCGGCCAACGCGCAGATTAGCACGACCACGATGGCCAGGGCTGCACAGCCTGCTCGGCTGACAGAAAGTCTTTGTGCCGGCGTTGCGTTCAAGAGGCAGTTCCCTCCTTGCGTTTCTATCCTTGCTAGCTGCGGCGCATCTGACTCCAATGACGCGTGCTGTCAGAAGCAGAAAAACGGAGCATGGGCAGAAGGAGCCCATGCTCCTAGTTTGGCAGTGTCACAACGTGTCCGCTATTTGGGCATGCTGGCGAGGGCTTGATATGCCGGTCTGGGACTGCCATCCGCCCTGAGCAAGCCGAACTTCGACCCCTCCCACCAGGCGCCCACCTCAGGGGCGAAATCAAGCTGCCAGACGAACATCACGCCCATATAGCCGCTCGCCTTGGCGATCTGCATGGCCTTGACCAGATTCTCAGCCTGACTCGCCTCTGTATTAACGGCTGCGTAATCATAGCCAGGGTTGGGAGCATCCGCCATGTTCTCTATGGTTGCCCAGCCGAACTCAGTGGCCCACAGTTTCTTGTTGCCATCTCCGTTCTGCACCATCACGTCGTGGTAAGTTTGGATTGTGCTAGAAAAGAACCAGGAGCGGTGGCAACGTGTGCCGCCACTAGCGCGACACGCTGCGGAGGTATCATTGGCTGCCTTGTCAAACCCGCTGGGGTGCACGCCCACCGCGTCGCAGTAGTTCTTCAACCCGTTGTTGTACATCCTGCGCAGGTACTCCGCATCGTCAATGGCCGTGACACCATCGCTCAGCCCGGTGGGAGTGGGCGCCCCTGACACTACGATCATGCCCGGACACGCTGCTTTGATGCGCTGGTAAGCTATCTTCAGCAGGTCCATGTACTCCTTAGCATTTATTCCTCTACCGGTGTTCCACTCTGTGAGCAGGTTCTGCTCGTTCCACACCTCGATGGCATACACCTTGCCGCAGTAGCGCTGGGAGATGGTGGCAACGAAGTTGCCGTAGGTGTTGGGGTCATCGGGAGGACCGTGTCCCTCCGTTCTGGCCCGAGCCCACTTGGGGGTTGTAACCACGGAGAAGAGCAGCTTCTTGCCCGCTCCATTGGCCATCGATACCGCACCGTCCAGGCTTGCGAAGTCGAAGGCGCCCGATTCCGATTCATATTCCCATCGAATCTGGAGTTTGATCCATGTGAATCCAAGATTGTTCATGTGCCCCAAAGTGCTGGGACTCACCCGGGCTAGCTGTGCCCCGTAGCTGAAGCCTGTACCCGGAGGAGGAGGCGCCGAAGGAGGTGCTGGGGCGGGTGCGGGGGTTGTTGTCCCGCCCGTCGATCTAGGCGTGGGGGTCGGAGATGGCGTGGGCGTTGGCGCGGGCGTCGGTGTGGGTTCTGAGACGGTGAACGACACGCTGCCGCCCTGGGTGCTCGCCGTCGCGCCGCCGTCGTCCGAGATAGCGGCAGAGATGGAGTACTCGCCTCCCTCGAGGGGCGCTGTCCACGCGAAGACCGGTTCGGACAGGGAACCCACCTCTTGTGTGAGGCTCGCACCAACGGCACTCTCCACCGTCCAGACTACTGCGAACTGCGTATCAGCGTCAGGCGTCACCGAATTCAGGTAATTCTGAAGGACGTCCCACATCTGCTGGTCGCTACCCTCCAGCAGCAAACCATCGACGCTTACTCCCTTGAGATTGTAGCTGCTCACCAGGTCCAGCTTGTGAGCCAGGCTGGTGGCGTTCTCTAGATAAACAGTGTGCTCGCCTCTGTCGTCCGCATACGTGAACCAGTAGTATTGCGTCTGCTGGTCGAAGCTGACGGACGATGGGCCTCCCGCAAGCTGCACCGTGATCTGTTCGCCAGGAGCGAAGGTATCCCTACCTTCGGGCAGGACTGGGTCCCCACTGAGCAACTGCAGGGTCTCTGCGTACGTTCTCTGGGTCACGGTGTCCCCCACCCAGTCGGTGCTATAGCCGGGCAGGATGACCTGTATCTTGTATCTGTCGACGTTGTTCACCGCGTAGTCCAGTAGCGCTTCCATCTGACCGCCAGGCCGGTAGGCATCGGGGCGCAAGAGCCCTGGAACCTTCAGTGTGTCAGCTGCGCGGCCAATGGCCTGCCAGTCGTAGGGTCCAGTGTCCCAACGATCTTCAGCGATCTGGGTCGGGGTCTCAACCGTGACCGCCAGGATCTTGTGGTTAGCGTGCAGTTCGGCGGCCAGTTCATTCACGAAAGTTGAGAACTGGTCCCTCAGCCCTGGGTCCATTCCACGATAGTCAAGGTTGATACCCGGATACATGTTCTGGACAACGAGGTTGACGATATCGTCGACATGCTTACTCCGGAGATCTTCGCTGACCAGAATATTGTTGACCAGATCGCTGCGGACGGTACCATCCATCTCGTTGCGCAATGTGGGGAGGACGATATATGACGTGCCTTCCCCCGGCTGCTCCAAGAGGCCGCTTGCGGCGAAGACCGTGCTGCTACCATCGATCCCATCGCTCTGGACTGGGAGCGACTCAGCCTCGACCTCGACCAGGATATCCCTCGCTTCCACCGGCAAGGACTGTCCGGCCGGGAGGGGAGCAGAAACGGAAGGTACGAGAGGCATGGTCTGCATCACCGCAACTGCCTGCGGAATGACAGAGAGGTTTGTCTCCAGAAGGTCGTCCTCCAGGTAGACCACTTTGGGAATCCATTGCCATTCGCGCCCTGTCCAGGCGTAGAAGTCCAGGGTAGTGAGCGGTTCAGCATCGTTGGGAATGGGTATGGAGAGAGTCACCTGCTTTGGCATCTCTCCTCTGACGGAGAACGTGTACAGTGGGCTTTTCATCTCCAGACTGCTTGGTATCGCCCTAGCGATGTTGGCATCTCCGCTGGTTCCAGCCAGGAAGTCGGACCTGGGAATGGAGACAAACTGGACTTGCACGCTGCCCGATACCGATTCGGGCGGTACAGTCAGCTGCGTGCCATCCGGGTCCAGAACAGAGCCACCGGCCTTGGTAATGGTTGTGTATCCGGCGGAGAGCAGGCGTTCCGGAAGAGCTATGGGCGGCAGAAGAAGACTCGCCATAAGAAGGGCCGGGATCATGACAAAGGCCACGATGCGTCCGGCCCACTTACCTTCTACCAGGGTCTCCAAGCTCCTCAGAAACGCGGGATTCATCCCTTGTTCCATGAAACTCACCAACTCCTTTCAGCCACGATGGGATGTGATGCAACAGCCCTAGTGATCACAGGTCGATTGGAGCGTATTCTATCATAAACGACTCCCGCTCAGCAAATGTAATCTAGCTTACCAATCTCCCAGTCCACAGGCTGTGCTCTGGCCATCCCAGTCCAGCCATCCGAGGCTGTTTGGAGCATCCCCCTTGACCCGCCACTGAGAGAGCCCAGGGCCGTCCACCAGACGGACGGGTTAGGTTCTTTCGGGTCGCACATCCTAACATTATAACCTGGCGGCTCCAGGCTTGTCAAACGCTGAGAGTGCGGAGGGTGGACCTCCTGCCCGAGTCCGGCAAGGGCGGGAATCCCCTCGATCGCTGGTGGGTGCCTCTTGGTTACGGCCGGGACGGGTGTCGATTCAGACTATAGCTCCGCTCCCTATCGCACTTCGACGTCCTCTCTCTACCTCGGTTGCACAATACCTGTTTACATGTGATAATGGGTCTTTGGAGCGCGATCTGGTGGGAAGGAGGCGGCAGAATGCACAAGTCCATTTGCTCCGCGGCGCTAGCACTATTGGTACTGACTGGTCTTGCTTCCGGGTGTGGAGGCCAGACTACTCCGGTGGAGACGGAAGCGGCGACGCCCAGCCCGGTCGAAGGGCTGGCCGCCTTGGTCAACGGTGAACCGATAACCGCTGAGGAGTATGAGAAACAGGTGGCACAGGTTGAGGCTTTCTTTGCGCAGGAAGGTCTCGATCCCCAGAGCGAGGAAGGGCGTGAGAGGTTGGCTCAGGCGCGCCGCCAGGTCCTGGAGCAGATGATAGATCAGACACTTATCCAGCAGGCCGCCGCGGAGATGGGCGTCAATATCTCCGAATCCGAACTGGAGGCCAGTATCCTGGATATCATCGAGCAGTCTGGTGGCGAGGAGCAGTTCAATCAGTCCTTGCAGGCCATGGACACAGCGTACGAGGACTTCCGGCAAATGCTGCTGAACCAGCTGCTTAGCGAGGCTGTCTACAGCACCGTCACCGCATCCATCAGCTCAGTGGCGGAACAGGTTCAAGCCCGGCACATCCTCCTGCCCACCAGGGAAAGGGCCCAGGAGGTACTCGCCAGACTCCAGGCCGGAGAGGATTTTGCCTACCTGGCAAAGGAGTACTCCGAAGACATCAGTTCGCGAGAGAGGGGAGGAGACGTAGGTTTCTTCCCACGGGGGGTGATGCCTCCCGAGGTCGAGGAAGTCGCCTTCAGCCTGGAGGTCGGAGCGGTTAGTGAGATTGTGGAGTCTCAATTCGGATTCCACATCATACAGGTCTTGGGCCGGGAAGATCGAGAGATGACTGTCGAGGTGTTCGAGAGCCTCAGGCAGCAGATGTTCATGCAGTGGTTGCAGGATCGCAGGCAAGACGCCGCGATAGAGCGCTTCCTTGAGTGATCCGCAGGGTGGGGTGGGGTGGGGCTTGCCCGGGATGAGGTGTGGCCTATCGACAGGGCGCTCGGGGTGGCCTCCACGGTGTTCAGAGCGGACCCTGCGTTGATATGCAGATCCGTGCCTCTACTCAGCGATGTCGTGCTGAGGAGGCCAACGGTGGCTTGCCGTGTGAGTCTCTCCGTCTCTCGGACATGCTAGACAGAGGGTTCTTGATCTGGTATACTTGAACAATGCGAGGCGTACAGAGGGCGCCTCGTTGCAGGATATCCGGAGTGGATGTGAACAATGGTGCAAACTAGTCGGGGTAGCATGAGCAGGGCCTGGTTGTCACGGGGCATTCTCCTGCTCCTGGCCCTTTTGGTGGTTGTTGGCATAATCAGTGGCGCAGGTTATCTCTATCTCCGCTTCTTTGGTTCCTCGAACCCCAGCGCACCGGTTGGGCAGCTGCAGCCGGACCGAGTTGAGCCGACTCTGGCACTAGCGACGCTGGCTGGCGCCGGCGACCTGGATGTGGTGAACAAGGCGTTGGATGAAGGCGAGTTGCAGACAGCCCATGTCACCATCTTCTTCAGCACTCAGTTGTCTCACGGCGAGCAGGTTGGGAATCTGCTTCTACTTGAGGAGAGCTATGCTGCTGTGGGCGACCAGGCGGGCGCTCAGATGTGCTACGAGCGAGCAAGTCTGATAACGACGATGAGCCCGACGTTGTCTGATTCCACAAGAGCCCTCTCCTTCTTGGAGATCGGCGGAGGTTTCGCCGCCGTGGGCCGCCGGGCGGAAGCGCTGGTCAATCTAGATCAAGCTTTCGCTTTGGCTCTCCATAGTCCGTTTGTCAAGGATCCTCATCGTGCGGGCATCCTTGATCGACTCGCCGTAGAATACGCCGCGCTTGGGGAACGGGAAAAGGCCGCTGAGAGTCGCTCTCTCCAGGAGGAAATACTGTACTCGACAGAGGGGACGGAGACCGAACCCGAAGGGCATGTGGAACAACCATCAGCGAACTTCCTTGCCCATATCCCTGCGCCAACGACGGCTATGGTGGCTTCGTACGAGGAAAGACGCGTTGAAGCAGTGCTGGAACTCATAGAGTTCTTGCAAAACTCATCCAACGGAGCAGCGATCCCGCAGGAATTGGCGACAGAGGTCACCCAGGCTCTGGTGAATGAGGACAAGGCGCGGAGTACCGCCTACGACGACGAACTCGCCGCGGCATCCTCTATGGTGCTCAGGATAGGCATTGCGGAGGCAAGAGCGGATTGGTTGCTCATCAAGTACAGGATAGCCTTGGGCGCATACGGGCTCGAACTGGTGCCTGCCTGGTCCGAGGACGTGATAGGCGTCGCGGCGGAGCTGAACGAGGCCCGAGGGGAGCTTCACGACATCTATGGAGAGCAGATTGCTACGTTCGGCGACGAGACAGCCAAGGATCGCGCATGGTTTGACATCTTGCGCCTGGAGATCTTGCAGGGAGAGCTGGGGCTCTATCCAGGCTATCCTGCGGAGGAACTAATCTCTGAGTTGACAGCAGTGACCGATAGGCTCACCGAAGCTGGGGACCCGTCATTGCATCCGGAGGTTCGCTATGAGGGCAGCACGCCGCGCTTCAGTCTAGCCTGGAACGAGTAGGCGGTGATAGTCGGAGGGCAGCGGTGTGGAAAGGGGGTAGGGCGCGATGCTGAGTCAGATAGACGAGAGGGTGGCTCTGTTTGCGACTGTGGTGTTTCTTGCGCTAACCGTCATGACTTGCCTCTGCTACCTGACCATTTACATAAATCCATACATGCCCCTGAACCCCTTCCCGCCACCGCGTGAGGTGGCGGTGGCATCCCCCACGGCGACTCGGCCGGAGGATACCGTGGCTACTTTCCCTCCGACGTGGACGCCCACTCACACAGCGACGCCCACGGACACACCGGTACCGACGGAAACCCCAACTGTTACGCCTACAACGACGGACACTCCAACTCCGACGTTCACGCCCACGGCTACCCGAAAGCCCGCGCCACCACCCACGGCTACCCATACCCATACGCCAACGCCCAGCCCGACGCCCTGGCCCTATGTCCAGCATGGCTACACATACATGCTCCCCAATGATAAGAACGAGGCGGGGTGTGACTGGCTGGGTGTCGGAGGCCAGGTATACGATGCACAAGGGATACCGTTTCCGGGGGTGAGCATCCGGTGCTGGAGCGGCGGGTTCGAGGGGCCGTCCGTCTCCGGGGGGCATCCAGAGTATGGTCCGGCTGGATGGGAAGTGTATCTGTACGATCAACCCAGGGACGCAACCTGGAACTGTCAGGTTATGGAGGGAGGCACGGGCGTGTCTCCGGTGGTGACATTCACCACGACGACAAACAACGGCTGCAATCTCAACTCGGTGCGCATAGACTTCAAGCGAACGTCATAGATGGCTTCGCTCTGGCTGGGACGAGGCGTGTTCCAGCCACGGGCTTGCGCAGAACAGCACACCGACTCAAGGAGTCGGTGTGCTGTCTTCTGTTGTTGTAGCGCCCACTCTCTCTAGGCGGTTCGCTACCTCGGCGAGCCAGCCGTTCGACGGCCAGGGGCGCCCCATGGTGGGGCCAAGGTGATCGGATCTCCACGCACCGTGCTTCCAGATACTTGTTGAAACGCTTGGATTCTAGAGCCGAGCAGATTGTGGACAGATGCGTGGCCAGTTGTGCGCGAAGGGATGTGTCGCAGGAGGGGCGACTGGCCCTGTTGTTACTGATCGGCTGCGGTGGGGTGAAAGATCTCCTCTAGTGCCTGGCGGATCTTCTCCCGCTCGGGAAACAGCACATCCGCGCCGTCGTCGAGGACTATGGGGACTGTCATTGTCTCGTCAATGACCGCGAAGCGAATGTCTTCGGCATCTATCTGTGAGGCGATTTGAGCCAGGGAAATCACTTCTCCCAGCTGGAGGTTCGTACTCACGGCGTTGCCCATGGTGCTCGCCAACATCGGTATCTTCGGAATCAAATCGAGTCGCAGGGCCTTCTTCCTTATCGCCATGAGCACCTGTTGCTGTCGCCGGAGCCGATCGAAGTCCGTCCCACTGTGGCGAGTGCGGGCGTACTGTAGTGTCATTCGTCCATCCATGATCTGGGTGCCTGCAGGAATGTGGACCGTCGTGTAGCCGTACTTCCCATCGGGATATCGATAGTCCCATATCTCCTCTTCCACGTTGATGGTTACGCCGCCCAGATAGTCCACCATCTCTCGAAAGCCCTGGAAATTGATGCGGATATAGTAGTGCATGGGGATGCCGAAGTTGTACTCGATAGTGTCCATCGCCAGGGCTGGACCTCCGCCCGGGTAGTCATAGGCATCGCCCAGGAAGTGGGCCATGTTGACGCGTCGCTCGCCGTACCCGGGTATCTCGAGATAGAGATCACGTGGAATCGAGAGCGCGCCAGCGGCCATCGATTTTGGATCGACGGTGATGACAATCATCGTATCGGAACGCCACGGCCCCTCCTCATTGGGCCGTTGATCCACCCCCAGTAGCAGTATGTTGACGCGTTCCCTCTGGCTCCAGTCGGGTACACTCTCGGGAGGAGAGACCGGGTCGCCACTGATGGGGAGTTGTAGCCCAGGGGACAAAGGGGAGTAGGCAACGATATCCCTGACTGAGCTATAGAACAGATAGGCACCGACGAGGCCGCCTATCAAGAACAGGGTGTAGAGGGCGCTGGCCAGGACTCTGGCGAGATAGTTGACTGTTCCGTCTTCTGCCATCGAGTGTTGCTGTCTATTCTCCGCGCTTGGACCGGCGATCGCCGCACATTATACCGTACCCAGGTGACGGCGGCAACGCCGCCAGGCAGCATCCCTCACGATCAAGGGTGGCATCATGCCGTGAGCATCCCGGACTCGCACAGCTCGCCTGCTGGTGCCACCCGCTTCTGGCGTCACGTACTGGCGCGCAACCTTCCATCGGGAGATGGTCGCCGGCTCAGGTGTGCGGCATCGTTTGGCGCGCGATAACGGGGACCTTCAGAGCGTCCCTCATTGACCCCTCCGACGTGTGCGGCGGGCAGCGGCGCTGCGTGCGTGCCAACACCGGATACCACGCCCGCCTCCCTGGGCACTGCAGATGTCCACGTGTGGATACCAGGTGCGTCCAGTGGTGTTGGCACCAGGCATGAGATTGGGTACAATACACAGGAGCCATCAGCGAGACCGAACGGGAGGTGGACATGCAGAACGCCAGGGGGCTGCTGCTTGAGCCTCGCTCTATCGAAGAGACTGGAATGAGCAGGGGCTTCTTGAGCGATTTGGCCTTGAAGACCATATACTCGGTGGGAGAGTTGAGTGGTCAGGATATCGCCGAACAGCTCAGGCTTCCGTTCAGCGGGGTGGTGGAAGAGGCACTCACCTTCCTGAAGCGTGAGCAATTAGTGAGCATAACCGGCAGCAAGGGCTTCGACGAGCGAGCATTTCGGTACTCCATCGCCTCTGCTGGAATCGAGCGTGTCAGAGAGGCCCTGAATCGCAGTCAGTACGTGGGGCCTGCTCCGGTGACTCTGGAAGCCTATCAGAAGGCGATGAGGAGTCAGACGATCGGGGACGTGGTTGTCAGCCGAGAGCAAGTAGAGAGTGCGCTGTCGCACCTGGTGGTCAACTCCAGTATGCTGATGAAGGTAGGGCCGGCCGTCAACTCTGGTCGGTCCATCTTCCTCTTCGGTCCTCCGGGCAACGGGAAAACCGTGATCGCGAGGGCCATGGCTTCCATGCTTGGGGGTGAGATCTACCTTCCCTATGCCGTGGAAGTGGACGGACACATCATCAAGGTCTTCGACGAGTTGAACCATCAGGAAGCGGAGGGCGTAGAGGCACAGGGGTCAACGCGGTCCGAGGGTGGACGCCGTGACGGGCGATGGATACTGATCAACAGACCGATCGTGGTCACCGGTGGCGAACTGACTCTGGAAAGCCTGGACCTGGTCTACGACGACACGTCCAAATTCTACGAAGCGCCGTTCCAGATGAAAGCCAACGGTGGGATGTTCCTGATCGACGATTTCGGGCGGCAACAGGTCCGGCCCAGAGACTTGCTGAACCGCTGGATCGTTCCCCTGGAGACGAGAGTCGACTATCTGACTCTGCACACCGGGAAGAAAATCGAGATACCGTTTGATCAGCTTATCGTGTTCTCTACCAACATAGACCCCAAGGCTCTCGTGGATGAGGCCTTTCTCCGGCGCATCCGGCACAAGATAGAGGTGGGCAACCCGAGTGAGCGCGAGTTCTACGATATCTTCAGGCGCGTGGCGGCTGAACGGAATGTGCCCTTTGACCAGGAGGGGTTCATGTATCTGATGCGTGAGTACTACTTGAAGGTCAAACGGGAGCTGAGGGCGGTCCATCCTCGAGACATCGTGGATCAGATCATTGATATCGCGCACTACCAGGGAGTGGAGCCTGCTCTGACGAGAGAGTTGATAGATCAGGCTTGTAGTTCCTACTTTGTGGAGACATAGAACGCCGCGCCCTCAAGACCGACCGAGCTAATTCCTTGAGAAGGCTCAGCTCGGAGTCCGTCTGGGTGGGCGCAAGTGACCGCTAGAATGCCCACTCGCTAGAGCTGTCTTAGGATTTCGCCCTCTTGGATCTGCTTCTCTCCTCTTCTCTCCAGGATCCAGTTCATATTTCTCAGGACACCTTCCTTCGTGTCATCCAGCTTCCTGGGGTCCTGCGATACGAGTACGTGCGCAAGGGCACTCAGAATGGCAGTCAGCGACGCGGCAGAGGGCATGCCGATCGTTGACTCTCCAGGGCAGACCAGGCTCAGCTCGGCACTGGAGGCTGTTGGAGACGTGTGGGATGTGGAGAAGCCAATGGTCATGGCGCCTCGGGAGCGCGCCAGCCTCAATAATTGGGCTGTGTCGTCGTGCAAGGCTGCGAGGCTCACTCCGACGACGACGTCCGGCTCGCTCACACTTGAGAGGCCCAGGGCTGCGTTAAGATGATCTGCCGGTACCAATTGAGCGGACATGCCCAACAGGCCGCGAAGCTGTGCCACGAAAGCCTGCGCCGGACCCCGGGCCATGCCGTGTGCCACTACATAGATGGTCTCGGCTTCACGCATTGCTGAGATGACTGCGGTCACCGTCTCCCCTCGCACGTGGGTGATAGCGCGTTCCAGGTTCTCCTTTTCCTGCGCCAGTGCTGTCAGAAACAGGGCTTCCTCATCACCTTTCTCCACCGATGGCTCGTAGGATACGTTGAGTTCCTTCTTGACCATTTCCTGGATTTCATGCAGGAGTTCGGGGTAGCCTGCATAACCAAGCCTCTGGGCGAACCTGGTCACAGTCGCAGGGTCCACCTCAAGGCGCTGGGAGAGGGCGAACGCATTGATGAAAGCAGCTTCATGGTATCTTTGGGTGAGGAAGTCGGCGATCTTCTTCTGATTCCTCCCAAGTCTGGCGTAGTGTTGTGCAATCCTCTCTTGAAACATTCAACACCCCTTTCTGAAGTTGGAGAGCCAGTCGATTGCCTCCTGGCGCGTATTCTAGCACCTCTAACGATGCTCGGCAAACAGCGGTGGGATGCTCGCGGGCGCCTTCATGAGAGGAAGGCTGAGTACTTGACACCTTCCCTGCGATGGGATATGCTCTCGGACAGTTTTCCACGAGTGAAGGAGAGGTTTTCGGCATTGACACATCGCTACGGTAGACGGCGCATGGTCTCGGTCCTTCTGCTGAGTTTACTGGTGACAGCGACGGCGTTGCTGGTACAGGCTCAGGTGGAGGGCAAGGGGCGTGATCTCGACTCAGCGGTGCAGCCGCGCGAGGGCGAGGACCGATCTCGCTATGGGGTCCTCGCAGGTCCCGTGCGCCCGCTTCTCAGACGGCAGCCGGGTCCCTCTCCAGAGCCGGCAACGGGGGTTCAATCTAGCGCTGACTTGGAGCCGACCGCGATACGCAGGCTGGTCCCCACGCCCACGGCTGTTCCTCTACCAACGCCTGACGGCACACCAAGGAGAGTTGTGATTCCGATCCTCATGTATCATCATGTGGGCGTACCTGATGCCAGCGCCGACTCCATCCGCCGGGATCTCTCTGTATCGCCCGCCAGGTTTGAGGCTCAGCTGCGTCACCTGGTAGAGCGCGGCTACCAACCGATCACCCTCACCGACCTGGCCATGCACCTCCAGGTTGGCCGCGCGCTGCCAGCCAAGCCTGTCGTCTTGACCTTCGATGACGGCTTTGAGGATCAGTACTCGAACGCCTATCCTCTGCTCAAGAAGTACGGTTTCGTGGGCACCTTCTTCGTGATCACGCGTTTCGCTGACGAGGAGAGACCCGAATACATGTCCTGGTCTGAGATAGAATTCCTGCACGCCAACGGGATGGAGATTGGCAGCCACAGCTATACCCATCCGAGCCTGTGGGGGAAGTCCTATGACTACCTCGTCTGGCAGGTGCTTGGATCTAGGGAGGCGATAGAGGCTCGAACACAGGAGTCGGTTCGGTTCTTCTCCTATCCTTCTGGGCAGTACGATCAGTTGACGATAGACGTGGTCAAGTCAGCTGGGTACTGGGGGGCGGTCACCGTGGAGGCGGGTTCGCTGCAGTCGTCGGAAACACCGTTCGAGATGAAGAGAATCCGCGTCCGAGGAACGTACGACCTCAATGATTTCGATCACTGGCTCAATCACTGGCTTGTTCATCCCTGAAGTGATAGAGCCGGATCGTCTCCATGGAAGACGCCCCCTCCTGGAGCTTCCGCACGCTGACGTTGAGAGCTGGATGGACCAGGTCGGGTGCGAGCTCGGTCAGAGGAGTCAGCACGAAAGCTCGCTCGTGAAGTCGAGGATGCGGTATCTGCAGGTGGGGTGTGTTGAGCAGCAGGTCGTCGTACAAGAGGATGTCTATGTCGATGATGCGAGGGCCAAACCGTACAGCTTCCCTTCGGCCCAAGTGCTGCTCAATCCTCTTCGCGAGGTCTAGCAAGGCCTCGGGCGACAGCTCAGTCTCGCCGCAGCAGACCAGATTGAGGAACCAGGGTTGATCCTTCAGTCCCACTGGCTCGGTCTCATACAACGATGAGATCTCCTCCAGTCGAATCCCCGCTCCCAGGTGCCTCAGCGCTGCGTAGATGTTGAGCGCTCGATTGCCCAGGTTCGATCCTAGACTCAGGTAGACCGTGGCCATCCGCCCCTTGCCCCGAGGCCTAGTGTGTCACGCGCTTGATGCGAGCCCCCAAGGACCGAAGCTTGTCGTCGATTCTCTCATAGCCGCGATCTATCTGGGCGATGTTCTTGATAGTACTCGTACCCTCGGCGCAGAGAGCCGCGATAAGCATGGCCATTCCAGCGCGGATGTCCGGACTGGTCAGCGTCTCACCGTGAAGTTCGGCTGGGCCCGTGACTATGGCCCGATGCGGATCGCAGAGGATGATGTGGGCCCCCATAGAGCAGAGCTTGTCAACGAAGAACATGCGGCTCTCATACATCTTTTCGAACATCAAGATGGTGCCCTCGCAGCGGGTGGCGACTACAGTAGCGATGCTCATCAGGTCAGCCGGGAAGCCCGGCCAGGGTGCGTCGTCAATCGTGGGAATCACCCCATGAGCGTCAGCAACGATCTTCAGGCTTTGCCCGCGCGGCACATGGAAATCCTGTCCTCGGATCTCCACCTCAATCCCCAGCCTCTTGAAAGTGAGCAGAGTCATCTGCAGGTGTGCCGGTACTGTCTCCTTGATTAGAATCTCGCCGTTGGTGACCGCCGCCGCGCCGATGAGACTACCGATTTCGATGTGATCGGGGCCAACCTCGTGTTCTCCTCCGTGAAGTCTGTCTACCCCGTCGACAGTGAGTGTGTTTGTGCCGATGTTGGATATCCTGGCTCCAAGCTTGTTGAGGAACAGCGCTAGTTCCTGCACGTGGGGCTCCGATGCCGCGTTCTTGATGACGGTCCTGCCCGCGGCTGTACACGCAGCCATGAGGGCGTTCTCGGTCCCCGTGACACTGGCCTCATCCAGGAATATCTCTTGACCCTTGAGACCATTCGTTCTCATCGTGTAGCCGTAGTCTATGTCGATCTCGGCCCCAAGGGTTCTCAGGGCCATCACATGCGTGTCCACCCGTCTTCTGCCGATCACATCCCCTCCAGGCGGAGGGAGCTTGATCTGGCCGCAGCGCGCTAGTAGTGGTCCAGCCAGGAGTATGGACGCCCTTATTCGCTTGCACAATTCGGGATCCAGATCCGTGGTTCTGACGTTCCTGGCGTCCACTATCACTTCGTGGTCAGCTGTCTCCTGGATGTCCACTCCCAGGGCCGCGATAATCTCCACCATGGTGCGGATATCCTCGATCTGAGGTACATTCCGCAACACTACTCTCTGATCGGTGAGAAGCGCGGCGGCCAACATGGGCAGCGCTGCGTTCTTGTTTCCGCTAGGGACTACGGTACCCTCTAGCGGGTGTCCGCCCTCGATGACGAATTCTTCCATCATCAGTTAGTCTTCCACGTTGTGGTCTTGAGATCCATGGATCGCATCGCCCCTCGCGCCAGCTGTGGTCAGCATCCTCACAGGCCTCTGACTCCAGGCATCAGCTCACGGTGTCATCTGGATGCGCCATTCTTGCGAGCGATGCAGATGATAGATGTGCCCAGGGGCAGATCGGTGTAGTGCAGTACGTTGGCCTCAAGCCTTCCAACGCCAGTCAAGACCGCATTCACGGGCGGTGAAGTGGGCTCCATCTCCACCTGGTAGGCCTCTCCATCGGTGGATGGTGTGGCCAGATCGGGCTCTTTCTCGGCCCTTCTCCTAGCCAGGATCAACGGTGCTGCCACGGGAAAGACGAAGAAATTGTTATACGTCAGGCGACTGACAGCAAACCCGGCCTCAGTCACCCGGGCACGCAGGTCTGACCGCGAGTACCGACGCTTATGATCATTGATCACATCGTTGTTGCTCCACAACCATTGGAAAGCTGGCACTGTGATCGCTATCCAGCCACCGTCGGTGCAGACGCGATGGCATTCCCTGAGAATCTGCAGCTCGTCGTCGCAGTGCTCAATGACGTCCAGCGCGGTCACCAGATGGAATGATCCATCCTCAAATGGCATGTCTTCAGCGTCGGCCAGCCGGGCATCGTAGCCCCGCTGGTGCGCAATCTCCAAGGGTACGGGGTTGTTGTCGATACCGATGACCGTTCCGTAGCGGCTGAGATGGTGAATCATGTTTCCTGCGCCGCAACCGACATCAAGTACAGACAGGTTGTTGCCGGGCACCTCTCTGTCCAGCAATCCCAGCAAAGCGTGCGTTCTGCTGGCGAACCACCAATGAGAGTCTTCTTCCAGTTGTTGCGTGGTCAGTCTTCTTGGCATGCTTGCTCCCAGATCTAGGATTGTGTGCTATTATACCATCCCTCTACCAGGATGGCTATCATTCCTGAGGAGAGAGTCGGCCGCCTCCAACACTTGATCCACTGAGATGGAACGCACGCAGGGATGATCTTCTAACTCGTCTGGACCGTAGTCGAGCCGGTTGCAGGGGATGCAGTCAGTGTTCGCTACCACAACGAGGTGTCTATTGGAATCACCCCAGGGTCCGAAAGCGCGATGATCGACTGGGCCGAAGAGGTGAACGGTGGGGACCCCTTGAGAGACAGCCAGGTGTAGCGGGCCGCTATCTACGCCAATTACCAGTCTGCATCGTGCCATGACAGCCGCCAGTTCTCCCAGATTGGTCTCACCCATGATCAAGAGGGGGTCGGTTTTCATCCGCTCGGCAATACTCTGAGTCAGGTGCCGCTCACCCGCAGTACCCGTGATGACCACCCGAAGGCCGTACTGCCTGGCTAGTGTGTCGCCCACCTGGGCGAAGGCCTCCTGCCGCCACAGCTTGACGGGAGCACCCGCTCCTGGGTGAACGCATAAGTATCCTCCATCGGCCTCCGCACCTGCAAGGAGCCGAGCAGCCGTCCTGACGTCATCTGGCTGTGGGGTGAACTCCAGGGGGCCGGGGTACGCCAGTTCTCTGCCTACGATGGCTTCGACCATACGCATGTTCTGTTCCACTTCGTGCCTGTCGCTGCTGTATGGCAGACTCTCTGTGAGGAAGGGGGACACGGGTGGCAGCGCATAGCCGATTCGGCGGGGGATCCCTGCCCAATAGGCCAGCATAGCTCCCCACCAGTGGTCGAAGCGCAGTATCAGGGCCATGTCGAAGAACTGGCCCCTGAGCGCTCGGGCATAACTCCAGAGCACCGAATAAGGCTCCAGCAGATGTCTCTTGGGGTGTCGCGTGAATCCGGGGAAAGGACAGGTGGTCACCTGATCCAAGCATTGGTTGTGCTGCACGACCTCGATGGCCCAGGGTCCAACCATACAGGCGATGTGGGCGTCAGGGAGAGATGAACGCAGACTTCGGATGGCTGGAGTCGCAAAGAGTACGTCTCCTATGTGATCGGGCCGGATGAGCAGGATGCGGAGAGGCGCGGTGGGTGACAGGGATGCGCCTCGCTGTGAGAGAGGTCTGGTGGCCCAGGCCACTGTGCGTAGAATCGGGGTTCGCACCCTAGCCTTCATACACGCGCTCCAGCAAGGGTGCGATGTGTTGCCAGTCGTGCTTGGACTGTGCGAGACTGCGGGCGGCCAGGCCCAGTCTCCTGCGCTGTTCGCCATCCCTCATCAGGTCGATGACAGCTCTGGAAAAAGATGCAGGTTCATCAGCGATCACCAAGTCGCGGCCGTGTCCCACTTCTATTCCTTCGCTTCCCAGAGATGTGGACACTATCGCCTTGGACATGGACATTGCTTCCAGGATCTTGAGGCGGGTTCCACCGCCTACTCTCAGAGGAACCACATAGACCGCGGCCTCCCGGATGTAAGGCCGCACGTCGTCAACGTAGCCCGTGAGTATCACGTTCGGTGTTTGCTGCAGGGCCTGCAGTCGAGGGTGAGGGTTTCGTCCCACAACCTTCACCATGGCATCTGGGATCTCCACTCGGATGAGGGGCAGCACCTCCTTCGCAAACCATAGTGCGGCATCAACGTTGGGTCGGAAATCCATCTTGCCGGTGAAGACGAGCGTCGTATCCGACTCGTCCCTGGGGTCGCCAGATTGGAAGTACTGTGTGTCGACGCCGTTGGGCACGACCGTGAACGGCAAACTCGGAAGTAGTCGCTGGAGCGCCTTGGCGTCGGCGTCAGAGACGACTACGATTCTGTCCAACCGCCGGCAGACATCCTGTTCGTAGCGCTGCAGCTTGCGCCATTGGATGAACGAGTACAGCGCTCCTAGCCAGCGGGTGGGCTGCCTGATGTCTGCTTCGAAGGCCCTTCTTTGGAGCAGGTACTCGGCGTTGATGTCGTCGAAGACGACGATGGGCGGAGATGATAACTCCATTCCCTTGATGGCAAGTCCATACTGCGCCATCTCGATGGCTTCTATCTGGACGAAATCAAAGCGCTCACGCGAAAGAAGAAGCCGTAACTGATTGGCGAAATGAGAGGAGGGAAGGCGCAAAGCCATATCCGGGCTGGGAGAGAAGAGGACTGAAGCCGCTCGACGCCATGTCGAGCGGTGGGGGTAGGGAACGGTCTCCGCGCTGGTACAGTACTGACGCAGGGCCTCGATTCGCGGTGACTCGTGGTTGCCCTGGACGAAAGAAAGAAGATGAATCTCGTGTGTGGAGCCCAGGTTCTTGATCAGGTTGAAGGTTCGGATAGCGGCTCCTTGATGCGGAGGATACGGAAGGTCGGGTGTCAGGAAGAGAAGTTTCGGGCTCATCCGGCCAATCGACTGTAGAGCTCGAGTGTGCGTCGGGCAGCCTTCTCCCAGGAGAATAGCCTGGCTCGCCTAAGACCTTTCTCCGCCAACTCCGCATGGAGCGAGTCGTCGGTGAGGAGCCGCCACATGGCCACAGTCCAGCCCTCGGTGTGCTCTGGCCCGACCAGCAGCGCGGCGTCGCCTACCACCTCAGGGAGCGAGGATACGTTGGCTACGATGGTGGGGGTGCCGCAGGTCATGGCTTCTAGGGGCGGAAGTCCAAAGCCTTCGTAGAAGGAAGGGTGCACGTGCATGCGAGCCGCGTTATACAGCACCACTAGGTCATCTTCGGGCACATGGCCCAGGAAGACGACAGTATCCCCCAGCTCCAGTTCCTCGGCTACTGCGAAGACCTCGCCGCAGAACCAACCGCGTTGTCCCGCCACGGCCAGCTGCACCTCTAGTTTGTAGTGATCCAGCAGTCGGCGAAAGGCGCGCAAGAGGGTTGGCAGGTTCTTCCTGGGCTCAATGGTGCTGACGAAGAGTATGAATGGCTTGTCAAGGCCGTAACGTCGCTGCGTCTGATCGAGGAGATCTTCATCTTCGATGGGGCGATAGACGCGATCTGCCGCTGCGTAGATGACTGTGATCTTGGCTTCGGGTACGCCCAAGAAGTTGATGATATCACGCTTGGTGCTGACGGAATCGGCGATGATGTGGTCAGCGTGTCTCACCGCTTGGTCTATCTGGCCGTAGTATCGGGCGCTCTCTTCCGTGAGGAAATGAGGGTAGAGAAGAAAGGCCAGATCGTGGACGGTGATCACTGATTTGTAGTCACGCCGAAACGGCGGGATGAAATCAGGACTGTGAAGTACATTGAGACGCAGCGGGCTGATCTCGATGGGCAGAACCAGCTGCTCTAGCCGATGGTGGCTGGGGGTCCAGAGGGATTTCCTGGTGAAGTTGGACGTGTCAGCCAGGATGGATTTGTCCTTGCGACTCTGGAGGAGGACAAACTCATTGTCCTCATCGCACTCACTTAATCCCTTTATCAGGCCAGCTATGTATTGCCCGATACCCGCTCGGCTATAGTGGACCAGTCGGGCATCAATCCCGATGCGCATGTAGCTACCGCTCTCCTCATCTTGGCCTCCACCTTGAGCACGGCCTCCGCGAGGAGGTTGAAGACTCGCCTCATTATACTAGCTCCCAGTGCCTCAGTCAAACATCAGGTCTTCAATGCATGGTGCAAACTGTCAAGCGTCGATGCCGCGGGTCAGCGAGCGATGCTGGCTGCGTACGTTCACGGCAGTATCTTGACCTCCTCGAGCAGAAGCCTGTCTCCCTCTTCGCTATGGCCGTTCGCGAAGACGGGCAAACGCTGCCCCGTGCTGGGGTCATACACGCCGATTTCGATCACGTAGTTGCCTGGTGGGGCCTCTGGGTCCACGACTATGTCATACTGGTCAGAGATGATTTCTCCTGTCACCCAGCTTGTGGTGGGGGCTTCGCCTCTGAGAGGAACGCTGTCCATCTGGCCCCAGATCTGCCCTTCCTTGTCCAGGAGGTGAGTGAACACTGTGTACGAGACGGGCATTTCCTCGAGAGCTTGCCAGTAGAGGGTGAACCGTAACGTGTCGCCCGGTCTTATCCCCTGGCTGCTGAGGTCGTATCCCAGAAGCAGCGCTCCCTCGCCGATTCTGGCTGCCGTGGGGTGCTCTATCTCGGGAAGAGCGAATTGCCGGATCCGTCCAGAGACTGTGACGTGTCCCAAGCTTGTTTCGCCGATCACCTCATCTCCCCGGCGGACCTCCAGCAGGAGCTCGTGCTTGCCCGGCGGCGCGTCGAGGGGCACATGTATGTCGTGCCAGTCCCGCACGACTTCGGAGCGTTTCCATCCGCTGGAAGGGTACGTGAGACCGATTGGCTCCTCCAGACACCTCAGCCTGGTGGCACCATCCGTCTGGTCGAGCACGAGCGAAATCGCATATGTGTCTGTGACATCGGCCAGGGCGCGCCAAGTCAGGATGAGGGGGACCGTGTCCCCTGGTTGCATGGAAGTCAATCCAAGATCAAAGCCAACTAACTCGATCTCGCTATTGAAGCGTATGTTCAAGGGGTGCTGGGGAGATACGGCTCCCGGCGGCGCTTGAGAGGCGGGTCTGACCACTTGAACTGGGGCCAGAATGAGGGCGTTGTCTCGCACGACGCACGCACCACACTTTGGGGGCAGGCGCTGCCCGCTGCTGCTGGAGTAGGCCCCGATGAGAACGTGGTATTCGCCGGGTGGGGTGCCCCAGGGCACGCTCAGCCTGTAGTGGTCGGCAACCACCATCCCGGGCTCCCACAGATCGGTGGGATAGACCCCCCCCTCCACCTCCTGGTCCACTTGCGACAGGCGATGGAACTGCGGATCCAGGAGATGAACGAAGAAGGTGTATCTCTCCAGTGCCTGACCCTCGGCCCTCCAGGCGACCAATAGATCCAGGTATGCTCCGGGTACTATTTGGGCAAGGGGGCGGCCTTGATCGTCTCGCCACTGATATGCCAGCAGGGTTAGTGTGTCGTCAAAACTCACCACCACGTCGTGGGAGATGGGGACAGACTCCACGTACCGTCGAACCCAGTATCCATCCTGGTCAAAGACGGTTTCGGAATAGGGGTAGAGCAATCCTCTGCTGTCTGGAATCAAAGCTGGATAGCGAGGACTCGCCGTCCGCGCCACAGTCTCCTGTAGGATGTATTCAACAGGGAGGTAGTTCTCGTTCTCGATGTAGATTTGCTCTCTCTGCGCCAGATGGGGGGCGAACTCCTCTGGTGTCATTAGCGGCGCCTCGGGGGGAATGGCGGCAAGAGCACTGTAGCCCGAGCGCAGGTGCGGCCAGATGGCGTATTCATTGTTCTCGTTGAAATGCCTGGCTAGAGGTCCTGGGCTGTGGAGTAGATAGCTCGCCAAGCTGGCAGCCAGAACAAAGGCGGATGCGGCAACTGCCAGGGAGCCCCCACTCCAGCGCATCAGTCGCCCTATTCCCGTCGCGGCAGCCAAGAACAGGAATGGGATCATAGGGGAGGCATAATGGTAGGTGATGGAATACTGTGGTTCGTAGTCACTTAGCAGAAGATACGCTAGAGTGGGTAGGGCGAAGATCAGCGTGTCGAGACCCAACAAGGGCAGTAGACCGAGAGGCACGAGTAGAAGCAAGAGGAACTCGATCTTGGCTGGTATCACAAGGTGCTGGAAGACCAGTGCGGGATTGAGCACCAACGAGCGGGCCACTTCGCCGACGGTGGCGCCCAAGTAGTCGTAGCGCCCCTTTGGAAAGTACGCATCTCCCCTCAGGGCGGGCATGGCTACACCTATGATCAGGAAACCCGAGAGCAAGACCAGAAGCAATGCCATGAGTCCCAGGCGGCGTTTCCTCTGCACCAGGATGAGATAGCAGGGAAAGGCTAGGGCCACGAGGATCATTTCTTCCTTCACCAACAGGGACAACGCCAAGAAGACGAAGAACAGGCGATACCGCCCGGTCAGCAACCAGTATGCCGTGAAGGAGAGCAGCGGTACGGCCAACACAATCTCGTGGAAATCAAACAGATTGGTGTAGTGCAGGGCAGGGTAGAGCAAATAGGCTGCAGACAGGGCGGCGGCGACCATCTCGCTACCGGTCACACGACGAGCATAGAGATAGATGGGCACCACCCCTAACGCAAGAATGAAGGTTTGCGCCACTAACAGCAAGGCTGCATCGGGCCAAAGGATGTAGAGAGGCATGAGAAGCAGGAGAGCCGGCGAGAAGTGGTGGCCCAGGTAGTTGGTTGGGCGGTCCTCCAGGAGGGTGGTATCGAACCAACGGCCCTGAGTCGTGTTCCACATGACTTGAGCATGTATCGCCAGATCGTTGTGGGTATGGAAGTTGAAGTGCGCCACCAAGGAGAGCGTGGAGAAGGTTGCGATGTAGACTATGGTGATGAAGACCAAGGAGGCCCTGGAGGCTCGCCGTGGTGGGATGAGTGACTTGCAGCGGTCTATCCCAGCCTGGATTCTATGTCGCCATCTGTGGGCCAAAGCAGCCGCTGCCAGACCGGCGAGCACGGGGCCAGCGAATTGCACGAGAGTGTCTACGGCAGCAGACATCATCTAGGCACCAGGAAACCGGCGATCTCCGGCTGTCTTGGTTGGATGCAGGGCAACTGCATGCCCAGCAACTCCACCACTATGTATCGTGTTGGTCTTCAACGGCCTCCTGGCTGGGCGGGACCGCCTGGCACCCATCATTGGACTATCTGTACCTCCCCGAGGAGGAGACGGTCTGCCTCCGCCTGTGCCTCATCTGTGGACACCAGTAGGCGGCGCCCCGTGCTGGCGTCATACATGCCGATCTCGATGACGTAGTCACCTGCGGGAGTATCCGCGTCCACCATGATTTCGTAGGGGTCAGAGATCACCTCACCCGCTACCCAGCTCGTCGTGGGGGCTTCTCCTCTCAAGGGAACGCTGTCCATCTGGCCCCACACCTGCTCTTCTGCGTCCAGGACATGGGCGAAGACGGTGTAGGACACCGCCATCTCCTCCAGGGCTTGCCAGTACAGGATGAGCTGCAGGGCAGCGCCCGGTCTGGCCGCATCGCTGATCAAGTCGTAGCCAAGGAACAGAGCGCCGTCTCCGAGTCTCATTTCCATGGGATGCTGTATCTCGGGAACGGAGAACACCCTCGGCCGTCCTTCCACCTCAAGGTAGCCGAGGGTTGTCTCCCCAACTGCCTCTCCTCCCTCAGTGATCTTGAGCAGGAGTTCGTGGCTGCCGGGCGAGGTATCGGGGGGCAGGCGCAGGTCGTGCCAGTCTTTGATGATCTCCCCGTCCTTCCACTCTGTCGTCGGATAAGTGTCATCGACGGGCCGACCCTCTTGTTCCAGCCAGATGTGTCTTTCTTCGTCTCTCAGCTGCACTGAGAAGAGGTAGTCGTGGGTCAGATCCTCGGTGGCCTGCCAGTAGAGGGCGATTCTCACGGTTTCGCCGGGACTGGCGGCTCTAGCAGGAAGGTCATAGCCCAGGAGTTGTAGGCTGGGGGCGATATCCGCTTGGTCAGCGGGAAGTTGCTCCATGGGTTCTACCTGGGGAGGCGCCAGCGGCCTGACAACCTGGAGTTTGCCCACGGTCAGGCTGTTTGTGCTGGCGTCGGTTGCGGCATCGACGATCGGCAGTCTGGCTCCGCTCTCTGCGTCATACACGGCGACCACAACGGTGTACTCACCAGGGGGAGTGGCTGGCATGGAGGGCAGTGTGTAGTAGTCCATCTCCTCCTGGTCTGGCTGCCAGAACGATGTGGGTTCCAGGTAGTTGCTGAGCAGCAGCTTATCCACCTGGCCAGCTACTCGGCCCCTTGGGTCGAGGAGGTACACAGCCACCTTGTAGTCAAGATCCATGTCTTGGAGTGCTTGCCACTGTAAGACTACCCACCCTGATTTGCCCGAGGGCAGTGTCTGGCTCTCCACTTCTTCCGCGGTGCTGGTGGGGTGCAACGAGGAGCCACCGTAGGCCACGCCCTGGAGCTGGAGTTGGCCCCCGAAATGGGCGGTTGAGGGCTCCGGCGATTGGGCGATGGCGAAGTCTGTGGCAGGGGGGATCTCGTAAAGTACCAGGTCGAAGCTCTGGTGAGGTTCCGTGCGGATGTGCCTGCCGTATTTCCTGAAGAGAAAGTCAAGCAGTCCCTTGGGATCGGAGTCCAGCGAGAGATAGGCCTCTTCCAGCACATACTCCTTCCAGTTGATCACGGCAGCTCGCTGGTGGCCCTGTGTTATCTCCGAGAGCTCGGCCGGGGCGGTCCTCTCGTCAACGTTGAGCGTGTACTCGGGCTCAGGACCGTCGTAGAGGAAACTGGCCTCATAGTAGGGAAGGTTGCGTGGTCGCAGAGACGAAGCGGGCAAGATCCAGACGCCGCCCGGTATGCGGGTGGCGTTCATCACCTCTGCAGCCTCCATGAAACTGCGGCCGATGATCTGACCCTCATCGAGCTGTCTTTGCCAGGGGAGGAAGTAGTCTCGATAGCTGAGCGCGGTGGTCGACACGAGGATCAGGCACAGGAATGCCCACGAGGTAGCACGAGCTCCGCTCCAGGTGATACCGCTCTCCAGACGTTGTTTCACCCACGATACTCCCACAGCGCACAACAGACATAGGGGTGGAAGCGCCCCTATGGCACGGTGGAAATGGGGGAGAGCCTCGGCGGTGAAAGCCCCGGGCAGAGCCATGACCAGGAACCAGACGACGATGAACAGCCAGTGGGGGCGTTTCCAGCGCCAAAGGGCGATGGCTAGACCGACCAGGAAACACAGGGAACTGATGGGGTCAAGGACCGGTCTTCGCCCGGGATTGCGATCGAACTGCGGGTCGCCCTGGAAGTTGAACATACCCAGGGTCTTGACCACAGCGTAGCCAAAAGCCTGGAGAGGCGAGCCTCGGCCCCACTCAGCGTTGAAGATTGAGACGTGCATTTCGCGAGCGAAGAAGATGTCCGGATATGCAAGGGCATATAAGCCCAGAGGAGCGCACACGACGGCCGCCACCAGGGCCACGAGGACCAGATTGACGAGGTGGCGGCGTCTGAATTCCCGGCTGATGATCACCCATCCTCCGAAGAAGACGGAGAGAAGGATGGGCAAGAAGCGCGCTCCGCGATAGGAATAGAGGCTCGCTCCGAGTATGAGGCCGGATACGACGAATGTCCATCGTCTGTCGGTGCGGATTCCTCGCCAGAGGAAGTACAGCAGTGCGCAGGAGAAGAGAGGCAGTGCGACCACTTCCAGCCCTGCGCGGCTGTAGATAATGTGCCAGTAAGAGGTGGAGAGAAAGAAGGCTGAAAGGATGGGTACAAGCGAGGGTCCGCGCCCTTCTTGTCGAAGCAACTCCTTAGCCAGCCAGAAGATCACGGGAATGGTGATGATGCCAACGAAAACAGAGACGAAGCGAATAGCCCACAGCTGGACGCCCCACAGGGCAAAGGAGAGGGCCACCATGTAGGTGTGCATCGGCTCCTCTCCGAAGTCCTCGGTGATGAAGATGGGGAGTTCCTCGCCACTCAGGATGCGTCTTGCTCCCAGGCCGTCGGCTCCCTCGTCGCCGCTGAGGCCGACGGGTATGGACTCCAGCCGGTAGAAACGCAGGATCGCCCCCAGGAGCACGATCAGGCAGAGAGCCAGGTACTCCATCTTCTTGGAGTCGGCCCTGCCCCAGCTTCGACCTCGCGACATGTTGATCAGCTCTCCTGGCGATCTTGGATGACCGGTCTACCGTTCAACGTGCACCGTCTGCAGAAGGATGCTATCACCCTGGATGGCACCTTGGGCATCATAGACACGCAGACGCTCCATCGTAGCTGCATGATACATGCCTATCTCCACGACGTATTCGCCCCCTGGGGCCGCCGGGTCCACCGCTATCTCGTACGGATCGGCGATGACCTCCCCCTCAATCCAGCTCGTCGTCGGCGCTTGTGGAACTCCGGGCAGTCTGTCCTGCTGACCTCTGATCACGTGGTCGCTGTCCAGCAAGTGGGTGAACACGGTATAGGATTTGGTCATCTCGGTTTCGCACTGCCAGTAGAGGGTCAGTCTCAGAGTTGCTCCCACCCTCGCACCCTTGTCCATGTCATATCCGAGTAGCCGCACCCCGTCGCCCAGTAGCCACCCCAGTTCATGCTCCATGGGGGGCACTTCGAAGGATCGAGCTCTGCCCGAAACGCTGACCGGGCCTAGGGCCAGTTCCCCAATCGGTAAACCATCCCTGATGAGTTCCACGTAGAGTTCATACTGCCCGGCGGGAGCGTCGGGCTCCACCGGTACGTCGTGCCAGTCGCGGACAACCACACCCTTGTTCCAGAGTGTGGTGGGGTAGGTGCCGTAAGCCGGTCTGCTTTCCTCGTATGCCAAGGTGCGGCCCTGGGCATCCCTCAGTTCCATCAGGATCACATAGTCCAGGGCCACGTCTGTCACTGCCTTCCAGTACAGGGCTATCTCCACAGTGTCGCCCGGGTTGACCTCTCCGCGAGGCAGGTCAAAACCCAGTAGGCTGAGTCCAGGGGCCAAGGCTCCGTCGTCTACTATGTGCGTTGGCTGGACCGCTGGTGGCGATGGTGGTTCGATGATCTGGACTACGTCCACGGTGTGCCCATACCCCAGCACGTTTCCACCGTCATCCTGTAGGGCCAGCCTGGTCATGGTCGAGGGATCGTAGACCACCACTTGGAGATGATAGTCTCCTGGGGGCGTCGCTGGCAAGTTGGGCAGGACATAGTAGTCCATCTCCTCCTGCCCAAGCGTCCAATGAGAAGTGCCCCGCATGTTGTTGCCAAGCAGGAGTTTGTCAACTTGCCCGACCACGCGCTCTCGTTGATCCAATAGATAGAGTGCCACGCTGTAGTCCGTCGTCGGCTCTGCGAGAGAGCTCCACCCAAGCACGACCCACGCCTCCCCGCCAGAGGGAAGCGTCCTTTGCCCCGGGTTCCCTGCGGCGTAGACGCCGAAGTCAGCCGCCGTGAGGAGCAACTGTCCGGCGAAGTTGGCGGACTGAGGGTCCAAATGGTCGGCGATCTCCAAGCTGCTACCGGTCGGCAGAGTGTAGACCTGGACGTCGAAGGCGTCGAATTCGTAGTGTGCCAGCTTCTGTCCATACTTGCCAAGCAGGAAGGGCGCCAGTCGCTTCGGATCTGCGTCTATGTAGTTGTAGGCCTCCTCCAACACGTAGCTCTTGGGATCAACGAGGAGTACCTTGGCATGATCGCCCGTCAGTTCAGCGAGCTCGCCAGCTGCCGTTGAATCATCCAGGCTAAGGAAGTTCAGCGGCGCTTGCCCACGGTAGAGAAACTCGACCGTGTGATGGCCCGCCTCATCGTAGGCGGAGGCCAGAGGGCTGAGGGGCAGAATCCACACGCCATCCGGGTCATCTAGCTGGTTCATCGCTGTGGCCAGATCAACGAACTCACCGTCGAAATAGTGATCCCGCAGCTCGGAGTTTCCAGCCCAAAGTACGAAGTAGTCGCGCATGGTGAGGGCAGCACTGGCCACGAGGAGGGCAGCCACGCCGCAGGCAGCGATGGTCTTGGCCCGACTGGAGGGCCATCTAGTCCGCACCCAACGCCACGCGCCCTCGAGTCCTATGGCCGGAAAGACACACGCGGCGGGAAGGGCTCCGATAGAGCGGGAGAAGTGGGGCACGTCTCGCGGCGGGGTGAGGATAGGGGGAAGAGACATGACCAGTAGCCACAGCAGCAGGAGAGAGTAAGAACGCTCCCTCCACCGGAGCACGCTCAGGCCCAACCCCACGAAGAAGAAGGCTGACGTGAGCACGTCGAAGGCGGGGCGTCCAGGTAGGTTGTGGCGCCAGTAAGGGTCGCCCTGGAGGTTGTAGGCGCCAATCATCCTGATTGCGCTGACAAGAAAGGAGTGGAGGGCCCCCTGGGGGTTCTTCTCCGGATTGAAGATGGAGACCTCGCTCGCACGCCGAAGGAATGTGTCCGAGTGGGTAACGAAATACGCTCCCAGGGGAGCGAAGACCAACACGGCGATCACCACGCACACAGCGGCCTTGGCTCGATACTCTCTCCAGAACCCCTTCTCGAGCAGAGCCCGAAGTGCAAGATAGAGGACCACCAGTATGGGCAGGAACCTGAGTGCCTGGTAGGTGTACAGGCTTGCGCCAAGAGCCAGCCCGGCGCAGAGGAATTCCCTCCAATGATTGGTCCTCAATCCCCGCCACAGGAAGTAGATGGTCACAATGACGAAAAGAGGCGCCAGGATGATCTCCCACCCCAAGCGGCTATAGCTGATATGCCAGAAAGAGATGGCAAGCCAAACAGCTGCCAGGAGTGCTGTAATCCTCAACTTGAGCAGCTCTCTGACCAGCAAATAGAAGGCGGGTATGGTGATCGTCCCGATGACGGCTGACAGTACCTTGATAGCCAGGGGCGTGGAGCCGAAGAGCGTGAAGAAGCCCGCCAGCAGGTACATATACATCGGCTCGATGCCGCCCCAACTCTCCTCGAAGAAGATAGGGTACTCACCGTCCAAGATGCGATTGGCAGCGACGCCTTTGTAGGCCGTATCCCCACTCAGACCCGGTGGTATCTCGTCAAGCTTGTAGAACCTGAGACAGGCGGCAACAGCCGTAATCAGTATCAGGAGCAGCAGCTCTCGTCTTGAGGTTTGCACGGTCAGGCTCCTGTCTCGAGCACGTCTCTCTTGCACAAATGCGGCTGGTGCGCCATCTCTGGGCACATGCTTCTATGCTGTCCCTTCTTCTTGGCGGATCCTACTCACGGCCACCTGTCCGGAACGCCAACCAGCCGACAGAACCACGGCCCAATAGACTAGTACGCCAACGTTGACCAGGGCGTTGAGGTACTTGATGGGGTCGAGCAGTCGCTCGTGTTCCAGGAGACCGAGCATGTCGAGGAGGGCGGCGTCATGCAGAGCCATATTGGTGAGGAAGGTGATGGTGAGCACCAGGTAGATGATTCTCCACCTCTTCGCCGTAGCCAATGCCATTGATAGGAACGGAAGCATCGAAAACGCATAGCGTGCGTGCACCTGGGTGAGGGTCATGAAGCACGCAAAGCCGACAAAAGCGGCCACAACTGGGACCAGCAATTCGTCATCACTCTTCCAGAGTGCGTATAGGCCGAGCGTGTACAAAATGACCATGAGCGTGAGTCCCAAGATCCGAGGCGCAAGTAGTGTGCCGATGAATGGCATCTCGGACCATGGTCCACCTATGTCAACCACCTCGGCCCCGGCACCCAACACCCACCACAGGTTGTGGGCGGCGAGTGTGGTATAGGCCGGCATCCCTGGTATGTCTAGACGACCTACGGAGAAGAGGTATTCCGCCAGACTGTCTCCCGTACCACGGTACAGGAAGGGGGAGAAGACGAGAAGCACGACGACTATCGCCACCGCCAGTCCCTTGAGCACGGGCCGAACTCCCAACCGCTTCCATGTTAGAAAGAGGATCAGGGGAAGGAAGAAGGCTCCTTGGGGCTTGCTCAAGACAGCCAGGGCGATGCTCGACCATGCTCCGATCACGCGCCGCTCTAGGATAAGGACCACCGCCAGCACCGCGAAGAACGAGTAGATGGCATCGGTCTGTCCACCATAGGCAGAAGCAAAGAGGATGGCAGGATTGAAAAGATAGGCAGCCATCGAGAGCAGAGCAAGGCGTTGACTCGTTCTGCGCCTCATGAAGAGGAAGATGATCACGCCGGTTCCGATGTCAGCGGCGATGGTGGGCAGTTTCAGCAGGGAGTAGAAGAGGAGTGTGCTCCGCTCCGGCGGGTAGGGGAAGGACGGGTCGAATATCCGCTGGTACAGCGCTCCCATAATCGAGAGCAGGTACGGAATTAGGGGCGGGTAGTCGATGGGCTCCACCGGGGCGACGGGTAGATAGGCGGTGTGAAGCCCACCTGTGGTCAGTTTCCAGGACCAGCGCATGAAGATCCCCATGTCGCCCACGAACCCAGGTGTAGGCAGCAGGGCGAGATTGCAGGCCAGAGCCAGGAGCAGTATGCCAAGCAAAGGTCTAGTGTTCATGTCTGCGAGAGCCTGCCATCGGAATCTGCGGGCCGCCTTCTGTAGGAGGGTGTGGAGAGCCACACCGGATATCGTCGCGGCCATCAAGAGGAGCAGGACACTCAATGCATACCAACTGGCGTATTGGCGATGCAGGGCGACCACAAAGCCAAGCGCCGCCGTTGGAAGTAAGCTTATCCAGAACGAGAGCGCGGCCGATGCACCCATCCATCGCAAGAAGAAGAAGAGAACGGCTAGCGAGCCAGCGATGAGCAGCAGGGTGATGGGCGAGGGAACGAGAATCCCTGGTCCGGCAGGAGTGACGGTGATCCTGCTCACCAGGACGCCAAGCTGCCGTGAGTCGGATTCTGGGATGAAGACATCAGGCGCGATCTCGACCAGGAGGTCGCCCGACCAGTCAATCATCGAGGCATCAATGGTGAACTGGTGCTCCGCCATCCCGTCGTGGGCGGCAAACTGCGCCAGAGGATGGCCGTTAACGCCGAGGCTCACCTGGGGAGAGGGCTGTCCGGGAGGTCGGTAGCCACTGAGGTGTAGGGTCAATGTCCAGGGTCGCCCGCGCCCCAGGCCCAGGAAGCTCACTAGGGCGCGCGGTCCGGTCCAGCGATAGTCGTCATGTGGGCTGCTCTCACGCTGGTGGAAACCCGCGATGAACAGATCATCGTCCGCTTTGATGGCCCCGATGTCGAGGGAGTAGGAACCGGTCCACTGATAGGCAAGGAAGACGACGATGAGCGTCAGTATCAACAGCGCCCAGAACCATCGGTTCCACATCGCGTCCCTGATCAATAGCTGCCCTCCCGCAGAGAGTGGACGAGGAAATGAGCTGTCAGTTGGCTCACCCTCTTCTTCAGACCCACCCTAGTCCAATATGGCAACAGTGGGCAAGATGCTACCCACTGTCAGGCTTGTCCCCCCTTCGGCGGTGGGGCCAGCAAACTCCCAGCCGTTGTCCACATCCACGGGGTACACCGACACTTGTATACTATATCCGCCTCGGGAAGCATCGGGCAAACCAGTGAAACTGTGGTAGCTGGTCTCTTGCTGCCAGGGATCCCACCGGTTTGTGGGCTGCAACTCACCGCTGAGGAGGAGCTCGTGAATAGTTCCTGCCCGTTCGCCTTGCTCGTCGATCAGAGCGATCTCCGTGCCGTAGTCAGCGCCTGGGGTCGCAGACACCTGCCACTGCAGAGCAACCCAGGCCTGGCGTGGCTCTCCCGAGCTCAACCCTGAGGCAATGCCGGTCAGTTTCAGACTGTCGCCGAAGTCTATCTTCTGCGGTTGGAGGCCACTGGGCATGGAGAACACCACGCCTTCCGGGAGTTGATAGACCAGAACGTCGACGTTGGCGAAGTGTTTGGTCTCCGACCGGCGAGTGTGCTTGTCGAATAGGAATGGTATCAGCCCCCGCGAGTCAGCGTAGAGATCATACCATGGCTGTGTCAGGTAGTGCTCTGTCGTACGCAGCACCATCGCTCGTTCGCTGCCCTGGCTGGATGCGGAGAGTTCCCGCGCCACTGCTTCTTCATCCGCGTGCACGTAGCGCAGGGGTGCCTGACCCTGGTACAGGAAGTCGATGACGAAGTAGGCCATCCTCTGCTCGTCGTGAGGCCCGAGGGGGACAATCCACACCGCGCCAGGTTCGTCCAACTCATTCATCAGAGCGGCCGTTTCCACGAACCGTGGATCGAAGGCCTTGACCAGTTCGATCTCTTCCACCCGCGGGGTGAAGTAGTCACGGTAGGTCAGCACAGCTGAGAAGGCGAGGCAGAGACCCAGGATGACAGCGAAGGCAGATCTCATCTTCAAGGACTCGGTTCTGGCTCGCACCCAGTCCCAGGCGGCCTCGGCTCCCAAGGCAGGGAATACGCAGGCCACCGGGAGGGCGCCGATAGCACGCAGGTAGTGGGGTAGTTCAGGGTAGGTCAGGATGGCTGGAAGCAGCATGATGAGGAACCAGCCTATACAGAACAGGTAGGGCAGCTTCCTCGAGCGGCGCAGGCTCAGTGCGAAGCCGACCATGAAGAACGCAAGGGTGAAGAGATCGAATGCCGGTCGTCCCGCAGGGTTGTGCCTGGTATTGGGATCCGCGAGGAATCCAAACATGCCAAGCTGGTGAACTACGTTCTCGGCCAGGAGGGTGGTCAGGGGCTGGTCGTCCGTAGCGCTGAAAACGGAGACACCGCGCCGGACGAAGAAGCTCCCGGGGTCCGCCACGAAATGCACGCCAAGGGGCGCGAAGATGAGGAGACAGGACGCCGAGAACACAAACAGAGCCGCCAGGGGCTTGGCTGGAGCGGTGCGATCGCTCTTTTGCTCAGCCTCAGATCTGCGGGACCAGGCCCCCCACACCGCCTGCCCAACGAACGGAAGCAATACCAGAGGGAGGAAGCGACTGGGGGTGTAGGTGTAGAAGGTGAGGCCGAAGCAGAGTCCGGAGACGGCGAACCAAGCCAGGGTTGTGCGATGCCGCGATGCGCCATGTTCGAGCTGGTTCCAGCCGCGCCAAAAGAGGTAGAAGGACAGAGATGCGAAGAGCGGGAGGAGAACGCCTCGGAAGCCCAGCCGGCTGAAGTTGAGGTGCCAGTAGGACGTGGCTAGCCAGGTACTGGTCAGGAAGGCCAGAAGCCGCACCCTGTGATCGGTCCATCTGAAGACCTCCTTGAAGAGGAGATAGGTGACCGGTATGGTGGCGGTCCCAGCGATGGCTGCGACGAGACGAATGGCGAGGGGGTTCCTCCCCAAGAGGCCGACGGACAAGGCGACAAGATAGATGAACATCGGCTCGCGCGTCCCATAGAAGATAGCCAGGTCGCCGTCGAGGACGCGGAGTGCCTCTAGACCATTGGCTGCCTCATCACGCCACAGTCCAATGGGCAGCTCTTGCAGGTGATGGAAGCGGAAGAAGACGGCGATGAGGACGAGGATCAGGATAGCGAGGATGTCCAGCTTTGTGGTCTTATTCATCAGGGGACCTCAGCGGCGCTCACGCTACTGCACATCTACCGTGGACTCCAGCAGTAAACGGTCGCCCAGGGGTTCTCCCGATGCGTCGTGGAGAGACAGTCGCAGACCCGTCGCTGCGTCGTAGGCCCCTATCTCCAGAACGTAGCTGCCTGACGGAGCATCAGCGTCGACCACCAGCTCGTAAAGGTCTGTGATTACTTCCCCTTCGACCCAGCTTGTGGTGGGAAGCGCCCCGTTGCCCGGGATGCTGTCCTTCTGCCCGCGGATCCCGTGCTCAGCGTCGAGGAGATGAGTGAACACTGTGTAGGAGGTCTCCATACGCGCGAGGGCCTGCCAGTACAGGGTCAGTCTGATCGTGTCACCAGGCTTGACTTGCTCCCTCTCCAGGGCATACCCCAGCAGCCGGATGTTCTCACCCACTGTGACCTCGGAGGGGTGCTGGATGTCGGGAACTGTGTAATAGTGCGGCCGGCCCTTGACTGCCACGGACCCCAGGCTTGCCTGACCCTGCACCCCGTCGCCCTCCAACACAATGACGACAAGCTCGTACTCCTCTTGAGGTGTGTCTGGGGGCACCGGGACATCGTGCCAGTCCCGCAGAATCTCTCCCTCCTCCCATTGCGTGGTGGGGTAGCTGTCATCGACGGGGCGCTCTTCGTAGTGCATCTGGACTTGTCCCGCTTGGTCTCGAAGCTCGAGGGACAGTACGTAGTCCTCTTCTACGTCATGGAGAGCATTCCAGTAGAGCGCCAGCCGCAGGACGCCTCCGGGCTCTACCTCGCGCAGCGGGAGGTCGTATCCCAGCAATCTGATGCCGGGCGCGAGCTCGCCGTCGGCTATCTCTGTCTGCGGTTTCACCTGAGGGGGGACAAGCGGCTTGACGATTTGAATAGAGCCCACTCTCTTGCTCTGGCCAGTCATCCTACCTTCTGCGTCCAGCACGGGGAGTCTGGCCGAGGTCTCGGCCTCGTAGACCGCCACCTCGATTTGGTACTCTCCAGGTGGAGTGGCGGGTGGAATGGACAGAGTATAGTAGTCCATCTCCTCCTGACCAGACACCCACTGGGTCGTGGTCTCCATCTGGCTGCTGAGCAAAACCTTGTCCATCTGGGCCAGGACACGATCGCGGCTATCCACGAGGTAGGCGGCCGCCTTGTAGTCTGCGGATGGCGTGGTCACGGCCTCCCAGCGCAAGGCGACCCATGCCTGCTCCCCAGAGCGGACCGCAGGTGGCCCCAGGTCTGCGGTCTCGCCGGTTTCATCGACTGCGGAGCCCCCGTGCGCCACCCCTGTCAGCGCTATCTGATCGCCGAAAGCGGCGTTCACCGGCTCGAAGGAATCGGCGATGGCGAAATGCACACCGGCAGGCAATCCGTAGCTCAGGACATCGAAGGCGTGGAACCCACCCTCGTCCCTTGCCGCCCCGTGCTTGCTGAGCAGATACGAAAGGACGCCTTTAGGGTCAGCATGGTAGAGATACGCTCCACCGAGAACGGCCGGATCCCACTCCACGACGGATACCTTGTCTCTCCCTTTGGCGATAGCCGTCAGTTCCTCAGCGACAGTGTCCTCGTCTACGCGCAGGAAATGGTGGGGTGCGTCGCCCTGATAGAGGAATTCCACGGTGTAGTGAACGGAGCCTGGGTCGGCCAGGGGGGTGAGTGGCAGGATCCAGACGCCATCTGGCTGGGAGACGACATTCATGACCTCGGCCGCTTCCACAAAGGCCATATCAAAGGCGGGAGGTAGCTCGTCCCTGCTCCAGGCTGTGAAGTAGTCCCAGTAGGTGAACGCGCCCACAAGCAAGAACACCATGACGACTGCGAGCCGGGAAAGCTGTAGCATCACTCTGGAGGGACTTCGTCTCTTCAGCAATTGGCAAAGCTCATGCAGCCCAATGGCGGGCAGGATGCAAGCCACCGGCACGAGGCCGATGCTGCGAGAGGAGTGGGGCATGCCAGAGGCCGTCAGGGTGGCAGGCAGTGCCATCACGAACAGCCATACCAGGATAAAGAGGTAGTTTGGCCGTCGCCATCTGAAAAGGGTGATGCCCAAGCCCACCAGGAAGAGGACACCGGTGACGGGATCCAGAAGGGGGCGAGCGGCCGGATTCTGCCGCCAGTTGGGATCTGGTAGCACGAGGAAGGATGCCATTGTTTGCACTGTGCTCTTCAGCAGCGCCCGCACAGGCGAGCCTTGGTTCAGCTCAGGGTTGAAGACCGTGACGTCACCTGCCCTTGTGAAGTAGACATCCCAATTGGTGAGGGCGAAGTACCCCAGAGGGGCAAAGACCAGCGCAGCGACCGCGAAGAGGATCACCCAATTGGCGAACTGGCGCCTAGGCAGGCGTCGCGACAGCAAGAAACAAGCGGCGGCATACACAAGAAACACAAGAGGAAACAGCCTGGCAGCCCGGTAAGTGTAGAGACTCAATCCCAGGAAGAGACCAGACAGCGCATAGTCCAGGTTTCTTCCGGACCTGATGCCTCGCCAGGTGAAGTAGATGGTGATGGTGACAAACAGGGGCAGGAGGATCGGCTCCATTCCTAGTCGACTGTAGCTCACGTGCCAATAGGACAAGGCAAGCCACAGAGCGGCCATCAATCCGATAGAAGAAGGCATTCCTTGGCCGTCCTCCTCGGGGAAGAGCTCCTTCACAAGCAGGTAGAGCAAAGCCACGGTCATGACCCCTGCCAGGGCGGAGACGGTGCGAATGGCAATGGCAGTCTCTCCAAGTAGAGGCAGGAGCAGAGCCGTCAAGTACATCTTCATCGGCTCTTGACCGCGGTTCTCCTCGAAGAAGATGGGAAACTGCTTCGCTTGCAGGACGTGACGAGCATGATAGCCCATCACCGCCTCGTCGGAATGAAGACCCAGGGGGATGGTATCAAGTCGATAGAACCTGAAGAAGATGGAGATCGCTATCACAAGTCCCAGAAGAACCCACTCGTTCCTCAGGAGGGACTGCACTCTGCTCATCTCCGTCTCCGGTTTCGTGCGCTAACTGCCTGCAAAGAAGGCTTCACCGCTTGATCTCTGTGGTGCCCAAGGGCACAAGTACCCCTTGAGGATCACCGTTCTCATCCACAACGTCTAGATTCCGCATGGTGTCCAACAGGTATGCCCCGGCCGCGAGGCGATAGATTCCTGGTTCTTCGTCGAGAGGTATCTGAATCTCGTGTCTGTCCCAGACTATCTCGCCCGCTTCCCAGCGGGTGGTGGGCGAGAAGTTGTAGACGGGCCAGCGGTCGCTTTGGGCGATCAGACGCGACTCGGCCTCATCCGTGAGGTGGACGAATACCTTGTAGTCCTTATCCATCTCCTGTAAGGCAAGCCAGTAGAGGGTCACATTGATGGTATCGCCCGGCCGGTAGGACTCCCTATCCAGATGATAGCCCACCAGCTTGAATTGATCGCCCAGGTTCGCGTTCAGAAACACAGGGTGCTGAGTGGAGGGCGACGAATAGACGTGCCAGGCTGTGAGAGAGGCGAGAAGTAGGCAGAATAGAAGTCCCGCCCCCAGCGCCTTCCACCGTCTGGTGACAACGAGTACGGCTAGTACCACCGCCAGGCTGGCCAGGGAGATGATCGTGGCCGCGAGTTCCGCGGGCGTGTTCTCGAACCGCACTACGATGTGGTGTTCTCCAGAGGGCATATCCACGGCCAACAACCCCATCCTTCCGAGGGGATATGCTACCTGCTTGTGGCCATCCACATAGACGCCCCAGTTGGGCACGTAGAAACTGTGGAAGGAAAGGGTCATGGGTTCGGACGTGACGACGGTAAGATCCATGGACAGAGGTCCGCGCCCATGTAGGGTGACGCGGGGCACCTGTTGAGGTCCCAGATCTACCGGCTCCAGAGGCTCTTTCTCCACGGGAAGGAAGATGGCCGCTGGCTCCTCCTCGACCCAGGCCGGCAGGTACTCCAGCAGCCAGGGATCGGGCCAAAGTCTAGCCCATAGACCCACCAAGTATTCGTACTCGGCCATGGTGGCGAAGTTGACCGTGTCCTCCGTAAGAGGCTCCTCGTGATCGGGCAGATGCTGCGGGCCAATGGGAAGTCCAGGCAAGGCAGTGATCATGAGGGCTGCCACGATGATCACGGTCAGGACCAGGCCTCGTAACCAGAGGCCTCTGGCGCTCCAGGATGCTTTCATCTGCTCTGAGGAGCCGTCAACCAGGAGTAGGGGCAGGGACCCGATAGCGAAGGCGCTGGTGAAGCTGGTCAAGGTCAGGAAGCGAAAGGGATACTGGAGGTATGGGATCAGCGGGATATGGTCCCACAAGGGGCGGGAGTATACAAAGAGCATGAACAGGGAGACGAAGGTCGCCCACAAGAAGAAGATGATGTGACGCCGCGCGTGATTCCACGAAGGATGCCGCAGTCGCAACGGCACGGCCAGGGAGAGACACAGCAGCCCGAACTGGAGCCAGCTGATGGGATGCTCCAGCCACACCCCCTGCTCTGGGAAGTAACGATAGAGAAGGTAGGGGGAAAAGAAGTCCTCCATGGTGATCAGCTTAGGGATGTAGTCTGTGGCCCGAGGGCCCACCAGGCCCAGCCGCGCCCACTTCGATTCCGCGAAGCCTGGCAGCCAGTAGAAGGCGCCCAGCCCGAAGGCAAGGAGCAGAGCCACTGCGCAGTAGAAAAGCACTCTGCGATCGCGTTCCCTGAACCAGATGAACCCGATGTAAGCCACCAGGAGGGGGGCGAAGATGAGGGTCAGCAGGTTGTGGGTGACCAAGAGACCGGCTAGGGAGAGAGCGCTCCAGGCGATGTATTCCAGCTTCTTCTGCGTGATGAGCCTGTAGAAGCACCACAGGATAAGGGGAAAGAAGGGAAAGGCCAGGAACTCGGCCAGAGCGCCCCGCACGTACCCGTCCGCCAGGTGGTAGGGCAGGTAGACATAAACCAGGCCGGCCAGGATGGCAGGCAAGCGCCCCATGTGCTCCTTCGTGAAAAGGTACATAGTCACGCCGGAAGCGAGGAACCCGGCGGCGTAAGTAAGCTTGAGGGCATCTATATAGCCAGCCCCGAAAAGGCGGAAGAACTCGGCCACGTAGTAGCTGAGAGGGGCGTAGTAGTTGAGCACGGCGTAGCCGTAGCCGAAGCCCAGGTTGGGCAGCCAGCGGGGGTATAGGGCGCCGCCCCGAATGGACCAGTCCAGGTCAAGGAGGCGGTAAAGGTGATGGAGCCCGTCGTGAGAACTCAAGTAGGCTGGCTCCAAGAGGGGCCAGAGGACGGGCAGGGACAGGAGTATGACAACTAGATACCCCCGGTCGAACCTGGGGATCCGGATGAGTCTGTTCATGGTGATACCGTCTGGCTGCGCAGAACCGGAACCCAAGCAGCCACTCTAAGCTAGTCTTCGCCTTGGCGAGGCTGCAGGAATTATACCATGCCGATGGCACACTCACAAAGAATAGCAGACGCTGCGGAGGGCGCGATGACCCCGTTTGCGAAGGGCCGTTTGACCCTGAGGGTGATACCTGCGACAATACCAAGTGCGACACCGTATTGCGGTCAGTCGGGGCTGGAAGGGTCTGTCATGGGGGATGCTTCATACGCGAGCAAAGGCCTCAGGGTCGTATTGCTGGGCACGGGCACGCCCAACGCCGAGCCGGATCGTTCTGGTCCGTCGGTCGCCATTGTTGTGGGCGACGCGTCCTACCTCGTGGATTGCGGTCCGGGGGTGGTGCGCCGGGCGACGGCGGCTCAGGCTGTGGGCATTGAGGCTCTGGAGCCGAAGAAGCTCACGCGGCTCTTCCTGACTCATCTCCACTCGGACCACACCGCGGGCTATCCGGACCTGATTCTCACCCCCTGGGTGCTGGACCGCGAGGAGCCTCTGGAGGTGTACGGTCCCACGGGCACCCAAGCCATGACCGAGCACATTCTGGCTGCCTATTCAGAGGACATCAGAGACCGTCTGTCAGGATTGGAGCCCATTGAGGCGGGAGGGTATCTGGCCCAGGCCCACGAGATCAAGTCAGGGGTGGTCTACGAAGACGATCAGGTGACAGTGGAGGCCTTTCCGGTGGTGCATGGCTCGCTGCCTTCCTTCGGCTACAAGTTCCGCGCGCCAGACCGGATCATCGTCATCTCAGGGGACACGGCGCCAACTGAGACCGTGGTCAAAGCCGTGCGAGGCTGCGATGTCCTCATCCACGAAGTCTACTCGTCAAGCCGGTTCGAGCTGCTTCCCCCAGCCTGGAGGAGATACCACTCCAAGATGCATACCTCAACTCGTGACCTGGCCGAGATCGCTGCGGAGGCACGGCCGGG
Organism: Chloroflexota bacterium; assembly: GCA_030603665.1. Taxonomy (GTDB): domain Bacteria; phylum Chloroflexota; class Anaerolineae; order UBA7937; family B3-Chlor; genus JAUVXJ01. Next base: position 313,172 of record JAUVXJ010000002.1, on the reverse strand, counting down.
GCTGGTGATCCTCTACCACCAGCTCTCTTGGGGCGCAACGGAGGAGGAGTTGCTCGCGGAGATCCGGGATCGGTACGATGGACACGTCGTGTCCGGCCAGGATCTCGACGTGTATTGAGGCGGCCCGGTCGAAGACTCTTAGCGCCCGACATGAATCCGTCTGCCCTGCTGGCGCAGCCTCCCGGTCAACGATCTCCTGATGGGCTCAATCTTCTGACTGCCGCCCCTTACCACCCTGCACTGACTTTGCCCGCACGAGGGGATCACGACACACTTCTTGAGTCGCACCGCACGACGTCGCGTCGCAATCAAGCGACAGATTGACATAACTCCTTACGCGGTCTTTGTTTGCCGTGATTTAAGAAATTTGCCTATTGACAAAGATCAAGAAAAGTGGTAAGATGGAAGTTAGCTATGGAGACTACCATAGGCGTGATAGGGCAGAGGATCAAGGAGCTCCGGCTGGAGAGACGGCTCACCCTGGAGGAAGTGGCGGAGATGAGTGGCTGCAGCGCGGGGTTCCTGTCGCAATTGGAGAGGAATCGGGCTGCCGCTTCCATCTCCATGCTTTATTCCATCGCTGGGGCCTTGGGCGTCCCCATCACCCATTTCTTCCCTGCGGTCATCAATCCCACCAAGGTAGTGCGAGCCGAGGAGCGGGAGCCGTTCCGCTTTGAAGGCTCTCCCATCATCTACTCCCTGCTATCCACTCAGTTCGCTGATCGGGTCATGGAATCCCTGCTGGTGACCATCGAGCCTACCGATGGTTCCCTTCCAGCCGATGAGTATCGTGCCCACCCTGGTGAGGAGTTCGGCTATGTTCTGGAAGGCACACTTAGGCTCTGGATCGAGGAAGAGCGGTACGACCTGCTCCCAGGGGATAGCATACATTTCATGGCCACAGTCAAGCATCGCTTGGAGAATCCCGGGACGGAGGCGGTCACCGCACTGTGGGTACTCACGCCCCCGGTCTTCTAGCCGCCTGGTTGGGTTGGAGCAGTCTAGCGGCCTCGAGAGGAGAGGTTTGGATGAAATCCTCTCCCGGCTGCTCGGAGGAGTCAAGAGAAGGTGGATCTGAGACTGCTTGCGGCGAAGGGAACCAGGGCGAAGGCCGAGGGTGAGGCGGAGAGCCTGGGAAGGCGGCTGAAGGCTCTCCGCACCGAGCAGGGGATCACGCTGGCCCAATTGGGCGACATGGTGGGTCTATCGGCCAGCTATCTCTCTCAGATCGAACGGAACAAGGCAAAGCCGTCTCTTGCCGCTCTATCATCCGTCGCGGAGGCCTTGGGAGTGGAAATGAGGTCCTTCTTCGAGCATCCCGCTCCGGTCTGGGAGGTGGTGAGAAAGGGGCGAGGTGACGAGTTCGGCGATGGGAGCACGAAGATCACGTTCGAGATCCTGTCGTCGGAAGCGGTCAAGGGCATGTTCGAGCCGTATAGGGTGATCTGCTGGCCAGATATGGAGATCGATGCCGGTCCCCATTCTGGGGAGGAGTTTGCCTTCATCTTGGAGGCCCAGCTGGAGGTTGGCGTGGGGGAGGAGGTTTTCACCCTAAGGGAGGGTGATAGCATCCACTACCAGGGTGGCCAGCCCCATACATGGCGCAACGCATCGGGCAGAGAATGCACCCTGATCTGGGCTTTCTCTCCCTCTATTGTCCACTCTATGTTAGGTGAAGAAGGAGACTGAAGATATGGCACCGGCCGTGGGAACGGAGACCGGAGCAGAGTACTTGTCGCTAGAGCTAGCTGCGGCGGCGCGGAAGCTGGTGGAGGAGGCAATGCCCGTGCAGCCGGGTGAGCAGGTGGTGATCACCGCCGATACCTCCAGCGATGAGCGTGTCGTGCGGGCTACGGCACAGGCGGCATATGCCGCTGGCGCCACGCCCACCATCATTTGGTACGAGACCCTGCCCAACCCGTGCCAGGACCCACCACCGCCAGTGGCGCGAGCCTTGATCGGAGCGGATGTCTGGATAGAGTTCGCCGTGACCTACATCCTCTACAGCAATGCCCAGCGGGAGGCCATCGCCGCCGGCTGTCGGTACTTCTGTCTGTCGGGCATGGACGTGGCCATGATGGTACGGACCATTGGCAAGGTGAACTACCCTCTCCTGGACGAGATGGCCAATGCTCTCTATGAGCTCTCCCACCAGGCCAAGGAGATACACATCACGAGCCCAGCGGGAACCGACCTGATCGTGCAGCCCGATCCCCAGGCGCCGCCCACCTTCACTCAGATGGGCGCGGGAGAGGGCGGGGGCTACTCTCAGATGCTGGCTGGCCAATCCTGGTTTGAGGAGCTCGCCGACACGTTCAATGGCACCCTGGTCTTCGACGGGGCCATCTGGCCACCCGCGGAGCTGGGGCTGTTGTCAAACCCAGTCAGCATTGCTATCGAGAAGGGTCGTGTCGTGGGGATCGACGGAGGAGCGGAGGCGAGGACCTTTCAGCGATGGCTGGATAGCTTCGACGACTCTATGATGTACCTTGTCGATCACTCCTGCTACGGTTTCAACCCCGGGGTGACCTGCCTGACGGGACGAATCCTGGAGGACGAGAGGCTTTTCGGCTGCATGCAGTTCGGCATAGGCCGAACGCGGGCGGGGGCAGCCAGCCACACTGATGGCATCGTGACCAGTCCGTCAGTCTGGGCGGACGAGGTGCAGTTGGAGAATGAGGGGATGTATGTGCATCCCCGGTTGGTTGAGTTGTGCAAAGAGATGGGCGTTTCAGGGTATTGAAAGAAAGGAGGTGATAGCGGAGACAGGTTTTTCGGCCACCTAGTCACGAAGCACGGAGCTAAAGGAGGAGAGATGTCTACCAAACGATGCTTGTGGATCACCTTGAGTCTTCTGATTGTAGTGGCTATGGTGCTAGCCGGTTGCGGGGCTCCTGCCGAGACTCCACCGCCGCCTGAGCCCACCACGCCTCCGCCGCCGCCTGAGGCCACAGCTACGCCGCCACCCCCAGAGGCTACGGCCGCTCCGCCACCCCCGGAGGCCACGGCTACCTCGCCACCGCCCGAACCCACGGCCACCACGCCGCCACCACCACCAGAGAAGAGGGTGTTCAGGGCCACTTTTGCCTGGCCTACCTACATCGACCCTGCGGTGGGGTCCGATTTCTCCAGCACCTCATCCCTGGTCAACCTGTACGACTCTCTCGTCTTCCCCAATACCGAGGGTGGGGTTGATGCCCACGTGGCGGAGAGTTGGGACGTCTCAGCTGACGGTCTGACCTGGACCTTCAATCTCAAGAAAGGTGTCAAGTTCCATAATGGCAGCGAACTGATGGCCAGCGATGTTGCCTTCAGCATGAACCGCTTGCTGACGATCGGCGAGGGGCTAGCCTACGTGTTCCTGGGTACCGTGGATAGCGCTGAGGCCGTCGACGACTACACCGTCGAGTTCAAGCTTGCCCAGCCCAGCGGTCTCTTCCTCATCAGCCTGATCCGACTCTACATCCTGGACGAGGAAGATGTGATGGCGAACGTCGTCACCCCGGGACCCTACGGAGACAAGGGCGACTGGGGCAAGGAGTACCTGCTGACGAACGACGCGGGTTCAGGGCCCTACATGGTCAAGGAGTTCCCTCTGGAAGAGTATCTCCTGATGGAGAAGTATGATGGCTGGTTCGGAGAGTTCGACGAGAACGCACCCGACGAGGTGAGATTCATCGCCACGACCGAGGCAGCCACCGTCCGGACCATGATGTCGCGGCAGGAGATGGAGATCACCGACCAGTGGCAGACCGTTGAGGCGCTGGAGGCGCTCGACGATATCGAGGGGATCGACATCGTGGCCTTCCCAGTCCTCACCGAATTCTACTACATGATGAATACCAGGAAGCCACCCTTGGACGACGTCAACTTCCGTCGGGCCGTGGCTTACGCCTTCGACTACGATGTTGCCGTCGGTCTGGAGTGGGCGGGCACCACACAATCGGTGGGACCGGTCCCGGCGATCTGTGCCGGTCACAACCCGGATGTCTTCGTCTTCGAGCGGGATCTGGACAAGGCTCGGGACGCGTTGGCTCAGTCCATGTATGCTGACCAGCTCGCTCAGTACCCCATTGAGGTCCACTGGATTACCGAGGTGCCAGCGGAGGAGAAGTGGGCACTTCTCTTCCAGGCCAACATGGCGGAGATCGGCATCAACGTCGTGATCGTTGGTACGCCTTGGATGTCCGTGGTGGAGGAGATGGCCAGTCAGGAGAGCAGCCCGCACATCGTGACCATCTACGTCTCGGCCGACTTCCCGGAGGCAGGATCCCTGCTGAAGGTGCGGTACCATTCCGATGCGGCCCCCACGTGGTCGCAGAACGAGTGGCTTTTGGACGGGGCGTTGGATCAGAGGATCGATGATGCCTTGGCGACCGTGGATGAGGACGAGAGGTACGCCGAGTACCGGAAGTTGCAGGAAGACATAGTCGAGCTCTGCCCGTCGCTCTTCCTGTACGACCAAGTCCAGAAGCACGCCGTCCAGTCATACGTCGACTGGCCTCCCGCGCGCGGAGAGGTCATCCCCGTGATGGGCTACACCATGTTCGCGCCCGCAATCGGGATCATGGGGCCGTAGGTGTTGCAGGTGCGCTAGTATCGAGCCCCTGAGAGACCTCTGAGGTCTCTCAGGGGCTTCAGTTGGACTCGAATCAGCGAGGACGAGATGGGTTTCGCTTCCTTCCTTGGTCGTCGAGCCGTCCACTCCGTTTTTGTGTTGTTGGGTTTGTCCATACTGATCTTCATCATCGCCCGCATCATGCCCGGCGACCCGGCGCGGATGGCCGTGGGCGCCAGGGCGCCCCAATGGGTAGTGGACAACCTGCGCGAGCAGATGCACCTCAATGACCCCCTGTATGTCCAGTACGTATACTGGCTGCGGGATGCCATGCGGGGTGATTTCGGCATCTCCCTGGTTACGCGTCGTCCGGTGGCTGACGACATCAGGGAGTTCTTCCCAGCCACGCTCGAACTTGCCCTCTTCGCAGGGATCATCAATGGGGCGGGGGGCATCATCCTGGGGGCTGTCTCCGCTTGGCAGAAGGACAAGTGGGTGGATAACGTGGTCCGGATTGTCTCCTACTTGGGAGTAGTGACCCCGTCTTTCGTCTTCGCCATCCTCTTCCTGCTGCTTTTCGGCATGGCCTTGGACTGGATGCCTACCATGGGCAGGCTTAGCGCTGACATATCCAAGCCGCCCCTGATCACCGGTCTCCTCACCGTGGACTCTCTGCTGGCTGGTGATTTTCGCGCTTTCTTCGACGCGCTGTGGCACTTGATCCTTCCGGGAGTCGCCTTGGCGCTCGGAGGGATGAGCCAAGAGGCGCGGATCACGCGCTCAACGATGTCCGACAACTTGACCAAGGACTATATCGCGGCAGAACGTTCCCTGGGCATCCCAGGCAGCGTGATCATGCGAAGCTTCCTGCTCAAACCCTCCCTCATCCCAACCGTCTCCATCCTGGGCCTTGACTTTGCAGCCACTCTGGGCAACGCTTTCCTGGTAGAATTGATCTTCGTCTGGCCCGGGCTGTCTCGGTACGGCATCAATGCCATGCTGCGCAAAGACCTGAACGCCATTTCCGCTGTCATCCTGGTCCTGGGAGTGGTGTTCATCATTACCAACATTGCGGTTGACATCGTCGTGGCCAGGCTGGATCCTCGGATCCAACTGGGAGCTGGAAGGAGCGAATAGCAGGATGGTATCAGCCAAGGTCCTGGGCTCCGCCCAAAGGAGCGAGAACCTCCGGCGTAGCTGGTACAAATTCTCGCGAAATCGTCTGTCCCTCATCGGACTGTTCACCGTCTCCCTGGTGGTCTTCCTGGCTGTCTTTGCCCCCGTGGTGGCTCCTTACCCCCAGCACGCCAGCGCTTTCGTCGATTTCGAGAACGCCAGCCGCCCACCGTGCAGGACCTATCCCTTCGGGACCGATGTGGTCGGTCGAGACATCATGAGCCGAATCTTCTTCGGCTTCCGTTTCTCATTGATGATGGGCGTGGTCGTTCTCAGTCTCGTTGTGCCCCCAGGGGTGATCCTGGGCCTGGTGGCGGGCTACTATCAGGGAACCTGGGTAGACACGGTTATCATGCGCACTACGGATATCTTCCTGGCTGTGCCGCCCCTAGTCCTGGCCCTGGCCATCGCTTCCGTGCTTACCCCCAACCTGTTCAACGCCATGCTGGCCGTATCGCTGATGTGGTGGCCCTGGTACTGTCGCCTCGTGTACGGGTTGGCGTCTACCCTGCGGCATGAGTTCTTCGTGGCCTCGGCTGAGACCATCGGGGCCAGCAGGTTTCATATCCTTTTCCGGGAGATCCTCCCCAATTGCATTTCGCCCATCTTCACCAAGATGAGTTTGGACATGGGATGGGTCATCCTCATCGGTTCCTCGCTGAGTTTCGTCGGGCTGGGTGTGCAACCACCGCGACCTGGCTTGGGGACCATGGTTGCCGATGGCTCCAAGTACCTGCCGGACCAATGGTGGATTGCGGTCTTCCCCGCCCTGGCGATTGTCCTGGTCGTCTTGGGGTTCAATCTGTTGGGCGACGGCCTGCGGGACATGCTGGGTGCTGAGGAGGTATAGGATGGAGAATGACCGCCTGCTGGACATCAGGGACCTTCATGTTGTATTTGACGTCTTTGGAGGCACCCTCAAGGTCCTGGATGGCGTTGATTTCACGGTGCGCAGCGGCGAGAAGGTAGGTTTGGTCGGGGAGACTGGCTGCGGCAAGACGACCACCATGAAGGCCGTTCTGCGTGTCTTGCCTATGCCGCCAGCGCGGGTCACGGGCGGCGAGATCCTCTTCAAGGGGCGCGACATCCTGCAAATGACGTCGAGGGAGCTGGGGCAGGTGCGGGGCGAGGGGATGGCCATGATCTTCCAGGACCCGACGGCAGCCCTCAACCCAGTGTTCACCATTGGCAAGCAACTGGAGGCGGCGGTCAAGTACTCCGCGTCGGGGGACAAGAGGTTGTCTGGCAAGGAGATCCGCCAGCGGGCGGTGGAGGCCCTGAAGGAGGTGGCCCTGCCCGACCCGGAACGCCTGTTGAAGAACTACCCATTCCAGCTGAGCGGCGGCATGCGGCAACGCGTCTGTATCGCCATGGCGGTGGCCGGCGACCGGGAACTGATCATAGCTGACGAGCCAGGCACCTCCCTGGATGTCAGCATCCAAGATCAGATTCTGCGACTGCTTCGAAGGTTGGCCGAAGAGATCAATACCTCCGTCATCCTCATCACGCACACTCTGGGGGTGGTGAGAGAAATAGCGGATCGGGTCTACGTGATGTATGCGGGCAATATGGTGGAGATGGCCCCTACGAAGGAGTTGTTCTCGCGACCTCTCCACCCCTACACCGTCGGTCTGATGGCTGCAGTCCCGAAACTGACCGGCGGGGGTATAGCAGATGGGATCCCGGGGCGGATCCCCGACTACCTCAATCCGCCGGTCGGCTGTCGTTTCCATCCCCGCTGCGAACGGGCCATGCCGGTGTGCAGGACAGACAAGCCTAGGTTTGTGAAGGTGAGCGAAGACCATGAGGTAGCCTGCTTTCTGTATTCGCAGGAAGAAGAGGGAACTTAGAGAGCATGAGCGCCGATCTGCTAACCGTTAGTGACCTGAAGAAGCATTTCATCGTCGGATATCGCGGCATCGTTGCACGAGAGCCGATCACCGTGAAGGCGGTCGATGGCGTCTCCTTTGCCGTGCGGGAAGGGGAGACCTTCGGCCTGGTTGGCGAGTCGGGTTCGGGCAAGAGCACCGTGGCCTATACCGTCGTGGGGATGTACAAGCCAACGGCGGGCGACATAGCCTTCCAGGGACAGAGTCTGTATGGGAGAGGCGGAAAGCGGAGGGCAGACCTGAGGAAGGAGATTCAGATCGTCTTCCAGGACCCTGGTTCTTCGCTCAATCCCAGGAGGACCATCAAAGACATCGTAGGTTTCCCGCTGCGTCTATACGGATCGAATGGGGATCTCCAGACCAGGATCCTGGAGCTCCTGCAGATGGTCGAGCTCCCTGCGGACTACATGCACAAATACCCGCAGATGTTGGGGGGCGGTGAGAAGCAGATGGTGGCCATCGCCCGGGCCTTAGCCACCAGCCCATCGTTCGTGATCCTGGACGAGCCGACGTCGGCCTTGGACGTGTCTATCCAAGCCAAGATCATCAACCTTCTCCTTCGACTTCAGAAGGAGTTCCACCTCTCATACCTGTTCATCACCCACGACCTGAGTCTGATGAGAAACGTCGCTTCCCGGGTTGCCATCATGTATCTGGGCAAGATCTGCGAGATCGCCGATGCGGCCGAGTTCTTCCGCAATCCGTATCATCCGTATACTCAGATGCTTCTTTCTTCCATCCCAGTGGTCTCAGATGAGGAGGAGGCGCTCAAGCCCAAGAAGATCGCCTCCCTCGGTGAGATACCCAGCCCGATTAACGTGCCCAGCGGGTGCAGTTTCCATCCCCGCTGTCCCCAGAGCAAGGATATCTGCTCCAGTGAGGATCCTGCGATGGTCGAGGTGGAGCCAGGACACACGGTGCGGTGCCACATCTCCCGCTAGGACGGGGATTGCTGGGCAGAGTGGCCTCGACGGGGAAGGAGTCAAACAAGAGATGGCTACCAAGCGCAAGATTCTGTACATCGATCCCGTGGGCAAGGGGGTGGTGGAAGAGGGGCTGGAGTTCCTGACCCGCCACAAGCGGGAGGAGACCGAGCTCAGGATGATTATGCTGCCTCGGGGCCCGGAGCATCTGGAATACCGGTACTACGAAGCCCTGGTGTTGGTGGATATCTTGCACCTCGTCAAGGAGGCAGAGAGGGAGGGTTTCGACGCCGCAATCATCGGCTGTTTCTACGACGTGGGGTTGCAGGCGGGCCGGGAGGTAGCGGAGCGAATGCCGGTCATCGCCCCTTGTGAAGCATCCACCCATCTCGCCTCCACTCTGGGAGACAAGTTCTCTGTCATCGTGGGCCGCAGGAAGTGGATCCCAGAGATGATGGAAAACGTGGTCAGCTACGGCATGAAGGAGAGGCTGGCCTCCTTCAAGTCGGTGGATCTAGGTGTACTTGAGTTTCATCAAGATGAGGAGGAAACGGCCCGCCGCTTCAGGGGAGTTGCTAGAGAGGCCGTGGAGTGCGACGGGGCCGAGGTGATTGTTCTGGGCTGCACGGCCACCTATGGCTTCTACGAGCAGCTGCAGCAGGAACTGGGTGTGCCCGTCATCGATTCCATGATCGCCTCCCTCAAGACTGCAGAATTCGCGGCCGAACTCAACAGCCGACTGGGTTGGACTCACAGCAAGATAGGGGGCTACGAATCACCGCCTCCGGAGGAGTTCACCCCCTGGCAACTGGATGAGCAGTACGATTTTGGGGATATGAGGTCTTGGTTGCGGGGCGACTGAGGCTCTTTCGAGGAACATCTTCGTAAGGTCGGCAAGGCTGCATTAGCAGGTTAGCCATAGATATCACGGTAGAGGGTGTCAAAATGCTGAGAGTTGCTACGGACATAGGAGGTACCTTCACGGACCTTGTGTTCGTGAGCCCGGACGGTGATGTCGTCACGGGCAAGAGTCACACGACCCCTGCGCAATACGAAGAAGGCGTGATGGAGGTCATCTCGGCCGCTGAAATAGAGCCGAGTGAGTTCGCGTCCTTCGTGCACGGGACGACCATCGTCATCAATGCGATCACCGAGAGAAAGGGCGCCAAGGTCGGGCTGCTCACGTCTGAGGGTTTCCGCGACATCATAGAGATCGGCCGCGGCACTCGACCCGACTTCTTCAACCTGGAATATCGCAAGCCGGAGCCCTTTGTACCCCGCTATCTGCGCCGCGAAGTCAGGGGGCGCATCAACTACAAGGGGATCGAGGCCACGCCCCTGGACCTTTCCGCACTGCCCGCCATCCTGGACGATTTCCGGGCCGAGGGAGTTGAAGCCATCGCCATCAGCTTCATCAATTCCTATGCTAATCCGGCTCATGAAGAGGCGGTGCTGGCCCAGGTGAAGGAGCTTTGGCCGGAGGTCTCCGTGGTGGCCTCGCACCAGATAACGCGGGAGTGGCGCGAGTATGAGCGCACTAACACTGTCGTGTTATCCGCGTACGTCCAACCGATCGCCCACCGCTACCTGGACCGTCTAACCAGCGCCCTCTACGATGCCGGCATGCGCTGCACGCCGTACATCATGCAATCCAACTGCGGCGTAGACACGGTCAAGAGCGCGCGTCAGATCCCCATCACCATGGTCGAGTCAGGTCCTGCCAGCGGGATCTGGGGCGGTGCGGCGCTGGGCCGGCTGATCGGAGAGCCGGATGCCATCGCCATCGACATCGGCGGAACCACGGCCAAATGCGGACTGATCACGGGTGGCCATGTCAGGCTCAACAGCAACTACGTGATCGAACGCCGCGAAACCTCGGCCGGCTATCCGGTGATGGTACCGGTAGTTGACCTGGTGGAAATCGGCAACGGCGGCGGGTCGATCGCCTGGGTCGATGACTTCCAGAGGCTACATGTTGGTCCTCAGAGCGCCGGAGCCGTGCCCGGCCCGGTAGCGTATGGCTTGGGCGGCACCGAAGCGACCACCACCGACGCTAACCTGGCGCTGGGCTGCATCAACCCCCACTACTTCTGTGGCGGCACCATAGAGGCGGACATGGATGAGGTGGCCAACGCGCTGGATAAGCTGGCCGCGACCCTCGATACCACCCGCCAGGAAGCTGCGCGCGGCATCGTCCGCATCGCCAACAACAACATGGTCAACGCCATCAAGCTGATCTCAGTCAATCGCGGCCATGACCCACGCGATTTCGCGCTGCTCGCCTTTGGCGGCGGAGGTGGGATGCACGCTTGCGCCCTGGCCAAGGAGCTGAGCATCAAGAAGGTGGTGATCCCCAAGCAATCCAGCGTGTTCTCCGCCTGGGGCATGTTGCTCAGCGACCTGCGGCGGGACTACCTGCAGACTCAGATAGTTGACCTGTCGGAGTCGGGGGCGGCTGAACAGCTGGACCGGGAGCTTAAACAACTGGAGGAAAAGGCCCTGGAGGAGTACTTCGCCGAGGACATCGATCCCGCGCGCGTGCATTTCCTGCGCTACGCCCGGTGCCGCTATCAGAACCAGGAGCACTCTGTGGAGATCGTTCTGCCCGACGGGGAGATCACGGCAGAGCGGCTCGAGGCCATCCGCCAGCGATTCGTCACTGACTATGAACGCGAATACACCTACCGGCTGGACGCACCGGTCGAAGTGGTCGCTTATCATCTGGTGGCTATGGCCGAGGTAGACAAGCTCAAGCCAGAGAAGCTGCCGACGACGGGCCGCAAGCTCGACGATGCGGTCAAAGGATATCGCGAAGTGGATTACGTCGAGGCCGGCATCCATCAGGCGACGATCTACGATGGCGATACCTTGGAACCAGGCATGAGTTTCGTCGGTCCCGCCATCATCGAGGAATCCGGCGCCACGACCGTGATTCCGCCCGACCTGCCGTGTCTTGTTGACGGCTATGGCAACTATCAGATCCGTACCGCCGACTGAGGAGGAGTTCCATGAATGAGAGCTACGATCCAATAACCGTTGAGATCATCCAGAACTCGCTACAGGCGGCTGCTGACGAGATGTTCGGTGCCCTCCGCCGCACGGCCATGAGCGCCATCATCTACGAAGTGCTCGACATGGGCACCGGGATCACCGACAAGGACGGCGAGCTGGCCGGTTCGGGGGCCGGCATCCCGGCCTTTGTTGGAGTGCTGGACAAGACCGTCAAGCGGGTGATAGAGAAGTTCAGCCAGCCAGGGGACATCGAGCCGGGCGACATCTTCATCACCAATGACCCCTACACCGGCGGGGTGACGCATCTGAACGACGTGATACTGGTCATGCCGGTCTTTTCGGGCCAAGATCTCGTGGCCTGGACCGCCAACATCGCCCACTGGAACGACGTGGGCGGCATGGTGCCCGGCAGCATGTCCACCGACGCGACGGAGATCTTCCAGGAGGGGATGATCCTGTCTGCGGTCAAGCTCATTTCCCGCGGCGAGCCCATCCAGTCCGTGTTCGACATCCTCACCTCCAACTGTCGCATGCCCGACTTCCTGACGGGCGATCTGTGGGCTGGAGTGGCTTCGGTGCGGGTGGGCGAACGCAGGGTGCTGGAGATAGTGAACAAGTACGGGAAGGATGTTTTCCTGCACGCCGTCGAAGAGTACCTGGACTATGGCGAGCAGGTCACCCTGGCCGCGCTCGGGCGCCTGCCCAAGGGCAAGTACCACCTGGTGGAAGAACAAGACCAGGGGCCGGACTATGTGGTGACGGTGGAGATCACAGACGACGAGTTCATCGTCGATCTTCGGGACAATCCAGATCAGGATCCGGGCCCCTTCAACATGAGTAGGGACGAAGCCGTTGTGGCCTGCCAGATCGCCTTCAAAGGGATCGTCTCGCCGGACAGGTTGAGCAACGGTGGCACCTTCCGTCCCCTGAAAGTCCTGACGCGTCACGGAAGCGTCTTCGATCCCATCCACCCGGCGGCCCAGGGCATCTACTATGAGATCACCATCAGACTGCACGATCTGATCTGGCGATGCCTGGCCGAACAGATGCCGGACTTGCTGCCCGCTGGTGGGTTCGCTTCAGTATGCGGCACGCTTTTTGGAGGCACTCATCCTGACACTGGCCGGGCGTACGCGGTGATCGAGCCTGAGCTGGGCGGCTGGGGCGGGTCGCCGACCTCTGACGGCAACCCTGGCCAGTTCTCCGGTCTGCATGGGGAGACCTACAACTGCCCGGCCGAGGTGGCCGAGGCGCGCTACGGAGTGACGGTCGACTTTCTCAGTTTCCACGACGAGGACGGCGGAGCTGGATTCCATCGGGGCGGCAAGGGTGTGCGGATTGACTATCGCATCAAGTCGGACAACGCCTGGCTGACGGTGGCCTACACCCGCTGCAAAGTTCCACCGTGGCCCCTGAAGGGGGGGCAGCTGGGCTCGCCCAACCACGTGCTCATCGTGCGAGCCAACGGTGAGACTGAGCGCTACTCGGTCGTAAGCGGCTTGACCTTGAACACGGACGACGTGATCCAGGTGATGACCGGTACAGGGGCTGGCTGGGGCGACCCTATGGAGCGCCCCCTGGAGCTGGTTAAACAAGACCTGAAGGACGGCTACATCACGGAAGAGCAGGCGAACAAGTACTATGGTCTAGACAAGCGCAGCGCGAGCACATAGGGGCGAGCACGATGATTAAGCTGACTGTAGTCTACAACCTACCGCCCGGCGCCGATCATGATGAATTCATCGAGTGGCGCACTACTACCCATCAAGAGAGCAACATGGCCATACCGGGCGTGATCAAGAGCGATTTCTACGCTATCAGGCGCGCCTGGAAGATGGACGATACCCCTTACCGATACATGACCGAAGCCTACTTTCCCGACATGGAGACCTTTGAGAAGGCTTTCTTCGATCCCGACTATCAGGCTGGGCTGGCGAAATCGCTGGAGCGCATCGCCGATCCGATATTCCTCATCTCCGAGGAGGTGATATCGGAATCCAGCGAGTAGGTCCGTGCGCCATGTGTCTGCCGGAACCATGGTCGGCGGAGGAACACGCTCGCCGATCCGGGGCAGGATGGTCTTCGCGGAGGCTGAAATCGCTTCGTCTTTGGCGAGACAGCCCGCTTGTGGGCCGAGGACGGGGACGTGCCCCTTTGGTCTATCTGCCGAAGGGTGCGTGCTAAGCAGGATAGTAGGCGCGGGCGCCGGCGGGCGCCCGCTTTTCGTGGCGTGAAACTGTTTTGTCGGCGGCATAGCCGCACGATGCAAGTATTAGGAGGTTCTTATGGGTTGGCCGGAGAGAAAGCTCATCGAAGAGGGCGTGCTCAGCATGTTGGGAGTCAACATGGGACTGAAGGAGGGAGAGAGGCTGCTGGTGGTGGCCGACCCTCCCACCCTGGAACATTGGCCTGACAAAGACCCTTCCAACCTGATGGACCAGCTGGAGCGCTCCATGTTGGCCAGGATGGTGGCAGAGATCGCCCGGGAGGCCTATCCCGACTGCATTGTCGAGTTCTATCCTTATCCGTCGGTGGGTCAACATGGGAAGGAGCCTGGAGAGGCTCTCACGGAGAAGATGCGAGAGGCCGACGTGCTCATCGCCATTGTCAACTATTCCCTCTCTCATACCAACGCCAGGGCCGAGGCCACCAACGCAGGAACCCGCATCGCCAGCATGCCGGGGTTCGAGGCCCGCATGTTCCACCCGGGTGGGCCCATGTCGGTGGACTACGGTCAGGTGGCGGAGGACACGGAGAAGCTGGCCCAACTGGTCACCGCGACGGAGAGGGCCACGGTGCGCTCGCCGGGCGGAACAGACATAACCTTCAGCCTAGCCGGTCGAGAGGGGGATGTGGATACCGGGCTGTGCGCGGAGAGGGCTGCCTGGAGCAATCTACCGGCGGGGGAGGCCTATGCCGCGCCGCTGGAGGGCACTGCCGAGGGTGTGATCGTTGCCCAGGCGGGCTGGTATCCCAATCTCATCGAGGACATGGTCTTCCAGTTCGAAGGAGGTCTGGTGACTGCGCTGGAAGGGGGAGGCAAAGTAGGGGATGAGTTCAGGGAGCTGCTGCAACTTGGTGTGGACGACGACACGCATCGAGCCCGCCGCAACCTGGCTGAGCTGGGCATCGGCACCAACCCCAACGCGAAGCAGCCGGACAACGTGTTGGAGGCGGAGAAGATCAAGGGCACGGTGCACTTGGCCATCGGAGACAGCTCCCACATGGGAGGCACCGTCGTTGCGGACCTGCACGAGGATTTTGTGATCCCTCAACCTGACCTGCTGCTGGATGGCAGGCTGGTGATCCAGGGTGGGGAATGGCGGATCTGAGTGAGCGTCGCTTTTCGCTGAGGGGTAAGCTCTATGTGACGCACACCCGCTTGCCTGTAGGTGCTTTCCCATCGTGCCTGGGCGATTTGGTGATGAAGAAGGACATCTGAATGAGAATCCTGATCCTGGGTAGCGGGCTGATGGGGCCGGCGGCGGCGTTCAACGCCATGTCGGATCCCGATGTATCACGGGTGGCGCTCTGCGACATCGATCACGGGCATTTGGACGCTGCGCAGGCCAAACTGCGCGGCATGCAGGGCGGTGAAAAGCTCTGCACCGTAGCCCTCGACTTGGACGATCAGAGCGCAGCGACCAGGTTGATGGCGGATTTCGATAGCATTGTGGGCGCTCTGCCGAGGGACGCTGTTGCGTTGGCCATCAGGGCGGCAGTGGCAGCCGGCAGATCTATAGTGGACCTTGCCCGCCCTTCGGAAGTGGAGCTTCCCGGGCTTAGGCAAGAGGTGGAAACGGCAAGAGGGCTGGTGATCCTGGGATGTGGCGTGGAGCCGGGCTTGACGGAGATCATGGCTCGATACCTGGTGGAGAAGCTGGACGAGGTGGACGAGCTACACATCAAGTGCGGCGGCATTCCGGAGAACCCCACCCCACCCCTGGGCTACAAGATTGTCTTCGGCGGACGGCATCTGCCCGTGAGGGAGGCGGATGCCCACGTTGTGGAGAACGGCGAACTGAAGTTGGTGCCTCGCTACTCCGGGGTGGAAGCGGTGTCCTTCGTAGGTGTCGGCGAGTGCGAGGCCTGGCACGAGGGCTTCATGCCCTGGCTGATGGACCTGGCGGCTTTGAAGGGCTTGAAGGCAGGCACGCAGAAGACGATTCGGTGGCCGGGCTACGCCGCCAAGGTAACGGTGCTCAAGGAGTTGGGGCTGCTCAGCGAGGAGCCGGTCGAGGTGGACGGCGTCAAGGTGGCACCCAAACGACTGGTCGATGCCGCGCTGTATCCCCGCGTCAGGCTGGAGGAGGGAGAGCGGGAGATGACCCTCTTCCGCGTGGAGGCCATGGGCAGGAAGGACGGGACTCCCGTCCGCCTGAAGATGGAGATGGTGGATCGGTACGACGAGACGCTGGGTTTCACCTCCATGGCCCGCACCACGGCCTTCACCGGGGCCATCATCGCACGCATGATCGCGAAAGGTGAGATCGGGGCCAAGGGTTTGTTGACGCCCGAGCAAGTGATCACCGGTCCGCTGCTCGATAGATTGCTTGAGGAGTTGGCCGCGGTCGACGTTCGCTTCGAGGAGACGACGGACACGCTTGATGCTTGAGGCCGTTAGGCCGCCACCGATGCAGCAGGGGAGCGCCAGCTCCATCCACAATCAGTAGGCGTATCCAATTCCGGGTGCGCCAACATGAAATGAGAATCTTCCGAAGGAGTGTCACATGGCTATGTTGGACGTGGTGATTCGTCACGGCGAGATTGTGAGCGCTGCTGGCTCGATCGGCTGTGCTGATATCGGAATCTCGAATGGTATCATAGCCCAGATTGGGGGTGTACTTGCTGGACACCTGGAGATTGACGCAACGGGCAAGTTTGTTCTGCCGGGTGGCATAGATGCGCATGTACACCTGACGGGCCCCCCAGAAGCAGAAGACGATGATCCCAAGTGGGTGGATGGCTTTGTCAGCGGCTCCGCTGCCGCGCTATCGGGTGGTATCACGACGCTTGGCAACATGACTTTTCTAGCATCGGGCGAAACACCGTTGGCCGGGATGGAGCGCGAAGCGGCCAAGGCCCGTCAGGAGACCATCGCCGACCTCTTCTTGCACCCGGTGCTTGAGCACGTTACCCCGCAGGTGCTGGACGAAATCCCTAAGTTGCTCGACGTGGGCTGCAACAGCATCAAGGTGTTCACAGTCTTCCCGAGTTTCGACTCTCAGGTTGGCGGCTATGTTGAGGCCATGCGGCGTGCCGGTGACAGCGGGGTGATAACGCTGATCCATTGCGAGGACCTTGCCCTGATTGACGACGCGACAGCACGGCTGGTGGCGGAGGGCAAGTCCTCGCTCCGCTATTATGCAGAGAGTCGCCCTGTGATCTCGGAGGTCGTGGCTACGGAAAGGGCGGTGGCCTTTTCTGAGGCAACAGGTGCGCCTGTATACATCGTTCACTTATCATCGGCGCGCGCCTTAGCCGTATGCGCCGAGGCCCAGTCCCGTGGTCTACCAGTCTATGTCGAAACACGGCCGCTTTACCTGCACCTCACTCGCGAGCGTTTTGAGGACGAAGATGGGGCAAAGTACGTAGGGATGCCGCCGCTGCGCGAGCAGCAGGATGTCGACAGCCTGTGGGCTGGCATTCGTCAGGGCGTCGTGCATACCGTCTGTACTGACCATTTTCCCTGGTCATTGGCTGCCAAGCTCGATCCGGGCCTTGATATTGCCAACCTGCGACCGGGAGTTGCGGACCTGGATACTATGCTGCCGATGCTCTACTCGGAAGGAGTGCGGTCCGGTCGCATCACGCTAGGCCGCCTTGTCCAGGTGACCTCCACGAACGCCGCCAAGCTTTTTGGCCTCTATCCACGCAAGGGCACGATTGCCGTTGGCAGCGACGCAGACTTGGTAGTTTTCGACCCAGATCTCACGCTCACGATCGAGGGCTCCATGCTGAAATCCAACTGCGACTACTCGCCGTTCGATGGGTGGCAGGTGACCGGCTGGCCTGATGTTACGCTGCGCCGGGGCGAAGTCGTCTTCCGTGATCGCGAGATTGTTGGCCAGCCTGGCAGCGGCACTATCGTACCGCGTGGCGCGACCATGCCAGTCTAGCATGTCGTTTCGGAAGCGGGATCTGACCCTCTTTCGCGTGGAGGCGATAGGGAAGTAGGAAAGCGCTCCCTGCCGCCTCAAGATGGAAATGGTGGATCGTTACGACGACGTGGTGGGCTTCACATCCATGGCCCGGACAACGGCCTTCACCGGGGCCATCGTGGCCCGTTTGATCGCGAGAGGCGAGATCGAGTCAGAAGGTATGCTCACGCCAGGGCAGGTCATCAGTGGCCCGGTCCTAGTCATCGACTGGCGAGTGCTAGCTCCCTATCAGGAAGGACGGGGTAAAGGTGGGGCGATCAGTCGGTACAACTGGTTCAGGGGAGCACCATCGCCGCCCACCAGTGTGAGCGATCTGGATTGACGGTTAGACGCGGCCAAGGTGACGGTGCTCAAGGATCTGGGGCTGCTCAGCGAAGAGCGGTTGGAGGTCGGTGGAGTGTGGGTGGCGCCCAAGGACGTCGTTGACGCGGTGCTCTATCCCCGGGTCACACTCCGGCAAGGCGAACGGGCCTGCAGGTGTGTTCCCATGACAATACCAGTGCTCTGAGTCACCTTTGTGTTCATCCCATTTCGTACATTCGTCGAAGTATTCGTGGGCTGTGTCTCTTCGTTCAATCCAACAGCGGCCACCGACATAGCTGGGCATCTAGTACTTGGTGCTCGTCATCAGTATCGGTGCAAGTCATTTTTCCACTCAAATCTTCTCCGACATGGCTTTGAGCCGCTTGTGGAGATGATGAAACACCAAGCTCAACATCGCTTTCCCCCTCAGGAACCTTAGCACCTCTGGAAGTCTCGGCTAGAGAAGATCCCAGCAACACTGATCAAACCCAGTATTGCAGAGCACCAAACAGCATTCTCAAGTCTTCTATCATAGTGCCACCGTGTTGCTGTTTCTTGAAACAGTCTTTCACGTAATGGACTTACCGATCTTCTGTAGGATATGTCCTATCAGACTATGAGGGAAGCACCAAGAACACACTATGGAACTAACAAGGATTGCCCAGCAAAAGGAGGACTGACATCTTTGTCAATGCCAAAAATGTCGAAGATTGTTGGAACGATCGAAGTCTGTTTGGCGATAGCATCTTGGTTATCAATCACCCTTCTTCTGTTGCTCACAATCCAGACATTCTTCGTCGATGACTGACACGAATGGTGACCATATCGGTTTTCGACAAACCCGTGGTCTGTGGTCACCATGATGATTGTGTCTTCGTAGATGCCCAGATCCTTCAGTTTTCGGACAATTTCTCCTGTTCCCACATCATCGCTAATGATGGAATTGGTGTATTCTGGCGAATTCTCCCCGTAGATATGTCCCTCTACGTCAGGTCCCCCATAGTGGCCAAAAAGGAAGAAGGGAGAGTGCTGGTTCTCTTCGATGAACGCCAAGAGCCTCGGTGTGACATACTCCGAATCGTCAGTGGTCGGATAGCAGGTGTCGATTGCATTGCCATCACCAAACACACAGAATTGGCTGTGGCATGAAGCCGGTGCAGCATGTGTGAAAGCCGGGAACGGGAAGAACTGATGGTCTTTTCCAGTAATAAGAGCTGTTTTGATAATGGGATCGAATTCTTTCAGTCTTTCAAAGATGGTATAGCCCTTGGGGATAGGGTTCGGTCCTAGCTGTCCAAAGCATTCAACAGGGCTGCCTTCTGGGCAGTATTCTGGGCAGTCGTTGAATTCATATTCTCCTGGCGCCCCTCCTACACCCTTTGACCTGTTGGCATGATTCATGGTTTCAGGAAATCCATAACCGGTCAGCATTGCGGCGTGTGCTGGGCCCGTTAGGGTATGGTAGTTGTCGCCGTCGTTGGCACAACGACAGTCTTCCGTAAAAATGACCATGTCTCTCATTTGGCCTTCATCAATCAGTCTTTGGAGATTGGGCAGCTTTCCTGCAGCAAGAAGCTCTGCCAGATGGTTTCTTTGGGTTCCATCCCAACTCAAGAGAATCACTTTCCCCTTGGTACACGCGCCATCTAGGCATCCGTAATGGCAGTCAACTTCTTCTCCTTCCACAAAGTTGCCATCACAGTAGAACTCCTGAAGTGTATTGCTGTTCACACAATAATCGGCTCTCTCCGTAGTTTCGTACTCAACCCCTGAAATGGACAAGCCTATGGTAGTACCACTGTCGTAGTAGTCTCTACCATCATCAGACTCAGCACATCCTCCACACCATTCATCTACGAATCCGTCGCAATCATTGTCAGTATCATCTTCGCATATTTCATCTGTAATCTCATCTATACTGCCATCACAATCGTTATCGGCGTTGTCATAGCAGATTTCATTCGTAATCTCATCGACAATCCCGTCACAATCATTGTCGATATTATCATCGCAGATCTCCGTGGCAACTGTCCTGTCTCTGCAGACTCCGTCTATGACACATTCTGGACCATCAAGCCTTCTGCCATGACCGTCCCTCCCGTCGCAGCAAGCATAGGTCTCATCTGTGCCACCACTATACACTTCTCTAATGTCGTCCCCGCAACATTGTGCAGCAGTCTGGCTCGGATACTCTCCGACGTTCACTTCTCCAGAGTGAACCCAACAGTTGTCATTAGGGCAGTTTCGTACAGCACCAGCACAATCATTCGCGTCGTTGCACCTCCAAGGACCGACATCACAATCAACCCATTTGAGTGTGGGAAGACAATAAGCAATCTTGTCAACATAAGTGTCACTCTGACTATAGGCACTGTGTACTGGATAGCAGTCATCACCTCTACGGTCCACACAACTGGGCTCAAAACAGCACAACCTGTCAATCGAGGTACACCAACTCCCCCAACCGATTTTGGCATCAGCACTACAGGTTGAAACAACACCATTGGCACACCTGATGCAAACACCATCCCTGCATTCATCTTTGCAGCCGTCTGAGCATTCTTCGTATCTGGGTGTGGGTAGGTTTCCGTCACAATACCATTCCTTCAGATAGCCCCGATAGTCTCCTCCTGCACAATTGTCACAGTATTCGTAGGTTCTGTATACACCACGGATCCAGCGGCTTCCCTTGACACAGCCCTTAACACCATAGTTCAGGCCACCATCGCTATCACTACACGTTATCTGCCTTGCAGCTGCTCTATTCGTACTTCCATTTGCGTCTACAGAGTTGGGCCCAGAACCAATCGAACCCACGATGAACAACACCAAAGAAAGACAGAGACATCGCACTACCGTGTCTTGTCTCACGGTATTACCTTCTTTCTGAGTACTGAAGCGATCTTTCAAGAACATGAATCCTCGGTGAAAGATGGGTTGTCACACGATGATGGAGGCAGAGAGAACGCACAATGAAACAAAGAGGCATTCCCCAGAAAGAAGGAGGACGAGGATTGATGGCTCTTGCGGCGCTCATGACCCTCCCTAGCGGCATCTGTGCGAACGCACTACAATGATCGTAGCAGAGTTCGCCAACATTTGCCAGCGCGTGCCTGCCAACGCGACACGCGGCAACGAGTGAGCCGATTCTCTGTAGACGGTCCCCAGCAGGCGCGAGCCGGCTTGGACACTCAGCCCGGACTGGATATGAAGAGAGGTAAGTGAATGAGAATCCTGGTTCTTGGCAACGGGCTGATGGGTCCAGCGGCAGCCTTCAATGCCATGTTGGATCCTGACTTTGCGGGGGTCACGCTCTGCGACCGCGATGAGGGGCAGTTGGAGGCCGCCCAGGCGAATCGGTGAGGGGGAAGACGAACCATGGAGTGCAAACTAAGGGATATCTCTGTGTACTATCAAGCGTACGGTCAAGGGCGACCTCTCATCGCCTTGCACGGTTGGTCCCTAGATCATCATCACATGGTCAGCGCGTTGGAGCCTCTACTCGAGCATCGCCAGGGATGGAAGCGTTTCTATCCTGATTTGCCTGGGCACGGAAGAACCAGCGGGGAGGATTGGATCACTGATCAGGACCAGATGTTGGACGTGGTGATGGGGTTCATTGAGAACGTCGTGGGTGGTGAGAGATTCGCAGTGGCAGGCACGTCGGCAGGTGCCTACCTGGCGCGGGGAGTGGTTCACCGAAAAGCCGGCTCGATGGATGGATTGCTCCTGAATGTTCCGCTCGTTGTCGCGGACGACGCAAAGCGGACCCTGCCGCCCCACGTTACGCTGGTGGAGGATTCGGCGCTGATGTCCGAGCTACAGCCCGTGGAAGCCGAGGTGTTCCAGATGGCCGTTGTTCAAAGCTGGAGGCTTCTTGACAGCATAAGGTCGGATCCTGCGCTGACGGGCGGCGTGGGGAACCCGGAGTTCCAAGAGAAGATCAGACGGAAGCCTGAGCGTTACGCATTCTCATTTGACGTGGATGAGCTTCGGGAGCCATTTGCCGCACCGGCGCTGATCATCACAGGGCGACAAGATTCTGGTGTCGGATATCGTGATGCCTGGGGGATCGTGGAGAACTACCCGAGGGGCACATTCGTGTCTCTGGATCGTGCGGGGCATTTGTTGGACATTGAGCAGGAAGGGCTATTCCAGGCTCTGGTCAGTGAGTGGCTGGACAGGGTAGAGGAACACGGTGGCGTTCTGTAGTAAACTACTGGCCGTCCAACCCCTGCTCGGCGTCTCGTCCTCAGCGCGCGTCCCAGGACCTCTTCGTGCCGGATTCCGGTCGGAATCACCGCAGAGCGGGCAGGCTCCCAGGCTACGCCGGATCCCTCAGCACAGGATCAAGTAAGAACCTGGGGGGACTACGCGATCTCCTTCTTCAGCTGCTCGGCGATGGCCGTGGCCCAGGTGGTGATGGTTTCCCAATCCCTGAAGTCGCCCACCGGCGCCTTGACACCTTTGAGGATCAACTTCTCGGGAAGGCTCAGCTTGTTCGTGTCCAGCGCGCCGTGGAAGAAGGCGATATCGCGGGGCTGGATGCGGTCGGCGACTTCTTGCTGGGCCTCGGGGAAGCGCCAGCCCTGCATCAACTCCACCGGATCTCCCTCGCCCAGGGCCCCGCTGGAGAATAGCCACACCGGCCGCTCGGCCAGCGCTTTCTCGTTGTCCTCCAGGAAACTGGCTGCCTCATCGCACCACTTTCCCATGTAGACCGCGCTGCCCAGCACAACCGCCTGGTACGGGGTCAGATCGCCGACCTTGTCGGCAGGCAGCACGTCGTCCGGGAGACCTGCTTCACGAAGCACTTCACCGATCTTGTCGGCGATCTCGGCCGTCGCGCCGTACTTGGTGCCGTAGGCCACCAGGATTTGAGCGTCCATTTGATCCTCCCTTGCATGCTGTGCGAAGTGCGGCGGCAATTGGTGAGCCGCACGCTATGCTGCGCAGCCGTCGATCTCTGGCAAGCCCATTGTACTATGGTGCTGGCCACGTAGCCAACTGGAGCATTGGACGCCAATCGTGGGGAGGATCCTAGGGGTCAATGGCGAGGAAGCCTACAGAGGAGATGCTGGAGACTGATTGGTGGGTGAAGGCCACTGTCCCGCCTGGACGCCACGCTCAGCCTGCCGGCCACAGCCTGATGAATGAGGCTAGTCACTTCCGTGTAAACTGAGCTCACGCATCTTCTGCTGGTAGTCGTCCACAGTGGATGCGCGTCTCTTGCCTTGGGCCGCGCAGCTTGTCAGGCAGCGCGCACAAGACCACTCTGGAAACATAGTGGCCATCTGGGATCTCTCGTCAAGGCATCGGCCGAAATCAAACTGCAGTTTGCCCTCCCAGAATCTGTGCTGTTGATTCGCAATCTGCGACGAGTATCTCCCTTCTGGGGTCGGAACTGACATGGCCTGAGCCCCCGTGGGGCAGCTTCGTACGCATTCGGTGCATCCCTGTTCATCGGAGGGTACGTAGGTGCAGGACCGATATCTGTTGATCTGGGGATCAGTGTCGGTGAAATCGCTCAGCCTGAGAAGGAAGTCACGCCAAGCCTGACCGGGATAGAATACACCAGCTTCTCCGTCCGTGCTCAAATCGCTCTTGTCGAAGATGATAATCGATCTCAAGGGGCCTACGAATCTCTCCACGCCAGTGGCCGCGGCTTCATCCCGGATTACGATTCTGCAGACGCCGAACTGCCCAAGGCCCAGTAGCACAGCAAGGCTTTTCTGCGGGAAGTTGCCACCCTTGCATGGTCCGTGAGACGTCCCCTGTTGAGTCAAGGGAAGGGCCTCTGCAGAGACGCTGCGCACGGTGTCGTTGTCCATGGCCACAACCACGTTATGCCGCGTTATTAGATCCATGGCCACCCTGCTGATCGCCGTGCCTGGTACCTTGCCAGCTTTGTGCCGAAACTCCTTTTCCGCGAAGAAGGCAGGATTTGCTGGGCACGTGAAGTCCTGGTTCGGTATGGAGCACGAGAGGATGTGCGTCGTACCCTGACTGCCAACTTCTCAGCTGAGGGCTGGGTTGGACCCGAGAGCCTGCATCTCCAGAACAAGGAGCAAGAGCTACTCAACTTCCTGGAGGAAGAGGAGAACGAGAACGTACGACGCTGGATCAATCAATACGTGTCCGAGATAGAGGAAAGAGTGGAAAGTGCAAGAATCGCCGAAGAGAGAGAGGATTTCTGACCAGCAGGAATCGAACACCCTGCAACTCGGCTTCGCCCAGGCGGACACGGTGCGATATCGGGGACTGCTGGGCCCGTGTGGCGGAGATCGAAGCCGCTGGGCCCAGCTCGCGACAAACTCCGAGCTTAGCACGATGTTGATGCATAGATACGGTAGACACATGGCGCAGGTCGCCCAAACCAAGCACGACACCATGGCAGAGGAGCGTGAGAATGCTAGGCTCACGCAAGAGCACAGGATATCGAGTCACGAGTGCCGTGGCATGTGCCGCGCTTCTTCTCATTTGCAGTGTAGGTCCAGCCGGGGCGGGCGGACGCGAACAGGCCGATGCGACAGATCCCGTTGCGCGATTGGAAACCTGCGTGAAGGTGTTCGGCGGCACAATAACGGGTCTGCCCCGAAACTTCATATCCCGCACTATATACTTGACAAGCTGCGTATTATGGTGTATTATGGAGATAGTAGCACAGATGTAGGATAATACAAAAGACTACATTCCGCTGCTCGCAGTCCATACTTCGACTTCTCTTCGCCTTGCGAGCGCAGTCTGGAGAAGGGGGACGCGAGAGGTGTAAAGAGCGCAGACCGCCCGTTCTGACGGTGTGCGCTCTCTTCTTGCCACCAGGGCTGTCATCCCGGCGGCGATGAACTGAGGGCTGTATCCTAGTCACCTGGCTCTCAGGAAGCCAATAGTGAACCAGGCCGGAGGCGTGGCCGGTATTGCGGTCTGACTAGTACGGAGAGTGGTCTCGGCCGGGTGGAGCCGACCGAGACCGTGCACTCGGGGCGCGATCAGCACCCTCTGCGCGTACCTCTTCTAACACAGGTCTAAAGCGGCCGCAACCGTGGAAGCCGCGCCAAACGGCAGAAGGAGGTGATGCTCAAGAATACTAGACGTGGTTCCCATTCGGCATCAGGCTACAGAAGGAGAGAGGAAATGACTGAAAAGAGTCTGACTGAGGAAGTCCAGCTGATCAACTTGGACGAGCTGATGGCCAGAACGTCCTTGGAGATCAGGCATCTCGTGGCGCTCCCGGTGCGGGTGGCTAAGCTGGATGTGAAGGCCGCTTTCGAGATTGTCGCCAGCAAGCCAGGCGGGCCAGAGGTCATCGCCGAACTTAAGAAGAGAGCTAAGTCGAGAGGATCCTCTTCGAACCCGGGTACGGAGATTGGCCATTCCGAACCCGACAGTGGAGATCCGTGGTACACACGCTACGGGGAAGTTTGCGGACCTGGACCAACACGCGTCACGTTCTGCTGTCAGGACGGCCCCGGTATGGGGTGCCCTGGCTGGTTGCGGGTTCGGTTCAACATGCCGGAACTGAATGATCTGATCGTCCTGGTGCACGTGTTTGGCGACGGCACACTCTCGTTCGCGCTCGACGGGGAGCCCACCCCGGGTGCGCATTCCTTCGCGGGTGACGATTGGATCGCCCTTGCCTTGAGCGACGTGAGCAGACGCCGCCACAATCTCAGGGTGATACAGGAAACCGGCTATTTCATGTGGCTTGGCACCTACTACTACATCATGTAGTTGAGGTTGCTGGACCCAGGAGGATCCAGGCGGGATCACTTTGGTGTGTCGCGTGTTGCGGTCGGTGAGACCACCGTAGTTCGTGTGCGTCCAACCGCAGGGTCAAGGTCGGCCGTCAACACTTGATCGCCTATCTCAGAGCCAGCGCCTTGAGTTTAGCCTGGGGCGGCTGACAGTCACTGGGCAGGTCGAGCCTGCCCCACTGAAAGGGCAGGACGGCCTCTGACTGAAGTGGCCAAGTTGGGCATGCCAACTCTCCGAGATGGTCAATTGTAGCTGCCCACAGGGCACCAGCAGATCCAGGCGGTTTTCAGGAGCGGGGCTCAGGCACCCGGCGGCGATGAACTGAGGGCTGTGTCCTGGTCACTTGGCTCTCAGGAAGCCGATAGGGAAGCTGGCCGGAGGCGCGGCCGGTATTGCGGTCTGACTAGTACGGAGAGTGGTCTCGGCCGGGTGGAGCCGACCGAGACCGTGCACTCGGGGCGCGATCAGCACCCTCTGCGCGTTGTTGTTATAGCACAGGGGCTCGCTGGGCGCAACCTGGCGAGCCCCGCTACCTTGTGGGCGGAGGTGATGCGTATGGTTGTCTGTTAGGATTGGGGCCGTATGACGATTTGGAAGGGGGCGTGCATTTGCACCGTCATCGGCGGAGGTGCCGGAGATCCGGCAACAGAGGAGTTGAGGCCCCTCGGTAGCAGCGCAAGGTGGGCCTAAGTCTTGATCAACGAAAGGAGGAACTTGCCATGAACATGAGAAGGGGACTGTTTTTCAGTCGCAAACCGCCGACCCGTCGCCTGTCGCACGTTCTCGGGCTGCTGACGCTGGGAGCGATTATGCTCGCGGCCTGTGCGCCGCCGGCACCGGAGCCATCACCCTCCCCTCCACCCCCACCTCCACCATCTGACGTATCATTGTCCGCCTGGGCAGTCACCACCCCGGACATCGATGGGGTCATATCTGTGGGGGAGTGGATTGACGCCGCCGTCGCGGACTTCACGCTGGCGTACTGCTCGGAAACACATGACAGTACGGTCTATATCAAGAACGACGACACGTACCTGTACCTCGCGGCTGTGGTGAGGAACGAGGAATACTCCAATCTGGCGGAGATGTACCACGACTTTGCCAACTTCTACTTTGACAACAACAACAACGGCGCTACCGACGTGGGCGAGGACGGACTGGCAATCCGCTTCGACAATACGGTGTTCCGGGATACGCACAACCCCAACGGTGTCAACGGTTGGTCCTACAGTGACGATACCCAAGGAGGAACCAATGACCTGGTCGGCGCGGTCACGCACACCGATTCAGTCCCGGATGGAGTTGGCGACTATACCTTCGAGTACCGGCATCCACTGAACTCGGCTGACAATGCCCACGACTTCAGTCTCTCTCCCGGCGACACGGTGGGCTTCCGATTCTCGTTCCCGGACGGAGAGACCGATTGCCAAGCGGTTGGATACAACTGGCCTTCGTCTTTCCCAGCTAGCTACGGTGACATTGTCATTGCATCCGAAGCCTACGTCAAGCTGCTGTTCGTGCCGCTGAACTGGAAAAGTACCCAGGCGGAGTTCGACAGCCAATCCGACACCCAGATCAGTTTCTTCACTGACGCCATCCCCTTGAGTGCATGCCCGGAGGAAATCTCGATCTCCAAGTTAGACGTGGCAACACAAGACTTTGACACGTTCACCTGCAGCTCTTCCAACTGCGGCGTTGGTTCCATCAGCCCCTTTGTGAGTGGCCTCGGGATCAATACGGCAGACTATGACATCATCGTCGGTCTGGTCGAGCAGACCCCGTGCTCTCCGATCGCCGGTTGCTCCAACGGGGTGGACACCGTCTGGGTCGAGACGGAGTATGATACCGTCCTCGCCCACGAGATCGGTCACATCTATGGCTTGGAGGACGAGTACTGCAGCAACGACGCTGGCTCCACCGATTGCCGGTGCAACGATGGTGACGCGGGTGGCTGTGGTGATACGAGCAGCGATGGCTCTGCTACCGGCGATGTCAATTTCCTGTGCGATGAATGCACCGCTACTGACCCTTGCGATTGCCCCCCTGACGGTTCCGACGACTGCACCGGCAGTCCGTGCTGCAACTTTGCCTACGGCGGGAATGACTACGACTGTTCCACGATGAACTATGGCGTGTGCTGCTTGGGTAACAAGACCACCGCGGGCGGGCGGGCAGTCATGTCGTTTGCCAACGTGGAGGACGTCTCGCCGGGCACGCGTGACTATGACGTGCACAGCCGGGCGCACTTTGTCACAGAGCCCGATCTGAACTGCCATTCGCCCGCCGGTGAGCTATCCGGCCAGATCATCGACGTGCAGCTCTGGATCCACCCGGACGACAAGGTTGAGGAAGGAAGGATCATCCTTGGGTACGGGCGACCGACCAGGTATTACCAGGAGGGCGGGGTCTATGAACTGACTGTGCTCAGCAGAGAGGGCAAGCCGATGTGGAGACAGGCGTTCGGCGTCCGATTTGACTACAACGGCCCCCTCTACCTGGATATGGACTACTCCGACATCACGTACGAGCGCTTTCCCTTCCACTATCGCATTCCGTACCGTCAGGAGATGTACCAACTAGTGCTGCAACGCGAAGGCGAGGTCATCTTCTCTGGGGAGCTGGATTTCTGCAACGGTAACGAGGTCTGCGACGCGAATGAGACCCACCTGAGCTGTCCCAGGGACTGCCCGCCCGATGCGAGCGACGAGGTATGCATCGCTCGAGGCGAGGGGGTCTGCGACCCCGACTGCGCGGAGGGGGTCGATCCAGACTGCGAGGGTGAGTGCGGCAACGGGGTCTGCAACGCAAACGAGAACCACAGGAGCTGCCCGCGCGATTGCCCGTCTGGCGGAACGGACGGCACCTGCGACGGGGCAAGAGATGGGCGTTGCGATCCAGACTGCGGAGGAGAGAAGGACCCGGACTGCATAAGCCAATGCGGTGACGGCGAGTGCGGCACCTGTCTTGATCCTGACGACCCGTACGCCTGTGAGAACTACTCCAACTGCCCCGGCGACTGCCCATCAGGCGGAGAAGACAACTACTGCGACGGTCAGGAGGACGGTGTTTGCGATCCAGACTGCGGGGAACGAGAAGACACCGACTGCTAGCCCTGCCCCAGAGTTTGCGCCAGACCTACCCCATATCGCCGGGAGGACTGCCGAGAGCATAGGTCAAGAGTACTATGGGACGCAAGCGGCAGACGGAGGGAGAGGCTGCGAAGGAAGGCCGGCACTATCGCCGGCCTACCGGCTGCTGTGATGAGAGTCCGCGCCACGCTGGCCGGAGGGACGACCGTCCTTTCTGGAGGAAACATCGTTCAATCTGAGGTTGCCATTCATAGAAGGGATGGAACGACTCGAATTCTATGCCGAGCCTGCAGTCGAGGCGCGATCGGCACCCTTTGTGCGCGTCTATTCTAGCACAGGGGTTTGCTGGGCGCGAACCAGCGAACCCCTACTTGCTTCCAAAGGAGGTGATGCGAAGCGGGATGAGACTCGATTCCGCTCGCGAAAGGTGAAGCGTGAAGAAGGGGGCGTTGTGGCGACAGGGGGTGGCCAAGAGCCATGCAAGAGTGGGTGTGAGACGACTTGGCTTCGCCACATCGTCGTATTGGGTGTAGGCGCGAGCTGTCGAGAGGAGGTTCAAATGCACGATCTTGATCGGTGAAGGCTACTTCCTTGAGTACCCATACACACGTCGGCTAGTGACGAAACCTGTCCAGTAGCATCAACCAGGGAGGAGTACTACAATGAGTTTCATGGAGAGGGCAAGAAGGGAGCATCTAGGATCGCAGGAGTTCGCCGTGGAGGCTGAGAAGGCGAGACTCCAGGCCCAGTTCCATCATTACGCTGTGGTCAACGTCCGATCCAGGGGGGTTGAAGGCTGGGAGCGTGGCCGAGTCGGCGCGCGACCGACGGTGATCTACGATCTGTCGGGGTTGCCCCTGTTCTACGATTTCCCTGTGCGGAGAGGGAGGCTGTACGCAGGTTTTGTGCGCACGGCGGCCAACAAGGCACTTGGCAGTCCCGTGGTCAGTACCCAGGTCACGCCACTGGGATGGGACATGGGGGCTGCCCGCGGCGAATTGGGGAAACTCGTTCGGAAGAAATACAAAGGATACTCCCCGAGAAGGATCAGAGTTGTTTGCTACAGCTATCCCAAGTTGGCGCTAAGTGCCGAGTTGGTTTCCCCACGCAGGGGAAGCAGGATCCTGTTGATGGATGTGGCAGATTTCACCGAGATTGCGCCGGAGCCTGGACCGATTGGAGAGGCACTGGGGCAGGTGCCCTACTCTCTGCTCGATCAGATCCCTGAGGCACAGGAGAGAGCGGGTCCGGAGATCTGGACAAAGACAAGCCGAGATGTGGAGGAAGTATTCAGAAGGGAGAGGAGACTGGATCCAGAACGCCTGTACCAACTCCCTCTGAGAGAGCGGCTGCAAGTCATTGACACGATGTTTGAGAAACTCCAGCTAATACCGAAGTATTCTCAGAAGGTCCTGGACTTCTGTTGCCACTCGAGCGACTGCCAGGACCACGAGTGCTTCTGCCTCCATCCCCAGGAGAACAACGTGCACTGTGCCAGGGCCGCGGGCCAGATGATGCTCTGCCATTGGCGCTACTGCTACTCGCAACACGAGATCGCCCAAGCCTACGGGGTGCCTGACGATCAACTCACTCCAGCTGCCAATATTGTGCCCGGCCTGGAGGTTCTCACCAGCGATTGCTTCGACGCCACCCGCCATGGAACGGCGACGTGGGCCGCCTGCAAGAAGGAGATCGCGGAGCGACGGCCGTTCATGAGTTGTACTCCCGGGCACGCAAGGGCATGCGCGGGGACCAAGCAGTTCAGTTTCTGGATCTTCAACACCCGGTACCTGTACATCTTCGACCCCTGGCCGGCGAACACTGGGGCGATCTACTGGGAGAATTTCAACACCACTACGTACTCCACCAGTTATGGCATGTACACCTTGGCACGCAGGACCACCAATCACGTCTGATTGGCGGGAAGTAGCCGGAGCATCCTCCTGTCATAGCGGAGTCGAGACGAAGGAATACGCATAGAGAGTGGACCAAGGGAACATAGAGCACGTCGCGGACGAGATCCTCGGTAACGTGCGGGGGGAACTGGGACTACCGCGTGCCATCGCAGAGGACGCGAGCAAAGAACGGCCCATGTTGGTGAAGAATCTGGACGATGATCCTTCCTACTGGTTGGTTCCCGTGGCATTGGAGGACCGGCTGGTTGGATTCCTTCGGCTGGGGCTGAAGGGCAGCCTGCTAGCGTTCGGGAGGTACGGGCAAGCCCGGCAACTTCGTGAGTTTCCTCCCCTTTCCTATCTTTCCGAGGCAACTGCCGAGAGAGAGATACGCAGGGCTTTCGTGGACAGTTGCGAGGAGATAGGCCGACCCCAGCTCGTTCACGACGGGCCGGTAGAGAGAATAGCGTGGCTATCCAGAGGCGAATCTCCAGATGGCGCCAGGATGCTACTCTTCTGGACCTTCGGCACCTCATACTCGCGATCAGAGGGCGAGGGGACCGCGCATGGTTCCCTGTAGCGCGTGAGGTTGGTCCCCGATACGTGGACACTTGGCGTTCCCGTGCGCATTTGGCCCGCGTCAGGTGGCGTGCACGCCATCCGCGCAAACGCGCTGAACTTGCAGGCCAGGTCGGCCGCCTCGGCGTGAGCCCTGAATTCCTAGCTAGACGGCCTTGTCCTGGCAACGGAAAGGAGAGCCCGACACGGCCCTCCCTCTTCGTGCCCCTGACTCGACTGGAACCAGCACGCCGTCACGGGTAGACGGCCTCAACCTGGCGCATCGCGTTGTGGGGTAGCAGAGTGTCTGCCGGTCTTGTAGTTGGGCGCGCGAAGCTCTCGCGGTTGGGGTTGAAGGCTCTATGAGACGAAGCCAACGGCCCCGTACCAAATCGCAGCCACTAGACCCGTACCCAGAACACACAACACGCCGGTGGCGATGACAATCGCCAAGATTGCGGTGCGCAGGACCATCAACCGTCTGGCTTCCTTGTAGGCTTCCATTTGATCCTCCTTGGCAAGCGGAACGGGGACATCTCCCGGTAAATCCGTCTCTGCCAGTTCCCGCACCTCGTTGGCGAATTCTGGGTCAGTGTCCAGGTATTCTTCAACGAGGGTCCGCGTGTCCCCACTCACTTCACCGGCCAGGTACAGAGGCAGCAGGTCCTGAATCACATCTCGTGTTACTCTCATGTCAAGATACCTCCCTGTGGAGACGGGTCGTGAGCAGCTTCTTCCGCAAGCGGTGCACCTTCACTTTGGCGGATGACAACGATAATCCCAGAACACGCGCGATCTCGGCGTATGGCAATTCGTGCTGAACGCGCAGAATGAAAGCCGTACGGTCGCACTCTGGATATGTCTGAAGGACTCGTTGCACTCTGTCAAGTTCGAGCTGGGACTCTACCGCCGCATCCGGCCCAGGTGCTGGATCAGTGTGAACGTCGTCCAGCGCCACCTGGCGCTTGCCCTTCCTCTGTTGTTCCAGGAAAAGGTTGCGGGCGATGGTGAAGAGGTATGCCTTGAGGGTTTCAGTGCGAATGGTGCTCCTATTCACCCAGGCCCTGACGAAAGTCTCAGAGGTGATGTCCTCTGCCTCGGCGCTGCTGCCCGCGAGCCAGAAGGCAAAGCGGTAGACCTCAGGTGCGTAGGATTCGTACAGGCCCTGGAAGTCGAGCATGACTCCCCTCCGTACATAATATGCACAGCAGAGCGAAAAGTTACAAGGGGTTTCTGATCCATTGAAGTTGACCCCAGGGCCGCGTGAGTCTATACTTGACGGGCCGTTGGCCCGGGCACAGCCCCCGCCACCAAGTCTTGCAGCGCGAAGAGACCATTATGGATTCACATAACCCATCAGGAGAAGAGAAGTCATGAAACTGAAGGATAGAGTAGCCATCGTCACCGGTGGCGGGACAGGCATAGGAAAGGCCATCAGCCTGGCCTTTGCTGACGAAGGAGCCGCGGTGGTGGTGGCCGCCCGCAACGTAGCCAGACTGGAGGAGGTGGCCGACCAGATCATTTCCAGGGGGGGCAAGGCAAAGGCGATACAGACCGATATCTCCGACCACGATCAGATCAAGCGGGTGGTTGCTGAGACGGTTGAGGAGTTTGGCAGGCTAGACATACTGATCAACAACGCCGCCGCCCACTCCGACAAGAACGCTGATGTCCCGGATATGGACCTGGACGTCTGGTATGACACCTTGGATGTCAATATCAGCGGGACGATGCTCTGTGCAAGAGAGGCGATGAAGGTCATGATCCCTCAGAAGAGCGGCGTGATCGTCAATGTCAGCAGCGTGGCGGGGGTATCCGGGCACCCCACGAAAAGCCCCTACTGTGCCTCCAAGTGGGCCATCATCGGATTCACAGAGGTGCTGGCTATTGAAGCCGGCAAACACAACATCCGGGTGAACACCATAAGCCCCGGCGCCACCCGCACTCCAGGGTTTGAGGAGATGATCAGGGTTCTGGCCAAGAGGCGGGGCATGACCCCGGAGGATATGTGGAGCAAAGTGAATGCCAGCAACTCCCTGAACAGAATAGCCGAGCCGGAGGAAATCGCCCGCGCTGTGGTGTTCTTGGCTTCAGATGATTCCAGCGCCATGACCGGCCACAACATGATCGTCAGTTGTGGTCTTCATCTCATCCACCCGCAGGAGCTTTATGGGCTATAGGAGAAGAAGGATTCGGACAATGGCAACAAGAGATTGGGAGAAGAACCTGGCCAGGAAACCCCGGTACGAGGTATCCGCCGGTAAGATAAGGGGCAGGCAGTATCCCACCATGACCCTGATGAGCAACGACCAGGTGCCCGGGGTCGACACGTATATTGAGGTGGGATGGGTATGGGACATGCCGGAGCCAAACCCCCATATCTTTGAGCATGGGCATCCTGAAGGTTGTCGGGAGATCGTTTTGCACATCGGGGGCGATCCAGAGAATCCGGAGGATCTGGGTGCCGAGATAGAGTTCGTCGTCGACGGTCAACCGCTGGTGTTCGACACCACTTCAGGCATACATGTGCCGGCGGGCGTGAAACATGGTCCGGTGACCTGGAAGAGACTTACGCGACCACATCTGCAGATAGCGATCGTACTCGGTGCCGGCACCATGGCCGAGGCAGACCCTGGAGGACACATCGCCGAAGGTACGGTATAGCATCCCGCTAGTTGGCGAAAACAGATGGTCGCGGTTCACTCCAGGGGTCAGCGCCTGGGAGCCGCTGCCCACGAGCCAGAAGGCAAGGCGGTAGACCTCAGGTGCATAGGAGTCGTACAGGCCCTGGAAGCTGAGCATGACTCCTCGCTGTGCATAATACGCATGATAGGGCGAATAGTTACGGCGGGTTACACGACGACCGATGAGTGGACCACAACCGCGAGCGCAGCGGCGTGTCCATCCCTCGAGGCACTACTGTGGCACCAGGCAAGAAGAGTAGGTCCGAGAAAGGCCCTCCGTTTCCTCAGATACCCCTGACTCATCTGGGGCACCACATGGCCCTCATCTAGCCCTACAGACTGACAATCTCGCCGGGCGGTGCTAGAATCCTTCAGGGGCACTGGGAGAAGGGCATAATCCGTAAGGCTTGGACAGCACGGAGAGCGATATCAAGTTGAAGCCGTCTTACCGAACAGCCTGCGGCAAACCAGCTCTGATGATGGCCCTGCTGGGAGGCATGCTCCTCGGCATGGGAGTCAAGGACGGGCCCGTCTGTGGCATACACACCATACGGGCCGACGATACGGCTCTGTCCATGATCCACGCGGCGGGCTGCTCCTTCGTCGTGCAACTCTTCGACTGGTCCCAGATCGAGCCGCTGTCCGGGGAGTACTTCTGGGAGTATCCCGATTCTGTGGTCAGGGCCTGCGAGCATTACGGGTTGAGCCTGGTGGTGCGCCTCGATCAGGCCCCTGAGTGGGCTTTGTCGCCTGGTGCAGACACCTTGCCCATTGATACAGATGCCTACGCCGCCTTCGTGGCCCGGGTGGCGAAGCGATACCAGGGCCGGGTGGAGGCCTACATTATCTGGAACGAGCCGAACCTGGCTCAGGAATGGGGTGGCCGGGCGCCAGACCCAGTAGGGTACGTGGAGTTGTTGCAAGCCGCCCACCCTGCCGTCAAAGAGGGTGACCCTCAGGCGCTGGTGATCAGCGCCGGCCTGGCTCCCACCAACCATGTGGACCAGACGGCCCTGGACGACCGGCTGTACCTTCAGGGCATGTACGAGGCCAGGGCGGGGGAGTTCTTCGACGTCCTGGGCGCCCATCCCTACGGCTTCGCCTTCGCGCCCGACGATCCGCAGAACTCCCACCAGAGGCTCAACTTCGCCCGTCTGCTAGACCTGCGGGAGATCATGTTGAGGAACGGAGACAGTCACAAGCCGGTGTGGGCCACCGAGGTGGGCTGGGCCACGGAGGCCGTCACAGAGGAGCAGGCCTGGCTTCAGGTCACGGAGGGCGAGCAGGCCGCCTATCTGACGGGCGCCTTCCAGAAGGCCAGGGAGGAATGGCCCTGGTTGGAGAGAATGACCGTGTGGAACCTGAGCGCCGGGTTGGAGGCCGACGATGAGAAACGACGGTATAGCATCGTGGACGACGCATACAGGCCTCGTCCAGCCTACGAGGCCCTGATCTTGATGCCCAAGGCGGGTTTGGCTGAACGGGTTGTTTCGGTCCAGCCCGATGATGGTGCCGTGGCGGTCCTGGCCCCCGACGTGGTGGTTCGCCTGGGTGACGTGGACACCTTCCACCCCCATTGGGCGCGCATCTATGGCGGTGAAGCTCCCTGCCACTCATGGAAGGGAGAGTTCTACATGGATCAGCCCGGCAAGGACCGGCGGCAGCTTGTGATGGAGATCATGCAGGTGGAGGAGCGCGGCAATCTGGTGACCATCAACGGCCAACCCTTGGAGCCCGTGGCCATACCCTTGCGGGGGAAAGTGGACTTCGCCTCCAACTGGACCGTGGCCCTCTTGGACGTACCTCCCAGCGTGCTACGACCGGGGCTTAACGTCATCGAGGTACTCGGCAGTCCTCGTTGGCCCGTTTTCCAGGACGCCCACGCCTCCTTCGAGAGCCTCCAGTTCCGCAACCTCCGCCTGGTGCAGGTTGGCTCTCTGTGAAGCCGGTGGTCGCCTCGAAGCTCAGGCTACCGCGAGCGTCATGGCTCCCAACTGAACACTCCTTCCTCCGTCCCCACCCATAGATCCCCTGTGACCTCGTCGATCACTATGGCGTAGACACTGGTGTCCTCGAATCCCCAGCGAGTCCAGTGCTCGCCGGCGCCGTCCCAAAGGAAGAGGCCGTGGTGTTCGGTGCCTGCATAGAGAACGCCGTTCTCTGGATCCCCAGCCAGGGTGGTGACGGTGACCTCTTCCATACCCTCACGCATTGGCGTCCAGCTCTCACCCCCATCGGCGCTGCAGTAGACCCCATCGGTGGTGCCAGCGTAGATCGCCGATGAGTCTGTGGGATCGATGAGGAGGGCGAAGGTGGTGATGCTCTCACGCAAACTCAGCAGGATCGTCCATGATTCCCCTCCGTCGGTGCTCTTATAGATAGCCTCAACCGTGCCTGCATACAGCACCTGCGGGTCCACGGGACTGACGGCAAAGGAATACACAGACAGCGTCTCCAGCCCGTGATGAATGGGCGCCCAACTACTTCCTCCGTCGAGAGTGCGTAGGGCGTTGTTGCCCCAACTGCCAGCGTAGACCGTGTCATGATTCTCAGGGTCGATGGTCAGACAGAAGATGGTGATGCTTCCCAGGTCCTCGCTGGCCCATTCCCAGGTGGCACCGCCGTCGTGGCTTACGTTGACCCCTCCATCCGTCCCAGCATAGATGGTCTGGTGGTCCTCAGGGTCCACCGCCAGAGCTTGGACGTACAGCTCTCCTGATTCACCGCTGACCAGCGTCCACCTCTGGCCGCTATCCTGGGACTTGTAGACCCCGTGCAGGGTTCCAGCGTAGAGCGTCTGGGATCGCTGAGGGTCCTGCACGAGGGCAGTGATCACCCTTCTCCCCACGTCATCGCTGATGGGGAACCAGGTACGACCTCCGTCAGTCGTCTTGAACAGGCCCGAACCCTTGGTGCCCAGATAGGCGGTATGAGGCTCGGTACGATCGACAGCGAGACAAGTGAAGTTGGTGTCCGGCAGCCCATCCTCCACCATCTCCCAGGTTTGACCCCCATCAAAGCTGATGACCATTCCCTCAGCCCGGCCGCCGGCGTAGATCACTTCGCCCGCCAGGGTATCGACGGCCACGGAGCGCCCCTCGAATCCGTCCGGCCCTGCCAGCTGCCAGGTTTCACCATCGTCGTGGCTGACGTACAACTTGCCATCGGCCAGGCCCCAGACCGTCCTCGCGACGGTCACAGCCAGATTGGGGACGAATGTACCATGCAGCTCCGGAACCGCTCGCCAGTGGGATCCACCACCATCGCTGACCCATATCCCCTGGCCTGCGGTCCCAGCGTAGACGGTCCCACTGGGCGCCACAGCCAGGGAGAGGATCGACGATCCTTCTGGCCCCGTCGGCCCCCACGACAGACCATCATCGGTGGAGACGTAGGCTCCCTGGCCTTCGGTCCCGGCGTAGATTGCTCCCCCATCGGGCGCCCAAGCCAGCGCGTACACATAGGTTCTGGGCAGGACGGGCACGGGCGTCCAGGTATTCCCGCCATCGGTGCTCTTGTAGACGCCGTGTACGGTCCCGACGAGGAGTGTCAGGGGGTCGGTAGGGTGGTGGGCCAGGGACAACACCGTCACTTCTGGCAGCCCGCCATTGCATCTTTGCCAGGACGTCCCTCCGTCGGTTGAGAAGTGAAGCCCGCCGGGCTCATATGTACCCAGAAACAGGGTTTGTGGGTCAAGGGGGCTGATGGATACGAAGACGATATCGCTCTGGGGTTTGATGCCATTACTCGCTGGCTGCCACTGAGGTACTGCTGCCGAGCGGCAGCCAACAAGGGATTGATATGCCATCATGCACAGAGGGGCAAGAACCAAGGCCAAAGACAGGGATCTGCGATGGAATCTCATCATCTCTCAGACCCATTGTAGGCGGCAAGGTGCCAGGTCGCAAGTGCGCTTGGGATCGGCGGAATCCACGGAGGGTGACAGACGCGCACGCGGCGGGCAAACAGAGGACAGGAACCGTGTACTGGGGTCGCCGATACTGATCGGTCTTCCATCCCTCGAGACCGGCCTGACGCGACAGAAGGAGAGCCTTGTGGGGCTCTCCTTCTTCATGCCCCTGACTGGCCTTGAACCAGCATGCCCTCGCGGGCACGGGCCCTCTCGCTCCTGCAATTGGTGGTTAGGTGACAGACAGTGCGTCTGTTTGCAGGGTATGCACGCGAGACAGAGAGGGCTATTGAATAGCAGCGTGCAAAGGAGGTGTGAGAGTCAGTGACTTGGAGGTGCAGACGCCATCTTCAGGCTCCGCTCCGGTCAGATGATGGCACCTGCACGCTTGGGCATGCAGACAGAGTACGGGGACATAGAACTGGAACGGGTGATGTGCCTCGATCTCTCGCTTTTCGCTGCGAGCTGAGGCACTTGCCGATTAGCCTCGCCGTATCGCCTCGTCGCCATACTTCTGCCTGATCCGATCAACAGACTGGCTCAGCCGCCTCAGCTTCTCAATTCTTCCGTCGCCCGCTCCCTCGAACAGGCTCAGTTGGCTCTCTTCTGTATCAAACTTGGTCACTCCCACCCCGATCAGGCGCACCTGTGTCGCCCTATCCCAGGCTTTGTCGAGAAGTCTCGCCGCCTGGTCAAAGATCACCTGCTCCAGGTCGGTTGGAGTCCCCATAGTCACCTGGCGGGTGAGGGTCTTGAAATCCGAGTAGCGCAGCTTGAGCTTGACGGTCCGCCCGCGCAGTCCCCGCCTGCGGAGCTGGCGGGCCACACTCTCGCTAAGGACGAGCAGCTTCTTTCTCAATACCTGGGGGTCACCAACGTCTTGGGCGAATGTGGTCTCCCGGCTGAGCGACTTCTCCTCTCGTTCGACCACGACAGGGCTATCATCGATGCCCCTGGCCTGTCGGTGGAGATCGCGCCCCCGGCGGCCGAACCGGGCCTCCAGTTGGGCCGCAGGAAGCTCGGCAAGTTGCCCGATGGTAGAGATGCCCATCTCGTGCAGGCTCCCGGCCGTGACCTCACCTACCCCCCACAGCTTCTCCGCCGGCAGTGGAGCCAGGAACTCAGCCTCTCTCCCGTGGGGTACGACCACGAAACCGCGGGGTTTCTCCAGGCCCGAGGCGATCTTGGCCACCAGTTTGTTGGACGCCAGGCCGATGGAAGCGGTCAGCCCGAGTTCCGCCGCTAACCGCTCCTGGAGCTGGTGAGCCAGTTCCTCGGGCGAACCCCAGCGGGCCTTGCACCCAGTCACGTCGAGGAAGGCTTCGTCCAGGGAGAGGGGCTCTACGAGGGGAGTGTACTCGGAGAGGATGGCCATCATGCGCGCAGAGTATTCCCCGTAGATCTTGTGACGTGGGGGGAGGATGATGGCCTGGGGACAGAGGCGTAGGGCCTGAGCGGTAGGCATGGCCGAGCGGACGCCGAAGGCACGGGCGGAGTAGGAGGCGGAGGCCACTACACCACGCCGCTCCGGGGGTGCTCCCACGATGATCGGCTTGCCTTTGAGGGAGGGATCGAGGATCTCTTCGACCGATGCGAAGAAGGCGTCAAAGTCGAGGTGGAGGATGTGCCGTCTTGTCATCGGGGCCACACCTGTGCTAGGCATTGCTCCTCCAGGGGCTCTTAGTAGCCGTCACAACTGTTGGTGTTGCCGCCCCTACTTGCTCTCAACCATGCCCTCTTGCTGGGACAAGGAGGCTGGTGACTTGTTCCGAGGAATCCTGGCTGATCCTCTTTCGGCCCTCGTTGTAGGTGTTTCTGGGGATGTTCTGGTTGCGCTGCAGCCAAGCCCGACTTGGTACTACTGTTTCGTGAGGCCGGTATCCTGGAAGAGAAAGAGGGCCTGGCGTGGCCCTCCATGAACTTGGTGCCCCTGACTGGACTCGAACCAGCACGCCCTTGCGGGCACAGGCCCTCAACCTGCCGCGTATTCCAATTCCGCCACAGGGGCTCTAAGTGGTATTTTATACCCTCGCTGCCGGTTTGTCAACCAGAGACTCCCGGAAGTTGGGGGAGGCGGCCATGCGCACATCATCGTGGCTCAGGCGACGTCCACGCGCAGGTCTTCGATCTCCTTCGCGCACCTCCATGCATTCTCAAGGTCCGGCGCTTGACAAAGGGCAAGAATGGGAGTATAATGTGTTAATAATAGGAACTATTAGCAATAAAGACCAATAAAGGGCTTGATGTGCAGGGAAAGCGAGCGAGAATGAGGAAGACGGGCGTGGTCATAGCTGCCAGCGGAGGCGCATACAGCGGGCGAAGGGGGTCGGCGAGGGGTTGGCGTTTGCGTTGGGGCAGCTCCAGGAGGGCGGTGGCACCGGAGCACGAGGAACTGGCGAACACGGTGAGGAAAGGCGGCGGGTACGATCTCGTGGAAGTAGGGTATGAGGGCGGACGGCGGCCTTCGATCGCCAGCGCGGTGGAGGCCGTGATCCGGCGTGGAGCGGAACGGGTGGTGGTTGTGCCCACTGGGAAGCTGAACTCCGGTGTGGCGGAAGTGGTGGGCAGGCTAGAACAGCGACACCGGGGTGTGGAGATCGTTCACGTACAGGAACCCGCGGACACAACAGGGCGCGCCGACTGGATGATCAGGAAAGTCAGGGAGCACGATCCGGATCACGTGCAGACCGAGGCTTACTTTGGAATTGGGCGGCTGGCGGGACTTGGGACGGGAGAGACCGCGGTGGTTCACGACTTCGATGCCGGGCATACGTTGCTGAGCCGGCTCTCAGCGCTCGGCTTCACCCCGGGTGCTGAGGTAACGATGCTTCAGAATTACGGTCACGGTCCCGTGATCGTCGGCGTCCGGAACACGCGTATCGCTCTCGGCCGAGGCGAGGCAGCGAGGATCCGGGTGAGACAGACCGCATGTGGTGAGTGACCAGGCGAAGGGACGCTGGTTGGAGCGATGAGTGAGGGGCGAAGGATCAGGGTGGCGCTGGCTGGACAACCCAACGTGGGCAAGTCGACGGTCTTCAATCTGTTGACCGGCCTCAGCCAGCACGTGGGGAACTGGCCAGGGAAGACGGTGGAGCGCAAGGAGGGCACCTACTCGCACAATGGTATCAGCGTGGACATCGTGGACCTCCCAGGGACATACAGCCTCACGGCCAACTCCGCCGAGGAGGTGATCGCCCGGGATCACATCATCAAAGAGCGGCCCGACGTGGTCGTAGCGGTGATCGACGCCTCCTCCATGGAGCGGAACCTGTATCTGGTCGCCGAGTTGCTGTCCCTGCAAACTCCCGTCATCGTGGCCGTGAACATGATGGACGTGGCGGACCAACAAGGGCTGAAGATCGAGCCCGAGGTGCTGGAGGCGGCGCTGGGTGTGCCGGTCGTGCCGATGACGGCCACCAACAACCGGGGAATCCGTGAGCTGGTGGAAGCCGTCGACGAACTGACACGTGACGAGGCCACGTACGAACCCAAGAGACCGGAGATCAGAGAGGACCACAGGGCGGTCCTGGAGGAGCTCGAGCATCTGGTGGCTGCGCATGTGCCGCAGCCTTATCCATCGGACTGGGTCTCCCTCAAGCTCCTCGAGGGAGACGACGAGATCATGCGCATGATGGAGGACCGTCTGCCGCAGGAAACCTGGGAGCAGGTCCATGAGATACTGAAAGAACACGAGGACGCAGTACTTGCCGTAGCCAGTGGTCGATATGATTGGGTGGGGCGCATGACTCGTGCGGCGCTGGTGCGGCCTGGAGTGGGACAGATCACCCTCACTGAAAGACTGGACCGCTGGGCCACCCATCCACTCTGGGGACTGCTGGTACTGGCAGGGATCCTGGGATTGGTGTTCTTATTGACCTATTCGCTGGGCGCGCCACTACAGGGGTTGCTGGAGACCTACGTGATAGAGGCCAGCGCCCGCCTCGCGGCGAGTGCTCTAGCAGGCGGTCCCAGCTGGCTGACGAGCTTGATCGTGGATGGCATAATCGGCGGCGCGGGGATGGTGGTCACTTTCATCCCCATCCTGATCATCTTCTTCGCCATGATGGGGTTGCTGGAAGACGTCGGCTACATGTCTCGTGCAGGGTATGTCATGGATCGTTTCATGCACCTCATGGGGCTGCATGGCAAGAGCTTTCTGCCTCTGTTCCTGGGCTTTGGATGCAGCGTACCGGCGGTGATGGGCACACGTGTCATCGATTCGCGGGCCGGCCGCCTTCTTACCACGATGTTGGTGCCTCTGGTGCCGTG
Source organism: Chloroflexota bacterium (assembly GCA_030603665.1). Taxonomy (GTDB): domain Bacteria; phylum Chloroflexota; class Anaerolineae; order UBA7937; family B3-Chlor; genus JAUVXJ01. The sequence continues at coordinate 270,990 of JAUVXJ010000002.1, read as the reverse complement.
CACTGCGAGGATGGTGGTTCTGGCCTTCATCACCCCCATCTTCTTCGGTGCGGCCGCGCCTCTGGTCGCCTGGAGCCTGGTGGGGCTGAACCTCTTGGTGTTGGCCGTGGCCGGCGTGGTGATCAACAGGATCGCCTTCGGAGGTGAGCGAGCCGCGTTCATCATGGAGCTGCCCCTGTACCATAAGCCCAACTGGCAGACCATCGGCATTCTGATCTGGCAGCGCTCACTGGCCTTCTTCAAGCGTGCTGGCACCGTGATCCTCGTTGTGTCGGTGGTGCTTTGGGGGTTATCAGCTCTGCCAACTGGAGACATAGAGACTAGCTTCCTGGCCGGCGCGGGGCGGCTGCTGGCCCCTCTTGGCGCGCTAATGGGGTTGAGCTGGCAGATGATGGTGGCGCTGCTCACCAGCTTCGTGGCCAAGGAGAACGCCATCGCCTCCTTGGGCGTGCTATACGGAGCGGGCAGTGAGGCAGGATTGGCCGAAACCCTGCCAACAATCATGAGTCCCGCGGCGGCGCTGAGTTTCTTGGTGGTCCAAATGCTCTTTATTCCCTGCGTGGCCACGGTGGTCTCCATATTCAACGAGACGAAATCTTGGAGGTGGACTCTCTTCAACGTACTGTTCTTGCTGCTGGTCTCCTTCGGGATTGGGATTCTCGTCTATCAAGTCGCGAACGTAGTCTCATAGAGGGGCTGAAAGAGGAGCATGTTCGAGAGGCTGCTAGGGGCACTGGCGCAGGGTGGAGCGATCAGCTACGGCGACCTGGCGCGCAGCCTGGGCGTAGACCAGATGCTCGTGCAGCAGATGGTCGAACACCTGGCCAGGTTGGGGTACTTGAGCCCTGCGGCGGGGTCCTGCCGAGAGGAGTGTGGAGCCTGTGCGTTGGGAGATCAGTGTTCGAGCGGCGGACCCGACCACACCTGGACGCTCACTGAGAAGGGTAGTCGAGCCGCACGAGAGGCGAGGTAGCCAGCAACTAGCAGCACCCACCCCGTTGCTCTAGGCTGCTCACGGTCCTTGGCCGTTGGGGAAGCCAGGTCATTGCTCTCGTCTGTGTCTGGGGTACGATGCCTTCGGCGAGTTAGCTTCAATTGCCCATCGCATCGAGGGTCTTCTCCAATTGGCGCCGCCATGCCTTGTGCCCGAGTGAGGTGGGAAGCACCAGGCGGTCATGGGCTACTCTCACGTCCTGGGGCAATCGTCCCTGTGCTCGGCGCCGCTTCACCTCGGCCACACTGCCCAGTCCGATGACTGCCCTGCCCTCGTCAGTGGCGACGATTTCCACCCCTGCGTCACTTGCCAGGACCTTGAGCCGCAAGAGATAGACGAGATTCTCTGTCTCTTCGGGCAGTGTTCCGAATCGATCCTGCAACTCCCGTCGGATGTCCTCTATCTCCTCGATGGTCCTCAGGCTGGCCATGCGGCGGTATATGCCCAGCCTGAGGCTGTCCTCGGCCACGTAGTCCTGTGGTAGCAGAGCGTCAAGGGGAAGACTGATGGTGGGGCCGGCGGCGTCCGGCGAGGGAGTGACCGGACCTAGTGGCAACTCCCCGATCTCTTCTGCCTTCTTCTCCTCCCTCTTGCTCAGATCCTCTATCGCTCGGGACAGCAAGCGGCAGTACAGGTCGAAGCCCACTGCGCTGATGTGGCCATGTTGTCTGGTGCCCAACACATCGCCACCGCCCCTGATCTCCAGGTCTCGCATCGCGATGCGGAACCCTGCGCCGAACTCACTAGCTTCCCTGATGGTCTGCAATCGCTTTCGCGCCTCCTCGCTGAGAGGCGCATCTTCGTCGTGCAGCAGGTAGGCATAGGCTCTGACTGTGCTTCGCCCCACTCTGCCCCGAAGCTGATAGAGCTGGGCCAGGCCGAAACGATCAGCCCGGTTGACGATGAGGGTGTTGGCGCTGGGGATATCTATGCCACTTTCGATGATGGACGTACACACCAGGACATCGTGGGCTCCTGCTGCGAAATCGGTCATTACCTCTGCCAGCTTGCCTTCGTCCATCTGACCGTGTCCAACCACGATGTCCGCTTCCGGGACGAGCTTGCGCAAACGGTTGGCGATCTGCTGAATGCCTCGCACTCTGTTATGCACAAAGTAGACCTGCCCACCGCGGTCGATCTCTCGGAGAATGGCCCGCTGCACGAGCGCTTCGTCGTAGGCCGAGACCCGGGTGACCACAGGAAGGCGGTACTCTGGAGGTGTGTCAATGGTGTTCATATCCCTCGCGCCTGCCAGGGATAGATAGAGAGTGCGCGGTATGGGCGTGGCGGTGAGCGTCAACACATCCACCTCGCGCCGCATCCGCTTCAACTCCTCCTTGTGGGCCACACCGAACCGCTGTTCCTCGTCTATGATCAGTAACCCCAGGTCCTTGAACGCGACATCTTTCTGAAGGAGCCGGTGCGTGCCAATAACGATATCTACCTTCCCCTCTCTGATGCCCTCCAGGATATCCTCCTGTTCGCCCCGCGTTCGGAAGCGCGAGAGCATCTCCACCTCGACGGGGAAGGGTGCCAGCCTGTCCCTGAATGTGCGATAGTGTTGTTGGGCCAGGACCGTCGTCGGGACCAGCAAGGCGACCTGCTTGTTGTCCATGACCGCCTTGAAAGCGGCGCGGAGGGCGACCTCTGTCTTGCCGTAGCCGACGTCGCCGCAGACCAGCCGGTCCATCGGCCTCGGCCTCTCCATGTCCTTCTTGACCTCCTGGATGGCCTTCATCTGGTCGCGAGTCTCCATGTAGGGGAACGAAGCGTCTAGATCACTCTGCCACGGCGTGTCTGGAGAGAACGCGTGGCCGACGACTACTTCGCGCGACGAATAGAGCTCCAGGAGGTCTTTGGCAATCTCCTCCACCGCTCGCTTGGCGCTCTCCTTGATACGAGACCAGCTGGCAGTGCCCAGGCGATCCTGTCTCGGTGGTTGGGACTTGACACCCACGTAGCGACTAAGACGGTCTCCCTGGTATGTAGGTACGTACAGCCTATCTCCCGCCGCGTAATCCACTTGCAGGTATTCCCGATGGGCTTGATCCACATCCAGATGCACGAGACCCTGGAAGACGCCTATGCCGTGCTCTATGTGAACTATGTAATCACCGGGCTCGATGTCTGAGAAGAAAGCTTCGGGAGGTAGAGGTGTCGGGCGATGCGGGCGGCGCGGCTCCGGCTTGACCCAGCCGAAGATCTCCCCGTCGGTGAGAAGAACCGTCCGTCGGTTTTCGTTGTGCTGCATCTGCCAGCCGGAAGCCAGGCTTCCATGCAGGAGCGTCAGGCTGCCGTCGGCAGGCGACTCTATCATCTCATCCGCTGGTTTCGCGGTGACGCCCCACTCCTCGTACAAGTCGGATAGTCGCGGGGTCTGGCGGGACACGACTATCACCCGCCACTTCTTGCCAGCCATCTCGATGGTGTCTGCGATCACATCCTGCAGTCGCCCCCCGTAGTGGGCTCCGGCCACGAAACCCTCGTCAATCGCCCACGCGGATTCCCCTTCATAACGGAACTCGAGCCTGGGGTGTTCGTGGAAGCCACTCTGAAGGGCTGTCCAGGTGAAATGGGCTGGCTGGACTCCTCTCGGCAGTTCCCCCTTTTCTATCAAGTCCTGGCGGAGGCCTGTGTTCTGTACCTGCAGGTTAGTGACGGTGGACTGCAATCCTGCGGGGTCCTCCAGGACCAGCAGGGTCCCTGGTGGCAGGTAGTCCAGCAACATGCCTGGTTGCTCGTAGAGATAAGGAAGGTAGAACTCCAGTGTGTCAAACACCTCTCCGTCGCTAAGCGCCTCCAGATCGCCCTCGAACTCCTTGGCTGCCTCGCTGTGGCACGAGCCAACATCGAGTCGTTCGATGCCGGAATGAACGTCGGAGCTCAACGGGAACGCTTCCCGTGCTGGCGTAAGGATGACCGAATCCATAGCACCAACGGAGCGCTGAGTTGAGGGGTCGAAGAGGCGAAGCGATTCCACCTCATCTCCGAGCAACTCAATCCTCACCGGTTGCTCGCTCTGCGGAGAGAAGGCATCGACTATGCCCCCTCGCGCGCTGTATTGGCCTGGCTCCTCGACCACAGTGACGCGCTGATAGCCGAGACCGAGCAGAGTCTCGAGAAACTGCCTCCTGCTCGTCCTCTGACGCACTTCTAGGGAGCGGATGTTTTCCGCGAAGCGGTCGTGGGGGACCGTTTTCTGGAGAAGGGCTCGGACGGAGGCGACAAGCACCAATGGTTGGCCCTGCCTGGACTGACTGGCGGTGGTCAGAGAGGCTAGCGTTGCCAGGCGATCTCGAGCGATACCTCTATCCCAAGGGATCCTTTCATAGCTCAGCACGTCGGGTTCAGGGAATAGCAGGTTCCCGCCTGGCGAGGTTGACCACATCTCGAGTTGTTCGTGGATCTCGCGGGCGCGATCTCGTCGCGATGTAACGATCAGCATCGGCAAGTTGAGATCTCTTCGAAGCGCGGCCAGGAGGTAAGGTCGTGCCGCCTGAAGGACTCTAAGAGCGACGGCTGTCGGTTCTTCCGAGGAGAGGGATGTCAGGGCATCTGTGAGCTCGCCGTACCCCAGTACATCGCTGCTCAGAGGAACCAGTCCGGATATTCGCAACTCGCACCTCTAGTTGTAGTCGTTCATGGCCGCGTCTACGCCGGCTTCGACGAAGCACGCGGTGGCGGCGACAGCCTTCTCATATGCTGCCCTCATGGTGAAGCTCTGCTCAGGAGAGAAGCTCTCGAGCACGTACTCCTCAGGGGGCTCACCGTCTGATCTTCCGATCCCGATGCGCAGGCGTGCAATGCTGTCTGTTCGCAGCGAAGTGATGATGGATTCCATGCCACGATGCCCGGCGGACCCTCCACTGGCTCTGATCCGGATCCTGCCCAGGGGTAGATCCAGGTCGTCACAGACGATGAGCACATCCTTCAACTCTACCTTGTAGCGATTCAGTACAGGTTTCACTACACTGCCGCTCAGGTTCATGTAGGAAAGTGGCTTGAGCAGAATCACCGGCTCTCCTCCAATCGTGCCTCGAGCCAGGAGCCCCTTGAACTCCAGGCGGTCAAAGGGCAGCTTATGCTGATCCGCCAACCTGTCGAGGACCTGGAAGCCAGCATTGTGGCGGTCCCCGGTGCGCTCAGATCCAGGGTTCCCTAGACCCACGATCAGCCTAGATCCCTCCCATATACGTTTGTCGTACCTTCGCAGAATCCTTCTCAACACCTTCGGCTCTCTGTCAAGCTCGCCACTGCATCAAGTACTAGGGGCTGGTTGGATCACCAGCCCCCGAGAAGTCTAGCGCTACTGATGACGAAGCTGGCGCATCAGATGAAACGTCTTAGCAGGAAGACCACGGCTGCGAAAATGAAGAGCACGGCCGCTACAAAGGCCCCAAAGACGAATTGCCTTGCACAAGCACCCAGACTCGGAATGGAGACTGTGGCTCCTTCGTCTGGTACGGCCGTTGGGGCAGCTTCTGCCTCGACCACTGGGGTAGGGGTCGCTCCTATTGTCGTCGGCTGCTCCACCATGGCCGTGGTGGGCGTGGGTATCACGACGGTGGCGGTGGGCGTAGGGGACTCTTCGGGAGTGGGCGTCGGCGCCGGTTCAGTATTGGCGACGTTGACGCGCAGTGGCTCGGTCGCCACATAGTTCCCGTCTTGCCTCACGACCATGAGGCGCAGATAGTAGGCGCCATCGGGTAGCGACGTCGTATGCCAGACCTCCAGCCTCTCGTTGCTCTTCTGCTCAAGATGGAGTTCACCAATTGGCACCCAGGCGTCGGGCGTGGCAGAGGCGGCGTATTCGACTTTGTAGAACTGAAACTCCGGGCCGAGACGCGCAGAACCCACGATCTCCACGCTGCCGCGGACCTCTGCGTTGGGACGAGGGGAGGTTATCTGGTACAGTTGATCTTGCGGTGCTGGCGCCGCTGATAGGATCCCTGTAGCTAGTGCAAGCACCAGGGACAAGACAGCAGCACTTGCCAGAGCGACTCTCACAGTGCCCTCATGGTGACGATTTGCCCACTTAAGCCGAGTGTAGCACAGAAGAGGTGCTCAGGCAAGCCCTTCGTCGAATCTTCGCATGAGCAGTGCGCCGTTCTGTCCACCGAGGCCGAAAGCGTTGACCAGAACGGTGTCTACGCGGGCACGGCGGGCGACCAAGGGAACGTAGTCCAGGTCGCACTCGGGGTCCGGCGTGCGCAGATTGATGGTGGGAGGGATGATGTTCTTCTCGATGACCTTTGCGGCAGTGACTACCGAGATGGCACCGGCGCCCCCCAGGAGATGACCGATCATCGACTTGATGGAGTTGATGGGCGTGGCGCGGGCCTTTTCGCCGAAGACCGTCTTTATGGCCTTGGTCTCCGCCACATCGCCCAACGGCGTGCTGGTACCATGGCTGCAAATGTGATCTACGTCGTCCGGACTCAAGCCGCTGTCCTGAATGGCCAGGGTCATCGATCGCGCCGCTCCGTCGCCATCGGGGTCGGGGGCAGTCAGGTGATAGGCATCGCCCGTGAAGCCATAACCCATGATCTCGCCGAGGATGCGGGCATCGCGCCCCAGGGCGTGCCGAAGGGTCTCCAACACCACGACTGCTGCACCCTCGCCCATCACGAAGCCATCCCTGTCAAGATCGAACGGACGGGAAGCTCCCTGCGGGTCGTGGTCATTGGGAGATAGGGCGCCAAGCCGGGCCAGGGCGGTGAAGGCCAGAGGAGATTCAGCCGACTCCGAGGCTCCCGCGATCATCACATCCACATCACCGCGTTGCAGCCGACGCATGGCCTCTCCAATGGCGATGACGCCGGTCGCACAGGCAGCGACAGGAGCAGAAGCGGGACCTTTGATGCCCAACGATATCGCTATCTGGCATGGCGCCGAACTGAGTAGCACGGCTGGCAGCACGGTGGGAAGGATGCGTCGAGGACCCTGCTCTTTGAGGATGCAGGCTTGCTCTTCAATGACGCTCATACCGCCGACGGCGCTTCCGATCTCCAGCCCCACTCTGGTGGGGTCCTCTCTGGGCAGATCTAACTCGGCTGCCCTCAGGGCCATGCCAGCGGCGGCGCTGGCAAACTGGGTGAAACGCGAACTCCGTTTAGCTTCGCGTCGGTCCATGTGGTCTAGGGGGTCGAAGTCCTTGACTTCCGCAGCGATCTTGGCAGGGAACTCGCTGGCGTCGAAATGAGTGATGTAGTCCACACCCGAACGGCCAGCTGCCACAGCGTCCCAGTAGGTATCCACATCATTGCCCAGCGGAGTAATCGCACCAAGCCCGGTGATTACTACGCGTCTGTCGTATTGGTCGCCCGTAGCCATTCGAGGCCTCCCTTGGTGACAAAATCTGCCCATTATAACACTACCTGTCCTCTGAAGGTACACTTCAACACAGCGGGATTGCTTGGGTCACCGCCTGGTGCCATATTTGCGCGCAGGGACGAAAGCTACACTGCCGCAGTCAGCATTGCTGCGCGCACCGCGCCATGGTATACTTGGCACAGGATGCGCAGCGGACGTGACGGCTCATGAGTGCTGGGTCGAGGAGTTGTGGTCTGCCTTCGGGTACGGCTCAGTATCGTTTTGCCATCTCTCTTGTCCTGGCCGTTGCCTTCGGTCTGCGCATCTACCGGCTCGACGCTCAGAGTCTCTGGTTTGACGAGGGCTTTGCCCTCCATCTGGCGAGTCAGAGCTTTCAGCAGATAGTTGAACGTAACCCGGTCGGCTGGCTTCCTTTACATTCCTTCGCGCTTCACGTCTGGTCGGGTCTGGTTGGACAGACGCCATTTGCAGGGCGGGTCTTCTCGGTGTTCTTCGGCGTTCTAGTAGTGGCGCTGATGTACTTGCTGGGTCGTACCCTGGCTGCGCCGGAAACAGGTGTGGTCGCTGCACTGATAGGAACGTTCTCGCCGTTTCTCGTGTACTACTCACAGGAGGCACGCGTCTACTCGCTGTGGCTTTTCTTGAGCCTGCTTTCGGTGTACCTTCTGCTGCGGGCCCTGCGCCATCCGGGCCATGTGGGGGGCTGGATTCTGTACACCCTGTCGACGATAGCAGCCCTGCACACGCACTACTTCAGCATCTTTCTCCTCCCTGTGGGGCTGGTGGCAGTGGCGCTTGAGGCAGTGCGGAGACGTCACTGGAAGACACTGGTCGTTGGCGCGGCCTGCCAGGTGGCTGCCCTGGCGGCCTGTGTGCCTCTTGTGGGCTACGTCTTGTCCTCATCCGCGGACAGGTACGGTTTCTGGAGAAGTCCCCTCAGCCCTACGCAGGTGGTGGGGGATTTGTGGTACCATTTCACAAGCGGTGGCAACCTCACTCCGGCCCAGGCCCTATTGGGCATGGGCGTGCTCGCCATTGGAGCCATCGTTGGTCTTTTCGTGTTGCGACCGAGGCGGCACGCTGCACTGTTGGCGCTGTACTTTGCCATCCCCGTCGCAGGGATGCTGATACTCTCGAGGTGGCGGGAGCTATATGTAGCCCGCTATCTGGCTATCTCCGCCCCTGCGGGGTATCTCCTGGCCGCTGCTGGCTTCGGCTGGCTCTGGTCGATCATCGTTCGGCATAGAGGTGTCGGCAGGGCATTGGCGCTGGTGGTCGTGCTCTGCCTGGCAGGTGGGATAGCACCCTGTTGGGCGCAGGCTCTTGACAACTACTACTTCTCGTCCGAGTACGCGCGGGATGACTTCCGCTCAGCGGCGCTCTTCATCGGCGACAATGAGCGGGGCGGGGACGTGCTAGTGATGAGTGGTGGAGGCATCTCCACCGCTCTCCTTCCGTACTATGGGGGAAGTCTTCCCTGGGTCGACATACCTCAGTTCGGAGAGTGGCTCGATGAGGATCAGGTTGTGGAAGAATTGAATAGCCTGCTGGCCGATCGGGCAGGTGGTCGGGTATGGTTGGTGCTGTCGGGCAACCAGATCACCGACCCTCAGAACTTGATCCTGGCCCATCTCTGGACCTACGCACAGGCTACCGAGGCCAGGTCTTTCGCTGGGAGGACTGGAGTGAGGGTTCTTGTCTTCTCCCCGCGGTACGAAGGGGAGCGCTTCACATTCTCGCCACTCGTGTATGAGTCGCTAGAGACCAATTTCGATAAGCAGGTAGAACTGGTCGGTTTCGAGATCGATGGCAGTCAATTCCATCCTGGTGACGACATTCACCTGGCGCTGAAGTGGAGAGCCCTGAGCGAGCCGAAGGAGGACTATCACGCCTTTGCCCATCTGCTGGCGGAAGGAAGCCAGGCTGTGGCCGGTCATGACAAGGTGCCCCTGAACGAGTATTTCAGGCCTACGGCTTGGCCCGTGGGCGAGCCTTTGAGAGATGAGTACATCATTTCGATACCTCGCGACCTGCCTCCTGGGAGATACGGCCTGGAGGTCGGTTTGTATTCGTACCCCGAATTAGAGCGCCTGCCCGTTTTGGGAGACCGTGGGCGCGACGCGGATCGTGCTCTGCTTCCTCCGATCTTCGTCGTCGAGTGACTTGTGGCGTGCGGATCCGCCATCGTAACTGCAATGGCCGGAGAGGGTTCTATTTGTAGGGACGCTCGGCGGCGAGATGGAGCTGCATTTTGGGCGAACCTGAAGAGAAGCTGGTGGAGAGGGCCAAGGAGGACCCAGATGCCTTTGGCGTTCTCTACGAGAAGTACGTTGACAAGATATACCAGTATGTCTTCTATCGAACCGGCAACCGGTACGATGCGGAGGATTTGACTGCCAGGACCTTCTACAAAGCCCTTGCCAATCTGAAACGGTATCGCCACAGAGGATTGCCCTTTTCTGCTTGGTTGTATCGCATCGCGCACAACTTGGTGGCCAACTGGCATCGGGACCGCAAGCGACGTGCTGGTGTTCCCCTGGACGGTTTGGCCATGATGGGCAAGGAGGGGGAGTCAGCTGAGGCGTTCGTGGAGTCTTCCGAGCGCTCTCAGGTTCTGAAGGGTGCCATCTCGCGGCTTCCTCCGGACAGGCAGGAGCTACTGGTGTTGAAGTACTCCACGGAGATGAGCAACAGGGAAATAGGCAAGGTAATGGGTCGCAGCGAGGGGGCGATCAAGGCCTTGTATCATCGTACTCTGACCGCTCTGAGGAAGGATCTGGAGCGAGGTGGGTTCGAAGGCTGAAGTGTGGGATTGTGGAGACCATGACATGTATGCAAGGGAGGAGAGGTCGTGATCAAGATAGTGACTGACACCACGTGTGATCTACTGCCGGAGATGGCGGAGGAGTATGGCATCACAATAGTGCCCATCAACATACAGTTCGGGACGGAAACCTACCAGGAAGGCGTCGATTTGGACTGGGACCTCTTCTATCGGAAGATAGAGGAGACCGGTCTCCTGCCGACCAGCTCGCAGCCATCGGCAGGGCTGTTTGCGGAAGTGTACCGACGTCTGGCGAGTGAGGGTGCTGACGCCATCATCTCCACCCACGTGACCGCCAAGCTGAGCGGAACCTATCAATCCGCGTGTTTGGCTGCCGAAGACGTGAAAGACGAGGTCAAAGTCTACCCTCACGACAGTGCGGCTGGCGCCGCCGGACTGGGGCTGGCATGTGTGGAGGCCTCCCGAATGGCTCGCGCCGGCAAGACGCCCGAGGAGATAATCGCTCGCCTGGACGAGATAAGGTCTCGGATGAACATTCTATTCGTGATGGAGAATCTCGAATATCCGAGAAAGAGCGGTCGCGTCGGAGGCTTGGCGGCCACCCTGGGCTCCGTACTCAACATGAAACCCATTGTCAGTCTGGAGGATGGGCTTCTCGTAACGGCAGAGAAGGTCAGGACGCGGAAGAAATCACTGGATCGTCTACTGGATATGATGGAGGAGAGAGTCGGCACCACAGCCCCGGTGAACTTGGGTGTAGTCCACGCCAGAGCGCCTGAGGTGGGACAGGAGATGCTGTCCAGGGCACAGGAGAGATTCAATTGCAGCGAGAGCTACTTGGTAGAGCTGTGCGCATCGCTGACGGTCCACTTCGGACCTGGGATGATCGGGCTGTGTTTCTATAAGGTGTGAGTGGTTCGAAGACGATTGCCCAGTTAATCGCGACGGACCACGTAGGACGGATCGCCGATGAGCAAGAAAGCTGACGCGGGATACTTGATGGACACAAGAGGTGACGCGGAGGTTGATGAGGTGGAGGGGCGGTTGGCAGAGGAGATAGTCGGGCATTTTCCGCCTATGCACTCGACGGCGGCTTTCAGACGGCAGCTTCACAGTAACTTGCTGGCGATAATGCGCCGCGGGCCTACCTTGCAGATTGCCGCGCCCCCGGAGCGTCGGCGCTGGGTTCTCATCGCCGGTGCGACCGTGGGTTCTCTCGTTCCGATTTGTGGGGTAGCGGCCTATCTTGTGCGCTCGCGACTGATGGCCAAGCCTCAGCACGCCTTGTTTCAGTAGCCTTGCCATCCTCCTGGATTGCTGCGTGCTGAAGTCTCAAGGTGCTTCCAAGCTTATGGGGGCGTCACTACTGGAGACCAGCGAAGAGCAGTCTGGGTTCATCATGGTCTCCATCCGAGCCTGGTGAGCAGGGGCGGCCCCAAGACCAGGAGTCCCACAGCAACGGCCACAATGGCCGACGTCAGCACCGCACCAGCTGCAACGTCCTTGGCCTGTTTGGCGAGTGGATGGTTCTCGGCGGTTACCAGATCGACCAATGATTCGACGACTGTGTTAAACAACTCGGAGACGATCACGAATCCGATGGTCAGGATAATGACGGCCCATTGACCCGGCTGTAGTTCGAGAGCCAAGCCTAGGATTACCACCACGATGGCTATCGCTACGTGGATTCGTACGTTCCGCTGGGTCTTCCACGCGTGCCATGATCCTGCAAAGGCGTGCTGGAAACTCTCCAGCAAGGTGCCCCGCTGAGTATTCATTCCGTATCCTACCTCGCCCATGCCCGCGGAAGTCTAGGAAGTACGAAGGGAGGGGTTCTTCTTTGTGGGGTCATGCTTTCGCTGTGTGGATCGCCTCAAGTATGGCTTCCTGTCTGCTCCACATCCTCTCTCGCTTTTGCTGACCGTGGTCGTCGTATCCCAGAAGATGTAAGAGCCCATGCACAACCAAGCGGTCGAGTTCGTCCGCCACGGACTGGCCGTATTCTGCTGCCTGTGTGGCGGCGCGAGGATAGGAGACTACAAGATCGCCAAGATGACGGTTCATTGCGGGAGGTGACACGAATCCGTCTGAGCTCTCACCCATCCCAAAGGCCAGGACATCTGTGGGAGCGTCCTCACCGAGGTAGTGCAGATTCAATCTCCTGATGTTGCGGTCATCCGTGATCAGCAGCGCCACCGTCAGGGGCTCAGAGATTCCTTCATGGCTGAGGGTCCGCAGGATCACCTCAGTCAGACGTTTCGGATCTACTCTTCCCTCGAACTGGGGATGGATCTGGACGCTTGGCTCGGTCTCCACTGTTACTGCTCTCACCTTCCTCTTCCAGGGTGTCTTCGGGGTACTTGATGCGTGGATGGAAGATACCCTGGAGGACGTTGACGAAGGTTCCCCTCACCTCTTGTAGGTCCTGCAAGGTCAAGTCGCTGTCGTCGAGCTGGCCGTCATCCAGGCGTTTTCGGATCCGCTTATCAACCAGTGCCTCGATTTCCTCGACGGAGCCGGGGCGATTCGCTCGGGAGACAGCTTCTACCTCGTCAGCCAGCATCAGGATCGCTGCCTCGCGACTACGCGGACGAGGCCCTGGATATCGGAATCGCTCCTCGTCTGTCTGGCCTGACGCACCGCCTTGTTCACATGCCTGGCGATAGAAGAAACTTGACGTGGCAGTCCCGTGGTGCTGAGGGATGAAGTCCTGGATCTCTTTGGGCAAGCCGTATTTCCTGGCAAGTTGAAGCCCGTCTTTCACGTGGCTAGTGATGATCTGAGCGCTTGTCTCAGGATCCAAGCGGTCGTGCGGATTCTCTCCGTCAGTCTGGTTCTCTGCGAAGAAATACGGTCGCAGCATCTTTCCAATGTCGTGGTAGTAGGCGCCGACTCTGGCCAGAAGCGGATTGGCGCCTATAGCCTGCGCGGCCTGCTCCGCCAAGTTTCCTACCAGTAGACTGTGGTGGTACGTTCCTGGCGCCTTTTGCAGGAGCTCGTGCAAGAGAGGGTGGGTCGGTCGCCCCAGTTCCAGCAGTTGAAGGGAAGTAGTGATCTTCAGAAGGTTGCTGAACAGAAAGAAGCCACCAAGAGTGAGGCTCATGGCGAGGACTGCGTTTGCCACACTTGCGCCGGCAATCTGCAGGGTGCCCAGGAGGTCATGGTCTTGTTCCAGCGCCCGGAAGACGAGAACCACACCAAGATTGCTCAATGCCACGTATACCCCTGCCCACAGAAACGCATTGAGTTTCTCTATGCGCCACAGCCGCAGCGAGGACACGACCCCACCGGCGAAGGCGTAGACGGCGAATTCCAGAGATCCTCCGGCTATCAGACCGATGAGTGGGCTAAGTATGGCTGTGACAACGATCGCTATTTCGAGGTCAACCAGGGCTGTCAGGAGCATAGACGCAGTGGCTAGAGGAAACAGGTAGCCCAGCACCACGTGCCCGGGGATCATCAGCTTCGCTGCCAGTATGGCCGCGGAGGCCAGAAAACCCAGGAGAAGCACGTCCCGCCAGTTGTTCCAGAAAGTGGGATGCAGAGTAGTCAGGTAGAGAGCGAGGATGACGGTGAGCAGGGAAGTGAATAGGACTCGTGCCGCGATATCTGTCCATTCCACTCGTGGCTGGAGTAGGCCTAGTTTGACCAGCGCTTCCCTGGCGATGGGGGTGGTGACCTCGCCCTCGCGGACGACCACCTGGCCATCCTCAAGGGTCATGAGAACAGACTCGACCGCCTCACGAGCCCTGGCTCTGGCTTCTTCGGTGCCCTGAGGATTGGGAAAGCTGTTGGGGACTATGAAGCTCCTTACCCACTCCTCGACAAGCACCGCTTGTTGTTCGGACAGCTCCGGCTCGAAGACATGCACACGGTCTTGTACCGCGGCGAGCTGATCGCTCCGAATCTCCTCGTCCAGTTCCTCGCCAAGGATCTCCGTGCTCTTGGCCACCACTTCATCCCAGAGTTCCTCTTCCAGAGTCACGGAGTCGGCGATAACCGTCGGGGGTAGGTCGACGCCTGAGATGGCTGTGACCAGTTCCATCTTTTCTTCTGGCGAGGCATATGAGTCGTGGCGAACGGCCGCTACGTAGTCAAAGATCTTACCTACGTGCCTGATTTGCTCCCGGGCGATTGTACTGTCCGTGGGGTCGTAGTCGTATATCTCGGCCACGGCCATTTCGGCGTTTCGCCGTGCCGTCTCCGTCTCGATGTCACTTACGTACGTAATCCTGCTCGGAGCACGGATGTCGCTGGGACTGACATCTCCGACCTCAAGGGTGAGCTGGCGGGGCAGGAACTGGAAGGTCAAGATGAAGCTCACCACCGCTGCGAAGAGGATGCAGAATGCGACGATCCGGAAGGTTCTCCTTCCAGTCAGGCGCTCTATTCGCGCGCCCGAGGCGGGCGGCATGTCGTTCGAATCTGATGACATGCTATCCTTGCACCATCAACTCTAGCTAAGTAAGGGAGCGCCAACGAGCGCTCCAGGACGACGTCAGTAGCTCGGTCCCTCTTCAGGTGAGTCGCCTGCTGGCGGGATGACTATTGTGTCTTACTCAGGATTCCTTTGACCGTGTCACTGACCACCTGGCCGTCGGCCTTGCCCTTCAGCTGCGGCATCAGCACCCGCATCACGTCACCCATCTGCGCGAGGTCAGTGGCTCCAACTTCTTCGATGACTTCCCGGGCTCGCGCCTCTATCTCCCCTTGCGACAGCTGGGCAGGAAGGTATTCCATGAGGATGGAGAGATCTTCCTCTTCTTGAGCGACCAGATCATCTCGGCCTCCCTCTGCGAACTGCTCGGCGGATTCGCGACGCAGCTTGGCTTCCTTGGAGAGCACGCCGATCACTTCACTCTCGTCAAGCTCCTTCCCCTTGGATATCTCCGCGTTCTTGATGGCGGCTAGCGCAAGGCGTATAGTCGCCTTACGCCGTTCGTCCTTGTTCCTCAGAGCCTCTCTGAGGTCTTTCTCCAGCTTCTTCTTCAGTCCCACTGTCTGCTCCCTGGCTTGTCCGCCAACCACCTTTCCCCTGTGGTTTGGGGTCGCTATAGCTTGTAGCCGATCTTCCGCAGGAACTCCCTGCGCTCGGCTGCATCGTCCTTGCTCTCTATGCCCTTGGACTTGAAGCCATCTATGACTCCCAGCACACCTCGCCCCTGCTCCGTTTCAGCAACTACTACCTGGACTGGGTTTGCCGTGGCGCAGAATATCGAGCAGACCTCGGCGACGTGTTTGATGGCTCCCAGCAGGTTGAGCGGATATGCTTCTTCCACAAGTATGATAAACGTGTGGCCTGCAGAGAGGGCGAAAGCGTTATCCTGTGCCAGCTTCATCAGATGATCATCGTTGCCACTGACCCGCACGAGACAAGGCCCTGAGGCCTCACAGAAGGCCAGCCCAAACTTGATGGTGGGCACCGAATTGACGAGGGCCTCGTGCAAATCCTCGACCGTCTTGATAAAATGCGACTGGCCAATAATCACATTGCTGTCATCCGGTTTGTCTATCTTGACTGTCAGTAACTCCATGTCGTACTCCTGCCTGGATGCTAGGCCATTTCGTCCTTCCAACGCAAGGACATGCGGTTTGGTGGCATACGCTTGCCACCCAGTAGATGCAGGTGTAGGTGGTCCACCACCTGCCCTGCGTCCGGGCCATTGTTGATGATCAGGCGGTAACCCTTGTCCGCCACGCCCATGGCTTCGGCCAGGTGGTGCGCCTGGGAGAACATCCTGACCAGCAGCGAACTGTCGGTGTCCAGAAGTTCCGCGAGCGACGACACGTGTGAATTAGGGACGATGAGTACGTGAGTCGGCGCCTGTGGACGCATATCTCGGAAAGCAGTCATCTTCTCATCCTGAAACAGGATGTCGCCGTCAGCTTCACCAGCGACTATGCGGCAGAAGATGCATCGCATCCAGCAGTCCTCCGCATGGGGGTATCAACCAGGCCGTAGCACCACGTGCCCCGACTACGGGTCCAGCTGCACGTACTCCTCTCGGAGCATATCTGAGGCGATGACGAAGCGTTGGATCTCGCTCGTACCCTCCAGAATACGAGTCACCCGAACGTCTCGACCATGACGATCTTGGCCGACTCCTGTGGCGTTACGTCTCTGAGCCCTCCGCCGTGGCTGCCTATTGGAGTACGCACTCCGTCAACAATGACGATATCGTTCACCACTTCATCTCCTGGCTATGGGCTCGAGTTGCGAGGCGGTCTTTCCCGTGCAATTCTACACGAAGAGCAGGTAAGGGTCAACAATTCAGCACGGGGATGCCGAGTGCCTGTGGTACCTTCCCCTGCAACGTAAGACCGCCGCATCCTTGGCGCGTCGCCAATCGCTATGGTACAATAGCGAAGCGTCCTTGCGGTCATTTCGTTGACATAATCCGGGATGATTCCCTAGAGCCATGAACATCAAGAAACTGTCCGACGATGTAGCCTCGAGAATCGCGGCGGGAGAGGTTGTCGAGCGTCCGGCCTCCGTGGTGAAGGAATTGGTCGAGAACTCCATCGACGCCGGTGCTCAAGACATCGCGGTAGAGATCCGCCAGGGAGGACG
The DNA here is from genome assembly GCA_030603665.1 of Chloroflexota bacterium. GTDB lineage: Bacteria > Chloroflexota > Anaerolineae > UBA7937 > B3-Chlor > JAUVXJ01. The sequence goes on along the minus strand of JAUVXJ010000002.1, from coordinate 254,307 downwards.
AAGGCTGATCAGGGTAATCGATGACGGAAGCGGGATCCCTGGCGACGAGGTGGAGCTCGCCTTCGAACGCTACGCCACCAGTAAGCTGAGGGCCATAGAGGAGCTGTCCGACATCTCGACTCTGGGATTCCGGGGAGAAGCATTGCCTAGCATCGCTGCTGTGTCTCACCTGACGGTGCTGACCCGGGCGAAAGGTGAACAAGTGGGGACTCTGCTGCGCCTGGAGGGTGGGCGAATGGCGCATCACGAGGCGCAGGGGAGCGCGCAGGGCACTGTCGTGACAGTGGAGAACCTGTTTTACAACACTCCCGCTCGCCTCAAGTTCATGCGCTCTGTCCAGACAGAGGCACGGCATATCAGCGAATCGGTCACTTGCTGCGCGATGGCGTATCCGGGGCTGCGGTTCAGCCTGCTCAGCGATGGCCGGACGGTCTTTCAGTCGAAGGGCAGCGGCAACCTCCGCGATGTGCTGATCGAGGTCTACGGTCTTGACATCGCCCAGCAGATGCTGGAGATCCAGGACGGTGCCGCCAGCGAGTCGGCCGTAGCAGTGCACGGTTTCGTCAGCGATCCATCGCTTCATAGATCGGATACGCGTAACGTGACAACGCTGGTCAACCATCGATTCGTGCGAGACCGGCTCATCGGCAAAGCGATAAGGGAGGCGTACCACGGCCTCCTTCCCAAGGGTAGACACCCCATTGCGGTGCTGAAGTTGGAGCTGCCGAGCCAGGACGTGGACGTCAACGTCCATCCCGCCAAGAGCGAGGTGCGGTTTCGTGATACGGGCGTGGTGTACTCAGCCGTGCAACGGGCAGTGCGGCAAACGCTCTCCGTCATGGCACCGGTGCCTGGCGACTCGGCCAGCTTTGGGTGGGCGCACGTCGTGGAGGCGAGACAGCGCCGTCTGGTGGAGGCGGGAACTCGGCCGGGCATGCGCGTGGGTGACCTGGCTCTGGAGGTGCAGCGAACGGCCGAACCGCTGACATCCACCGCGGAGCCCTCCGGCAGGGACAAGCTCCCCATGTTGAGGGTGCTGGGGCAACTTGGACGTACGTATGTCATCGCCGAAGGACCGACCGGCATGTATCTCATCGACCAGCACGCCGCACACGAGCGAGTGCTGTACGAGCACTTTCACGCGGAGAGGGCCAGAGCCTCTGTCGCCTCGCAGACGCTTGTGGAGCCGATCACCATCGAGCCCGGGCCCAGACACGCCGGACTGAACGAGGAGCGCCTGACCAAGCTCCGGGAGCTGGGCTTTGATATCGAGCCTTTCGGTGGAGACACGTATCTGCTTCGCGGGGTGCCGACCATTCTCCAGACCGCGGACGTGGGGCGGTCCATCCTGGACATCGTGGACGAAGTTGAGAGAGCCGATGGAGTCCGCCCCTGGGAGGAGGAGATCATCATCGGTCTGGCCTGCCACGGGGCAACCAGGGCCGGAGAGACCCTGACCACGGATCAGATGCAAGAGTTGATTGTGCAACTGGAGCAGACAAGCCTGCCGCGAACCTGCCCTCACGGGCGGCCCACCATGCTTCACGTCAGCGCCGAGCAGCTAGAACGAGAGTTCGGTAGGAGGTGACATTATGCGGAGGTATCGGCTTTGAGAAACCGTAGGATCTGGGTTGTCTTGATAGCGGTCCTGGCGCCAGCACTCATGGGCCTAGGCGCCTGTGCTGGAAGGAACCCCCTGGTGTACGATGTAGAGGTGGAGCCAGCTGTCATGTCCCCTAACGCGGATGGGGTGGACGACGTGGCCAGAATCAGCTACAAGATCTCTCGTCCATCACAAGTCTACATCTATTTCGTTGATGGAGAAGGCCAGAGGTACCTCTTCCGCAAGGGCAACCGGCGCTCTCCTGGAGAGTACGAGGCTCTCTTCGGTGGCGTCATCGAGGGGCAAGTCATACCGGATGGGGAGTACACCTTGGTAGTGGAGGCCGCTGACAGCGAGTCTGGTGAGACGGAGAGCTTGCAAGATCGACTCACCGTCAGAGGTGGAGACAGCCAAGGACCCCAGGTGGAGGACTTCAAGGTCTTCCCTCAGGTCTTCACCCCTAATCAGGATGGCATCAACGATCGTATCTCCATTAGCTATCGCCTGCTGGAACCCGCGGAGGTGGAGGTCTATCTGAGAGACGAGCACGGCGATCGATATCCGGTGGGACTTCCCAAGACCAGATGGGACGAAGAGCAGTTCGATCTGGAAGAGAGTCCCAGCAAGGTAGAGCTGGACTCTGGTCTTTGGGAGTACGACTACGATGGGGGGATTGACCAGGGTGCGTCGCCACCCCCTGATGGTCAATACACGGTAGTGGTCGAGGCCGCTGATCGTGTTGGAAACAGGGTGGTGGAGGAGGCTCCCTTGACCATCGAGGATGGTGGGCTTCCTCTGGCGGAGATCCAGACCGTGGAGTTCTCTCCGACGGTAGTCCCACTAGGAGGGACTCTCAACCTGACGGTCACTGTGGAGAACGTGGGGGGGGTAGCGATTCGCACCAAGGGACCGGCATCGGGGACCACCTATACCAGCCGGGACAACTACAACACTCTGGGCTTCTACGAAGAGCCAGGGATTTTCCGCGTAGGTGTGGACTTCGAGGGCAATAGCGACGGGCGCCCCTACACCTATCGCTGGCAGCTTGGCAGCGACGAGGACCTGGAGGAGAGGATAATCGACGGTCAGAGGCAACTATACCTGCTCCCGGGTCGGCGCGTGACAGTAGTAGGTCACATCACTATCATCGACGAACCACCCAAGATCAACCCCTACTACTGGGCGGGGCTGGTGCATGAGCAAGTGCGCATTATCAACGACAAGCAGAACCCCACCGAGATCACCATCGGCTTCTAGGACCAGTGGGCCAGGGAATGGACCTCTCTGTCATTACCGTCAGCTACAACACCCGAGACTTGCTGAGGGGTTGCCTGGACTCTGTGATCTCCACCTTGGGTTCTCGGCTGGAGTACGAGCTGCTGGTCGTTGACAACGCATCAACAGACGACAGCGTGGCCATGGTGCGCGACTGTTTCCCTCAAGTGCGTCTGTTTGACAACTTGGAGAATCGAGGCTTCGCGGCTGGCAGCAACCAGGCCATAGCCGAGAGCAGCGGGCGGTACGTGATCCTTCTCAATCCGGACACGGTCGTCAGGGAAGGGGCACTTGACGGCATGATGCGGTTGCTGGAGGGGCGTAGCGACATCGGGGTCGTGGGGCCGAAGCTGCTCTTTCCCGACGGGAGTTTCCAGCATTCTGCCTTCTCGTTTCCCTCGCTGGCTATGATCTTCCTGGACTTCTTTCCTCTCCACCACCGGCTAAGCAACTCTCGCGTCAACGGTCGCTACCCTCGCCATTTGTACGAGATGGGAGAGCCTTTCCCTATCGATCATCCTCTGGGAGCTGCCTTAATGGTGAGGCGGCAGGTCATCGACGAGGTGGGACTGCTTGACGAGGACTTTTTCATGTACTGTGAGGAGATCGATTGGTGTATGCGCATCAAGAATGCGGGGTGGCAGATCGTCTGCTGGCCTCAGGCAGAGATCGTTCACTATGTGGGACAGAGCACGGCGCAGTTCCGGGACGAGATGCATGTTGCACTGCACAAGAGCCGGCGTCGGCTCTACGAGAAGCACTACGGCAGTGGCTTCAGGCGCGCTGCTCACTGGCTTGTGACCCTGGGGGTGTTGAGCCGAGGCCTGCGTGACCGCTGGGCGGCGAAGAGAGGCCAACTGGACCAGGACTCGCTCGAGAGGCGCCTAACGGCGTATCGTGAGATTCGATCTCTGTCCTGGTGACACCACTTTGAGGAGTCCCAACATAGCTGTGCGGCGGGCCAGATGCGAGGATCCATGGCGCAGATATCAGCCGTCGTTCTAGCCAGGAACGAAGAAGCGAACATCGCAGACTGCCTGAGCACGCTGCAATGGGCGGACGAGCTTCTGGTCTTGGACTCGTACAGCGATGACTCTACTGTGGAGATCGCACGGGGAATGGGAGCAGAGGTGCGACAGCGTCGCTTCGACAACTATGCTCTCCAGCGGAACGCCGCGTTGCGGATGGCAAGCAAGGAATGGGTGCTCTTCGTCGATGCCGATGAACGAGTCACGGAGGAACTGGTGGAGGAGATCAAACTCGTTATCGATGAGGATGCTTATGCCGGGTGGTGGGTGCCCCGGAAGAACTACATCTTCGGCAAATGGATCCGCCATGCGGGATGGTATCCCGACCATCAGCTACGCTTGCTGCGTAGGGAGAGGGCGACGTATGACAAGCGTCGGCCAGTCCACGAGCTGGTCGATATCGATGGCGAAGCTGGATACCTGTCAAATCCCTTGATCCACCACAATTATCGCACGGTGTGGGAGTTCCGCGAGAAGCAAAACAGGTACACTGACCATGAGGCACGTATGCTGTTCGAGAACGGCGAGCGCGCTCGGCCGCGGAACTTCGTGCTTCAGCCGCTGCGCCAGTTCCGGTGGCGATACCTCACCCTACGCGGGTACCAGGACGGGTGGCGAGGTCTGCTGCTTAGTTCTCTTATGGCCTACTATGAGCTAGTGAGATACTGGCGCCTCTGGAACCTTCAGAGGGCGCAAACCCCCTCAACCTTCTTCTGATTCGCTCCCCACGAGTTCCAGAAGGCGAGGATAGCCTTCATCGAGCAGATGACCAATCTCGCGCGCGCATTCCTGATAGAGTTGCTGCGAGTCGCTGCCGTAAGGATCGAATATGTCATACGTCTCTCCAGCCAGCTCGCTAAGCAGCAGGATCTTTTGTCTCGCCTCGGGAAACTCGGCAAGCAATGCTTCCTTGTGATCTCGAGTCATGACACTGACCAGGCTGGCATCCGCTACGTCCTCAGCGGTCAGGCAGCGAGAGCGGTGACTGGTAATGTCGAGCCCCAGCTCATCCATGGATTGGATGGCGAGAGCCGAGGCGCTTTGGCCGTTCTGGGTCCAGGCTCCGGCCGAGCGCACCTGATAGAGTGCGTGCTTCCCTTCGCTCCGAAACCGAGCCTTGAGAATGGCCTCTGCCATGGGAGATCGACAGAGGTTGCCTGTGCAGACGAAGAGAATCGTAGCTGGCACAGTCATGCCAGCTCCGGCTCTATCAAGCCGTAGTTGCCGTCGCGGCGCCTGTAGATGATGTTGAGTTCACCCGTTTCGGCATTGAGGAACAGAAAGAAAGCATGACCCAACAGTTCCATCTGGTCGGCGGCCTCTTCCTCGCCCATGGGAAGCACGACAAAGCGTTTAGTTCTCACTATCTGCCTCGGAGCCTCCTCTTCGTACTCCTCGACGGGCGGCAGAAGTTCTTCCTCTTGGACGCGGCCACGCCCTCGCCTTCTAGTCTTGTAGCGCATGATCTGCCGGTACATCTTATCCAGCACCGCGTCGAAGGCAGTGAAGACATCAGGAGCTCTCTCCTCAGCGCGAAGAATGGTGCCCTTGGCCCGCACGGTGAGCTGCGCTATGTGCCGATCCTCGGCGCTCCTGGCACTTGACCTGGTCAGTTCCAGTGACGCCTCGTCGATGTTCTGTAGATAGCGGTCCAATCTGCCAGCTTTCTTCTCCACGTACTCGCGTACCCTGTCGCTAATCTCCATGTTCTTGCCGGTGATGATCAGTTCCATGCTAAGATCCTCCATGTGAGAGATTCAGTCTCAATGGTCGTGCCATCTTTCCCGTGCCAGGACCAAGCCCCACACGAGCTTGACTCCCGTGTCCCGCAGGGCAGCGCTACACGCATCCAGGGTAGCCCCAGTGGTGCAAACATCATCCACGAGCAGTACCCTGAGCCCGGCCAGGCTGGAGTCTGCGCACTGAAAGGCACCTCTAACGTTCTCCCGTCTCTGGGCAGCGGCCAGCCCCACCTGCGGCATAGTGCTTCTGACCCGCAGGAGCACGTCATCGATCACTGGCAGGTCTACCGAGGCTCCGATCTCCTTGGCCAGAAGGGCAGCTTGATTGTATCCTCGCTCCCGTAGACGGCGGGGGTGAAGAGGCACAGGGACCACAACGTCCATGGGCAGGGGATTGCTGCTGAGGTACTCGATTGCCAGCTTGCCCAGGGGGGTGGCCAGGGCACGGACATTGGAGTACTTGAAGCGATGGATGGCAGTCTGCAGCGTTCCCTCAAGATACCCCACGGCGCGTATTCCGTCAATGCTCAGAGGCATATTCTTGCAGGACGGGCAGTGGCGAGAAATCCTGGTGGGCCGGCCGCACAAAGGGCAGACAGGCGGCCGAATGAATTCAATCTCTTCCAGGCACGTTGAGCAAAGCCAACCTGCGGCACGGTGACAGACAGCGCAGCGAGGCGGAAAAAGCACATCGAGCAACCCCTGAGAGGTTGCGTGCCAGTCGGGCAGTGGATTCAAGGATGCGATTCCTGCAGACTCGACCTCCTGAGCATGTGGCTGGACGGGGAGTTCGCCGGGCTCAGGTGGAGCTTGACAACAGCGGCTGCCTCTTGCCCGGTATGATCGAAGGCGGCGCCTAGGGGCCCCCGAAAGCGGACCTGAGCGAAGGCAGAGCAGGGCCCAATAGAACGACAAACAGGGCCGGGAAGATCAGAAACACCAAGGGTATCATCATCTTGATCGGTGCCGTGTGCGCCAATTCCTCCGCTCGCTGTCGCCGCCTGATCCGCATCTGTCCGGATTGGATGTGCAACACTCTGGCCAGGCTGACACCCAATTGGTCAGCCTGGATGATCGCTGCCACGAAGCTAGTCAAGTCGGGAACCCCAGCTCGATCAGCCATGCTTCTCAAGGCGTATCGCCGCAGTGTCCCCATCTGGATCTCGATCAGCACTCGCGTGAAAGCCTGACTCAACTCGTTGTCCCACTTCTCAGTCACCTTGGTCATGGCGGCGTCGAAACCCAGGCCGGCCTCTACACTGATGGTCAGGAGATCGAGGGCGTCAGGAAGGGCCCTGAGAATGTTGGACTTTCGACTTCTGATCTTGAGGGTGAGCCACACCGTGGGCAGAAGATAGCCAAAGGCCCCTGCGATCACTGTGGCGAGGATTCGGTTTCGCAAAGGAGAGTGGGCAACGAATGTCAGACCCAGGGCCAATCCTGCGAAACACACCGCCGCGGCCAGCCTCAACCCTGTGAACTCCACAGGGGTCCACCCGTAGGGATTCCCCGCCAGGTCCAGGTTGTGCTGGATGCTCTCCATGTTCCTCCGCGGAGTGAGACGGGCAAACGCGTTGGCAACCGTTCTCAGCAGGGGCTTGATCACTCTCTCCGAGAACGGGTCAGAAAGCTCGATCTCCTCGAGGGTCAAGTCCGTCCTCGTGCCGAAATCGCCGAGGCGCTCCTCCACGGCATCAGCCCCACGCCTCGAGGCCAAGCCCACGAAGATGATAATCACGCTCCCGCCGATACCCAGGGCGATCAGCAAGGGCAGCAACATGTTTGATGACATACTTACACTCCCCAGGCGTTCTACCAGCAGAGCAACAGCGCTAAATCTCGATGTTCACCACGCGGCGGATGATGAGCCAGCCGGCAAGCATACCAATGCCGGAAGCGATCATCATCTGCACTCCGCAAGGGTCTTCCCAGAGGCCTGACATGTAATCGGGGCTCATGACGAAAAGCAGACCTGCTACCGCAATCGGCAGCGCACTTACCAGGTAGCCAGAGTATCTGGCCATGGCGGTGAGGGTCCGGATTTCACCCTTGATCCGCACCCGCTCTCGGATTGTGTGCCCAATTGTGTCCAGAATCTCGGATAGATTCCCTCCTACTTCATGGTGGATGTTGACAGCGGTGATCATCATATCGAGATCATCGCTCTGGATGCGCCTGTATAGGTTGTTCAAAGCCTCCTCGTTGGATAGCCCCAGCCCGATCTCTCGAGTCACGCGCGTGAACTCCTCGGACATCGGTGCAGGCAACTCCCTGGCTACCATCTCCATAGACTGAAGCAGGCTGTATCCAGAGCGGAGTGAGTTGGCTAGGAGGGTGATGGTATCGCCAAGCTGATCGTTGAATGCGTTGAGGCGTCTGGTCTGACGGAGTCCCAAGAACATCCGGGGCAGGAGGAAACCGAGGATGCCACCCGCCACAGCGCCGATGATCCACACGGTGCGCACGACAACGGCACCCGCCACGATGCCGACCGCAATGATGGCCGTGCTCAAGAGCATGTACTCAACGACGGTCAGCTTCAGGTTGGCCCGAGCCAGGTCCGTGGCCACTCGCTTGGCGAAGCTCTGTCCGGCGATGGCCCGATCCAGACTCATCACGACTTCCGGGACGGGGCGTTCCCCGCTCGAGGGTTCTTGCACCGCGTCCTCTGAGACGACCGCCGTGATATCACCCAGGCGGGCGATCACTCGAGAACGTGAACTGAGCACTCTGGAGAATCCCACGAACAGTACCAGGATCGAGGCGCCCGCCAGTATGGGTAGGAGGATCATTAGTGGGTCCACCCTGCTTGCCTCCTAGCCCCTGAATCGACCTCGCTGATCGTACCCGAAGAGCTTGGCGTCCAGGTGGTAGCCTGCTGCGTCGATGAGCTCGGTGAACTTGGGCCGGACACCGGTGGGGCGCAGGTGGCCTACGATGCGCTCGTCGTCGAACCCTGTCTGTTCGAAGGTGAAGAGGTCCTGCAACACGATGACGTTGCCTTCCATACCTTGCACTTCAGTGATGTTGACCAGCTTCCGCGTGCCATCCCTGAGCCTTTCCTGGTGGACGATCAAGTGGAGGGCGGACGCGACCTGCTCCCGAATGGCCCGGTGAGGGAGGTCTGTGCCCGCCATGAGGACCATGGTCTCCAAACGAGACAGAGTGTCGCGAGGACCGTTGGAGTGACAGGTGGTCAAGCTGCCGTCGTGACCGGTGTTCATGGCCTGGAGCATGTCCAGGGCCTCACCGGATCGCACCTCGCCCACTACGATGCGATCTGGGCGCATGCGCAGTGAGTTGACGACCAGATCCCGGATGGTGACTTCGCCTTTGCCCTCAATGTTGGCCATCCGCGATTCGAGGGAGATGATGTGGTCCTGTTGCAGCTGGAGTTCGGCGGCGTTCTCGATAGTGACGATCCGCTCATCGTTTGGTATGTATCCCGAGAGAACGTTGAGAGTCGTAGTCTTGCCAGAGCCGGTGCCCCCTGAGATGATGGTGTTGAGTCTCGACTGGACGCAGATCTCGAGGAACTCAGCGATTTCTGGAGTCAGGGTGCCAAAACCTATCAAGTCCTCCACGGTGTACGGCACCTTGGAGAACAGACGGATGGTGATTACAGGTCCCTGCAGGGCGAGGGGCGGAATGATGACGTTCACACGCGACCCGTCGGGCAGGCGCGCATCAACGTAGGGCTGGCTCTCGTCGACCCGCCTGCCGAGGGGGGCGACGATGCGGTCTACGATGCGCATTACATGTTCGTCGCTCTCGAACTTGTACGAGGTCTTCTCGATTCTACCCTCGCGCTCGACATAGATCCTTTGCGAGCCATTGACCATGATTTCGGTGATCGTCTCATCCTTCAGCAGAGGCTCCAAGGGACCCAGACCCATTATCTCAGCCACGATCTGCTCGAGGAGCACGTTCCGTTCGGCTCGGCTCAAGATGGCGTTCTCTTCCGCTAGAACCGTGTTGAACATGTCCTCAATGACGGCGCGCACCTCAGAGGTCTGCGACAAGTCCATTCGAGGGTCCAGTTCGGCAATCACTTTCTTCTGTACGCGGTTCTTGAGCTCCGAGAACGTGTCACGGGCTGGGCTCGCAGGTCTACGCTTGAGCCTCAATTCCTCCAGTTTGGTGGTGCGGATCTCGCCTTCTGGCTTCTGGTTTCTCTCGATTCTCTTCAAGAGCGACATTCAGCCTCGCCTCCTTGGTCTCGTCCTGCTGCCTGCTACCGCCGTATGACTTGACTAGCCGAAGATCCGCCCCAACAGTGTCTTGCGGCCAGTTCCTTCAGACGGCTCATAGCCTAGCTGAGCTCTCCTCTCCACTTGCTGAGCTCTCTCATCTTCCACCAGTCCGGCCAGCTTGGCGATACTCCTGGCAATCGGCGATTTCTGACTGCTGACCATGACTGGAACTCCTTGGTTGGCCGCGCTCGTGACAGTGCCGTTGTCTCTGGGAATAGTGGCGAAAACGGGATGCTTGATGTGGCTGACGATGTCCTCTTCTGTGATCCCGTTCTTGCGGTCAGTCATGTTTATGACTAGGCGAGTCTTGGCCAGATAGTCCAGGGCATCGAGCGCCTCCAGGAGGAGTCTGACGTTCTTTATAGCCGGGATGTCTGGAGTCGCGACCAGGAGGATCCAGTCCGATACCTCCATTACGGTCAGCACAACATCGTCCAGGTAGGATGCGGTATCCACCACGGTGTAGTTGTACAGCAGCCTGAGGTTCTTGAGTATCTCCCTGAGGTCGTCCGCTCTGACCATCTCGGCCACGTCCGGTCTCGGCGGGGCCAGGAGGATCTTCATGCCTGAAGGGTGGGTGAGCATGACGTCATTCAGGAAGTCAGGGTCCAGGGCGTCCATGTGCGAAATGATGTCGCTGATGGTCCTGTTGGGTTGAAGGTTCAGGAGTACAGCCACGTCCCCGAACTGCAGATCGCCGTCCACCAGAGCTGCTCTGCTATTCCCGTTCTGGAGGGCCAGGGCCAGATTGGTGGCGATTGTGCTGCAGCCTGCGCCACCTTTCGGGCTGTACACAGTGATGATGTCTCCCTCCCTGGCGGCAAAAGGTACCGCCGAACCGCGTGCAGGTTCGGACGGCAGCGGGCGCAGGATCTCTGGCTGGACGGGCGCCATCTTGGGTTTGAGTTGATGGACGCGACGAATGCTGGCGATCAGTTCGTCGGCCGAGAACGGCTTGACCAGGAACTCCCTGGCGCCGGCCAACATGGAGCGTCTCAGGTAGTCGGTCTCGCCCTGAACCGACATCATGATGATCTGGACCTCGGGGACGGACTGCGAGATGGTCTCGGCAGCGCTGATGCCATCAATGTCGGGCATGTTAATGTCCATGAGGACTATGTCGGGGCGCAGACCGCGCGCCATCTCTATGCCCTCGGTCCCGTTGGCGGCAGCACCTACCACTTCGATGTCCTTCTCGAAGTAGAGCAGCTTGCGCACGTTCTCCCGTGTTTCGGCGATGTCGTCTACGATGAGGACGCGTATCTTGGTCTCGGGTATTTCAGCCATTCTCTATCGTCCCACTATCTCGGATTGCGTGAAGTCCTGAGGCGGCGATGTCCTTGTCTACGGGCGGTATGACTTGGGAACGAAGCGCATCGGTTCCGGCGGAACAGTGATTTCGAATCTGGTCATGATGTATTCCAGGCTGACGGTTTCGGCACGCGCAGTGTCGTGGTCCTCAAGCCCGCGAAGCACGAGGTCTATGGACGCCCCGCTCTCGCGGGCGAACTTGAGAACCAGCGCGTCTTGCTGGTCCAGCAAGAGGGTGAGGACCACCTGAGCCTCCGGAGAAACGGGCTGCAGTTCTGGCTCGCCTTCTTCTTCCTCTGGTGCGGCTTCTTCGCTCACCTCTTCCGGCACCTCTTCAGGCGGGGCGGCGACACCCGCCCAAGGTCCTACGCGAAGCACCTCAACATCTTGCAGCAGTAACTGGGCCAGGAGGACAAGCGACTCTGGTGCAGCCTCTTCTTCTCCCTCACCCTCGCCGGGGGCAGGCTCCGCTTCGGTGTCCAGCATCCAGTAAGAGATGAGTATGTCCACGAAGTCGCCATTCTGGATGGCTCCAGCCACGGCGCGCAGCTGCGTGGTGCGAAAAGCCGCTGCGACCTTGCCCGGCGGGATGTTGAGAGACGCGTTGTAGCCCAGCGCCAGCACCTTGCTTTCGTCGAGAAGCAAGTCCGTGGTAATGAAGGAACCTCTGGCAATCAACCTCGCGGTCTTCTTGCCGATCACCGCCTCTGGATCCAGCAGGTGTTTAGGTGTCAGAGCGGATTTGGGGATGAGGAGCGTTCCCACGGCATCTGCGGGCATCTCCGTGAGCGCAGGTATCTCCTGCGCGGCGATGACCACCGAGATCTTCTCCTCTGGAGTAGGTTGAGGAGTTGCTGCTGGTGCCTGGGTGGTTGGGCGCAGCAGGACAAACACGACCACCGTGGTCCCTAGAGCCAGGATGATTCCGATGATGATGAGTAGCGTCCCTCTCCGTGGCATGTTAGCTCCTATCGGTTCATCTTGATCGGGTTGCCGGGAGCAAGATGAGTTTTCGCGCGCTCCTATTCTACCGCGAACTCACCAGCTTGGCAATAGCCGATTGGACACCGTGGGCCGTCCTGCAAGCTCGTGCTCTGATAGCAGGCCCACTACGGCATACCTTGCACCCTCTATCGCTGAGTGCTGCATGGCGAGATAGGTGAGGATCTGCCATGCTAGCTCTGTCCTGCGGAACAAAGAACCAACAGCAACACGGGCAGCACGAGCGCAAACTTGGCTTGTCCCTGGTCCTTTTCCTTGCCTCGTCTCAACATCCCTCTTGTCCCCGTCAACATTCGTATTGCCCCTGCCAAGAGGGGCTCTCGATATTGAGAGATTTGGCCTACAGAGCCGCTGGGATGTGCATCATGCCCAGGCTGAAAAAGGAATTGGCCGGTGCGCGGATTACGATAATCAGGCAAGGCAATAGGGATACGTGTTGTCACATGCCAATACGTGTTGTACATGATACACTATCAAACCGCGAAAAGCAATAGGAATATGGTACCACAGAAGCTGAATGCAAAGGGAGCGACGGGAGGCGGAGTCCGTTTCCCCGGCTGGCTCTGGCCGGGAGGTGGTGCTGCCACGCGTCCTTCTGTCTGGCACTGGCTTGCATAGGTGGGCAGCGGGCCGCCCTCGGACGGCTCAACGCTCAGCGCGGAGATAGCGCGGCCGCTTTGCCGGACCAGCACGGGGCGCAGGGAGAAAGCGATGGTGTGCCAGGCTACTGAATCAGGCGTACGAACACGTCGCCTACGATGCCCTCATACTCCAGGCGCCAACTGGACGTGTCCAGGAAACGGGCGCTGTACTGGGCGCTCAGGTACCCTCCGTAGAACTCGTCGGGCACAGGGGCGTTGTCATAGTCGCGACTTCCCGGTGGCTGGTATACGTAGTTCTCGGTTGTACTCCAGGTTCCGTTCAGGGAGAGGGTACCCTGGTAGTGCCAGTCCTCGACCCCTTCGAGATAATAGTCTATGGGTTCCCCGAGCGCTGCGGCGTCATTGTCAAAATGGTAGAGATTGACGCCAAGTCCTATGGCCTCCGGCGGCACATAGGCAAAGGTGACGGTCATAGGACCCGTGACATTGGTTGTCAGGGGGAAGTAACCGGAGGCGAAGGTCACCACTCCACCCGAATCGTGGGCCCAGGGGTTCTGGAACAGGAAGATATTGCGATCATTGACGTCGGCTGGGACGGTGTAGGTGGTAGGTGGCGGGCCAGCCCAGATGTCGAAGCCGTTCTGGCTGTAGCCACTCACCCCATCGACTTCCAGGTACAGGCTCAGGGACCCATCCTCGTTGGGCGTGATATGTTGAATGTCGCAGGAACCATCATCGCAGTCGATGTCCACCGTCCAGGCCACAACCCAGGACATGTCCGTGGTGGAGTCGTTGGCCCCACCCACGAGAGTGCTGCCGATGGTCTCTTTGAGCACTGACTGGTCAGCGAGTTGTTTGTGATAGAACAGGCGGTACTCCGTCTCTGTGTTGTACTCTGGAGTGTAGCTGGAAGGCCGGCCGTTGTTGAGGTGAGAGAAGGAGCGGTTCTCGTCCATGCGCAGGAACCAGTGAAGGTTCGGGTCATCCCCGGTTTCCAGGAGGCAGGCGTCTCGCCGATCGTTGTCGTTCGCGGTTCCGGCGTATGGATGGCAGTCCACATCACCAAGCAGTACGACATCTGTAGAACCGTCAATGTACGTGATTGTGACATCACTGTTGACCGGCGCATTGTGGCCATCGGGGTCCAGAATCTCGATTTGGACTTCGTCGTAGGCGTAGGCAGGCGGTATGTAGATGCGGAAGGGGTACCCCTGTGCGAACTCGTTATAAATCTCGGAGTGGTCAGGGTTCGGGCCGCTGGGCGCGGGACAGAAGTTCTTGCCGGCTCCGAAGGCGTCGCAGCCGCTGTTGCAGGTCCAGCACTGGGGCGTGTAGGCGTCCCCCCAGCGGGGGTTGGCCCATCTGCCCCAGTTGGATAGATTGGTGCGCCCCACAATGCCCCGGCCACCGGTCTGAGAGGTATATACATCCACCATGGAGCGGTATTCGGCCACTGCGACCTCGGTTACATCGGCGTGGCTGAAGTTGATCATGGGCAGGAACAGAAGAGGCACGCGATGGGTGACGGTGACTGCCCACTGCATGTATTCGGTACTGGGCACGCGAGCGGTCTCGAAGAGCGGGATGGACTCCGGGTTGGCGGTATCGAAGCCATTCCCGAGCATGAACTGTCGGGTTCGCGCCGCCGCCGCAGCTTCACTGGGCAACTCGACCACGCCGGCGAGAGCGGCCGCATCCACAGCACGCTTGAGTCTGCTCTGGCCTGCGTAGATGGTGGCCGCATCGAGCGCCAGCCCCGCGAAGAGGACGAGGGCGACGAGAGCAAAGGCGATAACCACGATGGCCTGTCCTCGTTCATCCTGAAGAACAGCATAGTCTCTGCACTTATCGGACACTCTGCTCATCTCTTCCCCCGGCGCCCGCCCCCCGTGCTGCCGAAGCAACGCTCTGCGGGTCCGTTGGTGGCGCACGGTCAATCTATGCACCCCGTCGAGTCGTAGTCGACAAAGCGGACGCTAATCCTGTTCGCTCCGCCGGGCAGCTTGTATTCTATGAGTTCCACTATGGCAAAGTTGATTGCATGATACATGCCGTTGGCGCCGCCGTTGTCGTAGGAATGCTGGTCAAAGACGACGACGCGGAACCACCCTTTGGATACCAGCCGGTCCAGGGCATCCCGAACCTTGATGTCATTGCTGATCCCAGTGTTGGCGGAGATCCAGTCGCCGACGCTGAGGTGTGTGTCATCTGGGTCGTCGGGATTCTCGAACTCATCGCTGGTGGGCCGGGAGAGGGCGTCCGCCAGAGCCGTGGCGCTTCCCCCACTCGGATCCAGTGGCCAGCGAAGCCACCCGTAGTTACCTTCGCCGGTGCCGTTGAGGATGTCCTTTATGACCTTCCCTTTCTTGCCCGCCAGTACTGACTGGTGGATGGCGATGGGGTACACATTGCATACTGAGGCCAGGGGACGCGGCGTCTCCAGGCGCATGACCGTGAAGCTCCGCATGGGCACTCCCTCGCTCAGTTGTTTGACCAGGGGAAGTCCCAGAAGTGATGGAGAGCGGTAGTGTAGATCCACCGCGATTACGTCCAGATCGCAGTTGGAGATGCCCTGGGGATCCAGCCTGGTCACCAACTCGTCCGCGGAAACACACTGGGTGTCCAGATCGTTTTCTTCTTCCGGGGGGTCCAACACTCCCAACACTTGATTGCAGCTGAACGTGTCGGTGATCACGGAGCAGCCGGGCGCCGTGCCGGTCAGTTCGGCCCGGACAACGTAGAGATCCGAATTTGTATCGTCGTAGTTGACAAGATAGGAGGTAGCTCCTTGGACAATGGTGGACACGCCCGTGTCAGAGCCACCCATCGAGCCGAACCTAGCGCCCTCCCGCGCCGCGTTGATGGTCTGGTTGTAGATACTGAGGGCGTACCCCAGCTCGACGATTCCGATCACCAGGAGCATCAGCACCGGGAGCATGAACGCCACTTCCACAACGCTCTGCCCGTCCTCACGATCTCCAAGCATCCGCTGTCTCATCTTTCAATCCCCCTTTCCATCGCCCACATGATGGCTGGATCTTGCGACTAACTTGTGGAGGACCCGGAACTCCTCACCTCACCGCTGAGAGGGTCCACCTGAACGGTGACCGTACTCCTATTCGAGCTGGAGATGCCGAAGGCCAGCCATACCAGGGACTCACCCTCTTCGGACGGCCCAAGACGAAGACTCACGGTGGCATCGGGGTTCTCGTCGAGGAAACCGCGACCGCCGTGATCCAGAAACGCCGTCAGCACCTGATGACTGTCCACCTCCCACGTGGCAAAGTCCGCGACCTTGGTGGCTGGGCTGGCGTCGAGAGTCTCCGCCGGGCTGGCGCCTTGGGCAGTCACCGAGATTATACTGACACTCCGCGTCTGCGGAGAGAAGAACGTGAATGACCAGGTGACCTGCTCTTCCACCAGTTCGTCGGCCGGCAGGCCTCGCCAGCTCGCGTTGGCGCTCACAAGCTGCGCGTCCGCCTGCCAGGACCTCGCCGCCTTCTCGGCGCTGGTAAACGCTTCCTTGGCTGTGAAGCCAGGCTTGTCGGCGGCCCTGTCGCCGGATACGCTCACCAGCAGGATGGCCAGGACCCCGTAGGTAAGCGCCACCAGCACGCCCAGGCCAATAGCCAGCAACTTGAACTTACTCATCTTCACTGGTAATCCTTGAGTCCAAGCCCCAAATGCTGTACGAAGGGAAGACTGTGGGCGTAGTAGATATCGTTGTCATTGCCCAGTTCTTTCTGCTGCCAGGCCACGTGACACAATGTGCCGTCGGTGCCCAGAGTCGGAAATCCATCTGGCCAGGCGTCGTCCGCGGAGACGGCAAAGGGCTGCGACCAGGTCGCTCCTCCGTCGTGAGATACCGCGTAGTAGATGCGGTCCCAGATGTCAACGCCTCTCATACCGTTCCAGACCAGGTGTACGTCGTCTGGTCCATCGCACGCGATGACGGGACTCGCGTAGGTGGGCAACTGCTGTGAGACAACCACCCTGCTTTCTCCAACGAGCGTGGGTGAGATATCGCCCGTGTTGCTGATGGGAAACGACGCATGGTAGACGTCCTGAGTGTCGATCTGCCCTGCAACGTCCACGGCGAAGACGACGTGCGCCACACCGTTCTGGTCCACCCCGATGTGGGGACTGGTGGCACCGTTAGCTACTTTCTCTGTGATGGTGATGGAATCGGACCAGGTTGTCTGGCCGGCTCCCACGGTGCCTGAGATGTACATGATCTCGTTGGTCGGCGATATGTTCTCCTGCCAGACCACGTGCAGGTTGCCGTCCCCGTCCGCAGTCATCCTTGCATGCAGAGAGCTGAATTCGGTGTCCGTGACGAAAACTGGATCCGTCCAGGATAAGGTGTTCGTGGCTTTCCGACTGTAGAAGAGATCGAAATGCAGCGCCAGCTTGTTGGACCAGACGACATTGACGTAGCCGGCGACCTCAACGACGGAAGGTTCCTGGATCTCGCTGTCCGTAACGACCACCGTTTCCTCGATGCCCCAGCTGCCAGCGGCCCTCTCGGCGTAGTGCAGATACTGCTTTGTCGGCAGGTCTTTCCGCTCCCACCAGCAGGTGTGCAGGACATCTCCGGTGCCGAGAGCGATCCAGGCTTGATAGGACTGCGGATCGGTGGCGAAACGAGCGCCAGCCGACCAGTTGTTCCCCCGATCAGTTGACTGGACATAGTAGGGGTCAAGTTGTCCGGTTGTGCTATCCGTCCACATGAGATGAAGGTCACCGTTCTCCTCGATGGCCAGCTGAGGCCCTTGGGAGGAAGCTTGGTCGCTCTGAGACACCTCCCTGGGGAGCATCCAGCCCAGATGTTCACGTGTGCCGGCGGTCTTCGCCAAGGCAGCGGCCACCAGCAGCAAGGTGCAGCTCGCGGCCATGGCCAGACTCACGCAGAGAATCCTTCGCAATACCCCTCCCTAGCGGCTGCGATTACAGCGGATACAGTATGATGTCAACATTGCCTGTCACCTGGCTCGGAGAGACCGGTATCCCGGTCTCCGTCCCCAGGTAAAGAGTTCCGTCTATCTCCAGTGTACCTCGCACAGTGTAGTTACTGCCGACAGGAACACATTCAAACAGGTATCGTCCCTCGAGGTCCGTCAGCGTCGTGTCGATGAGCTGTCCGCCCTCTGTAAGGGCCATGTACACTCTATCGGTGGGTACGACTAACTGGCCACCGATGAAGGCCCACACTGTGCCGCTGATACCTCCACACTCAGGGTCGGGAGTAGGCGTGGGCGTGGGAGTCGGCGGAGTCCCTTCGCAGGCCACGGTCACCGTCAGCGGTCCACCCACGTTGTTGCTCTCGTCCGATTCGCTCACGAACTGAAAACTGTCGGCCTGGGCATAGAGGTAATGGGTGCCGCTGATGGCAAAGCTGTGAGTGAAGGTGATGGTGGTGCTCGTGTCGGGACCCAGGCTACCGAGACCCTGCCAGTCCACGCCTGCTTCGTTGGGCAGTGGAGGGCCAACGGTGTCCGTGTAGACGTACAGGTCGGTCCAGAAGAACTCGTTGCAGGGACCAGTGGAGGCGTTGGTCACGTCGCTGGTGATGTCCAGGGGCGTCCAGCAAACGGTGATCGGCTGACCGCTTGGCACCGACAGGTCGGTAATCCTCAGGTCCGGCGGCACGACGGGCGTCTTGGTGGGCGTCGGTGTGGTGGTGGGCGTATCGGTGGGCCCTGTGGTTGGTGTGGGGCCGGGAAGATAGGCGGTGAAAGACACATTGATGCCGCTGATGATAGCTTCTCCCACTGTTGGCGCGAGGTCGATCTCCAGCCGCCCATCGCTCACAGTGACGGCGAATGATCGGACATAGGCGTTGCACTGGCCTGCCTCAGCGTAGAGATCCAAACTGTCCAGCACCAGGTTCCCTTCGATGGCCACGTCGAACACGCGGTCGCCCTCCCAATCGGCGGTGGGCTCCACGAAGAGCAGCGTCACTTGGTAGTCGCCATCGGTCACGTCATCGAACAGGTAGCTCATGAACTCGCCGTGGGTATACGAGTTGTACAGGTCTTGTTCGCTGGTGCCTGCCACAGTGCTGCAATCGCCGCGGTCCCTTGGCACCTGCGTAACCAAGCCAGTGTACCCCCAGCCGCCCGCAGAGTACGGATGATCCGCGTACCACGTGGCGCCCTCGGTGTCTGTGTAGTCCAGATCATCGCCGCAGGTGACCTTGAGATCGTAGGGCGTGGGCGTTTCCGTGGGAGTGGGGGTGGCGGTGCCTGTGGCCGTTGCTGTGAAGGTGGGTGTATCGGTGGCGGTACTGGTAGCTGTGGCTGTGTGGGTGTGCGTGGGGGTCGCTGCACCCACCACGGCATCGGCGTAGCTGTAGTCGCTAATGGCGCGGATAGTGTGGTTCGCCACCAGAGCCGGCGACACGTTGACACGAAATGTCCCATCGGCTTGCACTACTCCCGTGCCGATGAGTTGCCGAGTTGTCCAGTCCCAGATGTCGATGTGCACGTCGTAATCCGGGTCCGCACGACCCGTCACCACGGGGTCTCCAGGGCGCAGTGGTTCACTGATGGTGACGTTGATGGGAGATGGCGTCGGGGTTGCGGTGTGGGTGGGTGTGAAGGTGGGGGGGATCCCCAGCGTAGGTGGTACGGCGCCGCTGTGAGTGAGCCCCGTGGGCCCAAAGGGTTCGTTGATCATCTCCACCCGGCCGGTCACACGGACGTAGGGGGCGACGAGTGACAGAATGGGGCTGATCACCCTGACGTTGTAGGTCACCTGCACCTGCACCCGCTCCCCGGGCAGGCCCGCAGCGTCGTAGCCTCCTCTCGACCATACCAGGATACAGTAGTACTCTGGCTGGTAGTCGGTGTCACAGCAGTAGTCGCTGCATCCCGGCTCGTTCATGAGCGGCAGACCCGCAGCCAGGAGGTCCTTGGCTGCTGCCTTGATGCTGTCGGCGCGCAGAGAACCACCTCGTCCGGTTACAGCGTACCGGGCCGCGTCCCTGGCGGCGTTCTGGACGGTGGCGTACGCCTGAAAGATCCTGCCCGTCTCGATGACCAGGAACATGGTGACCAGGACTACCGGCAGGATAATGGCGAACTCTGTCAAGGCCTGGCCTCTTGACCATTTCCTCAACATGGGCCTTCCTTCCGCGTGTTCAGCCGCCGGGGTGTCCTTCCGCGTCGCATATCCAGCAATTGCAGCCTTCGTAGGTGTGGGCGTAACCTCCGCTGCCAAGACGGACGATTGCCCTCGGTCATCCAGAGACTCCGCGGCGCCACGAGGCGGGCTCGATGCCCGAGGAATCATCCGGTCTCGCCTGTCACGAGAGCGGCGCGAATACTGTTGTCCGCGACAAGTGCGATCCGGTTCCCTGCGCTCGCTGCGTTCCGTTAGCATGCACAAAGCGAGTCGCTGTGCACGCTCTCAGAGAAGTGTCTCTTGTGTACGCCCAAACGACGGTCCGTGACGCGTACCACGCCTGAGCCAATGATACAGCATCGTCAGCCAAAAGGCAATAGGAACTTAGTACCACAACAAATGGCCGCATAAGGGTTTGGCGCCCGCAGCATGTTCTGCATATCAGGGAGAGCAGACGGCTTGCGTGCGTATCACATCTGATGCGGAGATCTGGTAAATGGATAGAGCCCTACAGAAGTAGGGCTCTATCATTGGCAAGTCTGGTATCGTTTGAGTATTAGCCTGCGGCCTGGAGTCCGCTGGTGATGCGGCTGAAGATGTTGCCGATCTGCGGGCCCAGGAGTAGCAGGATGGCGATGACTACGATGGCCACCAAGACTAATATCAACGCATACTCGACCATTCCTTGCCCTTCCTCTTGCGGCAAATACAACACTTCACTTCACCTCCTTTCCATTGATTCTCACATATGGTCTACGAAGGACCCATCTTTGACTACCATTATACAGGGCTGGCAACGCAAGGGCAATAGCCTTTTGGTACTATGCGTAATTGTGCGTATTTCACAATGGTGGACAAAGTGCACACAAGGCTCAGGTGGCGGGGACGTGCATGCTCACCTTGGTGCCCCGTCCGAGGCTGCTGTCGAACTGAAGGGTGCCACCCAGCATTTCCAGTCGTTGCTGCATGGCCACAATACCGAGGGTCTTCCTTTCCTTCGCTGAGGCTGTGACTTCGTCCACATCGAAGCCGCTCCCGTCGTCCTCCACAGTGACCTCGACCGTGGAGCCCTGAAGGTTCAAGCCCACCTGCACGTGGCTGGCTTGGGCATGCTGCCAAACGTTGTGAAGCAGCTCTTGAATCACGCGAAAGACCGTCACCTCCACGTAGGGCGCCAGTCTGCGTTCCTCACCTATGACATCGAAGCTAATGGCAAGACCGCTCTTCTCCTGGAAATCCTCTATGTAGCGGCGTACTGTGGGCACAGCTCCGAGGTCATCCAGCATCATGGGCCTGAGCTCGAAGATGAAGTCCATTGTCTTCTCAAAAGTGGCGTTGACGGCATTCTTCAGATTCGTGAGCTCCTCGCGGGCCCGGTCCGCGCCGACGTCGAAGGATTTCTCCACGATCTCGGCCTGCAGAATGAGGTTGGTGAGAGACTGAGCCGGCCCATCGTGCATCTGTCTGGCCAGTCGCTGACGCTCTCCTTCTTGAGCCTCGATGATGCGCATGATCACGCTATCGGCTGCCGAAGGAGAAGATTCCAACCCCGCTCCGGGAGAGCTCAATCCAGGGATCTCGTCTGCAACATCCAGGAAGCTTCGCAACTGGTTTGACTGGCTCTCCAGACTCTCTGCCCTGGCCTGGAGTTGCTCTGCTTGGGATCGCAACATCACGAGGCGGAGCTGGGCGGCCTGCGAGGCGGTGTATGCTTCCTTGATGTCCTCTCGCGCATAGCTGTTGAGGTTCGTCTCGACGTGACGAAGTTTGTTGGCCGCCTGGGTGGTCCGTTGATCGAGCTTCTCAATCTCGCCAGAGGTTTGTTCGAGTAGAACCTCGACCTCCTTGAGCTCGTTCTGGATCTCCATGTAGGCTCGCTTGCTTTGCTCGATGAGCTCAGCGAGCCTTTCGAGAGGGTCTCGTGTATCCTGGCTATCTTCCATCGGCTATTCCCAGGCTGCGCGCCACGCGCGATACTGGACGAGAGCACCGCGTGGGTCGCAGAGGCCTATTCCTCGGGCTTTGTGTCTTCCAGTCGGATCCAGCCGTGGCGCAGGGCGTACACGGCGGCCTCGGTGCGGTCCTTGGCGTCCAGCTTCCGCAGAATTGAGGAGATGTGGTTCTTCACCGTTTGCTGACTTATCTCCAGGGCGCGCGCTATCTCCTTGTTGCTGCTTCCTCGGACCACATATTGAAGGATCTCCATCTCCCGGGCGGAGAGGGGCACGAATAGCGAATCGGCCTCAAGACCCGGTGGCGCCAGTTTGCGGTACTGTTCAGCAAGCCAGTCTCGCAACCCATCTTCGTTGAGGACTTCGTCGTCGATGACCCATTGACCCAGCGTCACCTGACGAACTGCGAATATTAGCTTGTCTGGCGTAACCTCCTTGGGGTAGTAGGCTGAAGCGCCAGCATTGATGGCGTGTATGATCTGCTCCTCGTCGTGGTAGGCGGTCAGGTTGATGACGGCAGTGTCAGGCAGCCTGGCCTTGATCTCGCGGGTCACCTGGAGGCCGTTCATGGAGGGGAGGTTGATGTCGAGAAGAATGACGTCAGGACGTATGTCACGTGCCAAGACGATGGCCTGTTCACCGTCCGCGACCTCCGCCTCCACCAGAAGATCGTCTTCCCGATCAAGGACTCGGCGGAGCCCTTCGCGGAATAGGGGGTGGTCATCCACGATCATGATTCTGATCTTGTTGACCATAGGACCTCACCAGGTGTGAGAGTAACGATTCTTGTCCATCGTGCTACACAAGTATATCATCGAAGCTCTGAGGACGCAAACACTGGTCAGAAAGGGCTGAGTGGAATGTGGCGGTGCGTTCGCGAGCCAGCACCGTATCAGGGCGCGTGCCAGTCGGTCTCGTAGACCACCACATTGTCGCCGCCAGCTTCCACTATCCACTGACTAGGGGACCGATATACGGGCCGCAACCGAGCATCGCGCGCGATCGCGGGATACCAAGAGGGAAAGATGGCCACGTAGTCTACTTCCTTCGCCTCAAGGAAGGCCAGGACACTGTCTTCGTCCCGGATGAAAGGTATGACCTCGGGAGTGATCAGGCCTGCTGTGTCGATGAGGAAGCGCTCTGAGAAGTAGCCGAGGGCACCGATGTCGTGCGCGCCGACGACGGCGGTACGCGATGTATTGTCTCTGATCCACACTCCGGCCGCTTTGAGTTCGCTGTCGATGATTCTCACGTCAGCGGCATACTGCTCGGCTCCAAGGAGCCAGAATGCGAGCAATACAACCGGAATGGAGATGAAGAGGACCTGTCTGAGGAGGCGGCGAATGCCGGGGAGGTTTCTTGTGCCCCATACTCCCAGCAGGATCAGAACTGGAATGGAGGGTATCATGTAGCGCCCGTGCTGGTAGGTCACCGGCAGTCTAAGTGCGTAGAGAGTGATCAATGCGGCCCACCAGATAAGGGGAAGCAGGATGCGTCTTTCCCGTGCTGCTACGCCCTTGCAGGCAGCGTAGAGAAAACCAGGGATGAGAAGTGCCTGGGCTCCAACTATTGTAGCGGACGCCACCCGTGCCCAGTGAGCCCAGAGTGGCGAAGAGGCAACAACATCCTGGTACTCGGCCTGCTTGGCATAGAAAGTGTTGGGGAACAGATTCCCAGTGATGCCTATGTTGAGAGCCAAGTAGGGCAGAACCGTCAGGAGGAACCCCAACACGAGAGCAACGCTGGGTGTTGCGGCGCTCCTCCAGGTCAACTTGCCTGAACTCGGGCGGTGCCTCCAGACGGTGTCAGCGATCAAGATCAGGACCAGGATTGCGCCCTCGGGCCTGGTCAGCGCGAGCAGGCCGCCGGCAAGGCCGGTAAGAAACGGCCTCTCACCCACCAGGTGTCTCTCCAGTACCAGCAGCGAGAGAAATACGAAGAGGATGGTCTCCATGCCGGAGAAGGCTGCCCAGGCCAGATGCCATTCCAGGACACAGAAGACTCCCGTGAGCAGCGGCACTAGCCGATCATGAGGGAACAGTAGATCGCTCAGACGCTGGACGAGCCACCCGGTGAGGGCCAGAAAGAGGGTGCCCAGCAGAAAGGTCCACAACCTGGGCTCGACATGCAAGGTATACGCCGGCGCCACAAGGGCGGTCCACAAAGGAGAGGTGGACCCGACACTAGGCTCTCCCAGGTTGTATGCGAACTGGTGATACAGGCCTACATTGCGGGCATAAGTCTGGTGGATCCAGGCGTCGTCGAGCGGAAAGCCGACGAAGCCGTAGAAACCGGAGAATCCCACGTACAGCAGAGAGCCCGCGACGGCAAGCAGTGGAGGGAGCACACCAGGCGAAACCAGGCGCCGCATCTACACGTCACCTCCCAACTTTGTAGATCTGTATCAGGTTGCCACCAGCGTCGTGAAGAGAGTGCTCAAGGGCAAGCGAAGGATGAGTAGCCTCACCACGGTAGATCGGTTCCAGCGACATGACGTGATCATGCTCCAGGATGAGGTACTGGGCCTGATACTGTTCAGCTACTTCCACGATTCCATCGATTTCCTCGTTGGGGATGACGATGGCCGGTCGATGGGTGAAGTAGTAGTAGGCGGGCGGATCCACCACCATCACCACCGCTCCCTGCGGAGCGTTCTCCTCCAGCCAACTGGAGACGGTCACGTACCCCGTGTTGGCCCGGTTCCACAGGGGCTGAAGGTCAAGGGGGTCCAGCGATAGGAACACCGACTGACAGTAGTTGAAGAGGCTGATTGCCACCACCACCACGGTAAGCCCGATGCGGAATACCCTCCTCGCCGTGCGTGGGCGCCAGGTCCGTCTTCGGCGAGCGACCCAGCCCACCGCGGCATCTATGCCTGGTATCGTGGCCGCGAACAAGAAAGGCAGCAGGGCACCTGTGGAGTGCAGCATGCTGGCATGTGTACTGGGGAAGGTGAAGATCAGCGTCATCGACAGGTAGAGCGTGCTTGCGTAGACGTAGAAGGGCAGGTGCTCCCGACGCCCTCGCAGCTGCCAGAGTCCGATGATGGCCAGGGGAGCCAGGTGGAACTGGAGCGCACCCAACACCACTGCTAGGTTATGAACAGCCGCAGTGAGCTTGGAGTGGAGGATGGCACGCCATCCCCAGGCCAGGTAGCTTTGCAGGCTGAGATCCGCCGAGTAGCTGAACAAGTCTGCGTAGCTTCGCAGGAAGATGGTCGTCGTACTGGCTCCGGAGAGAGGGCTCCCGATGAGCATCCAATTGCGCCAGAACCAGGGGATCATGACTACCAGATACCCGGCTACGGCGAGGGCGACCCAGAGGACGCAGGCAATGGGGGTGACGCGCGGGGTGTCGGAGCCCTGTTCGGCGGAACCTGTGCTGCTGTCTCGCTGGCCTCGGAGCAGCATAATCCCCAGCAAGACGGCGAAAGATAGCCAGAGCAGGATGCCGTCTGCCCGGGACAGGTGGCTGAGCCCGATCAGCAGGCCCGTTAACAGAGCATACCTGACCTTTCGCTTGTCCCACAGCAGATGCAGGGTTAGCAGGCTCAAGCCGGCGGTGACGGCAAATGGGGCGAAGTTGTCCGGCGATGCCCAGTATTTGAGGTAGAAGGGGGCGAAGAGGGTGAGGATAGCGGCCAGCCATGCATAGTCGCGCCTGGCAGACGTCAGGTGGGAGACATAATAGGCTAGCAGGGGGGGAATCGAGGAAAGCAGGATGAAAGGGATCTGCGCAGCGCGGTAGGAGGCGCCGAGGATCGAAAAGGATGACCAAGCGAGAATCGACGTCAAGGGCATCCAGTACAGATTGCTGGGATGCGTCACGGTGGCAGGCTTGTCCAGGTAGTTCCAGATGAAGTCAACGACGAAACCTCGGCCGAGGTGCAGGTTCTCAGCCACGGTGTAGTAGTAGTATGCGTCGAAGTAGTGCGGTTGCTTCTGCGGCGCTGCAAGGATCACCCTCACTGCCAGGGATACCAGAAAGACCGCCAGCAGATCCCTCACCAGGTTGCGGGCACGGTGTTCTGAAGCTCTGACCGAGTGGCTGTGCTCCATCAACTGACTTGCTCCAGGACGCGATAGATGCTGACCAGGTCGTTGGCGAATACGATGGAGAGATACGTTGATTCAGCGGGGTTGAAATCGCCCAACACGGCCTCTCGCGGACCGTAGAAGACATAGGCTATGGCGTATTTCTGTAGGAGCTGTACTCGCCAAGTGCCGGGAGTCCCCTCCTGAAAGAAGCGGTCCACCATCTCGAGTTTCGCGTCGATATGAGCGGTCTCGGCCCAGTAGCCAACGAACACCCGGTGATTGATACGGGCCGGTATGTAGCTCCCGGTCCCGTAGGCGGCCAGGACGGTGTCGAGGGGCTCAGTCTGCTCTCCCAGCCAATCGATGGCCTCGTTCTCCGCCTGCTCGTGGAAGAAAGGGTACGGCTGCCGTACGGCGGTGGCGGCGAGACTGGCCAGGATGTAGAGATTGGAGGGCACGGCAACGACAAGCACCAGGAAGACGACGAAGTTTCTGAACCTTCGAGGGGAGAATGACCGCTCTCTGAGGGTGACTAACCTTCTCAGAATGTTCGATCTCTCCAGTCGCGGGAGATAGTATGAGTACAGGCCCCCTGTGGCCAGGATGCTAAGGGGGATGTGCACCCCTTCCACCATCCTCCGCTGCTGCTTCAGAGGAGCGTAAAGCAGCACAGCTACCACCACGACCCAGATGAGGGGCAGGAGACCGTTCGCATCTTCTCTCCTGGCCTGCTCCACCATCGCGGGCAGGGCCAGTATGAGGAGTGGACCATAGCCAATCAGATAGTGAACCGGGTGGGGCGAAGGGCTGCCAGACTGGGTGGCCCAGGCGCCGAAAGCAGGGTTGGTAGCGAAAACATACAGGTAGTAGACAGAGATAGGAGCGGCCATGAGCCCCATGAGCGCCACGCCTCCCAGTTCGCGGAGGGGCAGGCGACCCTCTTTCCGAGCGATGGCCAGGAGCCAGATGCCAAGTGTGCCAGCCACGATCAAGAGGTTGTAGGGGTGGATGATCGCCAAGAGAAAGCTTGCAACACCGGCCGCTACGGCGTATTTCCAGCGCCTTGCGGTGTGGAAGAGCATGGCCATGGTGAAGATCGCAAGCAGGAGACCAGCTCCCGCAGCGAAATGCGGGAAGGTGAGGATGGTGAAGAAGACGTGCGCTTCAGGCATCTTGAAGTCTATGAGATCGAAGCCCAAGATGGAGAAACGCCCTGTGAGGAGTACAAGCCAGCCAAATCCAGCTGAGAAGCAGACCAGCACGTAGGCCACGAGACGTTGCCGACGGTCTTCAAGGAACAAGCTGATGAAGACGTACGCCGATAGCAGGAGCAGGAACCCGAAGACCACTCTCGATACATGCCACATCCACATCACCGGCAAGCCGGTGAGAGCGCATATCCAGCCCAGGGCCAGGAAGAACCCGCCCACAAAGGCGCCTTCGTGATCCTCTGAGGTGAAGGGTATCTGGTATACTAGGCTGCCTTCTGCTCCCTGGCGCATCTTGGCCAGGTAGCCGTGAGCGTCCTCGAAGTTCATCACCACTCCACCAAACTCCCATCCCGGAGCCTCCAACAGATAGCCCAATGCGTAGGGCAGGAAAGCTACAGCGATGGTGATGGCGCCTATGAGGGTCGCGAGCCTCAGATCCCTGCTATTGACGTCCGGCATGGCGCGCAGCTCTCCATGTGGCCTCAAGACGATCCGATTGCAGACAGTGGGGACTCACCGCGCTTCAGAAGGAAGTAGGCGATAGTGATCCAGAGAACTATCATGCCATACATGGGCATGCTGAGCAAACATGGCGGCAAAGAGCCAGCCGCGCTGCCGGCCATGATGTAGGATTCCACTACGCGCTGCGAATTGATGCACAGGAGGGACACCACAGTAGTGATGGCAGCCAGGCGCGCACTTCTCCACCGTTCGCCGACGATGAGTTCCTTGGCCGCCACACCGAAGGGTATGATCATCAGGGTCAGCGTTCCTATCCACGACACGGTAGACACGAGAAGCATGCTCACGACGACAAGAGCGAACTCGAGGTCCAAGAGCGCCCCGTTGCGCCGGCCCCGAGGGATGAGCAGCGCAGTTCCAAGGACAACGAGGGCGGACGCCGAAAGGCTGGCGAGACGCCATAGGAGCACGTCGCGAGGCTGTTCCGGCTGGATCATCCGGTAGATGAATGAAGAAAGGGATTGGTTGAGAGGGTGCGGTTTGACGAGCTGAGTGGGCAGAATCGATGAGACGTAGGTGATGTGGGGCTCCAGACCCGCGAGCGCGATGCTGAATGCGGCGAGAACGACCAGAGCAGCAAGTGCGCTAAGGATAATCCTGTACCTGCTCTTCCAGAGGAAGTAGAGTGCTATGCAGAAGGGGAAGACCTTGACCATGGAGGCCGCGGCGATGCAGGCTCCCGCCAATCCGTCAATCCCGCGCTTGGCCAGATGCCAGGTCAGCACCAGGAGTGCAAGGAGAAGAGCGTTGGCCTGTCCTACGAAAGTGGAGAAGACGGCCGGATAGAAGGTGAGGGCCGCCAGCAGCAGGGATACGACGGCGACCTTGTGCTTCTGGAGACCTAGAGTCCGCACCATGAGGAGTGTGGACAGAACGAGGAGGGCGACGTTGAGGGCGAACCACACCGAGGCCGCCTGCTGGGGGGGAAGAGCTGTCAAGGGCATGACAGTGATCGCCAAAAGGGGGAAGTAGATGTATGGCCTGTCGTTCCTGAAGCCCAGGCCCTGAGCCTCGCTCGCAAAGGCCGCTGCGTCGTAAGGACTTGTCCCGTCCCTGATCAAACTTGCGGCCGTGTAGTAGGCTGTGAAGTCTGCGCCGCCCCAGGCCTTGTTGTCGAGGTCATCCAGTACCGAGAACAAGACGTTGAGATAGAGCAGTGGGATGAGTGAGAGGATGATCGCCGCGAGGAGGACGGTCAGTAGCCGCGATGGCGTCAGCCATCTTCGGGATTCCTCATTCTGCTCCAACGGGCGTCTCCTGGTTGGGTGAGTGCCACAAGGTGGCAGCCGTTGCCACCCAAAGAAGAATCAATCCGAAGAAGGGCAGTCCCATAGTCAATGGGCTACGCACCAGCGATTCGTGCCAGGCTACCAGGTTGGCAAGCAGATCCTGCAGACGGGGAAAGCTGACGCAGACTACACTGATGGCGCCTAGCACAATCCAGCGTGTCCTGATCTGCCGCTGCAACGCGTACTTGAGTAGGACAGCATAGGGGATGATCAGCAGGACGAAGAGGTCGACCCAGGCGATGTTGGTGATGAGCGGAAGTGTCGTGATAATCAGGGCGAACTCCAAGTCTGTCCTGTTGGTGCGTTCTCTGCATTGCCACAGTATGAGAATCACCCCTGACACCAGGACCGCGGATACTGAGAGGGTCAGCACTCTCCAGAGGAGCGGGTCGTGAATGAGTCTGTCCGTATGGGGGTTCTCGACCAGGAGAAGACTGAAGAAACCACCCAAGGACTGGTTGCTGGGGTTCGGTCGGGGCTGTTGCAGGAGGGGGAGCACAGCTGACAGGTAGGTCCGGTGAGGACCCACGCCCACGATTACCAGGCCGATGATGGCGATGATGACTATTGTGGCCGCAGCCGTCAGACCGAGAGTGTATCTTCTCCTCCACAACGCATAAGGCAGCAGGAAGATGGGAATGACCTTGATCATTGAGGCGACGCCAAGGGCCACGCCGGCCAGCACCTGGCGATCCCTAACGCACAGCCAGTAAGTGATAGCCAGTAGTAGCAATATGACGATATTGACCTGGCCCTTGTAGAGGGTGTACAGGGCCGGCGGAAAGAGGAAGGCCAGTATCCACAGGAGGGGTAGGATCCCGCTGCGGCGGTTCAGAGCGAAGGCGCGTGAGATGATGAACAGAGACAGGGCATACAGAGCCAGGTTGAGGAAGAACCACGCCTGCGCTGCCTGCTCCATCGGTAGTGCTGTAAGGGGCACGAAAAGGATGGCGAGGAGTGGGGGATAGATATAGAAGCTCTCGTTGAGCGGCAACCCCCTTGCCTGGACCTCCTCCACTTGCTGGTGGACGTCGTAGAAGTCCTTGCCCAAGCGGAGCATGTCGGCCGCGATGTAGTAGGCTTTGAAGTCTATGCCTCCCACCGATCCCGTGCCGCGTGCATGATCCATTGAGTCATTCAGCCCCTTGAAGGCGTAGAGGGGTAGCACGAGGACAATAAGGATTGCCGTCATGCTGACCTTCAGTAGGATGTGGGGGGTCATGCGCCTCATTCCATGCTTCTCTCTAGGCCACCCACCCCCACATGGCAAACTGGCCGCTCAGGTAGAGCAGCAGAGCGACGCAGGGATAGACGATGAGTCTCTGAACGCGGGGATTCCGGCCCCAACGACCCCACAACATGAACACCGGGAAGAGGACCAGGACGTAGCGAGACATACTTACCATGGGCTGTAGCGTGGTCCTCCTCAGCAAGAGGACCAACATGGTGACCGCCATGTAGATGCCGTACTCCCGCGGTAGCCCCCGAAATGACAGGACGGTCATGGCGAGGAAGATGCCCATCATGGTCAGGTTGAGTACGTTGATGAACGTGCCCTCAGGCGAGAGTATCTTCTGGCACGTGGCGATGATGTTGTCCCACGGCAAGACGAACTGGGCGTAGAGACTCGCCTGGTAGGTGTTCAACAGCGGACCAGAGCCTAGTAGCAGGGACTGGTAGGCTATGAATAGCACAGCTCCCAACGGCACGATGAGAGGTCCTAACACGTCTGGTCTCACTCGACGGGGACGGAAATCTCTATCTCGAAGATACATGTACAGCAGCGGGGCGACGAGTACGACCCCTTGCAGCCTGGTGAGAGAAGCGAGAAGCCCGAGGAGTCCCGCCAGCCACCAGCGCTTTGCGTGCGCGCAGAGGAAGGCGGCGAGAGTCAGAAACAGGAACAGCGATTCAGTGTAAGCCGCCAGGAAGAAAAACGCGGTGGGGAAGATGGCCAGGTAGAGGGTGCCCCGCCGGGCGCTGGCGCCGTCAGAATGCATCTCCGTAAGCTTGTACAAACAGTAGAGTACCCCCACGTAGGCCAGGTTGGAGATGACGATGGCCGCAAACAGGTAGTTGCCGGCGAATACAGTCCCCAGAACTCTGGTGAGCGTCGGGTATAGCGGGAAGTAGACCGTGCTCACGTCATCTGGAGAGTAGCCCTGGGCGGCAATCCTGATATACCAGAGAGTGTCAAAGCGCTGCCAGACACCCAGGGACAGTTCCGCGATGCCCCCGCTGAAGGGTTCCACACCCTGATATGGGCGGAGGGTATCGTCAGGACTGGTGGGAGGGCTGCTGACTGCGAGCACGAGCGCGACCCAAAGCGAAACCAGCACTCTCGTGGTCACAAAGATCAGCAGTGCGTGTCTCACCGCGGGGCTAGAGGCTGCCCTCTTCACGCGTTGTCTGAGTGGGGTCCCCGAAAGGGTCATTCTTGTCGACATTGGCGGTGTGGAAAGACCTCCTGGGGAATCATGCCCTGGATTGAGACATGTGCGTGGGTGCGCGCACGCACTGGGTTGATCATGAGCTGGGAAGGGCAGACCATGGCTCTACCCATCCCCGCTGGTCTGCCGAAGGGCGGCAATGCGGCTGCAGCTATCATGCAGACCTGCCCAACCACTCCGGCACTCCATGCCCGGCGGGGCATCTGGACAGCCCCCAGCAAGTACAGCATTGCGGCTCCCTAGGGCGCTTCGTACAGGCAGACAAGCATGTCATTGAAGACCTCAACGTGTGTCAATCGGTATTCGTCATCAAGCCAGGCCTTGGTTGCGTTCTCCACTCCCAATTGGGCAGCCTCGTCAAGGGATCGCTGAAAGACTACAAACCACACCCGTTGCGCACCGTCTACCGCGTGCGCGATATCAGGCTGGGCCAGAAGGCCCAGGACCTGCTGTGTGGGAAGAGCTAGAGTATCGGTAGGCGACCCCGGCGCATCACCGACGTAGTCCTGAATCATGCCCCGGTCGTAGTAGTGAGTGGGGAAGAACGATAGCTTGTTCTCGTGGACGATCGCGTCTCCGTGCTCCTGATGCTCTCGCAGATACGTGCTCGCATCGCTGAAGGGGGAGCGGGGGAACTCAGAATACGTGTACTGATATCCGAGTGAGATCACAAGAAGCACCGGCAGTGGCAGCAGAGAAAGAAGCACCAGGCGCGGAAGCTTGGGTGTGAGGAGACCATGAGCCACGATGATGCAATAAGCCAGCCCACAGACGAGCAGGGCGCGCTCGATGTATACTGCCTTCACCTGGGAGACAAGGAACATGATGAGTAGAGGCGCGAAGGCGAGGACCAGACACAGGTCCCGTGCCCATCGCTTTGCCTCCGTTCTGCCAGTCGCCGGTGTCTTGAAAGACCGATAGAGCGTCAGGGTCAGAAGTAGAAGGCTGAAGAAGAGAACAAGAGGCAGGAGCCAGCCGGGGACCGGTAAGTTGAAGGTGAAGACAATGACAGTGCGCACAAGTTCGGTCAGACCTGGCTTGGGTACCCAGTACGCTTGCTGGATCTTGGCGAACTGCCCAGGCACCAGGACCAGCCAAGGCAGGAAGAGGAGGAGAGTGACCAGATGGGCGACGAACAGGCGGAGTAGAAGGTCCCACCTCCTTCTCAGCAGTACAAACAGATCAAGCGCAAGCGGTATCAAGAACGCGAGGTTGTGGGCATACAGGGATAGGCCCGTGGAGAGGCCGAATCCGATCCAGTACAGCCATCTACCTTTCTTGTAGGCTTTGACGAAGAGGTAGATGGACAGAAGACTGAGCAGACAGAGGAGGCTGTACATTCTGGCTTCCTGCGAGTACCAGATGTGAAAGGGCGAGATGGCAGCTAGCAGGGCAGCCAACACCCCCGCCTTGGTATCGAAGAGCTCCCTGCCGATGAGGAAGACGAGGCAGATGGATAACAGCCCGAATACTACCGAGGGGAAGCGAACGATGACAGGGCTCTGACCGATACGCATCCAGCTGTGCAGGAAGAAGTAGTAGAGAACCGGATGGATGTCGGCTGCCGCACCCTCGACCGAGGTGACAGTGCCGCGAATGATCGCGTCAATCCCTTTTTCGGCGTATAGTACCGCGAATGCTTCATCGTACCACATTTCCTTGTCGTGAAGGCGGACAAGACGGACACAAAACCCCAAGAGCAGTATGAGGATGAGCAGCCAGGATCTCGTTCCCCCCAAGGAGGCACGACATTGGCCAGGCATCGGTGCATCTTTCATAGTGGTGATTGTGGATACTGAGTGCAGACCAGACCTACAATGGTCATCATCGGCGAAGCACCCGCCGTCCGTCACGCCATCTCACGGATCCCTGCTAGGGAAAGGTACGCACACCAAGAGATCGCCAGTGCTATGCAATTCCGAATAGCGTGGTGCTTGACATCATTGCGCTAGCGGAGGAGAGCGCTGGCACCAGGTGACGCATGGGTGCCTTCTTTCGTGTGCTCCCCTGTCCATCGGTATTGGCGGCTTTGGCCACGCGCGGGTGCTTGTACTGTAGCATACAGATCTGCGGAAATCAACCTTGACTCTAAGGCCCATGCTCAATACGATTCTCGTGATCCGTCCCCGAGTAGGAGCCAAACAATTGAATCAGCCAGAGAGTTCCTCTTAGGGTGTATCCCCCACCGCGGAGTGGGACTTGGAGTGCCATCATGTGCGCTGCGCGTGTCGAACACTGCGGTTCAGGTTTGGTGTGAGGAGCGTCATCGTCCTGGCTCCTAGCCCGATTGCGCTCTTCCCATGCCATCTTTGCAGGCGCACAAGGCTTGGGTTTGCCTGTCAGGAATGCTAGAATAGCTTATGTATTAGCTCGTCGGCCTCAAGGTGGCACGAAGGAGGGACACCGAGTGACGAGGACCCTGATAGGGGCGCTTATCATTGCGCTCTCGATAGTCTGCCTCTTCGTCCTGAACTCCTTCTTTGAGCCGCACTACGACTTCAACTCGTTCTGGGGCGCCGGGCGAGCACTGCTCGAAGGTCGGAACCCCTACGACTATGAGGTGATCCAGGACATCCTCGAACCGAGGGGAACCGCCAACTTCAACTACCCCCTCTACATCGCTGTGCTGGTGGTGCCACTGGGGCTCTTTGATCTCGAGACGGCGAAGAACATCTGGCTCACCGTGTCCGAGGTGCTCTTTATTGCGTCGATCCTTCTCATCAGCAGACCGGTACGTCAATCCAGAAACCTGATCGTCACGACCGTCGCATCTGCGGCGTTCGTGCCTACGCTGATCACCTTCTTCGATCAGCAGACTTCCATGTTTACCCTCTTCCTGTTGGCGATGGCTTTCCAAGGATTGCGGAGAGGAAAGCACGCACTGGGCGGCGCAGCATTGGCTCTGAGCTTGATCAAGCCGCAGACAATGGCCCTTGTCCTGCTAGTCACTCTCTTCCGCTTGCGAAGGCGCGGCCTCGTCGCCTTCGGAATCACGCTGGGTGCGATGCTGGGGATAGCCTTCTGGCTGATGCCGGACTGGCCCGTTCATTGGTGGGCAAGTGCCAGATACATAGCGCAGGAAGCGGGCAGAGCTGTTCCGACCATCTGGGGGCTCTCCTGGCACCTGACGTCCCAGTACTGGCTAGGCGTCATCCTGCTAATCGGCCTCCTGGCTACAGTGCTGGTAAACGCTGAATTCTCTTTCGTGCTCACTGTGGGTCTGCTGCTGCCCATCTATATGAAGCCCTACGATCTGGTGCTTCTCCTTGTCCCGGCCCTGTCCAGACCAGGGTGGAAGCTCTTGGTTTCGCTCGTCATGGCGTCGTATGCGCTATTGTTCTACGCAGCTATCTCAGGCAGGGGAGGCGACATTTTTGTGTGGCTGACTGTGATCGCCTTCTCGTACCTGGCGTATCAGGACAGGGCAGCCATGGCTGAGCGGATGCGCAGATATCGTGCACTCTTCCGTCGTTGACAAAGGTCACACTCTCAGTCACCCTGCGCCTGAAGTTCAGGCCCAACAAGGTGAGGACACACAGGTCTCTCTAGGGAGGTAAGTCTCCCAGCGCCATCACCGGTTCAGTCACCAGCCGCCCGTGTTGCTGCCGTTCTACCCGAGCGAGACATGTGGGCCAGCCACGAACCGGGCAAGCGCTGCACCATACCCCGAACCGCCGAGTTGCTTAGCATGAGTATCGCCGCCAGCAGCAGCGATTGCTGGATCCAACGTTTCACTCCTATGGGCGGTCGAAGCAACTCGTAGCCCAGCGGCACGCGCAGCCAGCTTTGCCGCACGAAGTATCCTTCCTTCTTATAGGCGAGGAGATGGCCATGAGAGCGCAGGACGTCCTCTCGCCCGATTCGCTCCATTCGGAGTACTCCGGCTTGCGCTGCCTCCGCCAGAAGCCGTTCACCCTGCAAACTGCGGCCGATCACTGTAGACCAACCACCCGCGTACTCCTCAAGCCAGCAGTCTCCCACGGATAGATCGGCGAGTTCGTTCGTCAGATCCGGGCAGGCTAGACACCGACGTGGTACGTGCATGAGATTGACATAAGAGTAGGCATGCTTGGGCACGAAGCGTCGTTGGCCATCGCGACCGTGGATTACGAGCCCTCCTGGCCAAGGACCACCTCTGTACTCTAGATGTTGGACCTGCCCCTGGGTGAAGCCTGCCTTGCTGATGAGATGGTCGGTGGCAGCGGGCTCAAGGTTGAAGCCGCAGAACAACCCAATCACAATGGGGAACTTGGCTCGATAGGATCCGATGCGTTGGAGCCGGCGAAGGCCATGAACGTGGCAGGGTAGACCTACAACGGCGAAGGGTCCGTCCTCGTCGCGCGCAGTGCGCAGGAGAGCATCCAGGCTGAGCAGGCTATACTTGGATTGGGCTGCACGCTTCACCTCTTGAGGCGTGCGGAGGATAGCAGGCTGGCACTGCCACGGCTTGTCCTCGCGCATGGTGGCGCCGATGGCGCCCCTTATCTGGTTGGTCTCCAGCAGATACGTCAGCAGGGAAGTCACTACTCCGCCCGAGGCTGCTCTCTGTCTGATCTCGTCGGAGGTCGCGTGTGCAACTCCAAGGTGGCGGTAATGACCCAGCAGCGAATCGCCGGGCATTGCCTGCAAGTGGACTTTGCTGAGAGCGGCGAAATCCATCTCCCTACCAGGACAGAAGCGGTAGCACAGACCACAGTTTATGCATTCGCCGGCCAGCCGCACCTCGTGCCCGTCGGTCGCGATCACGCCGATGGGACAGATACTGACGCAAGCACCGCAACGGGTGCACACGGCTTCGTCTATGTCGCTGAAACCGTGTTTACTCTCCTCGATGACAGAAGGCACTTCTATACCTTGTTCTTCTTTTGGACCATGTCTGCGATCATGGCCACGACGGCGATCTGCAGAGATGCCATGGCGAGGGTGATCACGGTGATGTCCATTACCCGACCCTGGGACAGTAGACTGTATACTCCTATGACGACTGCCAGCAAGAGCAGGAGCAAGCTGACCGGGAGCAGGACCTTCAGGGGATTGAAGTACATTGTCGTCCGCAGCAGCAACTGCACGAAGTTTAGGGTGTCTCGTAGCGGCCTGATCTTGGATCGACCTTCTCTTCGTCGATAGGGAATCGGCAAGAACTTGACCAGGTAGTGGTCGCTCAGGAAGGCGATGGTGATGGTGATGGTGAAGGAGAAGGCGGAGGGGAGGATGTTGAAGTAACTGAGGGCTATGTCTTTCCGGAAGATGCGCATGCCCGAGTTTAGGTCGGGTATCTGCGTTTCGGCCAGGTACTCCGCCAGCCTGGCCAGGATCCACTTGGCCGGCCTTCTGGCTCTAGGGACCTCCCCCAGGTCCCTGGCTCCCACCACCATGTCAAAGTGCTGCATCTCGTCCAGGAGCTGCGGAAGGGCAGCAGGGGGATAGGTTCCATCGGCATCGATGATGGCTATCCAGTCGTGAGTTGCCTGGCGGATCCCGGTCTTGAGGGCAGCTCCGTAGCCTCTGTTTGTATGATGCTGGATCAGGCGAACGCCTTCTTGCCTCTGAGCCACGTCAACAGTCCCATCTGTCGAGCCATCATCCACCACGATGATCTCGTACTCCAGCGATTGTCGACTCATGGCCAGCCCGATGTCGGCCAGAGTAGTGGATATACCTTCTTCCTCGTTGTAGGCGGGGACGATGATGCTCACAGTGGACATGCTGTGCCTCCCGATGTTCCATCTAGGTGCTGGGGTCTCGCTGGCTCCGGCAGGGGCGACAGCTCATCGCTACGGCCGTGCCCGTACGCGGCCGCGAGCGGGATCGCGAACAGTGACAATTGGACCACGACAGTGGTGGTCTCCTGCCGCCCAGAATTGAAAGAAGTCACCGCCCTGAACCTCTCCATGCGGTCAACAATCCGTAGGTCCAGCGCCAGCACCGTGACTACGAAGAGCACTGCAAGAAGAAGCGCCAGCAGCCACCTTCCTGTACTGAGCTCCAGCGCGCCCATGCTGATCAGGATTGCTCTCAACGATCTACCTCACCCTGTAGATTACGTAGGATTCTGAGACGTAGATCAGCGGTTCCCAGTATTCCTCCTGAAGCGTACTGAGGATCTCCCTATCTTCGGGAAGGATGGGGTCGAACTGAGTTGCCAGTATCTGCTCAAAGCCCGCTTTGTGAAAGAGCACGTGGCTGATTCCCTCCGCACGCAGGTGCTCGGCGATCCCTGGTGCGTCCCCGTATCTGTAGGTGAGGTGCTTGAACCTGTCAAGGATGGCGTCAGGCCAGCACTCCTTTTGGCAGTAGTAGCTACGTGGTTCCCACAGGAAAAGCACCCTGGCAGAATGCGGTAGCTCCTCGTTGATATGGGACAGTGCGACGTAGTAGTCGCCAAGACGCCTTTGCAGGAATTGGTCGCGCGTTTCCAGTCCGAAGAGGTATTGCAGGGGGCTATCCACGCCGAAGGATACCAGGAACGTTAGTGCGTTCAGGCAAAGAGCGATGGCCAGCGCCATGAGCACGAATCTCTGGAGCGAGAAGCCCTTCACGTCGAAGATAGAAAGCCTCTCGATGGCGATGTTGGCCAGGACGGCAAGGAGGGGAAAGATGGGAAAAAGCAGACGGGTTTGTCGCAGTAGATCCGATTGAGCCACGCCGTAGAGCCAAAGCAGGTAGTGGGCACCGCAAAGCGCCGCACTGTAGGTCACGATGCTGGAGGTTCTCTGCCTGCCGTTCTTCCACAGCAGACCGAACAGTAGGAGAGGAAGACATGCCAGCAGGACAGGCCCTATGCTGGCCTCGTACCCTGCCTTCCCTTCGACGCCCATGACGGTCATCTCCCAGGGGGCGACCAAGAGCCGCAGTGGCTCGTTGAGCAATCCGGTACCCCAACGACCATACCACCACGCGCGGAATGGATCCCAATAACGGCCCGCAAAGAAGAAGGGGTAGATGGGGTTCCCCATCAAGGCCCAGTTCTTTAGATACCACGGGCAAGCAACCGCCATCGTTGACAATCCGAAGAGCAGCAGCTTGCGGAGGGTTCCGATCGCTGTCCCTTTCCTGCTCTCCCAGATCACAAGGAGGCCCAGGACGAAAGGGGTCACGACGGCGGTGTACTTCACCCCCAAGGCGAAGCCTGAGAGAATCCCCGTCAGAGCCAACCAACGGTTGTCTCTCAGTTGTGTCCAGGTGATGAATGCATAGAAAGCGGCAAAGGTGTAGAAGGCGAGACCCAGGTCCACATAGGCCCACGTGGAGACGAGCACTATGCTCGGCGCGGAGAGATAGATGGCTGAGGCCAACCATGGCATCTTGGCTTGAAGGTGTCTGGCGGCGAAGGAATACAGTAAGCCGATGGTGAGCACCGCATATGCGAAGTGCACCAGTTTCGCAACAATATCGCTCTTCAACGCCATGCCGGCGAGGAACAGCATCTCCAGCAGTGAGGGGAAGCCCAGGTACGGGATGTCCATCTCTCCCGTGATCTTGCCTTGCTCGATGAACAGCCTGGGTCCGGTGAGATGGTAGACCTGGCTGTCCCAGGCCACGGGAGGTGTCAGGCACGCCAGGGCAGCTAGACAGAGCACCACCAGCAAGTATCCAACCAGGAGTCTGTCAGGTGTCGACTGTAGATCCGGCCTCTTCAGGGCCTGCAGGAGCTGGATGGTAGCCTTGAGGTCCGGCAGCAGCACGACGCAAGCTGCCAAGGCAACCAAGTAGAAGACCCAGCGATGCAAGCCGCCAACCAGACCTAGTCCCAAGACCACGAGCGAGACGAACCCCAGGCCGGATCCGGCAGCAAGGGCCAACTCCTCCACCGCAGAGTGGTAGTTCAGTCTCCCCAGAAGCCGGTGCCCTAGGGCCGTGGCGATGAATAACAGTGCTGCCCACACGGTGAGGTCAGCCACTCTGTCGGCTATGGCAAGAACCGTGGGCATGGTGAGAGGTTTGTGCACAGTGTAGTAGGCCAGATAGACGGCGAAGACCCAGAGCACAGATGTCGACGCGACGAGTATCCAGGCTATCCGGTGGGCCCTGCTTCTGTTCGGTCCGCTATGGTTCGGCATGCTCGTGCTCGCCCCGCTTGATGGTCAGAAGGATCTGTCAGTCGGCATTGGAGTCTTGCTCCAATGTGTCTCTGTCTGGCTGCTACATGTCGGTCCGGACTGAGGCCTCTCCTTCACAGCTCTCAGGGTAGGGAGGTCCAAGGCTATTTGACAACGAGAAGGTCGCCAGCCATATCGTTGCTTGCCCTCAAGAATACCATCACCAGTGTGGCAATTGGCAGAAGAAACACCATCATGGGGTGTTCCAGGTCGCCCTGAACTGTGAGCAGGAAAAGCGCCCAAAGTCCAACGAACAGCCCGATGGCCACAAGACTGACCAGCCATCGCTGCCGGCTCCGACCAGATAGCCAGGCAATGATGGGTAGAAGCAACAACACCTGGTTAGTCGTGCCGGTTTCTCCTGGCAGCAAGAGAGTCGCAACTACGGTATAGGAGAAGACGGCGGAAGCGTCCACGCGGTCAGTGACTGCGCCGAACCAGGCGAATGCAAGAGAGATCCCGAGCCCTAGTGACACAGCTAGCGTCATGGGTCCGCTAAGGGGAGGCGGGACTAGCCCCGCGACGAGGTATCCGATGGGCGATGTCCCACCTCTGTAGATATCGGTGTAGGAGCGGTACGAACTGAGACCGGTGACGAAGGACGGAATCCATCCGGGAAGCACCAGCCAGGAGACGACCAAGAGGATTCCCATCACCCCGAGAAAACCGGCGAGGGTTCTGTAGTCCCTGCGTCTTACCGTCATCAGCAGCAGAAACGGCACCACGAGGAAGACCATCTGGGGTTTGATGGTCGACAGGGCCAGCAGGCTTCCTGCCAGAGTCTTGTGCCCCAGCTTCAGCGTCCAGAGGGCCAGGGCGACCAAGGCCAGGACGATGATGCTTATCTGGCCCAGCATGATGCTGCGCGCGGTGGGATACAACAACACGGTCCACAGAGCAAGACCGGCCAACCCTGCGGGGGATAGATGCCAGTCCAAGGTTCTAAGGACAATGATCAGAGCCGCAAGTGCGGTGAGGATCAATGCACTGAGCCAGAAGGCCTGGGCGAGGGGATAGGAGAGCAGGGCGAAGGGAAGGACGAAGAAAGTAACGTGTAGCGGGTAGGCAAAGGCTACCTGATCCTCGTCCTCTGTGGCGGGGCGCCCGTATATGCCCTCCTGTATCTCCAGGGTCACTTCCTCAGAGTATGGGTCCTTTCCTTCCAGGAATACCGCTCTCGTCCCGCGCCAGCGTGGGTAGAAGTCGTTGCCGCTGGGAATTTGGGATGTGAACGTCTGGTAGGTGCCGTAGACCATGATGAGATACACCGCAACGATGGCGGCGACGACGACTATTGCTCGGCCTCTGCCCCCAAGACGATCTCCCAGCGCCTGACCGGTCATGAGGATCCGCCTCTCTGCGCACACGCTGAGGAACCCCGCAGGTGGGACCCCACGAGCTCTGGCGCTTGAGCCGTCGCGCCCTTCAGGCACGCGTCTTGCAGGTCGCTGTTCGTGTCCAACTCCTCCAGGTAGCCCGCTTCGTAGAAGCTGCTCAGCCAGTAGCACAGTTCGTCCGCGTCCTCGAGGCGGCCAACAGAACGATATGCTATGGCCAAATGGAGGTAGTTGGGCACCAGACCGTCGTAGGGCGCGCAGGTGATGCTCTCTGGCCAGAAATCGGCGCTCACGTCGGACCTATGGTATACCTGGGATGCGTAGTCATACGAAGAGGTCAATGCGACGCAGTCAAGCGCGCTGCCCTGATACAGTGCAATCGCCTTCTCGAGATCCCCGCTCCGGTAAGCCATCTCGCCCAACATGAAATCGGCTCTTTTCTCACCCCGTAAGGCAGCTACTCTAAGGTCGTGACGAGCCTTACTCTCGTCTCCTGAGTCAAGGTACAGCTGCCCGCGTGCCAGGTAGGCCTGCGAATTGGTCCGAGACATAGCGATGGCTTTGTCGAGGGACTCTTGAGCCGCGGCGTATTGACCCTGAGCTGCCTGTACCCGGCCTGTCAGGACCAGGGGAGCCCCCGATTGCGGTAGGCCCTCCAGTATGCGCGCCGCTTCCTTGTAGTCGTGGACCAGATAGGCGACCCACGCACCAGCGAGACCCGGGAGCGGTTCCTGCTTCTGGATGTCCCACTTGAAGGCCTTTCTCAACTGACTCGTCTGCCAGAACGCGCTGTCTATGAGAGAAGGGGTAGCGGCAACGGCTGCGGCGTAGGCTTCTCGTGCTTGCTGGTAGTTGCCTGCTGTCTCAAGCAGGTATCCCAGGCCCAACTTGTAGTAGCCGTCGCGAGGTGCCTGGGCCGATGCTCGCTTCATGTGACTCACGGCTTGGTCCAAGTTCCCCACGGCCGATTCCAGCCATGCCAGGTTGCCGTTGTTAATGGGGGTGTCGCCGCCCTGTGCAATCTCCTGTTCGTAGGCCTGCACAGCATGATGGAGGGCAGCCAGATCGTCGTTCTTCAGACCGAGGTATGCAGTCGCTGTCCCAAGTTGGAAGCGGTACATCGTTAGCCAGGGATCGACCCTGACAGATCTCTGCAAGTCCGCGACGGAAGCATCGAGCCTGCCGCTATCCATAGCACCGACAGCGCGATGCTGGAAGTAGTGAGCTACGTCCCCCCAGGCCAGGACCGCCACGAGCAGAACGAGAGCCAGTGCCGTTGCCCATAGGATGGGGCGTGTCGACACCCTGCGCTGTGAGGAGAAAGGTGCAACCACGATAGCCGCGAACAGCACAACGTACAGCGTCGTCAGCGGGAACACCCAGGGGACGTCAAACAGCATAGAGGCCATCAGTCCGACGACAC
This sequence comes from Chloroflexota bacterium, assembly GCA_030603665.1. GTDB lineage: Bacteria > Chloroflexota > Anaerolineae > UBA7937 > B3-Chlor > JAUVXJ01. The sequence goes on along the minus strand of JAUVXJ010000002.1, from coordinate 212,046 downwards.
CGGCCACGCTGGCGGCGATGACCATAGGCGAATACTGCCTCTCCTCGGTCGCACCACCCAGGGACCGCCATCCTGTCCTCACCAGGACCACTATCAGCCAGATCCCCGCGACGAGGCTGGGAAGCCCGCTCTCCGCGGCGACGTTGATGAAGCCGTTGTGAGCGGTGTTATAGTACGTATCCTGGCCATGGACGTCAGAGTCGGGTACCTGGTGGAACAGGTATCCAAAGGTCCCCGGTCCTCCTCCGAAGAGAGGGCGATCGGCCACAATCCTGGAAGCAGCCTGCCAGAGCTCGAGCCTGACGGAGATGGTATAGAGCCTCGTAGACATGAGATCCAGGGCCGCGGCGAGGAGAGCGACGCTCAACAGGGAGGTCAGCAGGAGCGCGCCCATGACTGCCGGAGACCGCACGTACGAGCGCAGGGACGCGCGGCCACGTTGCACCCGTGGAGCAATGGTGAGCAGGGCGAAGGTGGCAAGGGCCGCGGCGACCCCTATGAGGCCGCTGCGAGAGAGGGTTGAGGCGAGGACAAGCACAGCGCCCGCGGCCAGAACCACCAGGTTCAGTTTGGCTCTGAAGGAGCGTACTGTCACAGACTTCGCGAGCATAAGTGGCAGTAGGAGCGCAATGTACCAGGCCAACACGTTCGCTGGTCCCATGACCAGCCTTCTCCGATACTCACCCAGCGTGAGAAGTGGTGAGATCTCTCCGGTGCCCAGGACCCAGATGCCCAGCCAGAGGGACAACTCAAGGATCTCCGCGATGACCACGACGCCAGCCACAAGGAGCATCGGCATTACGAGGTCAGACACCTTCCAGCCGCTCAGCAACGCATCGACGACGATGTAATAGAAAAGGATGAAGATGGTGAGGTGAGCCAGGTTCTCCACGCTCACTCGCAGATCTGCTGAGAGTGCGGTGGACACCACATTGAGCAAATAGAACACCAGCAAGGGGAGGTCGAGAGGCGTTCTGGGCAGCCACCGCCCTTGTGACAGCCTGCGGGCTGCCCAGAGTCCCAACAGCGCGAAGGCCAGCAAGTGGGAGACGGCAACCAAAGGAAAGTGGTAAGTGCCTGCGCGAGTGCCACCGATGGGAGTGAAGTAGAGCAAACCCAGAAGAACCGCAATCGCCCGCCACTTGAGGCCCCACCGCTGCAAAATACTCGCCCGTGCTTGCCCGGAGACGTCAGGATGCATATCTGCCATGCTCCATTTTATGGCAGCGAGATTCGCCGGTCAATAGTACCTAACTCCCACGGTTCAATGCGCCGAGCACCGCTCACGGGGTTCAGCCAGACGATGCCAGATAGATGCCGTTGTACGTGCTTCAGGGGATAGATGCTGGCCGCCGGCGCTCACTGCCATCAGCTCCCCCCCTGCCGCACGAAGATTACAGCTTGCGAATCGGCGTAGACCCGGATCCAGTCGACGCTCTCCCCCAGCACGGTGCTCAACGCACTCCCCTGGTCAACGAGCACCACACCGACATCGAACCTGTCCAGAGGTTCCCGCCAAGTCTCTCTCAACTGATAGACCTGGAGGTACTCATCGATGAACTCATCTCCGTACACGTCGGCGCGCCCGTCGATGAATACCTTGTGGTCAGGGTACAGTCTCCATATCAGATAGCCACCCCAGTGGTAGAGGTTGTACATGGTGCCCGGGAAGTGACTTCTTTCCAGAGAGTCCACGGCCGCCACGGGGAACATGTCTTGCTGTGCCGCCGCGTTCTTCGCCAAGGTGTAGCCCACTTTGGCGGAAGCGCCCAGCAGTAGCACCCCGAAGAGCAGCCAGTTCACGACCAGGTTCCGGCCGCTTATGTGACGCCTTGGTGTCCCCAAGCGCTCAGACCTCGCCCATCTGCGCCAGAGGTGCAGGAGTTGGGATGAGAGCATGGGCGTCGTCGCCAGGACGAACAAGGGGATGTGTCGCGCAGAGCGAAGCGCGGCGTAGCCGAAACCGACCAGGAAGAGGAACCCGACTGGGCTTGGGGCACGCCGAGACAAGCCAAGGCTCACCAAGAGGAGGAGAATGAACAGTGCCAAGGGCTGGAACTGAGCCAGATGGAAGTCCGGCGAGAACCATTCCATGATGTACTGCTGCATGGTGGGGCTCCCCAACGTGCCGAAGGGGTAGATCAGCAACTGAACGCCGTTGGGGTTGACCACCGGCGCCGCCGCGGTGACGAGGGTCACTATCGACAAGAGGCGCACATCTCTCCAGGTCAAACCCAGACCCTTGCTTTCCATGAAGACATTGTCAATCACCGCTCCGACAATGTACACGGCCGGGAAGACCAGTCCGAGAAAGAAGCTCCCGTGCAGATTGGCCCAGAGGACCATTAGTGGCGGCAAGAGCCATATCTGCCGTCTTCTTCCCTGGCGGTACAGGTGCAGGATGTACAAGAAAGCAGACGACAACAGAAGCGAGAACATCTGTGGGCGCACTCCCCAGGTGACCGCTGAACTAATGGCGGCCAAGACCACCACGAAAGAAGCCAGGTAGGGGCGTCCCGAGCACTGAAGGTAGAGCAGTGTGAAGGCTCCGGCGATCACAAGGGCGAAGACGATGATCAGCCCGCCCTGGCCAGAGACGGCGTAGATAGCGTACAGAACCACCTCGCTCAGCCACTCGTGAGTGATCCAGGGCTGGCCGGGCAGAGTGTGCGAGAAGATGTCTTGTCGCGGGATGCTGCCGGTCTCCCAGATGTACTGTCCGGTACGAAGATGCCACCAGAAGTCAGGGTCCGCAATGGGGCGCACGGCCATGACGAAAAGGCAGAGCAGTAGCACTGCGGCCATCAACCGCTCGATATGCAAAGAGGTGAGTGCTCGTCTCAGTGTCATGGTTCTCTTGCCTGCTGGCGTCTAGGAGGCCAGTATGTCCCCACTTGGGTGGGCCTGAGCACCCGCCATCGGCACTGAGGGAGTTGTCATGGGGCCACCTCTGACACCGCAATCTCGTAGAGTTGCGGAGACAATGCTCGAACGACGCAACAGGCGGGTGCGTTGAGTGGGTCGACGGCCCGTCTGTCGGGGCGAGGATAGGTCACAAATGCGTATGTACTGATGTCGTGGCTCACCAAGGTCTCTGCCAATCGCTGATAGTCCTCTTGATTGCGGACGTAGAAGAACTCCTTCTCATAGAAGAGAGGTGCCGCGTACTGGGCGTACCCGTACTCGTCGCTGAGGATGTGGACTGCGTCGAGCTGACCCGTATGCTGGATCAGGTTCCTGTCTCTGGTCTTGATGATGTACAGAGTCCTCAGACCCGCTACTTGCACCACGAGGCTGAGGGCGACCGTGGAGACGAAGCATGCTCTCAGAAGACGCTCGCTTCGCAGGTCTCCGGCGGCTTGGAGCGCACGAAAGTTGTTGGTCGCGACGATGGCCAGGGGTGGGAAGATGGGCAGCAGGAAGCGCGGGCCCCACTGCAGTCCCGGGTCCACGGGCGTCAACACGCAGACGAGAGCCGTGTATCCCAGGCCGATGGCCAAGAGGAATCTATTCCCCTGTCCGACGGATGAGTTCAGCAGGGAGGTGAAGCCGAATACCAGAAATGGCGCGGTAGTGATCAGACCTCCAAGAGGTCGGCCAGCGCTGGCCTCAAGGACGTTGGGGATCGTGACTATGGCCAAGATACCGAAGTTGACGATGATCAGCAGGTTCCTTCTGCGAAGTCTCGATGATCGGAACAGCATGGCCGAAGCCACGAAGGCCATAATGTACAGGAAACTGAGGACTGGACTGGAGTTACCTTCCAGCAGGGTGTGATAGATGATGGCCACACGATCGGTAGTCATGGGAAGCTCCTCCGCCAGCCAAGCGAAGTGCCCTACGTGCGGGCCAATGAAGTCGCCATAGACCAGGAACTGGAAGACCCAAAGCGGAACCAGGGCCAGGAGCATTCCCAGGCAGAGTGACAGTGTATAGACGAAACGTCTCCTGGTAAAAAGGAACAGTGCAACGGGCATCACCAGCCCCATTACGTACATCTCTGATCTCACCCAGATGGCGAGGCCGACCAGTATCCCCCCCGCTATCAGCCAGGGCTTCCTGGCGTTCTCAAGGTTTTTCACCACGAGCGCTATCGCCAAGGTGGAAAGCATCGTACCCAGTGTGTGATCCCAGAAGACCAGGCTGTAGAACACCAGGGGGCTGCAAAGGCCAAGGACGATAATCGACGATATCCCACTTCCGCCCGTGAGGCGCGCGAGCCAGCAAGTGATCACCAGCGTAAGCAGCCCTGAAGTGAGCGGAATGATGTAGAGGCCCGCGTAGCTAAGGATCCGATACAGGGGCGTGGCCAGAAGCGGAAAGATGATAGGATAGACGGCGTAGACTTGTCCTTCTCGAATCAGCGCGGGAGGATTGTTTATGGGTACATAGCTCAGATCCGGGTCGAGCCGACGACCGGGGTACTCAAGACTGAAGCCTGAGAACCCCTTTCGCACGAAGTTCTGGAGTTGGATGAACTTCAGGCCTTCGTCACTACTGAAGAACGCATCTCGGGGGAGGACTGCGAAGGCCAGAATAACATAGACAGTGGCCACACAGGCTAGGGCGAGAAGAGGCCTCTTCATTTGCAGACAATTGTAGCTCGATTGGTGGCATGCTGCAAGGTGTTGCCACTCGCGCCAATACCTGGCGGTGCGAGCCAGTGCTTGGGCAGTGGAGCCTTCTTGTGTGTCCGTGGTGCTTGTAGTACAATTGGCCTCAACGCTCGCGGAGTTCTCTGAGACTTCGACTGAGCAATGAGGCGGCACGATGGCTGGCACGGTTGAAGCGATCTATCGACTGCAGTCGATAGACGCGGAGATTGATGAGAAGAGAGAGTCCCTGAGCTCCGTTGAGGCTGAGTTGGCCAACAACGAGGACGTGCTGGTGGCCAGCGAAGCTGTACGAGCGAGCGAAGAGACAGTGCGAGAGCTGCGGAGCAGATTGCGCAGTCTGGAGCTGGACGTGGAAGGGGTATCGAGCAAGATCGCTGCAAACGAGAGCGCGCTTTATGGGGGTGAGGTCACCAATCCGAAGGAGCTAGCTGGCATGGAGCAGGAGTTGGACTACTTGCGACGCCGGCGGACGGCTGTTGAGGATGACATGTTGGTGCTCATGGGAGAGGTAGAGGCGCAGGAGGAGAAGCTGCAGGCCGCCCAGGGACTCCTATCGCGTACCGAGCGGCGCTGGCGCACTGCCCAGAGTGAGCTTGTGAAGGATGCAGAAGAGCTACGTTCCCGCTTGGCCACGCTGGAGGCAGAAAGGAAAGAGACCGCGCGGGGGGTCTCTGAGGGGAACCTGGCTGTGTACGAGAGTCTGCGCCGACAGAAGGGCGGACAGGCGGTGGCTCTCCTAGACGATGGTGTCTGCCAGGGGTGCCGGGTTGCTGTGCCGACCAGCCTCGTGCAGCGCGTACGCCGAGGCAGCGAACTGGTCCATTGCGGTAGCTGCCAACGTGTCCTCTATTCTCGGTAACAGCTCGGCGTTCATTGCAGTGTCGCCATTCGAGGAGCAGGTTTGGACAACGCACACGAATCAGCAAATCCGTACATCATAGATGAGCCAGTAGTTGAGGAATCACAGTTCTTCGGCCGGGAGAGGGAGCTGGAATGGGCGACGGAGGTTCTGGGCCCAAGAGGGATCCGACGAGTCGCCGTAGTTCAGGGCAGCTATCGCATTGGTAAGACCTCGTTCCTCAATCAGGTCCGGCGCCGTTTGCCGCAGACGACCTTCGTCGTTGATCTCTCGGGGGTGGAAGACGGTAGGCTTGGCTATCTTCTCTGGCGAGCTGCCGCGAGCATAGCATCCGTCCTACGGCAGCTAACCGGGCGCCCCTTTCCAGAGCCTGAGGTCAACGACTTCCTCACTGATTCCGGCTACTTCCACGAGATCTTCCTTCCAGGGGTGTACAGGACGCTGAAGCGCAGACGCCTGGCCCTGGCGTTCGAAGGATTCGATGTCCGGTCGGTCGAAGACGGTACGTCGAAAGAGGCGTTCTTCCACTACCTTGACGGCTTGATGGAGAGCGGCCTGAACCTCAGCCTCCTTGTGGCCCTTGAGGAGGGGCTCAAGGAGGAACGTGCATTCCTGGAGGGCGCGCACCTCCTGCGGCTGGGCCCCCTGGATGACACTTCCGCGACGGACTTGATCGTCCAACCTGCCAGTGGCGCGCTCGAATTCGACTATCAAGCAGTGAGACGTATTCTTGAGCTATCCTCCGGCCATCCATACTTTGTTCAGCTCCTCTGCCACGTTGTTTTTGAGCACTGCGCCATCGCGGGAAGGGTGTCAGAGAAGGATCTGGAAGCCATCCTGCCTGAGGCCCTGGAACTGGCATCGCCCTATGTGGAACGGCTCTGGAGCAATGCCTCACCGCAGGCAAGAACTGTGCTCGCGGCACTGGCGTCTGCACGCGGTGCCAGGGGGATACTCCTGGAGCAGGATCTGAGGTACGTGCTGAGGCGGAGGGGTGCCACGCTGTCCTTTGCGGAGATCAGCCAGGCATGTCAGGAGCTCGTTGAGGCGGATGTGCTGGAGGCTCTGGGCGCCATGAGCTACCGGTTCAAGGTAGATCTGGTCAGGTTGTGGCTCGGCGCCCGGCGAGGGCTGGAGTCTTTGCTGGACATCGGCCGGACAACAAAGGTGGCAGCCACGGCCGGAGAATGGATGGGCAGGTTCTTGTGGCCACTGATCGGCCTGCTGTCACTAACGGCCGTATTGTTCCTATGCTTGCTCAGCTGGCCGCCTATCAGGAGTGGTGGGGAAGCCAGTGCCACTCCGGTCGAGACTAGAGAGGCGTCGTCGCTCTCCTATTCTCTCGCCAGCCCGACGCCTGACCTGCGGCTCACACCGACGCCGGTTCCCACTCCGAGTCCACCAACGCTAGACATCACGTACATGCAGTGGGATGAGGGTTCTGATAGCTGGGACATCTACGCGATGTCCAGAGATGGATCTATTGTAGAACAGTTGACGAACACTGATACTGATGACAGTTCTCCGGTCTGGTCAGCAGACCACACTTGGCTGACCTTCGTGTCCAGACGGGACGGCAACCAGGAGATCTATCGTCTGAACATGGATGGTTCCGACCCGGTGAATCTGACCAACAACCCGGCAGCGGACTGGACTCCGTCCATCTCATCCGACGGGACGAAGGCCGTGTTCTCCTCTGTGCGGGACGGCAACTGGGAGCTCTATATGATGGACGCCGACGGTTCGCAGCCGGCGAGGATGACCTTCAATCAGGAACCGGACTACAGTCCGGCTTGGTCGCCGGATGGCTCCAGAATAGCCTTCGTGTCAGAGCGAGACGGCAACCTGGAGATCTATGTGATGAATGCTGACGGGTCGCAGGAGTCGCGCCTGACGCTCAACCAAGCTATCGATCTGTCTCCGGCGTGGTCCCCTGATGGCTCCCTGATCGCCTTCGAGTCGTATCGGGACGGCAACATGGAGATTTACGTGATGAACGCCGATGGCAGTGAGCAGAGGAACCTGACCAACTATGCTATGGCGGACGATCACGGCCCCTCGTGGTCCAAAGACGGCTTCGCGATGGTCTTCTACTCGAACAGGGACGGCAACTGGGACCTGTACTTAATGAACGCCCAGGGAGGGGATGCGAGTAATCTCACCAATAGCCCTGGCCTTGAGCAAGAGCCTTTCTGGAGGTCGTAATTCTGCTACTGTCTGTCACCGGGAGTCTTGCCCGTACGCATGAGGTTCGACACTGCCTCGCTGTCGACTCCGTGTACCCGTACCGTCTTGAGACGGGCCTTGTGGCCGCTGACTAACTCCACCTGCCCACTGCTGACACCGAGTGCCTTCGCCAGCAGCTTGACCAGTTCCTTGTTCGCTTTCCCCTCTACCGGGGGTGCTGACACGCGAACCCTCAGAGTTCCACCTTCTGATCCCAGGATCTCACTCCTGCTGGCCCTGGGCACGACACGGACAGGGAAGACCACGTGTGTTTCGTCGGAGGCTTGACGATCGCGGCTGGCTGTTTTGGACATCACGGTGTCTGGGCTGGAGTTCCGCTCATAGGCCCTGCAACAGGAAGAAGAGCAACTGCTGCACCATTCCCAGGACTACTATGGCGACGATAGGGCTGAGGTCCAGCATTCCTACGGAAGGGATGATTCCCCGGAAGAACCCCAGGATAGGTTCCGTCACACGGTACAGGAGTATCGATATCGGATGATAAGGGTCGAATCTGAACCACGATAGGATTATTCTGCCCATGATCGCCAGGTAGAAGAAGGTGAAGATCAGGTCAATAGTCTGGATCACCACCGCAGTCACGGTCATCACTTGCCCTCCCTGTAGTCTTTCCTTTGACCAAAGATCGCACGCCCGACTCTGACAATGGTAGCACCTTCCTCGATGGCAATCTCGAAGTCGTCTGTCATTCCCATGGAGAGCTGCCTCCAGCGCTGGTCGGGGAACTCCTGCCGCAACCTGTCAAGAAGCCAGCGGACGCGACAGAAGCATGATCGGAGTGTCTCTTCCGGCGCCCCAAACGGGGCCACCGTCATCAGGCCTTGTGGCTCAAGGTTCGGCAGGGCGATAATCTGCCGCACTGTCCTGAGGAAGTCCTCCAGTTGTCCTCCGTCTCCCTCGTGTGCTGGAAAGCCGTACTTGCTTGCCTCCCCTGAGGCATTCACCTCCAGAAGCATGGACATGTTCACGGCCGCATCGCTGCATCGCCTGCTGATTTCCTGGGCAAGGCGCAGACTGTCTACCGACTGAACAAGATCGAAGAGTTGTATGGCCTTTTTCACCTTGTTTCGCTGGAGATGCCCCACCATGTGCCAACTCAGGCCCATGTCCTTCGCCCGCGACCACAGTACCTTGGACTCCGCCTCCTGCACCCGATTCTCGCCGAACTGCCGCAGCCCGGCTTCCCATGCCAATTCTATCCTCTCTGGCGGAAGCGTCTTGGTCACTGCCACGAGGGTGATCTCCTCTGGCTTCCTGCCGGCGCGCACTGCGGCATCTGAGATACGTTCGTTCAGTCTGGCCAAGTTGACCTTGATGTCCGTCACGACGAGTTCCTGATGCCCATAAGCGCGGCGAATCTGCCTGTGCTACCTTTGTCCGCCCGATGAGAGAAGAACTCATCGGCGTGGCACGCTGTGCAAACATGGCCAACCTCGATCTGCTTGATCCCTCGATGGCGGAGTTGCTGACGGTTGGCCTCCCAAAGGTCCAGAGAGAAGTGGCCGTCTCCAGAGGGTTGAATCGCGCTCTGCAGGTTCTGCAACGTAGGCAGGATAGCCTGCGCCACGTCCGGTCCGACCTCATAGCAGCACGGTCCTATGGCCGGTCCCAGACCAGCCAGCACGTTGCTCGGATCGCAGCCGAAGGAGTCGATCATTGCCGAGACCATCTGAGAGGCCAGCTTGGCGGCGGTGCCACGCCAGCCTGCGTGGCCCAGGCCTATGACTCGCCTTTGCGGATCATAGAGGAAGATGGGCAGGCAGTCTGCAAAGCGCAAGATGAGATTGACCTCTGAGCCGTTGGTAATCAAGGCATCAGTCTCTGGTACAACTCTGCCCCAATCGCGAGCGTCCACGACGCCGACGTTGTTGCCGTGGACTTGCCACGCGGTTACCACTTGGGTGCCTGACACGGACATGGCCTGGCAGGCGAGGCGGCAGTTCTCTTCCACAGCCTTGGGCGCATCTCCAACAGAGCTCCCCACGTTCAATGCCCTGTAGGGAGAATGGCTGACCCCGCCAAGTCGCGTGAAGACCGCATGCACTATCTCACTGTGCTCGTCAAATGCCTTGAAGCTGTAGAAAGGGATGCCTGATGCTTCTCGTCGGATCATGATGCCCTCTGGCTGGCGCTCTCCACAGTCGGCTCTGCCGCGCATGCTTCCCCGGTGATGGTTAGCCAAGGGAGTATCTCGTCTGTGGAGCGGTTCCCAAGATATCGCTTGGTGTCCAGACTTGTTGCCTCAAGGGCTTTTCGCCAGGCCGAGAGACTGGTACCCTCAAGAACCATCAAGGCCTCGCCTATCAGCCTATCCCCCCGCGCCAAGACACCCTGTACCTCGGCCCATCGGGGGCTGTCCCCTCTGGTCTCCACTTCGAGAGAGCGCAAGCCGTTCTTGACACAGTGGAAACGCTCTGCCAATACCTTGCGAGAAGCCATGGCAGTGAGCTGGAAGGGGGTCTGGGCCTTGGGCACGAAGGGGGTGATATTGACGGTGATGCGGCGGCGAAAGCGCTTCCTTACCGCGCGCATGAGTTCGACTATCTCCTGCACGTCGCTGTCATCCTCAGTCGGGAGTCCGACCATGAAGTAGAGCTTCAGGTGAGGAAAATCATAGCGTGCCACCAGTTCAGCGGCGCGCATGATATCCTCCGTAGAGATGCCCTTCCTGATCTTGCGTCGCAGGCGTTCAGACCCGGCCTCAGGTGCAATGGTGATGGTCCGGCTACCGCTATCAGAAAGTGCCTTAAGCAGGGCTTCGGGCAGCGGGTCGACGCGCAGAGAAGCCACGGACAGCTTGGCTCCCATATGCCGGAGGCCGCTCGCCAGCTCTTCTAGGTGAGAATAGTCGGACAGAGATGCCCCGATGAGACCAAGGGTTTGACGATATGCGAGGCCGTTCTTGGCCGTGGCTAGCAAGAGCTCTGGGCTGCGTTCCCGGACCGGCGAATAGGCGACCCCCGCGAGACAGAAATGGCAGCCCCTTCCGCATCCGCGCGTTACCTCCATGAGGAACATGTCGCCGAACTCTGTATCTTCTGTGATGATGACAGAGCACGCAGGATGATCATCCAGGCGCCGCAGCCATTGGCGCTGTGGGGTGTGTGTGATGCCACCAGTTGGCCTGATGCCCAGGATACGTTCATTCTCCATCTGTACTTGGTAGAAGCGTGGAACGTACACGCCAGGCAGTGTGGCCAGCTGCTTCAGGAGATCCTCTCGAGGCTGATCCGTGGCTTGAGTCAGGGTCTCAACCAGTGCGGGGACGATAACCTCGCCTTCGCCGATGGCGAAAACGTCCACGATTGAGGCCAGAGGCTCCGGATTGGCCATCACACACGGGCCGCCTGCGATGAGGAGGGGATGACTGTCGTCTCGCGCCTCTCGCGACAAAGGGATGTTGGATGATCGCAGCATGGCGACAAGGTTCAGATAGTCCAGTTCGAATGATAGTGAGAAAGCCAGGACGGCGAAGTCCCGCAGGGGTCTTTGGGATTCCAGGGAGACTGGGCTTCCATTCTTAGCTTCGTAGAATACCCTCTCGCAGACGACGCCCGGGTACTGGTTGAAGAGGCGATAGACGACGTGGACACCCAGGTTGGACATCCCGATGCGGTACGAATTGGGGTAGACAAGGGCGATGGGCAGGCGGCCGCCCCAGTCCCTGATCGTGGTGCCTCGCTCATGATTCAACCTCTCCCTGGCCCGCGAGATGGTGTTCCAGTCCAAGTGCTGCCTCCCAACCTCTAGTCTAGCACAGCGAACGGGCCAAAGCAACCCCTCGCTGCTCAGGAGTGGCCGGAGGGTCCTACACGCAGCATCGGGGAGTGCGAACAAGTTGAAGCGGGATCAGCTATCTGGGTAGTGATGCCAGCCTGCGCCAACGTGCCCCGCCCCCGGTGAGAACAGGCGCACAACAGGGAGGCCGTCGCGCTGGAAGAAGGTCGACGTCAGGTGATCGTGGCGCGAGCCGGTGCTCTGCCCGCTGTGCACGTCCCGACTACAACGCGCTATCTGGAGGGAGTCAGATCCGCTCGTCGTCGAGGACCAACGCTACGTGGATTCGCCCACTCGCAGTTGTACTCACCAGGTCTGAGCTGCAGGCCTCATCGCTGAACCCGCGGGGTTCGTGGGCCGCCCTAGGATCCGTCGCTCTAGATGGGTCTGATTCGCTTGCTTGTCTGTGGATCAGGGGATGCTTCAGTCAGGAGTTGAGGGCACTCAGCCCTCAGCCTTCATCTTCTTGAACTCCTCTGCCAGCACGGGGACCACCTTGAACAGATCGCCAACGATGCCATAGTCTGCCACCTTGAATATGGGGGCCTCCGGATCCTTGTTGACGGCCACGATGTACTTTGAGGTCTTCATGCCGGCGAGGTGTTGTATGGCCCCCGAGATGCCGCATGCGATGTAGAGAGTTGGCGTTACTACCTTCCCCGTTTGGCCCACCTGATAGCTGTGGTCTTTCCACCCAGCATCAACGGTGGCGCGCGAAGCCCCCACAGCCGCTCCCAGTACGTCGGCCAGTTCCTCGATGAGGGCAAAATGCTCGGGTGCCTTCAGGCCGCGCCCGCCTGACACTACAATATCCGCTTCGGTCAGTTCTACCCTTTCCCCCGCCTCCATGATCATCTCCAATACCTTCGCCCTGATCTCTCCGGCGTCGGCGGGGATATTCTCCACTTCCGCTGCCCGAGATGTGTCGGCCTCCGGTGCAGCGAAGATGTTTGGTCGTATTGTGGCCATGTATGGCCTGCCCGCTTCCTTGATTGTGGCGATAGCCTTGCCTGCATAAATGGGCCTGGTCATGAGCACCTCCCCGTCCTGCACTGCGAAGCCTGTGCAGTCCGACGCCAGACCTACCGCAAGCCTGGCTGCCAGTCTCGGCGCCAGGTCCTTTCCGGCTGTCGTGGCGCCCAGGAGGACCAGGGCGGGTCGTGTCTGTTTGACAAGGTTGGCCAGCACATTGGTGTAGCCTTCGGCCGTGTAGTTCTCCAGGGATGGGTCGTCGGCCACGAATATCTTTTGGGCGCCGTAGTGCGCCAGCGTAGTGGCTACATCGGCAACGCCATGCCCCAGGGCTACTGCCTGAACATCTCCACCAAGCTGGTCCGCGATATTCCGCCCTTCTCCCAGCATCTCAAGGCTGATCTTCTTGAGAGCGCCGTCTCTGATCTCCGCTACAACCAAAACGTCGTTTGACATTCGCTCCTCCGCACTGCGGTGAACAGTCGGCTGCGGCTTGGCCGTCAGCACGAGCTATAGGATCTTCGCCTCGTCTCTGAGCAGGTGTGCCACCTTTGCCGCATCCTGAGCGGGGTCCTCATCGAAGACCCGACATCCGGCCCTATCTGGCGGCAATGTCACCTCTGTGAACGTTATCCTGGCGGACTCAACTCCTACGGCGTTCTCCTCCACGCCGATCTCAGCGGCGTTCCATTCCGGGATCACCTTCTTCTTCACCGCCATGATGCCTTTGATGGAGGCATAGCGAGGTTCGTTAAGGCCCTTTTGTGCTGTGATAACTACGGGCAGGGAAGTCTCTACAACTGCGTGGCCGCCCTCTACTTCCCGGTGCGTCACGACGGACCGGACGTCATCCGAGATCTCCAACTCGGTCACCACCGAGACGTGGGGGATGTCCAGCAGTTCAGCGAGGATGATGCCAACTTGCGCGTGATCCTCGTCTACTCCTTGCTTACCACAGAAGACAATATCATAGTCAAGCTTCTGCAGGGCCTTGGACAGTATGAGGGCGGTGGCATATGGATCCGAGCCCTCGAAGGCTTTGTCCAGCAGATGGATGGCTTCGTCAGCGCCGACCGCCAGACCGCTTTTCAGAGCATCCTTGGCCCGCTCGGGACCGGTACTGACGAGGGTGATCTTGCCTTCGCCTAGTGTCTCCTTGATTCGCAGGCCTTCCTCGATGGCATACTCGTCATAAGGATTGACCACATACTTGGTCTCGGAGTGGTCTAGTTGGCCGTCCTTGACCCGTATCTTGGTCTCTGTGTCTGGCACCTGCTTGACGCAAATCACTATGTGCATGAGAACTCAACCTCCTTTGGCCTGTGTGGGCCTCACTTATGATTTCAACAGCCATCGGGAGATCACCAAACGCTGAATCTCGCTCGTTCCCTCATAGATCTGGAGAAGTTTGGCATCACGCATGTACTTCTCCACGGGATAATCCCTGATGTATCCGTAGCCGCCGAAGACCTGCACCGCATCGGTTGTGATCTGCATGGCGCTGTCAGCGGCGAAGCACTTGGCGATGGCCGATTCGTAGCTGTTCCGCAGGCCGTGATCCGCCAGCCATGCTGCCTGCCGGACCAGGAGACGCGCTGCCTCCACCTTGATAGCCATGTCCGCTAGTTTGAACTGGATGGCCTGAAAGGAGGAGATGGGTTCTGAAAACTGCTCTCGCTCCTTGGAGTATTGCACGGCTGCTTGCATGGCCGCCCGACCCACGCCAACAGCAGCCGCGGCCACCTCCGCCCTGATCCTGTCCAAGGTCTCCATGACCAGCCCGAAGCCCTCGCCTTCCTCACCCAGGCGGTTCTCCACAGGCACCTGCACGTCCTCGAAGATCACTTCTCTGGTGTCTGCGGCCCGTTGGCCCATCTTCTCCTCTTTCTTGCCCACGGAGACACCTGGAGAATCAGAAGGAACGACGAGGAGTACGAGGCCCTTGTGACGCAATTCGGGGTCCACTGTGGCAGTCACGGTATACATCTTGGCCACACCACCATTGGTGATGAAGCGCTTTGTGCCGTTCAGAACATAGGTGTCGCCATTGCGCTTCGCCCTGGTGCGAACGCTCGCCACGTCCGAACCCGCGCTTGGCTCTGTGAGACAGAACGACGCCAGGGCTGGCTCGGCGCAGAAGGGCTTCATCAGGCGTTCCATCTGGTTTGGGGTGGCTGCGATGTTCAGTGGAGTTAGGGCGAGGGTACTGGCCACGAAGGAGCTATAGACGCCCGCGCACGCTGCTGACAGTTCCTCAGCGACGAGGCAGTCCTCGAAGTATCCCAAACCGCCGCCCCCGTATTTCCCTGGAACCGTGATGTTGATCAGGCCGACGGCGTGAGCCTTCTTCACAAGTTCCCAGGGATACTCCTCGATACGGTCGGCCTTGGCGGCAATCGGTGCAATCTCGTTCCTGGCAAACTGCCGCGCCAGCTCTCGGAGGGCCTTGTGCTCGGGGCTGAGGGAGGGATTGAACATGGACTCTTCACTGATGCCAACGTTCATGGACTCTTCACTGATGCCAACGTTCGAGGGACCCGGGGTATCACAAGCTGAGTGCCAGTCCCGCTCTTCTGCCGTTATTCTAGCCAAAGCAGCGGGTCTTGTCAAACGGCTCCTAGAGGCGTGTGCACCGGCTAGTGGGACCGTCTAGCCGCATTGAGAGTATCCGCACGAGGGGCACCGCAGGCAGCCCTCAATGAACTCGACCATGGTGCCGCAGTCTGGGCATTCGGGACACATGCCGAGCAGATTCCTCGCGACCATGTCGCCGGTGAAGGATGACACCATATCGGTGCCGTTATCACTGACGTACCTGTGCATAGCTTTGCCGATGGCATCAGCACAAGAGAGGATGATATTGCCTTCCTGCCATGCAGGAGCGGGGCATCGGATGCCCTCCAACTGCTTGATGATTCCGTCAATCCCGATTCCAGATCGGAGACCCAGGGAGATCAGACGCCCGATGGCCTCGGACTGTGACGCCATGCACCCTCCGCTCTTCCCCATCGTGGCGAAGACCTCAATGAGGCCATTCTGATCCTCGTTGATGGTTACGTAGATGCTTTGGCCGCAACCGACTGTGATCTTCTCAGTGACGCCCTGTGTCACCGTAGGACGTGCGCGTGGGACCCTTGTCCCCCTGGGGCGCTCGGTCGAAGCTATCCCGGTGGTCAGAACCTGTGCTGCTCTGCTGCCATCCCGGTAAACCGTGAGTCCCTTGCATTTTGCGTCGTATGCCATGAGGTAGGCGTTCTCCACATCCTGCCTGCTGGCGTCATGGGGGAAGTTGATGGTCTTGGAGACGGCGTTGTCGGTGTATTTCTGAAAAGCGGCCTGGACACGAATGTGCCACTCTGGTGCAATGTCGTGGGCAGTGACGAACACCCTCCGCATCTCGAGCGGTACTTCGTCCATCTGTTGTACACTGCCTGCTTCCGCCACTTTCTTCATCAGCTCCTGGCTGTAGAACCCCTCGCGTCGAGCGACTTCCTCGAAGATGGCGTTGACCTCCAAGAGACTGTCACCGTCGAGGACGTGGCGCCTGTAGACCAGCGCAAAAATGGGTTCGATTCCGCTGGAAGTGCCCGCGATAATGCTGATGCTTCCTGTGGGGGCAAGGGTGGTCACCGTGGCGTTTCGCATCTTCCTTCCCCCGTCGGCATCGTAGGTGCTGCCACGGAAGTTGGGGAAGACGCCCCGCTGCTCTGCCAGTTGCGCTGATGCTTGCTTGGCTCTCTCCTGAACGAAACACATCACTTCCTCTGCCATGCTCACCGCCTGCTCCGAGTCGTATGGTGTGCCCATGCGGATAAGCATGTCAGCGAAGCCCATCACCCCCAGGCCAATCTTGCGATTGCCCAATGTCATGTCTCTAATCTGGGGAAGTGGGTACCTGTTGCAGTCTATGATGTTGTCCAAGAAATGAACGGCGCAATCGACAATCTCTCCGAGATGCTCGTAGTCAAACTGGCCATCCACCACCATCCCTGATAGATCGATGGATCCCAGGTTGCAGCTCTCGAAGGGAAGTAGGGGCTGCTCGCCGCAAGGGTTGGTGCTCTCTATCTCGCCTATCTGGGGTGTGGGGTTTGCCTCGTTGAGCCTGTCCAGGAAGATGACCCCGGGGTCTCCGTTCTTCCAGGCCATCTCGGCTATCTTGTGCATCACCGCGCTGGCCCTAAGTCTCTTCACCACTTCGCCGGAGCGTGGATTGACCAGGGCGTAGGTGGCATCCCGCTTCAGGGCTTCCATGAATTCGGCAGTCAGGCCCACAGATATGTTGAAATTGTTGAGCGTGTGTCCATCCATCTTGGAGGTGATGAAGTCCATAACATCAGGGTGATCCACCCTGATCACGGCCATGTTGGCGCCTCTTCTGGCGCCTCCTTGCTTGATCGCCTCGGTTGCCGCGTCGAAGACCTCCATGAAGGAGATGGGACCAGACGCGATCCCTCCCGTGGATTTGACCACATCCCCTTTGGGCCTGAGTCTGGAGAAAGAGAAACCGGTTCCTCCTCCGCTCTGGTGGATCAGGGCAGCGTTCTTCACGCTCTCGAAGATGCTCTCCATCGAGTCGTCGATGGGGAGCACGAAGCAGGCGGATAGCTGTCCCAGACTCCGCCCGGCGTTCATGAGAGTGGGGGAGTTGGGGAGGAACTCAAGGTTTGCCATCGGACGGTTGAACAGCTCAGCCGTAGCTGACACATCGGCTGATGGGTCGTAGGCAGCATCGACCTGAGCCACGTGCTTTGCGACCCGCCAGAACAGATCTTCGGACGTCTCTGTGACGACCCCCGTCTCGTCCCTCTTCAGATATCGTCTCTCCAGCACCGTCACCGCATTCGACGATAGCTCAAGAGCAGCCCTGCCCTGGGACATGCCGGTACTCCCATGTATGGAAGACTAGGTAAGTCTGGCGGCGGAGTTCACAACTCAAGACGAAGCTGGGCTTTGGCCTCCGCCTCCCGGCGCTTCCACTCCTTGAACTCCTCGATCTCCTCGGCTAGCGTGTCCACGTCCTGGAACCGGCGGTATACGGAAGCGAAGCGTACGTAGGCGACGTCGTCCAGTTCCCTCAATTGGCCCATGACCATCTTGCCGATGTGCTCGCTTTGGACTTCGGCCTGGCCCAGTTCGTACAACTCTCGCTCTATGTCTTTGACCATCTCCTCGAGGGTCTCCACGGGGATGGGGCGCTTGGCGCAGGCCTGAACGATGCCGGTGAGGAGCTTGTCGCTGTCAAATGCCTCCCGTCTCCCGTCTCTCTTCACTACCAGGAGGCTGGTCTTGGCTACTCGTTCATATGTCGTGAAGCGTTGCTGACAGGTCTTGCACTCTCTTCGGCGACGGATGCCCTCACCGACCTCTCTCGTATCGATGACCCTGGTGGCGCTCTTTTCGCAGTAGGGGCACTTCATAGTTGCTCCTCGTTTGAAAAGACTGAGACAAGTCCGTGGAAAACGTGGCTATCTACTAGATATCGTACGCCCGGCGTGCGCTCCTACAACATGTTGTGGCTCGCGCGCACTAAAGTTAGCACAAAGGGATAGGCATGGCAAGGTGGGAAGGGCCGGCCAACCTTAAAGTTTGAGGGGCAGCACGCAGGCAGCGAAGAGAATGGGGGCGAGGGGGAAGGCGGCGCAGTGCCTTCCCCCCGGGAAAGGATCCTTCTGGCAAGAGAGTGGCCACTCTGCTTGCTCAGAAAAGGGCCTTTCAGCCCCGCAAGGGAGGAGGACCAAGACAGGACTGATGAATCTCAAGACCTCGTCTAGGCATCCAACAGCGCGCGTGAACTATCGACGGCGCAGGAACGCTGGGATATCAAGATTGTCGTTATCGAACGCTGGAATCGGGAACTCTCTTATCTTCGAATTGTCGGCCACAGACAGGCGCTTCGTGGTGCCATCGAAGCCGGTGGCGATGACGGTGATCCGAATCTCGCCATCCTCCATCTCGGGGTCCATTACCGCTCCGAAGATCAGGTTGACGTCCGGATGGGCCATGTCTCTTATGACCCGCGCAGCCTCATCCACTTCGTGCAGAGTCAGGTCCGTCCCGCCCGTCACGTTAAAAAGGACTCCGGTGGCGCCATCTATGGTGACGTCTAGTAGCGGGCTACTGACTGCAGCATAAGCGGCATCAACGCCCCTGGTATCACCGCCTGCGCGCCCGACGGACATGAGGGCTGAGCCTCCCTTGGACATGATCGCGCGCACGTCGGCAAAGTCCAGGTTGATCAGGCCCGGTACAGTGATCAACTCGGAGATGCCCTGGATGCCCTGCCGCAGCACGTCATCGGCCAAGGAGAAGGCCTTTTGGATGGAATCCTTCTTGTCGACAAGCTCCAGCAAGCGGTCATTGGGGATGACGATGAGGGTATCGACGCGTTCCTTCAGCGCGGCAATGCCTTCCTCAGCCACCTGCTTGCGGCGACTACCCTCGAAGGTGAACGGCTTGGTCACCACGCCGATGGTGAGGGCGCCGTTCTCCTTTGCCAGCTGAGCGACCAGGGGAGAGGCCCCGGTCCCAGTGCCTCCTCCAATACCGGCGGTGATGAAGACCATGTCGGCGTCCACGACGGCCTTCTTGAGTTCTTCTTCGCTTTCCTTTGCCGCATCGGCGCCAATCTGAGGGTCGCCGCCGGCACCCAGACCTTTGGTCAGCTTGTCGCCGATGCGGAGTTGATAGGGTGCTTCGGAGAAGTACAGCGCCTGTGCGTCGGTGTTCACAGCGATGAACTCCACACCCTGGAGGTTCTCTGAGATCATCCGATTGATGGCGTTGCCCCCGCCTCCTCCAACACCCACTACCTTGATCTTGGCTAGGTTGCCCAGCTCCGGCACGTAGTTCATTCTTCTTTACCTCCCTTTCCTTGCTTGTGAGCCTTAGAGTCGCACACCTCGCTGTGTGGTCCTTCCTGTCTTATCCAGGGCTGAAGACGCTTAGCAGATGTTTCAGACGGCGTAGTACCCCCTGTCCACCTCGCGGCCCATTACGGCTTACATCTGGTGCGTATCTGAGGGCCCACAGGAGCAGGCCTACGCTGCATGCGTGTGCTGGATCTCTCACCGACTCCACAAGACCTTCCAGGCCCCGGGGCGTGCCTATCCGTACAGGTAGCTCCAGCGTGTCACGGGCAAGCTGCTTGATTCCGGCGAGCTCTGCTGTGCCGCCGCAGAGCACAATCCCAGCCGGAAGAAGGCCATCGTAGCCCGAGCGTTTGATCTCCCGAAGTATGAGTTCGAGGATCTCCTCCATTCGGACTTTGATAATCTCGGAGAGTTGAGCTCGGGACATGGAGCGATGTGAATCATCGCCGAACGAGGTGGCGTCGATGACTGCATCCGGTTCGAACGAATCCGGTGTGGCGTGGCCGTACTTGGTTTTCAGACTCTCGGCTACGGTGAAGGGCGTGCGTAGCCCGACGGCGAGGTCGTGAGTGAGGTGATTGCCGCCCACCGGCAGGACAACTGTATGCCAGACACTCCCGTCGATGAAGACCGCCATGTCTGTGGTGCCACCACCGATGTCAACGACGGCGACGCCGAGGTCCTTCTCGGGACCGGCCAGCACAGCCTCGCCAGCCGCAATCGCTTGCACTATGAGATGCTCGACGCGCACACCTGTGTTCTGCACGCACTCCGCCAGGTTGTGGATGGAAGCCGAGGCTCCAGTGACTATGTGGGCTTCAACCTCCAGACGGAAGCCGCGAAGTCCCGTGGGGTTGCGTACCCCGTCTTGCTCATCCACGATGTAGCCGCGCGGGATGTCATGCAGCATCTCACGGGTGGGAGGGATGGCGATCGCACGGGCCGCATCCATCGCGCGATTGATGTCGTCCTGGACGATCAGGCGCTCGCCGCGGGATATGGCGGCTATGCCCCTGCTGTTGATCCCCGAGATGTGGGAACCTGATATGCCAACGAAGGCACTGTCAATGGCATACCCAGAGATCTGCTCTGCTTTTTCCACCGATTCAGTTATGGCCGCGGTGGCTTGCTCAACGTCGAGTACGACCCCCTTGCGCAATCCCCGAGAGGTAGAGGTGCCTATGCCCACTATGCGAAGTTCCGCCTCATCACTGGGTTCGGCGACCAGGGTGCACACCTTGGTTGTGCCTACATCAATGGCTACTATGGTCTCTTCCACGTTGTCCTCCTCCGGCCTCGTCGCGCCACTGCCCTCATGGTTCCGCACCTGGTTCTTCGGCTAGCCGGTAGAGCGGGCTTTCCGGGAAGCGGACATCTATGTACTCTGCGATCAGAGCTTGGCTTGCCAGTCGCTGCACGAGCGCATCCAAGATAGCTACTTTCAGTTCTGCGCCTTCGCCATCCCCAAGATACACTCGCCAGCCGTACTCGTTCCGGCAGCTGAGGCCATATTCCCGTGAGTACTCGAATTCGCTCACCCCGGAGAGGAGGGAGCGGTACGTCTCTACGGCGTTCACTGCCTCGCGATCCACCTGGCCTCCCAGTTGCAGTGGTTTTGAATCGAGGTCCACGATGGTGATGTCGGGCCCAACATCACTTCGTAGTGACACAATCAGGCCATCCTCGTCAACACCGTACCGGTCCTCGCCGGTCTGCCAGACCACAAGTGCCTCACGCTCTCGCAAATCAATGACCATTCGGTTCGGGAGGCTGATACGCGCTTCCGCCTCCCGTACATCGGGAAGGGCTCTGATCCGTTCTTCGGCGTGCGCGGGGTTGACGAAGAATACGCTATACCCCTGCATAGCAGTCTGTTGGAAGACCTCTTCAGCCGACACCAACCCGTTACCGCGGACGGTGGCCTCATACACGTAGTAAGCATCGGAGAGGAAGAGGTAGGCGAGAGTAGCAAGCAGGCAGATGGCCAAGAGCAAGCTGGCCACTCGAGGGCTCCGTGAGGTGCGGAGCCGACTTGCAGATCGCACTGGCAGTCGCTCCTGGGCCGCCGTGAGCTCATAGCTTCGTCCCAGTCGCATTTCGGAACGCCGTAGCTTCTTTTTGGGCTTCTTCGCCCAGGGCAAGGAGGACATATCGCTAGATTCCTCTCAGTGGGGATGGTCCCGTTGCCACTCCCCAACCAGTTCGATTTCCAGCTCCAGTTCGACGCCGAAGAGGCGTAGGATTCTCTCCTTCACCAGATTGATCAATTGCAGCACATCCTCGGCCCTGGCGTGTCCGGTGTTGACTATGTAGTTGGCGTGCTTGTGTGAGATCTGTGCATCGCCCATGCTCGTGCCTCGAAGCCCTGCCTTGTCGATCAGCTGGCCCGCCTTCAGATCCGGTGGATTCTTGAAAACAGAGCCAGCGCTCGCTTCGCGAGGTTGTGTCGCTCGCCGGACCGCAGCGTACCGGTCCATGCGCTCCCTTAAGACGGTGAGCGATTCCGGGACTAGTTGCAGGTCGGCCGACAGAATGATCTCCCTGGGGGGCGCCGTTCCCCGGAAGCGACTGGTACGGTAGCCGAGGTTCAACTCCCCAAGAGCCAGGTTGCGGACATGGCCCTGCTGGTCCAAGATGCTCACTTGACGCAAGACACCCGCCATATTCCCCCCATGGGCGCCAGCGTTGCTGACTACGGCGCCTCCCACCGTGCCCGGAATGCCGATGGCCCATTCCAGACCACGTGATTCAGTCTCGGCCATCTGCCGTGCAAGCCGCGCTAGAGGGACTCCTGCCTCAGCGTGCACGGTGTGAGACGCTGTATCCACGGTGCGGTCGAGACACCGGTTCTTGATAATCAAGCCTCTGTAGCCTCCATCTGCGACCAGCATATTCGTTCCTCTGCCCATCACCAGAAACGGCTGCCGGAGTTCTCGGGCCAACGCCACCCAAGCGCACAGCTGCTCGCTGCTCTCCACTACCGCAAAGAAGTCGGCTGGGCCTCCGATCTGATAGGACGTGTGCTTGCTCAGTGGCTCATCTGACGACAGGTGGGCGGCCAGTCCTCTCTCCTCTGCGATGTTGGGGAGATCACGTCTGCCGGCCACTGTGGTTGTCCTCATGCCCTAGGGTAGCCAGTAGCTCTTCGCCGACACGCCAGACGTCACCGGCGCCCATCGTGATGAGCACATCGCCAGGCACCAGTTCCTTAGCGAGCAGCGCAGTCGCCTCCGACAGGTTGGCGATGTGCTGAGCCCCCGGGTGATTCATCATGCTCACCAAGTCGCTGGAGCAGATTCCCAGAGTGTCCTTTTCGCGTGCGGCATAGATCGATGTCACAATCACACGATCGGCGTCCTTGAAGGCGGTGGCGAACTCACTCAGCAGTGTCTTGGTGCGGCTGTAGGTATGTGGCTGAAAGACAACCCATATCCGCCGCCGGTTGTATCGCTTGCGGGCGCCGGCCAGCGTCGCTTTGATTTCGCTAGGATGATGCGCGTAGTCATCCACAACTGTGATCTGATGGTATTCGCCCTTGACCTCGAAGCGACGTCCCACACCTTGGAAGTGTCTCAAGGTGTCACGAGCGAACGCCGGTCCTACACCCAGATGATCGGCGATTGCGATCGCGGCCAGAGCATTAGATACGTTGTGACTGCCAGGGACGCTGAGTTGGAACCAACCTTTCTGTTCACCACCTGCCACCACCCTGAAGTCGGTGCCACCAAGCGCGTTTTGCTGAAGGTCCATCGCTCTCCAATGGACGTCTGTGCCAAAGCCGTATGTGGCCACCGCGCTGGTGTTAAGACCGCTGATGGCTTTTCTCACCTGGACATCGTCTCCACAGGCCATGACGAAACCATCTGTTGGAACTCTCGCCAGGAAGTCGCTGAAGGTGTGTGCCATGTCCTCCAGGTCTAGGTAGCAGTCTGGGTGATCCATCTCGATGTTGGTGATGACCACCGCCTGAGGCTTGAGTTGAAGGAAGGTCCGATCATACTCGTCAGCCTCTACGACGAAGTAATGTCCCTTGCCATCCCTCGCATTGGAGCCCAGTTCGGGCACGATGCCTCCCACGACAATGGTGGGATCCAGGTTCGCCCGCTGGAGAGTGAGACCGATCATGGCACTCACAGTCGTCTTGCCGTGGGTGCCCGCCACAGCGATGCCGTATCGGTCCTTCATCAGCCAAGCCAGCGCCTGTCCTCGCTTGAGGATGGGGGTAGATCCCTCTATCGCTGCCACAACCTCGGGGTTGTTGTCCCTGATGGCTGAGGAGATGATGATGGCGCTTGCGCCGCCGACGTTCTTCCCCTTGTGCCCCTCATGTATCGTTGCGCCCAGTCTGACTAGGTCACGGGTGATTCCGGAAAGACGCATGTCGGAACCAGAGACCACGTAGCCTCGTTGCAGGAGTATGCGAGCGATGGCGCTCAAGCCAATACCCCCGATGCCCACGAAGTGTATATGTGCCCCGGGCTCGAGGGCCCAGAGGACGTGCTCCTCGCCTAGTACGGTGATCCGACCCATCATCTCACGACTCTCATCACGATCATGAACGGCACCAGGAAGAGCAGGAATGGCTCCAGCAGCGTGACTGGCATCAACGGGACAAGGTAGGTCTGGGCGAAACCGGTCAATGGTGGTCTGAAGAGCCCCAGCACCTGGATCGGGTAGTCGAAGGCGTGCAGATAGTGCCACAATGTTCCCGCGATCAGGTAGCCGTTCAGCAACCCGCTCAGCAGGTTGAATGATAACCCCACTGGCCCTCGTGGCGCGGTTCCCGTGAAGGCCAATGTGTCGCCGTGATAGGATATGACCACGATGGTCACAAAGACTAGTATGTAGAACAGGGACTGAATCAAACTGCTGTACTGGCCCTCGAACACCACGCTGTAAGGGGCGTATCCGGCCAGGTACGAGTCCAAGACACGCAATACGGACTCCCCTCCCTTGGTCAGCAGCAGCAGGGCAGCCAGAATCGTGGTCGTGACACCCAGCTCCTTGGGGTAGCCTCTCACCAGGCCCACGACGACGAAAACGCCGATCAACACCGCCCACAGGGCTTCCAGTGGCCCCACGTTCAGTCCCTCTCAGAAAGACCTTTCTCTCAGCTATTGGTTCTCGTACTGGCTAGACCTCTGTGGGTCTCACCAGACGGACCGCCAGGATGACGAAAACAACGAAAAACACAAGGACGACAGCAGCAACGCTCACTTGCGGCACATTGAACGAGACAGGAAGGCCCTGAGCAATGTTGGGAAGCCCTTCCTCAGCCGCAGCCGAAGCGATGGGAAGATCGATCTGCTGCCGGTAGGGAAGCATTGGTAATAGGAGGTAGCTCAGCGTGAACCCGTTGGCGACACCGAGCACCGCACCCATCAGTCGCTGAAGCAGGGAGGCGGGCGGCCTGCCCAGACGCATGACAAGGACGAAGACTAGTACGATGGTTGTGACGAACACCACCAGGAGGAGCAGGTGAGTCTGGTCCGCGTTGCCAGGGTCAACGAGCATGGCTGCCGCAACGCCGGATGACTCCAGGCAGGAGCCTGCATCGGTCTGTGTGCCACATGCAGTGAAGAAGAGCAGCCCCCTGTAGGCAGTATTGACGGATGCAACTAGGGCTTCCTTTCTCACACCCAGCAGTCCCCAGATGGCCAGGATGGGAACAAAGGCCATCAGTTGACCTCTCCAGCCACGTTTCAGGCCGACAGCGGTGGATGCCGCGAGGGCGGTGATGATCACTATCAGGTACTGTAGCACGGCGGGCTCGAAGGGCAATCTCATGAACTCCCTCTTTGTGTGGGCTGGTTCGGACGCGCGATCTCCCTCAGCAAGTCGGCGATCCGCTGGGCTGCGCTGGGCTGCGCCAGGCGGCGGGCGCCTTCGGCAAGACCTTCCAGTCGCACGTCGTCGGTCAGTAGCCCGAGTATGGTGTCCCGTAGGACGCCCTTCCCGAGATCGGCGTCTGCCAGCTTCAGCGCTGCATTGTTGTCTACCATATGGTCTGCGTTCAGCTCCTGGTGTCGACCCGCGTGGGGGTAGGGTACCAGGATACTAGGTAGACCCGCTGCTGGGAACTCGCCAGTGGTGGCTGCGCCAGCACGTGCCAGGGCGAGGTCGGCCGCAGCCAACGCGTCGATGATCTCCTCGTATAGATAGGGATGTACTGCATACCGCTCAGCCTGGGCACTGGGTAGCTCGTCCCTCCGCGAGCGGAGCCAGGACGCGTCCGCCTGTCCGCTGATGTGCACAATCTGGCAGACGTCGAGCAGGTCTTCCAGTATCGCACCAACAGCAAGATTGATGCTGTGGGCGCCTTGACTACCTCCCAGTACGAGTAGTGTCTTCTCCGATGGTTTCAGGCCCAGTTTGGCCCGGGAGGCGGTCTTATCTATCTGGAACAGCTCTTTCCTGACCGGATAACCGGTCACAACCGCCTTCCCCGGCGCGAAGAAGCCTGTTGATCTCGGGAAGGACACCGCCACGACTGTTGCACAACGCCCTAGCGTCCGTACGGCGAGCCCCGGCACCACGTCGGGCAGGTATATCACGCTGGGCACCTTTCGTATCCAGGCTGCCAGGACGGGTGGAGCGCAAACGTAGCCTCCAGTGGCGAGGACCGCTTGAGGAAGGAACTCGTCCACGATCCCGACGCACTGAGCTGTCCCGCGGCTTAACCGTGCCAGGCGCGACGGAATGGCCCAGGGTGCAGCGCCGTGGAAGCTTGCCGTGGTGATCTCTCGAAAGGGCAGGCCTGCTTGGGTGGCCAGCTTCGCCTCTATGCCAGACGCGTTGCCCACGTAACAGATCTCCTGTGATGATTCGTCTTGCTCATCGAGATAGTGTAGGACGGCCAGGATAGGGTACACGTGTCCGCCCGTTCCGCCGCCCGAAACCAATAGGCGCATCTCGCTCCTCTGTGCTCGCTGTGGTTCCTCGGGAGATGCTCAAGAGCATGCCCACGCCCATCAAGGAGATCACCAATGACGAGCCTCCGAGGCTGATGAAAGGCAGTGGCAGACCGGTGAAGGGCAAGGTGTCGGTGACCACCGCGACGTTTATCATGGCCTGGAACGTGAGCCAGATCGTTATGCCAGACGCCAGTATGAAGCCAAAAGAGTCGCCTGCTCGCAGGGCGATCTTGAAGCCACGGTACGCAAATGCTGCAAAGAGGCCGAGCACGAGTAGGCAGCCCAGCAGCCCCAACTCCTCCCCCAAGACGGCGAAAATGGCGTCGCTTTCAGCCGCAGGGAGCATATTCTTCTGCTGCCCGGAGCCCAGGCCTACCCCTGTGATTCCCCCTGATCCCAGGGTCACCAGTGTGTGCATCACCTGATAGGTATCCAGGGCGAGGACAGCGTCGAACGGCCTCTGGAGCATGGCGAATGGATCCTGGGAGAAAGCGACGATCCTTTCCCAGGCGTACTCGTAGTTGGCGATGATCAACAGCAGGGTGCTGCCACTAACCGTCGTGCTCACCACGAGCTGGATCAAGTCGGCTCCTGCGATGAAGAACATACTGCCCGCTGTGGCGACGATGAGGATGGTTGTCCCGAAGTCGGGCTCCAAGATGATCAATCCTGCGATAATGCCGATGAGAATGGCGAACGGCACCAGTCCGTAGGTGACTTGACGGAGCTTCTCCCCCTTCGAGGATAGCCAGTGGGCCACGTACACCACCATCGCAAGCTTGCAGATCTCGCTCGGCTGAATGGAGTCCCCCAGAATCCTGCGCCTGGCGCCATGTACTGAAGGACCTGCCACCAGTACGAACACCAGGAGGAGCACCGTGAATACCATGAAGAGGATGGAGTACTTCTGCCATTTGTGGTACTCCACCCTCATCATGAGGGCCATGATGTCGAGGCCCATGGCGGCCCAGACAGCTTGCCTGATCAGATAGTAGGTAGGTTGATCCGCGAGCGTGTACCCGAGCGTGAAGGTTGAGCTATAGACCATGATGAGCCCTACCAGGACGAGGGCTACGACGATGAGTATCAGTATGTAGTCGGGTCTTTGGCTCGCGCGGCTGGTTCTCTCGGGCATCGTTACCTCTCGGTGGTAGCAACGCGCTTCTGCGAGTTCTTGAGTTCACGCACAAGGGCCTTGAAATGGTCACCTCGCTCGGCGAAGTCCCTATACATGTCAAAACTGGTGCACCCTGGAGATAGGAGTACCACGTCGCCGCCCTCTGCCATTTCGGCCGCTGTACTTACTGCCTCGCTCAAGTCGGATGATCGGTAGATAGCCAGGTCTCTGGCGGACCGTTCGCTTTGTGCTTGAACTATGGCTTGCTCCAGAAGGGGAGCGGCTTCGCCAAAGAGAACGATGGCCTTCACCTTGGCCAGGATCAGCCGCGCCAATGCCTCCAGGGGGAGGTGTTTCTCGCGTCCACCTGCCAGCAGAATGAGTGGGTCCGAGAAGGAATCCAGCGCCGCCATGGTCCGCTGCGGAGATGTGGCTATGGAATCGTCGTAGAACCGGACACCATCGATCTCGGCTACCAGTTCAAGGCGATGCTCCACTCCGCTGAAGGTGGTGACCACCCTGCGCATGGCTTCGGTTTGTGCTCCGGCCGCCGCAGAAATCGCACACGCTGCGAGGACGTTCTCCAGGTTATGCAAACCGAGCAGTTTGATCTCTGAGAGTCCGCAGACGGTGCGCTTCTGCTCTGCCCAGCGGACCACGACGTGCCCACTATCGAGGAATGCGCCCTGGGCGACTTCTTGCTCGCGGCTGAAGAGCACGATCTCTCCCGGGCATTCCTCCGCAAGTTCGCGGGTCAGCGACTGGTCTGCGTTGAGAACGGCGTAGTCGTTCTGCGTCTGGAATCTGACGATGTTCTTCTTAGCGGCCACGTAGTCGTCCATCGATTGATGTCGATCCAGGTGGTTCGGTGAAAGGTTGAGCACAGCC
This sequence comes from Chloroflexota bacterium, assembly GCA_030603665.1. Taxonomy (GTDB): domain Bacteria; phylum Chloroflexota; class Anaerolineae; order UBA7937; family B3-Chlor; genus JAUVXJ01. The sequence goes on along the minus strand of JAUVXJ010000002.1, from coordinate 183,784 downwards.
GCAACCTGTGGACTCTGTTCCAGAACCTCCAGTTGAAAACTCGACAACTCCATCACCACCCTGTCTGCGGGCTCCATCTGCTCCACGGAGTTGATGAGAGGAGAGCCGATGTTGCCTCCTACAAAGGTTCGATAGCCTTCCGCTTTCATGATTTCACCGACCAGGCTTGTGGTGGTCGTCTTGCCACTGCTACCGGTAATGCCGATGATCGGCGCGCTACAGAGTCTGAGGAAGAGCGCCGTCTCGCTGCTCAGGGCTATGCCTCGTTGCCGGGCCTCGACGAGGATCGGTATCTGCCGCGGTACACCGGGGCTCACAAAAATGACGTCTGCCTGAAGCACGTCCTCCGGGTGTCCTCCCAATTGGTAGCGGATGGGCAGATCGGCGAGCTCGTCCATTGCTCCCTTCAGTTGATGCTGTTTCTTGGAGTCGGTTGCGGTCACCTTCGCTCCATGTCGAACCAGAAACTTGGCCAGGGCCATGCCTTCCCTTCCCAGACCGACGATAGTCACCTTCTGTCCTTGATAGACCATGGCACGAGTGCAAGAGTTACAGCAGAGCAAGAGCGATGCCCAGCATGGCTGCCAAGACGCTGACGAGCCAGAATCGCTGCACGACGTGGTTTTCAGACCATCCCATCAGCTCGAAGTGGTGGTGCAGTGGCGCCATCTTGAAGATGCGCTTCCCTTTGGTCACCTTGAAGTACCAGACCTGCAGCAGGTCGGACAAGACCTCTGCTACAAACACGACCCCCACTATGGGTAGCAGCAACCATTGGCCGGTCATCATGGCCACGACCCCCAGTGTTCCTCCTATGGCCAGCGATCCTGTGTCCCCCATGAACAGCTGGGCGGGATAAGCGTTGTACCATAGGAAGGCCATGATCGCTCCGGTCATAGTGAAGCAGAAGGCTACCAGGTAGAGCTGTCCCTGCAACAGAGCGATTACCCCGAATGCGGCGAAGGCGATGCCCGAGGTGCTGCCCGCCAGGCCATCCAACCCATCTGTGATATTGACAGCATTCGCTGTGCCGACGATCACGAACACGGCACACGGTAGATACCACAGCCCCAAGGAGAACTTGGTGGGGATGGAGGGCAGTGCGAAGCTCTCCAGGCGGAACACGAAATGGAGGACGAAAGCTGCGCCGACCGCGATGACGATCAGCCAGAACATCTTGTAGCGAGCGAGGAGCCCGCCTTTGTGACTGGTCTGCTCCCCCCTGGCGGCTCTCCTGCTTCTCCTCAGGCCGGACACATCGTCCAGGGCGCCGACGAGAGCATACGCCAACAGAGTGCCGAGCGGAAGGAGCACTGATTCGTGCCCGATCAGATTGAACAAGGCGGTCACGATGGTGGCCGGCACAACAATGGCAATCCCACCCATGGTAGGTGTTCCTGTTTTCAGTTGGTGAGAAACTGGCCCATCTATTCGAATCTGCTCACCTATGCCACGGGCCTTCAAGTACCTGATCAGGAAAGAACCGAAGGGCAAGGCGACCAAGAAGGTTCCTACCCCCAAAGCCAGAGCAGAGGCCATTACTTCTCTCCGAGTTCCGCCACGATGTCCTCCATATGCATCCCTCGTGATCCCTTGATCAGGATCAGATCACCGGAGGTGGCCGAGTCCAGGAGGAAGCTGACTGCCTCCTCATTGTCGTGGGCGAAGAGAACGTCGCTTTCATTCATGCCCACTGCAATTGCCTCGCGTCCGATCGTGGCGCTCAGCTCTCCCACGGTCACGAGCTTGTCCACGATTTCGGATGCACGGCGGCCCACTTTGCGGTGGCCTTCCTCCTGATAGGACCCCAGTTCCAGCATGTCCCCCAGCACCGCTATCTTCCGGCCCTCCAGCTCAGCGAGAAGATTCAAAGCCGCAAGGCTTGAGGTGGGGCTCGCATTGTAGCTGTCATCTATGATGATAGAGCCTCTAGCCCCTGGCGTAGCAAGTAGCCGTAGCTGCGCTTCGATATCGCGCAGGCCAGCCACTATCTGGCCCCAAGGTAGGCCCTCCAGTAGTCCCACGGCCGCGGCCGCGAGTGCAGTGTCCACACTGTGACGCCCTAGCAACGGAATCTTGACGTACAGGGTCTCGCGACCATAGTGCATGCGAAAGTGAACGCCGTCCAGACCTCGACTTTCGATGTGGCTGGCCCAGAGATCGTTGTCCGAGCTCAGACCGTAGAAGAAGGCGTGTGCGTCGGTGAGTTCGGCCATGGCTCTCACTCTGTGGTCGTCGCCATTGAGTATGGCAGCGCCGTCTGGCGGAAGCGCCTCGATCAACTCGGCCTTGGCCTGAGCGATGCGCTCCAGGGAGCCCAGTCGCTCCACATGAGAGTAGGTTACGTTGGTGACAACTCCCACATGTGGCAGGGCTACCGCAGCTAGCTGCGCGATTTCCCCCAGGGCGTACATCCCGAGTTCCAGGACCACTCTCTCGTGCCTGTCATCAAGCTGGAGTAGCGTCAATGGTAAACCTATCTCGTTGTTGTAATTCTCCTCGCTCTTGAGGGTGGAGTAGGCCGTGCTGAGTACCGAATGAATGGCCTCTTTGGTGGTGGTCTTGCCGACGCTGCCGGTAATCCCCACGACTCGGACGGCGTACTGCCTACGATGATGCGCCGCAATCCCTTGGAGCGCCTCCAGACTGTCCTCAACCAGGAGACAGAAGGGGACCTCGACCGGACTCGGTAGGCCCGAAAGCGCACCGCGGGTGGTGTCTATAGTCCGTGGTACCCCGTCCACCACCGTGTCGATGATGGCAGCATAGGCGCCTCGCTCCAGGGCGCCCTTGACATAAGTGTGGCCGTCATCCTTCTCTCCTTGGAGGGCCACAAAGAGGCTGGCCTCGCTGGCCAGTCGGGAGTCGATCACGACGTCACGAAAGGCCAGCTGCCCCGCCTGCTCATCATCTGTGGCTTCTCCAGTTATCCCTTGCCAAATCTCCGCTAGGGTAAGCATGGGGCCTCCTCATGCCGGTGCCCTACGTGCTAGCGACTCTGAAATCATCGGGCGGTATGCCCAGGTAGACGAACAGTTGATTGGCGAGCCTCCTGAAGGCGGGCACAGCGACGACTGAACCCCAGGGAGACTTCGTCGGTTTGTCAATCTTGACCAGGATGACGAACTGAGGATCCCTAGCAGGGGCGTAGCCGACGAAACAAGCTACGGTGTCCACAGGGTGATAGCCACCGGCTACGGGAATCTGTGCTGTTCCCGTCTTGCCCGCTATGGCGTAGCCAGCTATCTCCAGGTTCTCCTTCCCGCTCAGTGCCTCCACCAGCATCTCAGTCAGTTCCTCCGCCACCCAGGGCGAGATCACTTGCTGGCCAGGCGGTGGATCGTATTCCTCGATGGTCTGACCATCCTGTTCGATGCGTTGCACCACATAGGGCTTGGGCAGCACTCCGTCGTTGGCCACGGCGGCAACGGCAGCGATCATCTGTAGCGGTGTGACGGCGATTCCCTGACCGAAGGCGTTGGTGCCCAGGTCGCCCTCACGCCAGCTGCCGTCCCCTGGGACTCTCATCAGTCCCTTTGACTCGTAGGGCAGGTCTATGCCCGTCGGCTGGCCGAAGCCAAAGCGCTTCACGTAGTCGTAGAACCTCTCTGAACCCAGGTTCGTGCTCAGAGTCGCCGCACCGACATTGAGGGAGTACTTCAGCAGATCCGTCATGCTGGTGGTCCCGTAGGCCTTCCTGTCCCAGTTGTAGATCAGGTGTCCGCCTACGAAGATCTGTCCTTGATCGTAGTACGTAGTGTATCTGCCCACGACGCCAGCGTCCAGCGCGGCAGCCATGGTGACCACCTTGAATACTGATCCTGGCTCAAAGGCCTCGCTCACAGCCGGGTTGAAGAACTGATCCTCACTGATTCGATGCTCCAAGGTGGGGTTGGGATCATAGCCAGGGTAACTCGCCATGGCGAGTATGGCACCGGATCGAGGATCCATGACGATGATCGTCCCCCTCTCGGCACCATACTCGTCTATGGTTTTCTTCAATTCATCTTCGGTCAAGTGCTGGATCGTTCGATCCAGGGTAAGCACGATATCTTGGCCATCCCTCGGCAAGGTGATTCTGCTGGACCCGATGCTGATGCTCAGGTCGAGGGTATCTTCGGAGCCACCCCACGAGCCAGGCTGGCCGCGAAGTTCGCTGTTGTAAGACTCCTCGATCCCGTAGAATGCATCGTAGTCCACCTCATGGTCGTAGGTTACGAAACCCATGACGTGGCTGGCGAGTTGCTTCTCCGGATACACTCGCTTTCTCGCTGCGCTTATCCCCAGCGCCGCGGTGTTATCTCGATCTCTAATGCCTTCCACCTGTCTGGCCACCTCCAGGGGTGCGTTCCAGGCGAGCGACACAGACGGCTGATCTGTACGCGAGAGCAAGCTCGTCAGGGTGCTCTGCTCGATGCCCAGCACGGGGGCAAGTACTGCGGCTAGCCCTTCGGGGTCCCTGATATCCCGAGGAGTGGCGTAGACCTCGAACTCATACTCATCCATAGCCAGGACGAAGCCGTGATGATCCATGATGGTACCACGCAGCGCAGGGATGGGCACATCACCCAGCTGCCATGTCCTGCCGATCTCCTGCAGGTCGCCATGGCGCAGCACCTGCCAGTAGAATAGCCTGCCCGTCAGGATAAGGACACCGACGACCGTAGCTACCCAGAGCACAACGAGTCGTCTCTTTGACGATGTGCGCTCTTGCCAATCAAGGTCGTTCATCGATCTGTCACCGCTGTAATCGTGCCGCCGCAGCCTTGCGGCCGGACATTAGCCAGCCTCATGGATGTGTCGCGCTGAGCCGCTCAGCGCTGTAGGCTCATCCACGAGTGAAAGTGGGCCACCAGGTCTCCCCACCAATCTGCGGATTCTGCTGGCTGTGGCGCGACCGACTCGCGCTCAGCCCAAGGGGACGGTGCCAGGCTCTCACTGCTTGACTTCTCCAGGGGAGAGCACTGCACCAGTAGGTACTCCACCGCTTCGGGTTCCACGAATCCCAACTCTGCCGCACGCCTTCTGATCCTCGTCACGGATTCCATATTGGCTATCTGCTTGCGAAGATTGGCGTTTTCCTGTCTCCAGTACTCCCGTTCTCTGGTTAGCCCTGCAATCTCCAGCCCCGCAGCCGTTGTCTTGCTGGCCTGGTTCAAGTAGAAAGAGCCGACAAGGGAACCCAGTACCAGTAGCAGAAGGAAGACGCCCAAAGCCTTTCCACTCAGTCCCCAGGTGGAGTACCTCACGGCCCAGTTGCCGATACGGCTCCTGGGGATGAATATGGGATCAGTCTTCACGGCGGTCTCCCACAGGCTTACACCATCATGGCGATTCTGAGCTTTGCGCTGCGAGAACGCGGGTTGTGCCTGACTTCCTCCGACGATGGGCGCACGGGCTTCTTGGTCAGGATCTTGAGCTTCCGTTCGTGGCCACACTTGCACACCGGCAGTTCGGGCGGGCAGATGCAATCGCGAGACTCCTTGACCATGAACTGCTTCACAATACGGTCTTCCAGAGAATGGAAGCTGATGATCGCCAGTCTGCCGCCTTTGCCCAGAACCTCCGTGGTTTGGGGCAATGCGGAAGACAACGCTTCCAGTTCGCCGTTCACTGCCATGCGCAGGGCCTGGAACGTCCTGGTCGCCGGGTGTAGCCTCCGCCTCCGGCCCACAGCACGGGCCACAACATCTGCCAGTTCGAGCGTCGTGGTGAGGGGTCGGTTGCGCACAATGGCCCGGGCTATGGTCTTGGCCCTAACCTCTTCTGCGTACTCGGCTATTATTCCCGCCAACTCGAGCTCCGTCAGGTCATTCACCAGATGGTCCGCGGTGATATCTCCGTGTGGATCCATGCGCATGTCAAGAGGACCGTCCTTCTGGAAAGAAAAGCCCCTCTCGCCGCTCTCCAGCTGGAGGGATGATAATCCTAGGTCCAGCAGCACTCCGTCGGCGGGCACGAAGCCCTGCGCCGATGCGATTTCCTTCAGCTCAGCAAAGCTGTCATACTTCAGCTTGACGCGGTCCTTATACGAACTGAGCTGGCATTCGGCCACTTCGATCGCCACGGGATCGAGGTCTATCCCCAGTAGCCTACCGTGGGGCTTCGATCTCTTCAGGATGGCTCTTGCGTGGCCTCCCGTCCCCACCGTGCAATCTACGTATCTACCTCCCGCCCTGACCCCCAGTCCTTCCAGGACCTCGTTCAGCAGGACTGGTGTGTGGAGCGGGGCGCAATTCATAGCCGCACGCCTAGTTGGAAAAGGCGCTCGGCGATGGCGTCGCCGTTCTTCTCAATCTCGTCGCTTTGTCGCTCCCACCTCTCACGGCTCCAGATCTCAAGGCGACCTCCACTGCCGACGATCACAGTCTCACCGTCCAGGCCGGCTTTCTCTCTCAGCTCGGTCGGCAGCAGGATGCGACCTTGCTTGTCCGGTTCGCAGTGCGTGGCTATGCCGTAGAAGCGGCGGGCGAATCTGCGGGAGTCCTTGTCGTTGAGGGGCAATTCATTCATCTTGAGAGCGAGTCTCTCCCACGTTTCCATGGGGAAGACCCATAACTCGCCATCAAGACCGAGGGTCACGAACACACCCGTGGCCAGCTCTGCCCTGAACTTGGAGGGCAAAGTCAGTCTACCTTTGCTGTCTATGTTGTGGAGGTAGGAACCAAGGAACATTTGTGCTACGCGCCCCACTTTGGGTACGTCTGGTGGTCATTCCCTGGGGGAATGACCCACTTTTCCCCACCATTTCCCACATTATACAGCATCTATCACCATTTGGCAATAGGACGAAGGGGTCAGAAGGGCTGGAAACCCAAGATTTAAGGTTCGCGCCATGGGTCTGCAGGCGGAAAACGGTCGACCCTGCGACGGACCGGTCTCGGAGAGCGCAGCAGAGTGCTGATCGTTCTGGTTCGCCCGCGCTAGAGCCAGCACGCGTCTAGCGGCCGTTCCGACGTCGATCTGCCACCCTAAGTGCTGACTGTAGATTGACACGAGCGACGACCGGGGCTAGAATGTGGCATCTTTGACAACGTACTTGGCGTTCATACACAAGTGTTGGCGGCTGCGGGGGGAGCAATGGGTTGAAATGGGGGCAGAGTCGGAAGTCCAGGCCCTGCTGAGGCAGGGGATCGCAGCGGCGAGGGGTGGCAGGCCGGAAGCGGCCCGTGATCTACTGTCTCGGTTGCTGGACATGGATCCTGAGAACGAGAGGGCCTGGCTTTGGATGAGCGGTGTGGTCTCGGACGAAGAGAAGACCGTATGTCTGGAGAATGTCCTGGCTATTAATCCCTCGAGCGAGCTAGCGCGGATCGGGCTGGAATCTCTGCTGGAGAAGCCGGCAGACATTGACGAAGAAGAAACGATTGCCCCAGGGCCGGAACGACTGGGCAGCGAGACGCCGGCCGTCCCGGAACGGGAAACCCTGGCTGCGACTGACGAAGAAGCCCCGAAGAGCGGTCGGAACTGTGTCGCCTACATCGCCCTGGTGTTTCTGGCCGTGACGGCTTTCTCGGTATGCGGAGTGGCGGCTTTGCTTGGTGGGACGATGCTCACCGCGGGCCAACAGCAGGCGACGCCCACCACGACGGTCCCTGCGATTCCCGCTGAGCCGTCCACTCCCATTCCCAGGATCACTTTCCCCCCAACCTTCACGCCCACGCCTACTCACATCCCAGCGCCCACTCACACACTGGTCATACCTGATGCGCGCATACCAGGTTTTCCGATCGTCAGTGAGGGTGCCTACGATGAGGTGGAGGGCAGGGTACGAGAGATCAGGGGATTGGAGAGCCTGCGTGATGTTCAGATGGTCACGTTCACGCGCTACCGGTTGGAGGAGTACCTTAGCGAGTGGTATCGGCACGAGGAGCGTCTTGCCGAACTGGAGACCGCCGAGAAGCTGTACCAAGCGCTCGGTTTGATAGATGAAGACTACGACTTGGTGGGGAGCCAGATCGAGACGCTGCGGGAGTACATCGCTGGGTTGTATGACAGTGAGCGGAAGGAGATGTATCTGGTCCTGGATCGCTACACCAGCGACATGTGGCTGGAAGTGACCTTCGCTCACGAATTCACTCATGCCCTGCAGGACCAGCACTTCGATCTGGACTCACTCGGCGAGCAATCCCTCACCACAGACTCCCGTCTGGCTCTGCAGGCACTCATCGGGGGCGACGCCAGCCTAGTCATGGTGGAGTACGCGTTCAAGCACCTGTTCGAGATGTCTCTTGATCGTTCCGATCTGCTCGAGGCCATCCAGCAAGTTGAGCAGGGCGAGTACAGGGACGCGCCTACGGTGGTCCGAGAGACAGCGTGGTTTCCATACGAGCAGGGGATGGTGTTCGCGGCTGCACTAGTGGAACGGGGCGGCTGGGCAGAGCTGAACGAGGCGTTTCACAACCCACCTCAGACCACTGAGCAGGTTATGCACCCGGACAAGTACTTGGCGGGGGAGGCGGGTCATCCGCCCGAGATAGGTGATCTCCTTGGCGTGCTGGGCAGCGGATGGGAGGAGTTGAGCAGAGACGTCCTGGGCGAGCTTTTCATCCGAATCTACCTGGAAAGCGAGTTGGGGAGCGAGGAAGCGCTCATGGCAGGGGAGGGCTGGGAGGGGGACACGGCGGTCTTGATGTTCAACGAGGAGCAGGGCCGGCACGCGTTCGTCCTTCGGATTGACTGGGAAGGCGAGCCGAATGCGGCTGAGTTCCTTTCGTTCTACATCACCTATATGGAGCGCGCCGGAGCTGACCCAAGCATGATCGAAGACCAACACCAACAACGATGGCAGGCCGAGGATCAAGTGACGTACGTGAGCCAGAAGGGCGAGGAATCGCTGCTTGTGCTGACTTCGGATCCCGAGACCATGGATCTCATTCTCGCAGAGTTCCCGAGGTTCTGATTGGATCCGCGCCGGGACCAGGAGCTGTCGATCAGGGAGCGATTCCTAGCGGAAGATGAACGCTGGCTTCTCCCGAAACGTCTTTCCGATGCGCTCGACGACACTGGCGCTGATGTTCCACGCCTGACCGCGACGCGTCGCCCACTAGTCAGGTGAGCTGACTACGATGTCACCGAAGATCTTTCTCTGCTCTACAAGTACTTTGCGTCTCTTCATCAGTTGCAGCAGGGCCAGGAAGGTGACGATGATCTCCATGCGTGAGGTGGCCTGTTCGAGTACGCGATTGAAGCTGAAGCGCCGGTGTTGGGTCAGTAGGCTCTCCATATGGGCGATCTTCTCGGGGAGCGATATCCGAACTGGAGCTACCACCTCGTCCGCCGAAGATGTGGTTTGGCTGACCATCGCTTGTCGAACGGCTTCCAACAGAGCATCAAGGCTGACGCTTTCCAGGCTCACAGTCCTCTCTGGGTGAGGCGGTGGTACCAGTCGAGCGTGAGCTCTCAGGCCCTGCTCTTCTCTGAATCGGAGTTGCTGTGCGGCGCCCTTGAATCTGCGATACTCGATCAGGCGCCGCACCAATTCGTCGCCCACGTCTTCCTCTTCCTCGTCGGGTTCAGAGGGGGGCTGGGGCAGGAGCATGCGGGACTTGATCAACAAGAGTTTGGCGGCGATGACCAGAAAATCAGCGAGTTTCTCCGGTTCCAGCAGGTCGAGTTGGCTGATGTATTCCAGGTACTGGTCGGTCACCTCAGCGAGCGAGACCTCGGTGATGTCAAGTTCCCTCTCCTCGATGAGATGAAGCAGCAGGTCCAGAGCGCCCTCAAAGACGGGCAGTCTTACTGTGTAGGACGTAGACAATTCCGGAATCCTCGAAACTCGTCGACCGTGTGGTCCGCCAGCCGCTCATTGGGCGCAAGGTGATCAGAGACGTGATCTCTGCGAGGCAAGACATGAGCGGTCTCCCTGGTGAAGAGACCTACGTGGTTGCGTGAGATCCCCCGACCGCCGGCAACTGAACTGCTTGAAACGACACAGCCATTATATGGGAACTGCCGCCAAGTGTCCACGGCAGGTTCGATGATGCGGCAATGAGCTCTCCGAATTGGCCTGTCAGCGTCAAGGTGATATAATGGAGCTGGGCCAGGTCACTGACCCCTGGTGACCGCTCGAGATGAGGACCTCATGTATGCCTGTTCGCATGCAAACGTGGTCCGTTTGCATGCTCTCCCCCGGGCTGCCCGTTCTTGTCCGGGATGTTTATGGACCGACGCCCGCGCACGGGGAAGCGGCGGGGACTGTCAGAGCTGACCCGCGGAGCGCTTGCAGCGTTGCTGCCCCCGCATCGGCGGTAGTGGGTCTCGTGGATGAGCGTTTGCGAGGTTGGCCACAGAAACGGAGGAACAGAGGATCTCTCGCCCTTGCTTCGGCCCGGGGCACGCGGATCCTATGAAGGCCCATGTGCGCTTGAGTCCGCTCAGCCACTCGGCACCCCAAGGGAACATCGGTCCATTGGCCGCCTGGCCTGCCTGTGCCGGCATCGCTGACGCCACCGGAGACCATGTCGGAGGGTTGCTCTGATGGATGGCGCTGTTGGGGCTTCTGAACAAGTGCGCGGTTCCACCACTCACCAGGACAGAACTGAGCTGTACCTGCCGGTATGGGAGAAGACTTGGGAATCGTTGGTGCGCCAGAGGACGGTCAAAGCATGGAGTTCATGAAGGTCTATTGTGGGGGGGAGGCAAGGTGGGTGTTGTCGGAGCCCGCTGGTCTGTGCTGGCTCGATGGCGACCCCTTTGGCGAATGGACGAGGGCCGCAGACGTCTCCTCCCTTGCTGGAATCAGGTTCTTGGCACCATGTGCGGCGACCAAGGTCGTGGCGGTTGGGGTCAACTACGCCTCTCATGCTGAGGAGATGGGCAGCCAGCTGCCAGAGGAGCCGCTCCTCTTTCTGAAGCCCCCGAGTTCGATCGTGGGTCACAGGGAGACCATAGTCTATCCTACTCACCTCAGTCGACGAGTTGACTATGAAGGGGAACTGGCGTTGGTTATCGGGCGGCGTGCAAGGTGCATTTCCCGGGAAGAGGCCCCTGAGTACGTGCTGGGCTACACATGTGCCAATGATGTAACGGCTCGCGACCTTCAGCGTCGAGACAACCAGTGGACCCGGGCCAAGGGCTTCGACACTTTCTGCCCCCTGGGGCCCGTGATCTCTACGGACGCGGACCCAAGCAGTCTACTGATTCGTACTCGAGTGAATGGCGTGCTTCGCCAGGAAGCTTGGACGAGTGAGATGGTATTCCCGGTAGATGTGTTGACCAGCCACATCTCCCAGGTGATGACTCTCGAGCCGGGGGATGTGATTCTAACTGGCACACCATCCGATGTCGGTGAGCTACACCCTGGTGATATGGTTGAAGTGGAGATAGAGGGTGTAGGTACCTTGACAAACTGCGTGGCGGAGGCGTAAGCCTTTTCGATGCGCACTGTGTTGTGCTATACTGTATTGTGGGGGGCAAGGAGGAATGGAGCACCTCATCAGTGTCGAGGATCTGACATCGTACGAAATACGGCAGTTGTTGAAGCTGGCCTCGGATCTCAAAGATGAGTGGAGGAGCGGTGGCAACAAGCCGGTCCTCGCTGGCAGGACCTTGGGCATGGTTTTCCAGAAGCCCTCACTCCGTACTCGGGTCTCGTTTGAAGTGGGCATGTTGCATCTTGGAGGACGTGCCCTGTATCTTTCACCCCAGGAAATCCAGTTGGGTCAGCGCGAGAGTGTGGCCGATGTAGCTCGGGTGTTGGGCAGGTATGTGGACGGCATCATGGCTCGCGTCTTCGGTCACGCCGACGTCCAGGCATTGGCCACATATTCCAGCGTTCCTGTCATCAACGGTCTCTCCGACTATGTCCATCCGTGTCAGGCGCTCAGCGATCTCTTCACCCTCCATGAGAAGAGGGGCGAGCTCGAGGGTCTGACGTTGACGTACGTGGGGGACGGCAATAACGTCGTCCATTCGCTGCTTTTCGCAGCCAGCAAGGTCGGGATGGAGATCAGGGTCTCCACGCCCCCTGGCTACGAGCCAGATGACCAGGTAGTGAGCAAAGCTACAGAGACGGCACATGAGACGGGTGGCAGAGTGGTGATGGATGCCGATCCGCAGTCCTCCGTTAGCGGAGCTGACGTCATCTATACGGATGCGTGGGCTAGTATGGGACAGGAGGACGAGCGAGAGAGGCGTCTTCCTATCTTCAATCCATATCAGGTCAACGCGCATTTGGTGGCGTTGGCCAAACCGGATGCCGTGGTCATGCACTGTCTCCCTGCCCACCGAGGCGAGGAGATCACGGATGAGGTCATTGATGGGCCACAGTCTGTGATCCTGGATCAGGCGGAGAACAGGATGCACCTTCAGAAGGCGGTCCTGGTGAGCCTGATGGCCGACTGACGTGAGCTGCACTCTGAGGCGTCCAGCTTGTTCAGGGTCAGCGACCAGCTCTTCGAGCTGTCTTTCCGTTGTCTACTAGACCCGTAGCAATATTCGTCGAGTCAAGATGGCTGGTAACCGAGCCGCATTCGAAACGGCGCTGAAGAGAGCGCATAGCTACGCGTGGGAAGAGCGGTGGATGAAGGCCATCGAGCAGTACGAGCTGGCCCTCGCTGAACTCCCAGATGACTCCACCGCACGAAGTGGCTTGGCCTTCTCCTACTACAAGGCCGAGAGGCTCAGGGAGGCTCTGCGAGAGTACCGGAAGCTCTGTGAGTCGCGCCTCGACGACCCTTCGCCCCGGATGAAGATGGCCCAGATTCTGGAGGAGATGGGTCGACCCTCTGATGCTGCTGAGGCTTTGTTGGGCCTGGCCGAGTTGTACGTCCAGCAAGAGGACATGCAGGGGGCCATCGGGGCATGGGAGAACGCAGCACGGTTGCAGCCGGCGAACAAAGAAGCCCACCAGAAGCTGGCCGAGGCCCATTCCTGCGAATCGAATCCTAAGGAAGCGGCCAAGGAGTATCTCGCTCTGGCCAGACTTTGCCATGAGGAAGGTGAGCGGAAAGACGCAGGATTGTTCTGCCAGCAAGCACTCTCGCTTGACGGTGGGAGCAGGGGAGCGCGGGCTCTCCTGGAACGGCTGGCTTCTGAAGGCGATGCGATCGGCGAGACACCTGCGCTGGTCATGGGAAAAGAGGAACTTGGCCCCGTGGACGAGGCTGTTAGGCTTTCTCTCTCCACCCTGGCGGAGGTTCTGCTCGGCGATGGAAGGCTTGTGGACCCGTCGGAGGTCGTCGCCCGGAATGGATCTGACGAGGCCGCCCTGGACGCGCCGTCGGATCTGGGGACGGTGGTGGGCAAAGCGATCGATCTTCACTCTCGGGGGATAATAGAGGATGCCCTGGGGTATTATGAGGAAGCGCTGAACAGGGGAGTGGGACGGACGGAGGTTGTGTTCAGTGTGGGCCTCCTGAAGAAAGAACTGTCTCACTTCGACGAGGCGGTCAAATACCTTCAGAGGGCGATCGACGTGCCGGAGTATGGTCTGGCTTGTCGCCTGGTCCTGGGACAGTGCTACTGGGCCCAAGGTCGAGCTGAGGAGGCGCTCGATCACTTCATCGAGGCTCTGAAGATCATAGACCTGGCAAGTGTGGGACCGGAACAAGCTGATGATCTTGATCGAGCGTACCAGAGCCTGTCAGTGAGCCGGTGGGGTCGAGGTGAAGGTCGAGGTTCGGAGCTGGTGGTGCACTCTGTGATGGAGCTCCTCCGAGGAAGCGAGTGGCGAGATAAGATCCGGAAGGCACGACACAAGCTAGGCAGCCTGGTGGGGGATGGCGTCGCTCCTATCCTTCCCGAGGTACTGGACGTCCCTGGTGGCGAAGAGGTAGTAGACATCATGGTCTCCAGTCGGCAGCATCTCAAGCGGGGTATGCCGTTCACAGCGCTGGAGGAGTGCTATAGGGCGATACGATTGGCTCCCACCTACTTGCCGTTGCACCTCAGACTGGCCGAGATATTCGGCCAGCAGGGGAAATCTGCGGAAGCTGTCGACAAGTACACAGCAGTGGCAGATGCCTACTTGATGAGAGACGATCCCCGAACAGCCATCGAGGTTTACCGGCGGGCGCTCGTGGCCGCACCCATGAGCATCACCATCAGAGAACAGCTCATAGACTTGCTGGTAGCCCATGACGAACTGGAATCGGCGCTGGACGAGTATGTGGCGCTGGGAGAGAGCTACTACCGGCTGGCCCGAGTGGACACTGCTCTGCAGAAATACGAAGCAGCGCTGGATTTGGCGAAGCGAACGGGGGCGCCCACCGACTGGAAGGTGGGAATGCTGCATCGTGTGGCTGACTTGCATATGCAGCGGGTGCATTGGCAGGAGGCCGCGGCCATCTACGAGCAGATCATGGAGGTGTCGCCCGACGATGAGCAAGCCAGGTTCCATCTGGTCGAACTGCACTATGCACTTGGGCAGGAAGATCGCGCGCTCAGAGACGTGGATGCGTTGATCGCCCGCTATGGGAAGCGCAAGGAGTTCAGCAGGATAGCAAGCATGCTGAAGGAGCTGGTTGCCTCGAATCCACAAGACATATCTCTCCGGTCAAGACTCAGTAGATTCTACGCTGAGCTGGGGATGAAGAAGGAAGCCATCGCGGAGCTTGACACCCTGGGCGAGCTGCAATTGGAGGCTGGGCGCAGGAGGGACGCGAAGGAGACTCTAAGGACGATCATAGCCTTGGAGCCTGACGAGAAACAAGGGTACACTCAACTGCTGCGGGAACTCGAGGACAGCACGCACACCGCGTGACGGACTCCTACGAAATCTGAGAGTGGTGCTGTGTCTGACATCTTGTGGATACTGTCGCACTTCCAATTGAGAGACCTACTGGACATCGCGCTAGTGGCCGCCATGTTCTGGGGGTTGTTGTACCTGGTCCGGGGAACGAGGGCTGTGGCCCTGATGAGGGGCGTTCTTCTCCTGGTCATCGCCGTGGTGTTAGCCAGCAATTTCCTCTCGCTCACAGCCTTCAACTGGCTGATACGAAACACGCTTCCAGCGCTTCTGGTGGCGGTGCCGGTCATCTTTCAGCCGGAACTACGACGTGCTCTGGAACGGATTGGCCGGGGCGGAGGCCTGATAACCTTCTCTTCTGCCGAGTCCGTCACCATGAATGTGAGCCGACACATCGCTCGTGCAGCGCAGCAATTGTCGGAACGAAAACACGGAGCTCTCATAGTGCTGGAGCGCGAAACCGGACTCCAGGAGTACGTCGACACAGGAATCCCCATAGACGGTGAGGTCACCACCGAACTCTTGCTGACTATCTTCCAGCCCAACACGGCGCTCCATGACGGCGCCGCCATCATCAGAGGAGGCAAGATTATGGCTGCTGCCTGCATTTTGCCGCTGGCTGAGACCAGCCGCGTGCGCCGCGGACTCGGGCTGAGGCACAGGGCGGCTGTGGGCGTCACGGAGCAAAGTGATGCTATGGCCACTATCGTATCTGAAGAAACCGGAGACATCTCGGTGGCCAAGTATGGTCGTCTGGTGAGTGCTCTGGACGAATCTCGCCTGCGCGAGATGCTGAGATCATCGTATCGTCGACCGCTGGGCAGCACGCTCTCTCGCCGGTCACAACAGAAGTAGGCATGTTGCTGATGGTCCCAATGCCATGACACGAACCACCCCATCTGGAGACTACCAAAGGGCGATTCGATCCTTCTTTACCATCAGCAACCTCGGTTCGCTGGCAATGGCCCTCGCTTTGGCGGTGATGGTGTGGATGGCGGCCACCATCCAGGAGACCTCTTTTGCGGAGGGCTATCTGCCCGAGCCGGTGCCTGTAGAAGTAGTTAGCAGGGGAGAAGGCATGATCATTGTGGGCGGCCTTGATCAGGAGGTCAATGTCAGAATCAGGACCCCGGAGTCGGTCTGGCAGGACCTTGGAGCCAGCAGTTTCCGTGCATACGTGGATCTTGCAGGTTTGGATGTCGGCCTCCATGATGTCCCGGTGAGGGTCGAACCGGCCAGCAGTGCTGTGAGGATTCTGGGTGTCTCCCCAAGCGCGCTCACGATTCGCCTCGACACCAAGAGCGAGGAGACAATTCGAGTAAGCGTCAGCATCTATGGCGACCCGCCCTTGGGGTACGGGATTGGAACCATACAAGTGGAGCCGTCTTCTGTGAGAGTTAGCGGGCCTCAGAGTCGCGTGGATCAGGTGGAAATTCTAACGGCGGATGTGCACTTGAGCGGCGAGAAGGAGACCTTCGAGCGCACTGCGGCGTTGACGCCGAGGGATGAGGTGGGCAACGCGCTGGATGGGGTAGAGCTCGAACAGAGGTCGACGAGAGTCACTGTGCCCATAGAACAGCAGGTGGGCTACAGAGAGCTCTCCATCAAGACTATCATCGAGGGCAATCCTGCTCCTGGCTACTGGATCAGCAGCATCAGCGCCGACCCTTCAACGGTGACTATATTCGGAGACCCCGAAGCGGTCAATGAGATCCCTGGATTCCTAGAGACGTACCCCGTGAATGTGGATGGGGAACGCGATAGTGTCTCTCAGCAGGTTGCCATAGTACTCCCAGAAGGCGTCTCCTCCCTTGAGGATATCGTAACTGTTCAGGCTCTCATCGAAATATCGCCCGTTCTCAGTGGACAGACGGTCCAACTCACGCCCGTGGTCCAGGGACTGGGCAGAGGTCTCGAAGCCAGCTTCTCTCCAGACACCGTGGAGGTCATCCTCTCAGGACCGCTGTCGGAGCTCGAGGCTCTTCAAGCGGGAGACGTGCGGGTCATACTGGATCTGTCCGACTACGGACCGGGCACGCATTTTGTACCACTCACGGTGGAGAGGCCTGAGTCGCTAGAGGTGCAGGCCGTTCTTCCCGACCAGGTCGAGGTGGTGGTCAAGGAGTCATGACCAAGCCCCTCGTGGCCCTGGTCGGTCGTCCCAACGTAGGCAAGTCCACCCTCTTCAATCGCCTCATCGAGGAACGCCTGGCTATCGTGGAGGATCTTCCTGGTACCACACGCGACCGCATCTATGCTGACGCAGAGTGGGGGGGAATCATCTTCGTCTTCATAGACACGGGAGGGTTGGTGCCGGACTCTGCTGATGATCTTGTAGCGTCAGTGCGCGGCCAGGTGCAAATCGCCATCGATGAGGCCGAAGTCATCATCTTCTTGGTGGATGTCAAGGAGGGCGTGACGGCGAGTGATCTGGAAATAGCTCATCTCCTGAGACGCTCCAGTAAGCCGGTTCTGCTGGCTGTGAACAAAGCGGACAACGAGAGCCGTCGCCAGGAGGCGATGGAGTTCTATGAGCTCGGATTGGGGGATCCTTTCCCGATCTCGGCCCTCCATGGTACGGGCACCGGGGATCTTCTCGACGCACTTCTGAAGGCTGCTCCTTCAGAGACATGGGATGTACCAACAGAGGGGACCAGGATAGCCATAGTGGGCCGCCCCAACGTGGGCAAGTCGTCATTGCTGAATACCATCCTGGGCCGTCAGCGCATGATTGTCAGTGAAACCCCGGGTACCACGCGGGACGCCGTGGACAGCGTGATCGATTGGAATGGGGAGCAAGTTACGCTGATAGACACGGCCGGGATCAGGCGACGGGGACGCGTGGAACCCGGGATCGAGCGGTACAGCGTGATGCGTGCACTGAGGGCGATTCAACGCGCCGATGTAGCTTTGCTGTTGCTGGATGCCACGGAAGGGGTCACCGAGCAAGATGCTCACATCGCGGGCTACGTGGTGGACGAGGCCAAGGGTTTGGTCATCGTGGTGAACAAGTGGGATCTCGTGGAGAAGGACACCTATACCGTGCAGGAGTACACCCTTGAGATCAGGCGAGCTTTGAAGTTCGTTTCATACTGCCCGCTGGTCTTCGTATCGGCCACCAGCGGACAGCGCGTGAAGAAGGCCATCGATGTCGCTCTGGATGTGCAGCAAGCGAGGTCTATTCGCATTCCTACCGGTGAGCTGAACAGGCTCATGGGCGATGTTGTGGCGAAGCATGCGCCGCCCTCCAAGAGAGGGAAGCGTCTGAAGATCTATTACGCGACGCAGATTGGAGTAGCTCCACCCAGCTTTGTCTTCTTCGTCAATGACCCCGAACTAGTGCACTTCTCCTACGAGCGATACCTGGAGAACCAGTTTCGAGAGGCCTGTGGATTCGAAGGTTCTCCCTTAAGGATGACCTTCCAGAGACGAAGGTGAGGGGTATCGCAGTGATGTGGCGCCCCTTTCTACCGGTTGTCCAGTATCTGACGTGCGATCACCAATCTCTGGATTTCTGAGGTTCCCTCACCAATTTGAGTCAGCCGGTTGTCCCTGTAGAAGCGCTCCACAGGATAGTCTTTCGTGTATCCGTATCCGGCGTGGATCTGTACTGCGTTGTAGCAAGCCAGCTCAGCGGCTTCTGAGGCAAAGAGCTTGCCCATGGCTGCCTCCTTGGTGAATGTCTTGTGCTCGTCCTCAAGGTGCGCAGCCCTGTAAACCAGAAGCCGTGCGGCCTCCATCCTGGTAGCAGCGTCTGCGATCATCCACTGTATTGCCTGGAAGTCTGCTATGGGCCGCGAAAACTGATACCTCTCCTTGGCATACTTGATGGCGGCTTCCAGGGCGGCTTGCCCCAGCCCCAAAGCCATGGCCCCGATGCTTATGCGACCCCCGTCAAGTACCTGTAGTATCTGTCCGAACCCCTCGCCCTCTCTTCCCAGCAGGTTCTCTCTTGGGATTCGACAATCCTCGAAGAAGAGTTGGGAAGTGGGAGAGCCCTTCAGGCCCATCTTCTCCTCGATCTTGCCGACTAGGAATCCTGGCGTATCCGCCTCCATGATGAACGTGGATATGCCATGGGATCCTCTGGCAGAGGGGTCGGTCTTGGCGACGATGATGAATACCTGGGCCACAGGGCCATTAGTGATCAACGACTTGGTTCCGTTGATGACCCATTCCGCACCGTCGAGGACGGCGGTGGTCTTTGTGGCCCCGGCGTCTGAGCCTGCCTCAGGCTCCGTCAGCCCCAGCGCTCCGATTGCCTCTCCTCTGGCGAGGGGTGTCAGGTACTTCTTCTTCTGTTCCTCGGTGCCAAGAAGGTAGATGGGAGAGCTGCCCAGAGAGACGTGAGCAGCGTAGGAGAGCCCGTGAGATCCACAGGCCCGTGATATCTCTTCAGTCGCCACGGCATAGGAGACGGTGTCTGCTCCTGCCCCGCCGTACTTCTCCGGCCAGGGGAGTCCCAGAATGCCCAGCTCTCCCATTCTCCTGAAGTTGTCGGCCGGGAACTGTCCCTCCCGATCTACGTCGGCGGCGATGGGCATGATCTCCTTCTCTGCGAAGTCACGCACCATCTCCCGAATCATCTGTTGTTCTTCCGTCAGCTGGAAATCCATAGTCCGGTATCCTCGTCTACTAATGCGACACCGTGGACAATA
The DNA here is from genome assembly GCA_030603665.1 of Chloroflexota bacterium. Taxonomy (GTDB): domain Bacteria; phylum Chloroflexota; class Anaerolineae; order UBA7937; family B3-Chlor; genus JAUVXJ01. The sequence continues at coordinate 164,437 of JAUVXJ010000002.1, read as the reverse complement.
GAAAGCCCCGGGCGGTTCTGCCATCGAAGGAGAAACCGCTTTCGGTGGTTCCCTGCTTCCTACGTGGGCTTGAAGCCCTTGATATCCAGGATGGAGCCTTCTCTCTCCTTCTGCGGTTTGAAGACCACCTCCACTTCCATCCCGATCTCCACGTCCTCTGGTTTGGCGGTCGTCAGGCGGTGGACTAGACCGCCATGAGCCCCCGGGAGCTTGACGAAGGCCAGTATCTCCGGTTCGTCCAGAGCTTGTCCATCCAGGGAGCGGGTCACGATGGTGAAGGTATACACCGTTCCCTTGGCCGGCAGCTCCACCCACTCATCCAACTGGGTGAAACACCTCTCGCAGTACATTGAGGGCGGCACATAGGTGAGGTCGCAAGCGGGACACACGGTTCCCAAAATCACGCCGCGGTCCTTGATGGCGCGGAGGAATCTCTCACCAGCGATGCCAACTGTGTATTCGCTCTCGAGCGGGATATTGTCGTACCATACCTTGGCGTCACCGAAGGTTCCTAGACGTTCGATGAGGGACATGTCCATTCCTCCTTGGATTGCTGTGCAACTAGTCTGAGTGGCCTGCAGGACCGCTCCGGCGATCCACTACAGTGGTTTGAAATACTCGATATCGGTTATGGATCCCGCCCTTTCCTCAGCTGGCTTCCAGACAGCTTGCACCTTCATGCCTATCTTCACATCATCTGGATCGACCTCGTCCAGCAGGTGGAGGAAGCCAGCGTTCGAGGCGCCATCTATCCAAATCACCGCAGGGAATTGTGGCTCTTTGGCTCTGCTTGCATCCCAACGGATGTAGCAGATAGAGTACGTGTTGACCGTACCCGTATCCTGGAGATACACCCAATCATTCATCGGCTCCCAGCACCATTCGCAAACCACGCGCGGCGGTACCACCACTCGTCGACAGCGGCTACACTTGATGCCGATGATCCGACCGTTCTTGAGTTCCTCCAGGTAGCGGCTGATGGCGACGCCCGCATCCCATCCATATTCCAGTTTGGGTTTCCAGTAGGTCGTGAGGACCTTACCTGCATCCAAGTCTGCCTGGCTCAGTGGCGTACCAGGGAAACTCTCGATTTTGGCACTCATGTTACGGACCTCCTGTGGTGAGCCCGTTGGCTAGTGCTGGCCCTCTCAGATACCGAGTACGACGACGCATCCTACCTGCATCAGGTCGCCCCAGGATTGGGCAAGTCCCGTGCGCGGTTGTCCGGGAACCTGTCGCTTGCCCGCCTCTCCGCGCAGCTGCCAGAAGATCTCGTTCAGCTTCATGATGCCAGAAGCCGCGATGGGATTTCCCACCCCCAGCAGCCCACCCGATGGGCAGACCGGCATGTCTCCATCTCGCGCCGTCACGCCGTCGGCCGTGAGGCGTGGGGCCTCGCCCTTCTCGCAGAGGAGCAGGCCTTCCAGGTGGTGAAGTTCTTTGTAATCGAAAGGGTCGTACGGCTCCACCACGTGGATCTCTTTCCGCGGCTCCTTGATTCCAGCCATGTCGTAGGCCATGCGCGCGGCACTCTCCACGTACTTGGGGTAGTAGAGGTCACGATTGGTCCAGTAGGCAGTGTCGAGGGACCAACCCACGCCCTTGATCCACACCGGCTTGTCGGTGATGCGCTTGGCCACGTGCTCGGCAGCCAGAACCATGGAGGCCGCCCCGTCGCTGGTGGGGCTGACATCCAGACGCTGGACAGGCCAGGCAAGGACCTCGGAGTTCAGGACGTCCTCCACCGTGATGTCGGCTGCCACTTGGGCGCACGGGTGATCCAGAGCGTTGCGCTTGTTCTTCACCGCCACCCGGGCGATGTCCTTCTTCTCTAGACCGTGCACTGTCATATACCGGTTCATCTCCAAGGCGAAGATCCATATTAGGTTTGGTTTGAGAGCGCGCTCTGTAGTGTGGTCGAATATGGTGAGGAATGCACCTTGAGGGTGCGGTTTGCAGCTGGACATCTTCTCCTCACAGACAACGAGGCAGGTGTCGAAGAGCCCGGAGGCCACCTGATACCAGCCCTGGATGGCGGCGAACACGCCGGTGCCGCCTCCGACGTAGCATCTCATATAGGGTTTGTTCCAGGCTCCTGCCCCATCGCTGAGATATTCCCCTTTCATATGCACTCCGTCAAAAGCATCTGGGGCAGTGCCGAGTGCTACAGAATCTATGTCGTCGAGAGTCATCTCGCAGGAGTCAAGGGCCATCTTCGTCGCTTGATACGCCAGCTCCCTTCCTGTCTCCTGTGCTCTGCGCATGAACTTGGTCATGCCAGCTCCTACGACAGCCACTTTCCTCATACCCATCCGTAACCTCCTCGCTAGTCATGAACGGAAGCGCGTGCCTCTGTGGGACGCTGATCGCGGTCTCTTCCTAGACGCTGAGTACCACGGCTGCTCCGCTGGTGGTGGGAACCCCCCGCCAGCCAAAGGCCAGTCCGGTTTCCACCTCCCCGAGCTGACGCTCGCCGGCTTCTCCCCTCAGTTGAAGGACTACTTCCAGAGCACGGCCGAGTCCCGAGGCGTCCAGCAGGTGCCCAACTCCAAGAGTTCCTCCCGACGGATTGACTGGGAATGCGCCATCAAGCTCCGTCGCCCCTTCCTGTACGAGGTGCCCTGCTTCCCCCTTGCGGCAGAGGTTCAGCGCCTCCATGTGCTGCAGTTCCTTGTAGGCGTACGTATCGTCGATCTCTGCGAAATCGATCTCCTGCCATGGGTGACGAATACCAGCCATACCGTACGCCATCTCTGCGGACTTTCGCGCGTAAGTGGCGCCCTCCCAATCCCTCGTCTCCAGCGATGGTGTTTCGTTACACCAACCTACTCCTCTGATCCAGATTGGCAGGCTTGTCAGTTCCTCCGCCACCTCTCCTGAGGCGAGTACCATAACAACGGCCCCATCTGCATGAGAGCTGATCTCCAGCTTCTTGAGAGGGTAGAAGACCGTCTCGGAGCTGAGGACCATCTCGAGGTCGACCCGCGCACCGTGGGCGGCTGACGGGTTGAGGAAGCCGTTCCCCCTATTCTTGACCACCACCTGAGCACATTGTTCCTCAGTGGTCCCGGTGCTGTGCAGGTATCGGTTCATCTCCATGCCGGCAATGAAGTGCGGATTGGCCCCCAGAGGTCGGTTGTAGATCGGTTCCATCGCGTAGGCCATGACGTCGCTCAACGTGAGGGCGTTGGAGGCCTTGCTGTGCGCTTCCACCATGACGATGTCCATGGCCCCGGTGAGCAGCTGCATGTAGGCTGCAATGAGTCCGTGGATGCCGTCGCCTGGTATGGTGTGCACTGGCTTCAGTGCTCCACCGATCTGGTCGGGGACGTATTCGTCGAAGATGCTCGTCCCCTCGTTGAAGTCCTCGGCCACGCTGACGAAGCTTTCGATGTCCCGCTGCGGATCCACCCCGGCATCCTCATACGCCTTGGCTGCTGCCTCATACATCATCTCCTTGTATGAGAGGTCCGGTGATATGGATCTGAAGCCGGAGTACCCAACACCAACGATGGCTGCCGTTCTTCTCATATGACGATCCTCCTCAACTGCATGTGTGGCTCGATGGACAAGCATGGGGCCGGTCAATTCCTCTGTTCGATGTGCCCTCGCTATCTCTCCACACGGAAGCACATTACAGGGGGAGAAGCAAAACGGCTGGCGGGTAGCCAGCCGTTCGGTGGATGCCTATGCGAACCTCTCGCTAAGCAGGTCCGCTAGCGTAGGTTGTCCGATCTCCTGTAGCTCGTACCTCACCCTGTGGCAGGGCTTGCTGATCCGGACTACTCTGCGCAGGTCTATTGGTGTGGCGACCATGACCAACTCGCATGGAGTGGCGTTGATGGTCTCTTCCAATTCCTTCACCTGTCGCGGGCCGTAGCCCATGGCTGGTAGCAGTGGCCCGATGGTGGGGAATTTCTCGAACGTCTCCTTCATGGAGCCGACCGCGTATGGACGCGGATCCACCAATTCGGCAGCTCCCAGCCTATTGGCCGCTACGGTGCCGGCCCCGTAGCTCATCCCACCATGTGTCAACGTCGGGCCGTCTTCGACCACCAAAACCTTCTTGCCGCGGATTGCCTGCGGGTCTTCCACTATGATCGGAGAAGCTGCTTCCACCACTACCGCGTTTGGGTTGATGCTCCGGATGTTGCGGCGGACAGTGCTGATGTTCTCAAAGTCAGCCGTGTCTATCTTGTTGATCACTATCACGTCGGCCATCCGCGCGTTGGCCTCTCCAGGGTAGTAGGTCAGTTCGTGACCTGGGCGGTGTGGATCCACAACCACGATGTGGAAATCGGGCTTGTAGAACGGGAGATCGTTGTTTCCGCCGTCCCACAGAATGACATCGGCCTCCTTCTCAGCCTCACGCAAGATCACTCCGAAGTCAACTCCAGCGTACACCACACCACCTCTATCTATGTGAGGCTCGTATTCCTCACGTTCTTCGATGGTAGTGTTGTGCCGGTCGAGATCCTCGTAGGACGAGAACCGCTGGCAGACTTGATCGGCCAGCGTTCCGTACGGCATGGGATGGCGCACGGTCACCACCCTCTTGCCTTGCTCTCGGAGGATATCTGCTACCCGTCGTGAGGTCTGGCTCTTGCCTGCTCCGGTACGGACGGCGCAGACGCTGATCACAGGGAGTGACGATTCTAGCAGGGTAGCCTTGGGTCCCAGCAGCCTGAAGTCAGCGCCGGCTGCCAGGATCTGCGCAGCCTTATCCATCACGTAGGCGTGGGACACGTCGCTGTAGGCGAACACCACCTGGTCGACATCCAGCTCGGTGACAAGCCTGTCTAGTTCCGATTCTGGATAGATGGGTATACCTTTAGGATAGCTATCGCCAGTCAATTCCGGGGGATAGATTCTGTCTTCAATGTTGGGGATCTGGGTCGCAGTGAAGGCCACAACATCATACGCGTAGTTATCCCGGAAGTAGACGTTGAAGTTGTGGAAATCGCGGCCGGCTGCTCCCATGATGATCACTTTCACCTTAGACATTCTGCTCCTGTTCTACCAACCACATGTCTCATCTTCGGTCCTGTCGTGGCCACGGAAGCAACCTACGGCCCTAGGCGAACCTGGACAGTACGATTCCTAACCCATACAGAAGAAGCAGAGGCGCAGCGACCAGTACCATATTCAGAGGATCTGGCGTAGGCGTGATAATTGCAGCCACCAGGAAGATAAGGACGACAGCGTACCTCCAGTAGGAGATGTATTTGCGAGCGGTCATGAGCCCCATCTTGGCGCCTAAGAACATGATGAGCGGGGTCTCGAACACCAGGCCCATGCCCAGGAGGAATGTAAGCACGAAGGTGATGTACGATCCGATGGTCCATTGTGGATCTGCTATTTCCGCACCGAAGCTCTGCAGGTAGCCGAGGGCGAAGGGTAGCATGACTACGTAGCAGAAGGTGACTCCCGCCAGAAAGAAGATCGTGCCGGGAACCGTCCCGAATATGACCAGAGTCCTGAAGCGCTTCTTCTCCGTCGGATTCTCCATCGCAGGAGCGACAAAGGCCAGGATCTGGAATAGGATGTAGGGAAGGGCGATAAGGAATCCTACCATCAGCGCGACTTTGAAGTAGGTGAAGAATAGCTCAGTGGGACGAAGGAAGATGGGCTTGAGTTCTCCGGCAGGCTTGACGAGGAGTTCCATCACTTTGCCGGTGAAGAGAAAGGCAACCATGGTGGCCGCGATCAGAGCCAGCCCCGCCTTGATGGTACGGAAGCGCAACTCGACCAGGTGTTCTGAAACTGCGTACAGGAACTGGACAATCCCAAGGATCGGGCTTCCCTGCCGACGCCACTCCTCCCTGACGGCCTCCAGATCGACAGGTTCCAGGTCTTGCTGCGATCGTCTCAGATTCGTCAGGCTCAGCCACAATGCCTCTATGCCTTCTGGGAGCTTTCGGGGGCCTAGTACGATAAGCGCTACGAAGCAGAGTACCGCCAGCCAGACTATGTCTGACATCGTCTGTCCACCTCTGGCTCCTCGGGCTTCTCCGATTGCTCGGCGATCTGATCACCGTTGCCAGCACGATCCTGGTTCGGGGGTGCCACGATCCTCTGGACAGACTCCTGCATCTTCTTTTCCATGGCGGCAGGGTCGAGCGCCTCCTTGACCTCCTTGAGTTCCTTCATGGGCACGTCAGCGACGGTCTGAATCTCGTCAATGGCTTGTCTCCACTTGGCAATGCTCTTTCCCAGATCTCTGGCGATTTCTGGGAGCTTCTGAGGTCCGAGTACCACGAGGGCCACGATGAGGACGAGCAATAGCTCTGCGGCACCGATTCCTGCGATGTTCATTAGCCCTGTCCTTGGATTTGCTTCGGCGTCTGCTTGGTAGCCAGCGCACCCAGAGCACCGTTGACGAAGCGGCGGGAACTCTCGCTGCCGAACAGTTTGGCCAGTTCCACGGCTTCGTTGATGGCTACCTTGACGGGGATGTCTGGATCGAAGGTCATCTCGAAAACGGCGATGCGAAGGATGTTCCTTTCAATTGGGGACATCTGCTCCAAGGGCCATTCTGGAGCGATCTCCCGGATGATTGGGTCAACTTGCGAAAGGTGGTTGAGAACTCCTTCTACCAAGTGGAGGGCGAAATCGGCGCCCTCCTGCGCGACGGAACAGTCCTCAATCCGCTGGTGGAGTACCGGCGAGGGGTCGTGAGCGGCTATATCGACCTCGAAGAGGGTCTGAAGGGCCACTGCCCTGGCGCGGCGCCGGGCCTTCACTGTTCACAGACCTCCTCGGGCTGGCTGTCCGCAGTCGGAGCGACCACATCTTGGATGTGCACATTGACCTCGCCAACATGCATGCCCAGCATGTCGCTTATCGCGCGCGACGTCTCATGCTGGATCTCCCGACCCAGCTCCAGCAGATTCACACCGGGCTCAACGACGATGTACAGGTCCAAGTAGACCACGTCGTCTTCCACCCGCACCCTCATGCCCTGGCTGAGCCTCTGCCTGCGCAAGAGTCGACCCACGTTCCCGGCCAGGCTCTGACTCATTAATGCCACTCCAGGGATGGACAGGGTAGTCAGTCTGGCGATAGTCAGCAGGACCTGGGGTGCGATGGTAACCGTGCCGAGTCTCCTCTCCATGGATGAACTCCCATCCTCACAGCATCATGGACATCATGCCTCCGTCTACGCCCAGAACCTGACCGCTGACGTAGCTGGCCTCTTCTGAGGCGAGGAAGGCAACTACGTTGGCGATCTCCTCTGCCTCCCCGGGTCTCCTCATCGGTGTCAATTCGAGGATGTAGTCGATGAGTTCCTGGGGCAGGTCTGCGGTCTGGTCCGTGACTACGTAGCCGGGGGCGACTGCGTTGACAGTGACATTGCGAGCTCCGAGTTCTCTAGCCAAGGCCTTGGTGAAACCGATGATGCCAGCCTTCGAAGCAGAGTAGTTGGCCTGTCCCACCTGGCCCGCAACACCCGAGACTGAGGTGATGTTGATAATGCGGCCGTACCGTTGCCTGATCATGGGACGCTGCGCCACCTTCGTGCAGTTGAAGGTGCCCTTCAGATTCGTCTCCATGACGATGTCCCAGTCGTCCTCTTTCATGCGCATCAGCAGAGTGTCGCGGGTGATGCCAGCGTTGTTGACCAAGATGTCGAGTTGCCCATACTTGTCCAGACCTGTCTTGATGAGTCGCTTGGCCTGCTCCGCGTCCCTGATGTCAGCTTGGACTGCTATCGCTTCACCACCCTCTGCCGCTATCTGCTGCACCACTTCGTTGGCTGCGTCTTCGCTGCCGCTGTAGTTCACGACCACCTTTGACCCAAGACTGGCTAGCTTGAGGGCGATAGCCCTGCCGATCCCACGCGAACTACCTGTTACCACAGCGACGCGGTCAGTCAAGTCCAGCATTCTCTGACTCCTCCCTGTTAATCTCCACGCGCCGACCGCTCATGGGCGATTCTTACCGCTCATGGGCGATTCTTCTCCGCCACGCATCGACGGACGCCACGTCGCCCACGCTAATCCTCTCCGCGTCACTGGCGATGCGCTTCACGAGATTGGTGAGCGTGTCCTTGGGCCCGATCTCCACAAAGGTCTTGACTCCCTGATCAACCGTTCCGCGCACCGTCTTCACCCACTGCACGGGTGAGATGACTTGCCTGACGAGTTCCTCCCGGATGTCGTCTGCACGTACGAGGAATGTCGCGGTCACGTTGCCGATCACAGGGATATTGCTTTCCCGGAAGGCGACACCATCCAGTGCATCACGAAGCCCTTCTGCGGCGGACTCCATCAGATCGCAGTGGCTGGCGATGCTCACCGCAAGGCGCACCACTCGCCGCGCACCTTTCTCTTTGATCAACTCGACAGCCCTCTCAAGACCCTTTCCTTCGCCGGAGATGACAGTCTGCTGGGGCGAGTTATGATTGGCGACCTGGACGACCGTACGCGTTTCTTCCTGAGCCTGCTTGCAGGCCTCAGCGATGGGTTCCCCGTCCAGGCCCAATACAGCGGCCATGCCGCCTGGCCGTCTTTCGCCGGCTTCTTTCATCAGTCGCCCACGCTCCCGAACCAGACGTACCGCATCGGCGAAAGAAATTCTGCCAGCGGCCACTAGGGCGCTGTACTCTCCCAGGCTGTGCCCCGCGACGGACGTTATCTGCCCGAACTGCTGCACGTCTCCCATGGCTCGCAAGGTTGCCAGGCTCATGGTCAGAACTGCCGCCTGGGTATTGATGGTGTCATTCAACTCTTCCTCGGGTCCCTCGAAGCACACCCTGGACAAGGTGAAGCCGAGGGCGCTATCGGCCTCCTCGAATACTGACCGCGCCTCGGGGTATTGCTCATAGAGGTCGAGCCCCATGCCCACATACTGCGAACCTTGGCCTGGAAAGATGAGTGCTACCTTCTCAGACATCTACACTCTCTCCTCTCCTTGGGATAGACGCACCGCTCGCGGCGGTTCGAACAGAATGCTCCTTTGTCACATCAGGGGATACTGCGACTGCCGTCAGAGAAGAACAACGGGTGATCTACTCGCCCTTCGCTTTTGGCTTCACCACCTCCACACCCTTGTAGTGCCCGCAGGATGGGCATACGCGGTGGGGGAGGCGAGGCTCGCGGCACTGAGGACAGACTATAAGATGAGGCGCCTGCATAGCCTGGTGACTGCGACGTTTGCCCCTGCGCGCCTTGGATATCCTTGTCTTGGGTACGGCACCCATGTCATATGCTCCTGTTCTTTTCGTTTGGCCTGAGCTGCGCTCAGGGTAGCTATAGCAGTTGTTTGAGAACCTCAAGACGCGTGTCCACACTGTCGGCCACGCACTGGCACCTCTCCGTGTTCAAGTCCTTCCCGCACTGTGAACACAGACCCGCGCAGTCCCCCCGACAGAGGGGGTGCATAGGTTGAGCTAGAAAGATGGCCTGCCGCACAACCTCAGCGAGATCCAGGAAGTGCTGTTCGTCGATGGTCGTAGCGGCCTCTTCCGTGTCGAGCACTGGTAATCTGGCCCCCGTGTGTATGTCGACACTGGGATGGAACTCTTCCTCTATCTCCAGTCGAACGGGGGCGGCGAACGGCGTGACACAGCGACAGCACTCCAGTTCGGTCGTCGCATCCAGAGATGCGGTGACCAGCACGCCGTCTGCGGTACGGATCACGGTCAGAGAACCCGCCAAAGGGGACTGGATGCTCAGCTCGTCATCTATCCGAGTGATGTCCTCGTATAGATCCATGCGCCGAACCGCGCCCGTAGGGCCTTTCAGCAGTTGGGCGACGTTGATTCTCAGGCCGAAGTCCCTGGCAAATCCCATACTTCTAGTTATCTCTCAGTAGTCTGGTTGGCGCGGACTGACTCCCGTCGGCTCTCACTCCGCCTCGGGGTCTGACTCGGCGGAGGAGTCCTGCAGAGCGTCTTCGGCAGTCAGCCTCGCGATCCGTGAGTCTTGCTGCAAGATCTCAAGGCCATTGCGGATGGTGGTCTGCAAGGCGATCAGCTGATCCTCCAATTCCCCGAGCACTCTGATGGCGTACCCGTCGGCTCCTCGCATCGTCTCCTCAGCCTGCCTCCTGGTCTCCTCAGCCAGGGCCGTTGAGCGGTCGTGCACTTCCTTGAGCAGTCCGCGTTCGTTGAGCACTTGTGCTGCCTCTTCTTGTGCCCTTTCCATGATCATCTGCGCTTCCTGCTCAGCCCGGGCGATGACTTGATCCCGTTCTTCCTGTATCCGCCGGGCTTCGGCGATCTGCTGCGGGATCGTCACCCGCATCTGATCGATGATCAGCAGGCATTGGTCCCTGTCGACCAGGGCCCCGGATGTCAAAGGAATGCGTCTGCTGTCACTCAACAGCTGCTCAAGTCGGTCTATGAGAAGCGAAATGTCCTCTATCTTGACCACCTCCCCAAGAGGAGCTTGTCCTGGCCGGGACTAGGTCCCGGAGTTTCAAAACGTGCGATACCATGCCGGGAATCAGTCGCGTATGGTTATCATCTTAATCCGCTCAGCGGCCTCGTCGCCGAGGGCATGAATCTTGTTCTTGAGCGCTGTGACCACATAGGGTGGGACTAGCCCACTAATGTCACCGTTCAGTGTGGCCACTTCCTTGACAATGCTGGAGCTGAGGAAGTAGTACTCTTTGGTTGTCATCAGGCACACTGATTCGATCTCGGGGGCCAGCGTGCGATTCATGAGCGCCATTTGAAACTCGAACTCAAAATCCCCGACCACCCTCAGGCCTCGAACGATTGCCTTGGCACCCTTGAGACGCGCGACATCCACGGTGAGTCCGTCGTAGCTCTCGACAGTCACGTTTGGCCAGTCCTGGAATGCCTTCTTCGCCATGTCAAGCCGCTCCTCGGTTGAGAAGAGCAAGGTCTTTGTGGGACGGGCATATACGGTTACGATCAAATGATCGAAAAGCTCAGCTGCCCTTCTTGCGATATCAAGGTGCCCGTTGGTTATGGGATCGAACGTGCCGGGGAAGATGGCCGTACTCATATGGAAGCTACCTCTACCATTAGCCAGACTCGATTTGCACCCTTGCTATTATAACATATTGGGCGAGATGTGGAAAACGTGGATCACTTCGTCAACTGAGGTCGCCCTTCCCTCTCTGCCAGAACTCATCAACTCGGCTGGAGAGCAGACGATTCTGTGGGAGCTTCAGCTCCGGATCTTCCGCCCAGATCTCTCTGGCCACTGCACGAGCCTCTTCAAGGACCCTGACATCGCTCAAGCGAGCTAACCGTAGGCCAGGCAGGCCGCTCTGGCGAGTGCCGAAGAACTCTCCCGGTCCCCTTATGGCCAGGTCCTCGTCGGCCAGCTTGAAGCCGTCCTGCGTGCCCTCGATGATGGCCAGGCGCTGGATGCCGGCGTCGCTGGGCGAGTCAGCGAGAAGAAGGCAGTACGACTGCTGCTCGCCTCTACCCACCCGACCACGGAACTGGTGCAACTGCGCCAAACCAAAGCGGTCCGCTTCCTCTATGAGCATCACCGTCGCATTGGGCACGTCGATACCCACCTCCACGACTGGTGTACATACGAGGATGTCTAGCTCTCCCGCGTACAAGTCGCGCATGACAGCCTCTTTGTCATCCGTCGTCATCCGTCCGTGCAGCAGGCCCAGCCGCAGGTCTGGGAAGACCTCCTCCTGCAGCCTGCGGTGCTCCTCCACTGCAGCCTTGGCTTCTATCTTGTCGCTCTCCTCTATCAGAGGGCAGATGATGAAGGCTTGTTGCGACTCCAGCACTCTGGCACGCAGGAAAGCATAGGCTCTCTCTCGCTCTATCGGCTTCATCCATCGCGTGACGATCTCCTTGCGGCCAGGAGGAAGCTCATCGATGGTAGAGATGTCTAGGTCGCCGTACAGCGTGAGAGCGAGAGTTCTGGGTATGGGTGTAGCGCTCATCACCAATACGTGGGGGTTGTGCCCTTTCTGGCGAAGCGATGCTCTCTGCGTCACTCCAAAGCGGTGCTGCTCGTCAATTACGGCGAGCCCGAGATTGTCGTAGCTCAGCCCTTCTTGAATCAGGGCATGGGTCCCCAGGATGATTCTGGCCTGCCCCGATGAAATCTCCTCGTAGATCTTTGCCTTCTCGCTCCGCTTGAGACTCCCGGTGAGCAGGCGGAGCTGGGAGGACAGTTTTGTCAGGCCTGGCAGCCAGAGTTCGTCCCACAGCTTCTCTAGGCTGGAGTAGTGCTGCTCGGCCAGAATCTCCGTCGGGGCCATGAGGACGGCTTGCATGCCGCTGGCAGCAGTAACCAGCATAGCCGCCGCCGCAACCACGGTCTTGCCCGATCCGACATCTCCCTGGAGGAGTCGGCCCATCGGTTTGGACTTCTGTAGATCACCTAGTATTTCGGACAGCGCCCTCTCCTGTGCCGGGGTCAAGGCGAAGGGTAGCGATTCAATGAACGTTCGCAACAAAGACGAATCGATTTGGACCGCCTGTCCAGATCTTTCCTGCCATTCGTGTCTCTGTCCTAATACACCGAGCTGGATCATCAGCAGTTCGTCGAAGGCCAACCGACGGCGTGCCTGTTCCAGGGCGCTCCAGTCGTCCGGAAAGTGGATCTGCCGGATGGCTGACTCAAGGTCGATAAGGTCTCTCTCTTCGCGAATCGCCACCGGCAGATGGTCGGGTAGGCGCAGAGACCAGTAGTCCGTGGTTCGCTTCATGAGTCGGCGCAACCAGCGGGCGGTGATGCCCCTGGTGAGGGGATACACCGGTACCACGCGCGCCGTGTGGATTAGTTCTTCATCCAACGGTTCCCACGTGGGGGAAGAGAAGGTCGCACGTCCAGAATACTGGTCTACCTTGCCACTGATGACGATCTGCTTGCCCGGCTTGAGCCTCCTGGTAAGGTATGGCTGATTGAACCAGGTCGCCTGGACCGTTCCTGTGCCATCAGATATGGTACTGGTGACGATGTTCTGACCTCGCTTGCTGACACGCTCTTTGGTCTCTCGCACTGTGCCGATGATAGTGACCTCTGCGTCGTACTCAAGCTTGTCGATGGTCTTGAGGGCGCTGAAGTCATCGTATCTGTGCGGGAAGAGGTACAGCAGATCCTGGATGGTCCCTACTCCGAGGCGCTCCAGACGCCTGGCGTAGTTGTCACTGACCCCGTGCAACTCCTGCACAGGGGAACACAGAGATGTCCTGCTCGGCGGGGGTGCGGCTTTCGTCGGCTGAACGGTTTCGGGACTTGAGGCTTCACTCCCGTGCGACGAGACATGGGGTTCAAGACGCTCCCAATGACCGAACACGTCTTCGATCATCTCCCGTCGTCTGCTGACGGATTCCCCTGAGTACGTTTCCAGCAAGGCACGTGTCTCGCTGATGAACTGATCGATAGCAGGCTCATATGTGGCTTGCTGGGCTTCGTCGCGCCAGTGTGCGACAAAGCTATCGAGTCCGCCGATAACAGCTTCATCGGTGTATCCCAGGCTCGTCTCGAGAAGGAGGACCTTCTCAAGCTTCTGGAACAGTGACAATGCGGAGTTCATAGACCACAGCCCTTTCTATGGTGCTGCGCTACAGGCCTTCGTAGACGAAAACGCCAATAGCCGTGGGTCCGAGATGAGTGGCCAAGACCGGACCATAGGTGACCAGATCCAACTCTTTCCTAGGGAATGCGGCCTGCAATCTCTCCACCAACTCGGATGGCGTGGTGGCATTGGCGCCCTTGAGTATCGCTATCTTCTCCAGGTGGGGAAACTCCGTGACGAACTCGTATAGCTTGTCCGTGCCGCCACTCCTCGTCCTGACCTTTTCCAAGGGCAGTATCTCTCCGTCCTCGACTATCAGCAGCGGCTTGATGCTCAACATCGTGCCCAGAACGGCCTCGGCCTTGCCGATACGCTCGCCGCGCTCCAGGTACTTCAGGTTCTCAACGAAGAACACCAGATAGACGTGGGGTATCATGGCCCGTACCAACCTCACAACTTCGTCGAGGCTGGCGCCCTTCCGGGACACCTCACCGGCGGCGACGGCCAGGGTTCTCAGGGCCAGGGACGTGGAGACTGAATTCAGCACCGCGATCCGATGCTGCCCGAGGAGGGAAGTTGCAGCTCGTCTGGCTAGTTCAACTGTCCTGCTCAGCCGACTCGAGATGTGGATGGACACTATGTCGTCGCCATCCTGGCCCAGATTCCTGAAGGTGTTCTCGAACACCTCAAGCGGAGGGGCGGTGGCAAAGGGTAGATAGTCGGTGTTCTGCAGTTTCCTGGCAAGCTGGCCTGCATCTATGTCCACTCCGTCCCGGTAGGTCTCTCGGCCCACATGGATGTTCAGCGGGATTACAGTGATGTCCAACTCTTCGGCAACTTCTGCCGGCAATTCTGCTGTGCTATCGGTGACTATCCTCACTCTGGCCATTTGGCGCGCCTCTCGCTCGCGTTGATAGGGCAGTCCGGATGCAACGAACTCAGACCCCCTACTCCGCGGACATGATATAGTGATAGTGTGGTTGCCCGCCTTGGATCAGCTCCCAATCCTGGGCCGAGTACCTCTCCCGAAGCTTGGTCAGCAACTGTTTGGCCTGTTCTTCCGTCACGTCCTCACCGTAGTATGCTGTGATGATCTCGTGATCGGCGGCATTCATCTGCTCCAGCATCTGGAGCGCCACCTCATCAATGGTCTTTCCCGAGACTGTCAATTCTCCGTTGAGGAGGCCGATGATCTCTCCCTCCTCCACCTCCAGGCCGTTGATCTTGACCGAGCGGATTGCCCGTGTGATCTCAGCGGTTTGGACGCTCTGCGCAGCTTCGTTCATCGCCTCTGCGTTCTGTTCCAGGTCGAACTGGTAGTTGAAGGCCAGAAGGGCGCTGATACCTTGAGGTATGGTTTCGCTGGGCACGACGAATACGTTCTTCTGGGACAACTCCTCAGCTTTCTGGGCAGCCAGCAGTACATTGCCGTTGTTGGGCAGGACGATCACGTCTGTGTTGCCCAGGCTCTCCACCGCTTGAAGCAGCTCTTGGGTGCTCGGATTCATAGTCTGGCCACCGGGAACGATCGTGTTCACGCCAAGACTGGTGAATACCTGGCGAAGGCCGCCGCCCGAGACAACGGCCACGATAGCGACGCCGTCCGCTTCGCCTTGGGCGTCGAGAAGTGCGCTGGTGGCATCGTCTCCCAGTACCAGGTACTCACGATGCTGATCCTGCATGTTGTCTATCTTGATATTGTGCAGCGTCCCCGTGCTGCAAGCAAAGCCAATCACCTCTCCGGGTCGGAAGGTGTGCACGTGCACCTTGACCGTGCTCTCATCGCCCACGACCAGGGCTGAGTCACCCCAAGCGCAGATGCGCTCCCTGAGCTCCTCCACGTCCATGCTCTGGCCTTGCACGATGAACTCCGTGCAGTAGCCCCAGTCCATTCCGCCTTCGGCGGGTGCGCTCACCGCAGCGGCGGGGATTGGTTCGATCACCTCATCTGTCTCCATCGACTCCCCACGCAGATACTTGAGTGCCCCTTCGAGGATGACGTACAAGCCCTGACCGCCAGCGTCAACGACGCCGGCGTCGCGGAGCACGTCCAGCAGCAGCGGTGTTCTGGCTACGGACTCCTTGGCTGCGGCGACAACTCGCTCCATCACAGGAAAGAAGTCGTGAATCCCATCGTCCACGGCGGCTTGCGCCGCCTCGGCAGCTTCGCGACCGACGGTAAGGATGGTGCCCTCAACGGGTTGGATGACGCCTTTGTAAGCCGTGGCTGAACCCTCATGCAGCGCTGCCGCAAACTCGGCACCGTCGAACTGCTTCTTGTTCTTCAGGCCACTGGCAATACCTCTCAGCAGCTGGGAGAGAATCACGCCCGAGTTTCCGCGCGCCCCCATGAGCGCCCCGTGAGCGGTTGCCTGAGCCACGGCACCAGCGGAGTCATCAGATGTGGCATTGATCTCCTCCAGAGCGGCTTGCATGGTCAGTACCATGTTCGTCCCCGTGTCGCCGTCGGGCACTGGAAACACGTTCAGGGCGTTGATCTGGGCAGCGTGTTTCCCCAGCCAGATCGTGCCCGCGTGCAACAAGAGTCTAAGCTCTCGCCCATTGCATACGGCGATGGGCTGAGGTGCTTCCTTTACGCCTTCTGCCTTCTCCATGGTCAATGCCTACAACCTCCGACCTGGTTCGACACGTATCCTCATCGTCAGCCGGGATCGCTGATCCGCAGACCCTGCACATGCACGTTGACTTCTGCTACGGGCACTCCCAGCGTTTTCTCCACGTTGAACTTGACACTCTGCATGATGTTGTGCGCAACCTCGGACACCCGGACCCCATACTCCAAGATCACGAAGAGGTCGACGGTTATCCTATCGTCCTCCAGTCCTACCTGGACTCCCTGTCTGGAGCTCTCGGATGGGTGCAGCAGCACTGCCAGCCCGTCTCGCAGGGTGCGCGAAGCCATGCCCACCACGCCGTAGCATCCCAGCACGGCCTGACTGGCCAGACTGGCGATTGCCACAGGAGAGATCTCGATGCTACCTAGTCTCTGCTCTTCTGCCATTGCTCTGCCTCACGAGGTAGTATGATGGCGCCGGATGCCGACCTGGGAATCGGATACTGTGCCAGCTTGACTAAATTGGCGCAACGTGGTACTCTTGTATGTAGTCTGTATGACATAGAGGGATAGGGTAATGGCCAGAGTATGTGAAATATGTGGTAAGGGTACCCAGTTCGGTCACAGTGTCAGCCATGCGCACAATCGAACGAAGCGCAGTTGGCAGGTCAATCTGCACAAGAAGACCATTGTCGACGGCAACACGACCCGGCAGGCTCGCATCTGCACCAGATGCTTGCGCACTCTCGGGAAGAAACCTGCCTAACTGAAGCTGTCTCATCACTCGCATAGCCAGATTCTCGCTCGATGAGCCAACCCCGAACACAGCGGTTGGCTCTTCTCTGTCCATCTTCATAACACAATCCGCGCTCATGGGTTACCCGGCCTCTGGGTGTTGTGCCCTGACGCACCTCAACTCCGCGAGAGGGCGGCGGGCCTGCCTTCGGATATCTTGGCCTCCAGACTGTAGATATTAGGTGCGATTATTCCGAAAGGCAATCGGTTTCCCTGGATGAGCCCGTACATCGTGCCCTTCCCCGGAAGGCCGTGACGGGGGTCGCGCCGCACCGGCCGCCCGAGTGCGCCTGGACCGCAGTTGGCCGCATCCCGCTTCAATGTCCACGCCTCTTCGAAGCCTGACGGTGCTGTTGATGGCCAGACGTCGCAGCTCTCCGTGGAAAGCCCGCACCCGATCCGGAGGGCTGGGGTGCCAGGCGCTGTCGGCGGTGGGATTCAGCGGGATGAGATTGACGTGGCAGAGCAGCCCGGCGAGCAGATGGGCAAGCTGGCGAGCCAGCTTGAGGGAATCGTTCAGATCCTCCACCAGAGCATATTCAAACGTCATTCTGCGACCGGTGTGCTCGATATAGGAGCGACAAGCGTCGAGCAAGTCAGACAAGGGGTAACGCCTGGCGATGGGCACCAGACTCTGTCTCAGGTCGTCGTTGGGGGCGTGGAGGGAGACGGCCAGGCCTACCTGAAGGCCCTCCCCAGCAAGGCGCTCGATTCCCGGCACAATGCCCACTGTGGAGATGGTGATCCGCCTGGCTCCCAGGTTGTACCCCCGAGAGTCGGTAAGGGTCTGCACAGCCTGCCACGTGGCATCGTAGTTGATGAGGGGCTCTCCCATGCCCATGAAGACAACGTTGCTGATCCTTTGTTCTCCCTCCTTCAGCTGCCCGGCAAGATACAGCACTTGCTCCACGATCTCTCCGGGGGTCAGGTCGCGCACGAAACCGCTTTGCCCGGTGGCACAGAAGGGACAGCCCAAGGGACACCCCACCTGGGTCGAGAGACAGACCGTTCGGCGCTTGTCATAGAGCATGAGAACACTCTCGATGGTCTCGCCGTCGGGAAGGCCGAACAGGAACTTGCGGGTGAGTCCGGAGGAGGATCGTTTCTCCTCCAGGGGGGTGAGACCTCGGACGCTCGCCGTTTGCTCCAATCGCTGTCGCATGGGCTGCGGGAGGTTATGCATATCCTCAAAGCGGGTGGCCAGCTCTCCATAGAGCCAACGATACAACTGGTCCGCCCGGTACGGGGGCTCGCCCAGCGACAGAACCAGATTCTGCAGTTGGGGATAGGTCAGATCCAGCAGAGCTACCTTTGCTTCCGGGTCTTGGGTCACGATGATCAGAGGCCTGTCGCGCTCTCCACCTAGTCCCTCCTGCCCATCCCCGTAGCCAGAAGCACGAAGTAGAGCAACTGGGATACGGCCTGGGCAAGCGCAGCCACGTAGGTGAGGGAGGCTGCGGAGAGAACGCTCTGCACACCCTGGATGTCAGTGGTGCCCACCAACCCCTCGGCCTTCAGCATCTGTAGGGCGCGGCGGCTGGCATCCCGCTCCACGGGCAGGGTCACGAGGGCGAAGACCACGCTCCCTGAGAAGAAGATGATCCCTACCCAGACCAGGTTGGAGAACTGAAGCAGGATCCCCACAAAGAAGAGGATCATTCCCAGCCAGCTGCCCAGATTGACCATGGGCACCAGGCCGGAGCGGACTCGCAAGGGGAAGTAGTCCGTCTGGTCCTGAAGGGCGTGGCCGACTTCGTGTGCCACCACGCCAAGGGCGGCAACAGATGGTTTGCGGGCGACATCTCGCGAGAGACGCAATACCTTCTTGGAGGGATCGTAGTGGTCGCCCAGCATGCGTCGGGCCCCCTGGACGTCTACGTGGCTGAGTCCATTTGCTCGCAGTAGCCGCTGAGCCACTTGCAGTCCGGGCAAATCCCTCATGTTGCGGACGCGAGAGTACTTCCTGAACGTCGACCGCACTCTCCACTGGGCGAACAAAGCCAGCAGTATGGCTGGCAGTGAAAACAGCAAGTATCGATAGTCGAAGTATAAGGGAAAGAACATACAGCTCCTCCGAATCCTCGGTTTGCTTCTACTACAATTATACCACAACACAGGGCCGAGAGTCAATACCTGCGCAAACCTTCGCGGGAGTGATGATCGGATGAGTACGAGAAGATACAGTGGGCATCGTCTCGGACGTAGCTTCTTGACGTGCCTCGCATTGCATCCTTGAATCGGCGTTGCTACAATGAGACATGCGGGACTGTGAAACTTGGCTCAAGATCGCCTGCGGTCTGGCCTGTCTGGGGAGGGTAGCGTGTCCAGGAAGCAGTGGCTGGTGGTGGTTGTGCTGGGCCTGGCGGTGCTCTGCGTCTTCTTCTGCGCTGGGAGCTACCTGGGCATCTACCTGACCGAGGGCTTCCCCGACTTGATCGCTCCTGCCGTCCAGCCCGTTCCCACCGCGGCCGAGACCCCATCTCCAACGGGTTCGGTAGAGAAGTTGTTGTCGCCGACGGCAACGAAAGTACCGCCGCCGTCACCCACACCGAAGGCCGAGCCGCCGACGCCCACCAACACCAGGGTCATCCCTCTCCTCACCGCGATTCCCCCGGAGCCCTCGGTTCCCGACGAGTGGGAGCCTGACGACACGGCGGCAGAGGCCAGCCCCATCGAGGTGGGAGAGGTGCAGAGGCACAACCTGCACGTGGAAGGCGACCGCGACTGGGTCTACTTCCAGGCTGAAGCGGGCAGAGCCTACGTGATCGAGACGTCCAGCCTGGGGCATGAGATGGATACTGTCGTCTATCTGTTTGACGAAGAGGGGAACGAGCTGGCCTCGGACGACGACGGCGGCGACGAGTTCCTGGCTTCGCGGCTGTGGTGGGTTGCTCGTGAAGGCGGCGGCCTGTCGGTCATGGTACGCGGCTTCGCTGAAACCGAGGCAGGTCCTGGCACGAGCTACGACGTCACTGTCAGATCGGCCGACGGTTTCGAGATAGACCCGTACGAGCCTGACGATTCCCTCGCTCAGGCCAGCCCGATCGAAGTGGGGGAGACTCAGGGTCACAACCGCCATACGGCGGGCGACGAGGACTGGATCTCTTTCGAGGCGCAACCAGGGATCACCTACACGGTTCAGACCCTCAATCTGGGGGAGCAGGCGGACACGGTGATGTACCTCTACGATGAGAGGGGAGCGGAACTGGTCTTCGACGACGATGGCGGCTATGAGCCGTGGGCATCCCGACTGGAGTGGATGGTGCAGGAGCGCGGAATGCTGTACGTCAAGGTCGTGGACTGGGTCCAGACCTCATCGGGGCCCCACAGTGGATACGATGTCATACTGACGGCGCCGTAAGAGGGCTCATACCCTCACTACCAACCGCGTAGTCCTGGGTGACCAGGGAAAGCACCCTGAGTGTCGCGAAGCGACGCATCGAAGCCTGCCGTGAGCCAAGTCGAAGGGGATACGGTTTGATCTCGCCCCCAAACGCCCCCCAAGGGGGAGAGCTTCTCGGTGGCGCACAGTGCAGTATCCGGGCATTCTCGCCTAAACCACGGCGTATTCCTTCGCGCTGCCCTTCTGCATGAACCTATCGATCCTCAGAGGTGCGATGTCCATAGTGTGGGCTCGTCCCTCCAGGATCTCTTCGGCCAGCAGAAGCCCGCAGATCGGACCATGCATGAAGCCGTGCCCGCTGAAGCCGTTGATGCAGTAGAAACCCTCCGGCTCGGGTACCTTGCCCAGGATGGCCAGGGCGTCAGGACTCACAGCGTAGAGGCCGGCCCAACGGTTCAATATGCCTGCGTTGTCGAGCACGGGCATCCTGGCCACGGCCCTCTCCAGGTGTGTCAACTCCCACTCGCTGTCCACGCTCTGGTCGAACCCGTCCTGCTCCTGCGGGTTGGACATGCCCGTGAGCACACCGTTTCCCTCCCGATGGAAGTACAGGCTGTCGGCGAAATCGATGACCATGGGGAAGTCGTCAGGGAGCTCGGGTATTGCGGTGGTGACGGCTATCTGTCTGCGCAGCGGCCTCACCGGGACTTCGACGCCCGCCATGGCGCCCACCGCGGCGGCCCAGGGTCCGGCCGCGTTAACGACCGTGCCGGTCTCGATTCGGCCTCGGCTCGTTGACACCGCGCACACCCTTCCTGCCCTGATCTCGATACCGGTGGCCTCCGTGTCGGTCAGGAGTCTGGCCCCCAGGCGTCGGGCGCCCTTCACGTACCCCTGCACCACCCCCGAGGGGTCGGCAAGGCCATCGCGAGGTCCGAAGGTGCCGGCCAGGATGCCGGTGGTATCGACGGGGGATGCTTTCCTCTTCACCTCCTCTGCCGAGAGCCACTCCGTCTCGATCCCCAGACCGCGCTGCAAGGCTACGTTCTCCTGGAAGACCTTCACGTCCTCCTCTCTCGAGAGCAGGAACAGGTAACCGCACTGTCTGAGGTCTATCTCCTGCCCCACCTCCTCAGCGAAACGCTCCAGCATGGAGATACTATGTAGAGAGAGCCTGACGTCTATCTCGTTGGAGAACTGGTAACGAATGCCTCCGGCGCAGCGACCGGTGGATTCCTCGCCGAAGAACTGGTTCCTTTCCAGGAGCAGGACGTCGGTGTTTCCTTTGCTGGCCAGGTGGTAGGCCGAGCTGGCCCCCATCACGCCACCACCGATGATCACCACATCGGCTGTGTCAGGGAGCATTACCCCTCCAGTGGTGCTTCGGGATGCTGCCAAACCATCCGCATCTTGGTGTACTCTCCATGCCTTGCTCCAGAGCGGGGAAGAAGCGGAGTGAGCGGTGGAGCGATCAGCCCGTCCGCTGCTCGCGCCAGGCCCGGTGGAAGTGATCGATGTTTTCGAAGACGAAGTCCGGCTGGTAAGAAGACCCGGGCAGTTCAGCGGCTTGCGTGATGCCGCTGAGCACCAGGACGGTGGTGATGCCGGCGTTCTTCCCACCGAGAATGTCGGTCTCTAGACGGTCCCCGATGATGACCGTGCCCTCTCTTGTGACGCCCAATTTCTCCATGGCCAGAGTCAGCAGGGTAGGTTGGGGCTTGCCGATGATCAGGGGCGAGATACCCGTCGCCGCCTCCAGGGCCGCCAGGCCAGCCCCGTTTCCGGGCACCAGCCCTTCTTCGGTGGGGAGGGTGGTATCCGGGTTGGTACCGATGAATGTCGCTCCCGCGCGGATGGCCAGGGTGGCCACCCTCAGTTTGTCCCAAGTCAGCTGGCGGTCCATGCCGACCACCACGTACTCGACGTCTCTGTCTGTGAGCCGAAAGCCTTGCTCATTCAACGCCGATAAGAGGCCGTCCTCACCAATGGCATAGACCCTCGCCGCGGAGGACGCAACCTGGGATAGGTAGAGAGCTGAGGCCTGACCGGAGGTGAGAATGCGATCCTCCGTCACCTCGATGCCCATGACAGCGAGCTTGTCCACATACTGCTCTGGCGTCAGGGTGGAGTTGTTGGTGGCTAGGATGAAGGGAACCTTCTCTTCCACGATAGAGGTAAGGAAGTCGCGCGCGCCCGGCAGGCGCTCCTGCCCGCGGTAGAGAACGCCATCCATGTCGATGAGCAGAGTACTGATCTGTCTCAGCGCGTTGGGCTCGTGCTTTCGTTGACTCATCAACACCTCATTGCGTCGCTATGCTGCGATTCTCAGTCTGGCCTAATGCTCTCCAGATGGCAGGTGTCATTCAGCAGCAGGACCCGGTATCGGCCTCGCAGAGCCATGAGCACGTTGATGGCAGCGTTGTCCTGTCCGATCTTCCAGAAGGCATCACCGACCAGTCCCAGGGCCGCGCAGATCAACGCGCGGTTCACTACCACATGGGAGATCAGAGCCACCGTTTCTCCCTCATGGGCGCTGCATACTCCGTCCAGTGCGGACCATGCTCGAACCTGGACCCGCCGCAGGCTCTCACCCTGGGGAAGCTGGGTCGACAGGGGGGTCTGAACCCAGGTGTCAAAGGCTTCGGGGTACTGGGTCCGGGCTTCCTCGGGAGTGAGCCCCGCCCACGAGCCATAGTCCACGTCTTGAATGCTCTCCAGTGTCGTCACCTCCAGACCACAGGCTGAGGCGATGGGCTCCGCTGTCTCCCATGCCCTCTTCAAGGGGCTGGAGTAGATAGCCCCAATGTGCCAGGACGACAGCCTCCGGGCGACGGCGTCTGCCTGCCGCCGGCCCGTTTCGTTGAGATCGATGTCCATCCGGCCGCGGAACCTCTCCACCCGGTTCCACTCTGTCTCCCTATGGCGGACGAGGATCACTCGCGTCTCTTGCTCACCTGGCATGGTCATAGTCCTCCACGGTATCGA
Source organism: Chloroflexota bacterium (assembly GCA_030603665.1). Classification (GTDB taxonomy): domain Bacteria; phylum Chloroflexota; class Anaerolineae; order UBA7937; family B3-Chlor; genus JAUVXJ01. The sequence continues at coordinate 141,269 of JAUVXJ010000002.1, read as the reverse complement.
TGTCGAGGAACTGACTTCGATCGTGCACTTCCACGGTCTCCACCTGGTCTTCGTGGCGCTCCATCACCTGCCGCCCGCCCTGGTCCCCGCTCATCTCCAAGAGCTCAGGGAAGAGAGCCCTGGAGAAGAGAACCGGGTTTCCTCGCCGCCCGCGGTGGACCGGAACGATGATGGGCGCCAATGTCCGGCGATACCTCGCCAGCACGTCGTCAATGAGAGCGGATTTGAGGTTCGGCTGGTCAGCCAGGACAAAGAGGCAGGCACCGCTCGTCTCTGGCAGGGCCTGGAGCCCTGTCCGGACAGAGCTGCTCTGCCCGCTTGCCCATGCGTCATTGACGAGGACTTCCAGGGGGCGTTTCCCAAGGGCGGCGCCGATACGGTCGGCCTGGTGCCCCAGGACCACCACGACTTGATTCGCAGAGGACTCCAGCACCGTATCCACAGTATGTTCCAGGAGAGTCTTACCCTTCCACGGCAGGAGTTGCTTGGGGGAGCCAAAGCGCGACGATCCTCCTGCGGCCAGAACGATAGCCGTCACTCGCTCCCATACCTCCTTGACGGGATTCTCCATTGCCACCGCGGCCAGGAGCACTCGCTGCACTCGCGTTGACCCGAGGAATGATTGGGCGATCTCGCGGGCTGTGTCCAGGCGGGCCTGTGACACCTTGTTGATCAGCGGAATAACCCTGGCCTTGGGGGGCGCGTTCTTCAAGCCACCCTGAGGATTCAGTAGCACGGCTGACATAAGGCTGGGGGTGATAGTCTCGCCCAGTTCCGCGCCGGCCAGCTTGGCCACTATCTCCGGGCGGTGGACGGTGGACTCATCCAGCGGGCGCCCCACGATGTCCACCGCCGCCACAGGGACCAGGATGGCAGTGCTGGAGGGGATCACAGGCTCGTGGGGTGCGGGCGCCTTTAGCGAGCGACCTTTGGCCCCGTCGGCCTCCACGATGACGGCATCCACCTGGGGCAAGGCCACCAAGGCGTCAACGGTCGCCGGGTCTAGGCCCAGCAGTTTGCCCTCAGCTTCCGAGAAGCCTGACGCCAGAGTGATGTTGCTGTGCTCTGTCAGGGCAGAGCGTGCCTTCTCCAGCAATGTCTCCTGGTCGGCTTCGATGAGTATCAGCTCGCTTCGCTTTTCACGACGGATCATGGTCGTTGTGGTGGTGACCACGTTCCATCCCTCGCTGGCCAGTTCGTTGGCCAGGCGGAACATGGCAGTGGTCTTGCCACCGGCGCCCACGATGGAAATGACCTGGCCTCTCTTCACTTCCAGTGCTTTGGTCAAGCGCATGGTCTTAGCTCGTTGGCTTAGTAGTAGACTGGATGCGGAGCAACAACCCATCAAACGAGTGGCTGGAACTTGTAGGGACTAGGCAAGGGCAGTTCGCGACAGGAAGGCCGACGCGCTCAAGAACGCACAACACGTAGGACAAGCCACGGGTTTGTCCTACTTTCATCATCGACAGCACGCTCACAGGAGCTCAACTCGGGGCTAGGGCATCTCCAAGGCGCGGGTCGGGCACCGCGTGGTGCACAATCCACAACCTTGGCACAGATCCTCGTCCAGCTGGGCCTTATCGTCCGGCACCAGGATGGCGTGGTACACGCAACTGGTCTCGCAGAGCCTGCAGCCGGTGCACAGTTCCTCGTACAGCTTCGGCGGCAAGTGAGTCGTGCGGAAGGCGCGTTCCTTCAGCTTCTTGATGGTCAGCCCCTTGACGTCGTTGATGGAGGCGTAGCCGTGGTCATCCAGCCACTGATCCATCTCCTGGGCTATCTTCCCGAAGACGCTGGGGCCCCTCAGGATCGCTGCGGTGCAGACCTGGACTGCTGACGCGCCCGCCATGAACATCTCTATGGCGTCCAGGCCGCGGGACACACCTCCCACGCCGAACACGGGCAGATCGACGGTGCGAGCGACGTCGAAGACGCATCGCAGAGACAGGGCCTTGATGGCGCGGCCCGAGAGCCAGCCATACCCCTCCTCGCTGCCCATCAGCGGAAGCCCAGTCTCCGCGTCAATTCCCAGGCATGGGCCGAAGGAGTTGATGGCGGCGATGGCATCGGCGCCTGCATCCTTGGCCGCCTGGGCCGCAGCCTGCATCTCCCGTCCCAGCGGGCTCAGCTTGACGATCACCGGCACGTCCACCGCGTCCTTCGCCGCCTGTACCGCGGCGATCATCGGTGCCGGATCTTCGCCGATGTAATGGGTGGAGAGTTCCAGGGCATCGGCGAAAGGCTTGACCTTGGGGGCAAGCTCCGCTATCTGATCAGCCGTGTACCCCATGCTGATGATGAGGGGCAATCCTGTCTCCTTGGCCTTGGCGTACTCATGGTTTATGAATTGCTCTGGCGGCAGCTCCGACCACAGCTCCGTGTTGAGCATGGAGGCCCTGCTCACCTGAGCCATGCACGGTTCTGGCACGACGGCAGCGGTGGTGGATATGGTCTTGGCCACGATGCCTCCGGCGCCTCCTTCGGCGCAGGCCACCATGGCCTTGCCATTCCAGGTTGGTGGGCCGGCAGCAGGGAGGACTGGGTTCTTGAACTCTATGCCGCAAACTTCAACTCGCAGATCTGCCATGGCAGTCACTCCTCTTCTCTCGTAGCCTCGACGGCTGCCGCGGCGATCGCCCAGCTCACCACACCCCATGTCCCCGCCGATATGCTCACGGCCAGGAAGAGAGAAAGCAGCGACCGGGAAGTGTAGTCAGGGCGTGCAATCCATCCCACCAGCGCCATCAGCGCTGCGATGAGGGCGAACAGCAGCCCGACCTTGACCGGTGTACCGAGCCGTCTCCACAACGCACGCAAGCGAGTTGTCCGTGTCTCCATGCTGCTGTCGTTCTCCATGATCCAACTCCTGGGATGGTTCTACATGCGCGCCCAGACCTTCTGGGCCAGCTCCCTGGAGCGGGTGACGATGGCCTCCTCGTCCAGGGTGAGCAGTTCGCGATCTTTCATCAGGACCTTGCCTCCCACGATGGTGGTGCTGACCTGGCCGCCGTCCATGCCAAAGATGAGATGCCAGGGCAGGTTTCCGGCTTCCATGGGCGTGGTAGGCGCGTAATCGAGAAGGATGATGTCGGCGTGGGCACCGACGGACAGCTCGCCCAGTGGCTTGGGGAAGAACAGCCCGGCGATACGCGCGTTGTTCGCCATCCCTATCTCCAGCACCTGGTCGGCCCCCATCACCCGGGGGTCCTCTTGGGCCAGCTTGTGCACCAGGTAAGTGGTTTCCATCTCAGTGAACATGTTATTGGAGAAGCCATCGTTGCCCAGGCCCACGTTGACACCCCGACGGAGCATTCTCAGCACGTCGGCCACACCGACGGCGTTGTTCATGTTCGATCGTGGATTGTGGGCCACGTTGGTTCCTGTCTCGCGCAGTATATCCGTCTCGAAGGCGTCTATGTGCACGCAGTGGGCAGCGATGGTTCTTGCCCCGAGGATCCCTGCCTTCTCGAGGCGCTCCACCACGCGCAGCCCGTACTTCTTGAGGCTGTCCTTGACGTCTGCCTTGTCCTCAGCCACGTGGAGGTGAAACCCTACGTCCAGCTCCCTGGCCATCTCCACCGCCTGCTGGAGTGTCTCATCAGAGAGGGTCAAAGATGCGTGGAGGCCTAACGTGGCGGCCAATCGCTCCCCCTGAACTTGCTTGATGAACGTGCGGTTTTCTTCCAGACCCTGTTGAGCGATCTCCTCGCCATCTCTGTCGGAGACCTCGTAGCAGAGGCAGGCACGCAGCCCCGACTCATCCACCGCCTTGGCAATGACCTCGAGGGAACCAGCGACTGAGTGGGGGCTGGCGTGATGGTCGACTAGGGTGGTGGTGCCATTCCTGATGGCGTCCACCAGGCATACCAACGCGCTGTAGCGCACGTCGTCGGGGTTCAGAGCCTTGTCCAGTCGCCACCAGAGGTACTCCAGGATCTGAGGAAAGTTGGATGGAGCCTCGGTTTTGAGGGCCATGCCGCGGGCGAAGGCCCCGTAGAAATGGGTGTGAGCACAGATCATGCCTGGCATGACCAGCTTTCCACAGGCGTCCAGCATCTCTTCGTCGGGGTACTTCCTCCGCAGCTCCGATGTCTTTCCCAGAGCCGCGATGTGGTCCCCCTGGACGAGCAGCGCCCCGTTGTGGATCAGTTCGTCTTTCTCTCCAAAGGTGGCCAGTGTGCCGTTGGTGATCAGCATGGGTGGTCCTCCTGGGTCCGGACCGAAGTCCGCTGACGGCAAGGCTGCGCTCCGCTCAAGGCAGCTGGGGCTCAGCAGCAACCCGCATAGATGTTAGCCTGTCTGGGGGGGGGAAATCAAGGGCGGCACGACCTTTGAGAACGGTACGCAGTACCGGGAGCAGTCCTTTGGTCAGGTCGTATGTGGCCAAGTCTTCCTCAGACGCCCAACGGGCGTCATCTACGTCCGATCCGGCGGCCAACTCTCCGCTCAGCCATCTGGCCACTACGTCCACCAGGAGGTAGTGAAAGCGAACGCGCCCCTCATCGTCGCGGACGACTGCATCCCTGACCGCGATCACCTGGCCGACCTCGATCTCCAGCGCGCACTCCTCCATGACCTCGCGGCGTGCCGCATCGCGGACTGTCTCGCCCAGCTCCATCACGCCGCCGGGGATGCTCCATTTCCCACGACTCGGTTCCTGGCCGCGCAGGACCAGCAGAATGCTATTGTCCTTGAGCACCACCACGCCCACCGAAGGAATGGGACTCGAAGGATACTCTCTTCTCATCGGCTCAGGCTGACTCCACATGGTGTGCTGGTGAGGGGGACACCCCGCGGCTTCATCAGCACGAAGGTCGGAAATCCTCGACCCTCAGCTGCAGTTGTTCCTTACCTCGCCACATCCGCACCTGGGGCGTGTAGACGACGTCGATGCGCGTTGAGAGCCCTGTGGCGTAGTCGGCCATGCCGAAGGCTATCGCATCCCAGACCATTCGACCGTCGGTCAGGCTCAGCTTGAGATGCCTGTCACCCACCACTCTCCAGTCACGAACGGTGACGCCGAAGCTGAGGAAAGTGGGCTCTGGGTTCCCCGCGCCGAGGGGCTCCATCTGCTGGCAGACATGAAAACGCTCGGGATTCAACTCGCTGAGGGGAAACTCTACATCTATGTGAAGGGTGGGGCGCAGTTCAGTGCCCGCCAGGCGTTCCGCAGCTATCTGGGAGAGCCTCGCCTGCAGTTCCTGGAGGTTCTCGCTCCTCACAGTGAACCCTGCGGCTTTGGCATGGCCACCGTGCCTCTTCAAGAGAGAAGCGCATTCATCCAGAGCTGCTATGATATCGAACTCGTCAACGCTGCGAGCTGAACTCACGCTTTCCTCTTCACCGCTCTTGGTGACGACCGCCGGGCGGTAGTATTCGTCGCATAGCCGGTGCGCCGCCAAGCCCAGAACGCCCTCATGGTAGTCGGCTGCTGCGGCAAAGAGCAGCGTTTGATCCTCCTGTTCTTCCACCTGAAGACGGGCGGCGTCCAGAGTTGCCGTGGTCACTTCGCGGCGGACGCTGTTCTTCTCCTCAAGCAGCTGTGCCAGTTCCCTCGCGTGTGAAGGGGAAGGTGCGGTGAGCAGTCGGAAGCTGAGCATGGCGTGGTCCATGCGCCCCGCTGCATTCAGGCGGGGACCTAAGACGTAGCCTATAGTGGCGGCCGTCACGGTCTCTGGCGCTACATCGGCCTTTTCCATCATGGCCTTCATGCCAGGGCGGCTGGCGTGCGCCAGCTGGGCAAGGCCTTCCTTCACCAGGCACCGGTTCTCGCCGATCAGAGGGGAGAGATCGGCAACGGTGCCCAGGGCGACGAGATCAAGGAGATGCTCTTCCTCGAGAGAAGACCGCTTTGTCGGCAAGGGCAGTTCCTCGTTGACCAGCAGCAGAGCCTGAGCCAGTTTGAAAGCGACTCCCACACCGGACAAGCCCTTGAAAGGGTATGGGCAGTCCTCTCGTCTGATATTGACAACTGCGACGGCTTCCGGCAGCTGCTCCTGGACAGAGTGGTGATCGGTGACGATGACATCCAAGCCCAGCCTGCGCGCTATCTCCACCTCATGCAGCGCTCGCGCACCGCAGTCCACAGTGACGACCAAGCTCACTCCTTGCCTGGCTAGCGCCCTGATTGCGCCACTGTTGAGCCCATATCCTTCGTCAACCCGATGGGGGATGTACGGCACCACCTGCGCTCCAAGGGAGGAGAGGGTTTCGGTGAGGAGCGCGGTACCGGTGACGCCGTCTGCGTCGAAATCCCCATAGACAGCTATCAGTTCGCCAGCCCGAATGGCCTGCCGGATTCTGGTCACGGCGTCGGGCACACCCTTCATCAGGAAGGGGTCTCCCGTCTCATACCTGCCGGACAGGAACCGGTGCATCTCCGTAATGGTGGTGAGACCTCGATTGTGCAGACACTGCATGAGTATAGAAGGAAGTTCAGGGGCGGTGGTCAGGAAGGAGTCAGGGAGCGGGGGATAGATGTGCCACTTCGCTCTCTTGCCCGTCAAGAGACGCCTCCTCGATCTCATTGAGGTCGCGATGAAAAGAGCGAGGAATCACTGGCCTCGCCCCTCTATCTATCGTGATATGTAGAAGAAGTGCTTCCCGTGCTTGCTCCAACGCCTGTGCACTCATCGGTATTGTATCAACTCTCGCACGGAAGTCAAGTCTTGAAGTAGGGATATAGCTGTGCTAGAATCGACGAGCAGCGGGGTGAGCGATGGGAGAGAGGCTGATCTTCATGGGGACGCCGGCCTTTGCCGTCCCTTCACTGGAAACACTGGCCAGCCATTATGAGGTGGCGGCTGTCGTGACGCAGCCCGACAGGCCTGCTCGGCGGGGGCGAAAGCTGACCGCCTCCCCTGTGAAGGAGACGGCGCTAGCGTTGGGATTGCCGGTACTGCAGCCAGTCTCTCTGCGCCAGGAGGATGAGGTTGCCCGCCTCAGGGATATGGAGCCGCGGGTGATGGTGGTGGCCGCCTACGGACAGATTCTCAGGCCTCAGGTGCTTGCCATTCCGCCCGCTGGCGTGATCAACGTTCACCCCTCGCTGTTGCCCAAGTACCGCGGGGCTTCACCCATTGCAGGAGCGCTGCTGGCAGGCGAGGAGGAGACCGGTGTCACCATCATGCTCATAGACGAGGGGATGGACACCGGGCCAATCCTGAGACAGACTACCGTTCAGGTGGATCCAACGGACACAACCGGCTCGCTGGAGGAGAGACTCGCCAGGGTGGGGGCGGAGCTTCTTGTCGAGACTTTGCCTGCGTGGCTGGAAGGTCGGATCGAGGCACAACCGCAGGATGATGACCGCGCTACCTACACCAAGCCTCTCACCAAGGACGACGCCGCGATAGACTGGTCACTGCCGGCCATCGACATCTGGCATCGCGTGCGGGCCTACAATCCCCGGCCGGGCTCGCGCACGTGGTGGAAAGGGGACCAATTGAAGGTGCTCGTGGCGCACCCAGATTCTGATTGGAAAGGGGAGGGAGAGCCGGGCCAGGTGGTGAGAACTTCCTCTGGTGTGGGTGTGGTCACCGGCGAGGGCGGCCTTCTGTTGGAGGAGATTCAGTTGGCTGGAAAGCGCGCCATGAGTATGGAGGATTTCGCTCGCGGGCAACGAGACTTCGTTGGCTCGCGGCTCGGTGAGCGAATCGAGGATTGAGACGGGGTTTGTCGATGGGCCCACTGGCGAGACCAGCCTGGATAACGCGATGATAAGTCGGGCAGCGGGCGAAGCAAGAGAGACCTCTCCCGCGCGTTTCTGTCGGAGCAACAAGGAGGCGAACTGATGAATGTGTTCAATCGCGCAGTGACCGTCTTGCTCTTTGTGTCGTTCATGATAGCCATCCCGATTGTGATGTTCATGCCTGATCAGGCTATTGGGATCGCTCAAAGCTTGCTTGGGGCTGTGTCGTCCAGCCTTGACGTCTTTCGCCGGGTCGTGCTCATCCTGGTGGGCATCATTTGCTTCATCATCTGCGGACTGGTGCTATACTTGGAGTTCAGACGGCCCCCACGCAAGAGGGTCAAGCTGGAGACCGCCACCGGTGGAGACGTAGAGATGGATGTCGACTCGATAGCACAGCGCCTGGAGTACCGCATTGACCAGCTCGCGGACGTGGTGAAAGTCACACCGAAGATCAAGCCCCGCCGGAAGTCTATTGATGTGGAGCTGAACCTGGAGACCACACCGGACGTTGACGTTCCGGCGAAGACGGATGAGGTCTACCTTGTTGCACGTGAGGTCATTGAAGAGCGTATGGGGCTGAAGCTGAGGAAGACAAAGGTCAATATCAAGCACGCCCCTTACCCAGAGAATTCCTGAGCAAGAATCAGGAAATCGATTCGCCTCTGATGATGATCTCGCCTTCCCTGATCTCTACCTCGGTGATCTCCAGGTTTTCGTGCGTCTCTAGCGCGGTGATGAAATCATCTATCTGCTGCGCGAAGGCTTGTATGAATGTCTCGGGAATGGGGAATCCGCCTACTGAGACCGATTCGATGGCCATGTGCACACGACCGCCGTCCGTCTGGATAGAAGCCACCACGGTTAGTGGTGCCTCGATGGGGCTGACCATTGTGCCGTACATATGAATCTGTCCCTGGGTCAGCAGTATCTGGGGATCGATGATGCTCTCTTCCATGTTCAGGGCAACAAACGATGTCAGTTCTTCCTCGGTGATCACGAGGATGAAGCGTCCGTCGCTGTCCGGGACGATCCCTTGACCTATGGCAGAGACGAGATCTTGTGCCTCCTCGGTGGAGACGGGCACGGTCCTCTCGGGCGTAGGGACGACTTGAGAGGCTGTCTGACAGGGGAAACAAGCGAGGGCACAGGCGGAAAGAGCCAGCAGGAACAGGCCCCGTCTCCTAGGTGTGGATCTCATGCACTTTCCCCCATCGCTGGGTCGAGTCAGCATCAGCCGATTATACTTACAGCCTCGGTACGTGTCAAAAGGTGAGGTATGGATATAGAGGAAGCGAAGGCCGTCTTGGAGAGTATACTCTTTGTTGCTGATGAGCCGGTGACCATAGCACGCCTGGCGGATGCTCTGCAGGTAGAGCGCTCTCTGATCAGGGAAGCGGCCCAATCTCTGGCCCGCGACTACTCTGGTCGAGGCTTGCGAGTCCAGTATCATGAAGGCCACGTTCAGATGGTAACCGCCCCAGAGTTGGCGCCCTACGTTGAAAGGTTCCTGGGCCTGCAGTACTCAGGGAAGCTGTCAGCAGCTGCCCTAGAGACACTGGCCATCATAGCCTATCAGCAGCCAATAACCCGGCCTCAGATAGAAGCGATCAGAGGTGTGAACTGCCAAGGGGTGTTGAGAAGCCTTATCGCTCGGGGACTCATCGAGGCCGTGGATCGGCTGGAAACAGTGGGAAGACCTGTGGTCTACGCCACCACCTTCGAGTTCCTGCAGTATTTCGGTCTGGAGAACCTGACCGAATTGCCGGAACTGGAGGACGCGGAACCTGTTCATGAGGTCTAGGCCGCTGAGGATCGTAATCTGTCTACTGCTGGCAGTGGCCCTTGTCGGGCTGGCTGGCTACGTGCTCGTTTCTCCACTTCCAGGACCCCTGGCCGCCGTTCTCTTCACACCCACTCCCACAGCTACCAGCACGCCGTTGCCCACCCCGACCTCGACTCCGACACCGACGCCCACCCCGACGCCAACACCGGAGCCCCTCCGTGTCTCGGTGCGGACGGACCCCGCGGAGCCGGGGCAAGGGGATACGGTGATCGTCGAGGTACAATCGAATCGTGAGGTGACGCTGATCGGCTCCTTGGGCGAGGAGTCGCTGCAATTCATCGAGCTGGAGGACAGCTATTGGGGTCTGATGGGTCTTGCTTCGTGGGCGACAGTGGGGGCACGGGAACTATCTCTGGAGGCGAGGAGCGACCTGGGCGAGGTTGTCCTTGTTACCAGCACGGTGACGGTTACCTACGTCCAGTTCCCTACGGAGGTCATAGACATACCTAGCGAGAGGGAGTACTTGCTGGACGCCGAGATCGTTGCCGCCGAGTGGGAGAGGCTGGCCACTATCTATGCCCTATTCGGCCCCCAGAAGTTTTGGGACGACGCCTTCGCGTACCCGGTACAGACCCTTACGGTAACTTCTTCCTACGGTGCCGTGCGAGAGTATGAGACCGGCTTTGGCCGTCATGCGGGGGTGGACTTGGATGGGGAGACGGGCGAGGCTGCATTCGCTGCTGCCAGTGGGAGGGTAGTGCTCTCCGAACCTCTGCAGGTGAGGGGCAACACAGTTGTTTTGGACCATGGTCTTGGTGTCTATACCACGTATTGCCATCTGTCCGAGCTCAATGTTGAAGAGGGGGACGCGGTGTCCAGGCGGGACGTCATTGGAGCTCTTGGTTCCACAGGGCTCTCCACGGGCACGCATCTCCACTGGGAGGTCAGGGTGGGTGGCATCGCTGTCAACCCCTTTGAGTGGTCCCGGCGGAGGATGCTGCCGTGAGTTGTCATCGCGGGGGACGGGGCGTATAATGCCAGCGTGCACGTTGCTTTGTTTCTTTCGCCCAACTACAGCGCAGGCAGCCACGTGACTGGTTCGGAAGCCACCACCAGCGAGGTCGGAGCATCACAATCGTTGACGATAGCCATTGACGGCCCCGCAGCGTCGGGAAAGAGCACCATCGGTGGTCTCTTGGCGGAGCGACTTGGCTACCTGTACCTGGACACAGGTGCCATGTATCGGGCGGTCACGTGGGTGGCCCTGGAGCGGGGTCTGGACATCGACGATGAAGAGGCGCTCAGTGCCCTGGCGCGGAGTTTGGAGATCGAGATCACCAGGCCTGGGGTGAAGGATGGACGACAGTACACGGTTCTCGCTGATGGCGAAGACGTGACCTGGGAGATCAGACGGCCCGATGTGGATCGATACGTCTCGCCAGTGTCGGCTTGTGCGGGTGTGCGCCGGGCTTTGACAGGGCAGCAGTGCCGTATCGCCCAGCGGGGCCGCGTGCTGATGGTGGGACGCGACATCGGCACGGTCGTCATCCCTGACGCCGACTTGAAGATCTATTTGGATGCATCTCCCGAGGTGCGGGCCCGGAGGCGATACCTGCAGTTGGTGGAACGCGGCAAGGAAGCCGACTACGAACGGATACTCAGCAACGTGGTGCGTCGCGACAGGATCGACAGTCAACGGGAAGTTGCGCCGCTGAAGGCTGCTGAGGATGCTATCGTAGTGGATACTGACAACTTGTCCATAAGTGAGGTGTTAGACGTAGTGGAGCAGCTCATTGCAGAGACCATCACTGACGCAGCCAAGAAGACTGGTGCATGAGGAGGCAGGAAAGCGATGACCTTCCAGCAGTTCGCCAATCGGGTTCTGCGACTCGCAATGTCGCTAGTCCTGGACTACGAGGTAGAGGGCTTGGAGAATCTGCCTCAGGAAGGGCCCCTGATCGTCGTGCAGAACCATATGATCTTCATAGACACTGTCTTAGGTGCGGCATTCATCGACCGTGAGATCGTGGGCATGTCCAAGGCTGAAAACTACGACAATCCCCTTCTAGCGATCTTTTTCAACCTGTATGGCACCTTCCCCGTGAGGCGGGGCGAGGTCGACCGCCAGGCCCTCCGTACCTCGCTCAAAGTGCTGAAGGACGGGAAGGTCCTGATGGTGGCACCTGAGGGCACAAGGAGCAAGACCAATACTCTGCAGAAGGGGAAAGACGGCCTCTCCTACATCGCGGTCAAGTCGGGTGCGGCAATCATCCCTGCCGCTATCTGGGGGCAGGAGAAGCTCTGGCACCAGCTTCGTAGACTACGGCGCACGAAAGTCAAGGCAGTGTTCGGCATGCCCTTCGTCTTCGAGCCGGGTCAGGGCAAGATGAGCCGAGCGCAGTTGGCGCAGATGACGGACGAGATGATGTACCGGATTGCGGCGCTTCTGCCTGAGGAGTATCGAGGCCACTACAGCGATTCCCCTGCGGCTACCGAGGAATACGTTCGGCCCTACGACGGAGGAGTCTGGACGTCCGGTCCCGTGGGGCACGAGGGCAGGCGAACCGTGTTCAGAAAGGGGGGCGTGAGGGGCTGAGTGGCGGGCTGATAGCTTCCATAGACAAGGGCAGCCTGGCTGACCGATGGGGCCTCAAGCCGCAGGACCGACTGGTGGCCATCAACGGTCACGTTCTGCGCGACGTCATTGACTACTACTTCTACGCAGCCGAGGAGCGGCTGGAGTTGGAGATCGAGCGAGCTGGCACACGGCTCGCTCTTGTTTTGGAAAGGGGCTATGGAGAGGAGCTGGGCGTTCGCTTTGCCGAGGATGTGTTCGATGGGCTTCGCCGCTGTAGCAACAATTGCTCGTTCTGCTTCGTAGACCACTTGCCCCCTGGACTGCGGCCCTCTCTCTATGTCAAGGATGACGACTACCGCTACTCATTCCTTCACGGCAACTTCATCACCCTCTCCAACTGGACCGAGGAAGACTGGGAGCGAGTTGCCGAGCAGCATCTGAGCCCGCTCTACGTATCGGTCCACGCCACGGATCCTGAGACGAGGAATCACCTGCTGTGCAACCCCGGCGCGCCCGACATAGGTCAGCAGCTGCGACGCCTGGCGGGAATGGGCATCGAGATGCATACCCAGATCGTGGCGATGCCCGGCCTTAACGATGGGGAGCAACTCGAACAAACTGTTCGGGACCTCACGGCGTTGCATCCTGCCGTAGCTTCGATAGGTGTTGTGCCGGTGGGGCTGACCAAGTACCACACAGGCGATATCCGCCTCCTGACCCGTGACGAGGAGCGAACTATTGTAGACTCGATCATCCTCTGGCAGAAGGAGAACCGCCGGGAGCTGGGAGTCGGTGTGGTATATCCATCTGACGAACTGTACCTCCGGACGGGGCACTCCGTTCCGCCCGTTCAGGAGTATGACGGCTTTCCTCAACTGGAGAACGGCATAGGTCTGGTGCGACACTTGCTCGACGAGTGGGACACTCTGAGGAGAGAATGGGCACGCTCCAGTTTGAGCGGCAGGGGTACGCTGGTCTGCGGAACGCTGATCGCCCCGACTCTGGGCAAGATCTGCCGGGAACTCCAAGAGAGAGCAGGTCTTGACATAACCACGGTGCCGGTGACGAATGACTTCTTGGGCGCGACAGTGACCGTTTCCGGCCTGTTGACGGGCCGGGATGTTGTGCATGCGTTGAGGGGACGAGACCTTGGAGACGCTGTGTTCGCGCCTCGGGCGATGTTTGAGTCGCAAGGGCAAGTGACGCTGGACCAAGTGACGAGGCAGGACGTGGAGGGTTCGTTGGAGACTCCAGTGGTGCTGGGGGGCAGCATGGGGGCTGTGCTGGGCCACTTCGCGGGGAGCGGCCACACTTGCGGGCAGCAGTCTGTGCTGCTATAGTGAACAAGAATATGTGGAGGGAGGTGGCGCAGATGTAGGCAGGAGGAATGAGCAACGGGGGAGATAGCGCCGGGACTGGATGCTTCCAGTTGACGAGGTAGGGGTTCCCCAACGCAAGGCGGGGCCAACCGCTTGGCCGGTACGGCAGAGCGGGAAGATCGAGAGATCGGCGGATGCCCCTCAGGAGTGGCTACGCTCCTGGTCTTCCCCTCCTGAGACGAAGGATTCCCTCAAGACCTGCGGGTGACCGCTGGGACAAAGGGGGTTCAGTAGCAGAGATGTGGCGCGCATTCACGCGCGACGAGCGAGCGCAGCACATCCCAAGAAGCCAGACTTCGTGTCCAGGAGAGGTTTGGCAACCGCATGACAGGAGGGGCAGAAGTGCACAGCAAGAGAGTACTGAAGAAGATCTCCACCCCATTCGAGTCTTTCGGTCCCCAGGGTGCGATCCTGATGGTCAACATGGTCGACCCACAGGTGAGCACAATGAGGGTCTTCCTGGAGGCGGTCGAGGAGGTGGGGATTCCTGTCCTTGGCGTCGCCAACAAGACGGACCTCGTAGATGGCGCTGGACGGGCTGCGGTGGAGGGGGAGCTCGGGCTGGAGCTCATCCCCGCCTCCATGAGCACCCTGGAGGGCATGGAGGAGATCCGGACTCGGCTCGCGGAAACCTTCGCTCCAAAGGACCGCATAGCCGTATTGGGCGTGTTCAACAGTGGCAAGACCAGTCTCATCGGCAACCTCACAGGCCTGGACCTCGCCACGGGCAACCTCCCTGGCACCACCCTTGAGTTCACCGCATACCCGTACGGCGACTACGTGCTCATTGACACGGTGGGCCAGATCATCGACGTGTCCAAACCTATGATGGTCAGCGTGGACCTCTCTGGGTGCGAGTCCACAGGGGAACGGATTGCGCGGGTGTTGCGCCAGGACGCCGAGGGCATACTGGCCACTTTGGAGGTGGCGGTCCCAGCCATAGAGACGGTGGTTGGTGTCCTGCGAGAGTGCATTGAGGCCGGCAACAAGATCGTGGTGACGGGTGCCGGAGCAAGCGCCCTCGTGGCCATGGAGATGGCAGGGCAGGGGTTGGAGACCGGTGTGCCCATCATGGTCTTCACCAACAACCTGGGCGACATGCAGCCCATCAGCTTCGCCAAGGGCACGGGAGAGGAAGAGGCGGGCTTGTCCAGGTACATGTCGTTGGCGATCAACGATGGAGACGTTGTGATCGGCATTTCTGCCAGTGGTGGCACCGGCTTTGTGTATCATGCTCTGGAGCGAGCCAGGGCCAGGAGTGTGATCACGGTGGCTATCACCGAGAATGTGGACACGCCTCTGGGCGACGCGGCTGACTATGTGATCAAGAGCAATGCCAAGCCGGAAGGTCCGTCGTCTAGCAAAGTGCAGGCCGCGCATCTGGCGATTGGCCATGCTCTGCTTCTGACTCTGGCCGACGAGCGAGGCGTGAGCGCTGACCGCTCCATCGAGCTGATGCTGCCCGAGGTCGTACCCACCAAGAAGATGGGTATCAAGTGAAGGCGGGGAGGTAGGAAGGACATGTGCGGCATCGTAGGTTACGTGGGTCCCCGATTTGCCACCCCCATCTTGCTGGATGGGCTGCGACGCCTCGAGTATCGGGGGTATGACTCAGCCGGCATAGCCGTCTTGAACCTAGAGGGGGAGATTCAGATAGAGAAGACCGAAGGAAAGCTTCAGAAACTGCTGGATGCAGTGGGAGATGGTGGACCCGCGGGGTTCCTGGGATTGGGTCACACCCGTTGGGCTACTCATGGCCTGCCAAACGAGACCAACGCCCATCCTCACGCTGACTGTGAGCGCAAGATCGTTCTCGTTCACAATGGAATCATCGAGAATCACACCGAATTGCGGAAGGAGCTGCTGAGCAGCGGGCACGAGTTCGTCTCCCAGACAGACACCGAAGTGCTGGCGCACCTCTTCGAGGAGGAATACGGCAGACTGGCCGAGGAGGGACATGAGGATCCTATTCTGCCTGAGGCTGTGCGCTGTGGTCTGAGGAAGGTGCGGGGTGCCTATGCCGTCGCCGCTTTCTGTCGAGATGAACCGCACGTATTGGTTGGGGCGCGGCTGTTCTCGCCCTTGATCGTGGGCTTGGGCCACGGGGAGAACTTCCTCGCTTCGGACATCCCGGCCGTGATGAGGCATACGCGTCGAGCTCTCGTGCTGGACGATGGCGAAGTAGTGGCTTTGACACCGGTAGGAGTAATCATACGCACGCTGGAGGGAGAGGAGATGCAGCGTGAGCCCTTTCAGATCTCCTGGAACCTCCAGTCGGCGGAGAAAGGCGGTTTCCCCCACTTCTATCTCAAGGAAGTGCATGAGCAGCCGGAGGCCATCATCAACGCCCTCCGTGGCCGTCTCGACGGCCGGCGCGTGAATCTCTCCGAGTGGTCCCATCTAAACTTTGACCGCGTTGAGAGGGTGGCTGTCGTGGCCTGTGGCACGTCCTACTACGCGGGACTGGTGGGTAGGCTGCTGATGGAGAAGTGGGCTGGTCTTCCCGTGGACGTAGAGGTTGCGTCTGAGTTTCGGTACCGCGATCCACTGATCGACGACAAGACGTTGGTCGTGATCATCACGCAATCGGGGGAGACAGCTGACACAATGGCAGCGTTCCGGCTGGCCCGGGAGAAGGGCGCAACTACGGTGGCCATCACCAACGTGGTGGGTAGCTCGGTGACTCGCGGCGCGGACGCCACCTTCTATCTTCAGGCTGGTCCGGAGATTGGCGTTGTTGCCACCAAGACCTATCTCACGGAGTTGGTGGTGTTGTGCCTCCTGGCTCTAGATCTGGCGCGCGGCCGTAGTCGCCTGTCAGACGAGGAGATCGCTGAGGTGGTGAGTGAGCTGAGGGGATTGCCTTCCAAGGTCGAGGCTATTCTGGAACAGGAGGAGGCTATCGCCGAGGTAGCCAGGCGGTACGCCGACCGGCAGGGTTTCTTCTTCATCGGCCGCAACCTGGCCTATCCTACCGCCCTCGAGGGGGCTTTGAAGCTCAAGGAGATCAGCTACGTCCACGCCGAGGGCTATGCGGGAGGCGAACTGAAGCATGGTCCCATCGCCATGTTGGACTCGGGGTTCCCGGTGTTTGCCATCGTGCCCCAGAGTGACACCTATGAGAAGCTCCTGAGCAACATCCAGGAGGTGCGTGCGAGGCGAGCCGATGTGCTATCGGTGGCCACCGTGGGAGACGAGGTGATCGCGACGCATTCCGAAGAGGTGTTCTACATCCCGGAGACACGAGAGGATCTGAGCCCCATCTTGGCCATCGTCCCGCTTCAGCTATTCGCCTACTACGTGGCTGTCGCGCGTGGCTGCGATGTGGATCAGCCGCGCAATCTAGCCAAATCCGTGACCGTGGAGTAGAGTGGCCACTCTGTGATGTAGTCTCAGGTGGATCTGGCCCGCTGGAACACGAAGCCAGAAGATGTCTGTCGAAAGCCTGGTATGGGCTCCCGCATGCTGCGATAGGCGAGGCGTGCGGAGAGCGCAGCAGTATCATTGGTAGTCTCAGGAGGATACATGGGGGCAGGATTGGAGGAACTACGCAAGCAGTTCGGTATTGTAGCTGATCTCGAAGCGGCGGGAGGTGTGTTGGGCTGGGATCAGCAGACCTACATGCCCCCCGGGGGCGCGCAGGGAAGGGCGATGCAACTCGCCACCCTGGGACGCGTGGCTCACGAGCAATTGGTGAGTGATGACATGGGGGCGGCATTGGAGGCGGCAGAGTCGGAAGTTGAGGGCCTCGACCCTGACTCCGATGAAGTCCGCACGGTGCGGAAGGCGCGGCGTGAGTTTGACAAGGCGCGGAGGGTGCCCTCGGAATGGGTGGCAGAGTTCAGGCGAGTGACTGCTCTAGCCCACCAGGTCTGGGAGAAGGCGAGGGCGGAGGCGGATTTCTCGCAGTTCCAAGAGCCACTGGAAGAGATCGTACAATTGCGCCGCGATTATGCGGATTTCTTCGCGCCATTCGATCATGTGTACGATCCGCTGTTGGACGATTTCGAGCCTGGAATGAAGATGGCGGAGGTCAAGGCTGTCTTCGACGAGCTGAGGCCCGCGCAGATCTCGCTGGTGCAGGACATTGTGGACCGCGGCAGGCCGGTGGACGATTCTGTGGTGCACCAACAGTTCGACGAGCAGAAGCAGTGGGATTTCGGCATCGAGGTGGCGAAGGCCCTGGGGTATGACCTCGAAAGTGGGAGACAAGACAAGGCTGTACATCCGTTCACCTCGGGCTTCGGAACGGGTGACGTCCGAATCACCACTCGCTTCGACACGGGTTTTCTCAACACGGCCCTCTTTGGCACAATGCACGAAGCGGGCCACGCCATGTACGAGCAGGGTGTCAATCCAGAGTTCGACAGGGCTCCCTTAGGCGTTACAACTTCGCTGGCCGTACATGAGTCCCAATCGCGGATGTGGGAGAACCTGGTGGGACGCAGCCGGGCCTTCTGGGTGGGATTCTATGAGCGGCTCCAAGAGGTCTTTCCCGGTCAACTGGGACAGGTGGACCTGAAGACCTTCTACCGCGCCGTCAACAAGGTGATGCCTTCGCTGATCAGAGTGGAAGCGGATGAGGCCACCTACAACCTGCACATCATGCTGCGCTTCGAGCTGGAGATAGCGATGATGGAGGGAACACTGGACGTGGGCGACCTCCCCGAAGCGTGGAACTCCAAGTTCGAAGAGTTCTTGGGGCTGGTACCACCCGACGATGCGGTAGGGGTGCTACAGGATATCCATTGGTCTGGGGGCATGATCGGCTACTTCCCGACGTATGCACTTGGCAATCTGGTCGCTGCCCAGCTATGGGGCAAGATCTACGAGGACATCCCTGATCTGGAGAGCGGGATCGAAAAGGGAGAGTTCGGTGCACTGCTGGGTTGGCTTCGTGAGAATGTGCATAGGCATGGGTCCAAGTTCGAGCCCGTTGAGTTGCTCACCAGGATCACGGGCAGTGGGCTGACGGCCAAGCCCTACCTGCGCTACCTGCGGGAGAAGTTCGGCGATATCTATGGTCTCTAGAAGGCGGGCTGAGCGGCGTCCGGTGGCTGCGGTCCGCTTTCGCTGAAGTCGCTGCTCCGGAGGCGGGTGTCAATCGGAGGCCAGCGTGTTTGGCCCGTTACTTGGCCAGGTGAGAACAAGTGCATGCCGGGATGGGCAGCGCCTGGTTGGCGTTCCAAGGCTGTTTGACGATGTCTTGACCGCAATGCGCGCTGAGTGGTGCAGATGAAGGTGGTGATGGTGGGCCCATTCGGGCTCAGGCCGCACGGTACCATGTCCCGGCGCGCATTGCCCCTAGCCAAGGCCCTCGCCGCCCGCGGTCATGACGTCGAGGTAGTGCTTCCTCCCTGGAGTTGCCCTGAGGACAGCGGTCAGGCATGGCAGGAGGGCGGCGCTTCCATCTCCAATGTTAGTCTTCCTTCGTCAGTCCCTGTGTGGAGAGATGCCCTCATCGTAGGGCGTCTGGTTCGTCGGGCCCTGGCCGGGCATCCAAGCGTGCTGCACTTCTTCAAACCAAAAGGATATGCTGGCCTGGCGGCGTTACTGACGTGGTATCTGACGAGGCTGCACTTGGCCGATGCGCGGATTGTGCTGGACAGCGATGATTGGGAAGGGCGTGGGGGCTGGAATGAGATTGGGGATTACTCCTGGCTGGAGAAGCGTTTCTTCGCTTGGCAGGAAAGGTGGGGCATGAAGCACTGCCATGCGTTGACGGTAGCCAGCAGGACGTTGGTAGATCTCGCCCTGGAGATGGGGGTTGACGAGGGCAGGATATCCTACCTCCCCAACGGCGCGGCCTTATCGGAAGAGGTGCCCGACCAGGAAGCCGGAACGAGGGTTCGGGTAGAGCGGGCCTTGGGAGATAACCCCGTCGTGCTGCTCCTCACCAGGTTCTTCGAGTTCGACCACGCCTCCGTCCTAGGCGCTTTCGACAGGGTGGTGACGGAGATGCCGTCGACTCGTCTGCTGGTGGTGGGAAGCGGTCTCTTGGGAGGGGAGGAGGAACGTTTCCTGGCCCTGGCTCAGGAGGCCGGACTCGCTTCGTGCGTTGCCTACGCCGGCTGGCGGGAGAGAAGTGAACTTGCGGGGTACTTCGCTGCCTCTGACCTGGCCATTCTTCCTTTGGAGGACACTCTCTTGAACAGGGCCCGCTGCCCGGCAAAGCTCGTGGATCTGATGGCAGCCGAGCTGCCCGTGGTGGCCGACGATGTGGGGCAGGTCAGCGAGTACATCGAGCACATGTCTTCGGGCTATCTCGTGACACCCGGAGACATGGACGCCTTCGCGGCAGGAGTCCTTCGTCTTCTCAGCGACCGCCAGTTGAGATCTCGACTGGGCAAGCAGGCCAGGCGCCGCATCATGGAGGAATTCGGCTGGCACAAGATGGCAGCGGTCGCGGAGAGGGCCTACGACGGATGAGCGCGCTGCACATTGGCCGGAAAGCGATCCGCTGGTTGCCCGTCCTCCTGTGGATGGCAGCGATCTTCTACCTGTCTGCACAGCCCGACTTACCTCACCATCCTGAGGCGATGATGGAGCTGATCATCAAGAAGCTGGGTCACATGGTCGAGTACGGCATCCTGGCTGGGCTTGCTCTGTGGGCGTTGCGGGGTGGCGACCAGGCCACCACCACGGGCCACTTGCTCTGCGCCTTCGCCATCGCGGGACTATATGCCATCTCCGACGAGCTGCATCAGTACTTTGTGCCAGGACGGAATCCACGGCCTCTGGATGTGGGTTTCGACGTTCTTGGAGCCTTCCTGGCCTTGCTCGTGACAGGGAGCGTGCTACGGGCCAGGGAAGTGCTGCCGCGGCGTTGACAAAGGTAGTTATTCGGCCTATCATCCAGTCGTGAACGCGTCCGCTTCCGTCATTGGAGCATGCAGACAACTGGGCCCGATCTCTGAGCGGATACTGTACTCAGCCCTGGTGGCGGTGCTGGTCGTCGTTGCGGGGTTGGCATTGGCGCTACTGCCACTCAGCTGGGCAGCATACGTCACCGCAGCCGCCGGGGCACTCCTACTGATCCTCATACGGCCAGTCATCGGGCTGTACCTGCTCGTTTTTGCCATCCCCTTTGGCTCACTCAAAGAGATCAGCTTTGGCGTTATGGTTGTGGGAGGCGCTGAGGCCCTGGCAGCTCTGACTCTTGCGGCTTGGTTGGCGCGGATGCTGGCCCGCAGAGATGTCAGAACACGCCACCCTCCTCTCCTAGTGCCTTTGTTGATCTTCCTGTTCGTAGCATGTTTCTCTATCATGAGCGCTCTCTCCCTCCAGTGGGGTCTCAAGGGGCTGCTGTTATGGTTGGAGTTGTTAGCCGTGTACCTCCTCGTCGTGAATCTGGTGGGCCTTAGAGAGGCCAAGCTCATGGTGGCCCTCATCCTACTCGCTGGTTGCCTGGAGGCTCTGCTGGGCATCTACCAGTTCTTCGGTCGCGTGGGACCTGAGGGGTTTGTCCTCTTCGATCGATTCATGCGAGCTTACGGTACTTTCCAGCAGCCCAACCCGTATGGGGGCTACCTGGCCCTTGTTCTCCCCTTAGCGATGAGTCTGTTCCTGGCGCGCTGGCGGTGGCGCGGCCTGTGGGACTTGGTGACTTGGTGCCTGGCGGCAGTGACCCTCTGTCTGGCGGGTGCCGCTCTGGTGATGAGCTGGTCTCGTGGCGCGTGGCTTGGGTTTGCCGCAGGGGCCGCCGTCGTGGTCGTGCTGGGAATCTGGCAGAGAGTGTTCAGCGAATTGAGAAGCGGTGTCCTGGGTGGGCTGGCTGGCGCGGCCCTCGGAATCGCATGGCTGCGCACCTGGGGACCGGGTGTGGTTTTGACCTCGGTACTTGGGGCATTGGCCGGGATGGGTACGGGATTGGGGACCTATGTGTCTCTGCGTCGCCGCTGGCCCTGGCTTCTTGTGATACTGGCCCTGCTGCTTGTGTTCATGCTGATGGGTCTTGGCGGGGATACCTTGCTGCCATCGGCAATCACGCAGCGCTTCTCCGATTTCCTGCCCTACATCCAACTGCCCAATGTGCGGGGAGTGCACGTGACCGACGAGAACTTCGCAGTCGTGGAAAGGCTGGCCCACTGGGAGGCCGCTCTGTGGATGCTGGGAGATCATCCCATCCTCGGAGTGGGGATCGGGAACTACGTTCCCACGTACCCTGCCTACGCCTTGCCGGGCTGGAAGGATGCCCTGGGGCATGCCCACAACTACTACCTGCACATCGCGGCGGAGACCGGCCTGGTGGGTCTCGCCGCGTATCTGTTTCTGCTCGGCGCGTGCTTCCGGCATGGGTGGAGTGCTGTGAGGTCTCTCAAAGGTGCATATCAGGGAGTGGCCTTGGGCGTTCTCGGGGTTCTGGCCGCGTTTGCCACGCATAGTCTATTTGACAATCTGTACGTGCATGGCATGAACATGCACTTTGCCATGCTTCTTGGCCTACTCCCTGTGTTCCATAGGAGACGAGAGGTGTCTGTTGTCCAAGCGACCTGATTCGATCTTGAGCAACCGTGCTGTGTCCAGATTTGTGATCCATCTTAACTCGCGTCCGCGGTGGCGCAGGCTGCATGCGATGATTGTGGCCAACCGCCGAGAACTGGTCCGGTTCGCCAAGTTCGCTGTGGTGGGCATCATCGGGACTATAGTGGATTTCACCGTTCTGAACGTGTTGATCCTTGGTTTTGACTTCAGCAAGTTCTGGGCCAGTACGTGCTCCTTCTCCGCGGCGGTGGTGAGCAACTTCATCTGGAATAGGCTGTGGACATTCCCTGAATCACGCGAGAAGGCGCTGGTTCCCCAGCTTGTCCAGTTTGGGTTGGTGAGCCTGGGTGGGTACGTGATCAACCAGGTGATCTTCCTTGGATTGGACGGACTGATCTTCCACGTCTGGGGCACCTTGGGCTACAACATCTCCAAGGCTACGGCCACGGTCGTGGTCCTCTTCTGGAACTTCGGCGTCAATCGTGTCTGGACCTACCGTGACATTGAGTGAGCCGGTGTGGTGAGCTCCTGGATGGGTGAGGTCGTGGGAAGTTGCGCATCGGCATAGATTGTACGGCTGCCGCTCATCAACGAGCCGGCATTGGACGGTACACTCGCGGTATCGTCGGTGCCCTGGCCAGGCTGGGTGGCGAACACTCATTCGCACTTATCGTGGCAGGAGGAGAAGGGGAGGCTGGCGGATTCGACGCCAGAGGGGTCGGGCTGGAGATCGCTGACAACTTCAAGATAAGGAAGCTCCCTCTGTCTCCGAGATTGTGGACCATCATCTGGCACCGGTTGCGTGTGCCGCTGCCTGTAGACCTCATACTAGGCTCGGTAGACGTGTTCCATTCGCCGGACTATGTGCTGCCTCCGCTGCGCCGCGGGAAGACGTTGGTCACCATCCATGACCTTTCCTTTCTGCGCTATCCTGAGGGGGCGGAGCCAAACCTCAGGGGGTACCTAGGCACGGCGGTGCCTCGTAGTCTCGAGGAGGCTGACCTGATCCTGGGGGACTCGGAGCATACAAGACAGGATATCATCGAGTTGTTCGGAGTTCCACCGGAGCGAGTGCAGGTCGTTTATCCTGGAGTGGACCAGGCGTTCAGAGTGATCGGGGACCAGCAAGCTTTGGCAGCAGTCAAAGAGTTATACAGTTTGGACTCTCCCTTCATACTCAGCGTGGGTACGCTCGAGCCTCGCAAGAATCTGATCAGGCTACTCGACGCCTACGCGGTGCTGCGTGCTGGGGGTGACTTGGAGCACAAGCTGGTGATTGCAGGGGGAAAGGGGTGGCTGTACGACGGCATATTTCGCCGCGTTGAGGAATTGTCCCTCCAGGAGGACGTCACCTTTCTGGGATACCTGCCCGAAGAGCATCTGCCCGCAGTCTACTGCCTGTCCGACCTACTGGTGTTTCCATCGCTCTATGAGGGCTTTGGCCTGCCGCCACTGGAGGCTATGGCGTGCGGTACCCCGGTGATCACGTCTGACAGTTCGTCATTGCCGGAGGTGGTTGGAGAGGCCGGACTGATGGCACCCCCGGATGACACCGAGGCCCTGGCGGAGACCATCAGAAAGGTGTTGGCTGATTCTGAGCTTCGTGACGATTTGGTTCGCAGGGGCCTGTCTCGGGCAGCCGAGTTCACGTGGCAGGCGGCGGGGGAGAAGCTCCTGGCCATCTACGAGGATCTGCACGAGCGAGAGCCCGGTTAGGGGACCCAGAGAGGCGCCCACTCACTGCCCGGATGATCGGTGAGCCGTTGGAGATTGCTCCCATCCCGATCCATGACGTAGATGTCGGCGTTGTCATCTCGCAGCGACGTGAAGACTATCTTCTGGCCGTCGGACGACCACGAGGGGAGCACGTCCTGGCCAGCATCGTTGGTGAGATTTGCCAGATTCCCGTCGCTGAGGCGGACGAGATAAATCTCGGCATTGCCATCACGCTCTGAGGAGAAGACGATAGTCTGGCTATCGGGCGACCAGGCGAAGTCTCCGTCAGGGGCTTCGCTTTGGGAAAGACTGTACTGGTCAGTGCCGTCGGCGTTCATCGCGTAGACATCGACGCTGCCCTCGCGGTCTGATTCAAACGCGATGCGGCTTGCGTCGGGAGAATAGGCAGGCTTGGTATCTGTCGAAGGGTGGATGGTTAGCCGCGTCTGTGTGGTGCCGTCGCTGTTCATAACATAGATGTCATCATTGCCGTCGCGCTGGGATACGAAGACGATACGAGTACCGTCTGGAGACCACGCGGGATGGCCGTCAACGGCAGGACTGGTAGTGAGTCTGGTAGGCTGGGAGCCATCGGCGTTAACCACATAGATCTCCCAGTTGCCATCGCGATTGGTGACGAAAGCGATCTTCTCGCTGTCGGGCGACCAGGCTGGAAAACCATCGTCCGCCGGGTGATCGCTCAGATTGCGCGGATAGGCGCCATCGGCATGCATGCTGTAGACTTCGGAGTTGCCATCGCGGTTGGTCACGAACACGATCTGGCGTCCGTCGGGCGACCAGGAGTATAGTACATCGTCGTGGGGAGTCTTGGTGAGATTCGTGAGACCGGTGCCATCTGCCGCGACCATGAATATGTCGTCGCTCTCCTCATGATCGGCCATGAAGACTATCTTGTCCACTGGCGCCGCGGGAGGAGTCGGAATCTGCGATTGGCTGCCTCCGCAACCAGCAAGGGCACTGAGGATCATGATCGCCAGCAACATACCTGACACGCTTCTCAGCACAAGCCACCTCCTGAATGGTCATCGGCCGGACATGGGGGTCGGAGCGGATACCAGCCGCTGGCCTGGTTCGCCAAGCTAGTGTCCCAGCGTACTCGATATGTGTCATTATAACACAGGGAAATCGAAGTGCAAAGCATCAACAATAATAAAGGAGGTACGGACAGTGAAGCTCGCAAAAGCAATGAGTCGCCTGGGCACGGAGACAGCCTTTGAGGTGCTGGCCAAAGCTCGTGCCCTGGAAGCCCAGGGAAGGGAGATCATTCATCTGGAGATTGGAGAGCCGGATTTCGACACTCCCTCCAACATCATCGAGGCGGCAGGAACAGCCTTGATGGAGGGGCAAACCCACTACTGTCCATCAGCGGGCATTCCTGAACTCAGGCAAGCGATCGCTGAGCACATCGCGGAGACGCGGGGTGTGGACGTCGTTCCCGAGCAGGTGGTGGTCACCCCTGGGGGTAAACCCGTCATGTTCTTCGCCATCCTGGCCCTGGTGGAGGAGGGTGATGAGGTACTCTATCCCAATCCTGGGTTTCCCATCTACGAATCGATGATCAACTTCGTGGGAGCCAAGCCGGTGCCGCTGGTGCTGGAGGAGGACCGCGGCTTCCGTTTCGATGTCTCCCAGTTGCGGGAGAAGGTGTCACCGCGCACGAAGATGATCATCATCAACTCCCCACAGAACCCGACGGGGGGCGTGCTAACCAAGGAAGATCTGGAAGAGATAGCTGCCGTGGCTACGGAGCGCGACCTCATGGTGCTTAGCGATGAGATCTACGACAGGATACTGTACGAAGGGGAACACGTCAGCTTCCTGTCAATGCCCGGAGTGCAGGACCGTACGATCCTGCTCAACGGCTACTCCAAGACCTATGCCATGACGGGCTGGAGACTGGGCTACGGGGTGATGCCAGAAGGGTTGGCGGAGCATATCACCCGGTTGATGACCAACAGCAACTCCTGCACGGCCACGTTCACCCAATGGGCTGGGGTCGAGGCGCTACGGGGGCCGCAAGATTCATCCGCAAAGATGGTGGAGGAGTTCAAGCGCCGTCGCGACGTGATAGTGCCTGGGCTCAATGCCATCGACGGCATTAGGTGTGCGATGCCCAAGGGTGCCTTTTATGTGTTCCCCAACGTCGAAGGCACCGGCATGAGCGAGAGGGATCTCGCTGACTACCTGATGGAGGAGGCCGGAGTTGCTGTCCTCGCTGGCAGCTCCTTTGGGGAGTATGGCCGCGGTTTCATCCGCATGTCCTACGCGAATTCAATAGAGAACATCCAGAAGGCCCTGGCCAACATCGAGGCTGCTGTAAGCAAGCTGTGATCGGCCTGCCCTAAGGGGAGGCAGAGAGGACGGCTGCGGCCGCGATGTCTTCCTTGCTAACCTCGAAGGTGGTGAACCAGAGTTCACCCGATTCCCGGGTGAAGTTGCGGAGAACTCCTTGGGGGTAGTACTGCTCGAGACTAGTCACGTGGTGCAGGTGGGATGGGAGAAGGATGTAGACGACGTTTCTCTCCCCTCCCGCCCGGAGCGGTATGTACAGCGAGGGATCGGGCACATCCGATCCCATCATGTCGCGGGCGATGAAGCGGATCGTGCCGTGCCGCACGTATAGCTTGGGCTGACCCAAGAGGAAGACCTCATAGTCGCCTCCCAGAGATACGACGTATCTCGCTATGGCTGTGGCGGGCTCCCGCATCGCCCAACCTTGGATGGTTGGGAGGTACTTGTTGAAGTAGGTGTCATAGTTGAGGTAGGCGGCAGCCCCCAACGTGAGAGCCACCAGAACGCCAAGCGCGGCGTTGGTGGCTCTTCTGTTTACCCAGGCATCTTTCAGTATGTGCACTGTCGCTGCCATCGTCACGGCAGCAAAGATGGAAAGGACCGGCAGCATGCCCGCCAGGCGCGGCACAAAGGGTGCAGGCAAGGTCAGCACTCCACCTGCGATCAGGGTGGCCCAGAACCAGATGAGCAGGAAGAAGTAGCGCGACCGGCGGGCGTGGGCGAATGAGTATCCCAGACCCAGCACGAACAGGATCGCAGTGACGTAGTCGAGCATCGGTCCCCGATATCCGTATTGGCCGCTCGTATCGCCGCCGTAGTTGAAGATAGGAAGCACGCGCGATGCCTGCCCCAAGAGCGTCAGCGCGCCGCTGTCTTGGGGATACGAATACGATGTATCGACCCAGCCTCGGTCCCCCAGGGCGAAAACGTTAGTGGTACGAGACATGAAGTGCCAAGGGTGCCGTATGAAGTACAGCCCCATGGGCGCAAAGACCAGTATCGCTGAGAGCCACAGCACGGCGATGCCTCGCCAGTGCTCACGCAAGAACCTCCTCCTGGCCAGACAGGCACAGAACAGGAAGCCCACGA
This sequence comes from Chloroflexota bacterium, assembly GCA_030603665.1. Taxonomy (GTDB): domain Bacteria; phylum Chloroflexota; class Anaerolineae; order UBA7937; family B3-Chlor; genus JAUVXJ01. The sequence goes on along the minus strand of JAUVXJ010000002.1, from coordinate 114,234 downwards.
CGATGAAGGGAACTAGCCGTGAGCCGTAGTAGAGGTAGAGTCCCCCTCCCATGAAAAGGCCACTGGCTGCGAAGTCCCACCACTTTCTGGAGCGGAGACCCTGGAAGAGGAAGTAGAAGGTCGTCACTTCGAAGAGAGTGGTCTGGGTGTAGTTGATACCCAGCCGGTTGAGGGCGATGAAGGGATGAGAGACGGCGAGCAGGAAGGTGGCGAGAAGCGCGGTTCTTCTGTCGAAGAGGAGACGCGTCAGGAGGTAGAAGGGGATGAGGGTGAGGGTGCCCACGATCACTGAGCTCATTCGCAGCCCATATACTGTCTCTCCGAAGATCCGCATGCTGAGCGCATGCCACGCGAAGCTCAGCATCGGTAGATGATACCAGCCCACCGAAATCAGGCTCCCCACTTCACCATGAAGTAGCTGGAGGGCCTGCATCCCTGATTCCCCTTCGTCCCCGTGGAATCCGGGGGGAATGGCGGCCACGCGATAGCCTTGCAGGATGAACCCCAGGGCGAGGATCCCAAGTAGACATGCGATCTCCCACCTTGTGGGACGCTCGGCCTTGCGCTGACGCGTCTCGAAGCGGTTTCCGATGGCGAGCACGAACAGGATCACAGCCGCTACATAGAGGGGGACTGCGGCGCGAAAAGAGGACAGGGTCTTGAGAACGAGCGCTCCGCCAATGAGTGTGAGCAGAAGGACAAGGTTGGTGATCCTCTCGCCCTGGAGAGAGGTGACCCGACGAGCAAGGAACGATGAGACGAGCAGGAGTAAGCCAAGGGTGACGAGGCACGCAGCCAGCAGTCTGGGAGACAACGTGAGGCTCGATTGGGCCAGGGTCCCCATGACGAGCGCTGCGATCGCGAGGGATGGTCGATCCACAGAGCTCAAGCCGCGCTCGACCGCCTCCAGGATGTGGCTTTCTTTTCGGAGCAAGGGCATCCCTTAGGAGTAAAGTTCAGGCTTCAATACGCCTACGAAGGGCAGGTTGCGGTAGATCTCCCCGAAGTCCAGGCCGTAGCCAATGACGAATCTGTCAGGTATTTCAAACCCAACATAATCCAGGGGGATGTCCAGGAGTCTGCGCGCAGGCTTGTCCAACAAGGTACATACTTTGATACTGGCCGGACCCCGGGTATGCAAATTCTCGATGATATAGTTCAGCGTGCGCCCGGTGTCGATGATGTCCTCCACGATCAGCACATGGCGCCCTCGGATGTTTCGCTCCAGGTCCATGAGGATACGGACCACCCCGCTGGACTCGGTGGCGTCGCCGTAGCTGGAGACAGCCATGAAGTCTATCTCCAGGGGCATGTGTATCTCTCGCATCAAGTCGGCGAGGAACATCAAGCCACCCTTGAGCACGCAGATCAGCAGGGGGTTCTTGCCTTCGTAGTCTTGCGCGATTCTGCGTCCCAGTTCTTTAGTCTTCTCACGTATCTGTTCCTGAGAGATGAGGACCTCGCCCACGTCGTTCTCCATGGGGCCTCCTTCGGAGAGATCGTCCAAGCGAATGGAGCGTGGGGTCCGCCTACCGCCCGCTCCAGTCAAAGCGAGTTTCATCGGTGGCTGGCCCTGCCTTGCACCACTTCGCGGTTGTCGAGGATTATGACATAGATGGGTGGTCCGGTCAAGCACGGACTGGCTGACCGCGCACAGGGCCATAGCGAGCGGATGCCGAGCGAGGAGCAGGGGCCAGGCTCCTGCAGGCCTCGATGGTTCGGGTCGGCAGCACCAGCTTTGATACGCATACCCGCTGTGATACAATGACAGGTGTCGCCTCAGGTACACGGCTGGGGCTGGGCCATGTGGTTGGAGGGCGAGGCAATATGGACGCGGTCTTCGAGCAAGTGAGCGGGCTGGCACTGCAAGCTGTCGACTTCCTGCCCAGGCTGGTGCTCGCTCTATTCGTCTTTCTGCTTTCTCTGCTGGTGGCCAAGTTAGCCGGTCGAGCTGTGGAGAGGGCAACCAGAAACGCAGACCGGGAACTTGCCAGGTTGCTGGCACGGCTCGCCAGTGCGGCGACGCTCGTCGTAGGCACCGTTGTCGCGCTCGATCAAGTGAACGTCAATGTCACCGGCCTCGTAGCCGGCCTCGGCTTGGTGGGCTTGACCTTGGGCTTTGCCCTCCAAGACATCGCCAAGAACTTCATGGCTGGGGCCTTGCTCTTGATACAGCAGCCCTTCGAGATTGGCGATGTCATCGAGGTGGCGGGGCATGGGGGTGAGGTGACGGACGTGGATATCCGCGCCACTACCATCAAGACCTGGGATGGGCAAGAGGTCATCGTTCCCAACGCCGATGTGTACACAAGCGCCATCACCAATTACTCCAAGTACCCGAAGAGAAGGGTCGTGTTGGGCATCGGCGTCGGATACGAGGAGGATTTGGCCAGAGTACAGGAGATACTCTCGGGCGCGGTCCGCGGCGTTGAGGGAGTCCTTGAAGATCCGGCGCCAGCCATCCACTGCAAGAGTCTTGGCAGCGCCGCCGTGGACATGGCGGCGTACTTCTGGATAGATCAGACGGAGTCGAGCCTGTTCCAGGTGACCTCGGAAGCTGTCAAGGCTGTGAAAGAGGCCGCTGAGAGGGAGAGCATTAACCTGCCATATCCCGTCCAGACGGTGCGCTTGCGGCAGCTGACTGACGAAGAACCTCTTTGAGGCTATCCATGTCTGACGAATCGCATGTCGATCACATGGTCTGTGCAGCTCGTGATCTTGACTCGCTCGTCGATGCGGTGGCCTGATACCCAGACGATCTGCCTGGGAGAGACGACCAGGGGCAAGTGGTCGCGGATTTGCTGAGGGATCTTGGCGTCAGTCATGAAGGCATTGAGGCTCTTCGATCTACCAGCCATACCCAGGGGCTGGAAGCGATCTCCCGGTCGCCGACCCCGAAGAGTCAGATCGGTGCCCGCTCTCTCCATGTCGAGGTAGGCCTGCCACGGATCCCGATTCCCCGCGGGCTCCTCGGGCAACTGTTCCCTCTGCACAATCCGACTGTGCAGGGCCCAGGAACTCTCGGGTAGTTGAGTGACGCCCGGCACGTTCAAGGGCAACGGTCCCTGTTCGAGCAGGGGAATGTCTGGGTGAACGAAGCGCTCGCCGATTACCAGGTCGTCGTACCCCTTGAACAGAAACAGGCCCTGCGGCAAGGTGATCTGGCCGCCGGCCGCTATCTGGCTCAGTCCCACCCTCGCCTGTTCGACGTGGGTCCACGTGATGTCCCGCAGGGAGCTGCGCAGGCGCCGGATCGCTTCCCTCAAGAGCTGCCTTTGTAGGCTGGGAGGCAATTCAGACCAGGGTTGCAGAGGGAACGCGATCGCTCCGTCGCTTTCCTCGGCCAGTCGCTCCCAGGCTTGAAGTGCCTGATGATGCAGGTAGTCATAGTCACCCGCGATCACCCTAGCAGAGCGGCGCAAAACGTCGCGAATGCGCGGGTTGAAGCTCTCCAGAAACGGGATGAGTTCGTGACGGATGCGGTTGCGATGATAGGTCAGATCAAGATTGGAGCGGTCAAAACGGGGCTGAAGACCGTGCTGGTGGCAGTACCCCTCGATCGCGTCTCTGGGCACGTCCAGCAGAGGCCTGACCAGTCTGAGGACAGGCCCACACCACCAATCCTCAGCGCCGAGCACCTGCACGGGGAGCATGCCGCGCAGCCCGCCCAGGCCAGAGCCGCGCATCCAGTGCATGATGATCGTCTCCACCTGGTCGTCCGCGTTATGTCCGACCGCCACGCACTGCGCTCCCACTTCCCGAGCCACGCGTCCGAGGAACAGGTAGCGCACGCGTCGCGCCGCCTCCTCGATGGCAAGCCTGTGTTCCTCGGCGTAGGCGGGCACGTCTCCGTATTCCATGGTGGCGGAAATGTCCCAAGCGCGGGCTAACCCCTCCACGTATTCGGCGTCTGCGCGCGAGTCGCTACCTCTTATCCCATGATCCAGATGGGCGAGATGCAGTTCAAGGCCCAACTCGTCTTGCAGCGCCCTCAACGTGTGTAGCAGGCACAGGGAATCGGGCCCTCCTGAGACGCCGAGGACGACTGTGCCGCCACCTTCGAACAGGTGGTGTTGGAGGATTGTCTTGCGTACGATGTCCAATACTTCCATCTCGTCCACACCGTCAGAGCCATTTTATCACATCGGTGAGGGAACTGGCAGGCTGCGACCGTTCTCATCTAGGTCGGTTGCTTGACGAAAGAAGTGAAGTGCCGTAGAATGAACAGACGTATGTACTAGAGGCGGGCTGTCATTCCTGCCTTCGAAAAACGAAGCAGTGGCTGATTGGGATGTTCGAGACTCTTACTGACAAACTGCAGGGAGCGTTCGACAAGCTTGCTCGCAAAGGTCGTCTGAACGAAAAGGACGTCGATGAAGGGCTACGCGAGGTCAGGATCGCCCTGCTGGAGGCCGACGTCAACTTCAAGGTGGTCAAGGAGTTCATCGCCAAGGTGCGCGAGCGAGCTGTGGGCGCCGAGGTGATGCGGAGCTTGACTCCCGCCCAGCAGATGAGGAAGATCGTCTACGAGGAGCTGATTGCTTTGCTAGGGAAGCCTGCCAAGATCGACCTCTCAGGACAACCGCCCCATGTCGTCATGCTGATCGGCCTCCAGGGCTCGGGCAAGACGACCACGGCGGCCAAGCTTGGCCTGCATCTGCGCAAGCAAGGTCAGAGGCCCTTGCTGGTCGCAGCGGACATACGACGACCCGCGGCCGTGCAGCAGCTTGAGATACTGGGCAAGGAGCTGGACCTCGCTGTTCATAGTGAGGGGACTTCCGTCGCACCACCGCAGATCTGCGCCAACGCTTTGCGCAGGGCGAAGGAGTCGGCATACGGCGTGGTTATTGTGGACACACAAGGCCGTCTCCACGTTGATGAGCAGCTGATGGTAGAGCTGGAGCAGATGAAGGGGCAGGCGGCGCCCTCTGAGATACTGCTGGTAGCAGATGCCATGACTGGCCAGGACGCAGTCAGCGTGGCCCAGGAGTTCCACCAGCACGTGGGTCTCACAGGGCTGATACTGACCAAGATGGACGGCGATGCGAGGGGCGGTGCTGCTCTGTCCATGCGCTCGGTCACCGGAGTGCCCATCAAGTTCCTTGGCGTCGGTGAGAAACCAGGGGACCTGGAGGGTTTCTACCCCGATCGTCTGGCGTCGCGAATCCTGGGCATGGGTGACCCACTGACGCTGGTGGAGAAGGCTCAGGAGGTATTCGATCCGGAGCAGGCCCTGAAGATGGAGGAGAAGCTGCGTACTGCCAGCTTCACCCTGGAGGACTTCATGGAGCAGCTGCGCCAGGTGAAGAAGATGGGGCCACTGAGCCAGATCATGGACATGATACCTGGCTTGTCCGGTCTGGCGGGCCAGATCCCGGAGGGGGAAACAGACAGGCAGTTGGTGAAGATCGAAGCGATGATCAGCTCCATGACGCCTGCCGAACGGCACGACCCTGGGGTCATCGGCGGCAGTCGCAAGCGTCGGATTGCCGACGGGAGTGGAACGACGGTCCAGGAGGTGAACCAGCTCTTGGGTCAGTTTAGACAGGTCCAGAAGATGATGCGGCAGGTGAGCAGGGGACGCACTCCCGACCTGTTGTCCATGTTCAGATGACGCATCTCATACTACTCGACTAGGTACTACTAGCACGGAGAGGAGATACAGAGGCAGAAATGATCAAGATCAGGTTGCGCCGAGTTGGGGCGAAGAAGCAGCCGCACTACAGAGTAGTCGTGGCCGATGCCCGGTCGCCGAGAGATGGGCGCTTCATTGAGAACATCGGCCACTACCACCCACGCGAGGATCCTCCCGCGTTCACGATCAGGGAGGACCGAGCGATCTACTGGTTGCAGCAAGGAGCTCAGCCGACCGAGGCTGTCGTGCGGATGTTCGACAAACTCGGCACCTACAAGAAGCTGGAGCGGGTGAGGGCAGGTGAATCCCTGGACGATATCCTCGCCGAAGTGGTGGAGGCTCCGGTCGTGATTGAAGAGCCCGTGGAGCCTTCCGCGCCGGAGGAAGTTGAAGAGGTGCCAGCCACAGAGGAGATCGCTGAGCCGATCACGGAGACGTCCATTGAGGAGTTGGGACTATCTACACGCGTCCTCAACTCGCTTACAGGGGCGGGGATAGACACTGTCCAGGACATGCTTAACAAGCTGGCCGAGGGCACGGAGGAGATACTATCTATCCCGGGCCTGGGCCAGAAGTCCTTGGATGAGATCCAGGAGGCGCTACGGGCCCAAGGCTTTCTGGAATAGCACGGCGCCGTGCCGCAACAGTAGCTGACGCCTGAAGTCAATGTACCCATTCCCATCGACTGTCGAAGGATAGTGCGGCGGTCTCCCTCGTTCACCTGGGGCCGCCTTCCTGTTTCACGGAGTCCTGAACTTAGGAGGTGCGAGGACCATGAAAGAGCTCGTGGAGTACATGGCCAAGCTGCTGGTGGATAACCCGGACGAGGTGGAAGTGACGGAGGTGAATGCCACGCGTTCCGTGATCTTTGAGCTTCGGGTCGCCCGCGAGGACATGGGGCGCGTTATCGGTAAGCAGGGCCGGGTGGCAAATGCCATGCGTACCCTACTCAAAGTAGCTGCTGCGAAACAAGGAAAGCGTGCCATACTGGAGATCGTCTAAGTGGAAGGCGGGTCGAGCGCAGACCATCCGTCTGGCAGCTCGCAACGACCTACTCATCTGGTGGTTGGACGCATCCTGCGCCCGCACGGGATGAGAGGCGAGGTAGTGGCGGAGATTCTTACAGATTTTCCAGACCGTTTCAGCTTGCTGAAGACCGTCTATTTGGGTGAGCTACATACGCCTGTAACCCTCGAAGGCTACCGTATGCACGGCCGGAGGATTCTCCTCAAGCTGGCTGGCAGTGATCATCGAGATGAGGCCGACAGGTACCGAGGGGATTTGATCTACGTGCCGGTCGACGAGGTGATTCCACTGGAAGAGGACCAGTACTACCTCTATGAGGTCGTCGGACTGGAAACGTGGACAACCGAGGGCGAGTACCTGGGCCGTATCGAAGAGGTGCTCCACACCGGCAGCAACGACGTCTATGTGGTGAAAGATGGTGATCGGGAGGTGCTGATACCTGCTCTGTCGGACGTGGTTCTCGACGTTGACGTAGACGCGGGGCGCATCGAGGTGCGGCTGATGAAGGGTCTGCGGTGACGGGCCTGAATGATAGGTGCTTGTGACACGACGCGAGGGGAAGTGCGTTGAGCGAAGCCAAGTACTGGATCGGCTTCAACATCGTCTCCGGAATTGGACCAGCGCGTTTCAAGAAGCTGCTGGACTACTTTGGGGAGGCGGGCAGGGCGTGGCAGGCCAGCCGAAGCGAGCTGCGTTCAGCAGGTCTGGATAGCCGATCTATCGAGTCGCTTCTGGCGGCCAGGCAGAGTCTGTCTTTGGATGAGGAACTGGCGCGCGTGCAGAAACAGGGTGCCAGTGTCGTCACGTGGGAGGACGAGCGATATCCCCCGCGACTGCTCCACATTCATAGTGCCCCGCTGGTTCTCTACGTAATGGGAGAGATCCTGCCTGAAGACGAGTGGGCAATGGCGGTGGTGGGCACGCGTTCGGCAACCAGGTACGGCAGGCAGATGGTGGGCGAGCTCGCAGGCGGTTTGGGGGGTAGTGGCATCACCGTCGTCAGCGGATTGGCTAGAGGCATCGATTCGCTGGCTCATCGAGCCGCGCTGAGGACCGGAGGACGCACCATTGCCGTGCTGGGGTCGGGAATTGACATAATCTACCCCGCTGAACACCGGGACCTGGCCAGGAAGATCATTGACAAGGGAGCCGTGGTCACTGAGTATCCGTTGGGGACCAAGCCGGAGGCCGGGAACTTCCCGGCGAGAAACCGCATCATAAGTGGATTGTCTCTGGGAACCCTGGTCGTGGAGGCCGGAAAGCGCAGTGGAGCCTTGATCACCGCAGACTACGCTCTGGAACAGGGAAGAGAGGTATTCGCTCTCCCGGGCAGCGTCATCAGTCCGAAGAGCGAAGGGACCAACAGGCTGATTCAAGAAGGCGCGGCCAAGTTGGTGATGTGCGTGGAGGACATGTTGGAGGAGCTCAACCTGACGCTTGTGGAGCGCCATCAAGAGGTACGGATGGCCATTCCCGAAGATGAGAAGGAAGCTCAGATACTGGAGCACATCTCCGCGGAGCCGATTCATGTGGATGAGATAGGGCACAGGACTAGACTGCCGATATCTGAAGTGACGGGCACGCTGGCCATGATGGAGTTGAAGGGGACAGTGCGCCAAGTAGGAGGCATGAACTACGTTCTGGCGCGGGAGAGAGGTGTGCAGTATGCTGTGGAGTGAGTGGAGGCGCTGATGTATGCGGTGATCTTGGCGGGCGGTAGCGGCAAGCGGTTGTGGCCGCTCAGCCGCCGGGAATGTCCCAAGCAGCTACTGGACATAACCTGCGAGGGGAAACCGCTCTTGTGGGAGACTTTCGCGCGCCTTGAGCCTCTGATGCCGCCGGACGCGGTCTACGTGATCACAGCTGAGAAGTACGTTGAGGGCACTAGGGAGCAGCTGCATTCGCTGCCCTTGTCGAATATCATCACGGAGCCCCAAGGCCGCGGATCGGCTCCTGCCATAGGATTGGCCGCCACCCACCTGAGGAGCAGAGACCCAGAGGCAGTGATGGCGTGCCTTCCAGCTGACCACTACATTGCGGAGCCGGAGAGGTTCCGGCAGGTGCTCTCAGTGGCAGAACAGGTGGCTCAGGCGGGCCACCTGGTTACTCTGGGCATCAGGCCGGACCACCTGCAAACTGGTTATGGATACATAGAGAGTGGCGATAAGCTGATGGACATCGGCGACTTCTCGGTGCACGCTGTGCGCCGCTTCACCGAGAAGCCGGATGAGCGGACGGCGAGGGCATTCGTAGAGGAAGGCCGGCACTTCTGGAACAGCGGCATGTTTATCTGGAAGGCCTCAACCATCTTGGATGAGATCGGAAAGCACTTGCCGCGACTGCACGAGTGTCTATCGCAACTGGAGCAGGTTCTGGGAACGGAGGAAGAGGGAGTTGTCCTGGAGCGGACCTGGCCCCAGGTGGAGAAGGAGACCATCGACTTCGGGGTGATGGAGAAGGCCGACCACGTGGTGGTGATACCGGTGGAGATGGGTTGGAGCGACATTGGGAGTTGGGCCAGCCTGGTCGATCTCTTGCCAGCTGACAGCGACGGAAACGTGGTCGTGGGTAGCCACGTTGGACTGGATACGCGAGATTCTGTGATCCACAGCTCACGACGACTCGTGACCACAGTGGGTGTGGAGAACCTGATCGTGGTGGAGACGGACGACGCCATCCTTGTTTGTTCTCGAGACAGGGCGCAGGAGGTAAAGGCCCTGGTCGAGAAGCTGGATGAAGAGGGCTGGCACGATTGGTTGTGAGGTGATGTGATTTATGGAGGCCTATTGCATGCGGTGCAAGGCCAAGAGGGAAATGGCCGAGCCGCACCCAGTGTACACGAACAAAGGGCGCCCAGGCACCAGAGGCACCTGCCCCGTCTGCGGGAGCGGGATGTTCCGCATGGGCCAGACGGAGGCTCATGCTGCAATTCCCAAGCCTGAGGTCCCGTTGGGGGACGGCAAGCTGGTTATCGTGGAGTCGCCGGCTAAGGCACGGACCATCGGCAAATTCCTGGGGAAGGGCTACAAGGTGGAGGCCACGCTGGGGCACGTGCGCGATCTTCTCAGGTCGCGCTTGAGCGTGGATGTGGAGAATGACTTCACGCCCGAATACCGGATCCCTAACGACAAGCGCAAGGCCGTCAAGCGCATCAAGAAGGAAGTGAAGAAGGCGGCCGAGTTGTACCTGGCCACGGACCCCGACCGGGAGGGCGAGGCCATCGCCTGGCACGTGGCTGAGGTGGCAGAAGCGGGTGATCGCCCCGTCCGCAGGGTGGTGTTCCATGAGATCACTGACGAGGCGGTCAAGGATGCCTTCGCCAACTACCGCGACATCGACATGAAGCTCGTGGACGCCCAACAGGCGCGGCGTATCCTGGACAGGCTGGTGGGCTATCAGATCAGCCCTCTACTCTGGAAGACGGTGAGAGGTGGGCTCTCAGCTGGACGGGTTCAGTCAGTGGCGCTCCGTCTGGTTGTGGAGCGGGAGCGGGAGATCGAGGCCTTTGTCCCTGAGGAGTACTGGTCCATCGAAGCAGAACTGGCCAAGCAGGAGACCAGGGGAGGGCAGGAGCGCGAGGGTTTCTGGGCGAAGCTGCACAAGGTCAGAGACGAAGCTGCTGATCTCAGCAACCAGGAAAATGCCCAGAGGATCGTAGATGATCTTCAGGGAGCCAGCTACGTCGTGGCTGCGGTTGAGAAGCGCGCGCGACGAAGAAACGCTCCGGCACCATTCCGCACGAGCACGCTCCAGCAAGATGCGTCGCGCCGCCTGAGATTCTCCGCTCGGCGCACGATGCGGGTTGCTCAACAGCTCTATGAGGGGATGGATCTGGGTCCTGACGGCAGTGTAGGTCTGATTACCTACATGCGCACTGACTCGGTGAACGTATCTGCCCAGGCCCAGGCTGATGCCCTATCCTACATCGCAGAGGCGTACGGCGATAGGTATGTACCCGCCACGCCCCGCAAGTACAAGTCGCAGGTGAAAGGTGCTCAGGAGGCGCACGAGGCCATACGTCCCACTTCGGTGCGACGGGAGCCTCAAGCTGTCAAACAGTATCTCAGTCCACAACAGTTCCGTCTCTATGACCTGATTTGGAAACGGTTTGTGGCCAGCCAGATGGCTCCCGCGGTGGTGGAGAGCACAACCGTTGACATAAACGCGGGGGCACCAAATGGCGAGATGCCATACCTGTTCCGAGCCACGGGGTCCGTGGTGAAGTTCCCGGGATTCCTACGGGTTTATGGGGATATCAAGAGCGGCGAGGACCAGGCTCCTCCTCTGCCCCCGCTGTCGCGCGACGAGATTCTGGATCTGCTGCAATTGGTTCCCAAGCAACACTTCACCAAACCTCCCGCACGCTACAGTGAGGCGACTCTGGTCAGAGCGCTGGAGGAGCACGGCATCGGACGTCCCAGTACCTATGCTCCAATCATCTCTACCATCCGGACCAGGGGCTACGTCGAGCTGATTGAGAGGCGCATTCATCCCACGGAGCTGGGTGTCGTAGTCAACGACCTGCTGGTGGAGCATTTCGGGAACATCATCGAAGTCGGCTTCACCGCTCGCATGGAGCACAACCTGGACCGCATCGCCTCCGGTGAAAGGGAGTGGGTTCCCGTCATGCGACGCTTCTACGACCGCTTCGAAGAGCAGCTGGAAGAGGCGAAGGTGGAGATGAAGAAGGTGGAGCTCAAGCCGGAGCCAGCTGGCATGGACTGTGAGAAGTGCGGCAGCCCCATGGTGATCAAGACGGGCCGGTACGGCAAGTTCATCGCTTGCAGCAACTATCCGGAGTGCAAGAATACCAAGCCGTACGTGGTCAAAGTGGGTGTCGATTGCCCGCAGTGCGGCGGGGACCTTGTGGAGCGGAAGACGCGCAAGGGCCGTGTGTTCTACGGCTGCGCCAACTACCCGGAGTGCGACTTCGCTTCCTGGGATCGACCCGTGCCCGAGCCGTGCCCTGAGTGCGGTGGTCTGATGACGGAGGCGGGCAAGAAGTCCATCAAGTGTTCCAAGTGCGGGACGAAGAGGGAGAGGGTGGTCGAGGAAGCGGTTCCTACGGAGGAGTCACAGCCCGCGTAGCCATGTTGCCGTCAGTCTGGGCTGGGATCTCGCTTTGTCCCCGCCCAGAGGTCCATGTGGTGGGGAGCTGCTGCTGAAGGAGGATCGAGTGCCGGGGGACGAGGGTCGCGGCAAGAGCATGGAGGAGCAGCTCGAGCAGTACCTGGCCCACCTCCGTGTGGAGAAAGACGCTTCTCCCTACACACTTCGCAACTACTCCCACGAGATCAGGCAGTTCCTCTGGTTCCTGAAGGAGCAAGGCATAGGATCATGGGACGACGTTGACCGGCAGGTGCTGCGTCGCTACCTCCTCTGGCTGCGCAAGGAGGAGTATGTGGAAGCGAGCATGGCCCGCAAGCTCTCCGAGCTGCGCTCTTTCTGCCGGTATCTGCTCCAGGAGGAGCAACTGCACTCCAACCCCTTCGACCTGGTATCCTCTCCCAAGGTGCCCAAGAGGCTGCCACGGTACCTCAAGCATGAAGAAATCGAAGCTCTTCTCCATGCCCCCGATCTCTCCACAGCTCAGGGCCAGCGCGACAGGGCCATCTTGGAGTTGCTCTACGCCTCGGGTGTGAGGCTGAGCGAACTGGTCGGACTGAGCCTTGGCGATCTGAGCCTGGACCCGGGGCAGATGGTGGTCTGGGGGAAGGGTGGCAAGGAACGGATTGTGTTGCTGGGAGAGCCTGCTGTACAGGCGATCAGGGCATACATTCGCGATGGCAGGGTCAAGCTCCTCAGCAAGAAGATGACCGATGCCCTGTTCCTGAACCGTTTTGGCGGGAGGCTCTCGCGGCGGAGCATAGGTCACATCCTGGACAAGTACAGCAAGCTGTCAGGCCTGTGGATGAAGGTGACTCCGCACCTCTTGCGGCACACCTTCGCCACGCACATGCTGGAAGGGGGAGCCAATCTGCGGGTGGTCCAGGAGCTGCTGGGACACGCCCAGCCGACGACCACTGAAATCTACACACATGTCACGCCAACCCGCCTGAGGGAGGTGTACCTGAAGAGCCACCCCCGGGCGAAGGACTGAACCGTCTCCGCACGTCGTCCACACTTCGATCCAGTCACACAACCACAAATAGGGACTCACCCTGGCGCTAACTCAGGGCCACAGTATCAAGGCTGACACGGTTGGTCACGAACGGGGAGGAACTGCTGGGATGCACGACTACCATGGCAGGGTGGAGCGTCTACGCGAGCTGCTAGAAGCTCACGAGCTTGACGCCATGATCATCACGCAACCGGAGAACCGCCGCTACTTGAGCGGCTTCACTGGCACCGATGCCACGCTCTTCATCTCTTCTGAAGCTTCTGTCCTCATCACGGACTTCCGTTTCACAGAGCAGGCCTCCAGGGAGACCCCGCAGTTCAAAGTCGTGGAGGCCATCCCTGACCTGCTGGCTAGCGAGCTGAGCCGCGTCGCCAAAGGCCAGGGGGCGGCCCGGGTGGGCTTCGAGAGTAGCCATGTGAGCTTCCTGGATCACCAGAGGTGGGCGGAGTCAGCAACGGACCACCAATTGGTGCCGGTCCAGGGTCTCATCGAGGGCCTGAGGGCCATCAAGGATGAAGAGGAGCTGGATCTGATCAGGAGGGCGGCGGCTATTGGCGACGGCGCCATGATGCACGTGAGGCAGATCCTTCGCCCGGGGATGACCGAGAGAGAGGTGGCCTGGGAGATCGAGGCGTACATGCGCACCAACGGAGCGGAGGCTGTGGCCTTCGACATCATGGTGGCCGGCGGGCCCAACGGCGCCATGGCCCATGCCACCGTGTCAGACAGGGAGATCCAGGAAGGAGAGCCTATCGTCTTCGACCTGGGCGCCCGCGTCGAGGGGTACTGCTCCGATCTGACGCGCACCCTCATCCTGGGCGAGCCAGACGAGCGGTTCCAGGAGATCTATTATCTGGTTCACGACGCGCAGCTGGCGGCGCTGGCTGGCATCAAACCAGGCATGACCGGTCGCGAGGCCGATGCCCTGGCTCGGGACGTGATCAAGGGTGCGGGATACGGCGAGCGCTTCGGCCACGGCCTGGGCCACAGCGTGGGGCTGGCGGTCCACGAGGACCCCAAGATGGGTACACAATCAACAGCGGTCCTACAAGTGGGGAACACGCTGACTGTTGAGCCGGGGATCTACATCACCGGCTGGGGCGGGGTGAGGATCGAGGACCTGGTGGTGGTCACGGAGAACGGGGTCGAGGTGTTGAGCAAGGCGGGGAAGGGGCCGGTGGCCCCCGTGCTGTGAGATATCGAGAAGGTGCCATTTCGAGCGTGTGACAGGCTGTCAGCCTGTCCTGTGGAGGCGTCGACGGCGTGACACAGAGTGTTGGGCTATCTCTCACTGAGCAGCAGCGAGCGGTGGTCGAGAGGCCCGTGAAGAGCAAGGTCTTCTTGGAGGGCCCTGCCGGGTCGGGTAAGACCACGGCGGGCGTGTTGCGGATGCTGCACCTGCTCGATTCCGGAGTCCCCGCCGAGGCCATGCTGGTCGCCGTGCCGCAGAGAACGCTGGCCACGCCTTACTACGATGCCCTTCACAGTCCCGATCTGGCGCCTGGCGGGCAGGTCACCGTGGTCACCATGGGCGGCCTGGCCCGGCGCATGGTGGACCTCTTCTGGCCCCTCGTCGCCGAGAAGGCCGGCTTCGGTCAACCCGAGAGCAAGCCCACCTTCCTCACTCTGGAGACGGCGCAGTACTTCATGGCGCGGGTGGTGCGCCCTCTCCTGGAGCAAGGCTACTTCGAGTCCCTGGTCATCCACCGCAACCGCCTCTACAGCCAGGTGCTGGATGACCTGAACAAGGCCGCGGTGGTTGGCTTCCCCCATACGGAGATAGGCGGGCGGCTCAAGGCTGCGTGGGCGGGCGACCCCGTTGAGAAGCGGATCTACGACGAGGCCCAGGAGTGTGCCACAGCCTTTCGCCAGCACTGCCTGGATCACAATCTGTTGGACTTTTCCCTTCAGATGGAGGTCTTCGTCAAGCACCTGTGGACCCTGCCCCTGTGTCGCGGGTACCTGCTGAACCGGTACACCCATTTGATCGCGGACAACGTAGAGGAAGACACCCCCGTGGCCCACGATCTGCTGCGCGACTGGCTGCCCCATTGCCAGTCGGCCCTCGTCATCTACGACGAGGATGCGGGTTACCGTCGCTTCCTGGGCGCCGACCCCGAGAGTGCGCACTCCCTCAGCGAGCTGTGCGACGAAACGGTTCGCTTCACCGGATCCCACGTGACCTCGCCCGACATGGAGGCCCTCGCCTCGCGCCTGGCTCGGAGCCTGGACCGACCGGCCGAACCAGCGTCGGGGAATGTGCTCTCGGTCTTGAGTTACGAGTTCCAGCGGTACCATCCGCAGATGCTGGACTGGGTAACCGGTGAGATAGAGAGGTTGGTAACGGAGGAGGGTGTGCCACCTGGGGAGATCGCCGTCCTGGCCCCCTTTCTCACCGACTCTCTTCGTTTCTCCCTCATGACCAGGCTGGAGCAGCGCGGGGTGCCCGCCCGCTCCCATCGCCCCTCTCGCGCCTTGAGAGAGGAGCCCTCCACGCGTTGTCTGCTCACTCTGGCGGCTTTGGCGCATCCGCGGTGGGGTATCTGCCCGAGCCGCTTCGACGTGGCCTATGCCTTGATGTTGGCCATAGAAGACCTGGATCTGGTGCGAGCGCAACTCCTGGCCGGGATCGTGTATCGAAACCAAGATGGCCTGCCAGCGCTAGGCTCTTTCGGCAAGATCAACGCTGAGATGCAGGATCGTCTGACCTACGTGCTGGGCGGGCGGTACGAGAATCTGCGGGAGTGGATCGAGGAGTACGCGGGCGGCCCAGAGGCGCCCCTGGACCACTTCCTCAGTCGCCTCTTTGGAGAGGTGCTCTCTCAAGAGGGGTACGGATTCCACCGGAACTACGACGCTGGGGAGGTGGCTGCGAACCTCATCGAGTCGGTACAGAAGTTCCGCTGGGTCACAGATGAAGCTCTCGCCGAGGGAGAGAAACCTCTGGGGCAGGAGTATATGGAGATGGTGGAAGACGGCGTGGTGGCTGCCCAGTACGTGCGCAGTTGGCGGCTCCAGCCAGAGGACGCGGTATTGCTGGCGCCGGCCTACACCTTCCTGATGGCCAACAGGCCGGTGGACTACCAGTTCTGGCTCAATGCCGGGGGCCGAGGGTGGTGGGAGAGACTGTACCAGCCACTGACTCATCCCTATGTGCTGAGCCGCCACTGGCCACGAGATGCGGTTTGGACCGACGAGAACGAGTATCAGACCAGGCAAGAGGCGCTCTATCGCCTCACCCGGGGATTGATCCATCGCTGCCGAAGCAAGGTCTACCTGGGCATCAGCGAACTGGGGGAGCAGGGCTTCGAGCAGCAGGGGGCCTTGCTCCAGGCTATCCAGCGGGTCTTGCGGCAGGTGCAGGCCGAAGAGAACACCACTCCGCTCAGAAGCGGGGGAGCCCCAGATGTTTAGGCCGCGTCCAAAACAAGAGGAGGTGCTGAAGTACAGGAGCGGCAAGATGGGGGTCTCCGCCGTCCCGGGCAGCGGAAAGACCTACATTCTCTCCTACCTGGCAGCGGAGCTAGTGGCTGGCGACCTTCTGGAGGAGGATCAGGAGGTCCTGGTGGTGACGCTGGTCAACTCTGCGGTGGATAACTTCGCCAGCAGGGTGGCTTCCTTCATACGGCAGCGAGGGCTGCTGCCCAACATCGGCTATCGGGTGCGAACTCTGCACGGCCTGGCCAACGACATCGTACGAGAGCGCCCCGAGTTGCTGGGGCTCTCGGAGGGCTTCCAGATATTGGACGAGCGGGCTGCGGACCAGATCCGCCAGGCCGCGGCGGAGGCCTGGGTGCGAGGGAATCCGCTCTCGTTTGATGACTTCCTCTCCCCTGACCTGGAGCAGAGGCAGCTGGACTGGGTGCGCCGCAAGCCGTGGCCGGAGCTGGTGAATGGCATCTCCTCCAGCTTCATCAAACGGGCCAAGGACCTGCGACTCTCACCAGAGGATATCAAGAGACATCTGGGTGACCATGGGAAGCCGCTGCCTTTGGCACAGATGGGCTGGGCCATCTACGCTGACTATCAGCGTGCCCTGGCTTATCGGGGAGCGGTGGACTTCGACGACCTCATCAGGCTGGCCTTGCGTGCGCTGGAGCTGGATGAGGAGTATCTGGAGCGCCTACGGCATCGATGGCCTTACATTCTGGAGGACGAGGCGCAGGACAGCAGTGCGTTGCAGGAGCGGATCCTGCGGGTGCTGGCAGGGCCCGATGGTAACTGGGTGCGTGTGGGTGATCCCAACCAGGCGATCTACGAGACCTTCACCACCGCCAGCCCGCGGTTTCTGCGCGACTTCCTCGATGAGGAGGATGTTGTCCCTGGGAAGATGCCCAACTCTGGCCGGTCCACGTTGGAGATCATCGAGCTGGCCAATCATCTCATCGACTGGACGCGAGAGGAGCACCCTGAGGCCTCACTGCGGGACGCCCTGGCGCTGCCGCACATCGAACCCACCCCGCCAGGCGATCCACAACCCAATCCCGAGGGCTTGCCTGGCCACTTGCGGCTGGTGGACCAGGGATATACCCCATCGGAGGAACTCCGCGCAGTCGCGGACTCACTCGCACGGTGGCTGCCGGAGCATCAGGATCATACGGCGGCCGTGCTGGTACCGCGGAACCAGCGGGGCTTCGACCTTGTGGCCGAGCTCAAGAGGCGGGGTATCGAGCACGTGGAGCTCCTGCGCAGCACGAGGGCGACGCGGGAAACAGCGGGCGCGCTGGGCAATGTGGTGAGCTATCTGGCCGACCCGGCGTCGGCGAAGAAGCTGGCTACGGTGTACAGGGTATGGCGCCGTGATGAGAGGGAGGACGACGAGGCGAAAGCGCGGGTGCAACAGGTGGCGCGAGTGTTGGGCAAGTGCCGCCAGGTGGAGGATTTCCTCTGGCCGCGGGCGGATCGGGACTGGATGAGCGAGCTGGACCGCTCAAGGGGGCCCGACGATACGCTAGAGAAACTGGAGTCCTTCCGGGAACTGGTCCGCCGGTGGCAGGGCGCAAGCCTGTTGCCCATCGATCAGCTTATTCTCACCCTGGCACAGGACCTGTTTCAGGAGCCTGCGGACCTGGCTGTGGCCCACAAGCTAGCTGTGGTTCTGAAGCGCGCGGGCGACCTTCGCCCGGAGTGGCGTCTGCCGGAGCTCACGGAGGAACTTGCGGTCGTGGCGCGTAACGAACGTCGTTTTCTGGGTCTGAGTGGTGACGACTTCGGCTTCGACCCTGAGCGACACAAGGGCGAGGTCGTGGTCTCCACCGTCCACAAGGCCAAGGGGCTAGAGTGGGACCGCGTGTATCTGATGTCGGTGAACAACTACAGCTTTCCATCTGCGCAGGCCCACGACAGCTACATCTCCGAGCGCTGGTTCGTGCGTGAAGACCTGAACCTGGAGGCGGAGACCCTGGCGCAGCTGGAATCCCTTGTGGGAGAAGGCGGCCAGTACAGGGAGGGGGAGGCGACGGCTCGAGCCAGGGTTGACTACGCGGCCGAGCGGCTACGCCTGCTGTACGTGGGCATTACCAGGGCCAAGAAGGAGTTGATCATGACGTGGAACACAGGCAGACGGGGCGACCAGCAACAGGCGGTGCCCTTCATCGAACTGCGCACGTTCTTGGAGAGGGAGGAGCATGGCCCTACCCCATGACTTCCAGTTCAGCCAGGGCAGCCTGCAGGACTACCTGGATTGCCCGCTGCGCTTCTACCTGCGCCACGTGCGGCGCCTGGCATGGCCCGCTGTCGTGGCGGAGCCTGCTCTGGAGCACGAAAGGCACCTCCTTCAGGGGAGTGAGTTTCATCACCTGGTCCACCAGCACGAAGTGGGAATCCCGGTGGAGCAGCTGAGTGCTGTCATCTCAGACGCCAACCTGAGGCGCTGGTGGCTGAACTACCTGGAGACGGGGCCTGGCGATATTCCGGAGGTGCACTACTCTGAGATCGTCCTCTCCGCACCAGCGGCCGGCCACCGTCTGGTGGCCAAGTACGACTTGCTGGCGGTGGACCCTGGCAAGCGGGCGGTCATCCTCGATTGGAAGACGTACCGGCGGCGTCCCGGGCGCAGGCGTCTGGAGGAGCGGGTGCAGACCAGAGTGTACTCATACGTGTTGGTGCAGGCGGGCAGCGATCTGAACGAGGGTCGGCCTATCGAGCCGGCTCGCGCGGAGATGGTCTACTGGTTTGCCGACTTCCCAAACGACCCGGAGAGGTTCCGGTATGATGAGCATCGGTACGCGGAGGATGAGATCTATCTAAGCTCTCTCATCGAGGAGATCGAGGCCCGTGCCGAGGATCAGTTCGACCGCACAGCGGACCAGGAGCGCTGCCGGCTCTGCCGATACCGTTCTCTCTGCCAGCGTGGTGTCAGGGCCGGAGACTTTCGAGAGGCCGAGGAGGAGCGGGAAGCTGAACAGGAACTTGAGATCTTCCTCGATTTCGATCAGACAGCCGAGATCGAGTACTGAGGCTGCGGCATGAGGAAGTGGATCGAGCCGCAAGAGGTGCAGGTACCTGACGAGTTGCGGGTCCAGGTGGGGGGGCACGCGCTGGTGGCCCAGACCCTGGTCCAGCGAGGATTCAGGGATGTAGACTCTGCAAGGTCATTCCTCAATGCCGATTTCTATGATCCCGCTCCAGCGAGCGATCTTCCGAACCTGGTCAAGGCCGCTGAGCGATTGGAGAGGGCGATTCGGCAGGGGGAGGAGATCTGCGTCTGGGGGGATTTCGACGTCGATGGCCAGACAGCGACCACCCTCCTGGTGTCCACCCTGAGCGACCTGGGCGGCGCTGTCGGGTACCACATCCCTGTTCGGGCCACTGAGTCTCATGGGCTCAACGTGCCCGTCCTGAGAGACTTGATCGCTCAAGGTGCGCGGCTCTTCCTGACGTGCGATACCGGGGTCGGTGCCCACGAGGCTATCGCCTATGCGCGAGAAAGTGGCGTGGAGGTGATCGTCACCGATCATCACGACTTGCCGCCAACTCTCCCCGATGCCTATGCCGTGGTTAACCCCAAAATGTTGCCGGGCCACCACCCACTGAGACAGCTGCCAGGAGTGGGCTGCGCCTACAAGCTGGTGGAGGCGCTCTACGATCGCACGGGACGGTCACAAGATGCGGAGCAGTATCTGGATCTGGTGGCCTTGGGGATCGTCGCGGACGTCGCCGTGCAGACCCAAGACACCAGATACCTCCTCCAGCGAGGCCTGGACGCGCTGCGCCAGACCAAGCGGCTCGGGCTCCAGGCGCTGATGGACCTGGCAGGAATCCACAAACAGTGGCTGACGGAGGAGCATATCGGCTTTCTGCTTGCGCCTCGCATGAACGCCCTCGGTCGTCTCGCCGACGCCAATGTCGCGGTGGAGCTCCTCACGACGGACGACCTCAGTCAGGCGCGCATACTGGCGGCCCAACTGGAGGGTCTCAACGCCAGGCGTAAACTGCTCACCGACCAGGTCTTCGAGGCCTCCGTGGAGCAGATCGAGCGGGACCCGACTCTGTTGGAGGAAGGTGCGCTGGTGCTCAGTCACCCATCTTGGCCAGCGGGCGTGATAGGGATTGTGGCCAGCCGGTTGGTGGAGAGGTATGGTCTGCCCACGGTTCTTATCGCCAGCCCGCCCGGGGAGCTGGCAAGGGGTTCAGCGCGGTCCATCGAGGGCTGCAACATCAGCGCAGCCATCGCCGCTCATGCAGAGATGCTGGACAGCCACGGCGGTCACCCCATGGCGGCGGGGCTGGCCATCGATCCCGGTCGTATCCTGGATTTCAGACGCGCTCTGTCCCGCACGGTGTCTGAGATGCTGGAAGGTGTTGAAGACGGGACGGGGCTCCAGATAGCGGGCTATTTCTCGCTCCCCGAACTGTCCCTGGATCTTGTGGAGGAACTGGAGAGGCTCGCGCCGTTTGGACCCGGCAATCCTCCTCCCACGCTGGCCACGACTGGTCTGGAACTCGTGGGCCGCAGTGAGGTGGGGCGCAGAGGTGAGCATCTGCAGCTGGTCGTGCAAGACGAAGACGGCGCGCAGGCCAAGCTTATCTGGTGGCAGGGGACCAGTTGGTCCTTGCCGGAAGGTCGTTTCGCCCTGGCCTATAGGGTGCGGGCGAGTGACTACCGTGGCCATCGGGAGCTACAGGTGGAGTGGGTGGACGCGCGTCCCGTCGAACGTCCCGTGGTGGAGCCCGCGCTGGAGCGTGTAGAGTTACAGGTCGTGGATCACAGGGCGGAACTCAGCCCCAGAGAGGTACTGGAACTCATTCGTTCGGAGCGGGCAGCGCTGGTGTGGAGCGAGGCTGACGCGAGGAGAGAGGTGGGCGGCCTCGACCGGCACGAACTGGTGTCATCGGACGTGCTCGTCGTCTGGACGGTGCCGCCGGGGTACAGGGAGTTACAGAGGGTGTTGAAGAAGGTAGCACCAGAGGTGGTGTATCTGTTCGGCAATCACCCGGGGCTCGATGAGCCTCAACAATTCCTCCAAAGGCTGGCCGGACTCGTCAAGAGATCTCTCAGTTCCCATGAGGGCAGGGTCAATCTCCCTGCACTGGCGGCCGCCACCGCCCAGCGAGAGGCAGCGGTGCGCCTGGGTCTCGACTGGCTGGTGGAGCACGGGGACATCACCATTGTGGGCGAGGAGGCAGACGAGGTGCACGTCGGCCCAGGCAGCGGAACGGCGGGCGCCGATTTCAAGGGCGCCACGGTCCGGCTGAGGTCTCTGCTGGAAGAGACCTCGGCCTACAGAGCGCACTTCCTTAGAACGCCTGCGGAGGCCGTTGTGCGACCGTGATGGGGCGTTCCGGGGTCAACCGCACCACAGCACGGCTCGTCGGATCGGTGTTGATGATCAGGCAGCCCGGTGGCGGGGCGAGACATCGACCGATCATGGCCGACGTGCCGCGCGTGCATTCTCACTATGGCTTGCATGCAGCATCACCATGTGATAGAATGGCTGTGTACACGCTCGAAGATTAGGCCGGATGGGGAGGGTGAAGGGAATGCTACAAGACGCAACGGCAAGGATTGGTCAGAGGGCGATCATAGCTGGTGTGGTGGCTCTGGTGGTGGGGTGTCTCTTCGGATGGGTGGTGCTCGGCTGGCTTGTCTTCCCCGTCACCTGGACGAACGCAGACCCCTGGGATCTGAGACCGGAACAGAAGGAGACTTACGTCGTCCTTGTCGCCGATTCGTACAGCATCACCTCCGACGGCGATTTGGCGCATCAGCGGCTGGTAGGCTTCAGCGAGGCGGAGTTGACCGACATCTTGGCCAGGCTCGTCGAGGAGCGGGAGGAGGCTGGCGATCTGGAGGGCAAGCGGCGGCTCCAGTTCCTGGGTGTGGCGTTGGACGTCTCTCCCAGCGCAGCAACACCAAGCCCTGAGGAAACCGCACAGACGGGCACGTCGCGCTTCTTCTCCACCTTGCGCTCTTTGGTGCCGCTCTGTGGCGGGGCGATAGTCGTTCTCCTGGTGGTGACCCTGATTGCGGTCATCGTATTCCGCATTCTCAAGCAAAGGGCCGCCAGAGGACCCGCCCCTGTGGCCGGAGAGGAGGCTATGCCTGGGCAGATGCCTGTGGATGCCCCTCTGGGCCGCTTCGTGACCACCTACAGCATCGGGGACGATGCGTATGATACCTCGTTCAATGTCGAGACCCATGGGCCAGATGCCGAGTTCTATGGGGCTTGTGGCATCGGCTTCTCTGAAGTACTGGGCGAGGGCAGCCCAGACAAGATCGCGGCCTTCGAGGTCTGGCTTTTCGACAAGACCGACATGGACAACGTGCAGACGGTGACCAAGGTGCTGATGAGCGAGTTCGCCTACAACAGCGAAATGCTCCGCGAGAAGATGAAGGATCGCGGTGAGGCGCTGCTTGTGGAGAAGGACTCGACTGTTGTCATCGACGGCGTTGGTCTGCAGCTCAGGGCTGAGATACTGGATTTCGAGTACGGCACCGATCCGTCTCTGCCGTCAAATAGCTACTTCGAGAACCTGACGACGCAGCTGGTGCCGGTGCTCAAGAGCTGACCCCCGCATTGTGCACTGCCGTCGGTCTTTTGGCATCGTCTGACGCTCGTGCGCCAGACAGGTGCGATGCGGTCTCCGGAGGCAGCATGATTGGTGGATTGTGTGCCTCCTTTGCCTCTCCTTGTCGATCAACTCTGTGAAACCGAACGGTGAACACGGCCACACCACTTGTGTACAGGTTCGCCCGGATAGGAGGTCTTAAGTGCAAGAGGTGATCATGCCCAAGCTGGGGCTGACCATGGAAGAGGGCACTATCGTCCGCTGGTTGAAGGCGGAGGGAGATGCGGTGGAGAAGGAGGAGGTGCTCTTCGAGGTGCAGACCGACAAGGTGGTCATGGAGGTGGAATCACCGGGTTCGGGCATCCTGGGCAGAATACTGGTCCACGAAGATGAGACCGTACCCATTGCTCAGGTGGTGGCATACATCGTGTCTCCTGGAGAGGAAGTGCCGGAGGCGGTCCCGGCGGTTGCGGCGGCAGAGGCCGCTGTTAGCCAGGCTGCGGCTCCCGGGGCTGCTATCAGAAAAGCCGGGATTATCGTCGCTACTCCGGCCGCCAAGCGACTTGCCCGGGACAAGGGCATAGACCTGGCCAGAGTGACGGGAACCGGCAAGGATGGGATGATCGTTACAGTGGATGTGCTGACCGCTGGAGAACCAAGCCAGGAGGTCACCCCGGCAGCTGACGTACCGAAGCCGAGACCCAAAGCGTCCCCTGCGGCGCGACGGGTGGCCCGCGAGCAGGGCATCGCATTGGAACTGGTGTCCGGGTCCGGACCTGGTGGGCGGGTCGTGGAGCAAGACGTCCTGGATTCCGTGGCTCAGGCTACCAGACCTATTGTCGGGGAAGGACAAGTAGTCCCCTTGAGCCCCATACACAGGGTGATGGCCCAGCGTATGAGCCAGAGCTTCTCCGAAGCCCCGCATTTCTTCCTGGGCGTAGAGGTGAACGCCGCGTCACTTGTCGAGCTGAGACAGAGATTGCTGCCCGTTTGTGAGGCGAGTGCCGGCGTGCGCGTCACCTTCACCGATTTCCTGGTGAAGCTGGTGGGGCAGACTCTTCGCGATCATCCATACGCCAACGCTACGTGGGAGAACGGCAGAATCCGGCTCTTCGACGAGGTCAATCTGGGTCTGGCTGCGGCGGTGGATGAAGGACTTGTGGTGCCGGTGATCAGGGGTGCGGACCAGCTGAGTCTGACAGAGATAGCCAAGGCACGGACTGAACTGACGGCGAAGGCGGCCGAGGGCAAGCTGTCGCTGGATGAGGTGACAGGAGGTACGTTCACCCTCACGAACCTGGGGATGCTTGGCGTCGACGTCTTTCAGGCGATCATCAATCCACCTCAGAGCGCGATTCTCGCTACGGGTCGCATCGCTGAGAGGCCCGTGGTAGAGAACGGCCAGGTGGTGGCCAAGCCGACGATCCACCTCACCCTCTCCGTCGATCATCGGGTGCTGGACGGAGCGACAGGCGCGAGGTTCCTGCAAGACGTTAGTCGTGCCATCGAGGACCCAGACGGCTTCTTTCCGGACGACGCCCTGTAGTCGCGACCTCTACGGATGGGCTTGCCGATAGGAGATGCCGATGAAGCTGTATGAGCCACGACGGAGAGCTCTGTGGGAGGTGACGAGGACCCTGGTAGACACCGCCATGGGGCGGCAGCCGGCCGACCTCGTCATTCGGGGAGGAACCCTGGTCAACGTTCACACGTCGGAGATCCTTGATGACGTCGATGTGGCCATCAGGGCTGGGCGGGTGGCGCTTGTGGGCCGAGGGGAGCACACCATTGGCGAGGAGACGGAGGTCGTAGACGCCACAGGGTATCACTTGCTGCCTGGCCTGATAGAGGGGCATGTTCACATCGAGAGCAGCATGATCACGCTTACCCAGTTCGCTCGGGCCGTCATCCCGCGCGGCACGACGGCGGTGTTCATCGACAACCATGAGCTGGCTAACGTTCTGGGAGTGGACGGAATCAGGCTCATGATGGAGGAGTCGCAGGGGTTGCCGCTGAAGACCTATTTGGCGATGCCATCTTGTGTGCCGGCCCTACCCGGCATGGAGGATGCTGGGGCTGCCATTGGACCGGCAGACATCGAGAAGGCCATGGACTGGGACCAGGTAGCCGGGTTGGGAGAGATGATGAACATCCCCGGCGTGCTGAGCGGAGACGAGATGGTTCACGCCATACTGCGGGCCACTCTCAAGGCGGGCAAGGTGATCACGGGCCACTACTCTGTCCCCGAGACGGAACGCGGCCTTCAGGGATTCATCGCCTCGGGCATCAGCTCGTGTCACGAATCCACTCGCAAGGAGGACGCCCTGGCCAAGTTGCGGCTGGGGATGCACGTCATGCTTCGCGAGGGCTCTGCCTGGCACGACTTGAAGGAGACCATCAGAGCCATCACCGAGACCGGCGTGGACAGTCGCCATGCGATGATGATTACCGATGATACCCATCCCGACACGCTGGTCAATGTGGGGCACATGAACCATGTTGTCAGGCGGGCCATCGAGGAGGGTCTAGATCCGGTACAGGCTGTCCAGATGTCGACGATGAACGTGGCCGAATACTTCCATCTGGGTCACGACCTGGGAAGTATCAGCCCCGGCAAGTGTGCCGACATCATCTTCGTCGCAGACCTGGCGGAGATGCAGGTGGAGAGAGTCCTGGTGGATGGCATCCTGGTCGCCGAGCGAGGGAGGATGCTGGTGGATATGCCCCACTTTGACTACCCACCTTCCGCCTGCGAGTCGGTCCGCTTGCCGAGGCCGCTGGTCGCAGAGGACTTCCAGGTGCGAGCGCCCGTCGGTGCTGAAGCAGTCACTGTGCGGGTCATTGAGGTGGTGGAGGGTCAGGTGGTGACGAAACACCTCCAGATGGAGAGGCCTGTTGAGCGTGGATCGGTGCACGCCTCGGCGGCAGAAGACCTGGCCAAGATCGCCTCCATAGAAAGGCACCGGGCAACGGGTCAAACCAGCCTGGGGTTCGTCAAGGGCTTTGGCTTCCAGGCTGGCGCCGTGGCCTCCACTATCGCCCACGACAGTCACAACCTGCTCATTGTGGGCACCAATGACTCGGACATGGCCTTCGCTGGGAACACGTTGGCCGAGGGCGGCGGCGGAATGGTGGCCGTACGCGACGAGGCGGTGCTGGCCCTCGTACCGCTGCCTGTCGCCGGATTGATGTCTCAGGAGCCCGTTGAGGTGATGAACGAGCAGGTCAAGGGTCTGGCAAAGGCCTGGAAGGACCTGGGGTGTGACCTGGAGTCGCCTTTCATGACCATGTCTATTCTGGCTCTACCGGTCATCCCTGAGCTGCGCATCACCAACAGGGGCCTGGTGGATACGGTGGAGTTCACCGCGGTGGAACTGATGTCCTGACGGCTCCATCCTGCAACAAGGCCGCCCGTCCGTCCCTCCAGGCGGTAGCCACCACTCGTCACACGATTCCTCTCCTGCCTGTACCGTCAAAGGCCTTGACATGTGTATTACCTTCTTCTATACTTGCGCGTATCCTTCGGTCGGCGGCCATGTCTCGTGAGAGCGGAGCCAAGCATGCTTCTTGGGGCGCACATGTCCATCTCTGGCGGGGTGGACAAAGCCATTTTGAGGGGACACGAGGTCGCTTGCGAGACAATTCAGATCTTCACCAGAAGCCCTCGTCAGTGGCGCGCCCGGGTTCTGGAAGATGAGGAGATTGCACGCTTCCGCCGAGTGCAGGAGGAGACCGGAATCGACCCCGTGATTGCCCACGATTGCTATCTCATCAACCTTGCGTCACCCGAGGATGAACTCTGGCAGAAGTCGCTTATAGTGTTCTTGGAGGAACTGGGCCATTGCCGGGACCTGGGCATTCCCTATCTGGTCCTTCATCCGGGCTCGCATGTCGGCGCCGGGGAGGATGCTGGTCTGGAAAGGGTGGCGGCGGCTCTGGATCAGGCGCGAGGTGAGATCGATGGGTCTGGTGTGAAGGTGCTGCTGGAGAACACGGCAGGGCAGGGCACCAACCTTGGCTCCACGTTCAAGGAACTGTCTGCATTGCTGAATGCAGTGACGGACGACAGTTGGTTGGGCGTGTGCTTCGACACGTGCCACGCGTTCGCTGCGGGGCACGAGCTGCGAACGCGGGAGGGATACGAGGCGACCTGGCGGGAGTTTGATGAGTTGGTTGGCCTGGAACGTCTGATGGTCATCCACCTCAACGACGCCAAAGGAGACCTGGGCAGCGGGTTGGACAGACACGAGCACATCGGCCGGGGCAGGATGGGGTTGGAAGCTTTCCGGATGCTACTCAACGACCAGCGTTTTCGGCACCTGCCCATGGTGCTGGAGACGCCCAAGGGGCCGGACCTCGCGGAAGACAGGGAGAACCTGAGAGTGCTCCGCAGTCTCGTCTCGGCGCGGGCCGCGGAGCGAGACGCGAAGAACTAGTGGAGGTGGGATGTCCTCAGCAGAGAAGACGAAACGCCTGGTGATCGTTGGAGGGGTGGCGGCGGGGATGAGCGCCGCGGCCAGAGCCAGGCGTCTGGACCCGGATCTGGAGATCGTGGCCTACGAGCGAACGGGCTACGTGTCGTACGGCGCTTGTGGGCTTCCGTATCTGATCGCGGGTGTGGTGCCCAAGGCTGCGGATCTCATCGCCAGGACCCCAGAGCAGTTCGCCAAGCAGGGCATTGAGGTCCGCACACGCCACGAGGTGACCGCCATAGATAGCTCGAACAAGTCCGTCCAGGTGCTGGATCTCGAGGGCGGACGCGAGTTCACCACCAGCTACGACAGGCTGGTCATCGCCACCGGCGCCAGTCCCATCCGGCCGCCCATGCCGGGCACCGAACTGGAAGGGGTGTTTGTTCTTCGGAGCGTGGAAGATGGCATCGCCGTCACACGATTCCTCGCAGAGGAGCAGCCCACTCGTGTGGTGATCATAGGAGGTGGCTACATAGGGGTTGAGGCTGCGGAGGCCTTCGCTCAGCGGGGACTGCAGGCCACGGTGCTCACCAGACCTGCGCAGCTACTGAACATCCTCGACGACGACATCGCCCAGATGATGCAAGCAGAGCTGGAGCGGAATGGTGTCGTCGTGTCAGTGGACGACGTTGCTCAGGCGATAGAATCCGACGCTCGAGGTCGCGCCCGGGTCGTGGTCTCTCAGAGCGGGCGCCACGAGGCTGATCTGGTTTTGATCGGAGCAGGAGTCAGCGCTGAGTCCGCACTGGCCGAGGACGCAGGGATCGCCCTGGGGGTGAAGGGCGCCATCGCAGTTGACGAGAAGATGCAGACCAATGTGCCTGACGTGTACGCGGCTGGGGACTGTGCTGAGACGTACCACGTGCTGCTTGGTGGATCGTCCTACGTTCCGCTCGGCTCGACGGCCAACAAGCAGGGCAGGGTGGCTGGCACCAATGTGGGCGGTGGCAACGCCGCGTTCGGCGGGGTAGTAGGGACCACCATCACGAAGGCCTTTGAGCTGGGCGTGGCAGTCACCGGATTGACTGAGAAGATGGCGAGGCAGTTGGGCCGTCCTGCCAAGGCCGTAAAGATTGAGCATGGGAGCAGGGCCCACTACTATCCGAGCCCCGGACCGATTAGCGTTAAACTGGTCTGGGATCCAGGCGACGGGAGGCTGCTGGGTGCCCAGATTGCGGGCCCGGTGGCTGAGGCAAAGCGCGTCGACGTCCTGGCCACCGCTCTGCATCATGGACTGACCATTGAGGATCTGCAGCGCCTGGACTTGAGCTATGCCCCGCCGTTTGCCCCCGTCTGGGACCCCATTCTGGTGGCGGCAAACGTGGCCGCCAAGAGCTGAGGAGACTGGTTGTGGTATTGACTGAAGTCTTGCGGAAAGCGCTCCGACTGTACCCCAAGAAACGGGCCGTCGTGTGTGGAGAGCAGTCGTGGACCTACCAAGAGTTTGGAGAGCGGATCAATCGGCTGTCCCACGCCCTGCTCGCGATGGGGGTGGATAAGGGTGACAGGGTTGCCATCCTGCACCGCAACTGTCATCGCTACCTGGAGTCATACTTCGGTGTGATGCAGATAGGGGCTACCCTGGTGCCCATGAACTATCGGCTGAGTCCTCTCGATTGGGTGGAAATCATAGCGGACTCAGGGGCTGTGCTCTTGATAGCAGAGGACCTGTACAGAGATGGCCTGGAATCCGTTGCGGATGCCTTGAGAACCCGTTGCGGAATTGTGTGGAGTTCCGGCGAGGACTTGGACGATGCAGCGGGACAACCGGATCTCAGCTATGAAGGGCTGCTGCGGGAGGCCAAGGGAGAGCGTCTGTCCACGGTCCACATCGATGAGGAGGACACGGCGCAAATCTACTACACCAGTGGCACTACGGGGCGTGGCAAAGGGGTCATGCTGAGCCATCGGAACGTCTACACTCACGCACTTGGGACGATCGCCGAATTCGGACTGGGCGACGGCGACGTTTGGATTCACGCGGCGCCGTTGTTTCATCTCGCCGACGGTTGGGCCACGTGGTCCATCACGTGGGTGGGTGGAGTGCACGTGCTGGTGCCGGAATTCAGGGAGCAGCCGATTCTGGAGGCCCTGCAGCGAGAGCGTGTGACCGTCACCAATCTCATCCCGACGATGCTGAACGCCCTCGTGAACTATCCCAGGGTGGGTGAGTACGATTGCTCGAGCCTGCGCCTTCTGCTCAGCGGAGGGTCTCCTGTCGCAGAGAGACTGGTAGAAAAAACGATTGACACCTTTGGCTGCGATTATGCTCAGACGTATGGCATGACGGAGACAAGCCCGTATCTGACGGTATCCACCTTGAAGGACCATCTCCGAGATCTCAGCCCTGAGGAACAGATGCGCTTCCGAGCCAGCACTGGTCGCGAGTTCATCACCGTCGAGTTGAGAGTGGTGGACGAACACGGACAAGATGTGAAGCCGGACGGACAGGAGGTCGGGGAGATCATCGTCCGTGGAGACAGTGTGATGAAGGGGTACTGGAACCTTCCCGACAGGACAGAGGCAGCCTTCGAAGATGGTTGGTTGCACACCGGCGACATGGCTGTGATAGACGAGGAGGGATACGTCAACATTGTCGATCGCAAGCGCGACATGATCATCACCGGAGGGGAGAACGTCTACTCCGTGGAGGTGGAGAATGTGCTCTACGCCCATCCGTCGGCACTTGAGGTCGCGGTGATCGGAGTGCCGGACGAGAAGTGGGGCGAGGCGGTGAAGGCGGTTGTCGTGCTAAGAGAGGGTAGGCAGGCAACCGAGGATGAGATCATCCGGTTCTGCAAGGAGAAGATGGCTCACTTCAAGGCGCCCAAGTCGGTGGATTTCGTACCCGCTCTGCCTAGAACGGGCTCTGGCAAGATCGCAAAGGTCGTGCTGAAAGATGAGTACTGGCAGGGGATGGCGAAGAAGGTCCACTGATGTCTGAATCTCCTCGGAGGGATGGCGCACCCGTGCCTCGAGTGGATGCGGGAGAGACACAGCACGGAGGGGTGCAGCTGCGGGTCTCTCCGTCATTGTCCCCTCTTTGACACCTCCTCCACCACAGCCTCCACCAGCGAATTCAGCCCCGCCTGCACAGCAGGGGAGAGCTCCGTGCTCCAGCCCATCTCCTTCACTTGTACGCCGTAGACGACAGTGGGGGGCAAGGACTGACCCACACAGGTGGCTAGCTCCAGTACCTTCAAGACCTCGGTCTGATGGAGGGACACGGCAAAGTCAACCGTCTGGGTAGTGATGTCCTCCGGTGTGAAGCGCAAGATGGCCCCGGGTTCCTCTCCTGCGTCCACGGCGTCGATGATCAGCACCTTGGCGTAGCCTTCCATGAGGCGCAAGAGATCCAGACCTGCTGTGCCAGCGTCAACGACGTCGACGCCAGGGGGCAACGTTCGCTTCACCAGCTCGCGCACGGCGTGAATGCCAACGCCGTCATCTCCCATCAAGAGATTGCCCACACCGAGGACGAGGATTCGTTCCCTTGGTCCCTTCTCCACAATATCCTGCCAAGAGGCAACTCCCGGAGGGCACTCTGTGTGGGATCCCCTCTGGGAGTCGTGCCTACTGAAGCTCGTGCCGCGCGAACGATAGGGGGTGCGCTCTTCTCTCGGAAAGGCTCAGGGAAGCTCGCATCCCAGGCACTGCTCTGCCCCTAGGCCTGTACCTCCCCGGACATGAGGCGTCTCGCAGCCTTGACGCAATTCTTGAGCAGCATGGCGATGGTCAGAGGGCCAACTCCGCCCGGGACCGGGGTAATGAACGAAGCTACCTCCTTAACCTCGTCGAAAGCCACATCGCCGCTCCAGCTCCAACCTCTCTCGACGGTGGGATCGTCCACGCGAGAAGTACCCACATCCACCACAACGGCACCCGGTTTGACCATGTCTGCCTTGATCAGTTGAGGCACACCGACGGCAGCCACCAAAATGTCTGCCCGCCTGGTTTCCGCGGACAGATCACGAGTGCGAGTGTGACAGATTGTGGGAGTGGCGTGCTCGCGGATGCAGAGCATGTAGAGAGGCTTGCCCACGATGTTGCTGCGGCCCACTATGGTCACGTTCTGCCCCTTGATGGGGATATCCTCCCTCTTCAGCATCTCAATGATACCCGAGGGTGTGGCTGAGATCAGGGAATCCTCCCCCTGCGAGAGTAGGCCGACGTTGAAGGGATGGAGGCCATCCACATCCTTGGCAGGAGAAATGCGATGTTGAAGGGCTTTCTCATCGACCTGGTCTGGAACCGGCAGCTGCACAAGAAAACCATGCACCGTCTCATCGGCATTCAGTTTGTCGATCAGATCCAGGACCTCCTCCGTCGTTACCGTCGCTGGCAGGGGATGCGTCTGTGAGCGGATGCCCACCTTCTCCGAAGCGCGACCCTTGTTGCGCACGTAGATGGCGCTCGCAGGGTCGTCGCCGATGAGGATCACCTCCAGGCCCGGTGGCATCCCATACTTGGATGTCAGTTCCGCAGCCTCCGCCTTGGCTTCCTCTCTGATCTGTTTCGCCATCACTTTCCCGTCGATGATCTTTGCCGTCATAAGCTGTGTTCCCCCTTCAGTGTTAGTGTATTGGGATGCCTCTTCACTATTCTATCTGAGCTTGCTTGGGCTGTCGAGAGTTCTCGCTGGGACAGTCACCGATCGTCGCGATGCCCTGTGTTTCGGCTTTCCTCATTGGAGGAACTTTGTGCATCGCGGTAGCCGCTACAGTCCCGCCCGGGCCAATACATCAGGTACCCATTTCTCCCAGCCCAGGGCCATGATGTGGACTCCTTGACACATGTCCTTCATGCCCCGAACGAGCTCGGCTGCTATCTCGACGCTCGTTGCGACCTTGTCTTTCGATTCCTCCATCCTATTGATGAGGTGCTCGGGTACATGCACTCCGGCCACGTTGCGGTTCATGAACCGCGCCATACCGGCCGATTTGAGTAGTATGATGCCTCCCAGGATGGGCGTGTCCAGGTGTTCAGCTTGATTCATGAACTCGGTAAACTGGTCAATGTCGTAGACCGCCTGGGTCTGGAAGAACTGGGCGCCGGCCCTCAGCTTGTTTTCCATCTTGATGACCTGAGGTTCCAAGGGGTCTGCACCTGGGCTGACCACGGCACCGATACAGAAACCAGGCGTCCCCTTGAGTTCTTTGCCCGCCAGGTCCTGCCCTTCGCAGAGTGTTTTCGCCGTCTGTATCAGGGACACCGAGTCAAGGTCAAAGACCGGCTTGGCGCCAGGATGATCGCCGAGTGAGACGTAGTCGCCGGTCAGGCACAAGATGTTCTCGATGCCCAGAACATGGGCGGAGAGCAGATCTGATTGAAGGGCTATGCGGTTTCGGTCTCTGCAGGTGAGCTGGAAAATGGGCTCCGCACCCCTCTGCTTGAGGAGGCTGCTCACTGCCAAAGAGCCCAGGCGCATCACCGAGCTCTGCTGATCGGTGACGTTGAAGGCATCTACCTTGCCCAGGAGCAGGTCCACTTCCTCCAGCATCTTCGATGTGTCGACGCCCTTGGGAGGGCCAGCCTCCGAGGTAATCACAAACCTATCATCGGCGAAAAGCTCTGTAAGTCTCATGCTTTCCTCTCTACTCCTTCGCTTGCTCCAGTGCCCAGAACGTAGTTGAACGCAGTGCTTTGGGGGGCTCCGCTTTGGCGTGATCACGAACTGTGTGTATCTCCGCCAGCTTATCGAGCCGCCCGAGTTTCTGCAGACGTTCGTAGATCAGTTGCCAGCCGCAGGAGCGAACGTCGGGCTGATGCTCGCACCTGCCGTCCTTGGCGCCACCACACGGTCCGTTGATCAGGCTCTTTGTGCACGCGGTGATGGGACAGATGCCACCAGTGAAATCCAGTAGGCAATCGCCACACTCCTCGCAGCGCTCGCTACCTCGCCATTCTCCCTGCGCGCCGCCCATGGAGAGGGTGTTGCACGCTGGATGGATGATCGTGTCCACCGCTGCTGCGGCGGCTTGCACGCCCACGCCACAACACATCACCAAGACGGAATCGCTCGCCAGAATCTGGCCTTTGAAAGGCTGCAGACCGGTCTTGATGAGAGCCTTCTGGCAAAGGAAATCCAACACTGTCCAGCTTGATATCGTCTTGCCTGCCTCTTCCAGACTGGTCTTCATGGCGCGCACCTCTTCCTCTCCTCCAGTATGTGATGCCTCGGCACAGCCATGGCATCCCAGCAGGAAGATGGTGCTCTCTCCATCAAGGGAGTGCAGGATTTCATCGAACGGTTTCAGTTCAGAGACAAGCATTTCCTACCTTTCCTTCTACAGTCATCGTCGTCCGCGCAGGACGGCACGGCGCCGTCTTGGGCGGTAGGTGTGGCACCACAATGCTATTCGGGTCCTTGGCCCAAGAGCTTCTGCACCCGTCTGAGCAATTCTCCCGGGGTCACCGGTTTGTCGACATAGTCGTCCGCCTCAAGCATCATGCCGTCACTCAAAGAAAACGCCGTCTCACCCATGCGCTGTGAGAGGCTGGTCAGCATGATCACCGGGATCTCGGACAGCTCAGGGTCACTCTTGAGAGCCTCACAGACCTTGAAACCGTGCTGCTCGGGCATGATGATGTCCAGAATGATCAGGTCAGGGTCGACATCTTTGACTCGGCGGAGGGCTTCGTCACCATCATAGGCAACGGCGACCTCGTAGGGAACGCTTTCGAGAACTATCTTCGTCGCTTCTACGAAGTCAGGATCATCGTCGACGAGCAGGATCTTTGCCGGGTTGGTCATTTGCATCCTCCCAATCTCATTGTCGAGAGCGCGTGGCTCATTGGCGGCTCTCGAGCAGGTTGCTCACCCGCTCAAGAAGATCCGCGGGAGAGACGGGCTTCTCCACATAGTCCTGCACGTCCATGGCCAATCCGGTCTCCAGTTCGTACCGTCTGCGACTGGCGTCCTCCCGGACCGACGTGAGGATCAGGATGGGTACTTTTGCGTATCTGGGGTTGTCCCTCAGCTCCCGAACCACAGCGAAGCCGTCCACCTTGGGCATCAGCAGATCTAGCACTATCAGATCAGGGATATCAGCCCTCACCTTGTCCACACACTCGACCCCGTCACGGGCTGTGTCAATGGAGTACGGCTGCGTGCTCAGGATGGTCGTGATGGCGTCCAGGATGTCGGGATCGTCATCAACCACTAGGACCTTTGGCTGTGCGCTCATGTGTTCACTCTCCCACTCTTGCCGTCACACGATCGGTCTGGGAAGCAATCTGGCCCTCTCCACGATCTCAGGCACGACCTCCTCCCAGGCAACGGCCATGATGTGTACTCCTCGAACCCCGGGAATGTCCCGCATCTGCTCTATGAGCTCAACCGCGATGGCGATCCCCTCTTCCTTGGCATCTTGGGCGTGCTCCATCCTTGTCACCAGGTCGTCAGGAATCATCAGACCCGCAACGTACTTCCTCATGTAGCGAGCCATGCCGGCCGATTTCATGGGGATGATTCCAGCAAGTATGTGGGTTTGTTCGTGAAGGCCCTCATCGCGCACCATCTCCATCCATGCGGAGAATCGGGGCACGTCGAAGACGGCCTGAGTCTGGATGAAATCTGCACCGGCCCTAATCTTCTTGGCGAGCCTGAGGACGCGGAATTCGAAGGGGTCTGCGAAAGGATTGGCGGCGCAACCGATGAAGATGGGCACCTCGCCCGATATCTTGTCGCCGCTCATGAACAGACCTTCGTCTCTCATCGTCTTGACCATCTGCGCCAGCTGGATGGAATCGACATCGTATACGTTTTTCGCGGTGGGATGGTTTCCGAATTTCTGATGATCGCCGGACAGGCACAAGAGGTTGCGGATGCCCAGAGCCACTGCTCCCAGGATGTCGCTCTGCATGGCCAGCCTGTTTCGATCCCTGGTAACCATCTGCGTGACTGCGTCTATGCCCATCTGCCGGAGTATGGCACACGCCGCAAGGCTGGACATGCGCACAATGGCGGTCTGGTTGTCGGTCACATTCATGGCGTCGCAGCAGTTCTTGAGGTGCTCGGCCGTCTTGCGAACGAAGTCTGCACTCGTGCCCTTGGGAGGGCCGATTTCCGAAGTCACCGCGAAGTGGCCTTCGGTTAGAACCTGTTCCAGGTTGCTACCGCTCTTCATGCTGCTTCACCTACCCTCTGTGCGCGAGTTACTGAAGACCTTGATGCCCGCTGGCTGTCCTTTGGGCAGGGTGAACACAAACCTCGCTCCGGGTTGCCCGTCGGCATAGGGCGATTCGGCCCATATTCGGCCGTGATGGGCTTCGACGATTCTCTTCGCTATGGAAAGGCCAAGGCCGGTTCCCTGCGCCGAGGCACTCCCCTTGCCTCTGAAGAACTGCTCGAATAGGCGAGGCAGGTCCTCGGGGGCTATGCCCACACCCGTGTCTGTGACCGAGACCTCGATCTCGTTGTTAGTCTCCCGAGCGCAGAGGATGATTGTCCCCTGTTCTGGAGTGAACTTGACACCGTTGCTCAGCAGGTTGGTTACCACTTGGTCCAGATGGCGCGCAGAACCATAGACCGAGGGCAACTCGCGCGGGATGTCCGACTTCAATTCCTGGGATTTCTCCGCAGCCAGCACT
This sequence comes from Chloroflexota bacterium, assembly GCA_030603665.1. GTDB lineage: Bacteria > Chloroflexota > Anaerolineae > UBA7937 > B3-Chlor > JAUVXJ01. The sequence continues at coordinate 78,377 of JAUVXJ010000002.1, read as the reverse complement.
TTGACTTCTTCCACACAGGAATCGAGCACTTCTCTGATGCAGATCATCTCCATTTCCTCGACCACTCTGCCCTTCTCGATCTGGGCGAGGTCAAGGAAGCGGTTGATGAGGTCGAAGAGTTCATGTATTCTGATAGTGCATCTCTCGAGCATGCGGCGATGCTCGGGATTAAGCTCACCAACGAATCCGCCTAGCAGTACCTGGAGGTAGCTCTGCACCGCTGCCAGCGGGGTTTTCAAGTCGTGGGACGCCATGGCTAGGAAGTAGGTCTTCAATCTGTCCAGCTTGACCAATTCCTCGTTGACCTCCTGTAGCTCTTCGGCTTCCAGCAATAGTCGGTCCCTGAGTGCGACGGTCTCTCGCTGCCTCTTGCGGAGTTCACCGGAGATGGCAGTGGTGAGGTAGGTGCTGATGAAGAGCGTGGTAGCAAACCCGAAGAGGACAGCCAGTACGTACGGCGTGCGGAGGTATAAGTCAGGCGGCACCAGGCCCTCGAGGTGCACGTGTGGAATGATCTGGAAGTACTCTAGACCGACGAGAGTGGTGAACAAGGCCACGGCGAGCGTGGCCAGCCTGTAGGCTGATCGATAGGGCAAGATAATGCTGGCCAGGATCACGTGAAAGACATAGTAAAGGTACAGTGGGTTCTCTACGCCTCCGGCGAAGTGGATAATGGCCGTGGTGGCCACAAGATCGGCAGCGGACTGCACCCACACATACCTTCTGACCTTGGGAATGAGATCGGCAGTCACTTCTGCCTCCAGCCGCTCAGAGTAGCGCCACAGGGCCAGGTTGTAAATGGCGATGACAATCGCCACCAGCAGGATGGGCAGGGTGGGGAAGCTTATCCCGAATCCCAGGCGGGCCACCACGGTGATCAGAATCACGCCCGCGATGGCGACCCACCTGAAGTTGATGCCATACTGGATCCTTTGGATGGCGGTCGACTCCTCCGGTGTCTGCTCCACTGCGACCTGACTCTGGCCCAGAAACTCGGTGAGGCTCAGCCTCGTGTCCTTCAGGCGACCGGCCAGGACATTCACCAACGCCTCGCTGATCTGATACCCGATGGCAGCATCAGATCCTTTCAGACGCCGAAGATCGCGCTCTTTCAGAACGATGAAGCGACAGTCGCCCGTCGCACGCACTGACATGGTTAGAACCTCGGAGTCTGTCAATGCAGACAGGGCAAACGGCTGCCCGGGGTTCAGGGTTTCAACGTGCATTTGCCTGATCCGTCGCTCTGGCCAGAGGCGCACGCCCATTTCCAACGCGACCTTCCCCTCGCGAAGAATGTACAGCCGGTCAGCAGGTTCTCCTTCATCGCAGATCAAGCTGCCTGCGCGGTGGGTTTCTTCTGTGCACAGGCCAGCTATCCTCTCCAGTTGGCTGTCGGTGAGCCCCTGGAAGATGGATACCTTCCGCAATAGCTGGATAGGTATCATCTCGAAGTGAGCCCCTCAAGGGAGGTCACCCGCCCTTGTGTAATGTTGCCGGCAAAGCAGGCAACTCTACGAGATGCGGAAACGTCCCAGTTCCCGCCCCTTCGGCGTGATGACGTGGACTGCGCAAGCCAGGCACGGGTCGAAGCTGCGCACGATGCGCACGATCTCGAATGGATTCTCTTCATCCTTGACCTTGGTGCCAATCAATGCTTGCTCAATGGGTCCCGGCCGGTCCTTATCATCCTTTGGCGAAGCGTTCCATGTAGTAGGTACAACACATTGATAGTTGGCGATCTTGCCGTCTTCGATCCTTATCCAATGCCCCAGCGCCCCGCGCGGTCCGCACACCAGTCCCATCCCGGACGCCTCCTCCGGAATGGTGTACTCGCTATACACTGGCTCGCCGGGCTTCAGTTGCAGCACCCAGTCTGCCATGGAATCGGCCACATACTTGCACTCGAGCGCCCTTGCTGCATGACGGCCTAGCACCGAGAAGAGAGCCTCCGGGCCCGCGTCAAAGTGAGACAGGACTGGGTCCACGAGTTCCTTAACGGCGGGGTTTCCACCCACGTAGTTAACCACCATGCGCGCAAGGGGACCCACCTCGTACACGGTGTCATCGTATCTAGGTGCCTTTGTCCACGAGTACGCACCATCCTTGCCTGGTTGGGGGGCGGTTCTTCCCTCACCCGGATACCGCCCGGTGCTGGGGTTCTCGTACCACGAATGCTTCACGTATTCGGCTATCTTGCCAGCCTCCACCTGACCCAGCAGTAGATCGGTGGAGACGGTTCCGGAGCGCAGAAGTCTCTGCCGTCGGAGGTAGTCAGGTTCCTTGCTGTCAAGGTCGAAGACTCCGTACGCCAGGAGATTGCCGCATCCAGCGCCGATTCCGAAATAGTCTGGGTAGGCCTCTGCCACGGCCACCACGTCCGGTATGTAGACACCGTCTATGAATTCCCTGATCTCGTTGAGCCTCCAGAGGAAAGAGGTCATCTTGTCAACCGTGGGATGCTCGGTGACTCCCCCCGCAACAGTGGCACAATTGTGAGGCATCTTGCCGCCAAAGACGGCCAACATCTCGTGGGCCTTTCGCCTAATGTCCAGCGCCTGCACATAGTGTGCGGTCGCCTGTCGATCCACCTCGTCCGGTAGGCGGTAGTCGCCCTCGTAGCGGGGGGCGAACGGTCCAAGCTCGCCTCGGCTGATGAAGCTCTTGATAGACTTCAAGGCCGGATTGTCGCCTTCGTATTCGGCGACCTTGGTCACATCCACGAAATCCAGAGCTGCCAGGTGATAGAAGTGCAGCACGTGAGACTGGATGTAGTTGGCGCCCAGCAGCAGGTTACGAATGATCCTGCCGTTGTCAGTGATCTCATCGGCGATGCCGAAGGCGCTGTCCAAGCACAATACTGATGCGGTGGCGTGAACCTGAGGGCACACGCCACAAATTCGCTGTGTCAACTGGGAGGCGTCGCGCGGGTCTCTGCCACGCAGAATCAGCTCGAACCCCCGAAAGAGGGTGCCGCTACTATTGGCGTCCTTGACCTCGCCGTTTTCCACAGTGGCTTCAATCTTGAGATGCCCCTCGATGCGCGTGATAGGATCGATGGTTATCTTACCCATATTCTGGCTTACCCCTTCTTCATTCCGCCCCGATGTTGGGCAAGGCTTCGTCGGTTATCTTCTCATATACTGGTGCAACGACATCCGGGAAGGTAGGCTCCACGCAGCCTATGCAAGGCGCCCCGCTACCCACACACCAGTTCACGCCGTTGTTCCACAGGCGGGTCGGACAATCGGCGTGCGTTACAGGCCCTTTGCACCCCAGTTCGTAGAGACAGTGCGGATCGCTCAGCTTCTCGGCGAATTTGCCCTCGTCGAAGTATGATCTACGCGGGCAGTTCTCGTGGATCAGCTGCCCGTAGAAGGCCTTGGGGCGAAGGTACTCGTCCAGCTCGCCAGCTTGAGGCAGGCCTTTCAGTAGCAGGCTGGCCACAGTGCTCACGATCCAATCCGGGTGGGGTGGGCAGCCCGGGACATTGATGAGGGGTGTTTCGATCCCTTCGACTGATAGTATCTGGTGCACATCTTCTGATTGGGTCGGGTTTGGGGCCCCAGAGGGGATACCTCCGAACACCGCGCACGTGCCCACTGCGACAATGGCTAGCGCGTCCCTTCCAAGCGACTTGACCCAGGAGTGGATGGATATCTCCTGACCCTGCTTCTCCCCAATCATGCCATAGGCCCCGTCGGCAGCCACTGGTATCGAGCCTTCGACAATCAGAACGAAGGCTCCTTTGGCTTCGTCACGGGTCCTTTCCAGTTCGGCGATGGCAGTATCGCCCGCGCCGGCCATCAAAGTGGGGTGGAACCGGAGATTCAGGTGCTTTCCTGGAAGTACCTCATCGACCAGGATGTTCCTGGGATTAGGGCTTACCGAGTTAAGCAGTGTTACAGAGCAGCCGGAACACCCAGCTCCCTGAAGCCAGAGCACGGGGTATTCCTCAGTCTTGGGCGTGGTCATTTGCCGCGTCTCCTATTCGTGATCTTGTGACTGTAGGCGCAGGTCCTCACGGACGAGCTTGCGCGGACCTCCGTCTCGACCAGTGGACCAATCCCTGGCCGGCATGACTTCCAGCATCTGGTCCAGGCGTCCTTGCGCCTTAAGACGATCATAGATGAGTTGCCATGCACACGGTACCTCGGGGTCTATCTCGCATTCTCCGCCTTGCGACCCACCACACGGTCCGTTCAGCATGCTCTTGGCACAACGGGCGATGGGGCAGATGCCCGCCGTGAGGTGAAGAATGCACTCGCCGCAGGCTGCGCAACGCTCGGTCCAGAGTCCGTGCTCCTCAGGTAGACCCAGAAAAGTGGTGTTGATCGCGGGGGCCACGCGAGCTTCGGGGAATCTCTCGACTATGGCTTGGACTCCAATGCCGCAGGCCATGGAGAGCACGAGATCGTGAGACTGAATCTCCTCTTCAACGGCGTCCAGGAACTCCCACTCGCACTGTCTCTGGACGGTGGCTTCATCGAAAACCTTCTCCTGGTTGTCGATCTCTGTAGCCATGCGCAGGCTTGATGCGAGGATGCCCACTTCTTTTTCGCCGCCCGCGAAGCAGACCGTCACGCAGGTGCCGCATCCCAGAATCAGTATCCTATCGTGGTCAGCGACCAGCTTCTTGATCTCCTCAAGGGTTTTCTGTTCGCCTATGATCATTGGTCGGGTTCCCTTTCTCGTAGGGGGCTGGGGCCGAGTTCTTCTATGCGCCCGGTCATCTCAGTGACCAGTTGTGCGAATTCGCGGCCCATGGCCGAGGAGACGAAGTGCATCTCCAGGCGATCGGCCCCCAACCCGATCTGGTCCAACAGCTCCTTTGTGTAAGCCACCCTGCGTTCCGCCCTCAGATTACCTTCCAGGTAATGGCAATCGCCGGCCAGTCAACCAGCCACCATGACGCCGTCGGCTCCTTTCTCGAAAGCCTTCAGCACGTGCATGGTATCCAGTTTGCCGGTGCAAGGCAACCGCACTACCTTGACGTTGGGTGGGTACTGGACGCGGAGCGAACCGGCAAGATCGGCTGCCGCATAGGCGCAGTAGTGGCAGCAGAAGGCCACGATTTGTGGTTCGAAGTCGCTCATTTCTTGCTTCTCACGCATGCTGCGGTTGTGCGGCGAAGAGTGCTTCTTGCTCCGCCATAACTTGCTCGTCTCGATAGTGCATCAGTTGAATCGCTTTGCCCGGACACTCGGCTGCGCAGGTGCCGCAGCCTTGGCAAGCAGCCGCCTCTATGCGCGCCGCACCCTCTATCCCACCCGCGCCAGTAAGCGCCGGGTCTATGACGGGCACGTTGTAAGGGCAAACTCGGACGCAGGTCAGGCAGCCGGTACACTTCTCCGGTTCAACCACGGCAACTACTCCGCCTGCGTGGAGGGTGTCCTGACTAAGAACCGTGACCGCCCGCGCCGCCGCTGCCTGCGCCTGAACTAAGGCCTCCTCCAAGAACTTGGGAAAGTGCGCGGCCCCGGCCACGAACACTCCCTCAGTGACGAAGTCTACGGGTCGCAGTTTGATGTGTGCTTCCAGGAAGAAACCATCAAGGTCAACAGGAACCTTGAGCGTGCGGGCTAGATCCTGGGCGCCCTCAGAAGGGACCACCCCGGTGCTGAGGATGACAAGATCGGCCGGAAGCAAAAGATCCGTGCCCAGCACGGGGGAGTGCACCCCAACTCGCAGGCCATCATCGTTCCCCACCTCTGGCGGTCGGGCGTGGTCGTAGTGAACAAAATGGATGCCCCTCTGACGTGCCAGAGTGTAGTACCTCTCGTACAGCCCGAAGGTGCGCACGTCCCTGTATAGTACGTACACCTCGGTGGACGGATCGAGTTCTTTAATCTTCAGCGCGTTCTTCACGGCGGCCGAACAGCAGAAACGGCTGCAGTATCCGTCGCCCCGACCGACGCATTGAATCATGACGATATTGCGGCAAGAGGCAACATCCGCCGGATCGCTGGCGATTCGCTCTTCCAGCTCCCTTTGGGTCAAGACCCGGGCGTCCTCGCCGTACAGGTACTCGTCTCCTAGGTACTCTTGCGCGCCTGTGGCCACAATGGTAACGCCGTGTTCTATTGTGGCGTACTGACCCTTGACGCTCAGCCTCGACGAGAAGTTGCCCACGAATCCCGAGGTTTCCGTCAACTCGGTTTCTGTGTTCACGGTGATGAGGGGATGGTTCTCGACGCGCTGGATGAGGCTCCGAAGATATGCCTGCGGGTCTCCTCCTTCCAGCGTGAAGTGGATGTGGTGCAGATTGCCGCCAAGCTCGGCCGTGCGCTCTATGAGGTACACCGGGAAACCTTGGTCCGCTAGAGAGAGGGCCGCATTCATGCCCGCCACCCCACCGCCGACCACCAGGGCCGAATGACTCAAAGGCACCTCTACCTTGTGGAGTGGTTCCAGGAGGGCTGCTCTTGCCACCGACATGCGCACGAGTTCCTTGGCTTTCTTTGTCGCCTCGTCCCACTCATGAGAGTGCACCCAAGAGCACTGATTCCGGATGTTGGCCATCTCAAAGAGATGCTCGTTCAGCCCTGCCTGGCGAATCGTGTCCTGGAACATGGGCTCGTGGGTGTGCGGTGTGCAAGAAGCGACGACCACCCGGTTGAGGCCGTGCTCTGCGATCCTCTGCCTGATGAGCTCAACGGAATCCTGGGAGCAGGTGTAGAGGTTGTCTTCAGCGTGGACCACAAATGGCAGTTCTGTGGAGTACTCGGCCACCGAGGGCACGTCCAGGAAGCCTCCTATGTTGGATCCACAGTTGCACACGAAGACGCCGATGCGAGGTTCCTGGCCTGCCACATCGCGCTCTGGCGGGTAGTCCCTCTCCGTGGTCAAGGTCCCTCTCGCCTCAGCGAGTATCGTCTCGGCTCGGCCGGCCGCCGCGCTGGCCTCCACCACGGTCTCGGGGATATCCTTGGGCCCCGCGAAGGGACCGCACACGAAGATGCCAGGCAAATTCGTCTCCAGAGGGTGAAAGGGCCTGTACCTGGAGAATCCATCCGGGTCCAGATCTATGCCCAACCGCTCTGCCCAACGGCGTGTCTCCTCAGGGATCTCCATGCCCACCGACAGGACCGCCAGGTCGAAGGTCTCTTCTACGAACTGTCCGTCCTCGATTTCGTAGCGAAAGACGATGTCGCGCGACAGAGGGTCTTCTTTGAGAGGAGGAACTCGTTCGCGGACATAGCGGATGCCGTACTTCTCCTGGGCCTGCCGGTAGTAGTCTTCGTACCCCTTGCTGAATGCCCGCATGTCGATCATGAAAACAGTGCACTCGGTGTCCGGCTCGTGCTCGCAGGCCATGATGGCCTCCTTGGTGGCGTACATACAGCAAACCGACGAGCAGTAGTCGTGGTCTTCATCTCGCGAGCCGACGCATTGCACAAAGGCTATCTTGCGGGGACGTTCGCCGTCGGAGGGCCGTTTGACGTGACCCTCGGTGGGGCCAGATGCAGAGAGCAGCCGCTCGAACTGCACGCTGGAGACCACGTTGGGATACCTGCCAAGGCCGAACTCGTCCGACATTCGAGCGTCGTAAGCCTCGAAACCGGGAGCCAGGATAACTGCTCCTACGCTGATCTCTGCCGCTTGCTCCAGATCGTCGTGGTTTATAGCTCCCGCCTGACAGGCATAGACGCACGCCAGGCATTCGGAGCAGATCCCGCACTGCAGGCAGCGCGCTGCTTCTGCTTGGGCCATTTCCTCCGTGTATCCTAGCTCGACCTCCTCGAAGCTAAGTCTACGCTCGGCCACCGGCAGAGAGGGCACGCCCAGGCGTTCCTCGCGAGATAGCTCCAGCTCGCGCATCCGCATTTCTGCTGCCTCGGTACCCATCTCCACCACCGGCAACTCAGGTTTGAGAGGGGGAAGCACTTCTGCGGAAAGGTAATGGTGGATGGAGGCCGCTACCTGATGCCCGTGGGCGATGGCCTCGATGACGAACGCCGTACCAGATACCGCATCGCCGCCAGCGAAGACGCCGGGCCGGTCGCAGGCCAGGGTGACCGGATCCACGACGATGGTTCCCCACGATGTGGTGCCCACCTGGCTATCTTCAGGGATGAAGGAGAGGCCTGCCGCTTGACCAATGGAGAAGATGACGTTGTCGGTGGGTAGCACATGTTCGGTGCCCGGAATGTGTATCGGCCGCCGCCGCCCGCTTTCATCGGGTTGGCCCAACTCCATCCTGATACACTCCATGCCGGTCACTCGACCATGGTCGTCGCTCAGGATGCGTACTGGATTGGTCAGCAGTTCGAACCGGACGCCTTCCTCTCGGGCGCCCTGCAGCTCCTCACGACGACACGGCATTTCGGACTCGGAGCGGCGATAGACAACCGTCACCTCTTCTGCTCCTATCCGAAGTGCGGTTCGCGCCGCATCGACGGCGACGTCACCGCCACCTATCACGCTCACCTTCTTCCCCGTCTTCACCCGACGCCCTAGTCTGACGTCCCGAAGGAAGGCGATGCTGATCATCGTGCCCTCCAGTTCGGCGCCAGGGATGTCCATCCTCATACCCTGGTGAGCACCTACTGCCAGGAAGACGGCGTCGTACCCTTCGTCGATCAATTGCTGTAGGTCTTCGATCCGTGTGTTCAGCTTCAGTTCCACGCCGAGATCCAGGATATCGTCCACTTCGCGCTGGATCAGGTCGGCGGGTAGACGGTACTCTGGTACGCCTACGCGAAGCATCCCTCCAGCTACAGGTAGCGCTTCGAAAATCGTGACCCTGTACCCCAGCTTGACCAGGTCCTGGGCAGCCGTGAGCCCTGCGGGTCCGGCACCAACGATGGCGATCCTCTCCGGTCGGGTGCAGGGAACAGGATCGATTGGTGTTCTCGGCTTGGAGTAGACCTGATCTGTGACGAACCTCTTCAGAGATGCAATAGCAATTGGCTCGTCGACCAACTTGCGATTGCAGGCATCCTCGCAGCGGTGGTTGCAAATCCTGCCGCAGATGGCTGGGAAGGGATTGTCCTCTTTGATGACCCGCAGGGCTTCTTCATATCGCCCTTCCCTGATCAGAGCGATGTACCCTTGCGCCCGCTGCCCCGTCGGGCAGGCGTGGCGACACGGAGCCATGCCCAGCTTGTCGATGGCGAAGGCAAGCGGGATGGCCTGAGGATACAGACGGTGAGCTGCGCGTCGAGTGGTGAGGCCCTCCTCGTACTCATTTGGCAGCAGGATGGGACAGGCCTCAGCGCAGTCTCCGCATCCTGTGCACTTATCGAGATCCACATAGCGGGGCTTCATGCGCAGTCGGGCGGTGAAATCTCCGGCTTCGCCCTCTATGTGGTCGACCTCAGTGTTGGTCAGGGCCTCGATGTTGATGTGGCGGCCCACGTCAACCATCTTGGGAGACATGATGCACATGGCACAGTCATTGGTGGGGAATGTCTTGTCCAACTGCGCCATGTGTCCCCCGATGGCGCTCCGACGCTCCACCAGGTGGACTTTGATTCCCGCGTTGGCCAGATCGAGGGCTGCCTGCATGCCTCCGATGCCGCCGCCGACGACCAGCACCGCCCCGACCGGCTGCTTCTTCGATTGAGTTTGGTCAGCCATGGCGCCATGCCCTTCTCGGAGTAGGTTGAGCTATGACTGCGAATCCAAGATAGATCCTAGACTTGGAGATACCCGTCCGCGTAGATGATCTTGTTCTGGAGGATCTGGACCGTCTTATAGATTGCCACCTGTTCGGGATCATCCATGTCCACGACTGCGGCATCCAAGTCCTCCATGGCGGCCGTAAAGTCATAGAGGTTGATGAGTAGCTGCCCCACTGGGGTGCCATCATCCCGCTCCTCTACGATGCGTACCCACTCCTTCAGTCTCTCGTCGCGTGCATCAACTATGGCCGCGTCCAGGCCAGCTGCCAACAGCATCACCGCGTAGGTGGCGTTGATGAGGCTGCGGTTGGCGGCAGGGACCCCGTTGGATACATTGGACATCCCGATCACCGTCATAGGGGGGGGATCCGCGATCTGCTTTAGGAAGCGAATGGTCTCGACGGCCTCTGGACAGTACTCCTGCATGCCACTCACGGTGAGGATCAGCGGGTCCATGTATACTTGCTCCAGCGGGAGACCCACCTCCATAATGCGGGGCACCAGCTGCTCAAGGGCTATGGTCACCCGCCCATCAGCTTCCACCGGGATACTCTTGCCCATGGTGAGGGCGATGAGCTTAGCGTTGTACTTCGCCGCTAGTGGTGGGACGTCTCTGAGGCGGTCGGGTTCGGCCGAGGTGGAGTTGACGAAGGCCTGCTGCGTGACCCTCTTCAGTCCAGCTTCCATCGCGGCCAAGTTGGTGGTATCGAGACAAAGAGGAACATCCACCACCTCTTGGATCGTGTCCACCATCCACTCCATCACCTCGGGTCCCTGTTTCTTCTGAGGGCCGATGTTGACTTCGAGTGCATCGGCGCCTGCCTCAACCTGGGTGGCAGCCAATTGCTGAATGGGCCCCTTGTCCCTTTCCTCTATGGCTTTCCGAACCTTGGTGGAGATGACTTGTATCTCCTCGCCGATCTTGAGCATCTTGGTCCTCCTCGCGTTTGAACGCAGTAGCAGACTACAATTGGTGGAAGTAGTGCGGCCTGGCCGTGGCCGTCACTTCGGGCCAGCTTCGATCTTGGGGTGCAGAAGCACACGGTACGAGCTGGCTTGCGCCACGACCCTTGGCACTCAGCACGCGTCGTACCCGGCGTGCGAAAGAGGCCGGGCGAGGGGACCTGGACGGCCCCGAGGGCCGTCTAGGCTTCCCACAGTTTCATGAAGGCCGGAATGTCCACGGCTTCGCGTGGACCCACGATGATTTGCCAGCCACCAAGCTCATCCTCGAGCTCTCCTGAGAGGACGGAGACTGCGCCCGGGATGACCAGTTTCTTGTGACCTACCTTCTCGGATATACCGGAGGTCTTCACTGTAGTGGCGATCTTGTCCGCGTCGAACTTGCCCGCTGCCCACCCGGTGAGAACCGACAGGCCCTCCGAGTCGGCTATGAGGAGCCAGGCAGGACGTCCACTTGCCTCTACCTCGTTGGCCACCGAGAAGTAGGTGATAGAGAAGTTGGTGGTGATGAGAAGCTGATCGTCTGAACCAGGCTCGTTGATCTCGTAGATGCCCGGCGTCACCTGAACAGGCTGCCGGGGATCGGTGTATATGTTCTGTCGCAGCGCGAGGAGAGGATAAGCAATGGCTGGATCGAAATGGTCCAAGACTATCAGGCTGGAGTACTTGGCGATGTGCTGACTGGCAAGCATCGACTCCTCGGCCTTGGACTCCGTGCCCTCGCCCGGGAACGTGATTACAGGGTAGCCGAGCAAGCGATCTGGTTTGGCCTCGAGGGCGAGCCGCCGTATCTGGGTCAGCAAAACCAAGGAATCGTGGAAATCGCGTGCTCCGGGATCGAGCACCATGTTCTCGACGCCAGCGTCCTTGAGCTCCTTGACGAGCTCGGCAAGGGCTTCTAGCCCGTTCGCGCGGATAGCTAGGGGAGCGTTGTGCTCCGTGGCGAGGGTAGCCATAGCTTCCGCGTTCTCAGCAGTGGCAGCATAGATGAGTGGGGTGGTTCCTTCCACCTCGGCCAACCCAGCCTCCATGACTTCGGGATTCTCGGCCAGCAGGATCAGGGCACGCTTCGTCTTGGCGCGGACCGCCTTGACGCAGTTGGCGAAGGTGGAGGGATCTTCAGACACACTCTGCACCGCCACACCATCAAGGTTCAGCGTCAATCCCACGTAATCGACAGAGTAGCCGTCAACCTGGCTTGCCAGTTCCTCCACTTCTGTCAGAGGTTGGTCATCTCTCACACGGACGAGCAGACCAGGCATGTGGTAGAAGGTCTTATTATGTCTATGGAGTTCAGTCTCGTTGCCCACCTCGATCTTATGCTCGTCGTCACCCAGCTTGATGAGATGGATGGGCGGTGCCGAGGCGGATTCCAGCGCCGTCTTGGCTTCCTCGGTGACGTGAGGGCAGGCCGATAATTCAGCTTGCTTGGCCGCCAGTTTCATGGCAAATGCTAGACAGGTGGGGAATCCGCAATCCTTGCAATTCGTCTTTGGCAGAAGCTTGTAGATCTCCAAACCGGTCAGAGCCATCTCTTACTCCCCCTTCTTCCAGAGCTTGCTGATCAGGTCCTTGATGCGGCGCACCGACTCCGGGTGGCGGAGGACGACGACGTCAGCCCCCGATTGAACGAGTGTGGTGGCAGTCAAGGTTTCCCACGAAATGGCGCGTTCTTCCCAGTCCCCCCAGGCCTCGGGAACGTCTTCGCCTACCTTGGCCTCTTTCATACGCCAGGCTTCTTCTCCCGGTGTCACCAGCATCGGCTGCTGGGTCATGCCGTCACCCTGGAGCGCGGCAAGCCGTAGACGTTCCATCGCTGAGTAGCCGTACTCCACGCCATAGCCAAGTGCCGCTGTGGTGGGGTCCATCAGAACGCGGTCCAGAGGAAGACCTACGTCGCTGATCAGGATATTCAGCTGTTTGGCCAGATTTACGTCCATGGCCGCGCGCGCATCTACTAAGTGCCCGTGGGCCATAGCAGCGGCGACAATGGTCTTGTAGTTCTTGTCGTCGCAGACTCCCAGTACGATGCGTTCCCCAGCTGCCTCCTCGGCCACGGCGACCAGGATCTCTATGTCCTTCTCTGTCTGGCCTGGGCCGAACACGACTAGGGGCAGACCCGTTGAGTCCAGGACCTTCCGTACTGTGGACCTGGCCTGCTCAGCTGTTGTCTCGCTACCCTCGGCATCAGTGAGGCTGATACTGAGAAGCAGGAGATCTACGTCCAGCTTCTCCACCGCCTTCGCCCACTCGGCAGGATCGTCCATGAAGTCGCCCCATGCTTCCAGAAGTATGGGCGACCAGTCGTCCGGCCTGCGGTCCTTGATCTCGACGGCGACACGAGGGGCGTTGGGCATAGGGGCTTCGAAATCCAGGAACGGCAGGGTGCCTTCGCCCCCCACGGACACGGTCTTGCTCCGAGTGCCGCCGTCGGCCTCAGTGGCGCCAAGGACGACATCTCTGACTTGACCTGTCCACTTCTTCTTTGGAATCGCCACAGCAACAGCCATCACTGCCACTCCTTCCAGGTCGGTGTCGTATGTGCCGGGCGTTGCCGGCTGTATGATTGCGGAAATGAGAGGGATGGTGGCCCATGGTGTGAGCACACCATCCCTCGATACCTCACATTATGGGATCCATCTTCAAGGCTGGGTGATCACGCTCCTCCAGGCAGGCCAGTAGCGCCTCAACTGTGGTTGCACTGCGCTCGTCAGCGACGCGATCGATAAGATCGGGAACCCCTTCCCTTTCCGCCACGGCCTTGAACTCCTCAGGCATGCTCTCCTTGAGGAAGGACGACATCCAGACCACTCTCTTGAACCCGCCATCCGCTGAGATGAACTTGGGGCTCGTCAAGTAGAACTTGCCAACGCCCATCGCCCCCGGCGTCTGTAGACCACCGCCAAACGTGCCAGCCATGCTGGAGAATGTCATGCCAGCTGGCGTCATGCTGGGGTCTTCCCTGGAGACTATCATCACCCCGTTGGCCTCGGGGATGACGAGCACCATGCACTCGAAGCATCCACATGCGGTCATGGGATCGATCATGATCGAATACATGGTGACCTGGTCGATGCTCTGGTTCGAATGGTCGTACACGAACTCCTGGGGTCCACTCCAGCGCCCGAGCTGAGGATCCAGCTCCTCCCCTTTGGGGATCGGTTGGTTGGGACCTGTGGGATTGATCCGGTGGGCTGCCTTGCAGTCCAACCAGTTGTAGGCGCCGCAGAGCCCCAGACGCTGCGGCGAGATGACGCACACGTGGGTGGGGGCAAAGGATTGGCAAAGCGTGCAGGAATAGAACTCATCGACCGCTTCGTCTGTTAGGCCTGCCACGCGGACATTGCGCTCGCCGTACGCCTCGCGAGCCAGGCCGATCCACTTCTTCATCTCCTCAGGATCGGTGATGAGCCTGACTTGCGCCTTGTCAACGATACTGTTCCAGGGCTCGCCTTTGAAACGTGCGTATAGAACCTCGCCAAAATGCTTCAGCCTGAAGCCCTTGTCCGCAGCCGACTTGCTGATGCGTATCCAGGCGATGTCTCGCTGCCCGATGTGCTGGACGCCCGAAGCCGCGTTAAGGAAGTAGTGGATTTGGCGCTCCAAGACAGGCTCGAAGTCTTCCTGCATCTTGCGGCCGGCGACCTCGATGACGATGCCCAGATCGATGGACTCGCCTTCTTCAACTTCGTCGAAGCCTGGACCCACCAGCTCGATCTTGCCGTCCTCTATCTCGTCTGGGTCTAACATCCGCAGGTACTCAAAGGCACGGGATTTCTTGCCGCCGAACTCGACGCGCATGTCATCCTTGCGGACTCGTTCTCCCTCGAACGCAGAGCCATAGGGGACGGGGATGGGAATCTCCGCGATCTGGACCTTAACGCCGCGGATTTCGATGCACTTCTGGATCAGTTTCTCGGCGCGCTCCAGGTCGTCTTTACCGTCTATATCATCAAAGGGCATGGATACGACGTGCTCGAACTCGGTCACGCCGGTGGGCAGGATCTCGGGTATGACGGTGTCAGCAATGGCGGGGAAGCCGTAGTTGATGGCCCCCGCCGCAGTTGCGTACTTGAGGTCATCTATCTCACCGAGCGCCAACGCCATGGCGAAGACGCGGAACTTGTTGTATATCAAGTTCTCCCTGGCCTGACCCGCCTTCAGTCCTCCGAAGGTGAGCCCTGAACGAGTGGCGAAACCCAGGGGATAGATCGTGCTGATCGTGTCGGTGCCAAAGGGGATGATGTAGGTGTCATACCCCATCTCGACATCTTCTTCCAGCAGTTGGTGGATGATGCTACGGCCATTCACGTTCCCACTGAGAAAGACGAGGATGTTCCGGCGCTGTAGCTCGCGCACGAGTTGCACTGCCACCTCGTTGGACTTGGCGCAACCGATGAGGGCGCAGAAGCCTGGCATGCGCCCGTCCACAAGCTGGATCCCCCACGCACGCAGCTGGACGTCGTCGATGGGACCGTTGCAGTACCCTTCCCCGGCTGCGGTCACCAGGCCAGGGTATCCATCAAGCTTCTCGGGCTGATCACCGAGGCTGTACTTGATCCCCATAATGGCTTCCTCGGCGAAGAGAGTGGCCATTCCGGAATCGAGTGCCTCACCCAGGTATGGAGTCCAGAGCTTGCCCCTGGGTACAGGGTGCAGTAGCTGCCTGGCGTGTTCGATCACTGGGAGCAAATCCCCGAGCTTGGAGACCTGAATCTCTGTGAAGCCGTAGATCACGGGCAGATAGTAGGCCGTGTTGGGGAACTGCACAGGGGCATCAGGCCCCTTTTCGGCCAGAGCCTTCTGCAGTAGCTGGTCGGCCTCCTCGACTATGTTGTTGGCGCCACGGATGGCGGCACTGGCTATGTATCTCGACATCGGTTCATATCCTCCTTAGGCCTCTTCTACGGACACGCTGGCTATGCTATATGGGCTGACTTCGGCGTCCTCGGCTCGAGCCTTCAGCCATGCGCTGAAGCGGCGATCCCCGCTCTGTCCAAAACGAGTTGGATCATACTCAGGCAGGCCGAGTGCAGCTCGCTTCTTGTCGATGTGCTCCAGCGACTTCCTCACGATCTCCGCTGGATCTGGCTCGAACTCCAACTTCCCGCCAGTCTTCTCTTCCCATCTTTGGCCGACGAGGTTGGTGACAGCTTCGCTGCCTTCAATGGGCGACTTGACGCCGAAGAGAACATACACTCCCGAGGCCACGAAGTAGGTCCCGATGGACAGTGCCTTCTCACTCATCCATTCCGGAGCTATGCCCACGCCGGGGATATCGGAGATATCCTCTCCCAGGCCGCCCTCGGTTGCCATCTCAGCCAAGACCGTGAGGATGCGGCTGTTGTCCACGCAGGAGCCCATGTGCAGAATCGGCGGTATGCCTACAGTCTCGCAGATCTCTCTGAGACCTGGCCCAGCGTGCTCTAGAGCTTCACCCTGGAGAAGGCCATACTTGGCGTTGCATATGGCTCCACAACCGGTCTGCACAACGAGCACGTCGTTCTTGAGAAAGTCCTTGACTATGTCGAAGTGGGCCTCGTCGTGGACGACCCTGGGGTTGTTGCAGCCTACCACCCCGGCCACGCCTCTGAGTCTACCGGAGGCGATAGCGTCGTTGAGGGGACGGAGGGAGCCGCGGTAGTAGCCGCCCAGCATGTAGCGGATGTACTCGTGGGAGAATCCAGGCACCATGTTCTCCTGGCCCTGCGGAATGTATGTCGCTCCGCGGTTGGGGTAGTTGTCCACCGCCTTTTTCACGATCTCCCTGGCGATCTCAGGCGCGTGCTGCTCGTCAAATTCCATGTGCGTGGCGCCGGTAATCTTCGCCTTGGGAGACGTCGTGATGACATGGGTGTGGAAATCCGCGGCCACTCCTACCAGGCCCTGGAAGATGCACTGGATATCGACCACCATGGCCTCTACCGCTCCGGTTAGGACGGCCAGTTCCTGATCCAGGAAGTTGCCAGCGGACGGTACGCCCTGTCGCATGAGTGTCTCGTTGGAGGTGCAGCAGATGCCGGCAAGGGTGATGCCTTCGGCACCCTTGGACTTGGCGTACTCGATCATCTCAGGGTCCCTGACAGCCGCCACGATCATCTCCGAGAGCGTTGGCTCATGACCATGGACGATGATGTTGACTTCATCCTCTTTGAGAACACCCAGGTTCACTTGGGTAACCAGAGGGCTCGGGGTGCCGAACAGGATGTCAGACAGGTCGGTGCCGAGCATTGAGCCGCCCCATCCGTCGCCCAGGGCGGCGCGCATGCCTTGATCGAGGATATGTTCCGCATCCTGATCGTTGCCCACCACGGTCCGGTGCATTATCTCGACGATCTCACGGTCGATGCCGCGCGGCGCGATACCCAGATCTCTCCAGATCTCCTGTCGCTTCTTGGGCGCGCGCGTCAGGTAGGCGAGTTCTCCTGTCTGCTTCCCGAACTGGGCTAGCGCCGCCTCTGCCACGTCAACGCCGATTTCCTCTTTTTCGCGGCCATCGGTCTCGATCCCAAGATCTGCCGCGACTGCCCTCAGCTTGAACTCGTCTCTGATCTGATAGCCGGGAGCTTCGCCCGTGGCGGCACCGTGCAGCACGAAGCACAGATCCCGACCATGATCGGAGTGTGCTGCGGCCCCCGCTGCAATGGCCCGGGCCAGGTTCCTGGCAGCCACAGTCTCGACGGTGGCTCCACAGATACCCACCTGCCCCTCCTTGGTTAGGCGACAGGGTCCCATGGCGCAGTTCTTGCAGCAGAGACCCTGGGCACCGATGGGACAGGGCTTCATTTCGTCTACACGGCTGAAAGCCGTGGAAACGCCCGTTTCCGCAGCCTTCCCCAGCATGGCTTCCGCCGCTGGATTTATGGTCTTACCGCTTTCTGCCATTGAGTACTCCTCTCACTGTGTGTTGTCCGATGCGTGCCATTCGCAAGGAAGGCAGTGCATGGATAGCCTGCGTTGGAGTCTAGTATTTACGGAAATCGCCGGACATCTCGAGATCAGCCGGGTCAGTGGTAATGGAGCGTGGGGCGCATTCGTACCAGGACGGGTCGCCGGAGCACGATGGCTCTTCGTCGACTTTCTCTTCTTCGCCGACGGGATAGCCGGCTTTCTCAAGCGCATCGACGAGGGCCTTCTTCTTTACATCTTTGGTATGCTTGACAGTGACTTCTTTGAACGCACCGCTGGCCTGTATGTCCTGCACACCTGACATCGCACTCAGAGTTCCGCGCACTGCCGTTACATGGTGATCCGCATACATCGATGGTACGACCAAGGTTGTGGTTGCCACCTTCATTCACCTCCTCTAAAGTGGACTAGTTCGCTCTTGTTTATCATAATACCAGAGATCAGTCTCGGGTGCAAAGGTATCCAAGGTCTCCGGACACCACGATGGGGGCGAACCGGGATCGACCGGTCCGCCCCATGTGCCATCCGCCGCTTGTGTATCCGGGCGACTGAAGACTTTAGCCGCCAGAGTGTCCACGCTAGAACAGACCCATGGTCTTGCCCGACTCGTCGATGTCCACGTCATAGAAGACTGGGCGGGACGGAAGACCAGGCATGGTGCGCATCTCACCAAGGAGCGGATACAGGAAGCCCGCACCTACCGAGGCTCTGATGTCGCTGATGGGGACGATGAAATCCTTGGGTACACCCTTCAACAAAGGGTTATGCGAGAGCGAGAGGTGGGTCTTGGCCATGTTGAGTGGTAGCTTATCGTAGCCAAGCCTGGTGTAGAGTCTCACTTTGGCCTCTGCCTGGGAGGTGTAGTCTACCCCGCTTGCTCCGTAGATCTTGGTGGCGATGGTCTCTATCTTGTCCTTGATAGGAATATCCAGGGGATAAAGGAACTTGAAGTCGCTAGGCTTCTCGCAGGCCTTGACTACCGCCTCCGCGAGCGCGGCTCCGCCCTCGCCACCCTTGGCCCAAACGTTGCTCTCCACAGAGTCATCCGCGCCAGCGTCGAGCGCCGCTTGCCGCACCAGTTCGACCTCTGCATCGGTGTCAGCGGTGAATCTGTTCACAGCGACCACAACGGGGACACCGTACTGCCTGGCGATGTTGATGTTCGCCTTGAGGTTCTCTACACCCTTCCCCAGCAGT
Organism: Chloroflexota bacterium; assembly: GCA_030603665.1. Taxonomy (GTDB): domain Bacteria; phylum Chloroflexota; class Anaerolineae; order UBA7937; family B3-Chlor; genus JAUVXJ01. Next base: position 59,685 of record JAUVXJ010000002.1, on the reverse strand, counting down.
TCCAGGTTCTCTTCCTGGTAGGCCGGGTCCAAGGGGCGGCCAGCCACGACTCTTGGTCCGCCGCCGTGCATCTTCAGCGCTCTGATCGTGGCCGCCATGACCACGCAGTTGGGGATCAGTCCACTGTATCGGCACTTGATGTCGAAGAACTTCTCCATCCCGCAGTCGGCGCCGAATCCAGACTCAGTCACCAGGTACCCATCGGACACCAGCTTCAAGCCGATCATGTCGGCGATGATGGAGGAGTTGCCGTGGGCGATGTTGGCGAAGGGACCTGCATGGACAATGGCGGGACTGTTCTCCAGAGTCTGCATCAAGTTGGGCATGAGGGCCTCTTTCATGAGCACCGTCATTGCCCCAGCCACGCCCAAGTCCTCGGCCGTCACGGGGTTTCTCTTCTTATCGGTGCCGATGACGATCTTGCCCAAGCGCTCTCGCAGGTCTTTGACCCCGGTGGTCAAGGCCAGGATAGCCATGACCTCTGAGGCCACGGTGATGTCGAACCCAGACTCGCGTGGACGACCATCCCACTTGGTGCCCAGGCCGACGATAACGTTGCGGAGGGCGCGATCGTTGACATCAACCACGCGATTCCACGTGATGGCATAGGGGTCGATGTCCAGTCTCCTCAAGTCCATCTCGGCCAGCTGTTCATCGCTGAGCCTGTCCTCGTGCATGATGCGGGCATCAAGGGCTGCGGCCAGCAGGTTATGCGCTGCACCCACGGCGTGGATGTCGCCCGTCAGGTGTAGGTTGAAGTCCTCCATGGGGACTACCTGCGAATAACCACCGCCCGCTGCACCGCCTTTGATGCCAAACGTCGGCCCTTGAGAAGGTTGTCTGATAACTGTAAGCACCTTCTTGTCGATGTAGTTCAGACCCTGACTGAGCCCAATCGTGGTCACGGTCTTGCCTTCACCCAAGGGCGTTGGGGTGATGGCTGTGACATCTATGTACTTACCGTTGGGCCTGTCCTTGAATCTATCAAGGACGTTGAGGTGGATCTTGGCTTTGTACTTGCCGTGAAGATCCAAGTCGTCCTCGCCTAAACCCAGCAGGTCGGCAATCTCGACTATTAGCTTCAGCTTCGCCGCTTGGGCGATATCCAGATCAGAGGGTACAGTGGCCATTTCTTACCTCCTTCATTTTCCTTGGCCCGATGTTCGGGCTACATTTGACAGACGTAAATCGAGGCAATGACCTGTCCGGTCGTTGCCTCGAACTTAGAAACGCTGTGAGCGTTGGAGTCCAGATTCCAGGTGAATGGACAACTCGACTGTCGCCTGATGTCCCGACAAACGTCACTTCATGATCTCCGTCCTTTGTCTGAACAAGATTATAGTTCAATCTCGAGTATCTGTCAAGTACAAAACGCTCCTGCTGGCGCTTCCCGCCCGATGTTATTGTGGATACTATCCCTCGGCGGGTGTTCCCGCTACTCCTCCAAGATTCTCCGCCGCCTGGAGGATTCGCTGCAAACACGCGCCTGGGGGTTCTGCCACTCCAAGTCTGTCGAGCCGCACTATGGTCCAGCCGAGCGCCGCTGCTTCGTAGTCGTCTATCAGAGGATACTCGCGAATGATTCGGACGTTCTCCACGATTGCCTCAGAGCCGATGCAGACGGCGACCCTGCCATTCTGGCAGAACAGGGCGAAGTCCACGGTGTAATGTTCGTCAGCCTCCCTGAGAGGATAGCGCCTCTCAGCGCTGACACCGCCTTCCTTGAACGCCCGCCACAGTTCTTCCTCGTCCGTAGTCCCACACCAGAGGTCATTGATCTCCTCGGCTGTGAGCAAGCGCTCCAGCGTTGTGGGAATGAAGGTCACTCGTCGCAGGCGCCAGCTGGGGATACCGCGCGGCAGGCGGCGCAGGGCCCCGATCTCGATCTTGTAGTATGGAGCGCTTGCCCTAGGGTGTTCAGTCTCATGGGGCAACAGAGTCCGCCTCGAGAGCACACGGTATCGTCTGATCGGCGCATAGTAGTTGACGGCCCACCGCTCCTCCTCGAAGAGCTTAGTCTGATAGAAGGCCAGATAGTCGGCGCCGACGCGAGAGGGTGCCCGCTCACACGGTATGCGATACCATCCCTGGTCCCGAGCGATCTCGAAATCTCGGTGGCTGTTGATCACTGCAACCAGGACTCGCCCAGTTGGCTCATCATGAGTCTCTTGCGTTCGAGTCAATTTCCCACCCGGCAGTCCCTTGCGGGGTCAATGCGGGACATGTGTTGGCGAAGATGAAGCAAGGCCAGGTCCTTGGCCTTAGCCTCGATCATCACATCGAAACCTCGTGGAGCAAATCGTTCACACTCCCTGAGGAAATCAGCGAATTGGAACGGATCTACAAAGTCGGAATGCTGAAGCGTGCGTGGTGCGCGCATGATGGATTCTCTGGACCCGCTCTGAGAGGCCTTGCGGTCGATGATGCGCATGGCTGTGCGAGGGGAACTGAAATGGATCTTGGGAGTGACCCCTGCCGGCCAACTGCCCAGGCACCTCTCCAACGCTTCAACCATGCATAGCCCCTGGGGGTTGAAGTTTCTGAAGTGAAGGTAGTCAAAGACCAAAGGGATACCCGTACGCTCGTGGACCCAGGTGATGTCGGACACCGAGAAGCGCTTGTCGTCGTTCTCCAGGACCAGGCGACGGCGTACCAGGGGCGGGAGGCGCTCGTGGTACTGGACGAACCGCGCGAGCGCAGCATCTCGGTCGCCGTAGAGACCTCCTACGTGGATCACGATCGCCGCCTCCGGGCCCAATCCCATGGCCTCCAAGATCCTGGCGTGCGCCGTGGCCATTTGAGCGCTCCGCTGAGCCACAGTCTCATCGCGGGCATTGAGAACACTGGTTAGCGGAAGGTGAAATGAGAGCCGTAGGTCGCACTCGGTCGCCATCTCCCCGACCACCGCGAGTTCTGCGTGGCAGTCCTCTATCTGGGAATGGAACTCCGGCAGGTCGGGGTGCACTACGTAGGGTGCCAGATCCGATGCCATCCTATACATTCGGATATCCTGCCTCTCGAGGTACAGGATTGTGTCGCGGAGGTAGGCAAGGCTGACGCTGAGGTGTGGGCGGTTTTGCCAACGTCTGCTGTCGTGGGACCTCAGCCCGGGCTGCCCCAGTACCTTGACAGGGAATCCTAGCCTCATTGACAGCGTCTCCCCGCTTGCCGAGTCTCAATCCTTCCAGAGGACGACCACATTGTAGCTTAGAGGGCGAAGGCTGACAAGGGAGTTGGCGCGTGCTTGTTGCGCGGGAGTGCCATCTGACGTAGAATGGCTTGCACGGCGTGGAGAGCGCGTGCGGATTCCATCTGAGCATCCCTGGGGGCAGCAGCATGATCGGTCAAGCCCAATCAGGGGAGAGGAACTGAGATGAGAGGGCAATCGGAGAGCGTCAGCATAACCTCGAGCGGCCCCCTGAGCAAGCCTCTGGCTGTAGATGATCTGGGGGTGTCGAAGGGCCTTCTGGTGGACCTTGTTCTCAAGGTTCTCTATTCCGAGGGGGAGATGGATGGTCCAGACATCGCCGATAGGATGAGGGTGCCCCTCCCTGTGGCCGTGGATCTCCTGGACATGTTGCGCAAGGAGAAGCTCTGCACCGTGCTGGGAAGCGACCGAGGGGTGGTGCCCATCTATCGCTACGGCATAACAGAGGCCGGTATCGATCGCGCTCGCGAGGCCCTGGCACGGAATGAGTACGTGGGGCCAGTTCCCGTGTCTTTGGAGAGTTACCTGGAGATAGTCAAGAGGCAGAGCGTGGGTATGGCCTGCTCGGTGATCAAGAGGGAGGACCTGGAGCGCGCGCTGGATGAGCTAGTGGTCAGCCCGTCCGTGATCAACCAGCTCGGGCCCGCGCTGAATTCCGGCCAGCCGATACTACTATATGGGGCACCAGGCAACGGCAAAACGTACGTGGCGCAGAACATCGTGAACCTTGTCTTGGGCAGCATCTTCGTTCCCTACGCGTGCGAGGTTGAGGGGCAGCTGATAAAAGTGTTCGACACTGAGTACCACCAGCTCGTGGACGGGGGAGTGGAGGGCAGGGATGTTGACCGCGACGCTCGTTGGGCGCTCTGCAAGCGCCCTGTGGTCATGGTCGGCGGCGAGTTGACTCTCATGTCGCTTGGTCTGGTCTTCGATCCTATCTCTAAGTGCCACGAGGCCTCCCTGCAAATGAAGGCCAATGGTGGAATCTTCTTCATAGACGACTTCGGGCGGCAATTGCTCCTGCCAGAAGAACTGCTGAACCGCTGGATTGTGCCCCTGGAGGGTCAGGTGGACTATCTGGCACTCCACACGGGCAAACAGATTCAAATCCCCTTTGATGCGTTGGTGATTTTCTCGACCAATCTGGATCCCGGTACGCTGGACGAGGCGTTCCTCCGCCGGATACCTCACAAGGTGATGATCCCCAACCCGACCCTGTACGAGTACTACTTGCTCTTCGAGCGAGTCTGCGCGTCGAAGGGAGTTCCTTTCGAGAAGGAGGGGTTCTCGTATCTGGTGGACAGCTACTATCGGAAGGTAGATCGGCCGCTTAGAGCCTGCCATCCCAGGGATCTGGTCGAGCAGATAGCGACCATCGCGCGCTACAACGAAGAAGAACCCGCACTGAGCAAGGAGTACATCGATCAGGCCTGCGCCAACTATTTCGTGCAGCGACCTGGCGGGGGCTTTGACTGATACTGGGCTGGAAGCGGTCTGCATTCGCAAGCGAGACTGCTGGAAGCAATGTGTCAGCCAGATTAGGGGGCCACTTGTCCAGCACTGGGCAGTGGCCTTCTTAGGGCAGGGTTGGATGGCTGAGAAGAGCGTGCTCACTGAGCGGGAGCTGGAGATAGTACGCGCGGTAGCCACCGGCGCCACAAACCAGCAAATCGCCCAGGAACTCACGATCAGCGTCAATACGGTGAAGGTTCACCTCAAGAACATCTTCGTCAAGCTGGACATCCAGTCCCGCACTGAAGTGGCGCTGTTCGCAGTGAGAGAGGGCCTGGTCGAGGTGGAGCGACCTGGACCAGTGGCGGATGAGTTGATGGCCGAGGCTGCACCGGTCTCCCGCAAGCCGATCTCTCGACGCAAACGAGTGGTCCTGTTGGTGACGATGGTCATGGTCACGACGCTGGTGCTTCTACCCAGCGTGGAGATGTCACCCGTCTCAGCTCCGGGCACTGAGTTCGTGGACGCGGGAGCCGCCGCATCGGAGGGGGGCCCTGCCCTTCAGTTGCAGCGGTGGAACTCGGTGGCGCCGCTGCCTATGGCCCGCAGTCGTCTGGCTGCTGTGTATCACGCCGGGAGGATCTATGTCATTGGCGGCGCTACCGTGGATGGCGTAACTGGAGCCGTCGAAGAGTATGCACCGTTAGACAATAGCTGGAGGGTGAGAAGCCCCAAGCCCATACCTGTTCACAACGTTGGTGCCGCTCTGCTGGGTGGAAAGGTGCTTGTGCCAGGCGGCTACTCCGCTGATGGGACGGTCATCGCTGACGTAGAGATCTACGATCCAGATCGAGATTCGTGGGGAGACGCATCCCCGATGCCCGTTGCCCTGTGTGCGTACGCCATCGCTGCTGCGCATGGTAAGGTCTATGTGTTCGGCGGGTGGGACGGATCCTCGTACGTGGCCTCTACTTATGAGTACGATCCGCTGACCGACACATGGTCGGAGAAGACCCCAATGAGTTTCCCGCGTGGGTTTGCCGCAGCGGGGGAGATCGACGGCATTATCTACGTTGTAGGGGGGTACGACGGGCAGCGGGAATACGCCGCCGTCGAGCAGTATGACCCTGCTCAAGAGGGGCAGGGGACTCCTTGGCGAGAGAGGGCTTCCATGAGTATGCGGAGGGGAGGTTTGGGGGTGGCGGCCGTTGCTGGGAACCTCTATGCCGTGGGCGGAGGCTGGAACGGGTACCTGGCGTTCAACGAGCGATACGATCCCCAGACAGATCGCTGGTCAACGGTGGAGACGCCAGTCTTTGGCCAGTGGCGCAACCTGGCTGTGGTGGCTAGCGAGACCAGGGTCCACGCCCTGGGCGGGTGGACCGGCGACTTCACGGGCGCGAACCACGAGTATCAAGCACTGTTCACCTACTATCTGCCGGAGCTTCCATAATATCCCAGGTGGATGGGGCTAGGCAGGCGTGAGACGGATGACTCTTGACATAACCGCCTCCGCTACTGACAAGGGATACATGCCGTGATGCGCGCCAGCGTGCTCAGCGGGAGACGTCAGGATGGGCCACGGACCGGACACGCTTGCTGGTGGGTGTGGCAGATAGCGTCCGGGGAGGGGGGCAGGTGGGTAGGGAAGTTGACAGGCTGTGGGATCGGCTGTATAATATGCAATGGACAAGGCCCGCTAGCTCAATCTGGCAGAGCAGCTGACTCTTAATCAGTAGGTTCCAGGTTCGAATCCTGGGCGGGTCATCGAAATGAGAGAAACCCTCGCCGCGCCACGCGAGGGTTTCTTCGTTGGAGAGTAGCCCACAATACGGGAAACGGTTGAATGCGAGAGTAGTCTGGTTCAGGAACTGTAGATGGGCAGCACCCAGTCCAAGTACTTGGGGGTCTTTCCTCGCACGCAGTTTTCGTATTCGGTCTGCAACTGAGCCGTCAGCGGGCCGAGCTTTCCATCGCCCACCGGGTATTTGTCCACGGAGAAAATGGGCGTCACTTCCAGAGCGCTCCCGCACATCCAGACTTCGTCGGCGATGTACAGTTCAGTCCTGTCTATCTCACGCTCCACCACGGGCACCGACATCTGCTCCTCAAGCAGCTGCATCAGAGTGGATCTGGTGATGCTCTCCAGGATGCCCCCGGTCACAGGGGGGGTGAGGGCCGTGCCTTCACGAATGAGGAACACACAGGCTCCTGGACCTTCGGCGACCTTACCCAAGCCGTTCAGGAGTATCGCATCGTCGTAGCCATCTTCCGCGGCCTGCACCGCCGCCAGCCTCCCGTTCTGATAGTTGGCCGCAGCCTTGATACGTGGAGGGACATCGCGGTCGGAGATGCGTGTCCAGGAGCTGACGCAGACGCGAATGCCTTTGCCTGTGCCCAAGATTGTCTTTCGCGGGCGTGTTACTGCGTAGGCACCAACCTCGACGGTGCCCGGCTTGTAGGAGAACAGGGCTTCGCCCTCTCCGAAGTAGATCGACGGGCTGAGATGCACGTCCTCGCGCACGTTGTTCTTGGTCATCAGGTCCATGCACGCTTTCTCGATGTCGTCGAGCGAGTAGTCGGTCGTCATGCGCATCATCTTCATGGATTGGGCGAGCCTCTTGAGATGCTCTTCCATCTTGAAGATGTACAGTTGCTCCTGAGAGTCGTTCCAGTAGGCCCTCATGCCTTCGAATATGCGGCTGCCGAATCGGACGGCGGCGGTGGTGACGTGAAGCTTTGCTTCGTCCCACTGAACGAACTCACCATTCATCCAGACCAACGTCGGGTCTTGTCCTGCCATCTTGTCTCTCCTTCCAGTCGCCTCATACACTGACCGCCAGGCCGCTGCCTCGGCGGAGCTACACCAGGCGCTCGGCACGCGAAGCGCCGACTCGAGAATCGCCCGGCCGCTGAGTACCTAGAACTCCACCAACGTGCCGACTCCTTTCTCCTCAGCAAGGCGATATGCTCTTTCCGCAGCGGCCACGTCCTGTAGGGCCAAACCTACGGACTTGTAGAGAGTGATCTCATCGTCGCTCGTTCGTCCGGGCTTGGCCCCAGTGACCAGGTCGCCGAGTTCAGCATAGATGTGATCTTCGGAGATGACGCCCTCGCTAATGGGGATGAGGATGTCTCCTCCCTCCGCCATGATGGCGTCTTTGCTGTCCACCACCACCTTGGCCCGCGCGACCGTATCGCTGTCGATCTCCTGGACCTGAGGGCCATGCGAGCCAATGGAGGTGACGTGCATCCCCTTCTCGAGCCACTTCCCCTCGAACACAGGGGCCTTCGTGCTCGCAGTGACGGAGACCATGTCAGAGCCAGTCACGGCCGACATGGGGTCGTCTGCCTCGACTACCTCAATGCCAAGCTTGGCACTCACTTCCTTGGCGAATTCGGCGGCCTTGCCAGGGACGAGGTCGAAGACCTTGACAAGGCTCAGGGGCCTCACCTCGTTGATGGCTGCGACGTGGGTTCGGCCCTGCTTGCCTGCGCCGAAAAGTCCAAGCACCTCCGCATCTGAGCGGGCCAGGTACTTGGCGGCTACGCCGCAGACGGCGGCGGTGCGCAAGGCGGTGATAGAGCCACCATCCATCAGGGATCGGATCGCCCCATCTTCGGGGTTGAAGAGGAAGACCCATATCTTGCCACCGCCACCCAGCCGGGCCGCCTTGATGGCCAGGGCGTCGACCTCGCCACCCACGTACCCATGCATCACGCCGTGCATGCCGTTATCGTACTCGGGCATTTGGACGGCGATCCGCAAGGGCATGCGGACGTTGCCCCGTGCGTATTCGGCAAAGGCGTCCTCAACCACGGCGATGGTTTCACCCATGGTTAGGACAGATTCGAGATCCGCTCGCGTCAGCAATCTCATTGCAACTGACCTCCTTCTACAAGGTTATGAGCCCTCGCGCCACCGCGAGGGACGAGTTCACACGGATTGTGGCCCGGGTTCTGCTCCCCGGGCGCCGGCTGGGCCTGAAAACCAATGGCCCCAGCGAGGCCTGGCGGACTGACAGTAGGCCGGGACAGGAGGACGGTCTCTCATCGCGCCTTGCCGGGTACCCCTGCCACGAGCCAGCAACCATGCTTGTGTGGCACCGGTAAATCGAGCCGAGCTACCAGACCACCCGAGATCGCGCTGATATGATGGGGGAATGGTCATCGGCCACCGATCCTTGGCCGCGCTCGAGGGAAGCACGCCCACGAAGCTATGGTGCCGAAGCTGCTCCCGCAGCAGACAGTGCGCGCTCCGCGTTGGAGCATAGCACAATGAAGGCAATCATGTCAAGCTAGCTGGGGACCATATGTGAATCTCGCTTGGCCCGACGATGGATCTATTACCTCCATCGATGCGAGAGAGCCGCGGCGGTACCGAGGCTCGCATCGACGCAGTAGGGTCACATAGTGTGAAACACGAGGCTGTTCGCGCGAACACTCCAACGAATGCTCGGGCATGAGACGGGGTCGATTTACCAATCTGTAAAGTGCCAGACCGTCTGCAGCACCGTCGCTGGCCGCTGGACAACGGTCAAGAAGGGAGTAGGAGGGAAGAGCGGGGCTTGACAGATTGTACAAGCGGTGTTATAAGTTGTATAGGGTGCAGTGAACGACTTCACCAACGCCAACGATGGATCCCTAGGTATCGCCTGTTTGCAGGCGGGTGGCGGAGGTCCAGCAAGGGCGGAGTCTATCTAAGTCTGGTGGGCGTGTCCTCGGGCGGGGTGGTCTTGCTGCGATGGATTCCGGATGGCGTGCCACTCGCCATGAGTGAGATTCCGTGGGCGATAGGATGGACGCAGAAAGGCGTCCGCTCCGATCTGGGAGAGCAGCTCCGAGGGAATATGCACTCTCCGGGATGCTGCCAAACATGGGCGTAGCTCTTGTCTCTGGTGCGCGCGAGCCCTGTGATGTGCCTGGTTGTGTCGCGACTGTTGAAGGGTAGTTGACGGTCCGAATGACGGGGCGCGTCACGGGCCGATACGGTCGCCGGGGCTGAGCGACGCGGAGCTCGAGAGGCCCGGAGAACGAGCCCCGTGCCTTTCCTGTGCCCGTGGGTTTGCACGAACTGAGCGCGTCTGATGCGGGAGGGATTCCGGCAAGAACTCCGTTGATCCGGAAGGTTGTCCCTGCAGTAGTAGGTGCTCGCTCAGATAGTTGAAGAGGGAAAGGAAGGATATGAAGACAGATAGGATCAACCATGAGAAGCTCCAGGAGGCGTTTGACCAGACCGGTGCCGACGCTCTGGTCGTGGCGTCGGCGGAAAACATCCAGTACTTCTCTGGCACCGCCGTCTACTCGGCCTTGGGCTGGGAGCGGATCCCGTTCGTGCTTTGGCCCAGAGAGGGCTCGCCCACTTTGGGGGTCTGCAACATCGATGAATCATGGGTTAAGGAGAAGTCCTGGATTCAAGATGTTCATTCCTACGTGGAATTCGCTCAGTCTCCCATGGAGTTGCTCGCCGAAGTACTCAAGGAACGGGGACTAGCGCGGAAGACCATCGGCCTAGAGAAGATGAGCCTGACCGCCGCTCAGCAGGAGGAACTGCTAGCCCTTGTCCCCACCGCAGGTTATGTGGCATGCGATGAGGCTGTGGCGAACGTACGGGCGTGTAAGACGGAGGAGGAAATCGTCACTCTGAGAAAGGCGTTCCACATCGCGGAGCAAGCCATCCACGATGGATTCGCGGAGGTCAAAGTGGGTATGACCCACAAGGCGGTGCTAGACACTGTCACGGGGAAAGCCGCCGCGCTGGGCGCGAGCAGGTCGCGGAGTTCCTTCGCCTCTGGCGACACACCGCCACACAGTGAGGTGGGAGGCAAGAAGATAAAGCCAGGTGAGGTCGTCAGGATCGATTTCGTGGGTCGGTACGAGGGCTACTACCACGACATTGGCCGGACGGCCGTCGTAGGCGATCCCAATCCAGAGGTGCGGGATCTCTATCGCGGACGATGGCGGGTGCAGAAGAGGCTGGTCGACTTCATGAGGCCTGGCGTGCGCGCCTGCGACGTGTACTGGCGGGCGTTCGACTACTTCGAGGAGGAAGGGCTACCCCTCAATGAAGTGGGACCCCACATCGGACATGGGGTTGGAATAGGCATTCACGAAAGCCCTATCATTCAGCCCTACGACCGGAGTGAGCTGGAGCCCAATATGACCTTCTGCATCGAGCCACGCTTCCCCGTGCCGGGCGTAGGCGTGTTCCACATCGAGGACCTGATTCGAATAACCGACACTGGCAGCGAGGTACTGTCAGATATGTACGACACGTCGGAGATACTCACCATCGAGGTGTAGGCGCCGGTTATGGTTGATGGAGGTAGGTGATGACCAGAGAGAAGTTGATGAACGAGGCTGAGTTCCAGGGCCGCCTGGCCGAAAGCGGGCTGGATGCGGTGGTTGCAGTTTCCCAGACCAACGTGATCTATACGTCGGGTGCGGTGATTTCGACGCAGACCTCGATCCCCGACCGCCTGGCCATGACGCTGTTGCCCAAAGACGGTGAGGATGCGATACTCGTCTGCAACATCGAGAGGGGGCTGGTCAAGAACGAGTCTTGGATTGAGGACATTCGATACTACCGGGAGTTCGTTCGCTCGCCGATGGATCTGCTGGCTGAGGTATTGATGGAGAGAGGGCTTGCTCGTGGGCGGATTGGCATTGAGAAGCGGTATCTCACCGCGGCATACCATGAGCAGCTACTCGAACTACTGCCCGAGGCGAGAATCGAGGGATGCGACGATCTGTTGGAGCAGGTCAGGAGTATCAAGACCAAGGGGGAGATCGACAAGTTTGGTCAGGTCAATCTGGCTGCCGAACGGGCGATCATCGAGGCTTTCGGGGAGACCAAGGCAGGCGACACGGACAAGGATCTCCTGGAACTGATCCTAGACAAGGTGGCGGGGCTTGGCGCCAATGATATGCGCTTTGCCATAGTGGGTACGGGCGACCAGAGTCATCTGGCTCATCCTGAAGTACGATCCAAGCCGTTGGAGCCGGGAGACTTGATCCGGGTGGACATCGGCGCTGACTTCAGCGGTTACTGCTCGGATGTGGCCCGCATGGCTGTGGTGGGCGAACCCTCCGATAGGCAGAAAGAGATGTATCGGAAGCACATGGTGGTCCAGAGGGGTGCCGTCGAGCAGCTGAAGCCGGGAGTGCGAGCGTGTGATGTATACCAATACTGTGTGGATGCCTATGCCAAGGCGGGGATCGACTATAGCCTCCCACATGTAGGACATGGGTTCGGTTTGGCTGGCCACGAGTTCCCGATGCTTCAGCCATACAACACTGCAGAGCTGCGTCCGGACATGCTGATCTGCGTTGAGCCAGCATATCTGGACGACAAAGACTTGGGTGGGTATCAGGTCGAGGACCTGGTTCTCGTCACAGACGATACGCCGGAGATACTGACCACCTATTCCAACACAGACGGTCTGTTCGTGATCGAATAGAGCCGGTACTGGTAGGCCGGGTTGGGACTTGGAAGCTGCGGGAAATCACCCCTAGGGTGGCCCTCACCACGATCCCGCGGTGTGCGCAACAGACATCTCTCCGGCGCTTTCTGCTGGGTATCATGAAGTACTGTGAGCGAGGGGGTAGAGCTCCTCGGGAGTGGTAAATGAGCGTGCCGCAAGATAACTCGATGAGGTAGTAGGCAATGAAGGCTTGGCGAATGCATGGCGTGAACGACATGAGGCTCGACGAGGTTCCCCTGCCCGATGTGACGCCTGGCTGGGTGCTGGTGCGGTTGAGGACGATTCAACCTAGCGTCACCGAGGTGCAGTGGGCCCAGGGGCACTTCGTGAGCGTTGGCAGCCCTGTGGAGAAACTGCTCAAGGAGGCGGTCCCACGGCAGATGTTCGGGCACGAATTCTGTGGTGACGTCACCGACGTGGGTGAAGGTGTAAACCATGTCAAGGTGGGCGACCGGGTGATCTACTGGCAGAGAGCTGCATGCCATGAGTGTGGCCTGTGCCGATCTGGCCTGGAAGCCCTGTGCCGAAAAGGCCCGGTCTTGGGCGTGGACATCCCAGGATGTCTGGCCGAGTACGTTCTTTTGCCTGGGGAAAGCGTTACCAGTATCCCGGACTCCATGACAGACAGCGAGGGCGCAGCGATGCAGCCCCTGGCGGGGGCCGTGGCTGATGTCCATGGCGCGGACGTCGAGATGGGCGACACTGTGGTCATCCTGGGCCAGGGGGTGATGGGCCTCAATATCATGCAGGTGACTCGATGCTGCGGGGCGGGCAAGGCCATAGCTGTCGACGTGCGTGAGGACACACTTTCGTTGTCTGGCCAGCTCGGAGCGGATGTCGTGGTCAACGCCGCTGAGACGGATCCCGTTGAGGCAGTGAAGGACGCCACAGGGGGGCTGGGAGCGGATGTGGTCTTCGAGTGTGCAGGCGGTAGCGCACAGCACGGCCTGGCTGGCAGTACGACACTCAGTCAAGCCCTGACCATGGTCCGGGACCAAGGGAGGATCATGCAAGTTGGCATGCTGGAACCGGCGGCGACGTTGCCAGCCGGCCTTATTGGACTAAGAGGCATCCAGTATCGTGGGCAGACGAACTGTACTCGGAAGCTAATCAACTACGCCATTGAGCTAGTACAGTCTGGGCGCGTGCAGTTGTCACCCCTGGTCACCCACACGCTGGAGGGGATCGAAGAGGTTCCGCGAGCCTTCGAGATAACGGGGAACAAGGCGCAGTATGGAGCGATAAACCCGGCCCAGGTCGTGGTGCGCCAGTGAGGAGGGATGAGGCGAACTGCCTGATGCGTGCGGCAACCAATACCGAACTAGGGTCTGATGACCAAACGGTGCGGTACGAGATAGATGGCTGAATATGGAGGTCGACGATGAGCGGAAGTGAAGCACCGAAGGGAACACTGGTCACCGGGTTGATAGGAGAGGATGTGCACATCGCCGGCATTCGCATCCTGGAACATGCGCTGAGAAAGGCGGGGTTCGACGTGGTAGCTCTAGGAGCACAGGTCTCGCAGGATGAGTTCGTCAGCGCGGCCGTGGAAAGCAGAGCCGATGCGATCTTGGTATCCTCGCTGAGTGGGCACGCCGATGCCCTACTACCCGGGTTGAGAGAAAAGTGCGACGAGGCGGGACTGCAGGGCATCCGACTCTACTTAGGAGGACAGCTGATGATCGGCGACTCCAGGTGGGAAGACGTGGAGGCCAAGTTCAAGGAGGCTGGTGTCGACGCGGTGTATCCGCCGGATGTTCAGGTAGCACAGGTTGTTGCGGATCTGGAAGCTGATTTCGCGGGATAGGAATGAGGAGGCAACGTGGCGGTAGCGAACAAGAGACTGAGCGACGAGGAGTTTGGGCGGCAGCGGGAGGAAGTGCTGTCCATGTGGCACACAGGAGCGCAGGTTGACTTCGACGAAGCGGTCGAGTTCAACAAGACTCTCCCGCCGGCCAAGAACTACGCCAGGCAGCTGGCACTGGCCAAGGAGACCGGCGCGATGCTGACCCGGAGCGACACCGGTGTGCCCTCGGTAGACGAGCAAACGGAGTACCTCAAGGTCTTGCAGGAAGAAGGACAGTGCGACCTTTTTGGGGTGATCATCGACAGCTTGACGAGAACTCACCAATATCAGGCAGCTGAGGCGGCCATTGAGAAGAGTCATAGGACAGGCGAGTGGTTCCTCAATGGGTTCCCCGTCGTGCACTATGGTGTGGCCACCACGAGAAAGCTCACCGGGGCGGTAGGCCGTCCCCTTCAGATACGAGGCGTGGCGCCGGACTGGAGGCTGATCCTTGAGATGGGACTAGCCTCTGGGTTTTCAGCATCTTCGGGCGCCGGCTTCATCTCCTTCTCACAGTTCAGCAAGCGTGTGCCGCTGGAGACAACGATACGTAACTACCAGTACAACTACGCATTGATGGGAAGGTATGAAGAGGCAGGTGTCCCCATGCTCCCTGAGATATCCGGCGGAGTGGGTGTGCTGACCCCGAATAGTCTGCTGCATGCGGCAACCGTGGTGGACGCCCTGGTCGCTGCGGAGCAGGGGGTTAAGAACATGAGCCTCATGGTCCATACGCAGGGGAACTTCGTTCAAGACGCGGCCGCGATGATGGCCCTGCCCCAGGTGTGCGAGGAGTACCTGCACCAACTGGGATATGACGACGTTACGTTGAGCGTGGTCGCCACATCGTGGTCGGGCAAGTTCCCCGAAGACCCCTATGAGGCACTAGCCGCCATCTGCCTGGGAGTGGTGGCTTCCGTCGTGGGGCGAGTTCAGGTGGTTCACGTCAAGACAATGCAAGAGGCGGTGACGATACCAGGGAAAGAGGCCAATGCTGCCAGTCTGCGAGCGGGCAAGATAGTGGTGAACATGGTCAAGGACCAGAGTCTGGAACTTGACCACGACGCGATGGACACCGAGAAGAGAATGCAGGTCGCGGAGACAAAGGCCATCGTCGATAAGGTCCTTGAGATGGGTGAGGGTGATATTATTCTTGGGGCAGTGAAAGCCACCGAGGTCGGTGTGCTGGACCAGGTATTTGCCACCAATCAGCACGTAGCTGGCAAGGTAATTGGAGTGAGAGACCTCAAGGGAGCAGTGAGGTACCTAGACCACGGCAGCCTGCCCTTCGGGACAGAGATCCTCGAATTCCACAGAGAAAAGATCTCAGAACGCGAGAGCAATCGTGGTGGGGTGGTCGACTATGACACGGTCGTGCAGGACCTCTTCGCCATAAGCACTGGGACACTCGTACAGCACTGAAGGTCACGCGTGCTGCAACCGCAACAGGGCCGTCAGTGCGACGTCGCCTGGTCGCATGTACAATCGACAGGTGGAGTGAAAGGATACTGCCGGGGCGCGAGCCGGTGGCGTATATGCTGGTGGCTGCCTCTGTCGCACAGCGAGCGCTGAGGCGCGCTGCAGTTGATGGAACCCTGACGGCGTCGAGAGCCGCAGGGACCGGAGCTGCCGCGTGCCCCACGGCAGGACGCGATGCTGTTCCTGCAGATAGGAGTAATGAGATGACGGTGTCTAGGGGAGAGCGTGTGCGCCGCTTCACTGCCATACGTCAGCTGATGGGTGAGAGCGGCCTGGACAGCCTGGTGATCGCCGGCCGTGGCGACCACATGAGCAGGGGAAACATCCGGTATGTCGCAGGCTATGGCCCCATCATTGGGCCGCAGTACTGCGTTTTCCCCTTGGAGGGCAGTCCCATCTTCATTGCGCGGAACACGCCATTCCTGGCCACACTTCGAGAGCGAGACTGGGAGCTGGAGTACGCGCTGACCTCCGACCCGCTTGCGGAGGTCCAGGGTTTGGTGGCGGCACTTGACGGTGGGAACAACACCGGCATCGTCGGCCTGGCCGATATCTCGGTCCCTCTGTACCTGGCATTGAGAGAACTCTTCACGGACAGACTAGTCGACGCGACCTGGATCTTCAGGCAATTGCGGACCGTCAAGAGCCCGGAAGAGATAGAGAAGATGCGCGTCTCGGCCTCGGTCGCTGACGCCGTATTCGATTCGCTCACGGATCTGGTCCGTCCCGGCGTGTGCGACTACGAGATATACGGTGAGGTCAGGAGGATCATACACCAGCGTGGTTGCGAGTACTCCATGGAATTGATCAACACGGACGGGACCAGGCTCAACCTCTTCTATCCCATCGGCAACAAACTCGACGCCGATGGCACGCTGTCTCTCGAGATTACGCCGGCCTATGAAGGATACTTCACCCAGTTGCCGGTTACCGTGCCTGTGGGCGAGTTTCCTGCCGGAATACGTGCGATGATACCGGTCTGGCAGGAGGCCCTCGACCGAGCCGCCAGCCTGCTGCGCCCTGGGACCAAGGTATCCGATCTGCACCAGGCGATGATAGAACCTATTGAAGAGGCGGGATATGTGGCTCCTTGGCGTTGCGGTCATGCGATCGGCCTGGACGTCATCGATTTCTGGGGTGTGGATCAGTCCAACGCGATGGTCCTCGAGCCCGGAACGACGCTGACGCTGCACCCTGGTCTGTTGGTGGAATCCCTGGCGGAGGGCTTCGCCATGGGCTACACGTATGTGGTCACGAGTACTGGCCACGAGAAACTGAACAGAGTGAACCTGCCGGGTTGAGCTGGCTGAACGGACGTGATATCTGGTGGCGGTACAGTAGCCTTGCCTGTTGTGTAGGCCTCTGGTGGCGGGCAGAGATGATGTATCCGTGCCGGGTGGCTAGAGCGGGCATCGACCGATTGTTTCCGCAGTCTTGACAGGGGTTTGCTTGCGTTGTACTGGCCTCCAGCTATTCGTCGTCGGCGCGGATCCTCCCCCCGCGGTGCATGAAGTCCTCTGTGGCTGTTTCGCACGCACTCTCGGTGTGTTGCCCCAGCCGTTGCGATGACCTCTACTGCTGATTTATGCGCACTTGACAACTTTGTGTGATCTGTGATATAAGTGAATTGAGCAGTCTGAACGAGGACATCGCGTACTTTTTCGCCAGAGATTGGTGAGTCGCCTTTGGCGCCACCGGCGAAGAGCGTGCAAGACTTCGCATCTACAGCAAAGTCTGGGTGAAGGGTGTGTGATCTTGCGGAGTCGCCTGGTGAGGCTCGCCATCCGGGGGGGGGGGAAGTGGACCTGCGAGTAACAGGTGCACCGGTGCCCAAGCCCAAGACCACTCCCAAGACGGTGGTCCGCAGCGGCTTGTTGGAGCTGGCCTCGGTCGAACTGGAACAGGCCATTCAGACGGAGTTGGCCGAAAACCCCGCGCTTGAGGTGACTGAGGCTGGATACTGCGAGATCTGTGGCTCGGTCTTGTCTGGTAATCCTTGTCCTCAATGCCGGGGCGGGACTGAGCGAACGGTGCAGCGCGCTTTCGATGAGGAGGATACCTACGGGGGAGCAGCGGATTGGACCGAGGACGACCGGGATCCCTTCTCCACTGTGGCAGCGCCTTGGTCCTTCCGAGAGCATCTGCTCTGGCAACTCTCACCCCAATTGTCGGGCATCGAACTGGAGATTGCCTCGCTCCTGCTGGAGAACCTGGACCGCCGCGGCCTACTCGACTGCGAGACTGACAGCATTGCTGCGGCAGTCGACGTCCGGGTCAGCCGCGTGGAGGCTGTGCTTTCCGCAATTCAGCGACAGGACCCGGTGGGCATCGCCTCGAGAACTGTCGAGGAGTGCCTGTTGCTCCAACTAGATGCCCTTGATGGCGACTGGGAGTTGGTGGAATTGAGCCGACATCTCATTCAGGATCACTGGGTTTCGCTGTGCAAGGGCAAGCTGGGGAAGATAGCGGGAAGGTTGCAGATCGCAGAGGAGGATGTCGGCCGTGCCAGAGACTTCATCAAGGCCAATCTAGACCCCTATCCGATCCACGCGTGCATCCAGTCAAACACATCTGCTCAGCAACCAGTTGATGCTGCCTACCTTCGGCCTGATGTGATCATTACACTGCGCGGTCCGGAGGGGGAGGAGGAGTGCGTCATACAGTTTCCCGAGGAGAAGCGATATCGCCTTGCCTTGGACCGAGGCTATCAAACCGTGTCAGAAACACTGGAGGCTCGCGCAACCGTGGAGGATGCCGAGGCGTACGAGCATGTTCGCCACTGCGTTGAGGGGGGGCGACTCTTCATCTCGGCGTGGCACGAGAGGTGGCAGACACTGCATAGGGTGGTGGAGCAGTTGGTCGAGCATCAGAGGGAGTTCCTGCTCGAAGGCGAGAGGCATCTGCGCCCTTTGACGCGGGCACAGCTGGCGGAAGAGCTGGGTCTGCACGAATCGACGGTGAGTAGGGCTGTGGCCTCCAAGTACGCTCTTCTACCGGGAGGGCGTATCGTGGCTCTCGCTGATTTCTTCGACGGGTCACTCAGGGCCAAGTCGTTGATCAAGGAGTGGGTCTCGCACGAGAGCCATCCGCTTACCGATGGGGAGTTGGTGGGGCTGCTTGCCGAGACTGGCATCTCCGTGGCCAGGCGCACCGTCGCCAAATACCGGCAGGCGCTGGGGATTCTGCCATCAGAACTGAGGTGAGATGTCCATCATCAGTTGGTTGAGGGTCCGGAACAAGTACGCCATTCTGGCCGCGTGTTTGCTGGGCTTAGCATTGATCGCTATCCTGGCAACGTACGTGCTCCGCCGGGCTGGCGCGCCGGCTGGAGTGAGGCCCCTTGGTGAGACTGAGCAGGCCTGGTTGGCAGAGAAAGGCCAGTTGCGGTTTGCCGGTCGATGGGATGAGGCGCCGTTTGGGTTCTCCGACGACGATGGCGAGTACCGGGGGTATGAGGTGGACCTGGCGGAGATCCTTGGACCGGTGCTAGGGGTGGGGATAGACGTCCGTCCCATGAGCCGGGAGGAAGCCTTGGTCGCCATGGCCAACGGGGAAGTCGACGCCGTGGCAGGCATGGTGCGAACTGCGGAGATCGGCGACCAGTACGAGTTCACTGAGCCCTACGCTAGCAGTGCACTGGCCATCTTCGTGCGTTCGGACAGGTTCGACGTGGCCCGGCTTGAGGATCTCAGGAGACGTCAGGTGGCGGTGCAAGCCGACACCGCAGCCCAGCGGATTCTTGAGGAGCAACCTGAGATCTCACCCATCGTGGTGCAGACAGCTCAGGAGGGGCTACGAGCTGTGGCCGAGGGGCAAGTTGTCGCCCTGGTGGCGGATGAGATTGCCGGTTTGCACTCAGTGCAGGAGTCCACTCTGGAAAGCGAGATCAAAGTCGTGGGCCTGCCTCAGGAGGCCGTGAACTATGCTTTCGCGCTTCCCAAGGACAGCGACCTGCAGTTGGAGGTTCTGAATCATGGACTGGCCTCCGTAGAGGCCCTGGGACTCAAGCGGCAAGTCGACCGGGCCTGGTTCGGTGTGCCGTTGAGCGCCTCCGCGTCGAGTTCAAGCGGTTCCATGATCACCGCTGCTCTGGTGGTGGTCGTGCTGGGGTTGTTCTTGGGGAATGGGGCCTACTTGCTGGCGAGAATGCGACGGCGTGCCGAAGAGAGCAGCGCGAGTCTGGAGGATTCCAAAGACAGGTACAAGACGCTTGTCGAGGGAACGGACGAGGCCGTCTTCACGGTAAGCGGGGACATGAGTCTCCTGGAAGTGAACAACAGGGTAGAGTCCCTCACTGGGTACCCCAAGGATAGTCTGCTGAGGATGAGTCTTACAGATATCGTGGACCCAGCGCAGAGGCAAACGGTGAAAGCTTGTATCCAGAGCGCATTTCGAGACGGTGTGGGGACCTTGGATGGAGTGTCGCTGATTGACAGGCTTGGGGACGAGGTACCAGTGCGCCTCAGCGCCCACGCGCTGTCCCAGGAGGGCAGGAGAATCGTCCAGTGCATGGCACGGGACGTGCGAGAGCGGGAGAGGTGGCGGGGACAGGTACAGCAAAGGACCGCGTATCTCTCCTCTGTCAATGCCATAGCGAACACCGTGAGCCGCTCACTGGACACCGAGGAGATGCTTGAAGAGGTGTTGGGCAAGGTCCTCGACTTGACGCGGACGGACATCGGCCTCGTCTACTTGAGTGGAAGCTGTGATGGTGAGATGGCCATGACTCCCATCGTGAAGCAAGGGCTTACCACGGAGTTGATGAAAGAGTTGGGCTGGCCGGATGGGCCTCGTAGGCTAGCCGACGAGGTGGCTCAAGCCGGGCGAGTCCTCGTGTCTTCCGATCTGGCCCCGCGCGTCGGGTCGCAGACAGGGTCAGCGGGACAGGAAGCGGGCACTCGCGTTGGCGTTCCCTTGGCGTCGAGGGATCACGTGTACGGTGTGATGAGCATCTATGGGCGGGAGCGACGCAGGTTCACGGACGAGGACATTGCACTGCTCACTACGGTGGGAAATCAGATAGGGGTGGCCATCGAGAACGCGCAGTTGATCCATCGCCTGCAACGCACCGTTGGTGAGATGGGGGCCATGCGACGCTTCAGCGAGAGCGTCCTTCAGGACATGACCAACGGGTTGGTCGTGGTCGACCGGGATGACAAAGTAAGGCTCGTGAACCGGGCTGGAGAGAGCCTGCTGGGGTGCCGAGAGGGGGAGGTTCTAGACAGCTCGGTTGAGGAGTTGCTTGGGAGGGGCGCCAGGATAGTGAGGGACAGCATGGAGAGACAGCTGGCGTATCCCGGGCAAGAGATTCACATGAGAAGGGAAGGAGGAGAAACCCTGCCTCTTGGTATGAGCGTCTCTCCGCTGCGAGGCGAGGGTGGCGCGGTAAACGGCGCGGTGGTCATGCTCCGGGACCTGAGCAGGGAGAAGGAACTTGAGGAGGAGAGAATCAGGCTCGAGAGGCTGGCGGCGCTGGGAGAGATGTCGGCGGTGATGGCACACCAGATACGGAACCCGTTGGCGGGCATGGCCGCCGGTATCCAGCATCTGCTCACCAAATTCGATGAGACCGATGACAGACATGGGGCCCTAAGGCGGATTCAGAAGGAGGGGGAGAGGGTAAGTCGCACCATAGATGACATATTGATGACCTCGCGGCCTCCACAGTTGAATCTGGCGCCTTGTCACGTCTCAGAAGTGCTCGATGAGGTTGTTGGCCACTCGGAGCAGCAGGCCTCGGCACAGGGCGTGGAGATCTTGACCGACTATGCCCCTGGCCTCCCGGAGGTGAGGGGAGACAAGATGCGATTGGAACAGGCTTTCTTGAACCTGGTGGCGAACGCCATAGAGGCTATGCCTAACGGAGGACGGCTTCGGCTGGCTGCGACAGGCCCCATTGGCGGCAAGGGCGGGGGCGATGGCGATGTTGAGTACGTCGAAGTGGCAATCGAGGACAATGGTGTTGGCATCAAGGAAGAGGACCTGAACAAGATACTTGACCCGTTCTATACGACCAAGGTGCAAGGGACGGGACTTGGTCTGCCCATAGCCAAGCGGATCGTCGAGGGGCATAAGGGTGAGCTCAGGCTTGAAAGCGAGGAGGGGGAAGGGGCAAAGGTCACGGTGCGGCTTCCCCTGGCCAGAGGGGGAGGGCGATGAGTGGGCGCATCCTGATCATAGACGACGAAGAGACCCTCTGCTACTTCCTCAAGGAGTCGCTGGAAGAGAAGGGCTACGAGGCTGAGACGGCCCACACAGCAGCGGATGGTCTGGATCAACTGGCAAGACGCGATGTGGACCTTGTGCTGCTGGATCTCAAGCTGCCGGATGGGGAGGGCCTGGACGTGCTGCGCGAGATCAGGAAGGCGGATGTCAGCTTGCCGGTGATCGTCCTGACGGGACACGCGGCCGTCGAGAGCGCAGTGCGAGCGATGAAACTGGGCGCGTATGACTACCTGGAGAAGCCCATCAACCTTGCACAGCTCAGCAGCAGTGTGGCCGAAGTACTGAATTCGTCTCCAAGAAAGCGCACCACCACCATGGTCCTTGATGCGGAGTTAGAGGCTGAGCGTGCTGCGTCTCAGAAACTAGAGGCGGGAGTCGAGGTTGAGGCAGAGGTTGGTCTGGGCATCGAACAGACGGCAGCTTTGTCCAGGAGATTACGGCAGCTGGAGAGGAGACTGGAGGAGGCTTCAATCCTGGATGCCATTTCGTGCAGTCTGTTGCGGCACTGTACAGTGCACGAGCTGGTAGAAGCGGCGATGGACGGCCTTCTTGAGCTTCCCTCTGTGGGGATGGTAGTCATCTTTGTGGGCGACAGTGAAGATGATGATCTGGTATTCGCTGGACAGCGTCGATTCCCAGCTGAGGTCTGGGAGGAGCCACAACTGCGGAGGCTTCAGGTAAATGGGGTTCTGTGCCAGGCTGTGTCGCGCTGGGAGACGGCCTTGCCTCTCAGCGAGGCGGGTCCAGATCCCTGGGTCGATGAACTCAATGCCAGGTTGGGCAGCGGCATTGCGACTGCACTGGTACCCCTCCGCGACGGCTCTGGGTTGCGGGGACTGATGCTTCTTGGGCGGCGAGAAGGGCGCGCTTATGACGGGAGTGAGATCCAGATCCTTCGCACAGTAGGCGAGCGTCTGGCGCTGGCTCTCGGCCATGCGTGCCGGATGGGTTCTCTGACGGAGCACGTGAACTGGCTCTCAGATCGCGAGGTCGGTCAGCGGCGGTGGTTGGAGAGCATTGCCGATGGGGTAGTGGTGATCGACGGCCAAGGCTCGGTGAAGATGGTGAATCCAGCGGCAGAACGACTGCTGGATTGTCGGGAAGAGGACGCTCTCGGCAGGGGGATCGAGGACCTGCTGGGATCCTGCGCTCACATAGTGAAAGACAGTCTTGAGCGTGACCTGGCCTACTCTCAGGAGGAGATAGCGGTAGGCGAAAGCGGTGGGGAGCTGACGCCTATCCAGCTGGGCGTGTGCCCTCTGCGGGGTGATGGCGGCACCGTGAGCGGCGCCGTCGTCACGCTCACGGATCTCAGCCGGGCGAAAGAGCACGAGGAGGAACGAAGCAGGCTGGGCAGGCTAGCCGTACTGGCAGAGGTGTCCGGCGTCGTGGCTCACGAAATACGCAATCCACTGGCGGGTATGGTTGCTGGGATTCAACACATGTTGACCAAGTTCAAGGAGGGAGACGACAGATATCGGGACCTGCAGAGGATGCTCAAGGAGGGGGAGAGGGTAAACCGGATCATCGAGGATATTCTGATGGTGACCCGGCCTCCACACTTGAACTTGGTCCCAACTGATATCTCCGAGGTCATCGGCGAAGTACTGGTGCAGTGTGAGGACAAAGCGAAGGCGCAGCGTGTGCAGATTTGGGAGTACACCAGCCCTGATCTGCCGCTGGTGAGGGGGGACAGGGATCGGCTGGAGCAAGCGCTATTGAAGCTTGTCCTGAAGGGGATTGAAGCCATGCCGGATGGTGGGCAACTTGAGGTTGTGGTCACTGGTCCCAGCAGGGGAGACGCGCCGTACGTCGAGGTGGAGATTAGGGATAACGGGGTCGCGATCAAAAGGGAAGACAGAGAGAGGGTCTTTGAGCCTTTCTACACGACGAAGACACGAGGCAGCGGACTGGGATTGGTGATTGCGAAACGGATCATCGACGGGCACGGTGGTGAGATCTGGATGCAGAGCGAGGAGGGGGAGGGAACGAAGGTCATAGTCAGGCTTCCCCTGGCGGGGCGGGGAGGGCCATGAACGACAGAATCTTGATAGTCGATGACGAAGAGACCCTCAGCTACTTCATCAAGGAGTCATTGGAGGAGAAAGGCTACCAGGCCATCGCGACCCACACGGCGGAGGAGGGTCTGGATGTCGTGACCAGGCAACAGGTAGACCTGGTCTTACTGGACTTGAAACTGCCCGATGGTGATGGGCTTGACGTGTTGTACGAGATCCGAAAGGCTGACTCTAACTTGCCAGTCATCGTGCTCACTGGCCATGCTGGCGTAGAAAGCGCCGTGCAAGCGATGAAGCTCGGTGCGTACGATTATCTGGAGAAACCCATCAACCTGGAGGAACTCAGTATCACTGCCGCCAAAGCCCTGGAGTCCAGGGCCATGCGCCAGGAAATCCAGAGGCTACGGCTCCAGCAGGACAAGGACCAGCAGTTCATCGTCGGTGATAACAAGCAGATGCAGGAGGTGATGCGTCTCGTTGAGCGAGTGGCGCCGACAAAGGCCAGCGTCTTGATCCTGGGGGAGAGCGGAACGGGCAAAGAAGTCGTTGCCCAAGCCATGCACAGACTGGGCCCCAGGGCCAACAAGGGTTTCGTGCCCATCAACTGTGCGGCTATCCCCGACAGCCTGGTGGAGACGGAACTCTTCGGTTATGAGGAAGGCGCGTTCACTGATGCCAGGCGTCCAAAGCCAGGGCTAATAGAGCTGGCGGATGGTGGCACACTCTTCCTGGATGAAATCAGCACGCTCAAGCCAGAGTTGCAGGCCAAGCTGCTGCGCTTTCTCGAAACCGAGACGGTGAGGCGGGTAGGGGGGATAAAGGACATACCCATAGATCTTCGCGTCGTCGCGGCGACTAATCGGGATCTGCGTCAGGCGATACAGTCTGGCGAGTTCCGGGAGGATCTGTACTATCGATTGAGCGTGGTGGTGGTTGACCTACCCCCCCTGCGAGTGCGTGTTGAAGACATCGACAAGTTTGTAGCTGCATTCATCGCCGACTTCAACAAAGCCACCTTCAAGAACGTGCAGGGAATCGCGGATGATGCCCTGCGATTGCTGAGACGGTACGAATGGCCGGGAAACGTGCGCGAGTTGCGCAATGTCATAGAGCGAGCCATGATCCTCTGTAGCGGTGACCTGATCAACGTGGGCGATCTACCGGCCGAAATTATTAGCGCAGAGCCCAGCATGGCATTCGCAGGCAACGTGGTCCCCATTCCTCCAGTGAGCGAAGGAGTTGACATGGAGGCCATGGTGGCAGGCCTCAAGAAGCGAATGATCCTGGAGGCGCTAGCTCAAACTCAGGGCAACAAGAGCCGGGCCGCTAGGCTGCTGGGTGTGAGCCGCGACCAACTCAACTACAGCATACAGAAGTACGGCCTGCAAACCGAACAGTGATTCGGCAGCCTTCCTCGCAGCGCCGGACCCCTCGTAGCCTCCCGTGTAGCATTGCATCTGAACGCCCTAGTTCCCACCTAGCTTGCCCCGTGTCCTGTCCCTAGCACTGATCCGTCCCTGGGCACGACGCCTTTTCCCCAAGGTCCGACCTTTTGCTCAGAGCAGTGCGTAGAAATCCACAGTGCGCGTTTTTCCTCACTCTCACGCCTGACTGCTCAGAGTCGGGACCGATTTGGCTGAAGACAGTCGGCGGCGGGCAGGTGAGCCGTAGGACCGGAAGTCGTGGGGGAGTGACCACAATATGTGGGGACGCCAGGCGGAGGCCCCCTACATGTGACCCCTGAGCATCGTATTCCGCGTGAGCCGCAGCAGTTACGCTGCTTGTTCAGGCCGCGTTCTCGGTCACTGTTCGCTCCAGATCCTCAGCCTGGCACGGATCTTGCACCCTATTATCAGTAGAGGAATCTGGTGGGCTGTGCTTGGGCAAGAGCGACATGGGGGACAAGTTGGCAAGACTACTGATAGCTGAAGATGAGGACACACTGTCGTACTTCTTGAGGCAGAGTCTGGAGGATTCGACCCCACCATTTAGAGTAGAGGTGGCCGGTGCGGGAGGGGAGGCTCTCAGGAGGGTGGTTGGGGGCCAGTTCGATCTCATCATAGTGGATCTGAGACTTCCGGACATGGATGGGTTGTCGTTGATAAAGGCGGTGCGCCAGTTCGATCCCTTCATGAAAGTGATCGTGATGACCGCCTACGGTTCTCCGGAAACGGAGAAGGAGGTTAGGAAGCTAGGGATTCATGGGTATGTTACCAAGCCTTTTGTGGTCGAAGACATGAAGAGAATGATTACCCAAATAGTCGCAGAGGCTACTGTATGTGCAGGAGGTGCAGGAGCATGACATACGAGATCCAGATAGTAATGTCGGTCAGCCTGTTCGTGATAGGGGTGCTTTCATCGCTCTCAGGACTCTGGATCATCTTGGCCAAGGAGTACCACCAGGCGATGAAAACGTTGTCCGCACAGTCCGTAAGGATCAGTGGCCGCGCCCTCACACAGGACACGGTGGCTCCCCTAATCGATTCTGCGGCGCGCATGGTGGAGGCTATCAATCAGCTCATACGCACAGCCGCCGGGGTGGGTGCCTTCCTCTGCGTGGTGGGCGTGGGTATCTGTGTCGTCTCCTTCTGGATGATTGGCAGAGTGTGAGGTTGGAATGATGGGCGAGATTGAGGACCGAGGCGCGCTGGAATCGCCAGAGGAAGCAGGCGGCCAGGGCAGCGTGGAAGTTATAGACGTGCAAGCCACGGTAGGGAAGTATCTGCAGTCTCTGGTTGACGATCCGAAACTGCAGCGCATTTCTTCTTCCTACATACCACTGCGTGTCGAGCCGGCCGATGGCAGGACTCTGAGTTCGCAGAATAGCGAGCGTTGCAGTGACGGGGTGTCGGAAACTGTTTTCCAGAGTACTTCGGACCTTCCTGATGGCTTCCGCTGCTGGGATAGGATCATCCTACTGGGGCAGCCGGGTGGCGGCAAGAGTACGACCCTGCGCTGGCTGGCGTTCCAGCACGCCCAGCGCGCCGTGGAAGGCCGGAGCTTCGACACGCGGGATGGGATCGACGCGCCAGGGTACGTTCCACTGTATGTGGAGCTCCCCGCGTCCGGCGGGGAACAGGGCCTGTTGCAGGCCCTGACGACGGCCTTCGGCGAGTATGAGCTTCACGTGGACGAAGAGGCTCTGAATCGGATCTTCGCTCGCAACCGCATCCTTTTTTTGTTGGATGGCCTCGAGCAGGTCCGAGACAACCAGGTCCTCGACGAACTGGCCCGCATGGTGGAGTCAAACGAGTCGAAGTGCATCGTCGCCTGTCGTACGGGCGACTATGGGGCGTTCCGGCGCTGGCTTGAGGATCCGTACGTCGCCGAACTCCAGGAGTTCAACGACGAGGAACGCACTACGTACCTTCAGGCTCAGCTGCCTGAGTCGACCAAGCGCCAGGCTGTGTGGCGAGCCAGAGGAGACAGGCGCCTTTGGATGCTGCTGCGCACACCTCTCTATGCCGAGGTGTACGTAGATCTTGTCCAAGCTGCGTCTACGAGTCAGGGGCATGCGGAGGGCACAGCGGTGGTCAGGGAAGGGAATCACCGACTGTTGGAGGCAGCCAGTGACACGTCAGGCGAACTCGACGCCGAAGACGTGAAGCGACAGCTGGCGGGCCTGGCCCTGCAAATGCTGCGCCGGAGCGAAGGTGAAGCACCAGAGTACGGTTCCAGGCAGGCTGTTGCTCAACTGGATCTCGCCGCGGGCGGGCTTCCGCGCCATTGGCTCTCCAGCCTAGGGACAACAGGGGTGGTGAGCGTCTCTAGACAGCAAGACTCCGTGTCTTTCGGCGATCCCATGGTGCGCGATTTCTACGCCGCGCTGGCTCTGAGTGAGTCGTATTCGGGAACTCTCTCCAGGAGTATCTGCCTCGACTCTGATGAATCTGCCCTGCACTGGGAGGGCGTGTTGATCCACCTCTATCATCTGGTAGCGGATCGCCTTGCCTATCTGCAGCAGCTCTTGGAGATCCGAATAGATGGTTGGGGACCCCGCATCGCCGCTAGATGTCTTGCTCACAACGAGGGCCCTCAGAAGGCGCGAGAGCTTGCCGCATCCTTGGCCCTGGTTGACACTCTCGATCTCACGTCCGCCTACAAGTTGGGCATTGCCTTGAAAGAACTGGGCCAGACCGACGACGCCACGGTCCTATTTGAAGGCATCATAGGTCGCGAGCAAGAGGACTCCCGGACTCGACCGCAACTGCTAGGCTACCGGGAGAAGTACCGCCAAAGTCGGGCGGACGACCGTTGGCTTGGCGATCCCGAGAAACTCATCTCGCGGCGCAATCTCGGCTTGCTCTATCGAGAGATGGATCAGGTGGACAGAGCGGTGTCGGAACTGGAGGCAGCGGTGGAGGGAGCCAATGCCGCCTGCTCTGACACCTATCACGAGTTGGGGCTGACCTATCTTGAGAAGGATCAGTTGGAGGACAGTCTGGCTGCATTCCAGCACGCGATAGCGCTCAACCCGGGCGTGGCTGCGTATCACTCAAGTCTCGGAAAGGCACTCAACCGTCTGCAGCGTCACGCCGAGGCGCAGGCAGAGTTGCAGCAAGCGACGATGCTCGAGCCGGACAGCGCGGCTCCGTATCTTGAGCTGGGTAATGCATATGAGAAGCAGGGGTGGTATGCGGAAGCTTTCGCTGCATACCAGTCGGCTGAGGCGCGTGACTCGCTCGATCCAAGTTGCCCTCACCACATCAGCCAGTTGCTGCTTATGCAAGACCGCTGGGAGGAAGCAGCCGATGCCCTGGCCCGAGCACTGGCGCTTGCCCCTGAGCGGGCAGAGTGGCACTACCAATCGGCCACCCTGTTCCAGCGACTAGACCGGACCACTGACGCCTTGACAGAGTACGAGCAAGCGGCTCATGCCGACCCCAAGAACGCAGAGTACCAGCACGAGGCCGGCATTCTAGCACAGAAGATGAATCAGCTCCCTGGCGCTGTCGGCTACCTGCGCAGAGCCGTGGAATTGGATGGTCAGCGGGCAGACTGGTCCTATGACCTGGCATCTGCCCTCTACATGGAGGGTAGAGCCGATGAGGCCTGGATATGGTCTGAGCGGTCCGTGGAGTTGGAGCCAGGGGATGCGCAGTACCGCGTGCTGGCGGGCAGCATTCTGAGTCACCTGGGCCGACGCAGTGAGGCCGAATCTCATCTGCGAGAGGCTGTGGAGCTCGATCCGGGGCTGGCGGGCGCACACCACGAACTGGGGCTGCTGTTCGCCGGGGAGGGAAGGTGGACGGAAGCGGCGTCGGAGCACGAAGCTGCCATCGCACTGCAACCTGCGGAAGCCAGGCACCATCATCAGTTGGGCATCGCCCTGCGCCACACGGGTGGGCTGGAAGCGGCCGTGTCGTCTCTGATGAGGGCAGTGGAGTTGAGCCCGTCCCTGGCGGAGGCAGTGAGTGACCTGGGCGGCGTGTATGAGGAAATGGGCCGGGACGACGATGCATGGCGCATGTACACAGAAGCCGTTTCTATCGCACCGCAGAGTGCGCACTGCCATCTGCGCGCTGCTGAACTGTGCCACAGGATGGATCGCCTCGAGGAGGCCCGAGGCTACGTGGAAGAGGCTGAGAAACTGAATCCCAATAATGGAGAGGTGCATTTCCTCTTCGGCCGGATCCGTGAGGCCCAGGGAACCCTGGACGAGGCTCTGGAAGACTATCAGGAGGCCATTGGCCTTTGCCCGCAGGAGGCGGAATACCACGCGCGTGCAGCCTCGGTGGCGCGCCGCTTGGGCATGCTCAACGAGGCGAGAGCTGAAGCGCAGAGAGCTGTCGACCTGGAACCAGATAGGGCGGAGCATAGCTTCGAACTCGGGAGGATCCTGCAGGAGCTGGATCTGTCACAGGAGGCGGCTGAGTCTCTGGAGAGGGCGGCAGAAGTGGCGTCTGAGAATGCGGAGGTTCAGCTGCACTATGCCATGGCCCTCCGCGACCTTGGCCGGAGCGAAGACGCGATTGACGTACTCGAAGCCGCTCGGAGAACCGTGAGTGCGCCGGTCGTGCTTCACGCCGAGCTCGCTGATCTGTACGCGAGCCAGGGACGCACGGAAGACGCCGTGCTTCAGTTGGATGAAGCGGTGAGCGCGGAGCCCGAGAATGCGTCTCACCATCTGAAGAAAGGCGCTCTACTGCGTGCTCGCGGTGAGGCCGCACTCAGTGTGACTACGTTGGAGCGCGCTCGCGAGCTAAGCCCCGGGGATCCGGAGATCCTCTGGGAGTTGGGACTCAGCCTGGAGCAGGTCGGGCGCCACGAGGAGGCGCGCCGAGCCTACGGGGATTCGGTGAGTCTGGCGCCGCACGTGCACAAGTACCAGGTCTCCTACGGAGTGGCTTGCAGGTCTGCGGACGACCCAGATGGAGCGCTGAGTGCTCTAGCCACCGCTGTTGAGCTCGCTCCAGAAGATGCAGAGAGCAGCTTCCAGTTGGGCGATCTCCTTCTGGAGGAAGGCGAGACTGACCAGGCTGTGCCGCTTCTAGAGAAAGCCACGCTGCTGAGCCCCGATGTCGGGCGGTACCATCGCTCTCTCGGGCGGGCATGTAGGGCCTCGGGCGAGGAGGACGCGGCCGTCAGTGCCCTCGAGCGCGCGAGTTCACTCATTGAGGGAGATCATGAGCTGCTGTACGAACTTGCTGAGGCAGCGGAGGTACAAGGATATCAGGAGAAGGCACTGTCCTTGTACCGTCAAGCCCTGGAGCTGAGACCCCAGGAGACCCGCTACGCCGCGCGAGTGGCAGCATTGCTCAGAGGGTTGGGCCAGGACGATGAAGCGTTGACTATGCTGGAAGAGATGTCGCGGGTTGGCGATGACGTGCCCGAGATCGAGAGTGTGCTGGCTCAGCTGTACAGGTCGGGACATCGCCTCGACGATGCGGCGCGAGCTGCTGAGAGGGCTGTAGGGCTTGCGCCGTACCGCGCGGAGTACAGGACACAATATGCTGACGTCCTGACCGATCTGGGTCGGCTGGACGACGCCCTTGTTGAGCTCGAGGAGGGTGTGCGTTTGGCTCCTGAGAGCGCGAGCAATCGGTTCTCTCTGGGGCAGCTCTATGAGGGCCGTGATATGCCGGAGTTGGCCGTGGAGCAGTACGAGGAAGCAGCCAGACTGGCTCCAGACCAGGCGGAGAACCACTTCTGCCTCGGGCGCGTGCTGGCTCGGCTGGGTCGCTCAGACGAGGCGACTGCAGCGTTGGGCAAGGCCGTCGCCCTGGACTCCAGCGACCCAGAGGTCTGCTTGCTCGCCGGTCAAGTCCTGCTAGAGCAGGGTTTACACGAGGAGGCACTCTCCCAGTTCGAGAGGGCTCTACAAGCAGATGGAGGTCTGGCAGCGGCTCGAAGAGGCGTTGGGGCGGCCTTGAGCAGCCTCGCCGAGCACGCTCGCGCGATCGAGGAATTGGAGAGAGCGGTTGAGCTGGAGTCTGACGATCCTGAGAATCACTTCGAGCTTGCCAAGGCCTACGAAGCCGGCGGGAGACTTGAAGTGGCTGCGCAGAGTTGCCAAACAGCCATTCATCTGGCACCTGACGAAGTGAGGTACCTTCGTCTGAAGGGTAGCATACTGCGCAGATTGGGTGATGGTGACGCCGCCGTGGAGTGCCTGCGCAGAGCGTTGGCTCTGAACGATGATAGCTTTGAAGTTCACTATGAGCTCGCTTTGGCGTACGAGATGCAGGAGAGGTTTGAGGAGGCCGCCGCATCGCACGAGAGGGCTCTGGATCTCTCAGCCGATGCGCCAGAGTCCCGCCAGCGTCTCGCTGTGGTGGGTTCGAGCGTGGCTAAGTCCCTCTCGCCGTCAGCGGCGTCTGGATGGTTGGACAAGATGGAGAGGGAGCTGCATCAGGATCTCGCCAGGAGGCCCAAGGACGCTATGGCGCGCAGTCAGCTGGGTTTGATACACGCCAAGAGCGGGAGGGCGGACAAGGCCCTTGAAGAGTGCAGGAGGGCTGTCGAGCTTGAGCCCCACAATCCTCTGCACCATCGCAACCTGGGAGTGGTGTTGCGGACTGTGGGCAGCGACAGAGAGGCAGTGGACGAACTGCGCACGGCGTGTGACATGGATCCCGAGGATCCGATCAATCACTACGAGCTGGGGCTCGCCTACCTTGCGGTAGGGAAGCTCGAGCCTGCCATCGCAGCCCTGGAGACAGCCACCCAGCTGGCTCCTATGCGCGCGGACTGTCACTATGCACTGGCAACTGCGTATGAGCGAGGGCAGCGCTATGACGAGGCCATTTCGGCACTGAGCCGGGCTTTGGAGCAGAACCCCGATGTGGCTGAGAGACATCATCGGCTGGGTGAGCTATACGAGTCGCGTGAGCGCCATCAGTCTGCATTGGAGGAGTATTTGTCCGCGATAGACCTGGACTCTGAAGAGGCAAGGTACTACCGCGATGCGGGCAAAGCATACAGTCAGATGCGCCGCCACAAGAAGGCTGCGGAGTTTCTGACGGAGGCCCTGAATAGAAGGGACGACAACCCGAGCTGGTGGTCTGAGCTGGGAGCCTCCCTGGAGTCTCAGGATCGCTTCGAAGAGGCCGAGATGGCCCACAAGAAAGCGATCCAGCTTGCGCCTGATGAACCACTGTATCTGCTTAGTCTCGGGCGCTGCTATGAAAGGTTGGGAGAGCACGATCTGGCGGCTGCACAGTACGAAGAAGCATCTGCCCTGAGACCCGACTGGCCACTGGTGCAGGAGCATCTCGCCAGCCTCGCCGAGGCGCGAGGTGAGCCGCGGGAGGCGCTATTGAGCTACAGCAAGGCTCTCCAATCGGACCCGAATAACGCCAACTATCACTTGAAGATGGGCGTCCTCCACAAACAGCTGGGTAGGGACGATCTGGCGATGAGGGAGCTGGAGGCGGCGAGAGAGCTGGCAGACGATATGCCTGCCGTCTATCACCAGATGGCCGAGATAGAGGACGGGCACGGAAACTACGATGAGGCCCTGCATCTACTCCATGAAGCCTTACGCGGGATGCCGGACGACGTTCGTACGCACGTGAAGCTGGGTCAACTATGTGAGAGGCTTGGACACGTCGACAAGGCAGCCGCCCATCTCAAGAAGGCGGTAGACCTCGAACCGACAGGCCCCGTAGCGCACTATGAGTTGGCTCGCGTACTGGAGGCGCAGGGCGAACACAGTGAGGCACTGCAGGAGTATCGAACCGCCTTGCGCCACGACCCGGACAACTACGCTCCCTACTTCGGTGCCGGGATGATCCACAAGAAGCTCAAGCAGTACCCTGAGGCAGTGGAGATGTTCCGCCAAGCCGTGAAGTTGGAGCCTCACAGCAGTGAGGCCTACAAGCAACTGGCGGCGACCAGCGCTCTGGCCTTCTTCGTGGCTAGGGGTGCCCGTTCCGCCGATCAGTACCAGGATCGGAACGACATCAGGCGGGAGGCCAAGACAGCGTGACGCTGACGACATCGAGAGAGCTATTCGCCACAGCGAAACTGAGCCTCGACTTGGGCTATGAGGAACTAGGAGCTAGCTTGCTCGAGCATCTTCTCGAGCAGCTGCCGGGCTATGTGGCTGCACGCTGCATGCTCGGTGACACGTTTGCGGCCAAGCAGCGATGGGACGAGGCTGAGGAACAGTTCCAGTATCCTCTGGCCGTGGACCCTCTCAATCTGTGGGCGCTCGCGGGATTGGCCCGTGTGGAGCTGGCAAAGGGTGGCTCGCCTCATGAGAGCGAACACGTGCGGAAGCTCCGCGCGCTCCATCCCTACGCCGCCGAGAGCGCGGGACTCCTGGAGAAGGCACTGGACGAGTCGTCTCCCCTGATTCTGGCGCGCATACTGACGTGGTCCGGACGAGCCCAAGACGCGGTGCCCTTCTACGAGGCCGCGTGTGACCACGCGACAGAGGACCCACAATGGCGAGCTGTCCTGGAACTTCTCCTGGCACAGGCGCTGTGGGTCATCGAACGGGTCGACAGAACCAGGCCGCTCGTGGAACGACTAGTCGAGCAGCACGCCATGTGGATCAGACCCAAGTTGATCCTGGCTGACATCGCCCTGCAGAACCGAGATGATGCTCTGGGTGTGGCCTTGGCTCACGACGCGACTGCTCTCGACCCCAGCCTAACCGCTGCTCAGGAACTGCTGGGCGGGAACGACCGGTATGCGTGGCTCTTCGAGCGGGGTTTTGAACTCGCAGCGCCCTCCGGGGAGGCGCTGGATGGGGCGCCCAACGTGCTGAGATATCTCTTGATAGGGGAACCTTTGCCTGCGCCACTGATCGCTCAGGAAGGCGGAGAAGATCAGCTGGTCGCCGTGCCACGACCGGATCGGCAACAGCAGAAGGGCAGGGTAGCCGGCCCCCCGGACGATTCAGTCTCCCAGCCCCAGAGCATGCAGTTGCTGCCGGTAGCTGAGACACTGGATGACCACGCCGCGGTCGGTGGACCTGAGGAGCAGACGCAGGTGCGGCTGATTCTCACCAGTCGTGACCGGATCGTTGCTCGGTATGGCGAGGACGGCTACGAAGAGCTGGACAGCCGACTCTCTGTTCTATGCGAGGCCCTAGGTCGGTCCACGGGCGACGAGAGCATCAAACTCAGCGTGGACGACGATTCCTGTCTTGCTGAGTTTGGTTTGAGTGGTGTCGATCCATCCGATCCGCGCCAGATAGCTGGGCTGATCGGGGAACTCGATGCCACGCTCAAAGGTCAATCGATCAGACTTGCGTCACTGTTGATCGTTGGGGGCGATGCTATCATTCCCTTCCACAGGCTCCCCAACCCAGCGGACGATGAAGATCCGGAGGTGCTCTCGGATTGGCCCTACGCCGCCGAAGAGGAGACCTCTCTACTCTCCCGCTTCAGCGTGGGCCGTCTGCCCGACTGTGAGCCTGCCGACCTGGGCGCGCTGTTGGGGCTCGTGGATCGCGCCATCGAACATCACAATGCGGCATCCTCCAGAGATGATGGCGTCTCTTCTTCGTCCTGGCTCAATCCTGTTAGACGACTGTTCGGTGCGCAGCGCCGACAGTGGACAAGCGTCGGCTACACGGCTGAGATCTGGGCTGAGGCATCGCGCGCCGTTTTCGAGGTCATAGGCGACGCCAGCCGACTGCAGGTCTCTCCGCCGTCGACGGACTACGACTTCCTGACCACCTACGAGGAGCTTCCAACGCTGGGCTACTTCAATCTGCATGGGTTCCAAGGCAGCCCATACTGGTACGGTCACGGTGACTCGGAGTACGGATCCCCTCTGCTGCCCATTGCACTGACTCCGCTTTCAGTGTCCTGGGCCGATGTGGAAGGGTCGGTTGTGTACTCGGAGGCCTGCTACGGCGCCGATCTAGAGCGAGCGTATCCCGAGGGCTCCATACCCTTGAACTTCCTGGCTGGCGGCGCACTGGGGTTCATCGGCTGCACCGGTATGTCGTATGGAACGCTGACGCCTCCTCTGTCTGGTGCTGATCTGCTGGGTAAGCATGTCTGGGAGGGTGTCTCAGGTGGACTTTCCATCGGAGATGCGCTGCGCAGAGCACGGGCGGCCTTCATACTTACGGTGGCAGACGAGCAAGGCTATCTGGACGGAGAGGATCAGAAGGCGCTCATGGGCTTTGTCTTGTATGGGGACCCTTCCCTCAGCCTGAGAGGAGCCCTCAAGTTCCCGGATTTGGAGGCCGAGCTGGACGTCGCCTGTCCGCCTCTGGCGTGCTGCTCCAGGATGATGGATGCGGAGGCACTCCCACTTTCCAAGGAGGCGCGGCAGAAGGTGAAGAGGAGTCTGCCCTTCCTGGACGCAGATGGCTTCCTGGCTCATCCTCTCATCCTGTGCAGGGTAGGATGTTCGGGCGAGAAGTGCGGGACGCAGTCTTGCGGTTGTGAGCAGGATAGCACTGACAGGGTATCAAAGCTTGTTCAGGCTTCCCAGCAGCACATCGTGTCGAAGGGTGAAGACCAGCTGCGGCACGTGGTCAAAGTCACCGTCAACGCCGACGGGGACGTAGTCAAGGTGCTGGTCTCCCGAGGGGGCACACGCAAACACGAAGGAAGCAAGTAAAGATGACACTAGAGCGGTACTGGTATCCCGAGAACGATACTGGCTACGGTTTTCACTACTATCCTGACACCGAGCACTACAGCCCTCATGACATTGAACGCTGGCTGCCCGAATTGAAGGCTCTGGGAGCCAGTTGGCTGGTTGTGCTCTCCAAGATGGAGGCCTCTCTTCCTGAGTTCTTTGTCAAGCGGCTCTTGGCGGCCGAGATCGAACCCGTCGTACGTCTGGTGGCGCCCACGATTCAGCCCTTGGACAGGGGCCTGTTGGCTGGTCTGCTTGGCACGTACGCTGGCTGGGGTGTCCACTACGTGGAGGTGTTCTCAGAGGCCAACTGCTCTTCGCGATGGGCGGTTCGGGAGTGGTGTCGGCCGTCCCTGGTGGAGAGATTCGTGGACATGCTGGTGCCTTGCCTGGAGGAGATGCACGCGGCGGGACTGCATCCGGTCTTCCCGGCCTTGCGGCCTGGCGGTGATTACTGGGACCTGAGCTTCCTGCGCAGCGCCTTTGTCTCCCTGTCATCCAGGCTGGATGAGTCTCTCTTGCAGAGCATGGTGATTGGCATGCACAACCACGCGTTCGATAGACCGCTCTCCTGGGGTGAAGGTGGACAGGGGCGATGGCCCGATACACGACCGTACTCCCTGCCCGAGGGAAGTCAAGACCATATGGGTCAGCATCTATTCGAGTGGTACACGGAGATCGCCGAATCGGCGTTGGGATACTCTCTTGGGTTGTTGTGCATGGGTAGTGCGGTGGCTGGTGACCCGTTTGCCCTTTCAGCGGCGGCCGGGACGGACCAGGATACCCACGCTGAGCGGGCTGTCGCGCTCGCGAACGAGCTAATGGACGGGGCCAGTCCCCCATACGTCATCAATCACACGTTCTGGCTCCTGGCAGCCAAGGAGGGTGACCCGAACAGGGCACACGCCTGGTACAGCCCTCAGGAGGAAGAGAGTCAGGCCGTCACAGCCTTGAAGGGGCTGCTGAAGCATGCGCGGGCGGGCAAGGACGAGTGGCCCGTGCCAGAGCCTACCACTCCACCTGCAGATGGAGACGATGGGGTTGAGTTCGTCGGCTTGTCCCAGGAGATGAAGGACAGACTGCAGATCAGAGGGCCGGAGCGCCACGACGGGCTATACTGGAAGGTTGTCCGTGTTGAAGTACAGCCTGGAGTGCAGAACATGAGCGCCTACGCCGTCACAGATGGGGGCACTGTGCGCTTCTCCTGGGCTGACGGTGAGCACATAGCGGCTCCTAAGGATGACCCCTATGCCCCAATCGGTGCCCGACAGGGGGCAGCTTCTATGCCCATGTTCGCGGGTTGGGGCGCGTACTCCGCGGAGGTAGTGGGCAACAGCGAAATCTTGGACGGCTTTGGCCTCTACGGCGACCATCTGGAGTTGACGCAAACGCAACACCATCCTGTTCTGATTACGTTCAAACTGGTAGACGCGGGTGGAAAGGATTCAGAGCCAATCCAGCCTAATCCGCCTTCCCCGTCTCCCGAGCCACCGACTCCCTCTCCGGCGCCGCCGACCCCGTCTCCCCAGCCACCGACCCCCTCCCCGGCTCCGGGACCGCCCACGTCCTACGAGGGCTTCCTGCGCCCTCCGCACGATAACGGTATGGGTGTCCACTTTGGGCTCGACACAACGAGCGAGGCCATGGCTTTGGATATCAGAAGGGCACAAGAGATGAGGATGACTTGGGCCACCTTGTGCTACCAGGGAGAGGAGCAACTCCTACGGTGTGCCAAGATGATCTGGGAAGCTGGCATCATGCCCGTCTGCAGACAGGTCACCCCCGTTGGGAGGCACCATTCCTTCGGGACAGATGCTCAAGTGTTGGTGGCGAATGGCATCCCACCGTACATCCAGATCTTCAATGAGCCCTCGGACCCTCGCGAGTGGGAGAACGACAGGCCCAGGGACTACGTGCAGAAGTGGTCTCGCCTGTGGGCTCAGAAGGCAGAGGAAGTCTATGACGCGGGGGGCTATCCAGGACTGCAGTGCCTGAGCCTGGCAGAACTGGAGGCTGCGATTGATGCCCTTGGAGTCGGCAGTCCAGTGTGGCAGCGTGTTTGGTTCTGCGCCCACAACTACGCCCTCAACCATCCTCCGGATTGGCAAGAGGACGTGTGGTGCGTGCTGGGCTTCCAGTTCTTCGCAGACGTCTTCCAGGGACGTCTCGGGTTTGTACCCCCGATCATCTGTGGGGAGGGTGGCTGGCTGTACGGAGCCTACGACGATCATCGCTATCCTCGGGTGGAGGGTGAACTGCACGCCAAGTTCACGAAACACGTGTACAAGTGGTTCCGCAGGGGCAAGCTGACCGGCGGAATACCGTTGCCGGACTACCTGTTCGCTGTCTGTCCCTGGATACTGAGTGGGCGCAGTGACGAGGCGTGGTACGGATTCACCACTAAGGTGCTGACCATTGAGGCGGTGAAGAGCATACCCGAGTTCGCTCGGGCGCAGGCCGCCGCCGCGGATCGAAGCGGGGAGGGCTAGATGCTAGGATGGAACGTTCGTGAGCGCATGAGAGATGTGATCCCCTCTCGTGGTCGAGATGTCGGGAGTGACAGATCGTGCCCCGATAGCGACTACGAAGGCCTACGCGCGGGCAGCGACCGCGCCTATGCAAAAGGCGAACCACCTTCTGTGCACGAGATCAGCCCATTCATAGATGAGATAGAGGAGATGATCTGCTCCGGCGCCAGGGTGCCGATGACCTCCAAAGCTCTTGTGGATCAAGAGCAATGCCTGACCACTCTGGACATGCTACGAGCCAACTGGCCCCTCGACGTTCTGGAGGCTCAGCGTGTCCTGGCGAAAGAGGGACAGGTGCTCGAACAAGCCGACGCTGAGGCGCGGACCATAAGGGAACGGGCCGAGCGGGAGGCGATGCTCATTCTGGAGCAAAGCCAGTTGGTGAAGATGGCGGAGGTTCGCGCACGGGAAGTAATAGAGGCGGCCAAGCAAGACGCAGCTCGGACACGAGACCAAGCGCAGCAGGATGCGCGAGATGTGTACGAAGGCCTGGAGCGCGAGTTGGATCTTCTGATGCGCGACATCAAGGAGTTGGTGGCGGCGCGACTGAGAAGACTTAGGGGCTGATCGGAGCCGGAGGACCACGGGATGCTGCTTGGCACTTCCAAGGGCGTGCCATTGACACAAGAGGGTCTTATCTTGCCCCCGCATCTTCGCGAGGGCCTGGAGCAAGGGTATGTGATTACCAGAGGCCTGGATGGATGCGTGTCGGTCTTCCCTCTCTCCGTATGGGAGGCCCTGCTGAAGCGCATTGAGGGCGGCACGTCATTCCTGAAGGCAGCCGCCCGGGCGTTTCAGAGGCATCTGTTCGGAGGTGCCTCGGTGGCGACACTGGAGTCTGAAGGCCTTATTCCGATTCCGGAATACCTGCGGCGCTTCGCTGGACTGGGGGATGAAGTGGTCCTGATTGGGGTGGGCGATCGCCTGGAGATCTGGAACGCTCACCGGTGGAGTCACGAAGAGTACAGAGTGAACGAGAGGTCGTTGCGAAGCTCAGAGGAATTGAGTGAGCTGGGAATATGATGCGAGAGGGTATTGAGACCGTGGAGGACGGCCGGGCATGCGTAGGACACTGACGGCTCTGGTGTTGTTCTCAGCCACGCTGTTTATGCTGCAATACCTACCTCAGAAAGCTGCCGTCGTTGTCCGGAGGACGGAGACCGAGGAACAGATGACCGCGCAGTGGGTGCAGACCACGGTGCACGACTTCGAGGAAGGCGAGTTGGGCTGCCTGGTGCTGGAGGCGACGGGCGACGGCGAATTGGCGCTGGCCCAGGAGCAACAAGGGCTTCTCTGCCCCAGGGGGGTGTTCACCTCTCGCATCCTGGAGACGTCAGTTCTCTTCAACGTCGTCGGGTCAGCCTGGGACGTGGAGAAGCCCATGGGCACTACCTTCCAGCTGGAACTCCGCGTCAGCAGTGATGGAGCCCAGTGGGATGATTGGACATTGATCTCAGCCGACGAGGACGGGCCTGGGAGCGAACCTCTTCAGCACGGCAATCTCATCGAGGTCGCGCCATCACGATACGTGCAGTATCGGCTGACTCTGGGTACCTTCGAGCCCAGTGTCTCGCCGCTGGTGCGCGAGGTAGTCCTCACCTTCATGAATACGACAGAAGGGCCGACTGTCGATGAAGCGCGGGCCATGATCATTCCTCAGGAGGCAACCTCTGGCGTTCCTCAGCCCCACATCATATCTCGCCAGGGTTGGGGAGCCAACGAGGCCTGGGCGACGCGGGAGCCGGTCTACCGCAAGCCAACGCACTTTGTCATCCACCACACGGTGACGCCAAATGACCCTCAGGATCCCGCATACATCGTGCGAGCCGTCTACCAGTATCATGCTGTGTCACGAGGGTGGGGCGACATCGGCTACAACTTCCTCATCGATCGCCAGGGCAACATCTACGAGGGTCGCAAAGGCGGCGATGGAGTCGTTGGGATGCACTCCGGAGACTACAACTACGGCAGCATCGGCATCGCCCTTCTGGGTGACTACAGAACCGCGGAGATGACCCCGGCAATGAAGGAAGCACTGGTCTCGTTGATTGCCTGGGAAGGAGACCGATTCGGCATCAACCCGATGGAATCATCGCATTTCGTACATCGCGGGTTCCCTCACGTAGTGGGGCACCGCGATCTGTGGAGCACCGTATGCCCCGGGGACAAGGTGTACCGAGTGCTGCAGGAACTGCGCCAATTGGTCTGGCAGCGGCTTCTCGCCCACAACCCGCGGGTGCGGATCGCCAGTCCGAAGGCTGGCCAGGCGGTTTCCGGAAGGGTGGAGATCAGGGTCTCCAGCCCAAGCCCCACCACGGCGAGAACTCAACTCCTGCTAGATGGTTCCTTGCAGGCGGAAGGCGAGTCTGCGGTGACCTGGGAATGGAACACCAGCCAGTTCAGTGAGGGGCGTCACCGCATAGAGGCCGTGGCCAGCAGTGCGGAGGGGCGTACCTCCCGCGTGGCGCGCGAGGTTGTGGTGGACAACACTCTGCCCACTGGTGCCATCTGTGTCAACGAAGGAGCTCAGTACACGTCGCAGCTGACCGTCACGCTCGGCTTGCAGGCCGATGACGCAGACGGCGAGATAGTAGGGATGCAGTTCACGCAACTGAGAGCCAGCGAGTTCACCGAGGTCGAGGATTTCGCACCTGCTCGTCAGTGGCTGTTGGACTCAGGCGACGGTCAGAAGACTGTGGGAGTTCGCTTCGTTGATTGGGCAGACAACGTGTCACCCACCTACACCGCCAGAATCATCCTGGACACCGCTCCTCCTGGGGATTGGGATCGCGTGTCCACGCAAGAGCCTCAGCGAGTCATGGTTGGGGTCACCGATTTTGGCAGTGGTCTGGATCCAACATCCGCGCGGTATTCTTTGTCCCCTGATGGTGGATTCACGTGGGGCGCGTGGCAAGCTATGGACTGCGATGCTAGCGGAGCACAGGATCCAGCGGGTGCCTGCTATCTGCAGGCGAAAGTAACGGAGGGCGCTATCAGGTTCAAGATCTCGGACCGGGCCGGCAACGAGGCTTACAGCCCCGCGTATGGGGAAGTGGTGGCCTCGCCGACTCCAGAACTGACCCCGCCGACGGATGGGCAGCCCACGGCGGAGCCAACGGCCGTCCCAGATGATCAAGCTCCGTCCGTCGATCTGCCGGACCTTGTTGTGGACAAGGTGGTGATCGCTCCACAGCCGAGCTTTGGTTCTGCTCCGCTGACGGTGACCGTCACCATACGGAACGACGGCTCCGTGGAGGTCGCGAACGGATTCTGGGTGGGGTTGTCCGTGGACCCGGCGGCTCCCCCAGCCGTTAACTCGGTCGCTGTGCTTGAGGGCCAGGGCGCTCTCTGGTACGTACCTCGTCTGAATGCCCATGAAACCAAGGCACTGTCGATGGAGGATATGGACGACCGCTATAGCACCTTCAGTGGCCGTCTCTCTGAAGGGCGGCACGAGCTCTACGTATATGTGGACGCGTACAACACGGAGGGTGAGGCCGGACTGGTGTCGGAGTCCGATGAGAGCAACAACCTGCTGGGTCCGCTTGTGGTGGACGTCGGCAGGCAATCTGACGACGGCGGCTCTGAACCTGAACTATCTGGTCCAGGAGAGCTGTTGCGACAGCTGATTCAGCGCCTGGAGGGGTTCCTGAGAGTGTTCAGGGAGCGTCTCTAGCGTGACTGTCTCAGGGACGTTCGAGAGCTTACTCACATGGTAGACCGCGGTGTGTCACGGGAGGACGGTATGGCTCTTAGTAAGAACCAACCCTTGATCAAGGTACTCGGAGTTGGAGGCGGTGGAAGCAACGCCATCGACCGCATGATCCACGTAGGCATTCCCGGAGTGCAGTTCATTGCGGCCAATACTGATGCCCAGGCCCTCGCCCTCTCGGAGGCCCCGTGCAAGGTGCAGCTCGGCCCCAAGGCTACAGGTGGCCTTGGAGCTGGGGGGGATCCCGCGATCGGGGCTAGGGCAGCCCAGGAGAGCTCTGAGGAGCTCCGCGAGGTCTTGAGAGGAGCGGAGATACTGTTCGTGGCTTTGGGCCTGGGTGGAGGAACGGGAACCGGCGCCGCTCCGGTGATCGCGGATCTGGGCCGCCAAGAGGGATTGCTGACCATAGCAGTCGCTACGCTCCCGTTCAGCTTCGAAGGAGGCAGACGAGGAG
This sequence comes from Chloroflexota bacterium, assembly GCA_030603665.1. GTDB lineage: Bacteria > Chloroflexota > Anaerolineae > UBA7937 > B3-Chlor > JAUVXJ01. Next base: position 17,228 of record JAUVXJ010000002.1, on the reverse strand, counting down.
ACACAGCTCGCGAGGGCTTGAACGCCCTGGCTGCCACTTCGGATACGTTAGTCGCCATCTCCAACGATCGACTGCTCGAGTTTATCGATGAGGAGACCTCCCTGGACATCTCGTTTCGCATCGCCGATGAAGTGCTTCGGCAGGGGATTCAGGGCGTTGCTGAACTGATAACTAGTACAGGTGTAATCAACTTGAACCTGATGCATGTCAGGAACATGCTCAGCAAAGCTGGACCGGCTCTGATGTCCATCGGACAGGCTCGGGGTGAGGATCGCGCAGTCGAGGCAGCGCACCTGGCCATCGCCAGCCCCCTCACCCAGCTGTCGTCCATCGCTGGGGCGTCGGGCATCCTGGTCAACGTGACCGGCGGCAACGACCTGTCGCTGGACGAAGTCCAGCAGGCGGTCAGCACAGTGTCTGGGGTGGCCAGTCCCGACGCGGACGTCTTCTTCGGGGCCACGGTAGACCCAGAAATGACGGATGGGATCCAGGTGATGCTCGTCGCCGTGGGGATGAACGGACGGGCGGCATTCACGGTTTCGGAACCGGCTGCTCATGAGAAGTTGTCGCGCCGGGGGGGAGCGGGCAGCACCGGAGCCCGGCCGGCCGCTCTTCTCGACGCGCAACAGTCGCAGCAGGCTATGGATCTCTACGATTTGGATGTTCCCACCTTCTTGCGACGTCGCAAACTGGCAAGAATGGCGGAGGAGACAGCATGAGCAGGCCGACCAAGGAGTGCAGGGGTAGGGTCCAGAAGCATCTGAAGAGCCATTTCCCGGAAATGTCGAGTGTGAGGCCAAAGGTAACCACGAGCGATCACTCCGGCGAGGCAAGGCATCACTTTACCTACCGCAAGGCGCTGCGCTCGACGAATGGGGTGCGGTTCCAGCAGATCGTTCATCTGACCTCCGACGACGAGGGCAAAGTGCTCAAGGTTTCCGTTTCCAGGTAGGGTGAGGAGAAGAGGCTGAAGATGTGTAACTGGCGAAGCATGGCGGATCTGGAATCGTGGCGTTGGATTCGCTCCACCGTTCTGCTGCTTTCGGTGGCTGCGCTTGGGCTTGCCTTGCAGTGGCCTGCGATTGCCCTGGGAGCACCTGGTGGCACCGAGTCCGGTACGTACGTGGTCGCCTGGGGTGACACCGTGAGTGGTATTGCTCAGCGGTATGGGATCACCGTGTCGTCCATAGTGCAAGCCAATGGAATGGGCAACCCTGACTTCATCTATGTGGGCCAGCGCCTTTCCATACCAGAGAGCAGTTCTCCGGTAGGCGCGAGTTCTGGCGCATACATAGTGCAGAGGGGTGACACCTTGTCGGGCATTGCGGCACGCCATCAGACCACCGTGCAGCAGCTGGTTCAGATGAATGGTCTGACCAATGCCAACTTCATCATTGTGGGGCAGAGGCTTGTGGTTCCGAGCGGAGCGCCTGCGAATAGCTCTCCGAATCAGCGAGAGACCGGTGGCACTTATCAAGTAAGAGCTGGGGACACCCTGATTGGGATCGCCGTGAGGTTTCAGGTGCAAATGTGGGACATCGTGCTGGCCAACAACATCGCCAATCCATCCTTGATCTACGTTGGCCAGATGCTGGTCATCCCGGGGTCGGGGGGATCCTCAGGTGCGGTTTCGACCCCGACGGCGACGACTGTCCCCGCTGATGCCAACCAACCTGTGGCGCCTACCCCGAAACCTGCAACTCCTACTTCGCAGCCGCCAGCCCCTGCGCCCCAGCCCGCGACGCCCACAACCGGACCGTCATCTGCCTTCCAATACGTGCAGGGCAGTATGAGGCAGTATCCCAATTGCGGGGCAGTGTACTTCAAGGGCAAGGTCACAGGCGTCGGGGGCGAACCGGTGAGCGGACGCGCAGTTCGTCTACGGTTTGCAGGCAACGTGGTCTACCGGATCAGCGGCGAGGGCCAGGATCCCGGGGAGTGGAGTTTTGCCCCTCTGGCTGGTGAGAACTATCATTCACCCTTCACGTTTCTCATCGACATTGTCGACAGTGCGAGTAATCCAATTCCGCAGTCAGACACGTTGGAGATACGATTCACGGATTGCGCTGCGGCGGGCCAGTTCGACAGCATCCGGTTCGAGTATTTAGGGGGCAGCGCGCGACCTGTGAGTACCCCTACAGAGGCGCCAGGGCACACGCCGGAGCCGACCAGTGTGCCCAACACCGTTCCACCGCAGGTGGAATGGGATCCACGTTTGAATCAGCTGCCGTGTGTCCGCCTGCTGACCGTTGCGGACAGAGCCATACGGCTGAATCCTGGGGATCGATACTGGCGCCTGGTGCGGGCCAGATGGCTCAGCGAAGAGGAGAGCCGCCGGGATATTCAAATCCATGTCGATCTGCTGGACGAGACGGGAGCGCGCGTATACGGACAGACCGTCGCCTTCGATAATGGCGGACATTTTACAGTGGTCAGCGAGCCCCAGAGCTGCTGCTATCCTTGGGACTACCCGGTCAAGTGGCCAATGTTCAACACGTTGTGCTCATACACTGCCTACGTTGAAGGGTTGCCCAGCGACATGGTCTCGGGGCTGGGTCTAGGGACACCCGAGCATCCCGACTGGACGATCCACACTGGCTTTGTTCTCACGTTCCAAAGGACTGTATACCAGTGAAGGTGTGAGGAATAGGGGCTTGCCGCCGCCAAATCCTGGAGGATTGGGAATGCTTCGGCTGATGTTTTGGAGAACTATCGCTTCCATAGCCAGCAACTTGCTTCAGGTGCGAGTGCTGTTGCTGATCATCGTAGCTGCGTATGTGGTCGGATGGATTGCTGGGTCGATGTACGGAGGAGGCTTGTAGAGTTGTCCAGTACGCCGCCGGCAATCCCGGGAAGGCAGTTGGTCATCGATACGAACATGTTCCACGAGAACCGTGGTGCGAAGGAGGCAGAAGAATGAGTAGGAGAATGTGCCGGATGGTAGTGCTGTGCACGGTGATTGCACTTCTGGTGTCCGCAAGCGCTCCGGCCTGGGCAGCCCCGGGGTCGGAGAGGCAGAGCACAAGTGCCATTGTGCACGTCGTCCAGTGGGGTGAGAACCTCAGCCTGATAGCAATGCGCTATGGGGTGACGACTTCCGCCATCGTTCAGGCGAATGGTATAGCCAATCCCAACTTCATCTATGCGGGGCAGAGGTTGACCATCCCTGGGAGTTCCGCGCCTCCTGCACCGCCACCCTCAGGTGACTCGACCAGCTATGTGGTGCGTGCTGGGGACACGCTCTCGGCCATCGCTTATCGGTTCGGGACTACGGTAAACACTCTCGTCTCAATGAACGGCCTCGTCAACCCGAATCTGATCTACGCCGGTCAGGTGTTGAAGGTCCCGGGCCAGGGCGAGCCAGATGATCCGACCGACCCGGGTGAGCCGGACGACACCTGCGTCTATGTGGTGCAGAGAGGGGACAATCTGACCAAGATCGCTGTCAAGTACGGGACCTCGGTCTGGGCAATCGCCATTGCAAACAACCTGGCAAACCCGTCTTTCATCTGGGTGGGGCAGCGACTGGTGATCCCTGGTTGCTCCTCGAGCGACACGCCAGCGCCAGAGCCGAGTCCAGAACCGGATCCACCGCCTGCTGACCCGCCAACCGATCCGGTGCCGCCAGGTCCCGTAGCCGGCATGAACACTCCGGAGTACGGCGTGCACACGTTTCTCTGGTGGAGCGGCGAGTACCGGGCGAGAGACGCTCAGCTGGCCAAAGACGCTGGTCTGACCTGGGCGAAGGAGTTGTTCCCTTGGAGGAGCATCGAGGGAGCTGGCAAAGGCATCTTCGACTGGAGCGTGGCCGACGATGTGGTGCAGAAGCTGAACGAGCGTGGGCTCAAGATCATTGCTCGGGTGGATTTCCAGCCTAACTGGGCGAGGGCAGATGGAGCTAACAATGGCCCTCCCGACAACTACCGTGACTACGGGGACTTCCTGTTCGCGCTGGCTAACCGTTACAAGGGTCGCATCCAGGCCTACGAGATCTGGAATGAGCCAAACCTCGCCCGCGAGTGGGGCGAGCGGCCGCCCAACGCCGCTGAATACGTGGCCCTGCTGAGAGTCGCGTACCAGCGCATCAAAGAAGCTGATCCCAATGCCGTAGTGATGACTGCTGGGTTGGCTCCCACGGGCACCGGTTTACCACACGCTATCCCGGACGTGCAATACCTGCGTGAGATGTACCAGGCTGGTGCGAAAAGCTACTTCGATGTGCTGGGCGTCCATGCGCCAGGCTACAAGGCGGCACCGGAAACCAGCCCCGATGAGGCGCAGAGCAACAGAGACCTGGGAGGCCAGCGCTTCTTCTGCTTCAGGCATGTGGAGGACTTGCGGCAGGTGATGGTGGAGAACGGCGACGCGGGCAGGCAAATGGCCGTGTTGGAGTTCGGCTGGACCAGCGATTCGAGGCCTGGGTCCCCGTATAGTTGGCACGCCGTAACCGAGGAGACGAAGGCTGACTACATCGTGCGCGCCTATCAGTGGGCCCGCGATCACTGGTCACCGTGGATGGGCGCGATGACGGTTCTGTCCATCGCCAACCCTGCCTGGACTGAGGCGGAGGAGCAGTACTGGTGGTCCATCACCAATCCCGATGGCAGTGTCAGGCCTGCATATGAAGCCTTGAAGGGGGCTCCCAAGTGATGGGTAGGAGGCTGGCGTTGCGTTCGAGAACCACACACCTGTGCCTAACGGCGATTTGCCTGGCTGGGCTGGTGTTGGCTGGAGGTTGCACGAGGGACCGGCCCTCGCCTACTCCCACGCCAACTGCCACGGTGGAGGTAGTGCCGGCTACGCCTTCGCCTACGGCACCGCCCGTGATCACGCCCGTCATCCCTCAGGTTAAGTATCACACTGTGCAGCCTGGGGAAACGGCGTGGGATATTGCCAACGAATACGGCGTGACGTTGGAAGCGCTGGTCGCCGCGAACGAACTGGCGGATCCGAACAGGCTCGAGCCGGGACAGCAGCTGGTGATTCCCGAGGCTGATGACACCATCCCGGAGGAGTCGAGCCCAACAGAACCTTCGTCAGAAGGGCAGGGTATCGGCAGTTCGCAGCAAACGCATACGGTGGCCGCCGGGGACACTCTGTGGAGCATTGCTGAGCAGTACGATACGACTGTGGACGAGATCGCCACCTTGAACGACCTGGACCCCGAGGGAATCCTGACCCTTGGGCAGGAGTTGCTCATTCCCTAGCTCGCGCTGTCGCGAGACTGCCGCCGCCCAGGAGGGTGATGATGAACTTGCTGGACTACCCCAGACCCAAGAGAGACACAGGCATAGGGTTTCACTGGTTCCCTGACCACTACCACTATGAGAAGCGGTACTTCGATACCTTCGTGCCTGAGATGAAGGCCATGGGGGCCAGCTGGCTGCTTGTTCTCTCCGATGGCTTGAACACGGTCCCAGATTGGTTTCTGCGAGGCCTCATCGAGAATGACATTGAGCCCATCATCCGCGTCTACACCAGATTCGTGGCCTTCATCGACCAGGCGGGTCTGAGGCAGGCGTGCAAGCGCTATGCATCACTGGGTGTGCACTACGTGCACGTGTTCAACGAGCCCAATCTGAAGCTCGAGTGGGCGGAATGGAACCGCGACCGCCTGGTGGCCCGGTTCATGGATCACTTGATCCCTTGCCTGGAGACGATGTACTCGGTGGACGGGATTATCCCGGTCTTCACACCCCTGGCGCCGGCGGGAGACTACTGGGATACGTCCTTCCTGAAAGAAGCCCTCGCCATACTCAATCAGAAGGGCAAGAAGTACCTCTACGACAAGATGGCTATAGGCATTCACAACTACGCTTTCAACAAGCCGCTCACCTTTGGAAAGGGCGGCAGTTCGCGATGGACCTGCGCCAAACCGTATCAACGGCCGCCGGGATGCGAGGATCACACCGGCTTCTACCTGTTCGAATGGTACGATGAGATCGTGCGTCAGCGCACCGGGCGACGTCTTCCCCTCGTTGGGTGTGAGAACGGCGTGCGGCTGCGTGACGCTGATGATCCTCGATCGCCAGCGATCAACGAGGCGCTCCACGCCGAACGGCATGCCGCCATGTGTCAGATGACAATGACTGGCGGGTTGCCATACTACTTCTTCAACAACGCCTTTTGGCTGCTTGCTGCTGAGGACGACAACTTCTTCGTGCGTCACAGCTGGTACAGGCCCAATGGAGATCCACGACTCCCGCAGTCCGTGGCGCGCCTGAAGGCCTTGCCGAAGATCAAGCGTGCTCTTCGCGTGCACGTGCCCAATGATATCAAAGTCCTCATGCCGGATGGCAGCGTGAAGGTGATGAGACTTGAGCAGTATCTGCGCGGCGTGGTGCCTCAGGAGATGGGGCGCAATGCTCCGCAGGAAGCCCTGAAGGCTCAGGCTGTGGCAGCTCGCTGCTTTTCTGCATATGCGGTTGCTCACCCCAGGCACGCATCTATTGGCGCCGATGTGTGCACCGAGAAGCATTGTCAGGGATGGTCAGCGGAGACTCACGCCGGCACCGACCGGGCTGTGCAGGAGACCGAAGACGTGGTTGCCCTGCATGGGGACGAGGTCATTCAGGCTTTCTACTTCGCGTACTGCGACGGGGACACACGCAACAGCGAGGATGTGTGGGTGCGCGCTCTTCCGTATTGCAGAAGCGTCTCATGCGTCAAGCCCTTCCCGTCCATGAATGGTCACGGCGTGGGCATGTGTCAGCAAGGGGCTATGGCGATGGCAGACCAGGGTGCCACCTATGTCGACATCCTCGATCACTACTATACCGATATCAATATCGTGGGTGCCGACCGTGAGGCTGTAGACGTATGGCCGGAGTTGAGGACTGGCTACGCCGAGTGGCCGCGCCCGCCTGAGGACAATGGGCTGGGGATTCACGGGGGACTGGATCTCTCACTCGAGTCGTTGTCCGCCGATGTGGCGCGAGCGCAAGAGCTTGGCGTCAAATGGGTGATGACTGTCCCTGAAGACAGGACTCAGCTTCGACGGGCGGCGTCGGCCTATTGGGACGAGGGCATCATGCCAGTAGTCAGGCCGGAGTGTCTAGTTGACGAGGTTCATGACTTCGTGGGAGACGCACGCCTGCTGGCCGAGAAGGGGATTCCGGCCTACGTGCAGGTCTTCAACGCTCCAGAGCGCCCCGAGCAGTGGAAGAGCCGTCGCGTGGATATGAAGGTCTTCGCCTCTCGCTGGCTAGAACAGGCCAAGGGATTGGTCGATGTAGACGCCTACCCTGGACTCCAGGTGAACTCGGTGGATCATCTGCGGATAGTCCTTCGCGAAGCGCAGGAGGAGGGGGTAGAGCACATCTTCAGGCATGCCTGGTTCTGTTGTCACAACTACGGGCTCAATCGCCCGGCGCGCTATCCCTACGACGATATCAACCAGCGGGCCTTGCCAGTGCAGCATCCCGAGTGGGAGTTTGCGGGACCTGTGGACCAGGTAAACCGCTGGCGGCAGGATGGCAAGCATCCGGGTCAGACCGTGCACGAGGACTACGAGTGTGTCCTGGGCTTCTTGGCATACGCCAGGGTGTTCGAGGAGGAACTCGGCTTCGTACCACCCATGATCTGTGGAGAGGGTGGATGGGAATACGGAGACCTCACTGACCGCCGGTATCCTAAGGTGGGCAACTTCCTCCATCAGGCACACCACATGGCGATGTTTGCATGGTTCAAGGATGGTGTGCTGTCTGACGGAGGTAGTCTGCCTGAGTACCTGTTTGCCGTCTGCCCGTGGATCATATCCGGAGCCGATGACCCTGGTGCCTGGTACGATGGCCCTCAGGGCACGAGACATCAGACGGTGGCTGCTGTGGCAGGAATGCCGGGGTTCGCACGGGATGGGACTCCGGTCGAATCTCCTGCACCGGTTCCACAACCGCCCGCGCCGCAACCTCCGCCACCGAGCCCTTCACCTGCGCCGCGGCCAAGCCCCGAGCAGACAGGAGCGAAGTGGAGCATGAATGTGGAGCGCCGACCACGCACGGATGGGGTGAGGGCGATCGCAGGCAGCTTCCCTCGAGCGAGCATCCGTCTCGACGTCACCGATCCCTGGGGCAACTCGGTGGCCGTTATCAGCGGTTCAAAGACCGAGTACGGTCCTGGTGGGTTCGAGGCGCCGGTGTGGGCGGACGCGGTGTTCACCCTGCGCTTCCTGGACGAGACGTTCCAGGTGGAGGTAAGCCACGAGGTTGTCCTGCTTACGTTCAGTGAGAACGAGAGCGGAACGACCGATGACGGGGGAGAGGATCCCGAGGCCCAGAGCCGACTGGTCACCGATTGGATGGAAGTGGATGTGGTGGAAGAGTTGTCTCGAGGTTTGAGCCGCTATGAGAGGCTGTTCAGCGTAGAGAAGCAGTAGCATTGATGGCATCCTGGGGGTCTCACCGCCCTGCTGGTGAGATTGTTGTACCAGCAGTGAACAGGATTGAGGAGGTGTAGAGGGAGATGGAAACTGGAACGGAGACGAGAGACAACAAGTTGTTCATGATCATTGCTCTGGTGCTCACGGGGTCGTTGTTCTTGGGTCTGGTCGGCATTGGAGGGCTGGTGCTCTACAGATTGGTTGCGCCCCCCACTGAAGTTGCCATGCCGCCCCAAGTGGCCACACCTACGGTAAAGCCGTCGGCGCCTGCCACGCTCACTCCTTCGTCGTTGCCCAGCGCGACGCCTACCGCTGCGCCGACCGCAACACTGGTCGTTCCGCCGGGAGACGGGGAGCCCCCTGATTCGGGGTCCAACGGCGCGGAGGGACAGGACGCTCCGGGTCTGAGCAGCCCGAGCTCGGACTCGTCGGGAATGCCTCAAACCGGACTCGGTTTGATGGAGACGATTGGTCTGGGGCTGGCGTTGGTTTCCCTGTTGGGTGGTACGCGGGCTGTGCGTCATCTGCGGGCCAAGAGATAGAGCGCACCGGAAATATGGAATTGTCTGGAAGATGAACCACTTACACTAGGCTGGAAGGAGTACACAGTGATTCGGCAGCCTACGGGAGACCGCGCGTCCCTGCTTGCCCGGGTTGATCGCATAGTGAGTACCCTATTGGCCCTGGCTTTCCTCGTGACGGGCTTCCAGACGGGATACCGACTGACACATGGCGGGGGGCCAACGTTGGGGCCCATCGAATGGTCTCTTGGACGGGACCGGGACCCTGGTGAGGAGATCCCCCTGGAAACGCCGGTTCCCGTCACAGAGCCATTGCCTACATGGCAGGGCAGCGAGAGAGTGAACCTTCTCCTCCTGGGGTTGGACCAGCGCCCGGGCTCTGCCCTGCCCGGCAGGGCAGATGTGATCATCATTGCCAGCGTTGACCCGGTTCAAAGGAAGGTAGTCTTGCTCTCCATACCTCGGGACCTGTGGGTGGAGATCCCGGGACGCGGAGAGAATAGAATCAATAGTGCCTACTTCTACGGCGAATTCGGTGGTGAACAGGGCGGCGGGCCTGGGTTGATGCAAAGGACCATAGAACACAACTTCGAGGTTCGTATCGACCACTACGGAACACTCGACTTCGAGTGCTTCAAGAGCATCATAGACGTACTGGGTGGCATAACTATTGACGTCCCGGAAGAACTCCGAGACGATCGATACCCAGATGATAGTTATGGCTACATGAGAATCTTCATCCCGGCGGGCAGGCAGCAAATGGATGGCGAGACAGCGTTGCGGTACGTGAGGGCGCGCCATGAGAGCAGCGACTTCTCTCGCATGCGAAGGCAGCAGCAGGTGATCCAAGCGGTTTGGGAGAAGGCTCTTAGGCTAGACGCAGTCTTCAGTCTGCCGCAGCTGGTACCGCTGTTGGGTAGGGCCTTCTCGACTGACCTTCCATTGCAGAGACTGCTGGCTTTGGCCAATCTAGGAACTCAGATCAAGCTTGAGGACGTAGAGCTGTGGGTGATCGACGAATCGCTGACTATTCCATATGTTGCCCCAGATGGGGCACAGGTACTGCTTCCCAGGCTGGAGCAGATCCGTGCTCTGATGAGCCAGCTCTTCGACGACAGACCCGTCCTATCCGGATCCCAGGAGTCGGGCGCGTTCGAAGCCCGCATAGTGGTGCGCGCCGATGTCGCGCGGCCCGGCCTTGCGGAGGAAGTGGCCAGCCTGCTACAGCGTCGCGGCTACGACGCGTGGGTGGAGGACGATGGCATCCAGATCGAAGCCGAGGGCACCTTCATCGCCAGCCGTCGGGATGTAGCTGAGACCGCTGTGCTCTTGGCCAGTCTGCTTCGCGTGGGCCCGGAGTTTGTGATGCTGGACCCAGCTGTCGAAGAGGGTAAGGACATCGTCGTGACCCTGGGACGGGATTTCGTGATGCCCAACTAGGTGGGGTGCTGTGACATCGAAGGCAACGCGGTTGACTGAATCCCTATGGACCGTCGGGTGGCGCAACGGGCTTGAGCCATTCGCTGGCACACCACCCGATGGTGCCATTCTGTTCGAGGCGCCACCAGGCGAATCCGTCACCGCTCTGAGGACCTTCAACCACGCGAAGAACGACGCCGTCCTGGAGTGTTTCGATTGTCGGGTAGCCCAGACCCGGGCCAGACCGCATGCGAAGCCCAGTTCCGTCAGTGCTCGCCACTCTGACGTGGCCTCCTACGGATATCACGTCGGCCACCTGCGTGGCGGCCGTGGCCACGCCGGGCGATTCCACGGGCGTGAGCAGCGAAGGATCAAGTCCCTTGGCTATGAAGTGCTCGCTTCCCAGTGCTCCAAGCCGCATGGCTGCGCTGACAGGCGCGTCCGTGTGCCATTCGATTCGCGCGAGCCGGAAGTACTGGAGAATCATGCTGGGTTCCATGATCAACTCGCTGATGGGAGGTCCCAGAATCTCGGGCCCACCGTTTTCCAGATAGAAGGTCAGGAAGCTGAAGCAGACGTTATGTCCGGTTTCGGGGTAGTAGCGGCAGAGGTCGTCTCTGATGAGGGCCTCAGGGGCGGGGGAGACCCGGGGAGTCCGCTGCCCGAGGAGTTCGCCCAGAGAGCTGAGATGGGGATCGCAAGGGCCCTGGGCTTCTCCCGCACATTCCATTCGAGAGCGCTCGAAGTACTGTACGACCAGACCATTCTCTTCGAAGGCTTCCGTGATGGGAGGGCCCCAGAGGTGCGTGCCGCCCTCGGCCTGCAAACGGGACAGGAAAGGCTCATCAACGTAGTGCCCAGTCTCAGGGAAGTACGTCGCCGACTCTTGCTGAGCCTGACCCGGGCGGAAGGTGAGCAAGATCAGGACCAGAGCCAGGCACCCGATCAAGGGAATCAAGATCTTGTTCATCATGGGGTCCTTGGCCAGTGCGATCTACGGCCGATGCATTATAGCATACAGTTTTCAGGAAACGCAAACGAACATTGTAGTCTGGACTTGACATGCTGTTTCCAGACTTGAGCTAGCTGGGTCCGGGTGGTGAGGAGGCGGACTATGAACGAGCAACCGGGAGTGCAGGTCACTAGGCTTCAGGTTCGGGGGGGCAGGGTGTACATCAGCGCGCTGCCCGACGGCGGCCCATCGTCGGATGGTCTATCGGGCAATTGGGGATGCCTCTATGCGGTTTCCCACATAGCAGATCACGAATCGGTTGCAGAACGAGTCTGTGACCGAGTTGAAGATGTTGCGCGGGAGAGCTATGCGCGGTCACCAGGCGGCGTTACAAACAGGCTCAGGCAGGCGGTGAGGAACGCCAACAGGTATCTGTACCTCAGGAATCTGGTGCGTGGGGAGGGACAGGCTTTGCGTGCTGCCCTTGCTTGCGTCGCTATACGGGGTACGGATGCTTACGCCTGCGGTGTGGGACCCCATAGTGTACTCGTTGTAAGTCGGGGACGTGTGCGGAGTCTGGTCAATCACGTGTCTTGGCCTGAGCCCGAGGGGATAGAGGAGTGGCCGAGCAACGGGCACGCACTCGGCCGGAGTGCGACACTGTCTGACCCCAGGTTCTCCTACCGCCACATTGTCCCTGGCGATCTGCTGCTCGTTGCGGCTGGTGCTGACGCGGAACCGTTGCGCGAGGTGGCCGAAGAGCTGACGCTGTTGCCAGCGGACCAGGAGATAGAGGCGTTAGCACAGGAACTGGCCGAGTTGGTTGGGCGGCGAGCCGATGCTTCAGCGCTGCTAGTTCGGCTGCCACTCGGCCGCGAATGGCCAGCGGACGTCTGCAAAGCCGCTGAGAACGGTGCGAAGGGTAAGGTATCAGGTGCAGCTGGGTTCTTCAGTTCGTTGCGCCTGCCGCGAAAGAGAGCTCGCGATGCGGGATCTCAGCCCTGCCCCCAAGAAGCGCCCGTGAGTTCTCTTGCTCAGGATCTGGACTCTGACCACCAGGTACCGTCGAGCCGCCGGGCTACGGCCGGAGGATCGGCGGATGCGCTTGCCAGCTACGATGCGAGGCCGGCCGGGGCTGTAGCGCAGACTGGGAGAGTGCTGCAAAGCGGCAGTGAGAGGTTTCGAATGGGTGGGATGCTGCTGCTCTCGTTGCTTCTCGCCTTGCGAGCAGGCATCTCGTGGCTGTCAGCGTTCTGCGTGGGTACGGTCAGGCGCAGCTGGCGCTGGATCAGACAGCATCGCGTCCTGGAGCAGCTGGCTCGCGGCAGCCAATTTCTGGTGGTGGGCCTTTGGGCCGGATTCAAGGGCTTGCTGATCGGCATTCTCCCGGAACGACAGCATCCAACGTCGACCTACGCGGCTTCGGCGAGACCCATGGCCAGGGCGAGGGTCTTGGGATTCCACCCGTCCGGTTGGAGCCGCGCAGTTATCGGCGCGTTCATCATTCTGCTGGTCTTCGCCCTCGTAGGCGCCTCTGCGATGCGAGTGAAGGCTCGCCTGGAGCAGTCAGACATTGAAACACTGGCCAGTCAAGTGGAAGAGAGCCTGATGCTATCCAACCAAGGGGAGGACAAAGAGGCGAAGCTAGCCGCGTTGGCAGAGACCCTGGAGTTGATAGACCAGGCCCCGGCAAGCCAGAGGGAAAGTGCCGAGTTGACCGAGCTTGCCCACGAGGTGGAAGCTCGCCTTGACGGATTGACCGGCGTGATGCGGCTGGAATTCACGCTGGAGCAAGCGGTTGGTGTGCCGGAGGTGACAGCAGGCCGCATCGTGGTCCAGCAGGGTCAGATCTATGTGCTCGACATGGCGGGCCAAGTCCTTCACAAGTACGCACAGGACCAGCAGGGACACAGCTTGGCAGATGAGCAGGGCTGGACCTGGGAGTTCTCGGCCGAGGGCACGGCGTCCGATGCTCAGATACTAGATATCGCCTGGGGGGATGCTGCCAACGGACGGCTCACGCCTGCTCTCCTGATGTTGAGCAGCGAAGGCTCCATCTTTGAGATGCGCGCCGACGGTTCGACACGACAGGTAGCTGTCGTCGACGCCTCGATGTGGCAGAACCCGCGGGGCCTGGCAACGTACGAGGGCAACCTGTACGTGCTGGATACGGGGCGCGAGAACATCCTCAAGTACACTCCCGAGGGCGACGACTATCAGCATGCGCCCACGGACTACGTCAGGGGAGCCGTTGACATAAACTGGTCGGAAGTCATAGACATGGCCATTGACGGATTCGTCTACTTGCTGCTGTCCGATGGTTCCGTCGTGAAGTTTGCGGGAGGGCAACCTCAGCCTTTCTCCCTGGAGGGGTTGGATTCTCCGCTCGAGAGCGGCTTGACCATGTTCGCCAGTCCCGATTGCGAGTCGGTGTTTGTGGCTGATGGGGAGGGGGAGCGGATCGTGGAGTTCAGCAAGGAGGGCCAGTTCGTGAGGCAGTACCGGGCGGCACCTGACGGGCACCACCCGCTCGGGGAGTTGGGGTCCTTCACGGTTGATGCTACGCATGGCCGCATGGTGGTTGGGAGCTCAGCGGGCCTCTTCAGTGCGACCGTTCCTTCGCTTAACCCAGGGGAGGGGCACCAGCGGGACAACTAACTCCGTCGACCACCGGAGCCCCTCGCTCCGCTGGGTTGTGCTTGTCACGAAGGCCATCGTAGATGTCTTGGCTGAGCTAGCAGGAGCGGCCGAGCGCCACTTCGCAAAGGGGCAGCCAAGGACCTGCCAGGCAGAGGCAGTTGTGTCGAGAGGAGATCATGCTGCGCGGAAGCAAGATACATCAGTCGTTGGCCAAGCAGATCACTTCACGGGGCGCTGCACCCAGAATCCGGGTGATAGTCAAGTACAGAGAGCACGTGGCCAAGGCCAAGGCTGTACAGTCAGCGAGACTACCAGAACCGCCATCGAGGGTGCTCACTACGGTTCCGGCAGTCGCCCTGTCGGCAGCCCCAACCGACGTCGAGGCTCTTAGTGAACAACCAGACGTGGAGCGGATCTGGCCCGACCTCCGAGTCCGCGCATGTCTTGACATAAGTGCAAGCTTGATCGGGGCGCCGACAGTGTGGCACGAGGGATATGCCGGCGCGGGTGTGGGCATCGCGGTTCTCGATACGGGGATTGATCTGGAGCACCCGGACTTCGCTGGAAGGATCGTGGGGACGGCCGATTTCACCGGCGAGGGCGTTCAAGACCTCAACGGTCATGGCACTCACGTTGCTGGCATTGCCTGCGGAGACGGGAGAGCCCATGGTGGGCAATATAGGGGTGTCGCACCGGGTTCCGAACTGTATGTTGCCAAGGTGCTTGACCGGCACGGCGCGGCGTACATGAGCGACGTCATGGCCGGTATGGACTGGGCGCTCAAGCAGAACGTCCACGTCATCAACCTCTCCCTGTCGGCTTCACCCCCTGGCGACGGCACTGATGCCCTCTCGGAGATGTGCGACCTTGTGGTCGAGCGCGGCTACGTGGTCTGTGTCGCTGCTGGGAATTCGGGGCCAACTCCAGGTAGTATCGGACCGCCGGGCTGTGCGCGGCAGGTGATCACTGTGGGCGCTTCCACCGACCACGATACGGTGCTGGAAGCCTCTTCAAGGGGACCGACCTCGGACGGTCGCGTGAAGCCAGATACTCTCTTCCCTGGCGCGGACATAGTCTCCTGCCGTGCCAGGGACACATCCCTGGGCAGCGCCCTGGACCTGGCATACACTGAGGCCTCGGGGACAAGCATGGCGGTCCCGCATGCGGCAGGGGTAGCTGCTCTGCTGTTGGAGGCTGATCCTGGTTTGACGCCGCGCGAGCTCAAGGAGCTGATGATGCGTTCGGCTGTCGATCTGGGATTAGACGAGAACACCGAAGGAGCCGGACGAGGAGACGCCAGCGCTGCTCTGGCGGCTGTGAAACGCTCGGAGGAGCTGCCGCAGTCATCTGGATGTCTGGCGTACGTACCTCAACTGCTCGAATTGCTTGGCCGTCTCTGGCAGTCGGGAGGTGCAGACCTGAGGGCGCCGGGTCTCTCTTAGTGCGATTCTCTCAGAGATCATCGACGGTGCTGAAGGCGCGCAGCGGCGGCCCATGCGCTAGTCCACCCCAGCGCGGTGGCGTGCAACAGTGTGCACTGGCCAATGTACGGGGCGTCCGGGGGGTGCCGGCGATTGGATGTAACTGGAAGGCGTGTGGTACAATGGTAGTGCATTGGATTTCGGTGATTGGAGGCAGAAAGGGGGGATGCATCGCGTTCCCAAAGGCCTGGTGTGGCTAGGGGCATTGATCGTGTTGTCGCTTGTCTCCGCCTGCGCAGGTCCTAGTCAGATGGCGACTCCCACGGCGACTCCTGCGCCCACATTCACAGCTTCCCCGACCTCCACTCCTACCAGGACTCCCACTCCATCACCTCCGCCTACGCCGACAAGCACGCCGACCCCGACTCCGGAACCGACGCCTACCCCGCGTGGGCAGCTGGAGGTGGCAGTGATCCTCCACGGTCCTTCGCGCTTCTTCCAGGTGGACCGGGTGTTGGCGGAGAACGACGCGTCGTCCGTACCTATCCTGGCCTACAGTGGGGAGTCAATTCCCGATCTGACGAATTTTGACGCTGTGATCGTCTCCGGAGGCGAGTACCCACCAAGCCAATTCGACAAGCTACCCTTCTTGCAGGAGGAGCGGGACAGAGTGATGGAGGCCATGGACAGAGGGGTGCCCATCCTGGGCATCTGTCTTGGTCATCAGCTGCTGGCTCACTGGCTCGGTGGAACCGTGGAAAGGAGCGAGCAGTTTGAAGTTGGGTGGTTGGAGGTGGCCATAAACGAGAATGGGCTTCGGGACCTCTTGCTGCAAGGGGTTGGGCCACGGTACCACGCTTTCCTGTGGCACTGGGACGAGGTGACCGTGCTTCCTCCGGGAGGAGTCAATCTGGCTTCTTCTGCACTCAGTCCCGTTCAGGCTTTTCGATATCGAGACCTGCCGGTCTGGGGAGTGCAATCCAACCCCCAGTACACTGCCTCCCTTGCCGAGTCGGTGCTGCTGGGTGCTGATTGGTTGGCAGACCTAGGTGTCGATGCACAGGAGATGGCGACCAGGGGGCATGAGGTAGACGACGGCAGCCAGGATCGTATCTTTCGCAACTTCTTCACTTTCGTGAGAACGCGGTGAATGCTAGCGCGAGCAGTCCGGTATCTCGAGTGTTGACCACGGCCACGTGGCGGAGGATTAGGAGTGGCCAGGCAGAGTCAACCTTGCGGCCAGGTGGGGCGACGGCGATTCGCACGCCCCTTGACGCCGGTATTCCCTCCTGCCGTCCACCGGGCGCGCAGCGTGTCCAGTCAAATGAGAATGTTACCGAAGGGAAGCTGCTCTTTCAAATGATAATGTTACCGGGATGCCCTCTCCTTTCTGGCTTGTGGTAGGTGTAGATAGGGTCTCGTAGACGTCCTCCGTCTCCCCTGGGACGGCAGCGGGCAAGCAGAAGATTTGATCGAGGAGCTGATGGATCTCTCGGCGGAGCTGTCGAGGGTTGACCTGGTCACGGAGAGTTCGAAGCTGCTTCTTCTGTTCTTGAGAGATGGCATCGGTTTCACATAGGCGGTCGAAGGGGGTTCGGGCTGAGTCGAAGCGTCGTTTGATGCGTGAAGGTTGGCCCTCGGCAGGGAGCAACGGACCCGTCGTTTTCTCCTTGAGGCGCATGACGGGCTGGAACAAGTTGTAGTAGAGCCACATCTTCTCATAGAGCTGGTTGATGGCATTGGTTTGTGCGGCGGTGTCAAAGCGAGCGGAGCCCAGATAGGCCCTCACCAGGGTTGAGTTCTTCTGCTCCACAAAGCGGGTGTCGTTCGTGTGGAAGGGCCTGCTGCGAGAGAGGGTCACACCCTTGACCGTCTCTTTCCAGAAACGAACCAAGTGA
>JAUVXJ010000016.1 GCA_030603665.1 Chloroflexota bacterium | reverse complement strand
GATGATATCGCGCCCGGATATTTCGAACCCAAACACCGTGAACAGTGGCGCGGTGAGGCCGATAATCCAGGATATCGTGAAAAGAAGCAGGATGCGCGAAAGCACCGCCATCCCCAGGCCCACGGTGCGCGCCCTTGGCCGTTGATCCTCCGGCAGTACTCCGGCCAGGATCGTAATGAAGATGACGTTGTCCACCCCCAGGACAAGTTCGAGGGCCACGAGGGCGAAGAATGCTATCCATATCTGCGGGTCTGTCAACCAATCCATGTGATTCCTTCTCCTGTAACAGTTGTCGCCCAGGCCCAGCCGCTCTTCTCGAACTCCAGAGTCAGCGCCGCGCCCACCCCAACGAAGAGCTCAGTGGCGTCGTAGTCGCGCTTCATCACACGAATCGCCCCTGATCTCCACCCAGTTCTCAGGCACCCACCCACTCTTGCCAGAGACTCCCGTGCACCAGATCCACCCCTGCCACTCGGTTTCCCGACGTTCGAAGCTGAGCCGCTCCGTCTGGCGGCCGATCACCGTTTGACACAGCGCTGGAAGGCTTGTCCGCCTTCGCCGAGTACAGAGTATGGGTCCAGGGTGACCCGGTCAGATAGGCAGCCTCGTTTGACACATTGCCTGCTACACCGCAATCACGACCTTTCCCTGGGCGTGCCCTTTTCCGAAACATCGGATGGCTTCATCAGGTGCGGGTGACGCTGGAGAGGGAATGGAGGGACACCCTCTACGCCCCCCCGCCATAGGCGGTTCCTTTCTCGATTCTGTACCGTTCGGTTTGGCTAAGGCGGTGACGATTCCTTCACACATCTAAACCCCAAGTATGCCGGACTGAGTTGCTTTGCCCTCGGCCACACCTTTCCGTCATAGACAATGATGTAGGCGCGTTCCTCGTCTGCCTCTGTCGCCGTCCACCAGTAGATCACCTGGGAGTGTACGTTCCACAGCGGAGATTCTTTGTCAGGGGTCATCTCGTAGGTAGCCTTGGCAGTTTCTGCGTCCCACACCCCACTGCTGTTCTGGCCGTGGCGAGCCATAGAACGCACGGCTTCATCCACCGTCGGCAATCGCCAAATGTGCTGTGGCATAGGGGCGGGGGTCAGACCATCTTCGCCCAGATATTGGCACACCTGCTGTGCTTCATACCAGCTTGCCCCTCCGCACGGCCATCCTGGTCCATCAGGTGCCCAGAAAAGACTCACCCCGTTTCCCTGCACCAATCGGGCTTGGAGATCACCATCATCGAAACGTTGGGACACTCGGAGGACGGGTTCTATGCCAGATATGATGAGAGTCAGGATGGGAAGTCCAATGGCCAGGGTGAGAGCTACCTTGCGTGGTTGGGGACGACCAAACCAGTAGAGCACGCCAATCCCAATCAATGGCGCGATAAGCAAGAACATGACCGTGTTGGTGAATGCTTGAAAGAACCAAGCAGCGAGCAGTGCGAAGATCACATGCAGGACACCGCCAGCCCGGGGCCAAGAAATCGAAACGAGCGTGACTCCCATGAAGATGAGCATCGGGCTAAGATACTGCACGAGCATCAATCCCACGTTCGACAGCAAGGACTCGTAATACCAGCCTTCGTGGAAGTTCTCGATAATGCCCCAGAATGCCCAGAAGCAGGTGATGACGGTAGAAAAACCCACCGCGGTCCATCCTGATATCTGGCGCCTGTCAAGACGCTTCATCGTGCTCTACCCTTGTGGTTTAACGAGTGGCGTATCAACCGCCCTCGACACCATTGACCGCAAGATGACACTCATCCTCCCGCCCTAGAAGATGGCCTGGCTAGCAAAGTCCGGGTCAACGGGCTGGCCCTGGGGTGCTCGGGTGCAGGCAGTGAGGCAGAGGTATCATACCACGCGCGCAGGCAGGAGTCGAGAGGATCTTGGGGCTAGCCCCCGATGCCGCGTTCCAGGTCGCCTCGCAGCTCTGTGTCCCAGCCACCACCGCCATCCAGGACTTCTTCGCCTTCGTCACCTCTCTCTCCTTTCTGAGCGTTACTCAGCGAAGTAGGGAGCAGGATCGGCAAGTGACTCGATCCCCTCTGCTGACCAACAGGATTCCAAGGCTATTGTAGCATCATCGACGTCAGGGTGGCAAGGCCAGAGGAGGTTGTCAAGGGGAGAGTGCAGCTTGTGAGGTTTCCGTATGGCTTGCGACCGATCCGCCAGGCAGACAGAGGCCCGAAGGGCAAGTGGGCGGAGGCGAGTGAGGCGGTTGACGATGAGGTTTGCCAGACGGGTACGTGGTTGATGAATCACTGAACGGTCCGCGGGTCTGTGATGGTGGCGGCCGTCTGCGGTCGGGGTGGTGCAGCAACGACGACGGCCATCACGGGTGCTAGACGTGTTGTGCTCGATTATGGGCGCTGTTCCCTCATCCACCATCCTCAGCTGCCAGGCTGGCCGCCCGTCCCTGCCGGGCCGCCTCGAAGAGCATGACACTGGTGGCAACGGCCACGTTCAGTGAGTCGGCGCTCCCCTGCATAGGGATGGTCACTCTCTCAGCAGCAAAGCCGCGAGCCTTCCTGCCGGCGCCATGGGCCTCGCCTCCCACGATGAGGGCGGTCGGTACCGTCCAGTCCACCTGGTCATAGAGGGTACCTCCTGCGGCATCGGCCAGCAGAATCTGTCTCTGCTCCAGCGCCCCCTCCACCTCCTCCCAGCTGCGGTCCGCCAGTATGGGCAGGCGGAAGTGCGCGCCCATGCCTCCCCTCACCACCTTGGGGCTGAAGACGTCAACTGTGCCCCGCAGGGTCACGACCCCTCCGACCCCGGCGGCTTCGGCAGTGCGCAGAATAGTACCCAGGTTGCCAGGGTCTCGCACGCCATCCAAGATCAGGCTCAGCTCTGGCTCAACGGGCTCGATCTGCGGAAATGCGGCTACAGCCAGAATACCCTGTGGGGTCTTGGTGTCTGCCATGAAGAGCATCACTTCCTCGCTCACAGGCACCACCTCAGTACCCAATGAAGCCAACACTTCCACGAGCGCCTGGGCTCTGGGATTCGCGACGCCAGTCTCCGTACAAAAGAAAAAGACGGGCTCTTGGCCCGCCTCAACCATCTCTTCGATCACCCGCACCCCCTCGACCGCAAACCGCCCCTCCCGGTGGCGGACAGGCCTGCGGTACAGGGATCGTACGTACTTGACCTTCCGATTCGTCGTGCTGGTGATCACTGCGCCGCCTTCGCCACCTCGACGAGGTGAGCGAAGGTCTCGGCATCCTTTACGGCCAGATCTGCCAGCACCTTCCGGTCCAGCTCGACCCCGGCCTCTCTCAGACCTGCCATGAAGCGACTGTACGGCACTCCGTGCTCTCGTGCAGCCGCGTTGATTCGGGATATCCACAGCCGTCGGAAGTCCCGCTTGCGCCGCCGACGATCCCGATAGGAATAGGTAAGGGACTTGAGCATGGCCTCGTGTGCTCTCCTGTAGAGAGAGTGCTTGGTGCCCCGCTGTCCCTTGGTCAGCTTGAGGACTCTCTTATGGCGTTTGCGAGCCCTAGGCCCCCCTCTTACCCTTGTCAACTCACTACACTCCTTGGTAACCCATATGTGACCTTCAGGCTGGCTAACCCTTCTTCGCCAGATAGGGCAGCAACCTCTTCACGCGCTTGACGCCCCCCGGGTTGGCGAACTCGACAGTCTTGTCGAAGGAACGCAAAACTCGGCCCGGCTTCTTGCGGCGCAAATGGCTCTTGCCGATCTTGACCCGATGGATCTTACCCGAAGACGTTCTCTTGAACCTTTTCGAAGTGGTCTTGTGAGTCCTGATCTTGGGCATTTCGCCCTCCCATATGGGACCTGATATTGCTCTTCCCAGCGTACAGACGGGCGCAGAGAGCGCCCGTCTCGAATACCACCACTCGCCGCCGGCTGCTTGGCTTGTCCTACTTCTTCTTCGCGCCCGGAGACAGGACCATGAACATACTCCTGCCCTCCATACGCGGATAATACTCCACTACCGCGATGTCCTTCAGACCGGTGGCGATGTTGCTCAGCATCTGATGTGCTATCTCAGGGTGGGTGATCTCGCGACCCCGAAACAGCACCCTCACTTTGACCTTGAAGCCCTCCTCCAGGAAGCCACGCATGCGATTGACCTTGAAGTTGATGTCGTGCTCACCCGTCTTGGGTCGCAGCCGCATCTCCTTGATCACAACAGGCGTCTGCGCCTTCCTCGCCTCTCTGGCCTTCTTGGACCTCTCATAGCTGTACTTGCCCCAGTCGAGCAGGCGGCAGACAGGCGGGTCCCCTTGGGGGGCAACCTCAACCAGGTCCAGATTGCGCCCCTGGGCGATCTCCAGGGCCTCCGCTATGGGGAGCACGCCCAGCCGTTCGCCCTGTTCGCCAATTAGGCGTACCTCTCTGGCCCTGATCGCCTCGTTGATACGGTTAGCCTTACTAATGTCTTTCACCTCGTTGTGGCGTCACAAGAAACTGGATTATCAGCATCCTCCTAGTACCCAGGCCGTACTGTGGGGAAATGGCCAGGCAAATCTCTTCTCCCACCGCCAATATACCATATTTGCTCGTACAAGTCAAATGGTCCCAAAACAAGGACCGCCCCCCAAGGGCGGTCTCAGTCTGCTCTTCGATGGACAGCATCTGCCCCGCTACCCTCCGGCGACGAGCAACATGAGGATGACGGTGTCCCCTTCCTTCAATGACACGTCGAGATCGTCGTGCACAACCCACTGCTCCTCATTGACCAGTATCTGTATTATGGTGTCCAGATTGCCTTCCTCATCCAGGAGCGCCTCCCTCGCGGCCCGACCATGCCGCTCCACGAGGTGGTCCAGGAGATCCGCGACGGTATCTCCCGGAAAATCGATCTCCAGTCTCCTGCCTCCAATTGCCTTCGCAAGAGCAGGCAATGCCATCAAGCGCAATTGTACTTTCATGCCCCCAACACTCTCCTTCCAGGGCGCATTTCCTTGAGCTTCGCGGTGAACTCATACTGCCGACACGAGGGACAGAAGCGCAGATAATCGCCGGCACTGTCCTGTCCCCTCGTCATGTCCTGAATGTACTTCACCGTGTGCATGGGGACCACGAACTCTCCGCACCGCTCGCAGAACACCCCGTGCTCCGTCACACCCTCCTCTATTGCCAGAGCGCGCACACCTTGCACAAAATCCCGGAACCTCACTCCCGCCGGGCACAGCTCCGTACAGACGTCGCAGGTCAGACAGAACCAGATGCCCACATCCGTCAGCAGATCGAAGCCAAACAGCGCCTTCTCAACGATCCCTCGTGGCGAGACTTCATATGAGAAATCCTGGAATATCTCCGTCATGGGGCAAGCAGATGCGCACTTGCCGCACTCGACACAGAGGATCGCGCCAGTATCCCTCATTAACTCGTTGACGGAGTTGGCCTTCATTCAGTACAACCCCTCAGCTAGACCTCGAGGGCTCCGGGTATCGACCTCAACTCCTCGAAGCTGAAGACGGGACCGTCACGGCAGATGTACTTATCGCCGATATTGCAGCGACCACACTTGCCCACACCGCACTTCATCTTCATCTCCAACGTGGTGATGATGTCAGCGTCGGCATACCCCATCTCTTCCAGAGCTTCCACAACCAGCTTGATCATGATCGGTGGTCCGCAAGTGAAAGCAACCTTGTTCGTGGGCGAGGGGTTGATGTCCTTGAGGAAGGGTGGCACAAACCCCACAGCACCGTCCCACGTGTCATCGCCCGCATCCACCGTCACGTGAAAATCTACGTCAGGGAGATCCTCCCACTCCTTCAACTCCTCCTTGTACACCAGATCTTGCGGGCTTCGCGCGCCGTAGACAATCTGCACAGCTCCGTACCGATCCCTGTTGTCCAGCACATATTGAATCAGCGACCGCAGCGGCGGAAGGCCGATACCACCGCCAATAAACAGCAGGTCCTTGCCCTCGATCTCCGTAGTGGGCCAGGAGTTGCCCAGGGGTCCTCTCACCCCCAACTTGTCGCCCACCTCCAGGTCATGAAGGGCGTCGGTCACCGTGCCCACGGCCCGAACGCAGAACTCCAGCAACCCCTCTCTCGTAGGCGACGAAGCGATACCGATAGGGCACTCTCCGACACCGAAGATGGACAGCTCCGCAAACTGTCCAGGCTCATAGGCGAACGACTCCCTCAGCTGGGGATCGTCGAAGCTGACCACGTAGGTGCTGGTATCGGGCGTCTCAGGACGTACTTCCCTCACAGTGGCAATCGAAGGCAGATAGATGTTAGCGGTCACTTACGCCCTCCTTGGCCGAGATATCCTTGATGACCTCGGTGATCTCCACACCGCCCGGGCAATGCACGAGGCATCGCGCGCAGCCAACACACGCGTAGCCAGTGCCATACCTGGAAGGAAAAGTACTAAACTTGTGAAAGTACCGGTTCCGAGTTCGCTCTCTCTTCGTGGGTCGCGGGTTCTCGCCGCTGACCATGAGAGCGAAGTCACTGTACATACAGGAGTCCCAGCAGCGATACCGTACTCCGTCTGACGTCGAACCTACGTCTGATATGTCAAAGCAATGGCAGGTGGGGCAGACATAGGTGCAAATGCCGCAGCCAAGACACGGCAGGCTCAGCTTTTCCCAGTACTCGTCTTCCCACAAAGCCTCCAGTCTCTCTCGCAACTCGCGAACATCCAGCTGGGGCATATCCACCGGCGGTGGTTGCAGTTCCTTCTCCTCACCCTCGGTCAAAGGTGCAAAGAGGCCCTCGCCCAGGGCTACCAGTTCCTCGCCCTTATCCGTCACGGCATCCACCAGGTAGACATCACCTACATCGGTCAGCAGGATGTCGCTCCCCGCAGGTGATAGGGGATCTATGCCGAAAGTGGTACAGAAGCAGCTTGAACGCGGAGGAGTGGGGCAAGCCAGAGCTATGAGCGTCGTTCTCTCGCGTCTCTCTCGATAGTAGCTATCCTCGAGATCGTCGCAGAACACCCTGTCCAGTAGAGAAAGACTCCCCACATCGCAGTTCCGGATCCCGAATATGACCCTGTCCTGTTGGAGAGGCTTCGTCTCCTCTAGCTGGATTTCCTCCCCCCTCTTGCGAAAGGCAAAAAGGCTCTCCACGGGTGGGAAGAAAAGGCTCTTGGGCGGAATGAGCGAGTTGGCATACTCCAGGGTCAACTCTGCGCTCGACTGCACGGGCCCAAACTGAATGATGCCCTCGTCCTCGGTAGGGCCGATAAGTTCGTACTTCCCAGCTATCGTATCCAGCCAGCGTCCCAAATCGGCTTTGCTGATCTTCTTCCTATCCACTGTGCCCTCCTACAGGAACGGATCCTGGTCATCCAACTCAAAGTCAACCAGCGGAGGTACTGTGTCGTATTCCATCCCCGCTTCGTAGTCGAACAACTCGGCGATATCCTTCTGAAGCTTCTTGTACAGGCGGCCCAGGGGAATGTTCACAGGGCACACTCTTTCGCACTCTCCGCAGTCGATGCACCGCCCAGCCAGATGAACTGCCCTGATCAGGTGATAGATCTCATTCTCTCTGGGTAGTGGTGTCCTGTCGAGCCAACGAGGGTCCGTCCGGTCGAAGATGCACTCCTTGCAGTAGCAGCCATAGCACACTTCCCGGCATGCGTTGCAGCGGATGCAGCGTTCGAACTGCTTCAGCCAGTAGGCTCTTCTCTCCTCTAGAGGGAGCTCCTCCAACTTCTCCACTGCGTCGTACTCTTCGCTCTCACTGTCAATGGTGAAGGGCTGGACTTCTCCCAGAGTGTAGTCATAATCGAACGAGGTGGGGTGCTTGCAGTAGAAGCACTTATCTCGAAGCACCTGCTCTTTGCCGAGCTTGCTGACTTCGCCCCCGACTTTGACCAGAAACTCGTCGCCGGCATCCTCTACGTCAGTCACCTGCTCCATCGAAACTCCCAACACCTGCTCCATCTTCCGCGGATCGACCTGCCCTTCGCAGGGAACTCCCACCACCACGATCTTGTCGCGCTCGATCTGATGCTGTTTCACCAATTCCACGATTGCTCGCGCGTCGCATCCCTTGACCAGAAGCCCAACCTTCCCATCGAGGTCTCTCGCTTGCAGAACATACTTGCTGAGGTTTTGCAGACAGAGAGGACCCCAGATCAGCCTGTCGGCTTCGCTCTTGTCAGTCACGAAGCAAGGAACGACGTGAGAGGGCTCGAACCCCTGTCGGTACCCGATGAAGTACTCCATGGCCCCATCGCCAAGTAGCTCCACGACTAGCTCCTGTAGCTTATCCTCCATTACCTATCTCCTGGCTCCGTTGAATGCATACCACCTTGGGGCCGGTTGGGGCCCAGGGCTCTGATCTGCTCCGTCACTTGCTCCACTGTGTCGGCGAACTTGGCCCCCTCTGAGGCGGACACCCACCTAACCTGGAACCGCTCCGGCTCGATGCCCACGAATTGCAGCAGGTTCTTGAGGAGCAGTCCCCTCCGTCTGGTGAAGTAGTTACCCTCTGAGTAGTGGCACTCACCCGGGTGACAACCCAGGACCAGCACACCATCGAGTCCCTTGGACAGCGCCGTGACGACGAACTCGGGCCTCACCCGCCCGGAACACATCACACGGATAATGCGGCAATTCGCCGGCATCTGCAGACGAGACACCCCGGCCAGATCGGCGCCTGCGTAGGAGCACCAGTTGCATGCGAACACTAGAATCTTGGGCTCGTAGCCGTTTCCACCCTCGTCGCTACTCTCCGACGCCACCTGTCATCTCCTCAGCCAAGGCGCCTATCATGCTCAGTAGCTGCCTATCGTTGAATCCGCTCTGTTGCATGGCCCCGCTTGGACAGGCGGCCACGCAGCACCCACACCCTTTGCACTGGGCGGGATTGACCTGCGCTGTCCTGCCAAACCTGCCCTCCTGCAATTCGACAGCGCCAAATGGACAGACCTCCACACAGTTCCCGCAGGCACTGCAGGTCCGCTCGTCGCAGAGAGCCGTGATCGCTTCCGCTCTAACCACTCCTTCCCGAATGGGAATCGAGGCCTTCGCCGCCGAGGCATACGCCTGCGACACACTTTCCGGGATGTTGGCCGGGTATCGCGCCGAGCCGCACACATAGACTCCATCAGTGGAGAATTCTATCGGCCGCAGCTTCAGATGTGCCTCGAGGAAGAACCCCTCCCCGCCCAACGGGACTTTGAGCATCTTGGAGAGCCTCGGATTGTCATCTCTGGCGACGAGGGGCGTCGTCAACACCACCAACTCGGCGGGAAGAACGATCTCCTTGCCCATCAACTGGTGCTGTACCCTCACGGCCTCTGCACGCCCATCTCCCAGAATCTGGGGCGGGTTCTCAGGGTCATAGCGCAAGAATCGCACCCCCAGCTCCATGGCCCTGCGGTAAGATTCTTCGATTTGCACGCCATAGGCCATCACATCGCGATGGAGCACGAAGACACTCGCCTCGGGTTCCCGCTCCTTGATCCAGATGGCGTTCTTGATGGCTGTGGTGCAGCAGAAGCGCCCACAGTAGGTTCTTTCGGGGATGCGCGCTCCCACGCAGTTTATGATCACTACATCTCGCGGTACATCAGCGCCCCTCTTGAACCTCTCCTCAAACTCGAGTTGTGTCACTACATTACCCAACTCGGAGTATCGATAGAGGCCGGTAGGCTTCAGTTCCTCAGCCCCGGTGGCCACGATGACGGCGCCTACTTTGAGGTTGTTGACCTGGCCATCCGCCTTCACAGCCACATCGAAGTCACCGATGAACCCGCCCACGTCCTCAACCTCGCTGCCCAGGTGAACAGTGATTTGGCGATGGTTTCTCACCTGCTCGGCCAAGGGCTGCAGCACTTCCTCGGTAGCCTGCCCGGCCGGGAAGAGAGTTCTCACCTCCCGGATCAGCCCGCCCAACTCCTGATCCCTCTCCACCAGATGCACCTGGATACCCTGATTGGCCAACCCAAGGGCAGCGGTCATGCCCGCGACACCGCCGCCAATGACCAGAGCTGCGGGGAACACAGAGCTCTCGAATTCCTCTTGGGGCTCCAAGAAGCGGGCCTTGGCCACACCCATCCTGACCAATTCCTTCGCCTTCTGAGTCGCCATGGCCGGGTCGTGCATGTGTACCCAGGAGCAGTGCTCCCTGATGTTCACGAACTCGAAGAGATACTTGTTAAGCCCAGCTTGCTCACAGGCTTCTCTGAACAGCGGCTCGTGGGTGCGCGGCGTGCACGAAGCCACCACCACACGGTTGAGCCCGTGCTCTGCGATCTGCTCCCTGATGGAGGACAGCCCCTCCTCGGAGCACGTGTAGAGGTTGTCCTCGACGCATGCTACGTTGGGCAGGGTCCGAGCGTACTCCACCACCTCCGGAACACGCACCACACCCCCTATGTTGTTGCCACAATGACAGACAAAGACTCCCACCCTTGTCTTAGGCATGTTCTAGCTCTCTGTCTTCGAGGCTCAGTATCTCTGCCACCCTGGCCGCCGCTGCTGACGCTTGTATGACGGAGTCGGGGATGTCCTGTGGGCCTTGGCAAAAGCCGCAAGCGAACACGCCTGCCACCGACGTGTCCACCGGATGGAACAGTCGATCCTCGATGGCAATGAACCCGCTCTCATCCAGTTCCAGACCCAGCTTCTGCGCCATCTCTTGATGGTCTGTGTGCGGCACGAGCGCCTGACACAGGACTACCAGATCCACCTCCAGACTGGTCACCCTGCGCACCGGGTCTCCCGCTTCGCTGTAGACCGTCTCATCGTACCACACGATGGGGTTGCTTGTCTCCTCGTCCACCGTGATCTTGCCTGGGCGGCTCCTGACATAGCTCACGTCGTACTCGTCTCTGGCCCTGATGATGTACTCCTGAAACTGCTTGCCGACCGCCCTCATGTCCGTATAGAAGATGAACGACTTCAAGTCCGGATAATGCTCATTGGCCAGGATGGCCTCCTTGGTGGCGTGCATGCAGCAGACGCTGGAGCAGTAGGGCTTGTAGTTTACATCGCGCGAGCCGACGCACTGTATGAAAGCGACGGCACCTGGCACCTTGCCGTCCGACGGGCGTTCGAGATGTCCTCCCGTCGGGCCGGACGCACAGATCAGCCTCTCATACTCCAGACCAGTGATCACATTCTCGATCTTCCCGTAGCCGTATTCCTCGAGGGACGCGGGGTCAAAGGGATCGAAACCGGTGGCCAACAAGAGAGCCCCTACCTCCAACTCCAGGATCTCTTCCTGTTGCTCGAAGTCTATCGCCCCCGCCTGGCACACCTCCTCACAGACACGACACCGGCCCTTGGTCAGGTACAGACAGGCTTCTTCGTCGATGGTCACCTTGCGAGGAACCGCCTGTGGAAACGGTAGGTAAATCGCCTTCCGTTTCCCCAATCCCACGTTGAACTCGTCAGGAACCCGGCGAGGGCACTTCTCAGTGCAATCGCCGCACCCAGTGCACCTGGTCAAGTCCACGTAGCGCGGTTTCCTGCGCACGGTGACCTTGAAGTCGTCCTCAGTGCCCCTCACCTCCGCTAGCTCGGAGTAGGTGAGGAGCTCCACGTTCTCATGGCCGGCGCACTCGATCATCTTGGGCGCCAGGATGCACATGGAGCAATCGTTGGTGGGGAAAGTCTTGTCCAGCTGGGCCATCCTGCCGCCGATGCTTGGGGTCTGCTCCACCAGGTAGACGCGAAAGCCCATGTTGGCCAGGTCAATGGAGGCCTGGATGCCCGCTATGCCGCCACCGACGACTACTACCGACCGGTTGCTCAACCAATACCCTCCACCAAACTACACGTCATATCAGAGAAGGGCACACCCTGTCAGCCAAACGTGACGCAAGGCATGCCCTCATTTCAGCGTCAGCTCGGCGCCGCCGACCTAGGCAGCAACCACCTTGCTCATCAACTCGGCCAGCTTCGAAGCAGCATCTCTCTTCTTCCTCAGATTCACAGCATTGGCGTCCACGAACTCCAGCGCGCCCGGGAAGCAGAACCTGACGCATTGCGGGTCCCCATCACACAGGTCGCACTTGATGACCTTGTTGCTCACTGTGTCAATCCCCATGCCGCCAAAAGGACAAGCAGTCACGCACATCTTGCAGCCTATACAAAGATCGTAATCCAGGGCCACCGCGCCCCGTTCCTCGTCCCTCGATAGAGCGTCCTTGGGGCAAACCGCAATACAGGGCGCATCCATACACTGCTGGCAGATCATGGGCATGAGGTAGCCTTCCATGAACCACTTGATGACGTTGATTCTGGCCCTGGTCGGGTTGCTCACCCCCTCGTGTTTGACGGAGCACACCATCTCGCACAGTCGACAACCAGTGCACTTGTCCTGATCAACCAGAATCACCTTTTGCATAGTGACTTGTCCTCCCCTAGAGTAGATGGGATGGCTCTTCGTCCAGCCCGAGCCTCTCCAGTGTCTCTTGAGTGGGGACACCGTTCTCATCCCACCCATGTAGCTCGTAGTACTCGTCCAGCATGCCGTTGAACTTGTCTCGGTCAAGGGTACGGCCGCGGACGATCTCCAGGCCCCGTGTGGTCGGCTCGTCAAAATACCGGTCCACCAGCATGTCGTCTTTCCGGCCGAACTTCTCCCTGATGTTGAACATCCTTTCGATGTTGTAGCAACGCTCCGCCACGTCCCACACGTCACGAGGAGACAACTCCAGACCAGTGTTGTAGTGCAGGAACTTGGAGATGTGTTCGAACTTCATCAAGTTGGGACTGAGGAATGTGCAGTGGTACTTGCACACGCCCACGCAGTCTATGGCCATGTACATCATCTCGTGCCAGATGACCTGCCATGGCTTGCCCTCGTAGTCTCTGTAGTCGGAGGTGTAGGTGCCCTTGTACTCCACGGGGTTGTTGTACACCTTTTCCAACACTGATACCGGCAAGTGATACAGGTCTATGGCCGGGCGGCTGCGCAAGTGATCCGATCCTCTGGTCCCCGTGGCGATACCGAGAGCCAGAGCAGGCGTCGGCCTCTCGTCCGAGTGCAGGTTGCTCATCCCTTTCACCTGGATGTTGTACTTCAGAGAGTCCTTGCCGATCTTAGCCGCGGCCCGCTTGGGTCCCTCTGCGAGGATGTCACCTATCCCCTCGCGGAACGCGATCTGACGGATGAGCTCTAGGACCACATCCGTATTGCCCCACTCCAGCTTGAGGCCACCCGTGTCCTTGTCGGTGATGATGCCCTTCTCATACAACTCCATGGCCCAGGCCATCATGCTGCCCGTTTCCAGGATGTCGAGTCCCCAATGATTCACGAGATGGTTGCCCATCAGGACCGTCTCAAAATCGTTGCATCCTACCTCCCAGCCAAACGCTCCCTGGGCTGTGTACTCAGGACCTTCGTCGTAGATGCCATCAACGATGTACCGGTGGCGACAGTGGATGATGCAACCAAAGCATCCCACGGTGCCGAAGGTGTAGTCCTCGATATGCTCGCACTCGATGGGCTCGGCGTCAAGAAGCTGGTTGTGCTGGAAGTTTTGAGTCCTCACCAGGCCCGTGGAATTGGTTACGCTCTGTATGAACATGGTACCGTACTTGCCCATAATCTGAGCGAACTTGGTGCCGCTGATATGCTTCATGACTTCGTAGTCGTACTCCAGGGCCTCCTCCGGGTGTCGAATCTCCACATCCATGGTGCCCCGAGCCACGACGGCCTTCACCTTCTTCGAACCCAGGACCGCGCCCAAACCACTGCGCCCGCCCGCGTTCTTCATGCCGCTCATCACGGTGGCATACCTGACTAGATTCTCCCCAGCTGGCCCAATACAGAGCACCTGCACCTCGGACCCCAGTTCCTCTTGCAGAGCTTTCTGAGTGTCTCTCGTGCTGAGACCCCACAAGTGCGATGCGTCCCGAATCTCGATCTCGCCATCGTTGACCCAGATGTATACCGGCTCCTCTGCCTGGCCTCTCAGCATCAAGTGGTGGAATCCCGCCCACGTCATCTCTGGGGCGAAGAAGCCACCCATATTCGTGCTGCCCACGGCTCCTGTCAGAGGGGACTTGGCAGCGACGTGGGTGCGCGCCGAGGCAGAGGAAAGGGTCGCGCTCAAGAGCCCAGCGCTGATGATTGCCACGTTATCAGGTCCGAGGGCGTCGATGCCTGGCTCCGTGTGGTTGTAGAGCAGATACATGTCCAGGCCGCGTCCGCCGATGAACTTCTTCCTCAACTCAATGGGGATAGGTTTGATTTCGATCTCGTTCGTGGACAGATCGACGATGCCCAGCTTGCGATTGAGAGACATCTCTTGGCTAACCTCCTTCTACCTGAAGCCAGAGCCCGGCTTGCTCGTCATGAGCTTTGGCCAGCACTGACCGCACTAAAACCTCATCTTGTCCCACATGGGGCCCCTGACCTTGGCCAGCTCGGGGTTCACCCACGACACCCGCCACTCCCAACCACATTCAGGACAAACGAACCTGTCCGCTCCGGGCGGCACCTTATAGCGGTAGAAGCAGTTGAGGCATCTTACCTCGCCTATCCGGTCACTTGCCTTCTGCTTATCACTGACGCTCTTCTTGACCATACCAGTTTCTCCTCCAAAAACGACCACCCTGCTCCAATTATACCCGATCTATGTCATATCTGCAAGACTCCGTCTGGGAACTGCCATACGTTCTCGGGGAATCGCGCATACTGCAGACACTCAAGGACGGCTGCTATCCCCATTCCGCCGCCCACGCAAAGGGTGGCCAGCCCATACCTCGGTCGGCGCCTCCGGAGTTCGTGGAGAGGCATGAGGGCATTGCGTCACATTCTCAGTGCCGCCGGCGAGCACGAAGGTGGAATCTCCCAGCAGTTGCTGAGCGCCGACCACCATAGCCTCCAAACCCGAAGCGCAGAGGCGGTTCACGATCAAGCCCGGCACTTCTACGGGGACCCCCACCATCATCCCAATGTGGCGTGCCACAGAAGGAGCATCCTTGCAGGTCTGCACGAAGTTGCCGAAGATCACGTGGTCCACGGCCTCAGGATCGACGCGGGATCTAGCCAGGGCCTCTTGGGCAGCCACTGCTCCCAGTTCCGTGGCGGTGACTCCCTTGAGGCCACCGTTCAAACCGCCAAATGGCGTACGCGCACCATCAACGATGACGATGTCGTCCATCAGAACCCCCAGAAGTGGTCGGCTACCAGCGTGGGGTCAGCCTGCAACAGACCGCTACGTCAAGTTCTCGAATATGCCCGCCATGCCTTGCCCGCCGCCGATGCACATCGTTGCCAGGCAGTGTCGCTTGTTCCGCTCCCGCAGCTCATACATAGCGGTGAGCGATATGCGGACACCAGTGCACGCCGTGGGGTGACCCAATGCGAGGGCCCCGCCGTTGACGTTAGAGATCTCCCGGTTGCTGCCCAGCTCTTTCTCACAAGCCAGGTACTGAGCAGCGAACGCTTCGTTCAACTCAATGATGTCGATGTCTTCGAGCTTGAGTCCAGCTCGCAGGAGAGCCTGTTGGGTGGCAGGAACAGGACCAATACCCATGATGTCGGGGTTGCAGCCCATGGCGCCGTAGGACACCAGTCTGGCCAGGGGCTTCAGGCCACGCTCCTTGGCCACCTCCATCGTGGTCACGACCACGGAAGCGGCACCATCGGTAATGGGACATGCATTCCCCGCCGTCACGGTCCCGTCTGCCTTGAAGGCCGGCTTCAGCTTGGACAGCTTCTCCACAGTGGTATCGTCCCGGATCCGCTCGTCCTGCTCGAAGAGCTTGGTCTCCCCTCTTCTACCTGCCGGCACCTCGATGGGTATGATCTCTTTAGCCAGACGACCACTATCGCGCGCTGCCGCGGCCAGCTTGTGGCTGCGGTATGCATACTCGTCCTGCTCCTCGCGGGAGATGTTGTACATCTCCACCAGATTCTCAGCCGTCAGGGCCATACGCAGGCCGTTGTAGGTGTCTATGAAGTTCTCGTCCACCCAGTGCTCGATCACCCCTGCGCCGTACCGAAGGCCATCACGTGCGTTCTTGATGACGAAAGGCATCTGGTCCATGGCTTCCACGCCGCCGGCCAGTACGAACTTGTACTCATCATCCACGATCAGCATGCGGCCCGCGGTTACGATGGCCTCCAGCCCGGACCCACAGATGCGGCCCAGGTTCAAGGCTGGCACAGGTAGTGGCAGGCCAGCCTTGAGGGCGATGTGACGAGACAGGTACTGAGCATCGCCGCTGGACTGTGAGGCGTTCCCCCAAACGACGTGGTCTATCCAATCCGGTTCCACGCCAGAGCGCTTCATCGCCTCCTTGGCGACGTGGACCGACATGTCCGTCGGGTGTACATCCTTCAACGACCCACCGTAGTGGGACAGGGGAGTGCGCGCTCCGTCAAGGATAACGATGTCTTTGCCGTAGAAGTTCATTGTGCTGTTGCTCCTTTCAGCATCTATCTCCTTGGTCCGTCTTAAGAGTTCCTAGCGCCTGCTGCGTCCCAGGACCCCCAGAGTATCTCACAGATACGCAACGGGGTGCAAGACATCCGCCACCGAAGTGTCGGCAGCTTGCACCCTGTTTCACAAACGTTCTGTCGGATGAGTGGGTCAGAGTTCCCTGCGGTCTACCACTCGCACAGCCTTGCCAGCGCTGCGCTGGATGCCAAGAGGCTCCTTGATGTTCACCCCGCATGATACGAACAGAGCCTCGGCCAGACCCTTCTTCACCCTCCCCTCCATGTCCTTCAAGGTGTCCCGGCCCTGGTTGAACAGCTTCTCAGAGGCCTCCACTTCAACCGTCAACACATCCATGTCTTTGGGACGGTCGACGTAGATGATGTAGTGAGGCGAGAGCTCCGCGAAGCTCAGGAGGACATCCTCTATCTGCGACGGGAAGACGTTCACGCCACGGATGATGAGCATGTCATCGGTACGCCCCATGATCTTGCCCATACGAACCACTGTGCGACCACAGTCGCACTTCTCCGCGTGCAAGACGGTCCGGTCCCTGGTCCGATACCGCAGTAGCGGGAAGGCCTCCCTGGTGAGGGTCGTGAATACCAGCTCTCCGGGCGTGTCGTAGGGCAGAGGTTCTCCCGAACTTGGGTCTATGATCTCGGGATAGAAATGGTCTTCTGCGATGTGCAGCCCGTTGTGAGCAGGGCACTCCACCGATACCCCCGGACCCGTGATCTCTGCCAGACCGAAGATGTCATAGGCTTCCAAGCTCAGTCTCTTCTCGATCTCCTCCCGCATCTTGTCTGTCCAGGGCTCGGCACCGAAGAAACCGACGCGAAGCTTCAAGTCTTTCTTGGGATCCAGCCCCGCCTCCTCAACAGCTTCGGCCAATACCAGGGCGTATGAAGGCGTAGCGGTGAGCACGGTCGAACCGAAATCCTGCATGATCGTCACCTGTCGCTGAGTGAGGCCGCCCGATACGGGGATCACTGTAGCTCCGATCTCGTGCGCACCTATGTGGAAGCCGAGTCCACCCGTGAAAAGGCCGTAGCCATAGGCGTTGTGGATCACGTCCCCCTTCTTCGTTCCGCCTGCGGCGTACACCCGGGCCATGACCTCGGCCCAGATTTTCATGTCATTCTTGGTATACCCCGTGACGGTCATCTTCCCCGTGGTGCCGCTGGTCGCGTGGATCTGAGATACCTCCTTCAAGGGAACCGCAAACGGTCCGAAGGGGTAGTTGTCCCGCAGATCCTGCTTCACCGTAAAGGGAAACTTCGCCAGATCGTCGAGGGACTTCAAGTCCGCCGGTTTCACCCCTGCGCCATCAAAGAGCTTCTTGTACAAGGGCACTCTGCTGTAGACTCTCTCCACCGTCTCCTGCATCCGCTTCAACTGCAGCTTCTGCAGTTCGTTGCGGGGCATGGTTTCTATCTCTTCATTCCACACTGGATACTTCTTCGCCATCGTTCCTCCCCTTCAACTACAATCGCCCGCGATACCCTTCGCGTTGACTCGCACCTGCCTTTGTGGGCGCAGGCGCGACCATACCGACGACCGTCAACACGTTCACAAGGCCTGTCCGGCTGCGAACGCCTTGCGATTGAGATCCACATATTTCTTGGGCACGCGCTTCTCGATGACCTCAAGCCACTGCTTCTCTGGCACGTCCAGGTGCCTCGAAAGGGCTCCCAACAGGACAACGTTCGTTGCCCGTTCCGTGCCTAGCTCTTGGGCCTTCGCCAGCGCCGGGACGATGTGATACTCCTTGCTGGCCTGAGAGAGGGCCTGCTTAATGCGCTCCTCACCGGGGTACTCCATCCCCCCGGAACTCACGGCCAGAGGAGGCAATCTTTGCTCGTTGACGACGGCGATCCCATCCGGCTTCAAGAAGTCGAGCCAGCGCAGCGCCTCGAGCAGTTCGAACGAGATCAGATAGTCCACTGAACCCTTCCCTACCAAAGGTGCGTAGACCTTGTCACCCCAGCGCACCTGACTGAGGACGCTCCCGCCTCTCTGGGCCATCCCGTGAACCTCAGACTTCTTGACATCAAAGCCGACGTGTGCACCCAGCTCTGACAAGATGTCAGAAGCCAACAGAACGCCCTGACCACCGACCCCTACCAATGCGAAATTCATCGTCTTCACGGTTCCTACTCCTCCACCAGGTGAATAGCTTTGCGGGCACAGACCTGCTCACAGACCGCGCACCCGAAGCACAAGATAGAGTTGATCTCGGCCTTGGCCTCGCCTGACTTCTCGTGGATCTCGTCACTCCTGATCACTGCCGGGCAGCCGATCTCAAAGCAGCGCCCGCAGGCGTTGCAGCGCTCCAGATCCACGTAGTAGAGGGGTGGCCTCTCGTCATACATGAAGATGCAAGGTGATCGTGTGATTACCACCGCCGGCTTGTTGGAGTCCAGGGAAGCCTTCAGGGCTTCCTCCAATTCCTCCAAGTTGAGGGGATCGACCGTGCGGACCTCATCATAGCCCATCGCTTTGGCGAGAGCCTCGAAATCCCCTCTCACTGTCTTCTCACCCATCAGCGTGCGACCCGTGCTTGGATGCGGTTGATGCCCCGTCATCGCAGTGGTCAGGTTGTCCAGGATGATGGTCACGGTGTTGCTCTGGTTGTAGACGACGTTGAGAAGCCCTGGCATTCCGGCGTGCCAGAGGGTGGAGTCTCCGATCGTCGCAACCGCTCTCTCCTCTACTCCAGCCCTGTTGATCCCGTGAGCCACGCCGATGCTGGCCCCCATACAACCCAGGGTATCCGTGGTGGCGATGGGGGGCAGGACAGCCAATGCATAACAGCCTATGTCACTATCGACTACCAGGCCGTACTTCTTGAGCATGTAGTAGACCGGCCTGTGTGGGCACCCGGCACAAAGCACCGGCGGGCGAGGGGGCAGGTCGCCCATCTCCACCTTCTGTACCTCCACTGTTTCATCCACCAGCCCTGCCTTGAACGCCGCATCTCGGACGATTCCCGGATTGAACTCGTCTAGGATAGGGAAGAACTCCTTACCAGCGGCCACCTCGATGCCCATTATCTTCAGGTGCTCTTCTAGGAACGGGTCCAACTCCTCGACGACCACAACCTTGTCCACCTGCGAGGCGAAGTCCCGGATCAGCTTCTCCGGCAACGGCCAACTCATGCCTAACCTGAGGAAGGAGGCCTCAGGGAACACCTCTCGCGCGTATTGGTAGGCCACGCCGTTGGCCACCACTCCCAGAGATCGATCCCCCCATTCGACCTTGTTGTACGGAAAAGTCTCTGCATACTCTGCCAGATCCTTCAAGCGTTGTTCCATGACCGGATGGCGCCGTCGCGCGAAGCCGGGGATCATGCAATACTTTGCAGGGTTCCGCGCGAACGGTTTCGGCTCATCCTTCTTTGCCTTCCGCTCGCCCAGCTCCACTAGCGCGCTGGAGTGGCAAATGCGAGTGCTCAGACGCAGCAGAACCGGTGTATCGAACTCCTCGCTGATGTCCAAGGCCAAACCTACGAAGTCCTTGGCCTCCTGGCTATCGGTGGGCTCAAGCATGGGCACCTTGGCGAACTTGGCATAGTGCCGGTTGTCCTGTTCATTCTGAGAACTGTGCATCCCAGGATCATCCGCGTTGACTATGACCAAGGCTCCGTCGAAACCCGTGTGTGAGGAATAGAAAAGCCCCTCTGCAGCTACATTCAGACCCACCATCTTCATGGCTGCCAAGGCTCGCTTGCCCGCATAGGCGGCTCCGATCGCCGCGTCCAGGGCGACCTTCTCGTTGGGTGACCACTCCGCGTATATCTCCTCGTACTGCACGATGTTTTCCAGAATCTCGGTACTCGGAGTGCCTGGATAGGCGCTGGCGAATACGACGCCGCTCTCGTAAGCCCCGCGAGCGACGGCCTCATTCCCCGATAGCAGGACTTTCATCGGAAACCTCCATTCCCTACTACAGCTCTCACACGTGCCGCCAAGCCATTGGCGGCACGTTCCGAACAACCAGCATCACACAACACCTCGAAGGGGTTGTCTCCAGGCCCCTCAAGATCCCACGGCCCCCAGATACGCCTCCTGCACGCGCTCGTCGCCCAGCAGTTCCTCTGACCGCCCCTCCAGGACAACCTCGCCCGTCTCCATCACATAGCCCCGGTCAGCCAGATGCAGTGCAGCTCTCGCGTTCTGCTCCACCAACAGGATTGTGGTTCCGTGCTCCCGCAGTTCGCCAGCAACCCTGAATATCTCCCGGACCAGCAACGGGGCCAGTCCCAGCGAAGGCTCATCTAGCAGCAGGAGTTCTGGCTTGGCCATTAGTCCTCTACCCACGGCCAGCATCTGCTGCTCTCCTCCGGAAAGTGTGCCCCCCATCTGCTTCTGTCGCCCTTTCAGAATGGGGAAGATCTCGAACACGAAATCGAGATCCCTCCGGATTTGATCTTTGCCAACGCTGCCGTGGCGGAGATATGCGCCCAACAACAAGTTGTCCAGTACGTTCAGGGTGGAGAACACCTGCCGCCTCTCAGGCACCTGGCTGATTCCTACGCGAACCACCTTGTCAGGAGACAGCCTGCTAATCGGCTGATCTTTGAACAGAATCTCCCCCGTTCTGGAATGCATAACGCCAGAGATGGTGTTGAGAAGAGTCGTCTTCCCGGCACCGTTCCCTCCGATGACCGCCACGATCTCCCCCTGGTCGACATGAAGCGAGACACCCTTCAAGGCATGGATGTTCCCGTAGTAGGTGTTGATGTCCCTGATCTCCAGCAGCATCCCCTACCTCTCCAATGTCTAGCGCAGCCCTGACTACGGGCCGCGGCGCCCGATCACTGAAAGCCACTCAGAGCAGGTGCGTCACCTCATCGCCGAGATAGGCGGCGATGACTTTGGGGTCCTGCTGCACCTCGTCCGGAGTGCCCTCGGCTATCTTCTCACCATAGTCAAGCACGATTATGCGCTCAGCGATGCCCATCACAAAGGCCATGTCATGTTCGACAAGGACAACCGTGATGCCGCGGTCGCGAATCCGGCGCACCAGATCCTCCAGAGCCTCCTTCTCAGGCCTGTTTAGGCCAGCTCCCGGTTCATCCAGCATCAGCAGCTTCGGCTCCGTGGCCATGGCGCGGGCGATCTCCAGCATGCGCTGCCTGCCGAAGGGCAGGCTCGAGGCACCCATGGCAGCCTCAGAGTCCAGACCCACGAAAGCCAAGTACTCCATGGCCGCGCCTGCAATCTCCCTGTCTTCTCGCTGTCCTCCCGGCAACCGCAGGCTCGCGCTGATCATCCCGTACCTGCTCTGGAGGTGCCGACCTACCATCACGTTCTCCAGCACGCTCATGTTGTTGAAGACCTGCAGGTTCTGGAACGTTCGGGACAAACCCAGGCCCGCAATCACGTGGGGTTTCAGGCCGTTGATCTCCCTGCCCTCGAAGCTGATCTCGCCGCTCGTCGAAGGCAGAACACCAGAGACGAGATTGAAGATAGTGGTCTTTCCCGCCCCGTTTGGGCCAATGATGGAGAATATCTCGCCATCCTTGACATCGAAAGAGACGTCGTCCACGGCCAGCAAACCGCCGAACTCCTTTCTCAGTCCCCCCACTGCCAGAATCGCGTTCTCAGCCACCTCTCCCCCCGTGACACACCTCGTCGGTGAAGGCGAACCTCACCAGCGCCTGCGCAAGAATCGAACTTCCATCAGGCTACTTGCCCAACTTGAGATTCGATGTCTTCTCCGTCTCCTCGACGGGCAAGCCATTGCTCCCCAAACCAGGCAACCGCCCTTGTCACACCATAGCTCAGGCCTTTGGGCATGAAGATCATGATCAACACCAGCAGGGCTCCAAAAACGATGATCTCGTGTTCGCCGCCCGCGCCGTGCAGAAAATCGTGGAGTCTCGTGCGCAGTACTTCCTTGATCACGAAGATGATCGCAACCCCAAAGGGAGCTCCCCAGATGCTGGCCAACCCTCCCAACGCGGCCATGATGACCAGGTCGAGAGATCCTACGAACCCGAAAGGCGCCGGGTTGACCAGTGTCTGATAGTGAGCGTACAGGCTCCCAGCGATGCTGGCGAAGACTGTGCTCAGGACGAACACCTGCAGTTTGAACTTCTCGATATCCACGCCCATGGTTTGGGCCGCCAACTCGCTCCCTTCGATGGCGCGCAAGGCACGGCCCACTCGCGAGTTCACGAGATTCAGTGAGAGCCACATCACAGTCAAGGCCACAGCCCAAACTAGGAAATAGTACCTCTCCCTGGGCCAGATCTCGAAGCTGCCGATGGCCAAACGAGGAACACTGGCGATGCCGTCGAAAGCGCCCGTGAATGTGCTGCCTTCCCTGAAGAGAATATAGATGATGAGGCCTACGCCCAGGGTGCCCATGGCCAAATAGTGTCCCTTGAGCCTTAGGATAGGCTTGCCGATGAGATAGGCGATGGTCCCCGTGATCACCATTCCAGCCAGAATCATCAGCCAGGGCCACCACCACCAATCCTGGGGAACCGCGCCCGGAAAGAAAACGTTGATGCCTCGATTCACCGCCCTGGTGGTCATGATCGCCGAGACATACGCACCTATGGCGTAGAAGCCAGCTTGACCCAAAGAGATCTGTCCCGCATGACCCATCAACAGGTTGAGCCCTACCACGACAATGGTCAGGATGCCCACGCGGACCAAGGTGTCAAAAGTGACTATGCCCC
Organism: Chloroflexota bacterium; assembly: GCA_030603665.1. Classification (GTDB taxonomy): domain Bacteria; phylum Chloroflexota; class Anaerolineae; order UBA7937; family B3-Chlor; genus JAUVXJ01. The sequence goes on along the minus strand of JAUVXJ010000016.1, from coordinate 60,365 downwards.
CGGTGATGTCCGCGAACTTGAAACCCCCCGGTTGCACAGTCTCGATCCAGCCTAGCATGATGATTATGATGGCGAACACCCCTATGCCGATGCTGACCTGGTGGCGTCTCCAGCCGTCCTTCTGCATCCCCATCTACCTCCCGCTACTCCTCGACGCCCCGCTCTCCTCCGCCTATGATGCCCTTCGGCCTGAAAAGGAGAATCAGGATCAGGATGATGAAGGCGAAGATGTCCTTGAAGCCAGCCTTGGTCACACCAGCTCCGACGTTCTCCAACACTCCCAGCAGGACTCCGCCCACAACGGCACCCGGAGAACTGATCATGCCCCCCATGATGGCCGCAACGAAGCCCTTCAGGCCCAGCCTGAGACCCATGTCATACATCGGTCGCGTAGCGGGGGCGAGGACGATGCCTCCTATGGCACCCAGGGCAGCAGCCATAGCGAAGGCCATCAAGGACATGCGGCTGGGATTGATGCCCATCAGTTCGGCAGCCCTGCGGTTGATCGAACAGGCCCGTAGCGCCTTCCCCAGAAGCGTGCGTTCGAAGAAGAAGGCAAGCGCCACCAGCACCACAGCAACGGTGGCCCAGATCCAGATGCTCTGGGCTTTGATCATCACACCGCCAATACGGATAATGTGGTCTTCCAGAGCCAGAGTCGTGAAGGCAGGTAGATAGTAGGGATCAGCACCCCAGATCAGCAGAGCGATACCCTGCATGAAGATGAAGACTCCAACGGTGATGATGATCAGGGTGAGAATGGGACTGTGCCGAGCTGGGAAGATGCTCAATCTCTCCACCAGAGCCCCCACAATGGTCGTAACGACAACTCCGAAGATCACCGCCAGAGCTAGCTTCATCCTGGGGTCTATGGGCAGGGCGAGCTGGTTGAACGACACCGCCAGCATGGCCCCGGACATGACAAAGCCGCCCTGAGCGAAATTGATGATTCCCGTCACGTTGAAGACAACCACAAAACCAAGTGCGATGAGGGCGTAGATGCTCCCGCCGCGGATCCCATCCAGTATCAGTTGCACGTACTGGACGGGCCCGAAGCCCTTTGCGTGACCCAGGTACAGAATAATGGCCACCAGCACCAGCATGGCAGCCACTGTAGAAGCGATTCTTGCTGACCTGCTACGGGAGAGTCGCTGCATGGTGTTTCCTCGATTCCAGCTTGCCCAGGAAAAGATGGGGGCCGGGGCACACGCCCCAGGCCCCCATCCTGAAGAACGTTCCTACCACTCCTCGGGCGGGAAGTACTCCCAGGTACCACCCTCCACTTTCACGAACCCTAGAGCCGTATACGGCAGCCCCAAGTGATCGTTCGGAGTGATGTTGAACACGCCGCCAGTCCCGGGCCAATCCGTGATCTCGGTCTCGATGTAATCCCGGACGGCAGCCCTTCTCTCCTCCAGGGTGAGCCCTTCCTCCAGGCTCCCCATGGCCTCGACAACCCAGGTCAGAGCGTCCATCGCGTGGCCACCGAAGGTGTCGATGGGCTCACCGTTGGTGAACTCGGTGTAGTCCGCGATGTACTGGAGCAAGAACTCCTTCTGCGGGTCGTCGTCAGCCAGCAGGTCGGCGAACATCAGCTTGCCGCACGGGAACACCACACCCTCAGCGGCGTCGCCAGCCAGCTCGATGTAGGTGAAGTTGCAGACGCCGTGTCCCTGGACCACCGGCAAGTCCGGCGCAACCTCTCGAGAGGCCACCGTCGCCATGGAAGCTCCAGGGGGAATGCTCCCCACGATCAAGGCATCGCAGCCGGCTCCTGTGACGCCAGCCATTTGCGGGAACTCGGTGTCCGTCCGCTCGAAGCTGTCAGTGTACACCACTTCGATGCCCTTCTCCTCCATGGCGGCAGTCGTCTGAGCGAGGCAGTCCTGGCCGTAGCCGGTGTTCTCGTACAGGTCGCACACCGTCGTCCAGCCCATGGCCTCCGCATACTCAGCCTGCCAGATGCCGGAGTGGAAGTTCTCCTGCGGTGTCTTGAAGGCCCACTCGTAGGTCTCGCCGGTCTCGGGGTTCATGATGATGGAGCGGGCCGAAGCCATGGACACAAGCGGAACCTCGGCCTCCTCTATCAGCGGCACTATGGCTAGGCTGTTGCCGCTCAGGGTGCCACAAACGATGGCATCCACCTCATCTTCCTCGATCAACCGGGTGACCACGCTGGATGCAACGTCCGGCGTGCTCTCGGTGTCGTAGATGATCATCTCTACGGCGTGGGGAAGGCCGTCAGGGCCAACGACACCACCGGCCTCTTCCAACTGCGCCTTGATCATCTCTGCGGTGTTGCGCTCGGGCATACCCAGACTGGACCCACCACCCGTCGCAGCAGCACAGAAGCCCAGCTTGTACGGTGTTCCCTCCACCGGTGGCGGCGGCTCCGTGGGCTCGGGAACCGGCGTGTCCTCCGGGGGAGGTGGAGGCGTGGTCGGCTCCGGAGGCGGCGCAGGCGCCCCGCAACCCGAGACGATCAGCGCCAACAGGGCGATCATGGTCAGTGCGGCAAAGGCGATCTTCTTCACTTCTTTCCCTCCTTTGTGATCAGCACGACAATTCGACCTACCCAATTCTTGCCAGTGTTGTCTGCTTCCCGCTCCGCCACCTCCTTTCCATACAATGACGCCTCCCACAACGGACTTAGCAACCAGCTAGTCTTGAAACTTGCCCCACATTCCTACCAGTTACGGTATCGTCCGCAGGGATTGCGGGCGGATTATACACCACGCCCTACCCTTTTTCAAGTGCTCCTCGCTTTGCAGAGCGCCGCTCTAGAAGTCCGGTGTCAGAACGATCCTCCGCATCAGAGTCGTGCTGTGAGCCTCCTCGAACACGGCTTCAATCTGGCTCATGGGGCGAGTCTCGACGAAAGGTTCCAGCTGCACCCGGCCATCCAGTACCATCTCCAGGACCGTGGGGTAGTACTCCGGCAGGCATCCCCAGGAGCCGATGATCTCGGCATCAAAGGCCATCAGACGGGACAGCGAGTACTCGTTCTTGTTGATCGAGAATCCCACCCACACCAGCTTGCCGACGAAGCCGAGAAGTGCAAGAGCGATATCCTGGGCGGGCTTGGCTCCAGTCAGCTCGAAAATCTTCCAACCCCAGTTGGAGGGCAGCCCGTTCTCCTTGCAGAGGCCACGGAACTCATTGCGGATGTCTTTGGGGCTCTTGTCGGTAGAGTTGATCACGTAGTCTGTCCCGAACTCCAGCGCCCTCTCCAGCTTGTCGGGATGACGGGCGATGCCGACAACGACCTCTGCTCCCATCGCCTTCAGGACTTGCGACATGAACACACCGAGGCCGCCAGTCACTCCCAGGACAATGCACCTGTCACCTTCCTGCACATCCGCACGAACCGCAGCCTGATAAGGGCTCGTCACCGCGTCTGCGACCACAGCCAGCCACTCCAGCGGCATACCCTTCCGGTCTTCGACCAGGCACAGATCCTCAGCCGGGACCGGGATGTGGCTCGAGAAGCCACCGTAGATATCCAGGCTATTGCCCGGCATCTTCTGCGCCAGACACCTATTGCCGCGGTCCATGTCGCAGATCGGGCAGCTCCGGCAGGGCATGACAGCAGGAATGATCACCTCCTTGCCAATCCAATCCTTCTCGCCAGCCACTACCACGCCGCTGATCTCGTGGCCCAACGTCAGCGGCGCCTTGGTGACCGTGGGGACGCCGTCGTAGAAATAGCCCAGGTCGGTGTGACATACGCCACACCCGGCGATCTCTACCAACACCTCGCCTGGCTGCAACTCGGGAACCGGGATACTCGTCCTCTCCAGTTTGCCAGGCGTGATCTCCCCTGTCTCTCTGTCCTTCACGGTGGGCTGCACCATTTGCCAGGTCTGAATCTTGTCCGGCACTGTCGTCATTCGCTCCTTACCTCCTAGCTACTGATAATTGGTTGTCTTCTTGATGTTGAATTGTTTGCGATTCCGCCGCGTACAGCGCCGCTCCAAAAGCTCCCATCTCCTGAGGATGCGGCGCGATCTCCACGTTCACACCGGCCCGCTCGCTGATGATCTCGGCCACAATGGGGTTGTGGGCCACTACCCCCCCACTGATGATCACTCGACCCGTCAGCCTATCCATCTCCAAGATGCGCTTGGCCACGGAATTGAACAGGCCTCTGATGATATCCTCCAGCTGCTCTCCACCCCTGATCCTATCAAGGACTTCGGTGGCCGTGAACACCGTGCAGAAGCTGCCCAACTCCGTCCCTGTGGCTGACTTCCTTGCCAGACCCTCCAGCTCGCTCATGGGGACGTCCAGCTTGTAAGCCATCTCTTCCAGGAAAGCCCCGGTGCCGGCCGCGCACTTGCGGTTCATCTTGAAGCTGGTCTTTCGGCCCGAGGCATTCAACTTCACCACCTTGTTGTCCTGACCACCGATGTCTATCACGGTGATCTCCTCGGGGTAGTAGTAATGGCAACCCGTGGAATGGCAACTGATCTCGGTCTTGATCGACCCCGCGAAGGATACGCTACGCCGGCCAAAACCGGTGGCCACCACCGATCCCACGTCCTCCCTCTGTAGCCCGGCAAGCTTCAGTGCCTCCATCAGTGCCGTCTCGGCGGACCCCAGAAGATTGGCGCCCGACCGGCGCACGTGACTGCCCAGGATGGACCGCGCCTCATCTATGATTACGGCCTTGGTCGTAGTAGTTCCGCAATCGAGGCCGCCGAAGTACCTCGCGTTCAGCCTAGCTCTCCTTGCACAGGATCTACTTGTTCTCTTCCAACTGTTCGATGAAGGCCTCGATATTGGTCCTGGTGGTTTCTTCAGAGTACATCCGCAGGTCGTTGAGGTCTGCATCGATGACGAGTGTGGGAATCCCCAGTTCCTCCTCCAACCTCTGAGGCATGCCATACCTGGAATTGGAGTTGTTGGGGCAGGTCTTGGCATCGTGGAATACTATCCCGTCAACCTTGTATTCCCTGACCATCCGCTCCATGTGGGTTTGTTTGTGTGGCTCACTGCGATTGATGAAAAGCTCGGTGTAGGCCTGTGCCATGCTCTCGAAGGGCCTCGTCTCATCGAAAGCGCTGAAGATCCAGCTATTGCAGTAGGTTGACACGACCACGCAGGCGTTCAGTTCAGAGAACTGCTCCGACAAGGCCCGCAGCTTGCCCCAGATGGGCATCCCCTCCCAGTAGATGCGGAGATGCTCACCCTCGACAGCGGCTACTCCATCTGCGACCCTTTGCTCCAGCTCTTCCTTGAGCGCTCGATAGTAGTCTATTGGCTCCTGGGTGGCTCGCAGACAGACGGCCGGCCCCATGTGAATGCAGCCGTCGAAGAAGGTCCAAGGGGACGGCACATTCTGCGCCAGGCCGAGCACGTCTCCCCAAAGCTCGCTACACTCCCGCGAGAGACGCATGCTCTCCCTGAACCTGTCTATGTCGAACGTCTCACCGCTCGCCTTCTCCAACGTGGGGATTAGATCCTTCAACTGCTGTACTACGTCGTCGATGTGGCCAGGCAAGACCTCCGCCATGCCGTGTGGAGGGTTGATACCAACCACCGGCACATCGAACTCCTTTGCATAGTACTCTAACCACTCCCTAACATCTCGGCACTGGTTGGTGTTGTAGGCCAGTACGTCGGGCCTGGGCACGCTCTCGATGCCCGGATAGGCCTTGGAGAGAGGCGTCTCTCCTTTGAGATAGCTGCCCACGTCGCTGGTAAGGTAGGAGCAAATCTCGGGCGAGTAGCCCATGGCGTTGGCCACCGGTATGTACTCCATGGCCAGCCGGGTGGAGCCCAGCATCGCTCCATGGTTCTCGGGGTAGTGTATCTGGAATCCGAATGCGCTCAGCAGCTCCGCGGGACCCACGCTGGTACACCACGCGATCTTCCCCTCCTCCTCGCCTTTCGAGACACGGTCCATCCTGTAGAAATAGTCCCGCATCAGATCGTTGAGCTGTTTCGACGCCTCTATACGCTTGCGCAGCAACTTCTTCTCAGACATCGTATCCTCTCGCTACGGGCGTCACAACGCCTCAGCCACCACCTCCGTGATGTCCATAACCCTCATCCGCTGTTTGCGCTCTCGCTGGAGCTTGGCAGCCGCCAGCTTCAGATTGCTCTTGCACGTCGGGCACGCAGAGACGATGATCTCAGCGCCCAGGTCCATGGCCTCCGCCACCCGCTTGTCGGCCAGCGCGGAGCTCAGATCACCATCGAAGCCCTTGAGTCCTCCACCGCCCCCGCAGCACTTGGCCAAAGCACGGTTCAAATTGAACTCCATCAGCTCCACTCCAGGGATGGCCTTGAGCACATTCCTAGGTGCCTCGTATATGTTCATGTGCCTGCCGATGTCGCAAGGATCGTGATAGATGACCTTCGCCGGGAACTCCCCCTTGAACTTCAGCTTCCCTTCGGATACCAGTCTCTCCATGTACTCGACAGCGTGCAGAACCTCCACATCGAACCCAGCCCGTTCACGATACAGGTCGCGCAGGGTTCTGTGGCAGCCAGCGCATGTCGTGACTATCATCTTGGGGTTCAACTTCGAGAAGGTCTCCACGTTCTTGTTCATGCATCCCTCGAAGGTGTCCTCATCACCGACGAGGTAAGCCACGTAACCGCAGCAGTTCTCCTCTTCTCCCAGCACGGCGTACTTAACGCCCTGGCTGTCCATCAGCTGCATCATCGAGGGCACGATATACAGATCCTGATAGGAACCGGTGCAGCCGAGATAGAGGAGCACATCCGCCTCTTCGAGCGGGGCGATCCTCTCCATGTAGTCGGAGGGATAGGTCTCCGTCCGCTTCTCCGCAGCCTCGCCGAAGGGGTTGCCCTCTCTTTCTACGCTCTCCACCATGGGCACAAAGACATCCGGGAGATACCCGGCCTCTACAAGCCGCTGGCGAGCAGCGCCGACTATCTCAACCACCTCTACGCCCGCCGGACACGTGGCCTTGCAGTTCAGGCAAGTGGTGCACTCGTAGAAGCTGGCGGCCAACTCCTGCGACGGCTCGATCAGGCCTGTCATCAGATTGTAAGCCAGTATCACATGTCCTCTGGCGTTCCGCGACTCCAGAGCGGTCTCGGCAAAGATGGGGCAGCCCAAACGGCAGAACCCACACTGGATACAAGCTAGGATCTCGTCATCGGTGGGCTTACCATAACTCTCCACCTGCTCAGGCTTCTCCAGGAGCTCCGTGAAGGCAAAGTGATCGTAGATGTCGCCGACCAGATCATCCAGGCCCATCTTGCCAGGATTCAGGATGGCGTTGGGATCCAAAGCCTTCTTGATGTCCCTCATCACATCCTGGCCGACTCCCAGTTCCTCCACCATGAAGGGCGATTTCGCCATCCCGGTTCCGTGTTCCGCGGTCAGCGTGCCGCCTAGTTCCAGGGTCAGGGCGATGAAATTCTGGGCGATCTGTTTGCCCTTTTCCCAGTGCTCGGGCTTCCGGGCATCCAGCAGAAGTACGGCATGGATATTCCCGTCCCCCACGTGTCCAAAACTGGCGATTCGGAACCCGTGCTCCTCCCCTATCTCCTGGATCCCCTTGATCACGGCAGGGATCTTGCTAACAGGCACTCCAAAGTCCTCAACCAGTGGTATTAGGCGCTCACCCCGGACAACCTTGGACAAGGCTGCCACCAAACCTGAGCGAGCCGCCCAGATCTTGGCCATCTCCGCAGCATCATCCGTCCACTGCATGCCGATCTGACCATGGTGGTCTGCGATCTCGCCGATCTGCTTCATTTGCTGCTTGACGAGGTCTGTCTGGCCGTCGACCTGGATGAAGAGCATGCACCCCACCTCGTCGGGGATGTCCAGCCCCATGACCTCCTTGACCACATCTAGGGAAACGTTGTCCAGGACCTCGCCCTTGGAAAGGGGGATGCCCTGGGTCAGTATGTCGGTAACTGCAGCGCCTGCGTCCTCAAGTTCTTTGAAACTGATGGTGGTGAAAGCCACGTACTCGGGCATGGGGAGAATCTTGGCCGTGACCTCTGTCACCACGCCCAGCGTCCCCTCTGAGCCAACGAAGACGTGCGTCAAGTCAAAACCTGAGGAGCTCTTGGGGACCGTCGTGCCTGTGTTGACGACGCGGCCATCGGCCAGCACCACCTCCAGCCCCAGGATCCAGTCCTTGGTTCCCCCATACTTTGCGGCTCGCTCACCGCTGGCGTTGGTGGCCACCGTCCCGCCGATGGAAGCCAAGACCCCACTGCTCGGGTCTGGGGGATAGAAATGGGTAGGTGCCAGCGCCGCGTTCAACTGGGCAAGGATAACCCCCGGTTCCGCCACCACGTAGCCATCATCCCTGTTGATCTCCCTGATCTTGTTCATCTTGGAGAGATCGAGGACGATACCTCCCGTGGGAGCAAGGACGGCGCCCGTCACGCTGGTACCCGAGCCTCGCGGGATCACCGGTATTCTCTGCTCATTGGCCAAGGCCATGATCTTCGACACCTGATCAGTTGAGTTAGCAAAGACGATCACATCTGGAATGCCGACATGAACTGACATGTCGCGAGAGTAGGCCGTCAGTTCGACCTCGTCCGCTCGGACGCTCTCTTCGCCGACGATCTCCTGCAGTTCCTTGACGTAGTCCATGGACTTTCCTCCTTCACTCTTAGGAAAAGGTCACGAGGCAAGAAACCCGCCGTCCACGTATATGGACTGGCCGGTGATGAAGTTCGATGCATCCGAGGCCAAGAAAAGAACCGCCCCCACGATCTCCTCGGGCTCAGCTACCCGACCTTTGGGGACGGCTCTCAAGTATCTACTCGCACGCTCAGCATGGTCCCATATCGGCCTGCTGAACTCAGTTCTCGTCAGGCCAGGTCCCACCGCGTTGACGTTGATACCGTAGGGGGCCCACTCCACGGCCATGCACATGGTGAGCATCTTCAACGCAGCTTTGCTCGCATTGTAGGCGGCCATGCCCATACTTCCTCGTTCTGCTCCTACTGTGGTAACGTTGATGATCTTTCCTCCCCCTTGATCGATCATCTTCCGCGCAGCAGCACGACTCAGTAGAAATGCTCCCCTGCAGTTAGTGTCGAATATCCTGTCCCAACCTTTCTGACTGAATTCCAACAACGGCGCCATGTGGCTCGTGGAGGCATTGTTCACAAGGATGTCGATTCTGCCGCATTCACCAACGGTGACCTCGACCAAGTGCTCGATTTGCTCACTAGAGGTCAAGTCGGCGACCACCGGCACGGCCTTGCCTCCAGCCTCGCGGATTTCCGCGGTAACCGCGTCCAAATCCGGACCATTGCGGCTTGCGACCACCACAGAGGCTTGGGCTGCCGCTAGGGAGAGAGCGATGGCCTTGCCGATGCCTCGGCCAGCACCAGTTATGATGGCTACGGCGCCGCTGAGGTCGTATGATATGCGAGAGCTCACGTTCCTCTCAAGCTACGAACGAAGCCAGTAACGGCCTGCCTTGTGAGCCTGCGGCCCCTATGCCAGCGACAGGAACGCTATTGTAGGCAGATGCACAGCTTGCCGCAAACGCCTACCAGCCGGCGGCTATTCTTGCTCTAGGTATCGCTCCCTCAGGATGCGGTGGATGATCTTGCCCGTTGCCGTCCGTGGCATCTCCTCCGGTTTGATGAAGTCCACGCTTTTGGGCCGCCTGTAGCCGGCGAGCTTCCCGCGGGTGAACTCCATGATCTCTTCGGCACCCGGCGGGTCCTTGGGGTCCTTGGGGATGACCACCGCTTTGACCGACTCGCCCCACTTCTCATCGGGTACGCCGATCACGGCCACGTCCAGCACGCCGCCATGGGAGGCCAACACCGACTCCACGTCCGAGGGATAGACCTTCTCACCGCCCGTGATGATCATGTTGTCCTTGCGGTCGACGATGTAGTAGTAGCCATCCTCGTCCTGCTTGGCCATGTCGCCGGCGCTGAAGTACTCTCCTCGGAACGAACTCGCCGTCTTCTCGGGCATCTTCCAGTACTCATCGAACATCATCGGCCCGCGGGAGTACAGTTCGCCAACTTCGCCCCGGGGTACGGGGTTGCCATCATCGTCCAGAAGCTTGATCAAGTCCGTCCCGGCGCATTCGGTGCCGATCGATCCCAGCTTCGTCAGCTGCTCGTGGGGCTTGAGGAGGGTCACCAACCCAGCCTCAGTCGACCCATAGGCTTCCAACAACTCGGCATTGGGGAACATCTCCACGATGCCCACCTTGGTCTCCTTGCGAGCTGGCGCAGAGGAGATCAACAACTGCCGAACAGAAGACAGGTCGTACTTGGTCCGCGCTTCCTCAGGCAGGTTCAGCATCATGATGTAGTGCGTCGGAACCAGGGAGGTGAAAGTGACCTTCTCCCTCTCTATGATCTGCAACAGCTCCTCTGGATCGTAGTGCCTGGCCCGATGGATATATACCCCCCCGCCGATGTACGAGAACACGAAGGAATAGAAGGTTGAGTTCACGTGGCACAGGGGCATGACGATCATCCCGATGTCATCGGGACGGTACCCGAAATCGATCTCATTGATGAAGTAGAATGCGGTGTACGATTCGTGGGACCTGATCACCCCCTTGGGTTTCCCGGTCGTTCCGGAGGTGTATAGATGGATCCAGGTGTCCTCGGGGTCCACCTTGATATCAGGTTCCTCGGGAGAGGCCTCCGCTATGATCTTCTCGTAGTTCAGATAGCCCTTCGGAGTCTTGGCCTCGTCGCCAACATAGACAAACCGGCCAGAGCCTACCTGCTCGAAGGCGTCTTTGATGGCATCAACGTCCTTCACAAACTCCTCGCTACAGATGAAGGCCTTGGACTCGGAGTTGTTCACCACATACTCGATCTCCGAACCCACCCACCTGAAGTTGATGGGGACCACGACCATGCCAGCCTTGGCGGCCGCGAGGTAGATGTCCATGTACTCCATGACGTTGAAGAGCAACACGGAGATCCTGTCGCCCTTCTTGAGTCCCATGTCCAGCCAGGCGTTGGCCAAGCGACAGCCCTTTTCGTTATACTCTTTGAAGGACAGTTCATTGAAACCATCCTTCACCGCCAGGCCCTTCACGGCCATCTTGTCGCCGAACTTGACGGCATTGACCCTCATGATCTCGCCAACGTTCAACCAGACCGCCATCTCGTCCCTCCCTTGCTAAGATTCAGTACTCGCACTCCGTCCTCACCATACCGCCATTATAGCACCGCAAGTGTCTTTTGCCAAGTAGCGCGGTGTAGAGAACTAACAGGGTCGCCCTCCGGCCAGACGCATGACGAGAACCCATTCTTCCAGAGGGCGCCCTCGCGCTATCTGTCCCAGCCTTGCCGGAACTGGACCGGTCGCAGGGACACGATGATGGGTTGTGGCGCATTCCAGGATAATGATGACCCACCCAAAGAGGGGGTAGTTCACACCTCTAGGTGCGGGTGTGAACTACCCAGGATATCGACCGTATTAGCCCAGAGCAGCCCTGCCGCGCAGAGAGGTCCGCAACGGCATGTGCCAGGGACCTCGGTTCGCTAACCTACTGCTCTTGAGGCTTACCCAACACTTCGGCCATGAACTCATCATCCACGAGCCGAGCTTCATTGAGTAGCTGACGGTACTTGATGAAGTCAATGGTGTCCTTGCCGGTGATCTTCTTGGTGTTGAAGGCGTGGAAGCCCAAGAAGGCCTCGCTGGACATATTGGCCGCCAGCCAGTGGCGGTAGTACAACTTGCCTTGATCCCAGAAGAACTTCTTCTTGGCCCTAATGGAATCGATGGACATCTGGAGGCAGTTGGGGAACAGATTGGTGAAAGTCCACAGCATCTTGTCGACCTCCGCGTCGAGCAGTTCGAAGTCGGCAGGCGTGTTGAACGCAAACTCCCGTGCCTGCTTCAGCTCATCGCCACTCTTGGACTCGCCGTAGACGATCTCACCATCGCGCACGTAATCCTCAGTGATGACCAGCGGGTTCCTGACCCAGTTGCCCTTCTCGTCCTTCAGCACCCGGACCACCTTGCTGATGTATCCCTTGCGGAACATCTTGTAGGCGCTCCACATCTCACAGGAGATGCAGTTCCACATGGCATCTTCCATGTTCAGGGCCCACGGCAGGAAGTCGGAAGAGCCACCCACCGGAGCGGAACCATGTCTCGGACCAGCCTGACCGTAGATCGCTGTGTCAGACGAAATCAACAAGTCGCACGCCCCACCTATCTCCTGACCTCCGGCCACTCTCATCCCGTTGGCTCGGCAGATGACCGGCTTCTTGCAGTCCAGGATGCTGTCCACCATGCCGTTGAACAGATCCATGTACAGGGCGTACTCGGTGGGCCTCCCGCTGTAGTACTCGGCGTACTCCTTGGTATTGCCACCTGTGCACCAGGCCCTGTCGCCAACCCCGGTGAAGACCACCGCCACCACGCTCCTGTCAGCGGCCGCGTTGGTCATGCCGGCGATCACCCCCTTAACCATCTCGGTGGTATAGGAGTTGTACTGCCGCGGGTTGTTCAGCCAGACCCAGGCGCTGTACAGCCCCTCGACAGGATTCCCCTTCGGGTCAACGATCGGCTTCTTCTCGTAGACCACGCATGGGGCATCATCCATCGTGCCGAAATGCTCATTCCCCCAGAGTTCGTGGTCCTTGATCTCATGGTCTCTCGGTAGCCATTCTAGTGCCATCTACTCATCTCCTTTGCAATCTCTCTGTGTTTTCTTTGCCCCGAGAATGGGGCTCTTGAGGGTCACGTAGTAGCGCCGGTGGGATACGCCATCCGCATAGTCTCCGGGCTAAAGTATGTCGGCAGAGACATATGGCGCCCATTGGACGCCACATGTGCATTATAGCGCATCTCCACAACGCGTGTCAAGCTGGTGTCGTCATTCATGCGCTACTTGCCCTTGAAGACCGGCTTTCTCTTCTCCAGGAAGGCGGACGTTCCCTCCCGATAGTCCTCGGTCGAGCGCAGTATGCCGAACTCCAGGGACTCGATGGAAAGCCCCCTCTCCAGATCCACCTCCAGACCCAGGTTTATGGCTTCCTTGCACGCTGCCAAAGTCAGTGGGGGCTTCGTGGCCAGCTTCCCGGCCAGGGCCTTGGCCTCTGCTAACAGCTCTCCCTGCGGGACGACTCTCTGCACCAAGCCGATGCGCAACGCTTCCTGAGCGTCAATCATGTCCCCGGTGAAAATGAGCAGTTTCGCCATGCCCTTGCCAACTAGGCGCGGCAGGCGTTGGGTGCCACCGTAGCCAGGGCTAATGCCCAGGCCGACCTCCGGCTGCCCCAGCCTGGCCGTGTCGGAAGCCAGGCGGATGTCACAAGCCATGGCCAGCTCCAGCCCTCCGCCCAGCGCGTAGCCGTTGATGGCCGCGATGACCGGCTTGGGCAGGTTCTCCACCTTCAGCGTCATCGCTTGCCCCCGCCGGGAGTTGGCGACGGCATCTCTGGACGTCTTCAGATCCTGCAACATGCCTACGTCCGCTCCGGATATGAAGGCCTTATCCCCTGCACCGGTGATGACAATGGCACGCACCCCGTCGTCTGCTGCCAGCTCGTCCATCGCAGAGCTGATTTCGGCCACCACCTCATCGTTGAGAGCGTTGTACTTCTCAGGCCGATTGATGGTCAGCACCGCAACGTTCTCCTCACGATCGATCAACAAGTGTTTGTAGGTCATAGACTACACCTCCTCTCACAAATACACGCAGCAATCGCCAACAGGCCATGCCTCCACTGGCGGCATCATCACACAGCACCCTCTCCGAGGCAAGGACTACCAGGCGCCACTGGCCCGCCATGGAAGGGCCAACGCTCTGTTACTACTTGCCCTCCCCGTAGAAGCCCTTCCCCGACTTGCGGCCCAGAATGCCGGCTGTAACCATGCGCTTGAGCAACACAGGAGCCGCATACATGTCATCCTTGAACTCGTTGAACATGTTCTCGGCGATGAACAGAGTCGTATCATTGCCCAGGATATCCAGCAGGCGGAAAGGTCCCATCGGGTGGTTCAGGCCCAGCTCGATTGCCGTGTCGATGTCCTCGATGCTCGCCAGCCCGGACTCGTGCAGACGGATGGCATGGAGCAGGTACGGGATCAGCAACCGGTTCACTATGAACCCGGGTGTGTCTTTGGCGATGACCACCGTCTTCCCCAAAGACTCAGAGAACTCTCTCAGGGCCTTGACCGTCTCGTTGCTGGTCACAATGGTGGTGACGATTTCCACCAGCCGCATCACGGGCACAGGGTTGAAGAAGTGCAGCCCGGCCACTTTGTCCATGCGGCCAGAGGCCGCGGCCATCTCTGTAACGGTCATGGAAGACGTATTGCTGGTCAGAAGGGCATGTGGAGGACAGATATCGCCCAGTTGCTTGAAGAGCTCTTTCTTCACGTCCAGATTCTCGATGATCGCCTCCACGATCAGGTCACAATCCTTGAAATCCTTGATATCGGTCGTGCCCTGGATGCGCCCCGTGATCTCATCCTTTTGTGCAGCCGTGATCTTCTCCTTCTGTACCGCCCTTCCGAGAAAGTGATCAACCGTGCCCATGCCCTTCTGCAGCAGCTCGTCGTTGACCTCAGAGACCACGACCTCATAACCAGACTGCGCGCAGACCTGGACGATTCCCGCCCCCATTATGCCTGCACCCACTACACCCACTCTCTTGATTTTCACTGTATATACCTCCTTTGCAGTCCTCTATAGAGCCTTTTCTGGAGCCCTCAGAAAGAGCGAAGCCACAACTCCTATGAGAGCCGCGGCGCCGGCGATGACGAAGGCAGCCGCATAGGACCCTGTAAAGTCGGCAATGCGTCCGCCCACAAAGGTACCGGACGCCTGCCCCACGCCAAAGAACAGGGTCATGAACCCAAGGGCAGCAGGAGCCAGTCTTGCCCCCAATAGATCGCCGCTGGCTGCGGCCATGATGCACGGTATGCTCCAAGCTGTCAGCGCGAAGAGCAGAGCCGATAGGTAGTACCCAGCGGGGGCCTTCCACAGACCGAAGATGGTGAAGCACAGGAACTGTAGGAAGTAGACGATGGCTAGGCCATACTTCCTCCCCACTATGTCTGAGACCGTTCCCCAGATGAAGCCACTGATGATGCTCACCATGCCCACTACTGACCACAGGGCCCCAGCCGCCTCCGTGGTGAAGCCCGCCTCCCACGTCAGGTAGCGGGCAAAAAACGTCGTGTAGATGATGTACGAGAATCCGAAGAGGACGTAGATGAGGGCCAAGTGCCAGACCGGTGCTGACCTGTAGACCAATCCCCACTGCAGCGCAGCCGACCTCGGCACGGCGGCAGCGCTAACCGTTTCCTCCCCTCCGATGGGCGACAGGCCCTTGTCACGAGGATGGTTCCTCAATATCACATACCCGAGGACCGCGATCACGAGGGCAAAACAAGACAGATAGAACCACGAGTAGCGCCAACCGATACCTCCCCACCGACTGAGGATCGCTGGCACCAAGAGCCCGGTCATCACCATACCAAAGCTGGAACCGCTCACCACTATGCCCGTCGCCAGGCCCCTTCTCTTGGCTCCAAACCAGGCCGGTATAAGGCCCATCACCGGCACATTGGTGCCTCCGCTGCCCACGCCAGTCAACAACCGACCGATCAAGGCTACCTGATAGTTGGGTGCCATGCCGGTCAGAATCATTGAGCCGCTGATGATACACATGAAGATCGCGATCACTACCCTCGGTCCGAAGCGCGAGGCCAGATACCCACAGGTAACCGCCATCACGAGATAGCCTATCATGTTGGCCGTGGCGAGATCGCCGGCCTGACTATCGGTCAGACCCAACCCCTCCTTCATGCTCGGCAGGATCATGGTGTAGCCAAACCGCGCAAGGCCCAATGCCCCCAGCACCGTGATCACGCCCATGATGGCGATGATCCAGCCGTAGTGCAGCCCCCCTCTCTGGCGACCCGATTCCCCACCCATCACTCAACCTCTTCCGCGAGTTCGCTCACCTGGGCTGTCCCGGTTTCTTCGTCACACTTACCTGCACTGTCGACTCTGCTGGCCCGGCCGCGCAACTCCTCTACCGCTGCATCGGTGAGGATGACGCGATACGCCAGCAGGCCACGCCCACTATCCAATAGAGCCTGTCGGATCGGTCCCTGTAGCTCCTCAATGGTCCCGTATTTCGTCTCAGCGATCTCTGACGTGTCTCGCGCCTCCAGCCTCCCCCGAACCTTCCTGGCCTGCAGGACGTGGCTAGTCCAGTCAAGGTGATCCCGTTCACTGGTGAAGCGTGCGTGTATGCGGAGCAGATACCTCTCCAACTCGATTTCCAGTCCGGTCTCCTCCAACGCCTCGCGCCGCGCCCCGTCCTCAAACGACTCTCCGGGGTTCAGGCCTCCACTCGGGGCTCGGAATATCGGTCGTGGAAACGCGTGTTTTCTGATCAGGGCGAGGTGGTCACCATCGAAGATGAACAGCGTGATATCGTGAGCACGACCGTGCTTCTGAGTGGCCCTCACGAAATCAATCTCCGCGTCCCTTATCTCGTGCTCCAGATACAAGACCCGGGGCTTGCCGAACTTCGCCTCAATCTCGTCTATCTCCCTCGCATCAACGTACATAGCTGCTGTCCCACCGCCTCGCCGAGAGCATCCGCAGTGATGGATATCCAGTGTCGATTTCACCCATCCCGTCGCAGAGCGGCGACCAGCGCCTCGTGGATCTCCCCGTTGGTCGCCACAATGTCCGTCTCAAAGGGGCTCCACGTATCACCCACCACGGCGGAGACCCGACCTCCGGCCTCGCTAACCATCAGACTTCCGGCGGCGACATCCCAAGGCTTGACGTGAAACTCCCAGTGGCCATCGAGCCGACCCGCCGCCACGTAGGCCAGGTCCAGCGCCAGCGATCCGCTGCGCCGAACCCCCTGTATCCCGTTGATGAGCTTGCCCAACTGGTCCACGTTACTATCGTCAATACTGGCCCGCTCATAGGGAAAACCGGTGGACAGAAGCGAGGAGATCAGGCTGTTCGTATGGGAGACCGAGAGCGGACCGTGATTGAGGGTGGCCCCCGCATCCTTCGCGGCGTAGAAGAGTTCGTCGCGCAATGGGTCAT
Organism: Chloroflexota bacterium; assembly: GCA_030603665.1. Classification (GTDB taxonomy): domain Bacteria; phylum Chloroflexota; class Anaerolineae; order UBA7937; family B3-Chlor; genus JAUVXJ01. The sequence goes on along the minus strand of JAUVXJ010000016.1, from coordinate 43,323 downwards.
AGACACAGCCCAGGATGACGTCCCCCATGTGCATCAGCGCTACTGACACACAGAACACAGGATGCCCGTGAACATAGTTCGTCGTGCCGTCCAGGGGATCGACGAGCCAAACGTAGTCTGCTCGCCGAGCGGTATCCTCGTGCCATCGCTCTTCCCCGACGACGCTGTGCTTGGGGAATTGCCGGATGATGGACTCCCTGATCAGCTCCTCCAGGGCCAGATCCACATCGGTAACGAGATCCACCTCGCCCTTTCGACTGATCTGGAGGCTACCTCCCCACTTGCTCAAGCTCACCCGCCCTGCCTCCCTGCAAAGGGCGACCACGAAGTCTTCGGGCGGTATGTCCCCTGCCATCCCGTGCATGAAAGGCTACTTGCCCTTCCAGACCGGCTTTCTCTTCTCCATGAAAGCCTGGAGCCCTTCGGCTGCGTCCTCCGTTTTCATCAACTGGTTGAGGTACAGATCTTCGGAGAGGGCTAGAGCCTCCTCAAAGCCCAGAGCCAACCCTTGCAGCGTAGCCCGTTTGGTCAATCGCAGGACGACGCTGCTCAGAGAGGTCAGCTTGCCCACGAAGCTCGCAACTTCGGCTTCGAAGGACTCCACCGGCACGACCTTGTTGACTATTCCCAGCCGCTCTGCCTCCCGTGCATCGATGACGGCCCCCGTGAGAAGAAGCTCCATAGCCTTCATGTAAGACATCAAGCGAGGGAACGTCACCGCGGCGATTGGCGGATACACCCCCACCTGGATCTCGGGCTGGCCAAAAGTGGCTCTCTCTGACGCGATCACCATATCGCAGAAGGTGACCAACTCACATCCGCCCCCCAGAGCTGCTCCGTTGACCGCAGCCACGGTGGGGACATCGAGAGACCACATCAGCCGGAAGATTCTGTGAAAGACCTCCACCATCTCGTCCACTTTGTCCGCTGTGTGGTCCTTCACATCCACACCCGCGCAGAAGGCCTTGCCCGTCGCGCCGAAGAGGACCGCTTTGATCTCGTCGTCGTCTTGCAGGCTCTCCAAGGCTACGTTGATCTCCCTCATGGTAGGGATATCCATGATATTCACTGGAGGATGGTTGAGCGTGATCTTGACCACGCCGTCTTCCCGCTCCAGAACGATTTTCCGCAACTCCTTGGTCATACCGCCCCCGCTAGATGTACTGTCCTCCGTCCACGGTGATTACTTCGCCTGTGATATGGCGGCCCTTGTCGCTTGAGAGAAAACTCACTACCGCAGCCACCTCCTCCGGCTGTCCCAGTCTACCGAGTACTATCTCTCCCAGGGCCATCGCCTCCACCTTGTCGCGGGCTGGGTTCTGGCGGAGCATCTCTGTCTCTATCAGCCCAGGGGCCACTGCATTGACGTTAACGCCATACCTTCCAAGCTCCCTGGCCATGGCCTTGGTCAGCCCGATGATCCCCGCCTTTGAAGCAGAGTAGTTGGTCTGGCCGAACTTGCCGCGCAGTCCGTTGATCGACGTCACATTGACGATCTTGCCCGACTGTTGCTCCCTGAAGATCGGCGTCGCGGCCCGCGCGAAGTTGAAGTATCCCTTCAGGTTCACGGCAATGACCCGATCCCACTGCTCCTCCGTCATCTTCCAGATGACGCCGTCCCAGTTCATGCCAGCGTTGCAGACCAGGATGTCCAATCCGCCGAACTCCTCCACCACCTTGTCAACCATCTCTTGCGCGGCGGCGTAGTCCGACACGTCGATCTGGTACGCCATCGACTTCCGGCCCATCTCCACTATCTTGCGGGCAACTTCCTTGGCCTCTTCCGGATGACTGCGGTAGGTGAGAGCCACATTGGCCCCCTCCTGTGCCAGTTCCAGAGAGATCGCGGTCCCAATGCCCAGACTACCGCCCGTGACGATAGCATTCTTACCTTCAACCAGAGCCATTTGGTGCCATACTCCTTTCGTATTGATTCCTTTCACTCATCACCGGGACTGGTCGGTCATCCCGAGCACGTCGCACAGTGCGTTTCAACTGCCACAGTTCGCCATCTCCATCTCCTCAGCGAACCGGGACCGACAAAAAAGGGTACTTTTCCTCACAAATGGATAGCTCAGGGCTGTGCGTAGACGCATGAACTACGCCCGACCCACAACGGCCAAGGAACCTCCCCTTGCCAGGAAGCGATGTTGGTGTGGCAAGCAGTCTGTGTAGGCCGGTGCACCACTCCACGAACGCCGGACTGTCGCAAGGACCTCCTTGATTCCGTGGTTGACGGCACCGAGGGGAGGCTGGCTCACTCCCGGCGCGGCCGCCGTTGCGGGCCACCGGATTGCAGCCAGACTGATGTGGGCATGATGCCGAATCTCGACTCTGTGCCAGCCCGAGATGCCGTACAGATAAGAACCGTTGCCTGTCGCAGGCACGGTGACGAGACAAGAGGGGAGAAAGATGGGTGACAGAGAATCCAAAGATGCACTCGGCGCTCTCATTGCTCGTTCACGGTCCCTCAGAAGCTCCTCTACTCTGCGGTGGGACATCGCACCCAGGCCTCCGGCCACCACGAGAGGCAGCTGGTATTATAACCCGAGCCACAAAGTATGTCAATCTCCGGACGGACACGTGTTAGGACGATGAAACTCCATGTGCGTCAGCTGCGTGCCCCAAACAGCTGCACCACTCCTTCGCACCAGGGCGGCAGCCGACTCAACTCTGTCCTCCGATGCAAGGGGTTGGCCGCTATGTCCCAGAACTCAGCCTCACCCTGCGGACCAGCAGAATGATCAGCACCAGGGCAAGGCCACCCACGAATGCTTCCAGCGGCCCGAAACCTGTGGGCGCCATCTCTCCGCCTCCCTCGGGCGTCGCAGTGGCCGTAGGGGTCGGTCCTTCAGGCGGAGGCGTCCCTTCTTGAATCACCAGTGTGGGTGTGGGCGCTCCTCCTTCAGGGGTTGGCGTGGCCACCTCAGCAGGAGGTCCGGTGGCTGTAGGTGCCACCGTGGGCGCAGCACTGGGCGTCACTCCGGCCACCACAGTGGGCGTCGCCGCGGGGGCCAGAAACCTGGTGTACACAACCAGGCCTGCGATGGCCACCATGCCGATCATCAGTAGTCCAACCAGGCCCACAACGACGATGAGGAAAAGCCTGTTCTGTCCTCCACTGGATTCCGTCATCTTCTCCCTCCCATCTGATTAACGAGTGATGCTCCGTCATCACTGATCGTGGCCCAGCCAGGCACGCCCAACATCCCGGGTGGACCACCCACTGATTGGCCTACTCCCCGGCGAGTGAGGCCGGACCGGCTACATCTCTTATCCAAGAGATTCCACATTTGCACTTGCCACGAAGATCTCCTCACCGCTCTCCAGCCGAACCTCAGCCCCCAGAGCCATAACACCGGTGGACAGCATTCTGGCGCGAGGAGGGAAACCTATCATTGTACCCGTCCTGCCCATATATGGCCCGCGCACTATCCGCACCCGAGAGCCACGCTCCAGGAGAAACTCAGGTCGGAGTTCAAGTTCTGCGTCCCCTCCCGCATAGGAAGCGTAGATGATCACCTCTGGGCGGGCAGCCCCTCCCCGCGCTTCCATGGTACCTCGTATCGAGACCTCCTGACCCTGATAAGCCTTCAGCAAATCGAACACGGGGTCCGAGATCGGGAATTCGCCCATCCCCTCCGTCACCACCACGGGGTAGCCTATCGACTCTGCGACATCCACAAGCCCTGTCTGCAAGCCGCCGAGCACCATGCCCTGCACCTCCGCCTCCTGAGATCGATACAAGGTCCGCTCGTTGACGCAGGAGGCTCCCACGAGTATGGTACCACGACAACTCATGTCTATGCCTTCGTGGTCAATGGGCTGATCTGGATCATCGACCATCACGTTCAGAACGCCGAAACCCTCTTTGTCAGAGCCCCAAATCCCCTGAATCAGCGCCCCCTTCACCTCGATGATCGCGCCCAGACCAGACATCACATTGATCACAGTACCCCGATAGTGGGCGGGAAGTTCCAGCGTGCTTCGAGTGGATTGGATGAGTATTCGCCCGTGCGAGATCCCGGCCACCATTCCCGCCACCGGCGACCGGTAGCCCCGGCCAAACAGGCGCGACGCGCCGCCTCCAGCGGCCAGCATGTCCCCTACTTGGACATCGTCTCCGATGCTCACTCGGACGTAAGGGGATAGATCGGAGCTGTCCAGCGCCAGGGCCTTCGCTACGTTCAGCAGGCGCGTCTCGCCTGGAACGGCCGTTCGACCAATGATGTCTGTTGGGCGTACCCGCGAACCTGTGCCGACCAGGACCTCCCCCCTGAAGGGGAGCATCCGCTCTCGTCTAAGCACCATGTTCGGCACCACACGGGTTACAAAGGGATGATACGGCATCTCCCCATCCCCTACGACCCTAGCTCTCCCATCCACTCCCGGATCTTTGACTGGCGCTTCTCACCATCTCCGGGCAAGGAAAGGGGTCGCCCTCGAGCGTCAACGATGATCCCCAGCGCCCCTCCATCCACCTCCGTCGTGGCGCCTCTACCCCTGCTTCCCAGGCCAATATCAAACTGTGAACTCGGGCGCAACTCCACAACAGCCCGCTTGCCGGTCATCAATGGGACTACCTCCAGCTCACCGTAGGGCACCTCCGCCCTGATTGTCTGACCATCATCATATTCTATCTTGAGCTTCAAGGCTACACGCCCGATTCTTCCGCTGCCCGATACAGCGATCACGGTGCCGAGTTTGAGCAGGCCATCCCCTGCCACCGCCTGAGCAGCCGCCAGTGGGTGGACCGAGGCCAGTGCCCCGAGTTGAGGTAGCAGTGAAGCCTGATCCAACGCAAGAGTACACAGACCTGTGGGCTGTATGGCGTCGAGCAGGATCAGGGCCGCCTGGCCCCGGCTGGGTGCCCGGGAGAGAACCTCTCCTCTGCCCACGATCAAGTCTAGCGCCGGCATCAACCCCTGGTCAGCGGGAGCCCCACTACCCAGCCACCGGCTTCTCGCCCTCTCCAACGTCAAGCGGATGGCCTCACGGGCCGCTGCCTGCTCAAGCAGAAGACCTTCCTCGGTCTCAGGCACGGTCATGGGCCTGAGCGACTTGTTGAGTATGTAGTTGTGGGCCTCCTCTGCGTCTACCTCGAAAGGCAGCCATCGCAGAACCCGATCCATGCCCACCTGGTCCAGAACATGGGATATGCTGTAGCCTACCCCTAGCTGAGCACTGACCGTGGATCCGTAGCGTCCCCCCACCAGTCCGGCCACGTGCGTGGCAGCGCTGCCCACGTCCACCGCCAGAGTATTCAGCTGATACAGGCGAGACAGATACCTCAGCACAAACTCAAGACCCTCGGCGGTGGTCATGATGGGTGCCAAGGCCCAGGACTTGAGTTCCCCGAACCCAGGCACTCGGCCCATCTTGGCCTCTCGATATAGTCTGCGTAGCTCCTCCTCAGCAGCTCCCAGGTTCTCCTCCGCCAGGGTGGGACGAACGTTGTCCACAACACGCAGGTTCGAGCATTCGCCCAAGATTCTGGCTATGTCGGTCCGCAACGCAGTGTTGCCAGCGAAGACGACGTGTATTCTCCCCCCTTCTCCAAGAGCTGAGAGAGCCGCGGCAACATCCATGGCCGCGTCTAGGACCGGCGCCACCGCGCCACCGTCAATCCCGCCACCGAGCAGAACAACATCGGGCCGATTCCGCAGGGTGTCCGTCAGCATGGCTGCAATCCCGCCACCATCTCCGCTGCCGCCCGCTCTGTCATCCCCCGCGATGTCGCTCTGAACGACAACGTAGGAACAGTCGGTAGCCTTCAGCAGACTCTCAACGCTAAGGCCACGTATAAGCCCCACAACGGCCACACGCAGGGGGACAGCTGCATTGACGGTCGTCACAAGCCCGTCGACCCCGCTCCCATCATCTCTCTCGGGAACGACAAGTTGACCTTGGCCCGACAACAGCACTCGACCTGTCACCCGCTCGATCTGGCGGATCGCCTCGCAAACCCCCATGGAGATCCTCGACCACGGTACCTCGACGGTCGTCGCAGTCTCTCCGGTCGCGACGAGGCGGAACTCATCTCCAACCAGATCGATCAATGCCACACGGGTTGTTGTGCTGCCACAGTCGGCGACCAAAACCGACTCAAACTCGAATCCTTCTTCCATCCGGCCCAGACCCTCACGGGATCCCTCGATCCCGGTTACCAGAGCCACGGATCAGTCTACTACCCCACCAAGCCCAACCAGTCTCCTAGCAGGAAATGGACCCTTTCGATCAACAATGACACGTAGGCCATGACCCGATTGCCGAAGATGGCCCCGAACGTAATGAGTAGGACCCACCTGCCAACCGTCGAGCCAAACCTGAGCAAACCACTCCCCGGGCCCTTGCGCGCGCCCATCGTGAAGTAGAAGTACGAGAGAGTGCCGATGGTACCCACAGTCAACAAGATGTTGTTCACCGCTGCTCCCGCCCCGCCCGCCGTGTTTGGCAACACCGATACCCAGGAGGCTTGAATCTGGGGCAAGAGAGAACCGATCAGTGCCCCTCCAATGGCCAGGGCTGCACCGACACCAAACAGAAAGGCCACCGAACTGTTGCCGAGCCAAGCTGTGGTCCCTCGGGCCTTTGTCAGCAGCAACAATCCCAACAACAGCGGCAAGACGTAGGGCCAGTTGCCCGTGGCATCATCAAGCAGGGGCTCCACCAATCGGGGACGTAGCACGTTGTGGATGACCACGACGGCTGAATATCCCACTGAGGACCCCACGAATAGATGTTGAGCCAGTCGGTAGAGCGGATTGTCCGCAAACAGATAACTGTACACCATCAGGGTCAGGATGGCCGCTATCCACACGGCGAAGAGCTCGCTCATCGGCTCACTTCCCCCTCACCCTCCCGCCGAAGTAGGCCACGTTCCCCACCAGGATGAGCAGAACTATGGCAATATGCACCACTGACTGCGAGTCCATGGCTGTCAAGGCAGGCCCAGCCTGCCCGCTGAGTCGCTCGTATTCCGCCGCTCCCACCAGCCCCGTGATCAGCCCTATCAGCTGGCGGCGCCCCTCATTGTGATAGTAGGGCCTGGCGAACGGATCGGCCGTCGCGCTCACGCCGGCGGCCATCGGGACCCCATACGGTCCCTGTACCTGCTCCAGCCACAGCCGGAGATACTCCGGCGCTCCAGCGAATTCCACCATCAGAGCTATTTCTTCACCTTGCCCGACGAAATCGCTCCAGCCGTGTGTCACCAATCCCTCAAAGAAGGAACGCGGGCCGGCCTCTACGGCCACCACGTACCCCAAGCTCAGGTATTCTTCCCCGTAGCTGTAGCCGTGAGCCTCAGCCACCTCGTCAAGCACCTGTCGAGATAGACGAGCGCCCTCGGGGGTAAGGCTCACACTGATCAGCCGCACCCCACGCCCCATCAAGTGATGGAGTACCGCCCTTGCCTGAGGAATCATCTCCCCTGCTATCCCAGGATCGTAGTCGTGGGAGACTAGGACCAGAGCGCCCTGAGGCAACGCCTCTACGGTGTCATACATCGCCGTGGCGCCAGCGCTGACAGACATATTCGCCTCTGACCAGTTGCTCCCCAGGAGTAGTGGCACCACCACAGCGGCGGCGATGATCAGATACGTCATCCATCGCACGGTGGAGGCAGCAAGCTTCTCCACGCGTCGCCTCTGAGCCAACTCGATGCCTGGTCGGGCCGGCTCCCGCACCACCGAGTCGAACAGCTCGGCTCGCTCGTAGGCGCCGCTGGAAGGCGACACAGCTTGCACGGGCACAGCACGTCGGGGCAGGGCAAGGATAGGTTCGATACCAAGAGTCCCTCTGATGCCCTTGAGCAGGCCGGTCGCCTCAGCGGGACCAGCCGCGGCAGAGATGTCCTCAACGCCCTCCAGTTCCTCTGGCCGAAGCGCCTCCAACCAGGACGGGATCTCCTCTGCCGGCGCCGCTTCCTCTTCATCCGCCGCGATTGATGCCTCGCTCAGCATATCCTCGAATTCGGTCGGCACCTCGAGCCATTCCGGCAACTCGCCCCTCTCGAGATCCTCCCCCTCCAGCCCCCGCTCAGCGACCTCTTCGGCAGGGACCGCTTCCAGCTTCTTAAGCCAGGGAGGCACCGTCTCCTCACCCGGCTCCTGGGCGACTTCTGCATCTTCTGGGACGACACCCTCAACCTCGTCGGTCACAGCAGCCTCATCCCCAAGTTCAAGCGGCAATTCGGCAGGCGAGACACCAGGCGGAATCAAGCGTGCCCCGCACTGGGTGCACGCTGTGATCCCCGGCGCATGGGGGGTATCGCACATGGCGCACGTGATCCCCTTGGGTGTCCCTAAGAACTCCCCGCACTCGCCGCAGAACAGACTATCGGGCTTGTTGGCTGCCCCACAGTGAGGACATTCCATTATTGGGTACCGTTCCCCTCACCACCATAAGGACGATCGAGACCCATCAGGACACGGATTCCCGTGGCGATGGTTCCCAGAGCGACGCCGATGATTATCCCGCGCATTCCTGCCGTGCTGGGCACATCTAGTATCCAGTCCTTCGCCGCGGGCACGAACTCTCCCAGATACCTACCTATGGGCACCTGGCCTAGAAGCACCACAACCGCTGTCACCACGAAGGCCAGGGCCTCGAGGCTGCGCACTCTCAGACCACGATATGCGGCCGTGGCCACGAAGAAGGCCAGCAGGGAGAAGGTGGCCGCCTGCAGAGGGAACTGGATGTGGTCAAAGATCCACGCGACCGCGGTGCTCTCGGGGCCCGGAATGCCAGCAATCATCACGATGAGAGCCATGGCCACTAGCGCGATGCTGTAGAACCAGTCACTCTCTCGCTTGATGATCCTCCTCAGGTGCACCACCATAACGTTCAGCAGACCTAGCAGCAAGGCGAAGGCCACGATGATGACCGCCGACTCTACGAAGAACCGGCCCAGATCGTTTATGTGCTCTTCATCGAAGAAGAAATCCAGCAGCATCAGTGATCCAATGGCCATGGCGATAGCCATTGGGATCGACCGTCTCATCCCCACTGTGATTGCGCGGCCGATTCTTCTCATTCAGACGCCTTCTCCATAGTCTCGCGCTGCTCCCAGGCAAGCCGATGGCAGGTCACGCCAGACTCCGGGCCAGAATACCAATCAAGATGGTCACGATGATCGCCGTTCTCAGCCAATCCTGCACCGCCAGACTGGCAAGGTGCGTGGTCTTGCCGAGCAGATACGCGCCAGCGGCGAAGATCTCCTCGCCGATCAGGGTATGATCCATAGATGCATACACAAACGGCAGAATCTGCGGGGAAGCCGTTCCTCCAATCTGGCTCAGCTCGTTCCGGGCTCCCACCTCGCTCATCAGCAGAAACTCATCGCCGAAGCTCCCCACCATGACGTTGCTGGAGACCTCACCGTGCGCCAGGATGTCCATCACGCCTGCGGCGTAGGCCACCTTGTCCGAAGAGATGAAGCGAACGCAGGCCGGGTCATAGGCTTCGGGATACCCCTGGGCTGCACAGGCGTCTCGGATCACATCCTGGGCCACTGGCAGGAGCGACGGGTCACAGACCGTGACCACTGTTTCGAGACCAGTGGCCGTGGCGTGCGCGGCGATATGCTCCAGGACGGTGAGCCCGGCCAGGGATTCTGCCGTGGCACCGTTTCCTATGCCGCTCGTGCCCATGGATACATGTACGGAGCGCCCGCTCTCCGTCGCCTCGCCCAGGTACTCCCGCAAGATCTCATAGCCAGGGATGGCACGGAGCGCAGGTCGACCTCTCTCCCTTATCCTCCGATTGAGAATCAGAAGCAGTGGGAAGAACGGTAAGAGCAGTGCGAACATCAGAGCGTGCTGCTGGCCGATGCCTAGATTTCCCAGGATCTCTCTGAGTAACCCCAACGTCCTCCTCCAAAAGGAATCTGTCTACCCTGAAGAAGCTCCGTGCTCCCGCAACTCCTCCAGACGACAGATCACGCGCTCCACACTGCTGGCATCCTCGAGCAGCGTGGAGTACTCCTCGACAGAGACACTACCAAAGAACAGCCTAAGCAGGGGCTGGAAGACCAGAAGCGTCTGACTGGCCAGGAATCCCAGGGGCTTGTGAACCTCCAGAAAGGCGATGGCCGGGGTGGCCAGCCTCCAGCTGTCCAGGCGGTGTGCAAGGTCGTCGATCAGCTGGTCGCGACGATCAGTGCCCAGTGTCATCCCCGCGCACCTTTCCCAGCTGTGACAGATCCACAACAATCCTCCTTGGTCGACACAGGGGTGAAGCCTCCAGCTCACCCACCTCTGAGACTGCGTGCCAAAAGGTCATAGCTTCCGGAAGACACAAGGAGACTGGCTCCAATGTATAAGTATATCACCCCTTGGTCAACAAGACAAGGACCTGTGTGAGAGAAATGCGCAAGACCGACTCTCAGGCCCCCTGCTGAACCCACCCCGAGAAGGCCTTGGACCGCGTCGAAGGGTGCAGTCCAGCGGCGGCTATGGCTAGGCGAATGCCATTGATTATGTTCCCCGCAGCCTTCCTGCACACCATCTGGATCTATAACCATTTCAGATGGAACCGCCGCTTGCCAGCAACTCTTCGCCCTCAGGAGTCAGCAGCAGTTGCCCACCTTAGACAAACCCCAGTGGATGTGCTACAATCCTCCAACGTCGCGATGAGCCCTCGCAGGCAGCGAGAGAGCAGAGTTGCACGGCCACGACCGTGCATTCCTGCACCTTGAGGAGGCATACACGTGTCCCTGCTAACCGAACTTCACGAAGAGGTTGCCAATTGCCAGGATTGTGTCCTGGCCCAAGGTCGCAAGAACTCCGTGCCCGGCGAAGGTCCCGAGAACGCCGAGATTGTGTTCATCGGAGAGGGCCCTGGTTTCCACGAAGACCAGCAGGGCCGTCCCTTTGTCGGCGCAGCAGGCAACTTGCTGGAAGAACTACTGGAGAGTATCGGCCTGCGGAGAGAAGACGTTTACATCTGCAACGTGATCAAGTGCCGGGCCCCAGGAAACCGAGACCCCTTACCAGAAGAGATCGAGGCCTGCAAGAAGTTCCTGGACAGACAGGTGGAGATCATCTCCCCGCGGATGATCGTGACCCTGGGCCGATTTTCCATGGAGCGCTACTTCCCTGGCGCCAAGATTTCTCAGATTCACGGCCAACCCCGAAAGATAGGAGGGATCATCCACTACCCTATGTACCACCCTGCCGCAGCTTTGCACCAGCCCAAGTGGCGCCAGGTGGTCAAGGACGATATGTCCAGAATCCCTCAGCTCCTGGCACAGTCCGACAGCATCGCGGAAGTGGACCTCCCGCAGGACACCGAGCAGCTTAGCCTGTTCTAGACAAGTGAAAAAAAGAGAAGCCAAGCCCAAAGCGGCAAGGGTACCAGGACTCAAGACAGCGGCCATTGTCCTCCTGGGCCTGGCTACCCTCACCGGACTCAGTCTGGCCTCCATCAGTCGCGACCTCCTCACCGAAGGGTTGATAACACTTCTGCGCCGTTTCTTCGGCGCGGGAGTGTACTTCGTACCTCTGGCGCTGGGAATCCTGGGCTTCTGGCTGCTGTTGGAAAGCCTGGGTGGCAATCGCGGCCTCGAGTGGCGGAGGCCTCTGGGAGCCATACTGCTCTTCGTGACCTGCCTGCCCGCGCTCCACCTGCTGTCCTTCCCGGAGGACGCCCGACAGTACGCGGCGCAAGGTGGCGGAGGAGGCTACCTGGGCTGGCTGCTGAGCCAGGCTCTCACCACTAGCATCGGTCGGATCGGAGCCTACATCACTCTGGCAGCGTCCGGAATCGTGGGCCTGATCCTGCTCTCTGGCGTGTCACTGGCACGAGCAGGCACAGTCTTCAAGAGAGTCTGTGCCGCTGTGAGAGACCGGTCCAGGCCCTACACGCCTCGCCTCACTGTCCGCCGGCCGCAACTCACCGCTGCGGCTTTCTTCTCCAGGCTGAGAGACAAGGCCCCGGCCCCTTTCGACCCTCGACCTGCTGCCAACGAAGGGCTTGAGGAGAGGGCTCCTCTCAAGCCTCCGCGACTCCGGAGCGGCAAGGAGTGGCGCCTGCCCTCGGTGGAGGACATCCTGGAGAGGACCGCAAAGCTGGAGATCTCTGAGACAGAGATCCGGCGAAAGGTCCGCGTTATCGAGGAGACCCTGCGCAGTTTCGGGGTCCCTGGCAAAGTGGCGGAGGTCAATCAGGGTCCCACAGTCACTCAATTTGGGGTGGAACCTGGATATGTAGAGCGAAAGGGCCGAGATGGCCGCGTCTCCAGAGCAAAGGTCAAAGTGAGCAAGATCGGTTCGCTCGCCAACGACCTCTCGCTGGCCCTGGCAGCCACCGCTGTACGTATCGAAGCTCCCGTCCCCGGCCGGTCTATGATCGGCATCGAGGTCCCCAACGACGAACTCTCGCTGGTCTCCCTGCGCCGGCTCATGGAGTCGAATGAGTTCCAACGAATGACGTCCAGGCTCAAGATTGCCCTGGGCCAGGACGTTTCCGGCAACCCTGTCGTGGCCGACCTGGGCAGGATGCCCCATCTCCTCATCGCGGGCGCCACGGGCTCCGGCAAGAGTGTGTGCATCAACTCCATCGTCACTTGCCTGCTCTTGGGCAACACGCCTGAGGACCTCAGGCTGTTGATGGTAGACCCCAAGATGGTGGAGTTGGTCAACTTCAACGGCATCCCCCACCTGCTGTCGCCCGTGCTAGTGGAGGTGGAGAGAGTGGTAGGCACCCTGAGGTGGGTCCTGCGGGAGATGGACCGCCGCTACAAGCTCTTCTCAGCCGCCCAGGCGCGCAACATAGACCACTTCAACCAGAACCTGCTCTCGGAAGACAGCCAGCCTCTTCCCTACATCGTGGTCGTGGTGGACGAATTGGCGGACCTGATGATGGCCGCCCCGGACGAGGTGGAGCGGTCCCTCTGTAGGCTGGCGCAAATGTCCAGGGCCACGGGGATACACCTGGTCGTGGCAACCCAGCGCCCCTCGGTAGACGTGGTGACCGGGCTGATCAAGGCCAACTTCCCAGCGCGGATCTCCTTCGCTGTAACCTCGCAGGCGGACTCTCGTGTGATACTAGACGTGGCGGGAGCCGACAAACTCCTGGGCAAAGGCGACATGCTCTACATGAGCGCCGATTCCTCCAGCCCTGTACGCCTGCAGGGATGCTTCGTGTCCGACAGGGAGATCGACAGCCTGGTTCGCTTCTGGAGAGGCATGGAGGTGCCGCGCCCGGCGCAGCAGGAGGAGTTGGTACAGCAGGCATTGTGGCCGGAGATGGCAACCGTCGTTGAAGATGAGGGAGAGCAAGAGGATCAACTCTTGGAGGAAGCTATGGAGTTGGTGAAGCGCGAGCAACATGCCTCGACGACTTTCCTTCAGCGACGCCTGCGCATCGGGTACGTCAGAGCGGCTCGTCTGATGGACCTGCTGGAAGAGAAAGGCATCGTAGGACCGCCAGCGAGTGCCGGTCGTGCGCGTAAGGTGTTACATGTAGAAGAGGAGGTTTCATGGCCAACGATGTAAGGGAAACAAGACCCAGTAAGATGAAGATCTGGCTGGCCGAGGTACGGGCACCCTTCTTCACGGCCACCGTGGTCCCCGTCCTCTTGGGCGCCGCTATCGCCTGGGCTCGAACGGGCACCTTTCACCTGGGCTACTTTGTGTTGACCATGCTGGGAGCGCTGCTCCTGCATGCCGGCACCAATGTGGCCAACGACTACTTCGACCATCGAAGCGGCACCGACGAGGTCAACGTGGAGTTCGTCCGCCCCTTCACCGGAGGGAGTCGCATCATCCAGCAAGGTCTGCTCACACCCCGCGAGGTGCTGAGCGGCGCCCTGGCCGCCTTCGCCCTGGCGAGCGTGATAGGCCTGTATCTAGCCTACGTCAGAGGGCCCATGATTATCGTCCTGGGGCTCTTTGGCATCTTCTCCGGATTCTTCTACACCGCCCCGCCCTTCAACCTGGTCAGCAGGGGCATCGGAGAGTTCTTCATCGGGCTCAACTTCGGTGTGCTGATGACCTTGGGTGCCTACTTCGTGCAGACAGGGCACTTCGCCTGGGAGCCGGTTGTCGCCTCCATCCCCGTGGGGTTGCTCATCGCCGCTGTGCTCTACATCAACGAGTTTCAGGATGCGCCGGCGGATGGCTCCGTGGGCAAGGACCACCTAGTGGTGAGGCTGGGCAGGAGGAGAGCGGCGCTGGGATACCTGGTCCTCATAGTGGCGACCTATGTCGTCATCGTGCTGGCTGTTGTCTTGAAGATCACCTCGCCCTTCACCTTGATTGCCCTGGCCACGCTCCCTGTGGCCTTCAGAGCCGTGAACGTGGCCCGCGCCCACTACGACGAGTACCTGAAACTGGTCCCCGCCAATGCCGGAACCGTGTTCGTGCACCTCTTGACGGGCCTGCTGCTCTCGGCAGGGTACCTCTTGGACAAGGCGATTAGACCCTTCATATAGACAGCTCAGGGCGCATGGGAGGCAATAAGGCGTGAACGAGAACGCCTTTCAGGCCTACTACCCGGACGACCTGAGTCACTGCTATGGGTGCGGGCGTCTCAACGAGCACGGGCACCAGATCAAGAGCTCCTGGGATGGGGAGGAGACGGTCTGCACTTTCCATCCCAGGCCCTACCACACCGCCATCCCCGGCTACGTCTATGGAGATCTCATCGCCTCGCTGATCGATTGTCATGGTACAGGCACGGCGTCAGCCGCAGCATATCGAGCCCAGGGGCGGCCCATGGGTACGGAGCCGCCTTTGCGATTCGTGACCGCCTCGCTGCACGTCGATTTTCTAAGCCCAACCCCCATGGGCGTGGCGCTGGAGATCCGAGGAAGGGTGAAGGAGATCAAGGGGCGCAAAGTAGTGGTCGATGCCACCTTGTCGGCCCAAGGAGACGTGTGCGCCCGTGGCGAGGTGGTGGCGGTTCAAGTGCCAGAGAACATGATGCCCGGCAAGGCCACGAGCTAGGGCCTCTGCTCACAGCGCTCCCCCAGCCCCCCGCCTCCGCACCCCCTGTTCGCCCTAGAAATCCGCACGGCGATGGCCCCCGTAGGGGTACGGCGTGTCGCGCCGTACCCCCGCCGCCCTTGCCACGATCTGTCAGCCAAGCTTGACAAGACGCAAGAACTATGTTATACTGTGTTTGATAATAGAACAACGATACAATCCTCCTGTTGCAGCAACTGCAGATAGGCGGATTGGCACCCGCAGAGCGGTTCGATACACTACTCTGCACGGCTAGGCTCATCTCGCGCGGTGCGAAGATGGGCCTTTCTCTTTGCAGGAGTTCAGACGAGGAGGAGGAGAGAAGTGAAAGAGCTGACTGCGAGATCCACACGGCTTTGCACTCTTCTTGTCATGCTGGGGCTGCTCACCGCGTTGCTCCTGGCCGCCACCGCTCAGGCGCTGGCCGCCGCCAAACCCGCAGAGACGTCGGCCACTGGGCCGAGCTCATCTGCCGCTTGGGGCCTGTCTTCGGTGCCAGAATCGTCGGCTGGCGACTGGACCGACAGCGGTGCTATCGCTCCAGGGCCCGTCCAGCAACCCTCGGACGACAGTGCCATTCCCCCTTTGGCGGAGGCAGAGGCCCGCAGCCGGAGCGCGCTACGCAGCTCGCCGATCATGTTCGTGGAGAACGTGGGGCAGTTCGACGGCCGTGCGCTTTTCCAGGTGCGCGGTACCCAGGGCACCGTGTATGTGACAACTGATGCGATGTGGCACACCGTGCTCGAGCCCACGGAGGTGCCGTCAGATGATGAGCAGCGGCAGAGTCGTCACGCACCGAATCAGGAAGAAGTACGGCGTGGCGTCAACCTCAGGGTGAGCTTCGTGGGCGCCAATCCTGATCCCCAGGTGATGCCCTTCGGCAGACTGGACACCAAGGTCTCGTACTTCATCGGCAATGATCCAGAGAAGTGGTATCCCGATGTGCCCGTGTGGGGCGGCGTGCGTTACGTGAATCTGTATGCCGGCATTCACCTGGAGCTGACCTCGGAGGGGGGGCGATGGCAGGAGCGATGGCTGGTGCAGGAGGGCGCCGAGTTGAGTTCTATCCGCTTCCGCGTCGATGGCGTCGACGCCGTGTCGGTGGATGAGCAAGGGCGCCTGAACCTGAGAACCGGGGTCGGAGTCTTGGTCCACCAGAGGCCTGAGGCCATCCTGGAGTCGGCGGATGGACATTCGCGGAAGGTGGGTGTCGAGATAAGGGTGTCCGGAAACGAAGTGAGCTTTGGGGTCCGGTCCCGCACTCCCGAGGGAGGAGTTGGCAGGCGCAGTAAGACTCATGTGGGCATCTCGGCATGCTCTCTGGGATCCGAGTGTTCTAGGCTCGGCGTGGCACGGTTGGGCGCTTCCGAGTCGAACCCGGATGATCTGGAATACAGCACGTTTCTGGGGGGCTCCGGCGTGGACCATGTGGTTGCCGTGGCTGTAGACGCGTCAGGCGCGGCATACGTCGCTGGGTGGACTGACGCCCCCGATTTCCCTACCACACCTGGTGCCTTCGACACCGCCCTCAGTGGCTCCAGAGATGCCTTCGTCACGAAGTTGGACCCGACAGGGTCGGGACTGGAGTACAGCACGTTCCTTGGTGGTGAGGGTAATTACCCCTATGCCATGGACATCGCCGTAGATGCCTCGGGCTCTGCCTATGTCGGTGGTCATACGAGTTCCTCCGACTTTCCCACCACACTCGGTGCCTTCGATACCACCTTCAGTGGCATCACTGATGCGTTCGTGGCGAAGTTGAACCCGGCAGGATCGGCACTGGAGTACAGCACGTTCCTCGGCGGTGCTGTCTGGGAGAACTGCGATGGCATCGCTGTAGACGCCTCGGGCGCGGCGTACGTCACTGGTTCCACGAGTTCCCCGGATTTTCCGGTCACGGAAGGTGCCTACGACACGAGCTGTGGCTCGGATGGCAACTGCAACAGCGACGAATGGAATGACCTTACTGACGTTTACGTCGCCAAGTTGAACGCGGACGGGTCGGCCTTGGTCTACGGCACCTTCCTCGGCACCGCTCACTGGGAGTTCGGAGGCGACATCGCGGTGGACGGCTCGGGGGCAGCATATACCACGGGATGGACCGACGGGACCGACTTCCCGGTCACGACGGGCGCCTTCGACACGACAATGAACGGCATGAAGGATCTCTTCGTCACCAAGCTAAACCCTGCCGGGACCGATCTGGTCTACAGCAGCTTCCTCGGTGGGGCGTCGGATGAGATTGAAGAGGGTGAGAGAGTGTCGGGCATCGCCGTGGACGCTTTGGGGGCGGCATACGTCACAGGGTCCACCCCGAACGCGGACTTCCCGACGACGCCTGGCGCGTGGGACACCACTCAAGCGGGTTGGTTTGATGCGTTTGTGACCAAGTTCAGCGTGGATGGGTCGGCCCTGGCCTACTCCACGTTCCTCGGGGGCCGTGGCGAAGAACACGGTGAGTCGATCGCGGTGGACGGCTCGGGGGCAGCGTATGTCACAGGACCGACCGGTTCGAGCGACTTCCCCTGCACAATGGACGCCTTCGACACGATGTATAGCCGTGGCGAGGCCTTCATCACCAAGTTAAGCGTGGATGGCTCGGCTTTGGTCTACTCCACCTTTCTGGGGGGGACGCAAGAAGACCGCGGGCTGGCCATTGCCATTGATGGGGCGGGCGCTGCGCATGTCAGCGGTGAGACAGGGTCCTGCGACTTCCCGACCACGCCTGGCGCCTTCGACACCACTCCCGACCCGGCTACTTGTGGTGGGTCCTCCTATCACGATGGCTTCGTCAGCAAGCTGCGGATGGGCCGAGGCGATGCGAGCCACTATATGGGTCTATGCCCCACCGTTGCACAATGTGGCGACCCGGTCAACACCAGCACCGGCAATTTCACGCGTCAGTGGCACGACCTGTCCATAGCGGGACCAGGTTCGTCGCTTGCCGTCCAGCGGACATACAACTCGCAAGATTCATACGTGGGACCCTTCGGGGCTAACTGGAGCCTCAACTATGACATGCGACTGCTTGTCGCCGACACCAGCGGGGTGCTCATGAAGGTGGAGGACGGGCGCAGGGACAGGTACATCAGTTATGATGGCGAGGAGTTCGTCCCCCCGCCGGGGGTAAACGCCACACTGCAGCGCAACGCCGATGACACCTACACGCTGAAACGGCAGGACCAGACCCGGTACAACTTCAGCGAGGCGGGGCTCCTCAAGTCCATCGTCACCAGCAACGAACTGACCACCACCCTGAACTACGATGGGGCCCGGTTGATCAATGCCACCGACGCGGCAGGGCGCACCATCACCTTTACCTGGAACGTGAGCAATACCCGCATCACGGCGGTTGAGGATCCGCTGGGCCGGACAATCGGCTATGGATACGAGGGCGGCAACCTGGCCACGGTCACGGGTCTGAGGGGATACACAGCCACCCTGGCCTACACCGGGACCAACGGCTTGCTCAGCAGCGTCACCGAGCCTGATCAGTCCGCCCCGACCTTCGTCAACGAGTACGACGCCGAGGGGCGCGTCACCTCCCAGTGGCTGGGAGGAAGCAGCCAGCCCATCACCTTCAGCTACGATCTGGAGAACGCTCGGACAACTGTGACGGATGCACTGGGGCACACGCAGGTGCATACCTACTCCCTCCGGCTTCCCATCACGGACCGGGAGGACAGTTACGGCAACAGCCTGAGCCTCACTTACAACGCGAATGACGATCTGACCAGCGTCACCGATGAACTGGGCCATACGAGCGTGTACACGTACGACGCCAGTGGGAACTTGACCTCGATCCTGGACGCTCTGGGGCAAGAGCAGACCATGACCCACGACGGCCACAACAACCTGACCGCCATCACCGATACCAGAGGCATACCGACGCTCTACCTGTACGACCAGCACGACAACCTCACAGCCATCACCCAGACCCTCGGCGGCGGCTCCATCACCACCACCTTCACCTACTACGAAGCCGGGGCGCTGGCGGGTCTGCTCCAATCGAGAACCGACCCTGTGGGCCACACCACCTCCTACGGCTACGACTCCTACGGCAACATGACTGTGATCACCGACGCCCTGGGGAACGTGACTACCTACACCTACGACCTGGCGGGGCGGAGGACCACGGAGGCAGTCACTAGAGACGGCCAGCCCCACACCATCTACTACACTTACGACGACGCCGACAACCTGACGCTCATCACCCAGACCGTGGACAGCGAGGTGGTCAGCACGGCCTACGCGTACGACGAGGTGGGCAATCGCATCTCCATGGCCGACGCCAAGGGCATCGTCACCAGGTATGAGTACGACGACCTGAACCGCCTGGTGAAGATGATGCAGAACTACCAGGAGGGCCAGCCCCAGACCAGCGAGGTCAACGTGGAGACGACCTATGAGTATGACGAAGTGGGCAACCGCCTCAAGGTCATCGACGCCGACGGGGTGGTCACCAAGTACGAGTACGACGAGCTGAACCGCCTGGTGAGGACGATTCAGAACTATCAAGAGGGGCAGCCCCAGACCAATGAAGTGAACGTGGAAACCACCTACGAGTACGACGAGGTGGGTAACCAGACCACAGTGGTAGATGCGGGAGGCCACATCACCGACTACGGCTACGATGACCTCAACCGCTTGACCAGCAGCACTCAATGGCTGGACGGCACCCCCCTCACCACCTATTACGCCCACGACGAGGTGGGCAACCAGACGAGCGTGACCGATGCCAACGGGAATACCACTTTCTACCAGTACGATGAGCTAAACCGCCTGGGAGTGGTGACCGACCCTCTCACCGGCACCACGAGCTACGGCTACGACGAGGTGGGTAACAGGACCAGCGTGACCGATGCGAACGGGAACCCGACTCAGTACGAGTACGATGACCTCAACCGACAGGTCTCAGTCACCGATGCGCTGGACGGCCTGGTCAGCTACGAGTACGATGAGGCGGGCAACCAGACGAGCGTGACCGACGCCAATGGGAAGGTCACCTACTACGAATACGACGAGTTGAACCGGCTGGTCAGGGTGACCGACCCTCTCAGCGGCACCACGAGTTACGGCTACGACGAGGTCGGCAACCGCATCAGCGTGACGGACGCCGAAGGGCGCGTCACCGCCTACGCGTATGACGATTTGAACCGCCTGACCACAACTACGGAGTGGTTGGACGGCAGCCCGGTGAGCACGGAGTCGCAGTATGATGCTGTGGGCAACCGGATCACGCTGACGGACGGCAGTGGCCACGTCACCTGGTATGGCTACGATGACTTGAACCGGCTGACCAGCGTGACCGACCCTCTCAATCACACGGTCGTCTACACCTACGATAAGGTCGGGAACCGGACGATGAGCACCGATGGGAACGGCAACCCCACCACGTACGGCTACGACGACCTGAACCGCCTGGCCAGCGTGACGGATGCAGAGGGCCACGCTACCTCCTACGCCTACGATTCCGTAGGCAACCGCACGGGCGTGACCGATGCTGAAGGGGTCGTTTCCCTGTACCAGTACGATGAGGTGAACAGGCTGGTCGCGGTGAGCGAGAACTACGAGCAAGGACAAGGCAGCGACCACCAGACCAACGTGGTCAGCTCCTATGGGTACGATGCCGTGGGCAACGAGACCAGCCTGACCGACGCCAACGGGCACGTGACCACCTATGGGTACGACGATTTGAACCGCCTGATCAGCGTCACGGACCCCCTGACCAACACCACGAGCTACGGCTACGATGCGGTCGGCAATCGCACTGCGATCACCGATGCCCTGGGCTACGGCACCAGCGTCGACTACGACGCCCTGAACCGGTTGACGACCATCGACTATCCCGGCGATCCCGACGTGTCCCTCACCTACGACGACGTCGGCAATCGCCTGTCGATGGTCGATGGGACCGGCGCCACCTCCTACTACTACGACGACCTCTATCGCCTCACCTCGGCCACTACCCCCCAGGGGACGGTGGGTTACGGCTACGACGATGTGGGGAACCGCACGCGGTTGACCTATCCTGACGCCCACGCGGTCACCTACAACTACGATGACGCCAACAGGCTGGACACAGTGGTGGACTGGAACTCCGCGACCATCGCCGACTACAGCTACGACGATGGCAACAGGCTGACCGGGGTGGACCTGCCCAACGGCGTGGGTGTAGAGTACCAGTACGACGATGCCAACCGGTTGCTGGAGCTGGCGAACCTGAGCGGCGGGGGCGCCCTGTCGTCCTTCGTGTACACGCTGGACAACGAGGGCAACCGCTTGCAGGTGGTGGAGAGGTTGCTCCCGCCGGGGGAGGGTGGCTACCTGGCGGAGTCTGGCGCGGTCCACTATGCGCAGAAAGAGAAGGGCTCGGACCTCCCCGTTCTCGCCTCGTTGGACGGGGCAAACCCTCGAGCCCCGGGCAGAGCGATGGGTTTGTCGTACGAGGGAGCGGCGGGCGCTGCTGCCCCACTGCCCCTGGAGGTGAGGCAGGAGCCGGTGACCCCCACATTGACGCCGACACCCACCTGGACGCCGGGCAGCGAGCCGGTGGAAACCGCTACGCCCACACCGACGGATACCGCCACGCCCACGGGCACACCAGAGGCCACAGCTACCTCCACGCCCACAGAAACGCCGGGCGAAACCGCGACGGCTACGCCGACTCACACGTGGACACCCACGGAGACGCCTCCCTCGGCCACGCCGACCGCGACGCCCACGGCCAGTCCCACCGTGACGGCCACGCCAACGATCACCCCCACCGCCACCCCTGCGCGGGCACCCGCAGCTCGAGCGGGAGAGCAACTCGACCTGCGCAAGCTGGCGGAACCTTCGCTGGTGTGGGCGGGCGACACCATCACTTACACTGTGGCCCTCACCAACACGGGCCAGGAGGATCTGAGCAGCCTGGTGCTCAAGGACGCCCTACCTTCCGAGGTCACCTACCCGCCCCAGGAAAACGAGTGGAGCTACAGCAAGAACAAGCACGAATTAACCTGGCGTGTCGGTACGCTGGACGTGGGGGAGGCGATCAGCTCCACGTTTAATGTGACGGTGGGCGAGGTGAGCGGGGATGAAGTGGTCAACGTGGTGGAGGCCACCGCCAAGCAGCTACCTGATCCAGTTACGGCCATGGTGACCACCACGGTGATCACACCCATCACCATAGACTACACCTACGATCCGCTGTACCGTCTGACCCTGGCGAGCTATTCCAGCGGAGAGACGTACAGCTACAGCTACGATGGGGTGGGGAACCGCCTGACCATGGTCTCCCCTGGGGGCACCGTGAACTACGCCTACGACGCCGCTAACCGCTTGACCGACGTGGGCGGGGTGACGTACACTTGGGACGCCAACGGGAACCTCACCAGCGATGGTGTGCGCAGCTACACCTACGACCAGACCAACCGGCTGACCCAGGTCACGGAAGGATCCCTCACGACGCAGTTCGCCTACAACGGCGATGGGGTGCGAACCAGCAAGACGGTCGCTGGGGACACCACGCAGTACGTCCTGGACCTGGCAGCCACGCTGCCCGTGGTCATCAGCGACACCGAGGCCGTGTACCTCTACGGGCTGGACATCATCGCGCAGCAGCAATCCGAAACGCTGTACTACGTGCACGACGGGCTGGGGAGCGTGCGGCAGCTTGTGGACACCACGGGCCAGATAGAGACTAACTACGCCTACGATCCCTTCGGAGTGCCCCTGGTGGGCGGGGACGTGTACAACCCTTACCAGTTCACCGGCGAGGCCTGGGACGCGGAGGTAGAGTTGCTGTACCTGCGGGCCAGGTACTACCAGCCGGAGGTGGGGCGGTTGGTCACTAAGGATCCGTGGGCGGGCAATACCCAGCGTCCTCCCACGCTGAACCGGTACGCGTACGTGGCGAACAACCCCGTCAACCTTGTGGACCCAGAGGGGTTTGACGGTTACGACCCGTGGACGCGCGCCTGCATGTTGGAGGACAGCTGCGAGGGCCTGGAGGGACTCGGCGCCAAGCTCTTGGGGCAGTACGGCATCTCTGTAGGTGAGTGGCAACCATATCATCGAAGGGCCAGTGGAGCTGTTCCGATGGGGGAATACACCCTCTGGTCAGACTGGAACTGGTCGCAGTTGGAACTGCTGCTAGAGGCGGCAGGCGATATGTCGGACCTGATGGAAGGTGGCAAGGCGGGCTTCAAGGCCAGGATAGCACCAGTACGCGTGTTCAAGAGGGTGGGAGAGTTGGTAGTATTCGGCGAGGGGAGGGGAGGGTGGGCCGGTCCTTTCAGCGTGACGCTTTCGGGATTCTGGTGGGACAACAGAGAGTGGACCAAATCCACCATTGTGCATGAACTGGCCCATTGGTGGGACCGCAACAAATGGCTGCAGCTATCAGGCGAGATGTTGGCCAAAGGGATGTGGGAGCTTGTTGAGTGTGAGCTTCCCAGAGCGGAGGGTGGGTTGAAGCTGCGGATAAGAGACTGGCAGCGTGCGCCAGAAGAGGGTGTGAAGCCGCCCGAGAATGTTCGCGAAGATTGGGCTCACTCAGTTGCCGCATATGTCTATCCCGCCTACGCAACCAGAATGGGCTTGGAGATATCCCGTAGTCGGTGGGAATACGTGGCGCGACATATGAATGCCCGGAACCCGCAGCCATACCCTTGGAAGGATTTCCAATTTGGGCCTCTTGTGCCTTACGGACAGCCAGATCGCACCGGGCCACCACCTGAGCGCTAGCAGTTGCTCTGGCTTCCGGGCATGATCGATCATGCCAGTAGGCGTGGCGTCGTCCGCCCATCCCCGATGGGCTGGGGTGTTCGCTCTGACCATGAGGGCTGTGGGCCGCCATGGCGACTGCTCGCTTGCGAGGCACGTCGCGGACATCTACTTGTCGGTGCAGGACCCGGTTTTCTGTTGGGACGGTGAACACAAGGCGGCACATCGGCTGCCACGGCATCGCAGATGCTGTAGGGGAATCAGGCCGTGAATTGGGGCAAGCACGCCTGCGTAGCACTAGGCGTGGATGGTCGACCGCGGAACTCGCTATGTTCGATGATTGAATCGTGGGAGGCGCACCAATGAGACTGAGCCTGCTCGATTGCTCGGCGCTGGTGGCGGTCTTGTTGCTGGTGGGGGCATCGCTCGCTTCATGTGCCCTCGTCGGTGGACCTGTGGACAGGAGCCTCTTGACTGGCGACCCCTGTGAGCCGCCATGCTGGCAAAGCCTCGTGCCAGGTGCTTCCACCGTGCAGGAAGTTGAGGATGTCCTGGCTGGTAGTGAGTATGTCAGGCAGGGTAGCGTGAAGCGAGAGAGATGGGGAGGCTTCAGCACGATCTGGTGGGAGAGCACGGCGTCGTGGGCCAGCGGCTCTGGGCGAAATGCGGCGATCATGAAGGGTGACATGTTGCAGGTCCTGATGATATACCTGGACCATGAGCTGGTGCTTGAGGACATCCTTGAGAGATATGGCACACCAGAGAAGCTGTGGGTCACGTGGACCTCGTTCGGTGGCGTGGAGGTAGCAGTGAGGTTCTACTACCCCCACGAAGGCCTCATATTCACATTGGTGCTGCAGCCATCCAACGGATATCACGAGCTTGAGCCAGGGAGTAGGGTGACAGCAGTGCGGTACTTCGTCCCTACATCACTGGAGGGGCTCATCCATCTTGGAGAGTCTATCCCCTTTCCCCCCAGGGAGTACGTGGACACGGAGCTAGCTGATTGGCAAGGCTACGGACCGATAGAAGTGCACTAGTTGCGCGGGCGTGTCTTTGTTGGCCGCTTACGCCGCCACGCACTGCGGATAGCTCTGTCGAGGCAAGAGGCAACTGGACTGAACCTTGACAACTGAATTCGGCTACAACGGCGATGGCACAAGGACCAGCAAGACCATCGGCGGGGACACCACACAGTACGTCCTGGACCTGGCGGCGACGCTGCCGGTGGTCATCAGCGACACCGACGCCGTGTACCTCTACGGCCTGGACATCATCGCGCAGCAGGAGGTCCTTCGTCGGAGCTCAGGACAAGCTCCGAGGCTGTATTACGTGCACGACGGGCTGGGGAGCGCGCGGCAGCTACTGGACACCACAGGTGACATCGAGACCAACTACGCCTACGATCCGTTCGGCGTGCCGGTGGTGGGAGGGGACGTTTCCAACCCCTACCGCTTCACCGGCGAGGCCTGGGACGCGGAGGTGGGGTTGCTGTACCTGCGGGCCAGGTACTACCAGCCGGAGGTGGGGCGGTTCATTTCGAAGGATCCGTGGCCTGGCGACCCATCGAGACCGGGCACACTCAACGGGTATCCCTACGTGCTGAACAGTCCTGTGAATTACAGTGACCCGACGGGCCTGGACTTCACAGGTCCTGGTCCCGCTTGCCCAGCCTGTGGCCAATACCCCATTGTGGCCGCGGGTCTGGATCTGCCGCCGGAGGTGCGCGAGTACTTCCTGATCGCGGCGGTTCCGCACGAGATTCTGCTTGGGCAGGCCCCGAACCCGTACGTGCTGTACAGCGAGATGCTCTCCTATTCTCAGACGGGGTACTCGGCAAGAGCCGCCCTCAGCCAGGGAGAGTGGATGGCTGTCGACTGGTTTGCTGGGTTCTGGCGGCCCGCAGAACAGGAGTTCGGTCCAGCCAGCTCGTTCACTCAAGACATCATGCGGGACCCTGCGATGGATCGCTTCTATGTGGAATGGGCCAGGCAAGATCCTCCCTACAAGGTGCCTTTTAGCTGGCCAGCTCCGATCGATCCAGAAGGAACCGCCGGGGCAGACTGGGCTGCGTACGGTCGCGAGCAGCTGCAATTGGGCGCGTGTGTCCTGGGCCACGGCTCGAGAACGCCGGAGGGCAGGGTCGACCCGGTGGGCGGCGTCCTCGGCTCTTTCAAGATCAAAGTGGACTGGGCTGGACTGGGTGTGGTTAGATTCCGGGTAGGCAACACCATGGACCGGTGGTCGTTCGGCAGACTTCCGTGGCCGGAGGGCTGGGTCTGGAATCCCTGGCACAAGCCTGTGCCTCGCGATCCGCCGAACATGTGGCCCGGCGACTGGTGGGGGACCACCGTTGAGCAGCACTTCTACTGGTATGAGCGTCACCCACTGGGCGTGGTGAACTACTGATGAGGAGGAGGAGCAGCCTGCGCATGTGCCTGGTGTTCTTCGCCCTGGCAGTCGCGTCCCTGGCATGTGCGTGTCCGGCCCTCTTTGCACGATACTACCTGTTTCCAATGATACAGTACTATGTGTTTCGGGACCCCATCTGCGCCCAAGCCCCCTATTCTTCACCCAGTTCCTCTTTCGTAGAGTCCGACCTCGCTGGTGTGTGGGAGGCCCAGTATCAGCCGGGCCTTGATACTCTACACATCAGAGGTGATGGTTCGTACAAGCAAGTCTACGTGCATGACGACTACTGGCGGCACTATGTGTACGAAACGACTTGGGACGAATGGGGGTTGGAGCGGCTTCCGGACGGGATCATGCGCATTCATCTGCGGGGGGGCAGGTACTACCTGCGCGGCATCGGTATCGGGGAGCGGGATGCCTTCTCGACGCCCTGCTCTACCGGCACACCACGTGGCAGCGGGGAACCTTGCTCGGCGACTCAGCCTCTTGTGGATCCTTTCACTCGGGAGTTGGTAGTCACGCCGGGCGAGTTGGTGCTCACTGTGCGCGTTGACTCCTCTGGAGACTTGCTTCTCCACCACATGTTCTACAGCCTTGAGGAAGGGTTTCTGCTCTCCGGCTGTCAGTCCTATCAGTTCCGGCGGGTGGAGACCTCTTGAGTCCCATCACGGAGGGCTTCGTTGCGCCCTAATGGTCTTTCTTGTTCGCCCATCACGGCGACGAGGCAAGGACCAGCAAGACGGTGAGCAGAGACACCACGCAGTATGCACTGGACCTGGCGGCGACGCTGCCCGTGGTGATCAGCGCCACCGAGGCCGTGTAAACCTGTACCGGTTGGACATCATCGCGCAGCAGGAGGTCCTTCGCCCGGGCTCAGGACAGGCTCCGAGGCTGTATTACATGCAAGATGGGCTGGGAAGCGTGCGGCACTGAAACAACGATCGCAGGTGCGATTGTGGACACAGGCTTGTGAGCATGGAGCACCCTCGAAAGGAAGATAGACGATGAGGCTGAGAGTCCTGGCCAGCTTTGGAATCGTACTGGGCATCCTGCTCCTGGCCTCGGTGGCCTTCGCTGGATACCCTGACGAAAGCGTCGGCCTGGGCAACGCCACAGTCTGGGTGATGAACGTCCACGAGACCCTGGACGCCAACGTGGTGGCCTCCTTTTTCGACCGTGACGGCTACGAGACAGACAGTGAGGAAGCCACCATCGACAACCTGGGCAACGACAGCTTCCCTGCCTCATCCCCCGACCTCGAGAGCGGCTGGCTGGGTTCGGTGGCTATCGACTCCCTCAGGCCCATCGCCTCCATCGCCGAGACCGTCTGGGAGGACGTGCCCAGAGGTGACTATTGGAGTGGTGCCGCGTTCAACGACACCGCTGAAGGCGCCAACGAGATCTTCTTCCCCATCATCCGCAAGACCGGCTACCACCGCAGCATCTTCTCGCTTCAGTGCCTGGACAACGACGATTGCGACATTTGGATGACCTACCGGGACACAAACGGCACCGTGGTCAGCGGCAGTCCCTTCCAGGACACCATCCAGCCTTGGTCCCAAGAGACCTACGATCTCTGGGATGACTCGGTCAACCCCAACATCCCTGACGACACGCAGATGGTCTCGTCCTGGGCCGGCAGCCTTCAAGTGACCTCCACACAATCAATCGCGGGGGCGACCCGCACCCATTCCCAGCCAGGCTACGCCTCTGCCTACAACGCCGTCCCTCGCACTACCTCCACCCAATTGTTCTTCCCCTCCTATCGCAGGAGGGACTTTGGCAGCTGGGGCGGCCAGTCCGATTGGTCGGCTATCAGCGTGTACAACCTGAACAGCGTCCCCATCACCATCTACCTCAACTTCTACGACGGCGACGGGGAGCAGATTCTCCGCCTCGACGATGACCTCGCCGCTCATGGCTCCAGGACCTACAACTCCAAGTACACCTCCGACCCCGAGTGGTCCTTCGAAGACCTCGGGACCAGTTTCAACGGCTCTGCCGTCGTGACCTCTACTTACCCCATCGTCGGCTCCTGCCGCCTGGTCCGTGCTCCAAGCTCAAAACTGGCCGCCGCGTACCAGGGCTTCTCGGGAGGTTACGACAAGCTGGTCTTCCCCGTCGGCTACCGGGTGAAGGAGGGCTCTGCCTGGCGGCAGTACACCAGCCTGCAGGTGCAGAACCTGGATCCGGAGAACGAGATCACCGTGAACCTTCAGTGGATTCTCCCGAATGGCACAGTTGAAGTGGAGTTCGATGACGACATACCTGCCTATGCCTCGCATGGCTACAACACCAAGTACGGCGCGGGCACCTACGACGATCTAGGTGTCGACTGGAAAGGCACCATCGTTGTCACCACCACCAGCCCTGTCGGAATAGGCGCCGTGATCCTGAACCTGTCCACGATGGCTGGATACCAGTACATCTCGCACTACGACGGTATCCCGGCGGAGTAGGCCAGCCGCGCCCGAGCGCCTCACCCCCACCTCCTGTCCTCCCCCATCGAGGGGGAGGAAGCTCTTACGTGGTTCCCCAACAGCTCCCCTCCCTCGATGGGAGGGGATGAAGGGGAGGGTGAAGACACCGTCAGCCACTCCCAACTCCTGTCCTCCCTTGAACAAACGACTAGCATCCTGAGCCACGTCCTGAGCTTGTCGAAGCCTGCCCTGAGCATGGTCGAAGGGGATGATCGCGAAGCGGCGTACCGAAGCCTGCCCTGAGCCTGGTCGAAGGGGATGCGGCCTCGACTACTCAGCCACGTGCTCGGACCCCTGAAGGGTATCTGGCCAGAACCTCATGCTTCGATACGCTGCCTCGTTACGCTCGGCGGCTACTCGGCGTGCTTGTAGTGGCTGATCCCGTGTCCTGAGCACAGCGAGCCGAGCGGTATCGAAGGGGAGATTCTTCGCTGCGCTCAGAATGACAGAGCGAGGAGCCAATTGGGCTTCAGTTCCGGCAATCATGTGGGATACTCGATCCCGCTGAGCGTCCAGCAGTAGAAGCACCGCCCCGGGTCGAGAAGCACCTGCCACCTCCCTTAGAGGCATCCACCGTTGACACTACCACCTCGCCAAGTTATAATTGCCACCACACCTGTCTGGAGATAGTAGATGGAAGTCGACAGAGACAACTGCACGGGATGCGGGTACTGCCTCCTGACCTGCCCTGCGGAGGCCATCGAGTCCGATGGCTGGGCCAGCATCGACCAAGAGAGGTGCACCATGTGCGGCCTCTGTCCCGCCGTCTGCCCCAACGATGCGATCTTATCTGAGATACCTCGCCAGGAACCCAGGCGTGACTATGAGCCCGAATACGATGTGGTGGTCATAGGCGCAGGCATCGGGGGCCTGATGACCGCGGCAGCTCTGGCTAAGAAGGGCCGTCGTGTGGGCGTCTTCGAGAAACTGCCCTTCATCGGGGGGCGATACACCGAGATCGACTACCGAGGTTACGCCGTCACCACCGCGGCCTGGACCTCTCTTGGCCCAAAGAGCAACATCGGCGAGTTCCTCGAAAAGGTGGACGCCCACGTCGACTACGTCAGCCTTCGGGACAAGGGCTGCGACCAGCAGTTCAGTATCCGCTTCAAAGATGGCAGGGAGTTCTCCTCTCTACCAGCCATGCTCTCCCGCCAAGACTGGCGCGCCTACGTGCGAGCCCTGGTCAGAGGCAGGAAGCTGGATCTTCGGGACGCCAGCACGCGAGAGTACATAGAGGAGTACCTGAGCAACGATGATCTCATGGCCACGGTCAACGCTGTGGCAGCCACCGCCTCAGGTGTGGACATCGACCACTTCCCCGCCAGTGAGTTCATCGTCATCACCCGTGACACCGCTCGCGCCGGCCTGGATTTCTCCTGCACAGTGGGTGGCGTCAGGGCCATCATCCAGGCACTGGAGAAGGTCGTCACCTCTCACGGTGGTCAGGTGTTTACTTGTAGGGAGGTCAGCCAGGTACTACTGGAAGAAGGAAAGGCGACGGGTATCAGGCTGAAGAATGGCGATTGCATCGAGGCGGAGACGGTGGTTCACAACGGTGGCATCGGGAGGTTTGTGAAGCTGGTGGGACCGCAAAACCTGCCTGCCGATTATCTGGCCAGCGCCGAAGGGCTGGTGCCGGTGGATTGCGCGGCCATCATTCTGGGCACCACGGAGCCTCTCCTCACCGAGGTCCCCATGCTCATGACGCCCGGAACCGACCGCGTGGTGGGCGTTATTGCCCCCACCCTCTTCGACTCCAGCGTGGCCCCACCAGGCAGGCACATGCTTGACGTCTTCCTTCCTCTCAGCTCCGACGACAGGACCCACGAACTCGAACTGGCTATGGGGGACCTGCGAGCGCTATTCCCCAACCTGGACGACGTACAGGACATGATGGTGCCCATGTTCTTCACCGGCGCGTGGACGGGAGCCGAAACTGGGCAGACCTTGGGGCAAGTGGGCGATTTGCGCCTGGATCCCAAGAGCCCCATTCCCAATCTCTACCTGGTGGGCATGGACGCGGTAGGCAGCGGAGCCGCAGGGGACCTGATCCCCGTCGGCGTGCGCCGACTGCTCGATTACTTGAGTTGATATCAGTATCAGGGAGAGGCATATGACCAAAGGAAGCGCGATGTCGCAAGACCGACCTCGAGGATTCTACTTCGAGGAGTTCGAGGAGGGAGTCGAAATGGTGACTCCAGCGCGAACGATTACGGAGACGGACATTCAGCTCTTCGCCGGGCTAACGGACGACTACAACCAGCTTCATACCGACGTTGAGTTCTGCAAAGACACCGTATTTGGCCAGAGAGTTGCGCATGGTTTGCTGGGACTGTCAATAGCCTCTGGACTCGGTGCACGCCTGGCTTTCATCGAGGGCACCGCCGTCGCTTTCCGGGAACTCACCTGGAAGTTCGTAGGTCCTATCTTCATCGGCGATACCATCCACGTCAATATCACCGTCTCGCACAAGAAGGCCATGCCTCGTCTGAGTATGGGCCTCATCACCTTCGACGTAGCCGTCGTCAACCAGAAAGACGAGGTGGTCCAGAAAGGACAGTGGAAAGTCCTGATCCAGAGCCAGGATGCGAAGACCAGCCCCCTGTTGCGACAGGAGTAGCCGGGGCAAAGCCTGGTTACTACCCACACCGAGATGCTTGGTAGACTAACCGTCAGGGCAAGAGAGAGCTACGAGGAGCACCGCGACTTCTTCCTTCTGGCCCTTCTCTTCGCCACCTTCCGCTTCATGACGCTGCTGCTCTTCGAGCCCGGCGGCTACATCCTCGACTGGTCAGGCTACTACATACCCGGGGCCAGCTTCGTCCAGTTCTCAGACTGGGGCTACTATCCCATCGTTCACTACTGGATGGAGTACCCTCCCCTCTTCCCCTGGTTGTCCGTCGTCATCTACCGCCTCAGCCTGTTTCTCCCGCTGTGGAGGGAGCAGCAGCTCTGGTATGACCTGCTCCTGGGCTCCGCTCTCCTCCTCTTCGAGATAGGCAACTTCACCCTCATCTACGCCATAGCCATCAAACTCAGAGGACGCGAGGGAGCCGTGAGATGCGCCTGGCTCTACGCCGGCCTCTTCTTCCCCTTGATGACTCTCCTCTTCTGGTTCGAGAACTTCTCCCTGTTCTTCCTGCTACTGGGCGTGTACATGATCCTGGCCCGAAGGCCCGTCTGGGGAGGCCTGGCCGCGGGTCTGGGCTTCATGGTCAAGCTCGTGCCCGCTTTCATCGCACCGGTGGCGCTGAGGGTGTTTCCCAAGATGCCACAGAAGGTCGCCTATGTGCTCGCGGCGGTCTGCATGGTTCTGTTCATCGCGCTCCCATTCCTTGCTACCAACGCCACCTTCTTCCTGACCCCCTATCTCTATCAGGGAAGCACCGGCCCCTGGGAAACGGTATGGGCGCTGCTTGACGGCTACTACTCCGGCGGAGAGACGACACCCGTCGAGATACGCTTCGACCCCACGAATATCGCAGTCTCCTTCCACGAATCTGCGTTTCCGTACGGCATCGTGGCGGCGGCCTTCGGGGTGGTCTACCTCTTCCTGTACACGCGACGTATTGACTGGAAGGACGACATGAAGGCGGTGGCCTTCTGTGGCCTGTCCATCGGGCTCTTCCTGATCTTCTCCAAGGGGTACAGCCCCCAGTGGATAGTCAACCTGCTGCCCTTCATTGTGCTGCTCCTGCCCGACCTGCGGGGGGTGGTGTACTCCATACTGCTCATGGGAGCCAACGTGCTGGAGTTCCCGGTGGCCATGGTTCTCCTGGCCGAACACCCTTGGCTGTTCATGGTCGCCGTGATACTTCGTACCGTGCTGCTGGTTCTGGTTACCGCTGAGTTCGTCCTGTTCCTATTCCCATCGAGCAAAGTGAAGCGGGCCCTGGGCATGGCCCTCACCTCGGTTGTACTGCTGATCTTTCTGGGGGGAGCCCCCGTGGCCGCCCTGGCGCTGCGAGACTACTCCACCGAGAGATATGCAGAGAACGCCTACGCCGAGACCCTAGACCATCTGACAGGTGAACCGGAGGGAGGGGTGATCTTCACCGACCAGAGCCTCTACCAGCAGCTATATGCCTTCCTGGTGAGGAAACATGGGCTGTACCTTGTGGAGGCCAACGAAGCCCTGCCCAACGTGCTGAGAGACCTGGCTGCCCGCCACCGCACCCTATACGTTGTCTACGCCGGTTCGGAGGACGACGAGCGCTCCAACCCAGCGGTGGAGGGCTGGCTCAACCAGAACTCTTTCCCGGTCGGCGTCCAGTGGCTGGGCAATACCCGTCTGACGACCTATTCCACGCCCATCTCGGGGTTGCGAGACCAGCCTCTCCAGGCGACCTTTGCCAGCCAGATCGAGTTGTCCGCATGGGCATTTGATCCGGGCCCACTCGCACCCGCAGACGTCCTTCGAGTGAGCCTGTCATGGCGCTCCCTCTATCCAACGGAGACCGACTACACCGTCTTCGTCCACCTCGTTGATCAGGATGAGAGGGTCTGGGGCCAACATGACAGCCCACCTGTGGGCGGCTCGCGTCTCACGTCGTCCTGGCAGCCGGGCGAAGAGATCATAGACAACCACGGCCTCGCCCTCGCACGCGATATCCCACCAGGAGAATACCGCCTGGCAGTGGGCCTGTACGACCCGGCAACTGGCGAGCGCCTGACCGCAGTCACTGCCGGTGAAGCGCTGCCAACCGACAGGGTCCTGGTGGGCCCCGTTCTCATTACCGGGAGAGAATCCTGAATCTCCATGCTCCGACCGTATCGAGTCCCCTTCCATCCGGCCGGCCTGGATTGAGCCGCCTGGCAAGCGCCATCACCAGGACACATCACCGTCTGCCGGCTGCCAGAGTAGGGAACAACTGCCCTCAGCCCCATCAGGGAGGCGACGCGGAGCTTGGTCTCAGAATCGGCGGACTCCTCGCCGTCCGGCCTTGCCGAAGGCTCCGTCCTGCGGGGCGTGGCGCAGTCCTTCACGTCGCTCCCTATCGTTGACAGTCACACAACGTCGTGATATACTTTCTCGAGAGGACCGGACGTGCGTTCCTGGAGGCGAATGGATGAATTGGCTGGATGTGCTGCTTGGCCTTTTGTTTGTGGTAGGTCTTGTTGGAGGCTACTTCCAAGGACTGATTCGCCAGACCCTGAGCCTGGGTGCATTGGTCAGCGCAATCATCCTGGGCACATATCTGCAAGTGCCTCTGGCAGCCTTCTTGGCCTTCACTTTCCCGGAGGCCTCGACCGCGACTACGGACACCGCGGCCTTCCTGCTGGCAGTGCTTATCCTCGCCACGGCGCTGGAAGGAGTGCAGAGGAAGGCGGTTCCGGAGACGCGTCTTGTTGCCATCGGGCTGCTTGATCGAATCGCAGGCATTCTCGTCGCCGCGGTCACGGTGTGCCTTCAGATGAGCATCGCACTCCTGGCCTTGAAGTTCATCGTGACGCTGCCCTGGCCCATTGGGGAGACCTTCCGCTTGCTGATCTCGCGGGGCATGGAGTCCTCCGTTCTGGCAGTGGCTTTGTACAACCTGCTGGTGGCGCTGGTCGCTGTCGTAGGCAGGCTATTGCCAGAAGGCAAGCCGAAGTTTCTCACCTTGATCTGATCACACCACGGGTGTGAGATCTGGTTTTCCCCGTTGGCCGCTGCCAGCGGGGTTGCTTTGTAGAGAGACATGAAAATCAAGTCGTGGCAAGTCCTCGAATACCCCAAGATCCTCAACCAGCTGGCTGACCACACCTCCTTCTCGCTTGGTCACGAACTTGCGCTCAAGCTGCGTCCATCGCCCAGGGACGATGTCGTCAGACGAAGGCAGCAGGAGACCAGCGAGGCCAGACACCTCCTGGAGATCAAGCCCACCCTATCGTTGGGCGGTGTTACAAACCTACGCCCGCTAGTCAAGAAGGCTCGCCTCCACTCCACCTTGACGCCCAGTGAACTCCTCGATGTGCGCACGACCCTCTCTGCGGCGCGGTCCCTGCGCCGCTCCATCGCTCCCCTCGATGAGAGCTTTCCCATTCTGGCCACGCGGGCCGAGGAGATCGAGGCCTTCTCGGATCTGCCTGAGCAGATCTCCCACGCCGTCAACGATCGCGCAGAGGTCGTGGACGAAGCAAGCCCTACTCTGGCCCAGATCCGTAGCCAGATCACCGAGGCTCACGAGGAGTTGCAGGACAGGCTGGAAAGGATCGTGTCCTCAGCTGCCAACAGGCAGTTCCTCCAGGAAAGGATCATCACAGAGCGGCACGGCCGGTACGTGATCCCCCTCAAGGCCGACTTCAAAGGTCGGATTCCGGGAGTCGTCCACGATCAATCCGCCAGCGGCGCCACTCTGTTCATCGAGCCTCTGGCAACCCTCGACCTCAACAACCGCTGGCGGCAGTTGCTGATCGAGGAGGAGAGGGAGGTGGAGCGCGTCCTCAGGCAGCTCACAACCCGTGTATCCCAGGAAGAAGAGTCCATCTCCAGAACTCTGCGGGCTCTGGCTTCCCTGGATCTGGCGTTCGCCAAGGCCCGATACAGCGTAAGCATTCGCGGTGTCGAGCCAGAACTTGTTCCCTTCCGCACCAAGGCTCAGCAGCAGGCTAACTCCGTGCGAGGTCCCCGCCACCCGGGGTCCACCTTGCGGCTGATACAAGCCCGACACCCTCTACTACCGCCATCTGAGGTCGTGCCCATCGACGTGCACATCAGCGATGAATTCTTCATCCTGGTCATCAGCGGTCCCAACACGGGTGGCAAGAGCGTCTGCCTGAAGACGGTGGGTCTGTTGGCCCTCATGGCGCAGGCTGGACTACACATCCCCGCGGCCGACGGCTCCGCTCTGTCGGTCTTCAGAGGTGTCTATGCGGATATCGGTGACGAGCAAAGCATAGAACAGAGTCTCTCTACCTTCTCCTCACACATGACCCGGATCGTGGACATCCTGAGCCATGCCTATCGCAAATCTTTGATCCTGCTCGACGAACTGGGAGCCGGCACTGACCCCGTAGAGGGCTCGGCGTTGGCAAGAGCCATCCTCGATCACTTGCACAAACGGCGCATCACGACTCTCGTCGCCACCCACTACTCCGATCTGAAAGTCTACGCCCACGCCACGAGTGGCGTGCAGAACGCCTCAGTCGAGTTCGATGTCGAGACGTTGGCACCTACCTTCAAACTGGCCGTCGGTCTCCCTGGCCGGAGCAACGCCCTGGCTATCGCATCCCGTCTCGGCCTGGCCAGGAAGATCGTCACGCAGGCCGCGAAGTCATTGACACCCGAGGATCTCGAAGTCCAGAGTCTGTTGACAGACATCAAGAAGGCTCGCGACGAGGCCTTGGTTGCCCTCCGCTCCGCCGAAGAGGCCCAGGTTGAGGCGGAACGCATGAAGGGCGAACTGGAAGAACAGCTGTTGGGGATGGACGAGGAACGCCGCAGCTTGCTGAACCGCGCCCGCCAGCAAGCCAGGCTGGAGCTGGCCCAGATAAGGCAGGAGCTTCAGGCCATCTCCCGGACCCTGCGGCCCCGGCCCAGGCCACAGCAGTTGACAGAGGCCAAGGCAAGGTTGAAGGAGGTCGAGGAAACGATCGAGCCCCGGGAGCCTCCTCTCAAACTGTCTCCGGTTGACAGAGAGAAGCTCCAGATCGGGCAATCGGTCTGGGTGGAGGATCTTCGCCAGCGGGGACAGCTCACCGCATTCTTTGACGAAGAAGTGGTCGAGGTCAGCGTCGGCAAGTTCCGTGTCAAGGCCAAGATCGATGATCTCGAGTTGCTGGAAGGGGAGCCTGAGGCGGGGCCACAGGATACCTACCTGGCCGCCAAGCCCCTGACACCACCTCCCATGGCTCTCCACCTGCGAGGCCACCGGGCTCAAGAGGCGATCACCGAGCTGGGCAAGTATCTAGATCAGGCCTATGTGTCTCACCTACGCGAAGTGCGCATCATCCACGGCAAAGGCACAGGAACCCTGCGCCAGATCGTGCGAGAGGAGCTGCACAGGCATCCCCTCGTGGAATCCTATCGGCTCGGGTTGCCTGAAGAAGGGGGAGATGGAGTCACTGTGGTGGAATTGAACGATTGACGGCTACTCTGGGACTACGCTGCTGAGGGCAGAGGTTCATCAAGGGGTGCGGAATCACTGAGGATAGCGAGGGCAAATATGGCCAGCAAGTAGCCCAGATAGTTCTCATTCAAGAATCGTGACACGTAGGAGAAGGCTAGCGTCAAGAAGGCGTAGTGGTAGAGCATGGAGGCGACGGAGTTGTGCCTCCACTGTCGCCAGAGCAGATACAGCAGCAGTGGCACGCAGATCAACAGTTCCGGTATCCAGAAAGGGAAGTAGTCCAGGCGGGACTCCACCAGCCCCAGGGCCAGCACGAAGTTCGCCAAACCCCAGCCTGTGATCTGGTACGACCCGTCTGCGGTACCGGCGCTCCACCGCCACACGTCGTCGAACATGTTTTCGAAGTCCCACGCCGCGAAAGGCAACACCAGCACAGCCAGCACGAGGATCAGTGGAACCATCTGGCGCAGCAGGAACGAGCCCAAAGACTTGATGTCGCTGCGGGAGGAGAACCCTTGCTGGCGCACCAGGTACAGGAAAAAGAATGGCACCAGAAACCAGGCAGTGGGCTTGCTCGCGCAGGCCAGACCAAGCATCACCGCCGACCAGAGATACCGGCCGCGTTTGAGCAAATACACGCAGAAGACGATCCAGGCCAGGACGAACACGTCGTTCTGTCCGAAGATGATGTCGCTCCCCATGATGGGGTTGAGACCCAGCACCATGACGAGGCACAAGCGCCGGTCCCCTTCAGGCACCAGGCGCGCGGCCACAATGAGCATGACGACGAAGAGAGCGAGATAGACGAATCTCTGATCGTACCAGCCCAAGAGGGCTTCGCTCGAAAGATGGAATGGTGCCGAGAAGAGAAAGGTCCAGGGCAGATAGGGGTAGTGATACAGAGCAGTGCGGTAGTCCAGCCCCCATTCGGCCATCGGCGTGTCCACGTAGTCTTCAACGTACGGGTTCTTGCCCGCGAGAATGTACTTCGTGGCCTCCTCAGTCTGAATCACACCCCCGTCGTGAGAAAAACTAGCCGGACCCGTGACATGGCGCAGCAGAAGAGAGAACACAGACAGGGAAACCACTGTCGTGAAGATCAGGCAGAACACCAGCACCAGCTTGGCCCGTTGGCGTCCCAGCTCGCTGATGCCATGCCATACATCGAAGAACACGTATAGAATCAACAGGCCGAAGGTGGTGCTGATCAGGAGCAGGCTGATGGGGTCAGTCATCCAATGATAGAGCAGGTCAAGGCTTCTCTCCGAGAGTAGGGAGCCCAAAACGGGGATACGCGTGATCAACTCAACCCTTCGCTGCGCCACCAGGCGATCGGCCAGGGTGTCTATCCGCACTCTGGCTAGCACCAGTGCGAAGAGCAACAGGACGTCGAAGGACTTGATCCTCACCGCAATGTCCTTTCCCGGCGCCTATTATACCGGAAGAGTGATAGACAGGCTACCGGCTGACCAAGATAAGGGGGGAACCGTCGCACCATGCACATCATGCTGAGAAGATGGCCCGGCCTGCTGGTCAGGATCGCCCTTCTGCTAGTCATCGCCTGGGGATCCAATCTGTGGCTGGTTCGTGTCCGAGACTCCGTCCACAACCACCGATCGGTTCTGACAGGGCAGCCAAGCCTCAACGACCCCACGAACCCTCTGGTACAGCAAGTGGTTGTGGTGCTGATAGGGGGCCTGCGATACGATGCCTCCCTCGAGATGCCCTTTCTCAACACCCTGAGAGAACAGGGCCTGGACGCGCGATGTGCTGGTGACTACCCATCGTACTCCCAAGGCGCCTGGACGACGCTGATCAGTGGAGCGGGACCAGAGATCAGCGATGCTCCCCTGGTGAATCTGCCCTATGAGCAACTGAGTTTCCTCACCGTTGACGGACTCTTCACAGAGGCGAAAAGGGCCAACCTCACCACCGCCCTGGTGGGCTTTCATTGGTGGGAGAGAATGATCCCGGAGCAAGTGGTGGATCGGCGATTCTTCGTCTCTGCGACCGATGCCCAATCCGACCTTCAAGTGACGCAGATGGCGCTGGAACTGATGGGCAACCTGCCACCCAATCTCCTCCTGATCCACCTGAGTGAAGTGACAGGTGCCGCGCAGGCCTACGGCACTGATAGTCAGGAGTACCGCTCCGCGGTGCAGAACGCCGATTCTCACCTCCGAGAGATAGCGCAGGTTATGAGCCTGACACGCAATGTGCTCGTTGTGACTTCGGATCACGCCTATCTGGCCGATGGAGGCCACGGTGGAGCGGACACAGAAGTCGTGATCACCCCTTTGGTGATGGCTGGCGCACGAATAGCACAGGGCTCGCGCGATGGGATCCGGCAAGCGGACATCGCCCCTACTGTTGCCGCACTGCTGGGCCTGGCGGTTCCCAGCGCTGCACAGGGAGACATCCTGTTCGACTCGATGGTGTTGGATGAGGCGGAGAGCACAGAGAAGTGGGTGTCGTGGTCTCAACAGAGGGTGGAACTGAGCAGTCTCTATCTAGAGAGCATCGGACAGGAACCTCTTACCGAGGCCGCGAGAGGCGACGCAGAGGTGGCCTATAGCTCCCTGATGGTCAGAAACTATGGAAGCGCCCGCAGGCTGGCCGAATTCGCCGTGCGTGAAGGCACCAAAGAGATGATCAAAGGTCGAAGCCAGCGCATCGCCAGAGAGCAGCAGCGAAGACTGCCTCTCGCCGCGCTGCCGATAGCGGCCGCCGCCTACGTCCTCTGGCGGCGCTGGAGCCCAACAACTGCGGTTCTCTTCGCCTGCGCAGTGTCCACGGTGGTGATCTATAACCTTCTCTTTCTCTGGCAAGGACATGTGTACTCATTCAGCACTATCGGAGACTGGGAAACCTTCGCCACCGATGCGCTGGTGCGCACAGCAAGAGCCCTGGTGCCCGCTGTTTGCATCATCACCTGGCTCGTCTGGCACCAGAAAAGGAGGCCGCCCATCGAGATAGCTACGCTGATCTACAGCTTTGCCCTGATTCTAGCGCTCCTGCTCGCCCTCCCCTTGGCCGTGACCTACGTCTTGAACGGTTTCGAGGTTACGTGGCGTTTGCCCCATCACCTCTCCGGATTCCTCCAAGTCTTTTCGTTGCTCCAGCTGGGCATGGCAGCCTTTCTCACCATTCTTCTACCGCCGATCACTATACCCACTGACAGAGCGCTTCGTTGGGTGGCATCCGGGGTCAGCTCCCGCACAAGATCGGCGGACCGCTGACCAGGGAAAGCATCCCTGGGTTGGGCTCCCGCTGGTTGCCTCCTCAGTCGAGTCTCGGGCTTATTGAAGGATAACCGCAGCGGCGGTGTATAATGAGCTGCGAGAGGCAATACGTCCTGTGGTCCTCACCGTTACCACTCCACCCACCATTCTGATATAATGGACGTACGAGCCCGGCGTCCAGGGCGAGGAGAGCCACGGTGAGAGCCCTACTTGTCGACCCCAAAGTCAGCCTGCCCATCGACGTTCGAAGCAGCCCCTCACTGGGGTTGGCCTATCTCGCCGCAATGTCCGAGCAGCGCGGCGACGAGGTCCGGCTCCTGGACATGCAGGTAGAGGACACGTCGCTGCAAGAGGTCGTGGCCAAGCACCCGCCGGCCGTGGCCGGGATCACTGCCACCACCATCCAGATCGAGAGCGCTTGGCAAGTTGCCCGTGAGCTTAGGCGCCTGACAGATGCCCGCATCATCCTGGGAGGTTCTCACCCCACAGTCTTGCCCGATGAGTCGGTCCAGAGGCCGGAGGTTGACATCGTCGTTCGGGGCGAAGGGGAACTCACCTGGGTGGAACTGTGCGACCATATCGAGCAGGGGAAAGCTCTGGACAGCGTACTAGGCATCACCTATGAGCAGGACGGTGATGTGGTCCACAACCCAGACAGGCCCGGTGTCAAAGAGGTCGATTCGCTCCCCTTTCCGGCCTACCACCTCTATAGGATGGAGCACTACTCCAACCTCCAACCCACTCTCGACCACATCGAGGGACCCAGCTACCCCATCCTCAGCTCCCGAGGGTGCCCCTATCGCTGCAACTACTGCTCCCAGATCCTTCCCCGGGGCTGGCGCGCCCGCTCACCAGAGAGCGTGGTCTCGGAGTGGCGCTGGTTGGTGAAGGACCTTGGGGCTGCCGAAATCGGTGTCCTGGACGACTCCTTCAACATAGACCGCCAGCGGGCCCTGGACATCTGCGACCTGATCATTGCCGAGGGCCTCAACCACGTACCCTGGATCATGATCAACGGCATCCGCGCCAATCTTGCAGACGAGGAACTGCTGGGCCGGATGCGTGAGGCCGGGTGCATTCGCACCGCCTTCGGAGTGGAAAGCGGGAACCAGCGCATCCTGGACACAGTGATACACAAGCAACTGACTCTCGACCAGGTGCGTGCGGCCTTCAAGGCGGCCAAGGCAGTAGGTATGGAGACCATCGGCTTCTTCATCATCGGGCTGCCCGGGGAAACGGAAGAGACCATGGAAGATACCATCCGCTTCGCCTGTGAGCTGGACCCTATCGTGGCCAACTTCTCCATGGCCACGCCTTTCCCCGGCACAAAGATGTACGACCAGGTGTTGGAGAATGGGAGGCTCCTGGTACATGACTGGCACGAGTTCGCCTTCTTCGAGAACAAGGCCCAGTTCGAGACCGACGAGATGCCTGCCGAGTTGGTCCAGCGCAAGTGGCGCGAGGCTTACCGGCGCTTCTACCTGCGGCCGCATCGCGTGGCCCGCACGCTGCTTCGCAGCCGGACTTGGCTGGAGCTACCGCGCACCCTTCGTGTGGCATGGAAGACGGTGGTCAGTTCATGAAGGCTGCTCTTGACAAGCTTACCCGGCACCCATACAATCGGACCGCTGATGTTGCGACAAGCGATCAGCCGTCACCTCTTGAGAGGTACTGGTGAGACAGCCTGACAAGATAAGGTGCAGCGTGGGCATCACGGCCCACAACGAGGAAGCGAACATCGGTCAGCTGCTGGACGCGATGCTGAGCCAGCAGCTGGACGAAGTCGAGATCGCCGAGATCATAGTCGTCGCCAGCGGCTGCACCGACAATACCTGTGATATCGTGCGGGGCTTTGAGTCCAGAGAACCGCGCATCAAGCTCCTCGTCCAGGAGGAGCGCGAAGGCAAGGTCTCAGCGGTCAATCTCTTCCTGAGACACGCTCAGGAAGAGATCTGCGTCCTCGAGAGCGGCGACACACTGCCCGGCGAGGAAACGGTGGAGAATCTGGTCAAGATGTTCCGAGATCCTCAGGTGGGCATGACCGGGGCGCACAAGGTCCCGGTCAACGTGCCGGACCAGGTCGTTGGCTACCTTTCCCACCTGCGGCTCACTCTGGAGCACTCACTATGCCTGGAGATCCCGCGTCTGGGCGAGATGATCGCCTTCCGCAAGGTCTTCGACCAGATCCCCCCTGACATAGCCATGGACGAGGCCTTCATGGAAGCCTTGATGATCAAGCGCG
Source organism: Chloroflexota bacterium (assembly GCA_030603665.1). Classification (GTDB taxonomy): domain Bacteria; phylum Chloroflexota; class Anaerolineae; order UBA7937; family B3-Chlor; genus JAUVXJ01. The sequence continues at coordinate 1,215 of JAUVXJ010000016.1, read as the reverse complement.
GCTTGCAGGTGAGATATGCACCTGACGCCATGGTCTACAACATGGGTCCCGAGACCCTCCGTGACTTCGTTCGCCAGCGACGCAGGAACTACGCTGGTCACCTGCACCTGAAGCGCAAGTACGGCTACCGCGTCTCCAGCCTGGACAACATGCGGGTGGCACGCTTGGCCTTCACCGAGGTCTGGCGGGCGATCCGCCACACCCTCCGCCTGCTCTACGTCCTCACCGCCCTGGCATCCATCGAGCTGTACTCCCGTGTCCTGGGAAGCTACGACTACTACATCAGACGCGACAAGCACGTAGTCTGGGATATGGCGTGGACCACCAAGGAGGTGGACCAGGATAGAGTGGAGGCAGCCGAGAAGTCCCTGAAGGCATCACCGGAGAAGTAGTTTGCGAGATAAGTTGATCACCGCCCTCAAGGTCGTGGTCAGCCTGGGGCTGATCTCGTACTTGTTGAGCCGGGTGGGGTTAGACGACGTGGTCGAGGTGATACGTTCAGCCTCGGCCAATTATCTATATCTCCTCGTCGCGTTGGGGCTGTATTTCGGAGCCATAGCTGTGGGCTCCTTCAAGTGGCAGATACTGCTCAGGGCTCAGGGAATACAGGTTCCGTTCATCAATCTCCTCTCCTTCACTTTCGTAGGCCTTTTCTTCGGCAATTTCCTCCCCACCAACGTGGGAGGGGACCTCGTGCGAGGCTATGGCCTGGCCCGCCACACGTTGCTTCCCGCGGAAACAGCGATCTCCGTCCTCGTAGACAGGATGCTGGGTCTCATCGCTTTTGTCTTCGTGGCCGTGGTCATGGCGCTGCTGGTCGTCTACACCGCGGGGCAGGTCGCCCTCTGGGAGGTCGCCGTGGTGGCGACCGTAGCCCTCCTGGCCCTGAGCGGAATCTTCGCGGTGATGCTGAGCGATCGCCTGCGCGGACAGTTGGGGCGCTTGTTCAACACATCATTGCTATCCGGACTCGCGCCCCTGTACGACAGACTATCGAGCGCGCTGTCAGCCTATAGGCGGAGCTACGGAGCACTGGCTGCGGGCTTCTGCATCTCCCTCCTGGTGCTCACCATCGGCAGTGTGGTGAACTACCTCATCTCCCTGGCACTGGGAGGCGGCATATCACTCTTGCACATCTTCCTTTTCACGCCGCTGATCACCTTCGTGCTTCTGATACCGATCTCCATTGGCGGAATCGGATTGAATCAAAGCGCG
>JAUVXJ010000010.1 GCA_030603665.1 Chloroflexota bacterium | reverse complement strand
CACATGCGCATAATGCCGATTCTCAGTCTGATACTCCACGTGAGATATCGCTATCGTCAACCCACGCGCCTTCTCCTCCGGCGCATTGTCTATCGTGTCAAACGGCCGATGATCCGCCAACCCACTCATACTCAAAACCTTGGTCATCGCCGACGTTAACGTCGTCTTACCATGATCTACATGCCCTATCGTCCCCACATTGACATGCGGCTTGTCCCTGACAAACTTCTCCTTCGCCATGCTATCAGTCCTCCTTCAGTGACGAAACACTTGTCCCCTCTCGGCAGCCGAACCGTATCCTCACCGGGTGCGGCGGCCCAGACGATGCTAACGCCGCCGCTTGCCGAGGGACGCAACCGAGTCCAATGACTTCTGTACCTCGGCGTAATAGTCGAACTCCATGGTGAAGGTCCCCCGGCCCTGAGTCAGCGAACGCAGGCCGGTGGCATAGCCGAACATCTCAGCCAGTGGCGCATGAGCCTGTACAGCCTGAAGGGCTCCGCGAGCCTCCATACCCTCTATCTGGGCCCGTCTCGAGCTGAGATCGGCCATCACTTCACCGACGAAATCCTCTAGTACGACCACCTCCACTTTCATGATCGGTTCCAGCAAGATCGGTTTGCCTCTCTGGACACCGTTCTTCAAGGCCATGGAGCCTGCGATCTTGAAGGCCAGTGCAGAGGAGTCCTCTTCGTGGAAAGAACCATCGACCAGTCTGATCTTGACATCCACCACAGGGTATCCAGCGAGCACACCGCTTTCCATGGCCTCTCGAATCCCTGCGTCGACGGCTGGAATGAACTGCTTGGGGACTACACCGTTCTTCGTCGCGTCCTCAAAGATGTAGCCTTCTCCCTTTGCCACAGGTTCAAGCTCCAGCCAAACGTGCCCATACTGGCCGTGCCCTCCCGTTTGGCGGATGAAACGGCCTTCCGACCGAACAGGTATGGTGATGGTCTCGCGGTACGAGACCTGAGGCTGTCCCACGCTGGCCGACACGTGAAACTCTCGCAGCATGCGATCTACCAGGACCTCCAGGTGTAGCTCCCCCATACCGGAGATCAAGGTCTGCCCCGTATCCTTGTCAACGCGCACCTGGAACGTGGGATCTTCCTGTGCCAGACGGTCAAGCGACAGCTTCATCTTGTCCTGGTCCGCCTGAGTGCGAGGCTCAATGGCGACCGCGATCACCGGTGCTGGAAACTTGATGGACTCCAGAATGATGGGAGCACCAGGATCGCAAAGAGTGTCCCCAGTGAAGGTCTGCTTCAAACCGATCACGGCCGCGATGTCGCCAGCATAGATGGCGTCGATATCCTCCTGGCGGTTGGCATGCATGCGCAACAGCCGCCCTGCTCGCTCTTTGCGCTCCTTCGTCGAATTCATTATGCGTGATCCGCTCGCCAGCGTTCCTGAGTACACTCTCACGTAGGCCAGTCGGCCCACGTAGGGATCGGAGGCGATCTTGAAGGCCAACGCCGAGAAGGGACCATCCTCCTCCACGAGACGCGTCTCATTCTCGCCGGTTTGCGGGTTCACCCCTTCGATCGGAGGCACCTCCAGAGGCGACGGAAGGTAGTGGATGACAGCGTCCAAGAGAGGCTGAATGCCCTTGTTGCGCAGGGCAGAGCCACAGAGCACCGGGACCAGCTTGGACTCCAGAGTCGCGTCTCGCAGAGCCCGCTGCAGTTCTTGGACCGAGATGTCCTTGCCCTCCAAGTAGTGCATGGCCACTACATCATCGGCCTCAGCCACTCTCTCCAACAGGACCTCTCGATGCTTCACGACCTCGTCGCGGAGGTGAGCTGGCACTTCCACTTCCTCCTGGCGAGTGCCCATTTCATCGGCATAGACAAAAGCCCTACCGGTTATCAGGTCCACGACGCCCTGGAAGTTGCCCTCGCTACCGATTGGTATCTGAAGCGTCACCGGCTTGGCTCCCAGTCGCTTCTCCATTGTCTCCACCGCGTGCCAGAGGTCGGCTCCCGGTCGGTCCATCTTGTTGACGAAGCAGATGCGCGGCACGCCGTAGCGGTCGGCCTGGCGCCAGACTGTCTCGGACTGTGGTTGCACTCCAGCCACTGCATCCAGCACAACGATCCCTCCGTCCAAGACCCGGAGGGAGCGCTGTACTTCCACTGTGAAATCTATGTGACCGGGCGTATCGATGATATTGACCTGGTGGCCCAGCCAGTAGCAGGTCGTCGCGGCAGCCGTGATGGTGATGCCTCGCTCCCGCTCTTGGACCATCCAGTCCATGGTGGTCGTGCCATCGTGCACTTCTCCCATGCGATGGATCTTCTCTGTGTAGAAGAGTACGCGCTCGGTGATGGTCGTCTTCCCGGCGTCGATGTGAGCGATAATGCCAATGTTGCGTGTCTTGGCCAGGGGATATTCCCGAGGCATACTCTACTCCAGCTACCAGCGATAGTGAGCAAATGCCCTATTGGCTTCCGCCATCTTGTGTGTGTCTTCTCTCTTCTTGACGGTTGTTCCTGTGTTGCGAGCAGCGTCCATGAGTTCGTCGGCAAGCCTCTCTGCCATGGGCCTGCCCTTGCGCGACTTTGAGGCTTGAATGAGCCACCGGATGGCCAGCGAGGTGCGCCGCTCCGGCCTCACCTCCACGGGTATCTGATAGGTCGCCCCACCGACGCGCCGTGCCCTTACCTCTAGAGATGGGGTTGCGTTCTCAACCGCCTGTTGAAATACCTCCAGGGGATTCCTGTGAGTCCGCTCCTCCATGATGTCGAAGGCGTCATATGCGATCCTGGCAGCTACACTCTTCTTCCCCTGCTGCATCAAACGGTTGATGAATCTGGCCACCAATTCGCTGTTGTATTTCTCGTCCGGCTCCACTGTCCTGCGTGGCGGTCTGTAGCGCCTCGGCATCTGTTCCCTCCGATTTCCTGGCAAAAACGTGGGGCCGAGGACCACTGCAACCGTTTGCTCGCAAGGCCCTCGCCCCCTATACACAGCCCTGGGCTAACCCTGGGCTATCCAGGGGGACTCCTTGTCACGAATATTTGACCCTTGTTTTCAGACGATGGTCTGAGAATGGGCACTTAGTAGCCACATTCGAGAAGACTAGTCACTATCCAATCGTAGTCTTCTCGAAAGCCTCCTCAGCAGGTACGATTCTGATCCTGTCTCGTACCTTAACTCCCTGTCAATCGATACACGCCTGGTGCATCTCGCGGGGAAGGTTCAGATCCTCTTCTTCGGACGCCTGGTGCCGTACTTGGACCGTCCACGCATGCGTCCCTCAACACCAGAGGCATCCAGTGCACCGCGGACGATATGGTAGCGCACGCCTGGTAGGTCCTTCACACGACCACCACGGACCAAGACCACGGAGTGTTCTTGCAGGCCGTGCCCCTCACCAGGGATGTAGGCCGTCACCTCGATACCGTTGGTGAGCCTGACCCTCGCTATCTTGCGCAGCGCCGAATTGGGCTTCTTGGGCGTCATCGTCCTTACCAGGGTACAGACGCCTCTCTTTTGAGGAGACCCCCTATCATCCCTCACCGTCCTTTGGCGAAGGGCGTTATGTCGAAAGCGCAACGCTGGAGCTGAACTCCTCTTTGATTTTCTCTTTCGACCTCTCTTGACCAGTTGATTGATGGTCGGCAATTTTCCTCTCCCGTTGCTGGTTCGCCTAGGCTATCCACCCATGATCATTCAAACGTGGATTCTGATGTGCAAATTCTAATTATACCACTTTCTCCAGCGGAGGTCAAATCCGTAGTTCGCTCGGAAAGCCAGGTTCCAGGCGCAGCCGCGAATCTCTCTCTATCCCTTCATCCTTGCCGAATTCATGCCGCTTGCCCTCGCTGTCGATAACCTCGACAGCAAGCCCCAGGGCCTGGAACTCCTTGATCAGCACACGGAAGGACTCGGGTATGCCAGGCGGGCCGTGCTTCGTTCCCTTGACTATGGCCTGGTAGGTCTGCACCCTGCCCGTCACGTCGTCAGACTTCACGGTCAGCATTTCCTGCAGTGTGTGTGCAGCCCCGTAGGCTTCGAGAGCCCAAACCTCCATCTCGCCAAAACGCTGTCCACCGAACTGCGCCTTCCCTCCCAAAGGTTGCTGAGTCACCAGGGAGTAGGGGCCCGTGGATCGGGCATGGACCTTGTCCTCCACCAGGTGGGCAAGTTTCATCATACTGATGATCCCCACCGTCACCGGTTGATCGAAAGACCCACCAGTCTTCCCATCGTAGAGAATCATCTTTCCCCAGGTTGGAACCGGCTGTCCGCTCTCCAAGCTCGCCTTTTCCGCCTGCCGCTCCAGCTCTCCGCCCTCGAGTCCGTTTGCCTCATAGCCGAGCTGCTGTATCCACACTCGCAGACACACGTCACGGGCCAGGTCGTCAGCCTTCGCCCTGGCGGTCGAGTCGCGCTGATCACCCTCAAAGACCAGGATCTCCTCGGGGTCGTAGCCCAGATCCTTCAGCGTCTGCTGGAGGACGCTGCGACGCGCGTATATCTCGTCCGACAACAGCCGTTCGAGGTCATATCCCTTCTCGCCAAGCCAATGGGTGAGATAGAGTGTGCAGGCCTCTGCATCATCGCTTAGCTGTTCGAACTCATAGTCTTGATCCCTCAACCATTGCCAGGCTTTCTCGGACGACTTGTTCCAGGCCCATTCAACCAGCCAGGCACGGGCCAGTTCGGCGCTGATCTCTTCCTCATCTGCGCCATCGAAGACGGGAGATACGGCCTTGAAGCCCAGGCGGTCTGCTGCCCAGCCAAGGTGCGTCTCCAGGATCTGCCCGATATTCATACGGCTGGGGACTCCCAGCGGGTTGAGAATGATCTCGATGGCGGTGCCGTCGGCCAGGAAAGGCATATCTTCGGTGGGAACCACTTTGGAGATGACACCTTTGTTCCCATGGCGCCCGGCCATCTTGTCACCCTCGGTAACCTTGGACAGGTGAGCGGTGCTGACTCGCACCAGCTTCTCGACGCCCGCGGGAAGATCATGACTATCCTCGCGGGTGAAAGTCCTGACGTCCACCACCTTGCCACGCTCACCGTGGGGCAGGCGCAGCGACGAGTCCTTCACTTCGCGGGCCTTCTCACCGAAGATGGCCCGGAGCAGTTTCTCCTCAGGCGTGAGGTCTGTTTCTCCCTTGGGGGTTATCTTGCCCACCAAGACATCTCCCGCATTGACCTCGGCGCCGATGCAGACAACCCCTTCCTCGTCCAGATTCGTGAGAGCCTCTTCACCAACGTTGGGGATGTCACGGGTGATCTCCTCCGGCCCCAGCTTGGTGCTTCGTGCCTGTATCTCGTGCTTCTCGATATGGACAGAAGAGAACTTGTCGTCGCGCACCAGGCTTTCGCTTATCACGACCGCGTCCTCGAAGTTATGTCCCTCCCAGGATAGAAAGGCCACGAGCACGTTCTGGCCCAGTGCCAATTCCCCATTCTCAGTGGAAGAGCTATCAGCAAGGACATCGCCCTTTTCGACGGTGTCTCCCTTCTGCACGATGGGTCGTTGATCTATGCAGGTCCCCTGATTGGAGCGGTTGTATCGACGTAGCTGGAAGACTTGATCGCCATCATCCGTTCTCACCACGATCTCGGACGACGTGGCACTGGTTACCTTGCCGGCCGCTCGCGCCACCACCACCTGACCGGAGTCCAGCGCGGCCTGATTCTCTATGCCGGTACCGACCGTGGGGGATTCCGGCGTGATCAGTGGCACTGCCTGCCGCTGCATGTTGGAGCCCATCAAGGCGCGGTTCGCATCATCGTGCTCCAGGAAAGGGATGAGAGCCGCAGACACGCTCACGATTTGCTTCGGCGAGACATCCATGAAGTCCACTTTGTCCGCGGGCTCTACCAGGTATTCACGCCTGCTCCGAGTTGACACCCTGTCGGCCAGCAACTGCCCGCTCTGGTCCAGCTTGGCGTTGGCCTGAGCAATGACGTGTTTCTCTTCTTCGTCGGCTGGCATGTACACGATCTCTCGCGTGGCTATCGGTCGAACAGCTACCTCTTCCAGGGGCAGTTCGACTATCAGTTCCGCCAGCACAGGGCTAATCACCATGCTCGCCTCGGCTACCACTTCACCTGACTCAGGGTCAATCACGTCTTCCCGTAAGGTCTTGCCCACGAGGGTGTGAAACTCGTTGGGCACGGTGTTCATCACCTTCCGATATGGAGTCTCGATGAAGCCGTATTCGTTGATCTCTGCATATGTGGCCATTGAGCCGATGAGCCCGATATTGGGACCTTCAGGGGTCTCGATGGGACAGATGCGCCCATAGTGGCTGTCGTGCACGTCACGCACATCGAACCCTGCCCTCTCTCGCCGCAGACCTCCGGGTCCCAAGGCCGAAAGACGTCTCTTGTGGGTCAGCTCGGCCAAGGGATTGGTCTGATCCATGAACTGCGAGAGCTGGCTACCACCAAAGAACTCCCTGACAGCAGCTACAACGGGCCTGATATTCATGAGAGTGAGGGGGGTGATCTGCGATGGTTCCTTGGTGCTCATGCGCTCTTTGACTACACGCTCCATGCGCAGGAATCCGATACGCAGCTGGTTCTGGATCAATTCGCCGACCGTCTTCACCCTTCTGTTGCCCAGGTCATCGATGTCATCTGTTCCGTCGACACCGTTGTTGATCAGGATCATGCGTTCAACAACCTTAACCAGGTCCGTCTTGGTCAGCGTCAGCTGGTCAAGGGGAAAGGACAGCTCCAACCGCTTGTTCAGCTTGTATCGACCGACCTTGGCAAGATCGTACCGCCGAGCGTCGAAGAGAAGCGACTCCAGGTACCTCTTGGCATTGTCCAGGTTGGGAGGGTCACCCGGCCGCATTCTGCGGAAGAACTCCACCACCGCTTCTTCAGCATTCTTCGTCGGGTCCTTGTCGATGGTGGCCTCGATGTAGCTCCGCTCGGGCATGTTGTCGCAATGCTCGAAGATGGCAAAGATTTCTTCGTCGGTACCCTCTTGAAGCATGTCGTTCAAAGGGTCATCCTTGTCTGAGGAGACAGCCGCCAGAGCCCGAATGAGCACGGTGAGGGGTATCTTTCGCTTGCGGTCCACCTTCACCGAGAGGAGGTTCTTCTTGGTTGTCTCGAACTCCAGCCACGCGCCCCTGGAGGGGATGAGTTTGGCCATACACAGCTGTCTGCCGCTCTTGCGATCCTCTTGCACAGTGAAGAATATCCCTGAGGAACGTATGAGCTGGCTGACGACCACTCTCTCGGCTCCGTTGATGATGAAAGTGGCGTTGTCGGTCATCAGGGGAAAGGCCCCCATGTAGACATCCTGCTCCAGGCGTTCGCCCTGCTCGTTGACCAACGCGGCCCTGATGTGGAGCGGCGCCCCATAAGTCACGTCCATGACGCGGCATTCCTGCTCGCTGTACGTGGGCTCCTCAAACCTGTACTCGAGCAGTTCGAGGCTCACCTTGCCGTTGTAGCTCTTGATGGGGAAAGTCTCTTCGAAGAGCTCTCGCAGCCCGTCCTCGGTGAACCACTCGAAGGAGCGCAGCTGAACGTCAATGAGCGGAGGAAGGGGATGGATCTCGGTGATGCGCGCGTAGGTCTTGCGCCCCTCGCCAAAGGGTTTGGCAGCGGCGACAGCCGGCGCCTCGAGATCGAATAGAGTCCTCTGCGTGTCTGGACCCGTTGCTCTGGGGCTCCTAGGGTTTTGGCCAGCAGATGAAATCCGTCTGTCTTCGGCCATGCAGTGATACACCCCCTCACGTGTAGTGCGCGCGAAGTTCCATAACGCCAAAGGACCATTATACCACATATTGTAACTTCTGTCAATCTAGACCCTCTCACTTTGGCTGTCGTTTTCTCAGTTCCCACAATAGCCAAGGCGGTAGGCCCTTACCGGCTGAGGAACCATATGTAGTGTGCTCAGCGGACATCCGAGCACTATATGTTGTGTCCCAGGCGAAATGGATCACTCCGCTCCAGCGGCGGGGGCAGGGCGGCAGCTGAGGGGCGCCAGCCCACGTGCGAAACTTTAAGGTTCTGCCAGCACAAATCCTATCAACTTGTGCTGTGGTGCGTCCTGGTGGTGCAAGGAGGGCAAGAGGAGATCACCAGGCAGTACTAGTACTGCGGCAAGACGTACAAGGAACAGCCCACCGGACGCATCCTCTTCAGGCCACAGCCAGCGCGGGGAGCGTGATCACGCACCCATGTTGCCGTCTGGCCCCACACCTGCCTCTAGCTGCCGTCTTGGAAGTGCCCATGCCTCCAATGTTTGCGACGCTTCCGCGCCGGGGGGTATAATGAATCGGTTTCTCACCGAAAGGACATCTGTCAATGTCAATGTCTAGGAAGACGGGGATCCTGACCGTCACGCTCGCCACACTCCTCTTGCTGGCCATAGCCCTCGTCTACTTGCCGGGGACAGCCTCGGCTGCTCTGCGAGACTGGACGGGAGAACAGAAGCTGGTGGAGCAGATCAAGGGGCTGGGCGCTTTGGTGCTCATCAGACTGGAGCGGCCCGCGCCAGAGGTTGAGCCCTACGTGCCAGTGGCCCATACTGGCTTGAACCCCTACGGCATCAACACCTTCCTGGAGCAGGAGGTGGATGACTGGAAGATCCATCGTTCCTTTCGCTTGATCAGAAATGCCGGTTTCAAATGGATCAGGCAGGAGTTTCCCTGGGAAGACATTGAGATCGAAGAGAAGGGCGTCTTCCTGGATCGCCGAGAGGGCCGTGCGGTCTCCTCTTGGGAGAAGTACGACCACATCGTGGACCTGGCGGAGGAGTATGGAATACAGATCATCGCTCGCCTCGACAACCCACCAGCCTGGAGCCGGGCGGCCGGAAATGAGGGAGGAACTCTGGCGCCGCCCGATGACTACGCCGACTACGGCGACTTTGTCTATGCCGTGGTCAGCCGCTACAAGGGACAAATCAAATACTATCAGATCTGGAACGAGCCCAACATCTACCCCGAATGGGGAGAGGCAGCTGTGGACCCAGAGGCCTACACCGCACTGCTCAAGGTGGGATACACGAGGGCCAAAGAGGCGGACCCTGATGTGGTCATCCTGTCTGCCGGGCTGGCGCCGACGACGGAGTTGACCGAGCGGAACCTGATGGATCTGATCTTTTTGCAGAGGATGTACGATGCCGGGGCCACGGACTATTTCGACATCCTGTCGGTCCAGGGATATGGGTTATGGAACGGCCCCACCGACCGGCGGGTGCATCCTGACCGCGCTAACTTCTCCCGGGTGATGCTGATCCGGGAGCTGATGGTGGAGAATGGGGACGCCCACAAACCTGTCTGGGCATCAGAGGTGGGGTGGAACGCGCTGCCTCGCGGTTTCGACAGCTTCCCCTACTACGGTCGAGTTAGCGAAGAACTCCAGGCCGAGTACTCGGCTGGGGCATATCGAAGGGCTCAGGCAGAGTGGCCGTGGATGGGCGTGATGAACTACTGGTTCTTCAAGAGGCCCAGTGACCACGAGAAGAATCAGGCTTTCTATTACTTCCGCATGATGGAGCCGAACTTCTACCCCTATCCGGTGTACGACGCTCTCAAAGAGCAGGCCACCTCGCCGCCCGTAGTGGGACTGGGCTACCATCAGGAGGACCACTGGGCATTGACCTATGCCGGGTCCTGGCAGGACGTAGAGGACGATGAGGCGGTCCTCGGCAGGTACCGCGCCACCGACTCTATGGGGGATAGTCTAAGTTTCACATTCCTGGGCACCGGTCTCAGCCTGGTGCCGGTGCCGGACTCGAACCCTGCCAGGTTGGAAGTCACCGTAGACGGCCGGAGCGCAGAGCTGGATCTCAGCGGTTGGAGTGCCAGGTACGGGGAGGAGTTGCCTCTGGTCGCTGGCCTCGCCCATGGCCATCACGAGGTGCGATTGAGGGTCGCTGACGCGGCCCATGACAACGACCGGGTCGCTATCGATGGATTGATCGTTCGTCACACTCCCCTATTCATCGTCCGGCGCGGTCTCTCGCTCCTGATTCTCACCACCCTGTCTCTGTTCATCCTGTACGTAGCGTTTCGCAACCGCATTCATCAGGGCGTTCCATGCTGAAGGGCAGACGGGCCTGGTGCGAGCGGCTGGTTCTGGGGGTGATCATCCTGCTCGCGCTATCCCTGCGCTGCTATCGCCTCCATGGACAGAGCCTGTGGGCTGACGAGGGCAATAGCGCGGCTCTGGCTCTGCGCAGTCTGCCCAGCATCACCCGCGATGCAGCTCATGACATTCATCCACCTCTATACTACTACCTCCTGCACTTCTGGGTGCGCCTCTGGGGCAACAGCGAGACCGCTCTCCGTTCCCTTTCCGCCCTGGCGGGCACCATACTGGTCTACGTGACCTTTCTGCTGGGGCGGGAACTGTTCCATCGACGCGTGGCCTACGTCGCCGCCTTTCTGGCCGCCATCTCGCCTTTCCAAGTCTACTATTCCCAGGAGGCCAGGATGTACATCCTGGTGGCCCTGTGGTCAGCCCTGGCCGTGCTCTTCTTCGTGAAATGGATGAGGTCATTGACGGAGAGGGGGGCCACCATCCAGCGGCACGTCGTCCTGTGGGCTGTCCTGTACGTCTGTTTCACGACGGCGGCGTTGTACACTCACTACTTCGCCTTCACCGTTCCACTGGTGGCCAATCTCGCGTACGGGCTGGGGATGATCGCCTACCCGTCCCTGCGCCGGCTCCGTACGATAGCTGCCTGGGCCGGTGCACAGCTACTGGTCGTGGCCTTATACCTCCCCTGGCTGAGAGTGGCCGGGGGGCAGCTGACCACCTGGCCTGCCGTGAGCCAACCCTTCAGCCTGAGCTTTCTCATCCAGGAGCTTCTCCGGGTATTCAGTCTGGGCCTGTCGGTGGAGCCGCAGACGACCTTGGTGGTACTGACATTTGGCGTGGTGTTGCTGCTGGGGGCTCTGCCCCTCGTGTTCTGGCCCCCGGGCCGGAAGAGGCCGGGGCTGCCCGAGATCTTGTCGCGCCCCAAGCTCGATGCCCTCCTCTTCACCCTGCTCTACCTATGTGTGCCCATCCTGGCCATGTACGTCCTCTCTCTGAGCCGTCCAGCGTATGGCCCCAAGTTCCTTCTCCTCGTCATGCCCGCTTTCTGTCTCCTTCTGGCGAGAGGAATCTGCGGCGAGTGGCTCACTGCTGACGGCAGCGCCGACGCTCGCACCGCTGTCCGCTGGGGCCTGGCTGCCGTTCTTCTAGTGTTCGTCGTGGTCGCCAGTGCCCGGTCCTTGAGCAACTACTACTATGATGAGCGGTACGCTCGCGACGACTACAGGGGCATCGCCAGCTACATCAGCGCGGCGGGGCAGGAGGGCGATGCCATCATCTTGAACGCGCCGGGGCAGATAGAGATCTTCTCTTACTACTACCAGGGCGACCTGCCCATCTATCCTCTCCCCGGCCAGCGCCCTCTGGACCAGGTCAGGACGGAGGAGGCGCTAGAGCGCATCGAGGCCCAGCATCGGCAGCTGTACGCTTTGTTCTGGGGCACTGACGAGAGCGACCCCGACCGCTTCGTCGAAGGCTGGCTGGATGACCGGACCTTCAAGGCTTCAGATTCCTGGCACGGGAATGTGCGGCTGGTGACCTACGCCGTACCCCTGGAGGAGGTCAGCGCAGAGATACAGCATCCACTGGACCTCGAGTTTGGCGAAGAGATCGCCCTGTTGGGATACAGCCTAGCCGATTCTCAGGTGAGGGCCGGCGACGTCTTGCAGCTGACCCTCTTCTGGCAGGCTTTGGGCGAGATAGGAGAGAGATACAAGGTCTTCACCCATATCCTCGACGGCCGCTGGCACATCGTGGGTCAGAGAGATGCGGAGCCGGTTGGGGGAGCCAGGCCGACGACGACCTGGAACGAGGGCGAGGTTCTCGCCGACAACTACGGCGTGCTGGTGCTGCCCGCCACTCCGCCGGGAGAGCATCAGCTGGAGATTGGCATGTACAACCTGGAGACGGGAGAGAGGCTGGCCGTGTCAAGGAACGGCGAGGCGCTGGGTGACCACACTGTGCTGGAACCCATCGAGGTAACGAAGGCCGAAGCCCCGTCGCCCATCGAGGCGCTGGGCATCCAGGTTAGGTGGGAGGTAGACTTTGGGCCTGTGCACCTGCTGGGATACAACCTCTCCAAGCTGGGGTACGAGCACCAACCCGACGAGCCTGTGCATGCGGGGGACACGCTGCATCTTACCCTCTTCTGGCAAGCGGCCGGGCAGATAGACACCGACTTCACGCTTGCTCTGCAGTTGCAGGACCAGGCTGGCAACGTGGTGGTATCTCGAGACGTCAGGCCGACGGGAGGGGCACACCCGCCCACCAGCTGGGAGCAGGATGAGATGGTTCGAGATCAGCATAACCTGCTGCTGCCCGATGGACTGCCCGCCGGTAGGTACGATCTGTTCCTGCGTCTCGATGGCCTGGAGGTCGAGAGAGGTCCGCTCCTCTTAACGGGCTTGCAGGTCTAGCTCCGAGGGCAAGGGTGACCGGGGTCGCTCTCTGTGCTGCGGCCGGCCCTTGTCGAATTGAGCAACCGCCAGGCCGAAACAAAAGGGCAGCACCACCCTTCGGCGATGCTGCCCCGACGTTGCTGAGATCTGCGCCTACTCTTCCTCGCCACACCTCTCGAGGAGTTTCCTCCACTTGCGATCCACCCCGGTCTGCAGCTGCCCGATGATATGCTTGTTCTCCTCACTGAAGAGGTGCCGGAACCGCCCCTGAGGCTTGAGGAACTCCTCGATGGGCAGTTTCTCCTTGGGACGGTAGGTCAGTTTCCACTCCCCGTCCTCCACCTCGTACAGCGGCCAGTAGCAGGTCTCCACTGCCAGTCGAGTGACCTCGATGGTCTGGTCCGTCTCGTGGCGCCAGCCGCGGTTGCAGGAGGACAGCACGTTCATGAAAGAGGCCCCATTGGCGGCCACCGCCTTGCGCACCTTCTTCATCAGGTCCCGCCACTTGTGGGGTGCGGCCTGGGCCGCGTACGGAATATCGTGAGCCGCGGCGATGGCGGTCAGGTCTTTGCGAGGGCGAGGCTTGCCGGGAATGACTCTGCCTACGGGCGAGGTCGTGGTCCACGCGCCCAGCGGGGTGGCCCCCGAACGTTGGATGCCCGTATTCATGTAGGCCTCGTTGTTGTAGCAGACGTAGAGGGCCTTGTGACCCCGTTCCATCATCCCGGACAGAGCCTGGATGCCGATGTCGTAAGTACCGCCGTCGCCCCCAAAAGCCACGAACTTGATGCCGCGGTCCTCTATCTTGCCCTGCTTCACCAGAGACCGGTACATCGTCTCCACACCGCTGATGGTGGATGCCGCGGTCTCGAAGGCGGTATGGATCCAGGGCACGTCCCAGGCGGTGTAGGGATAGATGGTGGTCGAGACCTCCAAACACCCTGTGGCATTGGCCAGGACGACAGGCTCATCAATGGCCGTCAGGATCTGCCGCACGATAATGGGCGCGGCGCAGCCGGCGCAAAGCCGGTGCCCTGGGGTCAAGCGATCTTCCTTCTTATATAGCTCTTTCAGTTTGAGTGCTGTTGCCATCTTTGTCTCCTTCTGAGAGGCGGAGCATTATCAAGCTCTTCGAGAGGCGCGCGTCATCTTGGCCCAGGGCCTCATTCGCGGACGCCGAGATAGGTGACCGGTTGCTGGATCTTTCCCGTCTCGGCGATCCCGGCCAAATCGCGGAATACGCTCTCTATCTGATCGGGTGTGGTATCGCGGCCACCCAGTCCGAAGACGTAGTCCACCGTCTTGGCAGGCACGTCGTGTATCTTGAATGCGGCGGACAGTTCCATGAACAGTGGGCCGCCAAGGGCGCCGAAGGAGTCGGAACGGTCCATTACGCCGACCACGGCCTTGTCCCGCAGTGCGTCGGCCAGTTCCTCGGCGGGGAACGGTCTGAAGACGCGAGGTTTCAGCAATCCCACCTTCAACCCCTGAGACCGCAGATCGTCCACCACGCTGCGCGCGGTGCCTGCGGTGGAGGACAACACGACCAGGGCCAGCTCGGCGTCGTCCAGCCGATACCCATCGAAGAAGCCATAGTGCCGACCGAAGCGCTTCTCGAAGTCGGCGGCCACCTCCAGGATGACTCTCCTGGCGTGCTTCATGCCCTCAACCTGCTGACGCTTGTGTTCCATATAGAAGTCATAGAAGTCCAGCGGGCCATAGGTGACGGGATGGTCCACGTCAAGCAAGGCTTCGTGGGCTGTGAAAGGGCCGACGAAGTCCTTGATGGCGCCGTCATCCTCTATCTGCACACGCTCCAGGCCGTGGCTGGTGATGAAACCATCGTACATGCTCATTACCGGCAGGAGCACGTCCTCGTGTTCAGCGATACGTACCGCCTGAATGCAGTTGTCGTACCCCTCCTGAGGGTTCTCCCCAAAGAGTTGTATCCAGCCTGCGTCACGAGCGCCCATAGAATCGCTGTGATCGCAGTGGATGTTGATCGGCCCCGAGAGCGCACGGTTGACCACGGTCATCACGATGGGTGTCCTGTTGGAGGCGGCTATGTAGACCATCTCCCACATCAGAGCCAGGCCATTGGCAGAGGTGGCGGTCATCACCCGTCCTCCCGCTGCCGAGGCGCCGATGCAGGCGGCCATGGCGCTGTGCTCGCTCTCCACCCTGATGAATTCCGTGTCCACCTCCCCGTCCGCCACAAACTGAGAGAATGTCTGCACCGTGCTGGTCTGGGGCGTGATGGGATAAGCTGGCACCACATCGGGGTTGATCTGGCGCATGGCCTCGGCAGTAGCTGCATTGCCATCCATCGCTTCGAATCTACTCATTCTTTCATGGCCTCCTGTGTCCAAGGCAGATACCGGGAGGATCTACGATCCTTCAGCTTCCGCTTCTGCCACCATAGTGATGGCCTCCACCGGGCAAATAGAAGCGCAGATGCCGCATCCTTTGCAGAACCTCAAGTGGAACCCGACCATCTCCCCGTCCTTGACGTCAATACTGACATCAGGGCAGAACACCCAGCACTCCAGGCAATTGATGCATGTTTCCTGGTCGACCACGGGTTGTTGCGCCCGCCAACTGCCGGTCTCATATTCCCGAGCGTTGCCGGCCTCAACTATCTTTCCGCCCCAGGGGATCTCTTTCCAACCGGCGTTCGGATTTACCATCTAACCCTCCTGAACCTCGTCAGCTGCTCGTCTGATAGCCTCTACGTTTCGGTTCACTATCTCCGTGCCAAACTTGTCCCCAAACTGCTTTCGCGTCTGAGCTATCAGGTCGTCAATAGTCAAGATGCCTGTGGCCTTGACCAGTGCGCCCAACATAGGAGTGTTGGTGATCTCACGCCCAAGGGTCTCCAGCGCGATCTTCGTCGCGTCCACTGTGAATACCTTACCCGTGGGGAAAGCCACCATCTCACGAACCTTCGCCGGGGGGTCTTCCGTGTTGACCAGCAGTACACCATCCTCCTTCAGGCCTTCGGATACGTTAATGGCCTCCAGCAGAGTCGGGTCCAGGACCAGTACGATGTCGGGCGCCTGTATCTGACAGTGCTTGTGAATGGGTTCTGCGCTGATGCGGGTGAAGGCTCTGATGGGCGCACCAGCTCGCTCCGGGCCATAGTCGGGAAAGGCCTGGAAGTACTGCCCACTATTCAGGGCAACCTGCGCCAGCATCTTGCCGGCGGTGACCACCCCCTGACCTCCACGCCCATGCCAGCGAATCTCTGTAAGTTCGGCCACTCTGTCCTCCTAGGATAAATCGGTTGTGGGCGCGTGCAGTGCACCAAAGCAGTATTATACAGGAAATGACTCCGCAGGTCCAACCTGAGGCTTGTCCGAAGAGACAAGCTGGGTTACGATATGCAGTAAGTCAGTGCTGGCTGCCGCGACCAGTGCGGGCCTGACGAACGGCCTGCGGGCCGAGGGCAGATCATACACTAATATGGTGGAAAGACATGCAGCGCAAGTCGGTCGGTAAGGCGTGGATAGTCGTCCCCATCTTGAGTCTGGTGGCCGGGGTAGTGGCTGCCCTGCTGCTCAAAGACATGCTGCCCATGCCACACACAGCACTGGGGTCGGAGGCACAGACTGTAACTTTGGTGCCCTCCACTCCTTCGGCACAGCCCATCTCGACGCCCACTGCCACGGCCACTCCTTCGGCCACGCCGTCGCCCACAGCGACGCAGGTGCCACCCACTCCGACGAGCACGGCGACGTTCACGCCAACCCCTACCTCCACACCCATCATTTTGCCAGCGCCAGAGCTGCACGGGCCACCGCAGAAGCCAGCGGTGATCTCGCGCGCAGAGTGGGGGTCCGTGGACACAACCGAGGGATACATCCCTCACACGCTGGACCGGATCACCGTGCATCACGATGGTTCTGAATTCTACAGCGGGGCGGCGGCGCGCATGAGATCTCTCCAGAGTTGGTCTCGTAGGGTGCGGGGCTGGGTTGATATTCCTTATCACTTCCTCATCGACCGGGAAGGGTACGTATATGAGGGACGTCCTCTGGAGTTCGCAGGTGACACGGCGACCGAGTACGATCCCACCGGCCATGCTCTGATCACCGTAATGGGGAACTACAACATCCAAGAGATCAATCAGGCCCAACTGGCATCCGTGGTCGATCTGGCTAGCTGGCTCTGCCATGAATACTCGATCCCTCCCCAGATGATCCAGGGGCACCGCGACTACGCTGCCACCTCTTGCCCGGGGGCGAATCTCTATCCCTATTTTGCCAATGGTTACATCGCTAATGCCGTTCAGGAGAGACTGCGCTTTGAAGAGCAATAGGCTCCTACCACTCCTTCTGTTTGGTTTGCTCCTGCAGGTCACCGCCTGCGGCGTGCCATCGGCGAGAGACCTCCCGGTGATTTCTCAATTCCTTCCACCAACCTCGACGCCCACACCCCTACCCACCGCCACTTCAACGGTCACAGCGACTGCCGTGCCCACCTCTACCTTCACAGCTACCGTGTTGCCTACGTCCACGCCCACGAGCGTCCCCACCCCGACTGCGACGCTGCCCCCCCCTCCTCCGCCGCCCCCAGGTGCGGCGGAGATCGCACGCGGCGACCCCGGGCGGCCCTGGATCGCTCTCACTCTCGATGCCGGTTCCAGCCTCGCGCCCTTGCCCTCCATGTTGGACACTCTTCGCCAGAAAGATGTACGCTGCACCTTCTTCGTCACCGGCATCATGCTCAGACAGCCGGGAGGACCAGAGCTCCTTCAGCAGATCGTAGACAACGGCCACGAGCTGGGCAACCACTCCGATACGCATCCCCGTTTCACCGAGTTGACGGGCACACAGATCGCGGTCGAGTTGGCGGCCATCGAGGACAGGGTGGTGGAGTTGACAGGCCAGAGCACTAAACCGTACTTCCGGCCGCCCTTCGGGAACCGCGACGACCGGGTTCGCCGGGTGGTACACGAGAATGGCTATTTCACCATCTACTGGACCTACCACGTCTGGGATTGGACCGCGGACAGGACGGCAGAGAAGGTCCTTGACTCTGCTATCGAGGGGGCCTGCAACGGTGCGATCGTGGTCATGCATGTGGGGGCGCAGGAGACGGCAGACGTACTGCCGACGATCATCGACGAGCTGCGGGCGCGGGGTTACCGTCTGGTCACGCTGAGTGAACTACTTGCGCCTTAGCGCACTCCGGGCTGCAAGAATTCCCTGCTCTCAGTCTGATTCTGGCTCGACCTGGGGTAGGCTGAAGTAGAAGGTGCTTCCTTCCCCTTCCGTGCTCTCCACCGAGATCTTCCCGCCGTGCTTCTCCACAATGGATTTCACTGTGGCCAAGCCGAGGCCTATGCCTTCCAGTTCTCGAGTCTCCGCGCCCTCCACGCGATAGAACTTGTCGAAGATGTGAGCCTTGGCGTGAGCCGGGATGCCTACACCTGTGTCACTCACGGACACGGTCACCTGTTCTCCAGCGTCTTCCACGCGCACGGTGATCTTGCCCCCGCGAGGAGTGTACCGGATGGCGTTGTCCAGCAGGTTGGTCATCACCTGCATGAGTCGCGTGTGGTTTCCCCTCACCGGCGGCACATCGTCGGGCACCACAGCCTGCAGCACCAGCCCCTTGCTCCTAGCCCCTCCCAGCAGATTGGCCACCACTTCCTCGATCACAGCATCCAGGCGAATGGGCTCCATCTCCATTTCTAGCCCGGCCTCGATCCGCCCAATATCCAGCAGGTTCCTGATCAGCGTGTCCATGTGCTCCACGTTTCTCATGGCTCGTTCTGTGAATTCCTGCTGTTCACCAGTGAGCCCTCCAAGCTCGGGGAGGAGCGCAAGAGCGCCTTGAATGGCCGTCAGCGGGGACCGCAGGTCGTGAGTGATGGTGGCTACGAAGTCTGACTTCATCTTGTCAAGTTCTTTGAGGTGGCTGATGTCTCGCATGATCAGGGCCCATCCCACGTCGGCCACCGGACCAAGACTGGCATGGAAGGTCCGGCCATCGACCAGGGGGATCTCCAGACTCCGCACACCGTTGCTGGTCAGTGGCAGATCAAAGAGTCGATCCAGGGCCTCGCTGCCAGCCACCTCCAACAGGGGTTTGCCTATCATCCCCTCCATTTCAAGACTGAAGGCATCCGCCGCAGCTGGATTGGCGAGGAGCACCAGTCCCAACTCGTCGGTCACGATGATCAGATCTTCACTACCGATGAGAATAGTCTCCAGCTTGCTTCTCTGTTCCTCAACCTCCGCGAAGAGTCTGGCATTCTCGATGGCAATGGCGGCATGGTCGGCGAACAATGAAAGTTGGTACCGATCTCTATCCGAGAAGGGCTCCATGGCCATCTTGCGAGTGGCGTGCAATACGCCTATGGTTCCTCGCCTGGCTCTCAACGGCACGGCAAGCCTCGACTCAGGGGGGGGCGACTCATGCGTGCCGGCGGTCGGAATCAAGGCCGCCCGCCCAGTGTCCATCACCTCCCGCACCACCGCATTGTCGGTGCTCTTCCTCACAGGTCGAGCCTCACGATCACCAACGCCCTGAACGGATCTGAGTTGGA
Organism: Chloroflexota bacterium; assembly: GCA_030603665.1. Classification (GTDB taxonomy): domain Bacteria; phylum Chloroflexota; class Anaerolineae; order UBA7937; family B3-Chlor; genus JAUVXJ01. The sequence continues at coordinate 139,946 of JAUVXJ010000010.1, read as the reverse complement.
GATCCTGCGTCGTCTCGTCCAGGAGAAACAGGGATGTCTCCTCGGCGCGAGTGACATACATGGTTGCTTCTACTATTCGGGCCAGCAGTTTGTCCAGATCGAGCAAAGAGGTAACCGACTTGCTGATGCCGTAGAGAATGGTCAGTTCTTCTATCCTCTGTTCCAGCTGACGGTTGACCTGCTCGAGCCGTGCAGCCAGTTCCTCCTTGTCCCTTCTGAGGCGCGCCTCTGTCAGTGAGCGCTCGACCGCCGCCATAATCTCGGCCGCCTTGAAAGGCTTCGGAAAGTAGTCTCTCACCCCCAGGCGGAAAGCCTCCATGGCCACGCTCTCCGAGCCGTGGGCGGTAATGAGAATAGTGGGGATCTCTCTGCCTTGCCTGTTCAACGCCTCAAGGACGTGAAAGCCATTCATCTTGGGCATCTGAAGATCGAGGAGAATCAAGTCTGGCTCCTCTGTCAGCGCCAGGCGTACCGCCTCCTCCCCGTCCGTGGCACAGAGGGCTGTGTAGCCGCTGGGCACCAATAGCGAGTCCCTCAGGAACTCCACATTCCTGGTGTCGTCATCTACAATGAGAACAGTTTCCTTAGTCATCCTTACTCAAACCATCTCCCGTACCTGGGGGACTCCAAGAACCATTCTAGCATCGATGATTCAGGGTCGCAACGTGGGACGAGAAGGTTGATTGTGAATGACAAAGCTGGTATAGTTCGCTCTGTCGGGCGGCATTCACGGCAGGACGCTTGATCCGCGCACGCGGATTCGCCGAGGCTTGCAGGGACGACGTCCCACACCGCAAGCATTCTCAGGGCTCATGGAGGCTTTGTGTGACCAAGACCGCAGTGGTAGCCATAGGAGGAAACTCCCTTGTCAGGGATAAGGAGCATCAGACCGTTCCGGATCAGTTTGCCAGTGCCGAAGAGACATGCCTGCATATCGCCGACATCATCAAGGAGGGCTGGAGGGTGGTAATAACCCACGGCAACGGTCCGCAGGTGGGTTTCATCTTGCTTCGCTCAGAGCTTGCTAGCAACGTTCTGCACACAGTTCCGATGGACTCGTGCGGAGCTGACACGCAGGGTGCACTTGGATACATGATCCAGCAACTGCTGACCAACCGGTTGCGCCGGATCGAGACTGAAGTGCCCGTCGTCACGGTGGTGACCCAGGTCGTCGTGGATAGCGATGATCCGGGGTTTGACAACCCTACGAAACCCATTGGTCCCTTCTACGATGAGGATAGGGCACGCCACTATCAGCGTGAGCAAGATTGGGCGATCATTGAGGACGCAGGCCGGGGCTGGCGGCGGGTGGTGCCATCCCCCATTCCCAAAGAGATTGTGGAGTTGGAGGCCATCCGAACCCTGCTGGCGGCAGGCTTTGTGGTCGTAGGAGTGGGAGGCGGGGGAATCCCCGTGGTCCGAGATGAGCAAGGCGACTTGCATGGCGTGGAGGCTGTGATAGACAAGGACTATGCCTCCGGACTCTTAGCCACCGGCCTCGAGGCTGATCTGCTCCTGATCTCCACAGCCGTTGAGAAGGTCTATCTCAATTACGGCAAGCCAGATCAGAAGCCCCTGGATCACTTGACGGTAGCCGAAGTGAGAGAATACCTCGACCAGGGCCACTTCCCTCCGGGGAGCATGGGACCCAAGATGAGAGCGGTCGTCCAGTTCCTGGAGCGAGGCGGTCAGGAGGCCCTCATCACCTCACCGGAGAACCTGGCGCGGGCGCTGCGAGGCGAGACCGGTACCAGGATCACCTTGCAGTGACTTGAGAACGCGTCCCTTGAAAGTAGCGATCGTTCACGACTGGTTGAACCAGTTGGGTGGTGCAGAGGGGGTCCTGGAGGTCTTGAAGGACCTGTACCCAGAGGCCCCCGTCTATACCTCCATCTATTGGCGCGAGGCGATGCCCGAGAAATACCGGGCGTGGGACGTACGTACGTCCTGGCTGAACAGACTGCCACTAATCAAGACACATCACCAACCATTTCTGCCCCTGTATCCGATGGCGTTCGAGGGGTTCGATCTTCGCGGATATGACCTGGTGATCAGCAACAAGAGTGCCTTCTGTCACGGCGTGATCACACCACCGGACACGGTACACATCTGCTACTGCCTGACACCGACGCGCTTTCTGTGGAACTATCACAGCTATGTTCAGCACGAGCGAGTCAATCCATTGGCTGGAGCTCTTCTGTCTCCCATTCTGCACAACCTTCGCCTGTGGGACAAAGCGGCTGCGGACAGAGTGGAGCATTTCGTGGCCATCTCGGAGACCGTTCGCCAACGCGTCCTCAGGTTCTACCGGCGGGACGCCGTGGTCATTCATCCTCCGGTAGATGTTCAGCGTTTCCAGGTACGGGAGGATCACGAGGACTACTTCCTCATTGTGTCCCGCTTGATCCCCTACAAGCGTATAGATCTGGCTGTGGAAGCTTTCAACATGTCGGGCTTGCCCCTGAAGATCGTGGGGGACGGTCGGGACCGCTCGCGACTACAGGCCATGGCAAAGCCGAACATTCAGTTCCTGGGTCGAGTGTCCGGCGACCAGGTGGAGCAGTACGTGTCCAGGTGCAGGGCCTTCGTCTTTCCCGGCGAAGAGGACTTCGGCATCGCCCCTCTGGAGGCGCAGGCTGCAGGCCGCCCGGTCATCGCCTATGCCGCCGGGGGAGCCCTGGAAACGGTAGTCGAAGGCGCCACCGGCGTCTTCTTCCGGGAGCAAACAGCGGAATCTCTCGCAGATGCGATATCCAAGTTCGACGATGATACTTTCGACAGCGCCACCGTCAGGCAGCACGCTCAAGGTTTCGACAAGGAGACTTTCCAGGACAAGCTGCGGGCGTTCGTGGACGAGAAGCTCGGACGATAATGACGGTTGGCGTGCTACTGTGAAGGCCAAGTGTGGCACGTGCAGGTTTGCGTCGGAGACAGCTACCCAGAGAGGGCCCCGGCCGGAGTAGCTGAGTTCACGTAGGAATCGTTGGCGCCTGCGGGCTAGCCTGGAGAAGGAGAACTGGCGACATGGAACTGCGCGAATACTGGAGAATCCTCTGGCGCCGATGGTGGATTGTGGCGGGCGTGCTCCTGCTCGTCCTGGTGGGAAGCGCCGTCTATCGCCCTCACCCAACCCCCATGTTCCAGGCCTCGATGAGATTCACAATAGGAGTCTCTCCGGAATCTGACGAGGAGAGGATAACGATGGACCCTCTCTATTCGTCCTACCTGGCCTCGGAATACATAGCTGACGACTTCACGGAGATTGTGAAGAGCCAGTCCTTCGCAGGTGACGTAAGCGCGCGGCTGGCAGGCCAGGGGATAGTGGTTCCGGCGGGGGCGATTCAGGGATTCACCGTCTCCGAGAAGCAGCACCGCATCCTGACCATGCACATCACCTGGCCCGACGAGGCACAGCTTCGGGCCATCGCTGAGGCAGCTAGCGAGACCCTCAAGGAGGAGAACGCCAAGTACTTCAAGCAGTTGGGTTCCGAAGGGGCAGAGGTGTTCGTGATTGATCCGCCCAGAGTCGTGCCTCTCGGGATCAGTTTGAAGGATCGCCTCGAAACACCAATCCGGTTGGCCCTGGCCCTACTGGCCGGTATCGGCCTCGCCTTCCTGCTGCACTACCTCGATGACACGATTCGCGAGCCCGAGGAGGTGGAGGCGCTGGGGATGAGCGTATTGGGACGCCTTCCGCCCCCCGGCTGGCGGGAGCGTCTTCCGTGGAACCGTCAACCCTGATGCCCTCTTGAGAATCCCCTGGGGGCTCAGCTCGATTGCGCTCGGCGGCTTCCCCGCCTGCGCAACCACCAAAGACCTCCCACTAAGATGGCGCCCAGCAGGAACCCTATTAGCAGGGGGATCAAGATGGAGATCAAAGTCAGTACGAAGGCCGCCACATCCTCCACCGTACTGACGACCGGATTGAGGACACCTCCGCTGGCCCCAGTGACCACCGGCCTGAGCGTAGCCTTCGCAGCGTGAATTCCACCAGCCACGACCAGCCCGCAAACCAGGGCCAAGACAGGGTGCATGTCGCTGATCACGTTGGCGCTGGCTGCGAAGAGGATGGCCCCTGCTGTGGGACGGATGAAGGTCTGCAAGACGTCGTTAGCCGAGTCCAGCACAGCGATCCGGTCAGCGAATAGCTCGATGACCAGTAGCACGGCGAGCACGAGGATGACCCATCCGCTGGTCAGGTGATGGTACGGCGGGCCCAGGGTGATCAGGTCGGTGAAGCGGGCCACCAGGGCCACGATCAGCAGGGGTAGATAGGCATTCAATCCTGCCGAGGCCGAAAGCCCGAAGGCGCTAAGGATTCCAGAGAGCGCTTCTATCATCGGATCTTCCAGACTCACGAGCGGAAGTAAGGGGTGCCTCTGGAGGAATCAAGGCCAGCCCCAGGCGCGGATGTCTCCGGCCAATCAGCCGCACTTGATGTAGGCTACGGCCGGAGCACCTTCCACTACGGGCAGGAGCGAAGGATAGCTATCCTTCGCTCCTTTGTTTGACATCTGTGGTATCAGGCGACGGCCAGCGACTCGCGCTGCACCTGGCCTAGCACGTGCGCCATCACCAAGTACGCCCAGAACATGGTGAAGAGCACACCCACTAGACAAGCTATCGTGCCGAACCCAGCGATGAAGCCAGCCACTCCAGCCAGAATGATGGCCACGATGTAGTTGGCCACGTTGCTGCTGATGAAGCTGAAAAGCTCACCGAACTGGAAGGCGGACATGAACTCGCCAGTCACAGCATACCTGATCCAGGCTGCCGGCATGATGATCCACACGACAATGCCCCAGACCAGATAGAGACAGCTCGCGCAGGCGTTGACCAGCCCCACGAGATTCAGCAGTGTGTCGCTCTCAGCGGCGCCCGCAGCGAACAACAGAACCCATATCACGCAGCCGACAAGCCAGATGGGGATGGTGTACACGACTCCGATGAGGAGGAGCATCAAGCCCTTCATGAACTTGCCGCCAAAGTCGTCCCACTCTGGAAGGGGCACATCCACACCATCGGCTGACCTCTTCAGCGCCTCCAGCATGTAGCCCAGGACCATGAAGTTGACGATGGGGATGAAGAGCAGGATGCCGCCGACGACGATCTTCATGATCCAGCTTTCATCCTCGAACATGTACGTGAATGATCTACCGATATCGAGAGTCATTTCGACCCTACCTCCTTTGTGTTGGATCTATACGCCTGCTGGCGCTGCTCACCTCGCTGCAACCCTACGGGTTCATCACCTCCCTTCGACGGAGAATGCGGTTTCGCCTGCTCTACAGCCTCTAGGTGCCCCGCACCAAGCGGTGACCCCTGCAGGAATTAGACCATTATATCATCAGTCCGATATCTTGGCAATCGCAAGACAGCCCGGCTTGGAGACCCAAACGCCACAGCACCGCCGGGCCGCAGCAAGTGCCGGCAAGTCACCGATCGTGCGGAGCACGTGAATCTCCGCCGTGGGGTTTTCTGGCAGGCGCGGCGTGGTGGTCAAAAAGGAATCCCCAGTGTGGCACTGAACTGCCATCGCAGCAGAGCGATGATGCCGAGTTCCACCATGGCTGCGGCGAAACCCAACGCGATTGCCAGGCCAGCATCCCACCAGGCAACCGCCTCCGCCTCTCGCCGCATGGCAATGATCACAACCATGGAGTTCAGCAGCGTGAGAATGGCTAGAACGCCCATGACGCTGAGGGTAGCCACGGGATAGAGGAGCACGTCCAGCTCCGTCTGCACCAGGAGCACCGTGGGAACTACGAGCACCAGCAGAATGAGGCCCAGCTCCCGGAAGCCAGAGAGAGCCGGTTTCTTGTCGGGCTCCTTCCACAGCGTGAAGTTGAAGATGGGAAAGACGATGATGCCGAGCGCAAGACCGTGCAAAGTGCCAGTGGCCAGTCGAAGCAGGTTATGGGGTGTGTAGAGCAATGGCCTGTTGAGAAGCAGAGATAGATAGGAGTTCACTCCATCGACGGCCATCAGGAAGATGAAACCAACCAAGAGACCTACGACTGCGGCCGGCGGCATCTGGGCTGTCTTTCTCTTCCCCAAGATCACCAGGCTGCCGAAGCCGAGCAAGATACCGAGGAAGGTGCCTGTGCATCTGGCGCAGAGAGGAAGCTGCCGCCCAGCGATGTGGAGCGAATGATCCGGTAGGCGACCGCACACAGCGGACCCTGCCAGGTCCAGCTTGTCTAGAAAAGGTAGTGGCCAGAGTGGAGAGAGCAGGATCAGCACCACGATGGCAACGGTTCCAATGATCGCCAAGGCAAGCGTGCGGCGCCGGGAGGCACCCTTCATCCCGCTATCCGTTGTCCTCTCATTTACCAACTTTCACCTCACCCAGGGCCATCTACGTACCTTCCTGGCCCTCTTCACATCGATGCCTTCAGCCAACTGCCAGCGCTCCTCGCGCGAAATCGAGACACCTCAAAAGGTTATCCCTGACACGATGTGGGTGCCAGATCTCCAGTGCGAAGGGACTGACCTCAACAGTGATCAGGCCCTGGTAGGAATCCGCTCTGAGGCGCTTCAGCAATGGTAGGAGTGGCAGGTCCGCGTCCCCGGGAACCTGGTGGTGTTTGAAATAGCTGTGCAGGTTGAACCAGGGAGGGATGGTCAGGCCGTGCCGAAAGTCGCTCAGATGGATATTGACCAACCTGTTTCCCAGCGTCTCGTAGGCTTCAAGCAGGTCATAGGGGAAGGACGCCGCATGGGCGGTGTCCAGCGTCACGGCGACATCGTACTCCTCCGCGAATCGGTGCAGACTGGCGGGAGTGCTGAGGGCGTACCGCCTGTCGCTGGACCGAAACACGGCCTGGTTCTCCACACACAACCTGGGGGAAGACCCCTTGAGCTCCTCGACGCAAGCCTGGACTGCGCCCACGTACTCCCTGCCCATGGCCTCAGACAAACTCTGCGCCTTGGGTACATGAATAACGATGAACCGGCAACCCAGATCCCGCGCCACGGGGATCATCTGGGGCAACAGCTTATGATGATCTGTCCGCCATGGCACAGGGATCATTGGAGGATGAAGTGTGAGGACGGGGAGGCCGTACTCCTGCGCCAGCTGCCGCACGTAGCCGCTCCCCCTGGCGAGGATCTCTGGGCTGAGAGCTACCTCCAGCCCTTCATACCCTATGTCCTTGGTCAGGGCGAAGATACGACGAAGGGGGTACAGGTACAGCGACGCGGTAGAGAGGCTGATTCTCAATGCCCGGATTCCGCCGACTGCTGGTAGAGTCGATGCTCTCTAATGTACCTCTCCACCTCCTCCGGCACCTGATACCTGATGGGCAGGCCCTCCCTGACTCTCCGCTGGAGATCCGAGGAGGAGATATCCACCTCCGGCATGCCTATGATCTCCACGCGAGAGGATATGCCGGGTACGGAATCTTCAAGTTGGCGCATGTCCACTTCAAAGCCGGGGCGTGCCACAGCCACGAGATGGCACAGCTGGATAAGCCGCTCAGGCTGATGCCAGGTGGGCACTTCCACCAGCGAATCGAGCCCCAAGATAAAGAACATCTCGGTGCCCTGCCTCCACTGTTCCTGGAGGATGGATATGGTATCCACAGTGTAGGACGGCCCAGAGCGATCCACGTCAACGCGCGAGAGCTCGAAATCCGGGTTGGAGAAGATGCCCAGCTGCACCATAGCCAGGCGATGTTCTACGGGAGTCACTTCCTCGTCCAGCTTGTGGGGAGGTAACCCCGCCACCGCGAACAGCACCTTCTCCAGGTTGACTCTCACCCGCGCCTCCTCGGCCGCCGCCAAGTGTCCATAATGTATGGGATCGAATGTTCCACCTATGACGCCTATCCTCTGCAACGTGTTCTCCTATGACCACTCTAGCTCTGTATCGCCGATGTATACAGTGTCGCCGTTCTGCACACCTGCTTCCTCCATCGCCTTGGTGACCCCCAGTCGCTCCAGGGTGCGATGCAGCCTGCGGACGCTCTCGTCGTACCGCCAATCCGTTCTAGCTACCAGTCGTTCCACTCGCTTGCCCTGTACTCGGACCCCACCCTCCTCCACGGTGATGGTGAAGCCTTCCTCTTCTTCCTTCGGTGGCCGGAAGACAGCTGTCTCCTGCCGAACCATCTCCGGTTCCTCAGGCAAGCTGTCCAGCAGTTGCAGCACGCGGTATAGCATCTGCCGGACACCCGAGCCGGTGGCAGCTGAGATGCTGCACGCCGGTACTCCCCTGCTCCCCATCTCTTCCTCGATCAAGGGCCAGAGCTCTTGCGTTTGGGGCAGGTCCATCTTGTTGAGTACCACCAACTGAGGCTTGCTGGCCAGCCCGGGGTTGAAGAGCTTCAACTCCTCGTTGATGCCGTCCAGGTCCTGTAATGGATCGGCGGATGCGCCATCCAGCAGGTGGACCAGTACCCTGGTGCGCTCTATGTGGCGCAGAAAGTCGTGCCCCAGCCCGGCACCTGCGTGAGCGCCTTCGATCAATCCCGGGATGTCCACCATGACGAAATCCCTGTCCTCGATACTGACCATCCCCAGGTTGGGCACCAGGGTTGTGAAGGGGTAGTCGGCGATCTTGGGGCGCGCCGCACTGACGGCTGCCAGAAGGGTGGACTTGCCAGCATTGGGACAGCCCACGATGCCGACGTCGGCGATGAGCTTCATTTCGAGGACCAACCAGCGGGATTCGCCCTGGTCTCCTCGCTCCGCGATACGGGGGGCCTGGTTGGTGGGGGATGCGAAAGCTGCGTTTCCCAACCCTCCCCGCCCTCCCTGGGCGACGAGCACCTTCTGGCCAGCTGTCCTGAGATCGGCCAGAAGCTCCGCGGTCTCAGTATCCCGGACCAGGGTGCCTGGCGGTACACGCAGAGTGATCTCCTTGCCCTTCTGGCCCTGCTTGTTCTGGCCCTGGCCGTGCCCCGCGCGCCCGGCCTTGAAATGGCGGCGTCCCTTGAAGTTGATCAGAGTATTCAGATGACGGTCAGCTTCCAGGTAGACATCGCCGCCGGGACCACCATTCCCGCCGTTGGGGCCTCCCAGAGGTACATGCTTCTCTCGTCGGAAGCTGACACACCCGTCGCCCCCAGCGCCAGCTTCGACGCGGATCCTGGCCTCATCGAAAAACAACCTGTTCATCTCTTGCGATCTAGGATACATGATAGAGATGCCCGTGTCAAGAACTTGCCTCACGTCACGCCGAGACGCCTTGCAGGACAGGTTCTCGGCCCGCCTCACGGTACCCACTGGGTTTCCTCAGGGCTAGAGGAGACGGTTCATCTCATCGCCGTCGGCTGTGCACATCACCGTGGCGAGGATCTCTACCGTAAAGGCGGATCTCATGGTATACTTGATCTGGACAATGGTCGTGATACGCAAGGGAGATCGAGCGTGGAGGTTTTGATGGAGAGCGTGGATGACTGAGGCTGAGGCGACCGATCCCGTCGTCGACGATTTGAAGGCCCAGTTGAGCGATCTGTTCCTCGCTGAGGCCGTTTCCGTGTACGGGGACGGGCCCGTCGTGTCCTTCGTGGGAGAGCTTCTGACAGACGCGGAGACAGCCTTCCAGATCCTGGAGAGCAGACTGGAGAGCCGTGGTTACCTGCCTATCCTGAAGAGAGTCAAGGACCAGGACACGATCCTTATGGCCCCTGCCCCGACCCAGAAGCGCGCTTCACGACCCTGGGTGAATCTGGTGCTGTTCCTGGCTACCGTGGGCACCGTCATGCTGGGTGGTGCGCTGATGGAGGGGTACAACCCACTGGCCGATCCTCCCAGCACGCTGCTGAGGGGCTTTCCCTTCGCCTGCGCACTCCTGGGGATCCTGGTCACCCACGAATCCGCCCATTTCTTGACGACCAGGGCTCACGGCATGAGGGCCTCCCTGCCCTACTTCATTCCGGTCCCTTTCAGCACCATCGGTACCTTCGGTGCAGTGATCAAGATGGAGTCGCCCATCAAGGACCGCAAGTCTCTCTTTGATGTGGGCCTTTCTGGACCCTTGGCCGGCCTGGCAGTGTCGGTAGTGGTACTGGTGGTGGGACTGCGCCATTCAGAGGTGATGACATACCTACCCGATGCCCCGCTCGCGCCTCTCGGCACTGGCCTCCTGGTGGACTGGATCACGGAGATAGTGTTGGGGCCCCTGCGCGACGACTCGGTGGTTGTGCTTCACCCCATCGCCTTGGCGGGTTGGTTCGGCGTCTTCATCACCTTCATCAATCTCATTCCGGTCAGCCAGCTGGACGGAGGCCACGTGGGGTATGCCTTCTTCGGCTCCGCCCACCGCCTGGTGGCGACGCTGATCTTCGCGGGAATGCTCGTCCTGGGGCTGTTCTCGCCGTGGTGGATCTTGTGGGCAGTGGTGATCTTCGCCCTCGGCGGGCTCAGGCACCCCCCTCCGCTGAACGACATCACTCCGCTGGACAGGAAGAGAAAGGTCCTGGCGATGCTGTCCTTCGTGCTGCTCTTCCTGCTGGGAACGCCTCGCCCGTTTGGCTAGGCTGAGGGCCTACCTCTGGATGTTGTAGAAGGCCTCCATGCCGGCGTACCAGGCGTTCTCTTCCAGTTCCTCCTCGATCCGCAGGAGCTGGTTGTACTTCGCCACTCTTTCGCTGCGACTGGGGGCGCCGGTCTTGATCTGACCCGCGTTCAGGGCCACCGCGAGGTCGGCGATGGTGGTGTCCTCACTCTCCCCACTGCGGTGGGAGATCACAGAGGTCCATCCCGCCTTCTTCGCCATCTCCACCGCGGCTATGGTCTCGCTCAAAGTGCCGATCTGATTCAGCTTGATGAGGATAGAGTTGGCAGCCTCCTCGTCGATGCCCCTCCGTAGTCGTTCCACATTGGTCACCAGGAGATCGTCGCCCACGACCTGAACGCGGTCACCGGCCTGCTTCATCAGCAGCTTCCAGCTATCCCAATCATCCTCGGCCAGCCCGTCCTCGATGGAGATGATGGGGTACTGTTCTAGCCAGGCGAGATAGAAGTCCACCATCTCCTCGCCCTTGAGCTTCCTGCCTTCTTTGCGTAGATGATAATACCCCTCTTCGTAGAACTCCGACGCGGCAGGATCCAGGGCGATGAACAGGTCCACACCGGGTTCGTAGCCGGCACCCTCGATGGCTTCCAGGATGACCTCTATCGCCTCCTCGTTGGACTTGAGGGAAGGAGCGAAACCGCCTTCATCGCCCAGTCCGGTGCTGTAGCCTCGTGCTTTCAGCACCCTCTTCAGGCTATGGTAGGTCTCGGCCCCCCAGCGAAGCGCCTCCTGGAAACTGGGGGCTCCGACAGGCATGACCATGAACTCCTGCAAATCGGTGGAGTCCTCCGCGTGCTTTCCGCCGTTGAGGATGTTCATCATGGGCACAGGGAGTGTTTTCGCAGCCACCCCACCCAGGTAGCGATAGAGAGGCAATTCCAGAAAGTTGGCCGCCGCTCTGACCACCGCCAGAGACACGCCCAGAATGGCATTGGCGCCCAGTCTCGACTTGTTTGGCGTGCCGTCCAGCTCTACCAGAAACTGGTCGATTCCTTGCTGGTCAAGGGCGTTCCATCCCACAAGTTGCGCTGCGATCTCCTCGTTGACGGCACCCACCGTTGCCAGCACACCCTTGCCGCCATACCGCTCCGGGTCGTCGTCCCGCAACTCCAAGGCCTCGTGGGCTCCGGTCGAGGCGCCTGACGGCACTATGGCCCGTCCCATCGAGCCGTCCATAAGGAATACATCAACTTCCACAGTGGGGTTGCCGCGCGAATCCAGAACCTCTCTCGCCAGGATATCTTCTATGGTGCTCATGGTGTGAGTCCCCTTTCGCCGGCCAGGCGACGTTTCACTTCAGTCCAAGGGTGACATACAGGTTGTTGAAGTCGAAGTGCTCGCTGAGGAGATCCTGGAAACACTGTGTCTTCTTCTCCTGCTGGAAACGGCTCTTGCCGAAGAACCCTTCGACGATCTCTATCGTGGTCATCGTATCGTATCTGCTCACGATGATGGGCACGCCCATCTCCTGGGCCACACCTTTGATCATGTCCTGCGGATGGAGATTGCCCGTCAGGATCAGGCATTTGGTGGAGGTCTGGAGCGCCGCCAGCTGAATGTCGGACCTGTCGCCGCCCGTGATGACCGCCTTTTCGGGCTTCTGGCGAAAGTATCTGAGAGCCACATCAGCGGTCATGGCGCCCACCATCAGATTCTGTACGAGTTCATCGCCCTTGTCGGCCCGGGTCACGATCTCCGCCCCAAGAGCGGTGGCCAATTCCTCGACGCTCACGGACATCAGGAAGCGCTCCTCAGGCAGGATGCCAAAGACGCGTATGCCCTCATTCTGGATGTACGGTCTGGCTATCTCCTCTGCAGAGTCCATCAAACGCCGAGACACAGCGTTCATCACGGTGCCAACCATGGAGTCCCCCAGTATCCTGCGGTAGAACAGCACAGCGTCGAGGCTCAGCAACCCGGCGTACCGAACCACGGTCAGCGACTTGGCATCGAGCAGCTGGCAGACTTCGTTGGCCGGCAGCCTGACCAGTCCGCCAGCGCTCAGGCGGTCCACGCCCTCAACCAGCATCACGTCCTTGCCCTTGGCTACACGGGTAAAGACATCCATCAGTCTCGTGGGATAGTCGAGCCACTCCTGCTTCCGCATGATGGACTCCACCGCACGGGGATCTAACGGAATGGGCACCAGGTCTGCGATGGGCTCTGTCAACCCAAGCTCACTCCTGATGAACTGCGCATCCTCATCGACCACGCCACCCTCGAGCCGTCCAGCGGCCAGGCTTATCGGCTTCATGTAGCCCACTGAGAACCCGTCGCTCTGCAGGCGTTTCCCCAAGCCCACGCAGAGAGCGGTCTTCCCACATGCTCTGTCTGTTGAAGCGATATAGAGTGTTACCATTTGTGCTACCTCTCTTCGTTCCTCCAATCCGACACAGGGCACACCGAATGACTCTCTCGACGGCAAAACCACCCGGGCAGCGCCTGTGCCCACCCTACGACAATATCAGGCGCATGTCCAGGGCTACCGCTCCCTTGCCTTCCTCGTGGACCATCAACGGGTTGATGTCCAACTCCACAATCTCGGGAAAATCCACTGCCAGCTGAGACACCCTCAACACACAGTCAACGATGGCTCCCAGATCTGAAGGCTTCTCTCCACGGATCCCGTGTAGCAGGGGTGCGGATCTGAGTTCGCCGATCATCTCCTCTGCCTCCCAGCGGGCGACAGGAGCGATGCGGAAGCTAGCGTCTTTGAGAATCTCGACGTAAATGCCGCCCAGCCCCAAGAGCAGCAATGGTCCGAACTGGGGGTCGCGGTTCACGCCGATTATGACCTCCTTACCCTGAGGCACCATCTCCTGCACCAGGGCACCCCAAACTTCTGCCTGCGGCATGTACCGGTAGGCACGATACATCAACAGATCGAAGGCGTCCCTCACGTCGCTGGCACTCATGATGTTGAGCTTCACGCCGCCGATATCTGTCTTATGAAGGATGTCGGGCGAGGTCACCTTCATGACCACAGGGTATCCGATCTTCTCCGCGATGGCGACGGCCTCATCTGGATCACGGGCCAGCTCCGACTGGGGAATCGTGAAGCCGTAGGCCTCCATGATTTGTCGTGCTTCGGCGTCTCCCACCTTGACTCGGCCGTCGTCGCGCACAGCAGCAAATGCCTGCTCCACCTTCTTCCGGTCAACATCGAAGCGTTTCATCGTCCTGGGAGGCTTCTCCAGCCAGCGCCAGCGCTCGACCATGGCCCTCATGGCATCCACTGCCGGCTCGGGATAACTGTAGTTCGGGATATCGGCGTCCCGTAGGATTTCCACCCCGACGTCGGCCAGATTCTTACCCATGAAAGAGGAAAGCACCGGCTTGTCGTGCTGCCTCACGACCTCGATGATGGCGTGGGCGGTCTCATCCACTTTGGTCACGGCCTGGGGGATGAGGATGGCGATGACCCCATCGACGTTGCCGTCGCGAAGCACCGCGTCGAGGGCGAACCTGTACATCTCCGCGTCGGAGTCTCCTCGCACGTCCACCGGGTTGAGGGCGTTGGAGCCGGGCGGCAGCTGCCTCTGTAACAGCTCGATCGTCTCCCTCTGGAAGGTGGCCAGCTGCAGATGCGCACGATCAAGGGCATCGGTAGCCATGATCGCGGCGCCGCCAGCGTTGCTGACCACGGCGATTCTGTCCCCCTTGATGGGAGTTGCCTCGGAGAAGGCGTGGGCGTACTGGAACAGCTCCTCCACTGAGTCAGCTCTGGTTATCCCGGCTTGCTTGAAGGCGGCGTCGTAGGCCCTCTCCGAACCTGCCAACGTGCCCGTGTGCGACGACACGGCTCGGGCACCTGCGTCGCTGGTTCCCGCTTTGATGGCGATGATAGGTGTTTCTCTGCCCACATGCTCCGCAATCTTCATGAACTCCGGGCCGTCAGCTATGCCCTCGAGATAGGCCACAATGACTTTGGTGTGGGGATCGTCATCCCACAACTGGAGGAGGTCGGTTTCATCGATATCGGCCTTGTTGCCGAGGCTGACAAAGCGGGAGAATCCGACCCCCTCGCCCAGGGCCCAGTCGTGGATAGCCATCAGCAAGGCGCCCGACTGTGACATCATTGCGATCTCGCCCTGCTGTGGCATACCGCGGGCAAAGGAGGCATTGAGGGGGCAAATGGTGTCGATCACACCCAGACAGTTGGGGCCTAGCATACGCATGTCGTATCGTCGAACGATGTCGACGAGTTCCTTCTCTTTCTTCAACCCCTCTCCGCCCACCTCGCGGAACCCGGCAGTGATGACTACCACACCCCTGACTCCCTTTTGCCCGCACTCCTCAAGCACCGTGGCCACGAATCGGTCAGGCACGACAACTACCGTCAGTTCTATGTCGCCGGGGACCGTCAGAACGCTGGCGTACGCCTGGAGGCCGAGTATCTCGTCGTCCTTGAGGTTGATAGGGTAGATCCTACCTTGATAGCCGCATTCTAGGAGATTCTTGACAACGGCGTGGCCCAGTTTGGTCTCGTCTCGTGATGCCCCTATGACGGCCACAGAGGTGGGACAATAGAAGGGTTCGAGCACCTGCAGCATCCTCCTTGGTCTGGAATCCTAGCGGACTGATGCTCTGCACTTTCGGTGATCTATGCAAACCTGGTCATGGGGGCAGTTCAGACTTGCGGAACAGCAAGATCATCTCTGAGCCTAGCACATACTGGACATCGGAGAGGAGGAATCCCAGTTTCTCCACTGAGCGCACAAGCTGTCCCTTATTATAGTGCGTTATGTGTTCATCCGCATAGCCGCCGGGAATCACACGGTGATACAGCCCTTCGATGATGCGCCAGGACAACCGCCCATAGTCGGGGGTGCCCAGAACGAGTAGCCCGCCATCCTTCAGAACCCGCCGCATCTCCAGGAAGGGCTCCTCGCCAGCCGGGATGTGTTCTATGACTTCGGAAGAGATCACGCAGTCGAAAGATCCGTCGAGGAATGGCAGGTCGAAGATGGAAGCGTTGACCAGGGGCTTGCCGTACTTCCTGGCCCATCTCAGCTTCCTGAGCGCTACATCTACCCCTACGACGTTGTCCAGGCTGGAGAGTATCCTGCTGGATCCACACCCGACATCGAGGCAGGAATCGTCACGGGGAGCGAGCGCCGTCACGATCTGGTGCCTCTTTCGCTGCCAATACCTTTGGGGAGGAATCCTGCTGTCGAAGGCCCGGTCGTCGTAGTCAGCACAGAGGACTGAGTTCCTCAACTCCCACATACGACGGAAAGTTCGCAGATAGGCGAAGCCGAATCCGAGAAGGTTGATGTGTGTGCTCCCCTGCCGCCTGGGCAGGTATTGGAACGGGACTTCCCTGATCCTGTATCCCTGGGCGTAGCACTGGATCAGGATTTCTTCAAGCACATCGAAGTCGGAACTCTCGAGGGGCATGCCTTTGACGGTGGAGGAATGGTAGAGCCGGAAGCCGCTAGAGATATCGTGCAACGGCAGGGACAGGCCTTGGGTGAAGAACTTGTTCAGAATCAGACTCAGCACCTTCCTGACGACGGGCATCCGTGCCGAGCCCTGCGGAACGTACCGGGAGGCGACGACGATCTCCGCCTCTTGCCGGGCCTTCCACATCCGATCGATGAAATCGGGATCGTGGGAGAGGTCCGCATCGAGAGTGAGTACGTAGTCTCCTGAGGAAGCCTGGAAGCCGGCCTTCAGCGCACCGCCGTAGCCTGGCTCCTCTTGGGTGACCACTCTTGCCCCGAGGCTGCGTACCGCCTCCGCCGTGCTGTCTGTGGATCCGCCGTCCACGACGATGATCTCATACTCTTGGCTGGTGAGAGCGGATATAGCGCGATGGAGTCTAGGCAGAAGAAGTCTTAGATTGCTCTCCTCATTCAGAGCGGGGATGACGACGCTGATCTGCATCGCAGGATTCTCTCATTGACAAGCTCTCAGGCGAGCTGAATGTTGATAGTATAGGATATCCAGAACACCTAGTCAACGCCTCGGATCGGAACGGCCAACCGGACGGTTGCAGGGCCGCGTTGTTGATGGCCCGTGCAAGCAGACCTGATGGCGGTGGTCGGTCACGGGCGCGCCCACCGGAGGCGGTGCAGTCTGACATCTTTCGCCAAGGTGTGGCCCTCCAGCGCCTTGGCGTGCGTAGCCCCCATGCAGTACGCCGGGTATTTCAGTATGATGGAGGTATCGGCGGGTCTTGCCTGGCCAGGGAGGTGAATCCAGATGAAGAGGGTTTCCAGGCGTCAGTTCTTGCGAGTGGCCTCCGTTAGCGCGACCGGCGCACTGGCCGCGAAGGCTCTATCGGCTTGTAGTACCTCGCCCGCGGGGGTCGAGACTCCCGGGACCGTGGTGCCGCGCAGCACGGCCGTGGTCCAGACGCCAGGGACGGTGGTGCCGGCCAGCACGGCCGTGGTCGAGACGCCGGGGACGGTGGTGCCGGCCAGCACGGCCTTGGCCGAGATTCTGCGCAACGAGAACATCCCAGGTTTCAACGTCCGCTACTACAACCCCTTCCCCGCCCCTGACCCTGCCCAGTGGCGCTTGGCCGTTGAGGGTCTGGTAGGGAGGCCACAGAGTCTATCCCTGGACAACGTGCAAGCCCTACCATCGGCGACAGACATCCGACGGCTGAAGTGCGTGGAGTGCTGGTCGGCGCGAGCCAAGTGGGAGGGGTTCGACCTCGAGACGCTGATGGAAATGGTCGACCCCCAGCCGGAGGCCAGGTGGGTACACTTCTACTGCGCCGATGACTACTACGAGTCTCTGTCCATAGACGAGCTCCGGGAGGACGGAGTATTCTTCGCCTATGGCATGAACGAAGAACTTCTGGCAGCGAAGTACGGTTCGCCGCTGCGTCTGGTGGTGCCCTCCAAGTATGGGTACAAGTGGCCCAAGGCTATCGTACGACTGGAGTTCGCCGCCAGAGAGAAGTCCGGCTACTGGCCCACCGTTGGCCCGTACACCACCAGCGGGGCCATTCGTGCCGGCGCAGACCTTCCTCTGGACTTGCCGGACGGCAGTCGCGCCATTGAAGGTGGTCCGGTTCTCTATCCCGAGGACCTGGAGGCACGCCAGGGTTTGCCCTGAGCCGTAGCCGGATACCCCAGATAGCGGCCGGCGCTATCGCCTCCACGAAGAGGGATTGGCGCTCCCGGCCAGGGGCGTTTTGGTCCCGGCCAGGGGCGCTCTGCCTCCCACCCAGCCCCGAGCCGAGTGAAGGATGGTGAGGCAGGCCACGTAGCCGAATCCGAGGACGTACAGCATCAGGAAAGGAATGGCGAAGTAGTTGCCCTGGTGCAAAGCGATGCCTGCCCCGAGCAAAGCGTACAAGGCGGACAGCAATTCCCCCAGAACCAGCCAGTCGAAAGACAGTGCATACCCGCTCCCCTTCCACTCATCCTTGCGCCCCTCTAGCTTGAACTTGGGCGTCCGCACGAACTCATCCCGCCTTCCGGTCAATGCCCTGCAGATGGCTCTGCTGTTGCTCAGCGTGAGGCCGGTGCCCAGCAGCACGAGAAGAGGGAAGAACCGCATGCGCTCCTTCCAGTCGGGATAAAGGCTCCGCTGTGCCCAGGCGTACATCGTTGGGGGGCCCAGGCTGGCCAGGCTCAGGTAGGTCAAGGGGTAGGCCACGGGCTGTCGCAGGTACAGCAAGGGCACCGACAGGGCCAGGACCAGCAGCATCAGAGGGTGCAGCAGGTAGCTGGTCAGGTGGATCAGGCCCTGGACGCGCTTGAAGGGTGTCGCAGGTGCCCTAACTATGCGACGCCATAGCTTCAGGGCGCAGCTGATGGAGCCTCTGGCCCAGCGCGCTTGCTGACGCTTGAAGGCGTGGATCTGAGGGGGGATCTCGGCTTTGCACACCACGTCTCGCAGGTACATGGGCTCCCAGCCCGCCAACTGAGCGCGATAGCTGAGGTCCATGTCTTCACAGAGAGTATCCCCTTGCCAGCCTCCGGCATCCTCGATGCACTCTCGACGCCAGATGCCCGCCGATCCGTTGAAGTTGAGGAAGAGGCCTGCGCGATGGCGAGCGGGCTGTTCGATGGCAAAGTGACCATCGAGAGCGATGGCCTGGGCCTGGGTAAGGGAAGAGTAGCCACCGTTGATGTGGCCCCAGCGAGTCTGCACGAAGCCCAGGCGCGGCCGCGCGAGCAGGTGAGGGATCGTCTTCGGCAGGAAGTCCCGAGGCGGAAGGAAGTCGGCATCGAAGAGGGCGATGAACTCCCCTGTGGCACTTTTCATGCCGGCGCGAAGCGCGCCAGCCTTGAACTCCGTACGGTCGTCGCGGTGGATGAGCTCTATATCCACGCCTCGGGCGCGGTGGTAGGCCACTCTTCTGTGGGCCAGGGCGGTGGTCACGTCGGTGGAATCATCCAGGATCTGGATCTGGAGCTTGTCTCGGGGATAGCTCATCCGCGCAGTGCGGTCTACGAGGCGTTCCACGACGTGGGCCTCGTTGAAGATAGGCAGCTGCACCGTCACCTTGGGGAAGCGGGTGAGGTCGGGGGTGTCGCAGCCTGCTGAACGCAAGCGCCAGTAGAGGTAGGTCAAGACGAAGGAGTTCAGCGTATAGACGGCCAGCCAGACCGCGGCCACGCCGTAGATGATGCTCAGCACAACCACAATACTCATCCCTCTTGCCTGGCAGCGCCAGGTCGTAAGTTTCAAGTATAACATCTGAATGGCACGGCGGCAAACACAGGGCAACCCTATGGGGGCCCAAGAGCTGCGTGCGTCACATCTGTGAGCGCGGCATCGGACGTTGGGGGACAGTGCGACTTGTGCGCAGTCTGGCCGCGGCCATCACCAGCCGAGGGCCTCGTCGATCGCTCCACTCACAACTGCATACTCTGGAGGCAACTCCAGAGGGAAGTACCTATCTGAAGGTCCCGTTGTTCTGCGACGAGATCGAGCTGAGGCGACAAGGCCGGAACGGCAGCCGGCCTTGTCACTGTGCTGATGGCGCAGCGATGAATGTGCGCGCGTTCGAATCCCCGGGGCGGTTCATTATAAAGGGGAGCACATTCCAACCTCTTGTGCTGACTTTCTGGGGCTCGTGGATTCGGACTTGAGTT
Organism: Chloroflexota bacterium; assembly: GCA_030603665.1. Taxonomy (GTDB): domain Bacteria; phylum Chloroflexota; class Anaerolineae; order UBA7937; family B3-Chlor; genus JAUVXJ01. The sequence continues at coordinate 120,362 of JAUVXJ010000010.1, read as the reverse complement.
CAGGGGGGAATATGGAGCAATGATTCTGCTTAGTAGTGTCCCAGTGGCCACAGCGAGTCAGACCTACGCGTGGCTGCCTACCCATCCCAGTTGGCGAGAATGAAGCTATGGACCCCATCCGACAGGTTTCGGTAGTTGAACACGTCCTTCGTCCAGAAGCCTCCGCGCTTGTCGCTGTACATACGCAGGTAGACCTTCCCGTGGCCAGTGCCAAGGTTAAGCTGGACGAAGTTGTAGGAGTTGCTATGGTCGCGTTTCTCATAGCAGGTACCAGCGCCGATAATCATGGCGTTTGTGTCGGGGGTTTGAGCTTGAAGCAGCCCAATCTGATGCAGATGACCGTGGAGTACGAAGTCACACTTGCCGCATAGCAGCGGCTCCACGTCGCTGCGGTCAAAGTCTCGTAACCAGTCAAACGGGTGGTGCATTACTGCCAGACGCAAATCGGCGTCCTCAACCGCGTCAAGGGCAGCGCGCACCTGGCGCTCGCCCAAGACAAGGCGTTGGCGGTCCTCATCGGAGCCTGCCAGCCACGCGGAATTCAATCCTAGTATGGCTACCAGGCGCCCCTCCACCTCAATCTCATCAACGTAAAAGTAGTTGGTGCGGTCAAAACGGAGATGATCATCGTGGAAGTAGTCGCCGATGAAATGCTGGTAGTTGTGAAAGCGCTCGAGAACGAGTGCGCGGTCTTGGCCATTGTTCAAAAGGCGATTGACGCTCCCGCGATCCCTCAATACCTCTGCAGCGCCAGCTGCGAGATCGGAGATTGCGTCCCGGTCCACATCGTGGTTGCCGGGGACAGGAAATAGGCGGTCCTTTGGCAGACTAGCGATTTTCAACAAGTCGTCAAGAAACCCCGCGGCCATCGCATATTCTTCGCGCTGGCCTGCGTAGGCAATGTCGCCCGAGAGGATGATAAAATCGGGTTGCAGGCCGTCGACCCTGATGCGCTCGCCGATGTCCTCTAGCAGGGCCTTGACAACAACGTCTGCTTCATAGGCGTGCATATCTCTGAAATGCAAATCGGAGAGGTGCAGCCAGGTAATCACTTGCGCGGCATCCATCGTGGACGACCGCCGTTGCCATTCAAGGAATAGCGCGCCAGCGGATTGGTATTCGTCTGTCGAAGGGTGATACCTTACTACACCAACTTGACACAGGCTACTCAATGCGCGATAGGCGTCGTCGCCAGACCGAGCTACTATGTCCCTTCGCTGCACAGGGGTCACCGAATGGCTTAGGAAACGGTAAGTATCGCGCGCAGGAGCGTCCAGCTTTCTCCACCAGTTGTCGAAAGTCCATTTCTGCTCTTCCAAGAATCTCTGTTGTGCGCGCACCAGACTATCTTGCGCTTGCTCAAGGTCCGTTTCGCACACCTGATGCATGAGGTACTGAATCAGGAAAGGGTGTCCTCCTGTCAGTTCGAATACGGTGCTCGTGAAGTCCGAGGTCAGCTGCTGTCGAGTAGGCTCATTTACCAAGTCATTTGTGTCATCAAGACTGAGTAGCCCAAGTTCCTTCCAAGCCACGATATTGCCCAGTGGTGACCATCCGTGTTCCTCAGCAATCGTTCGCATTTCAGTAGCTCCTGCGAAGACAGCGCTAGCAAACGATGATAGCGGTGAATTGCTGAGAACCGTGCGCCAGTTCCAGAAGAAACCCAGGCCGTGTTCATGATTCAAAATGGGGGCTATTTCATCGAATAGAATGACCACCTGCAATCGACAATCCATCGATTGCGCAACCGTTGTCAGGCGCTCAGAGAATGAGCTAAGATAGTCTGTCGCGCCCGATGTCTCTTTCGCTTTGTGGACTTCTTTGCTTAAGAGACTACGGCTTCGCACGTATGAATCCACGCTGTCCGCTATCCGCAGAAAGATATCCAGTGGGGAACCATCAAACGGTAGTCCGTGTCCGTCAATGTAAACCGGCACCACCACCAACCCGCCTCGCCGCCATTCTTCAGAGTTTGAAACCATATCCTGCATCACCTTGTTCAGCAGGACGCTCTTGCCCATCCGCCGACCTCCGACAATGGCAAACGATCTTCCGTTGATCAACTCTCCCAGCAACTCAGTCGCCAAGTCCTTGCGTGCGCGGCCGTAGAACAGGTCAGTGCTCACCCTGTCCCACACATACGGATTTGGTGCTACCTTCATCTAGCTTCTCCTATGAAGTTCCCAGTTGATAGCGCTTCAACCATCGATCGAGAAGATTGAGCTTTATCTTATACGTGTCCCCTTCGCGAACAATGAGCTGGTAGCCGACTAGGTGACGCAGTGCAGTGCTGATCGGAATGTCGACCATGTCTATCAGCTCATCTTCGCTTGCGACTCCATCTGCGATGAACAAGAGCAGATCCTTCTCAAGGGGGAAGTGACGGTCAAGGCGACTCAAGATCTCCTCAAACATCCATGACTCATCCCGCAGGAAGTCGTGAAGATGCCTGGAGACTACCTCTTCCGTGATCAAGAGCGATCGTTCTTGCCAAGGCTCTCTACGTTGGATATAGCTGCAGAGCCTTCGGACAATCGAGGGGTGCCCGCCTGTCTCGTGATATAGGTCGGCCAGCGCTCCGCTGGCATAGCTGATTCCCATTCTGCGTCCCAGTTCTGTGATCATCAGGTCACATTCTTCGCGCCGTAGCGGGGGAAGGTATATCTCTCTATAGAAACCAAAGACTGGATTGTCTCGCCCGGCCCAAACCGGCTCTTCACTCAACGCCGGGTTAGCCGCTGTCACTAGGCTGACAACCTTGCCCTCCGTTGTCTGAGACATGCCTCGAATGTACGCAAAGAACTCGGCAAATCCTTCAAAACCAGGGTGGTCGCCCACAGGAAGCATCCTCTCCACCTCATCCAATGCAATGATTATCTGGACCTCCTGATCCAGCCTGCGCAACCTGTCCAGTATCAGATGGAGATCTCGGTCAAAGTGAGACGGAATCTTGCTCTTGGAGTGTATGGACTGATAAGCTGCTGTGTCCCCTAGTGTGAGCTTCAGCCTACTAGCTTGGATTGGATAAACGCTTTGGAATTGTAACTTCAGTTCGCGTGCGATAGCCCAATACAAGTAGTTGCAGATCTGACTGTCACCTGGAATTCCCAGCAGATCAACGTAAGCCACAAGGTCGTGACTACGCTTCTCCCTGAGTTGGTAGAGCAAAGATGTCTTTCCAACTCTGCGCAGTCCGAAGATCCCAATGTGCTGACCATAATGAAGAGTCTGACCTATTTCAGCGAGCTCGGATTCTCGACCAAAGAAGAGGTTGCCCGAAACCGGGAATCCCGTAGCGTAGAGATCTCGTCGCGACAGCCATTCGTCCAATGCTCTCCACATTCCCTCCATGGCGTCGCCATCAAGGCTTTCCTGTATCATATCAACCGTAATCGGAACTATCGCCACGCGATTCTCACTAAGAGTTCGCAGAAGCGCTTTGCGAAAAGGAGCGTCATCTCTGACAACCGCGAAAGCCATATCGAGGTTTAGGCTCCGGACACCTTCAACGTTTCCTTCAACGTCCCTACGATAGGACCGGAGATCTGGCCAGCCAATATCTCTGTCAAAGACCCGCACCAGGATCCGCCCACTCAGAGCGAAGCCGTCAATGTACTCGTGTCTCTCCGCCTCGATGGCAAAGCTAGCATAGGCTGAGGTCAGGCTGATGATCTCAACAGCGAACCCGGCTTCCTCAAAGAACTGGGCAGCCTGTCTGGTCAAGTCAGAATCTCTAAGGAATCCAAGGACAGTACCAATCCTGGGGACTTCGTATATGCGCAGTCCAAGCTCTGCCGCCCGTTCAGCCTGCCTGACAGCCTCTCCAAGGTCTTTGTTTGCACCGGGACGTAACAAGAGAGCAATGAGTTGCTGCCAAAGCGGCAAATACATCGGGACTGTCTGCACCCCTATTCGACAGATCTCGAGGGCTTCACTAACCCCTTTCTGCATTTCCGTGACTTTGGCGAGCTGAAGGTGGAGGGCGCCTATCAACGGAAAAGCCTGAAGAGCATTGTGGAGAATGCGTTCCGCTTCTTCCAGGCGGTCCAGATCCTCCTCCATTGTGGCGTAAGCCTGATAGATCGAAAGGAAAGCGTCTTCATCTATTGCTTTCTCAAAATGCTCGCGTGCTTTCTCAAAGTTGCCCTGTTCCCGGACATCGAGTGCTGTGTAATAGAGGGCTTCTGCATTGTCGCCCTGTGTCCGCTGTGAACTCTTCAAGACTTCAATCTTCTTGGCTGACGGGTAGCGATCCGCTTCAACGGGGGTTGGGCCCAAGACTACAGTGACGATATCGCCAATCCCAATGCCTATGTCTGGCGTTCCCCTCAGTGCATCCTGGCGAAAAAAGCCGCGCCGTCCGTCTACAAGTGTGATGAAGCCGTAACCTTTGCTGTGGTCGAATCTCTGAACAGTTCCTCGCACTGCTTCGTCGGTCCTGGTTACATCCCCGATGGGATTCTCCAGCATCTCCTCGCTTGGCATGTCGGTCCTGAGCGATTCCTGGCCGGCACCCAATTTCAATGCCTGCGTGAGCTGACTCCTCATCCATTCCAACAGGTAGCTGCGCGGGATTCTCCACCCTTTCTTGACCCTGATTCCGGGTAGGAGTTTTCGCTCCAGCGCACCATAGACATCCACAACTGGGACCCCTAGATACTCAGCCAATTGGCGAGGCGTCAACGTGAGGGGCCAGTCGTCACCGAGTGGACCGAATTCGCTTGCCACGACCGCTACCTCCGACCTATTCGCCGATACGAAGGCGGCATAATGGGGATCGAAGTTGTGGAGTTGGTAACTGCTTGATGGCTTCCATAACACCCCTCAGGCGCGAGCGCCGAATACTCGTCGACATCAATGACTACGAGGGTCGGCCTATGGGATGAGTTGACCATGAGACACTCTCCCCGAAAGCGTGCACTTCCTCGTCGCAGCTTGCGGACGCTTCAGGCGACCCACGGGCCACCAGACTGTCGCGTGTACGGCTCTGGGTATAGACAGTCCACGAAGGTTGAGCACGACTCGAAGATGCAGCATCCCACCGTGGAGACAAGAGCACATGGCGACCTGCTGACGAGGTTCGGTAGTAGGTGCGGGTGCTCATCGTCCATCCCACCTGTTCTGCCCCAGAAATGAGTTGGTCTGCCAGATGTGCGTGGTAGGGGACGTAGTGGGGAACCTGGCAGATGCGGATTGTGCAGCATTGTAGCCTGATTTGCTGACAAACGCAAGTGCATATGCCCAAGTGCCACAACCGTGCCACCGGGGAGCACAAGCTGTTGACCACCCTTGAGTAGGTCCTTGGAACGGCTCGACTATCGATCGTGAGTTGGTGTAAACCGCTGCCCCCTCGCTGCGGCGCCGGACCGTGGGCGCGGTAACTTGAAGTCGAACCGGCCAGATGCTACCATGGCTTAGAGCGGTCTCCAGGGGCACGGCGGACGAGGAGCAACCCGAATGAGCGTCATTGTGCAGACGGAAGTGGCGGATGCCCTGGACCGGGCAGAAGCCCGCGGCGAGAAGCGAGTCCGCGTCATCGCGGGCCTGCAACCGGGGAGCACCGTAATAGCCCTCAAGGACGCCCTTCAGCGACTGGGCGTGAGGGAATACCATCGCGAGAGCGACAGTTTCCTGGCTCTCCAGCTCTCCAGAGAGGAACTCCTCCAGGTCAGCCAGCTGACCGACCACATATCTCGCATCTGGCTGGGTGGACGTCGTCGAAGACTGCCGCTCCGCAGACAACACCTTCTACCGACCTATCACCGTGGCTTCCGCACAGGCGCCGCCGGATACCTCGAAGGCCAGGATCAAGCTCATCGGTGACATCCGCACGGCCGATCCCCCGAACCCGGTGTACTTCGACGAGATTTGCCTTACGTCAAGCATGCAGCCCAGCGGCTACTTCCCGCTGCTGCTGAAGAACTACCCGAGCTGATCTCCAGCAGCAAGGGCAACAGCAGCTCACCGCACCTTGCCAACCGGGCCTGCCCAAGATAGAATCACCCTGCAAGGGGAATCACCATGAATGGCCGCGAGAGAGCCCGGCAGAGCAATGGTGGTCAGGCTCACCAAAGGTGCCGCATCCTGGCACTTCTCATCCTCTCTGGCCTTGTCCCTGTGGCGGTGGCCCTGCTCCTGGCCCTCAACACCGCCCACGCGCAGAGCAATCTTCTGGGCAATGGCGGATTCGAAGAGGGCACCGCAGGCTGGAGTCAATCCTTTGGATCCACATTCGTCACCGTCACCACACCTGTCAGCTCGGGAAACTGGGCGGCGTCCTTGACGAAGAGCGGCACCACGGGAGGCGTCTGGATCTATCAAGATGTGGACGTGTTCGCCGGCGCAACCTACACTCTGACAGGCTGGGTGTATAAGAACGAATCTGCATTCAGCCGCGTGTGTCTGCGCATCGAGTGGCACGACTCCGACTGGCCCGACCTCGCAGACTGCCTCTCTGAGGACAACGACTTCTACCGGCCCATCACCGTGGTCTCCGCACTGTCGCCGCCGGATACCTCGAAGGCCAGGATCAAGATCATCGCCGCCATCCGAACGGCCGATGCCCCGAGCCCTGTGTATTTCGACGAGGTTGGGCTCACGTCCAGCATGCAGCCCGTCGGCTATTTCCCCCTGCTGCTGAAGAACTACCCGAGCTGATCTGCGCTAGGAAGCGCCCACCCCACGACCATTAGCCCAGCTCACCTTCCTCCCATGGTCGCGCTTGGCTCGACCCCCACGAATTGAGCATGGCGTCACGGTAGTATTGACAGCGGGTGTAAGCAACGCTACACTCTGCTTGCGCCCGCGGACCGGGCCTCTGTCTCGCGTGCCCAGGCAAAGATGAAAACAGACTCCAACCTTATCCTCGCAGGATGCGCACTGCTGCTCACGCTGGTGGTCCTGGAACTGGCCTCGCTGTTGTTGGGGGTGCCCGCCCCAGCTTCGGCCCTGGGTGATATCCCGGCGGAACTGACGCCGGTAGCCTACCTGCCATACATCGTCCTGGACCTGCCTGCCCCACTGATCCCCAGGTCATACCTACCGTACGCGGCCGTGGCCAATACTCCCACGCCTACTCCTACCTCCACCCCGACACCGACACCCACGCCCACCCCCGCACCACCGCCCGGACCGGTCGGCCTGAAGGTGTACGACATGTATGGGGTCCAGCGTAGCTACCAATGGGCGGTGAACAAGTACGGGGTGCGCGTGGAGCAGATAGGCGGCTGGGGCTACCACTGCGTGGAGTTGAGGGAGAGGAGCGGGCCGTCAAGCCTGGACGTGTGGGTCTATCGCGCCAACGGTTTGCCCGCTTCCAACGTCAGGGTGGAGTTCCACTGGCCGGGAGACATGGCCGTGAGGTACACCGAGGTCAGCGGGAAGGCCGGCTTCGGGTACGGTTCTGGGAGCTGGATTTGGGACCCCGCAGCCGGAGGCCCCCACTGGCTGGTGGTCAACAATGTGAGTTCGTGCGATGCCGTGAGCAGGCTGGGCATGCTGGCCATGACCAATCACGACCACCTGAACGTGTCGTTCAGGTATGGCAACCTGTCGGCGCAGCCCTAGCCGCTGATCTCTAGCCCTTCTCCAGCAAAGCCTTGATCTTGGCTGCGGTCTCCTCGCCGTAGTACTTGCAGTTCCGCTTGACCTCGTCGGGCTCGATACTCTCCGCCTCGATGATCTTCTTCACCTTGCCCTGGGAGACACCCAGAGCCTTGGCCAGCTTGCCTGCCGTGTACATCTCTGCCATTGTGGAACCTCCATGTGGGCCGTTTGGTAGCGGCCACCTAATACGGTGAACGCCTCCAGCATACCATCGATAGTAGCAGACCCAAGCTCGCGCTGCAAACCGCTGCCCCCTTGCTGCGCCGCCGAGCTTGAGCGGGGTAACTTGAAGTCGAACCGGCCAGATGCTACCATGGCTTTCGAGTGACTGTTCACAAGGAAGGCCGACGAGGAGAAAACCGAATGAGCGGCATACTGCGTTCTGAAGTAGTGGATGCCCTGGACCGGGCAGAAGCCCGCGGCGAGCAGAGAGTCCGCGTGATCGTCGGCCTGCGCCCAGAGAGCAGCATCAACGCGGTCAAGGACGCCCTTCAGCGACTGGGCGTGAGGGAATACCACCGCGAGAGCGAGAGTTTCCTGGCTCTCCAGCTCTCCAGAGAGGAACTCCTTCAGGTCAGCCAGCTGACCGACCACATATCTCGCATCTGGCTGGACCGCCCAATCTCCGCGGCTCAGTAGGGTCTTACAGCCATCCTCGGGCTGAGTTCGACTCGCAGGCTCCCACCAAGACCACCAATCCCGATCAGCAAAGCTACCCTTTCACCGTGGCCTGTGATAGAATCCCGTCAAGTACAAAGGAGGAAAGGACGCCACAATGGGGAAAAAGATTGGGGTCTTCGTCGCCTGGCCGTACGCCAGCGGCGACCGGCATGTGGGTCACGTCGCTGGAGCTTACCTCCCACCTGACATCTTCGCCCGATACCACCGTCTGCGCGGCAACGACGTGATCATGGTCTCGGGCTCCGACTCCCACGGCACCCCCATCACCATCGCCGCCAAGCAGGAGGGGGTCTCTCCCGAGGAGCTGTTCCTGCGCTATCACAGTCGCTTTCTAGACAGCTTCATGGAGCTGGGCCTGAGCTTCGACCTCTTCACCCACACCGACACCGAGAACCATCACCGCGTGGCCCAGGACATGTTCATCAAGCTCCAGGAGAATGGCTACATCTTCCAGGACGTGATGAAACAGCTGTACTGCGAGCAAGAGGATCGTTATCTGCCTGACCGGTACGTGGAGGGCACCTGCCCTCTGTGCGGCTACGACAACGCCCGGGGCGATCAGTGCGACAACTGCGGCCATCCCCTGGACGCCACAGAGCTGATCGAGCCCCGCTGCAAGTTCGACGGCACTACCCCCGTGGTCAGGGAGACGGAGCACTTCTTCCTGGACCTTCCCGCCTTCGCCGAGCGTTTGACGGACTGGTTGGAGGACAAGGACTACTGGCGGCCCAACGTGCTCAACTTCACGAAGAATATGTTGAGGGATGGGCTCCGCCCGCGCCCCATCACCCGTGACATGAAGTGGGGTATCGACGTCCCTGTGGAGGGGTACGAGGACAAGTGCATCTACGTCTGGTTCGAGGCGGTGATCGGCTACCTCTCGGCCAGCATCGAGTGGGCCAAGAATGTTGGCCATCCCGAGAGGTGGCGGGAGTGGTGGCAGCAGCCCGCCCGAGGGTACCACTTCATCGGCAAGGACAACATCCCCTTCCACGCCATCATCTGGCCCGCCATGCTCATGGGGTACGGTGACCTGAACCTGCCGTATGATGTGCCCGCCAACGAGTACCTCAACCTGGAAGGGCAGAAACTGTCTGTGAGCAGGAAACTCGCCGTCTGGCTCCCCGAGTATCTGAGCCGGTACGACCCGGATCCCCTGCGCTACTACCTCACCGTCAATGCACCGGAGAATCGAGATACCGACTTCTCCTGGTACGACTTCTGGCGCAAGAACAACGACGAGTTGCTGGCTGCCTGGGGCAACCTAGCGCACCGGGTGCTCACCTTCACCTATCGCAACTTCGACCAGCAGGTGCCGGAGCCGGGAGAGTTGACGGACGAGGACCAGGCTATCCTCCAGAAAGTGGAGGACGCCTTCGAGCCGGTGGGCGACCTGATAGGCGCGGCCCACTTCAAGGCGGCCCTGGCCGAGGTCATGGCTGTGGCTCACGAAGCCAATCGGTACCTGGACGAGAAAGAGCCCTGGAAGGTGATCAAGGAGAATCACCAGGCCGCGGCCACTACCATGTACGTGATGATTGGCGTGCTCAACTCCTTCAAGATACTGTTCTATCCCTTCCTGCCCTTCACCTCTCAGAAGCTGCACGAGTGCCTGGGATGCGAGGGGAGCCTCATGGGCCAGTCGAGGATAGAGACCTTTGAGGAAGATGGGAAGACCCATGACGCTCTGGTCTACGATCCTCCCACGGCCGATGCATCCTGGGCGCCCAGCTCGCTGCCCGCAGGGCATGCACTGAACAATCCGGAACCCCTGTTCAAGAAGCTGGACGAGAGCATGGTGGAAGAGGAGCTGGCCCGGCTGGGGTAACGGCAGGGCCACTTCCGTTTCGAAAGGGGAAGCTCATGAGGAGAGACCCCGATCGTCTGCTGGGAATAGGGATCGCTTTCGCGCTGCTACTGGCCTTCCTCCCTCTCGCTTGCAGCGGGCCGGCGCCATCAGCCTCTGATACGCCCGGGAGCTCCATCACCTCGGAGGAGCCGACTCCTCTCCCGGCAACAGCAACCGCAGCGCCACAGCCGCCGCCAACCGTGCCGCCTCCTTCGCCGTCCACTCTCGCGCCCGACTTGGTCCTTCACAACGGCTCGATACTCACCATGGAGACGGAGCAGCCGGAGGCGCAAGCCCTGGCTATCCAGGGTGAGAGCATTCTGGCCGTCGGCAGCGACGAGGACATCCTGGCTCTAGCGGGGCCACAGACGCAGGTCATCGACCTCCAGGGGCGGGCGCTCATGCCCGGCTTTGTGGACGCTCACACGCACATCCTCTCTGCCCCCGATCAGTATGGCACGGACCTGGAGGGCATTCAAGATCTGGCGCTGACGCACGGGATCACCACTCTGGCGGATGCGGGTACTGCCCCCGATCTCCTGGAACGATTACGCGCGTTGGAGCGGGAGGGCAAGCTGCGCGTCCGCACCAGCGTGTACATGTCATACACCAGCAATTGCGGCGACCTCAAGGGAGAGTGGTATAGAGACCATGCACCAACGCGCGAGCCAGGTGAAATGCTACGTATCGCGGGGGTGAAGATCTTCAGCGACGGTGGGTCCTGCGGTGGGCCGGCGGTGAGCTTCGAATACCCCAACGGTGTGGGGCAAGGCGACCTCTTCTTCACACAGGAGGAGATGGACCAGATAGTGGCCAGCGTGCACGCCGATGGCTACCAGATGGCGATCCATGCCCTCGGAGATCGAGCCATCGAACAGGTGCAGAACGCCATCGCCGCGGCGCTGGAGGGAGCACCCAACTCCTTGCGGCACCGCATCGAACACAACGGTCTCTTGCGTCCAGAGCTTATGCCACGGTACAGCGAGATCGGGATAGTCCCCTTGATCTTCGGTGAGTACCCCATCTGCCTCGGGTCAGGCACCACCGGCAAGTACAGATACGCGGTCCCGGATGAGTATAGGCCCTGGGAATGGCGTTGGCGGGCGCTCCTGGACGCCAATCCCGGGCTGCCCATCGCTTGGCATGGAGACGATCCTCCCATACCCCCTGTCAACCCCATCATCGATCTCTATGGCTTTGTCACTCGCCGTAGCATCGCGGAAGACGGTTCGGTCTGCGAGCCACCGGACTGGTTTGCAGCGAACGCCATCACCGTAGAAGAGGCGCTGCGAATCATGACCATGGGGTCAGCATATGCACTCTTCCGCGACGAGGAACTCGGCAGCATAACGGCGGGGAAACTGGCCGACCTGATCGTTCTTTCCGAGAACCCGGTGACGGTGGATCCTGGCCGCATCAAGGACATCGAAGTGCTGATGACCATGGTAGGCGGGCGCGCAGAGTACTGTGCACCGGGGCACGAGACCATGTGTCCCGAATAGGAGGCCCTGCCTCCTAGAAGGACTTCGGAAGACGAAGCGCGCAGCAGCTCATCTTCCCAGGGATCGTTCGCTCGAGCTTCCTCCGGGGCACAGTGAAGGGCCAGGGGCTATTCCCTGGCCCTCGGTGTTGCAGTGAACTACCTGACTTCTACCCTTCAGTCACCACACCCTGCGCGTCGACCGTCCCCTGCCACTCGAGCCCAAGGCCCTCATTGGTCACTGTCACCTCGTAGATCGTCGCCTCGGGAGCCACGATAGGGTAAGAGATCTCCACCACCCAACTCTGTGCGGTGTACTCGAAGGTCTCGGCGCCGACTATGCCCTCAGCGGTCAATCTCTCCTCCTGCCACTCCACGGATTGATCCAGAGGAGGATACTTGTACGTCTCGAAGATGTAGTCCATGGCCGCATCGCGGGCGGTGACCCTGTCGAACATCTCCTCCGGCGCCTGCGCGGCGTGCTCGGTCAGCGCGCCCTGGGCATCCACTTCACCTTCCCACTGGAAGCCTGTACTCTGGTTGGCCACGGATATCGTGTAGATGGTGTTCTCGGGCGCCACCACCGGATACGAGACCGTCACCACCCAATCTCCGGAGGAGTATCGATAGCCGCCTGCACCAACGATACCCTCGCCGACGGCCCATTCCTCCTCCCATGCCAGGCCCGGACCGAGCGCAGACAATCCATACCGCTCGGTGATGTAGAACAGAGCCTGGTCCCGGGCCAGCAGCACATTCTCCGGCGCCTCGGGCACACGACCGGACCCATCGACGCGGCCCTCCCACTCGAAGCCAGTGGCCTCATTGAACACGCCCACGCGGTACACCGTCCATTCGGGCGGCAGCACAGCGTGGGACACCTTGACCACCCAGTCCCCTGCGGTATACTCCCACTCCGCGCCGCCCGGCAGATCCTCGGGCGTAAGCCTCTCCTCCACCCAGGACAGCGAGGCTTCTGGTACCTCGTCGAAGTGCCCTCGAACGAAGGTCACAGCCGCGTCGCGCGCTCCGACCACGTCAGCCGAAGCCTCCGGTGCCTCACCAGGTACGGGCGCAGCCGTACCCGCGCAACTCGTCAGGCTCAGTATTAGAGCCGAAACCAGCAGGCACCCCAGTGTTATCTTCTTGCCAAACATCTCATCCAACCTCCCTGGCTTTCTCCCGTCGAACATGCTCTTCCTTCCTCAATGCTGGCCATTGGATTGTCAATTCCTACACAACGGACGCTTGCAGTGGGGATTCTGTTCCATTCGGTTGTCTACTTGCGCCACCCGCTCAGGCAGACGGAATTGCATCTCATTGTCAAGCACCCAGGATTCTATCACGAACTTCACGAATGTCTTTCTGCCAGCCTCACTCTTACTGCGAGACCCCCAGGAAAGTCAATTCCGAAAGCTGCTCCAGCGTGCCGTCGGGATGCAGGCGGAAGGTGCCTGCCCCGTCCCCAGGCCAGGAAATCGTCAGCAAGAGCGAGCCGTCGTCCTCGAAGCGGGCCACTTTGTAGCGAGTAGGCTGGGGAGCCAGGAGCTCCTGCTGCGTCCCCGCGGCCAAATCCACCTGGAACAGAGCGAAGGTTGCGCTGCCCAGAGGGTCGTAGGCAACGGTGTAGACCAGCGTCGAGCCGTCGGGCGAGAACACGCCGTCCCCGGCCTGCACGGGCCCCATATCGGTCGAGATGGTGGTCACGATTTCGGTGGTCTGCCCGCTCACCAGGTCAGTAAGGCTGGCCTTGAAGCCCTCGCCCTCTGCATAGCCGAGGCGGACCAGTCGCGCCCCGTCGTCGCTGAGGACACCCATCCCGGCAGCGCCCTGCGGCATTGGGTCGGGCAGGGGGGTGAGCTGGCCGGTTGCGACATCCATCACGCTGAACTCGCCGTATACGGGGAACATGCCGCCGATACCATAGGGCTCCTGGTACACGAAAACCTGCGAACCATCGGGCGAGAAGCCCCACGGGTCTAGAGTCCAGTGTTCACTGACGACGTGCGTGGTCAACAGGCGGGTCTCGCCGGTGGCGATGGTGGCGACGTAGAGTTCGGAAGTGAGAGTGACGTCGTAGCCCTCCCCCGCCTCAAAGAAACTCAGCTTCCAGATGATTTGAGTCCCATCGGGCGAGATGGCCCAATCCACCGGATCCAGATAATCCTCCGGGATGCCCATGAAATCAAAGCGCTCGTCCTGCCCGGCGACGTTCACCCGGTGTACCGTGCCGTGAACGCTTTCCTGATAGTAAACCCACTCTCCAAGCACCTGGTACCTTGTACCCGGCGCAGGGACCGAGCTGGCGGTGCCGCCACGATCGTCCATCCAGGTCACCGTCGTACCGGACTGGTCCGGCATGAGGTCCACGTAGACCCACGTCTCCGCCGGCTCGACCGGGGTCGGCGTCTCGGTGGGCCGAGCCGGGCCGGCCTCCGTCGGGGTGGTCGTTGGGACTTCGGTAGGCTGAGCTGGGCCCGGCCCGCAACCACTCAAGATCAACCCACTCAGCATGAACACCAATCCCAAGGTTGACAGCTTGCTTTTCATTTCCTCTTTCCTCCTCTTGTTCTTAGATCTGCTCAAATTGGCTTTACCGTGTTCTAGACGAACTGCGGGCCAAAGAGGTTCCACTGAATCTGGAGAGTTGAGCCGTTCTGCCCAACTTCTCTATGGGCGAACTCCTTGTACCCGACCAGCTGGCGTAGACAACGCGCAGTCAACGACGGTGTTGGTACCGCTGGCTATGGCCGGCTGAATAGCTCTTCCAGACGGTCCACAACAATCTGGCAACCGTTCACGTCGGGAACGCCGCACTGCATCTCGCCCCATATCCGGATGTCAGGTATCGGGCCTTCATGCTTGTCTATGATCCGCAACTCCTCCAGCGCGGCTTGCAGGGCGTGGTCGGCGCCTTGAATGCCGTATCGAACGCCGAAGGGACCGTAGAAGTCTAGAATGAAGCAGTCGTCGAACTCTCCCAGACCGGCGCCGAAGAAGTAGCGCCCTTCCCATCCCTCCACGGGGTCGGGATCCGGGTAAGGGCCCGCGCCCTCGGGGATGATGCCGCTAACGGTGACCTGGCACCCGTCGTAGTCGGGCACCCCACAAGTGATCGCGCCCCAAAAGTGAGCGGGAGTACCGCTGGTGCGGAGGTGCGGGATCTCCGCTTCCATGGCGGCATCGGCGCCTACGAGGCCTACGTCGCCAGCGCCCACGGGGAGCAGGTGGAGGTAGTCGTCGTGCTGCGCACCGGCCGAAAGGCCTACGACGTACCCGTACCAACCGACCACCGGGGACTCGAAGTGAAGGCCCAAAGGTGGTGACTCTTCGGATACGAGTTGACAACGTTCCACCCTGATGGAGCAACCCATCGTGTCGGGAATGCCGCACTGAACCTCCCCCCATATCCGAATGGTTGCAGATGTGTCCCGAAAGTCCTCCAGCTGGGCCATCAGCGCTTTGTCGGCCCCCTCAATCCCGTATTGAACGGCGAAGGGACCGTCTAGAACAAAGTAGTCATCGAATTGGGCCAGGCCGGGAACAGAGAAGACCTGCCCCTCCCAGCCCTCCACCGGGTCGGGGTCGAAGATGGCTCGCCTGGAGCGCAGGCGGGTCACGACGAGCTGGCAACCGCCGTAGTCCAGTACGTCGCAGGTGAGCGTGCCCCAGAAGTGGGCATACTTTTCAGGTTCTTCCTTGTCCCGCAGGTCTTCGATTTCGGCCTCGATCTCGGCGTCGGCACCCTCCAGGCCAATCTCGCCAGCCCCTTCGGGCTCCAGGGCCAGGTAATCATCGAACTGGGCGTCGGCCGGCAGGCTGACCACATGGCCGTACCAGCCCACAACGGGCTGTCCTCCGATAGGAGCGGTCGTCTCCGTCACATGCCCCTGTGCATCTACCTCTCCCTCCCACTGGAACCCCGTGGTCTCATCGCTCACAGACACCTGATACACTTCGGGCCGAACCCCCGCATCACATACGGTGACCAGCCAGTCCCCGGCCCTGTAGGGGTAGGTTCCCGAAGGCGCCCATCCTTCTGGGGGGATGAATTCCTCCGCCCAATCCAGCCCCGGCGGAGGCGCCTCTTCGCCGTAGAGTTCGCTGAGGTGGGCCAGGGCCGCATCGCGCGCCGCCACCACCCCTTCGGGCGCTCCCGTCACACGCCCAGTGGCATCCACCTCCCCCTCCCACTGAAACCCAGTCGTCTGGTTGGCCACCGTAACACTGTAGATCACCGCTTCGGGAGCCGCCGTCGGATGGGAGACCGTGATCACCCAATCCCCGCCCGCATACTGGTAGGCCACCTGACCGACCAGGCCTTCCGGGGTTACCTCTTCCTCTAACCAGATCATGTTCCGCCAGGGAGCCTGCTCACCGTAGTGTCCGATCAGGTAGACCAGGGCCGCATCGCGTGCCGCCAGTACCTCGACCGGAGTCTCTGGGGGGACGGGCGTATCGCTCGGCCCCGGGCTGGCGCAACTGACCGGACTTAGTATCACAGCAGATGCCAGCAGAAACAACAGTGCCATCCTCTTTCCAAGCATCTCATCGAACCTCCCTAAACGTCTTGGCCGGTATAAGGACGTTGGTTGAGCAGCGGGGGTTCCACTAGCGATGACCCGTTCTGCAGCCACCCTAGCCTCAGTCTTAACCCATGAATGGAGAGGACGATTTCAGGTCTGTTGGAGGTATCGCTCCAGGCGAGAACCGAGGATCGGGTATCGGAAGTCCTTGCCTTGCAGGTTGGCGACTGCTCCGTACAAACCATAGCCGATGTAGGCGGCCCAGACCCCCAGGCCGAGTAACATGAGTCCCCAGATGGCCAGGTAGAAAACGATCATGCCCAGGATGCCGAGCAAGATGGGAATCACTGCTTCAGGTGGCAACTCCTCGCCCGATGCGCCCGCTCCGGGGATGGCGAGAAGCAAGGGCATGGCTATCCCGCCCACGATCATCGCCACGTAGTAACAGAAGAAGCAGACACCACAAACCAACCCCGCGATAATCAGGGTGATATGGTACACAGCTGCCTGCAAGGCCTGGAAAGCCACAAACCGGGATTTCTCCCGCTGTGTCGCCCACACCACCAAGGGCGCGACGATGCCCACCACCGGCCAGATGATAGTGGCATGACCGATAGCGGCCATGATCTTTTCGTCCTGTGTGGATGCCTGCACCGTCGTTGCCGTCTCGTCCGAGTCGACCTCCCTCGCTTCACTAATGTCGGTCATTGGCAGCACATCACGGCTGCTCCAGGTAGCTCTCCAGCCGGGGTCCGAGGAACGCGTACCGGAAGTCGGTCCCCTGGAGCACCGACACTGCGCCGAAGAGCCCGTATCCCACGTAGGCCAGCCAAGCCAACATCAGCAGGAAGAGAATGCCGAAGGTGCAGGAGAAGCCCAAGAAGGGCAGGCAAATTGCCGCCCCCTCGTCGAAGGGAACGGAAAGCAGTGCTGTGACGGGCATGCTGAGGAAGCTGCACATGTAGAGCGCCCCGGCCAGCAATCCACCGAGGAGGAGCAGGAACTGATACGCTGCGGCCTGCAAAGCCTGGAAGGCCAAGAAGGGTGACTTCTCCCTCTGCGTGCCCCAGACAATGAGGGGCCCGATCAAGCCCACGGCCGAGAAGATGATCGTGGCGTGGGCTGCCGCCGCCATAACACGCTCATCCTGCGTTGGACTCCCTGCCTTCTTCGCCTCTTCACTCATGCCAACCATGCGCCCTGGAACCTAGTTGCCTCGCGCTTCGTGTATGCGCTGGTCGATCTCCGCCACGCGTGACTGCTGAGCCTCCCAGTAGTCCTGGTGCCGCTGGGCGTCGAGCTCCTCGATGGTTTTGCCTTGCTGTTCCACCCAGGTATAGTACTTCAGGTTGTGCCACTGATTGCGCGTGCGGCGCATGCCCTCTTCGATCCAGTCCAGCTTCTGATTGTGAAAGACGCTCACCAGGCGCACGGCAGCCTCGACCTCATCCATGGCGCCGTAGGACTCGGTCATCTGCTGCATCACCGAGCCGTACCGATCTACGGCATCGGTGAGAATGGTCACCACGACATCGTCCTTGCCGAAGCCATAGAACTTCGCCGTCTTGATGGCCCCGAGGATGTTACACACCCCAGAGATGCCGAAGGTCTCGGCCATGAGGTGTACGCTCTCCTCCGGCACCCCATAGCGGTCGATCATCGTCTTCCAGCCGGTTTCATCCGTCAGCAGCTGCAAACCCTTCTTGCTCTCTATATCGTCGATGCACATGATGGCATCCATGTTCATCACGTTGTGAATCCAGGTGACGTGCTTGTCACCGATACCCTGGATATCGTGGCCGCCGTATCCGTTCCAGTACAAGGTGGGACACTGGATGGGTTCCAGACCGACGATTTTGTGGTCGGGCCACTCCTGCTTCAAGCGGTCGCCCGCGGCGATGGTGCCGGCGGAGCCCATGGCCGAAACGTAGGCCGCAACCTTGCCTCGCCCAACGCCCTGCTGCTGAAGTTTCTCCGCCATCTCCACGATGGTGCCACCCGTCACGTGGTAGTGGAAGCGGTAGTTGCCCATGACCTCGAACTGGTTGAGGATACGAACCCGCTCGGGGTCCTGGGCCTTCAGTTCCTTGGTCTTGTCGTAGATCTCCTTGACGTTGGACTCGCACCCTGGCGTGAGGATGAGCCGGGCACCGTAGCTCCGCACCAGTTCGAACCGCTCGGTGCTCATCTCTTCCGGTAGAATGACCACGGAATCGAAATCCATGCGGCAACCGACCCAGGCCCCGCCGATGCCGTAGTTCCCGGTCGAAGGCCAGACCAAAGAGTGCACGGCAGGATCCACCTCGCCGTACAACTCCTTCTCGATGAGCACTGAGTAGGTGGCTCCGACTTTGTGGCTGCCCGTGGGGAAGTCCTTGCTGTAGAGCACGACTATGGGGGCCTCTACGTTGGTCAGCTCCGGTGGCAGCACGTAGTGGTAGATGCGATTCTCATGGCCGCGCCAGGTGATGTTGTACAAGTTGATGGGGTCGAGAGGATCCTCCTCCATCATCCTCTTCGCTTCAGCGCGGACCTCAGGATCGATCTTCCAGGGATGCAGCATCTCCTCGAAGGTGGGCCCTACCACCACTTTGCTCGTCTCGCTCATGGTCTGCTCCTTCTATCGGCCAAAGTTCTCACGTCAATCGGCGTAGTGCCGACATAGTTGGTTCGATGAGTTCAGGCTGGCCCGTGGCCCGGATGGCGCTGTCCACATCCTTCAGGCCGTTGCCCGTCACCAGGACCACGATGCGCTCCTCAGGATCGATCTGGCCCAAAGATGCCAGCTTTCGCAAGCCGGCGAACCCAGCGGCCCCCGCAGGCTCCGCGAAGACCGCCGCCTCCCGACCAAGCAGCCTCATTGCTTCCAGGATCTCCTCGTCGTCCACAGATACGTACTTCCCGCCCGTCTCCCGGGCAGCCCGCAGGGCCTTGACCCGGTCACGGGGCTGACCGACGGAGATGCTGTCGGCCAGCGTTTCCGGAACCATGGGCACGATCTCTTCTGTGCCCTTCTCCCAGGCGCGCACCAGCGGCGCGGATCCCTCGGCCTGCACACCCACAAGTTGGGGCATGCGATCGATGAAGCCCAGGGCCAGCAAGTCCTTGAGACCTTTCCACAGCCCGCCGATGATACAGCCGTCGCCCACGGAGACGAAGATTCTGTCCGGAGCCTCCCACCCCAGCTGCTCGCACAGCTCCAGGGCCGCGGTCTTCTTCCCCTCCGACAGATACGGGTTGTAGGCCGTGTTCCGGCTGTACCAAGGGTACTCTCTCGCCGCCTCCAGGCACAGATCGAAGGCCTGGTCGTAGGTACCCTTGATCATGATCACGCGAGCGCCGAAGATGAGAAGTTGAGCTACCTTCGCTTGAGGCGCTCGCTGGGGTACGAAGATCACGCTCTTCAGCCCCACGCTGGCGGCCAGTCCCGCCAGGGACGACGCTGCATTCCCCGTGGAGGCGCAGGTGACGGTCTCATACCCCAACTCCAGGGCCTTGACCACCCCCACTGCGCTGGCCCGATCCTTGAAGGAGGCGGTGGGGTTGCGGCCGTCATCCTTGAGGCAGAGGTTGGGAAGACCCAGGCTCTCCCCCAGGCGACGAGCATGGTACAGCGGCGTCCAGCCCACCTGGAGAGGAGGTCGAGGGCTGTCTTCGGCAACGGGAAGCAAGGGGGCATACCGCCAGATGGAGTAGTCGTGGTTGGCCGCCAATGATTCCTTGCTGAGTGTTTGACCGATGAGGTCGTAGTCGTAGAGAACATCGAGGATACCCTCGTCGCCATGTTTGGGGCAGACGTAGAGCACCTCGTCGGGGGTGTATTCGGCGCCGCAGAGGACGCACTTGAGGCTGAGGATGTGTCTCATTGTTGTGCTGGACAGTCGGTGTCGCCGGCAAAACCTGACCCTACCGCATGGTCAGCGCCATCACCGCCTTCTGAACGTGCATGCGGTTCTCCGCTTCGTCGTAAGCGACTGACTGAGGGCCGTCGATCACTGCGTCGGTTACCTCGATGCCCCGGTCCGCAGGCAGGCAGTGCATATAGACGGCGTCCTCCCGGGCCAGCGCCATGCGCCTTTCGTCGCAGATCCAATCATCATACTTGCGTCCAATAGCTGCTGACTCATCGACGTTCTCGGTGGTGAGCCAGGAGCCCCAACTCTTGGGATAGACGATGTCCGCATCCTGGAAACCGGAGTCCATGTCGTCCAAGATCTCCAGCGTCCCGCCGTGGGCACGCGCGTTCTCCTGAGCCCGGTCCAGGACCTCACCCATCAGTCGATACTCAGGGGGATGCACCAGTCGCACATTCATTCCGAAGCGAGTGAGGAGCAAGATCAGGGATTGAGGAACGCTGAGGGGTTTCTGGTAGCTGGCAGCGCAGGCCCAGGAGACGGCGATGGTCTTTCCTCGAGGTTCGCCCTTCTTCTCCATGATGGTCATCAGGTCGGCCAGCGCCTGGAAGGGATGGTAGACCTCGCACTGCATGTTGAGGACGGGCACCCGGCTGGCCCGGGCCACGTCCCGGATGTACTGGTTGCCCACTTCCCAGTCGCACTGGCGGATGGCCATGCCGTCGAAGTAGCGACCCAGGATATCGCCGATCTCCTTAGGGGTGTCCCCGTGGGCGATCTGCGTGGTCTCCGACTCGATGAAGGCCGCGTGGCCCCCCAGTTGTGCCATCCCCGCCTCGAAGGAGGCTCGGGTGCGAGTGCTGGAAAAGAAGAACAGCATGGCCAGCACCTTGTCTCGCAACAGCGGGTGGGCCTGGCCTGTGGCCCTCTCTCTTTTCAGCTCAAAGGCGACGTCGAGGACCGTCTCGATCTCGTCCTTGGCCCACTCTTGCGTGGTGATCATGTCACGACCACGCAGGTCGGTCTGCATCGTTCACCTCCCCTTATTCCACCGCCCCCAGGACCAGCGCCAAGAGAGCCATGCGCACCACCACTCCGTTGTAGGCCTCGTACCAGTATCGGGCATGGCGCGTGTCATCCACGTCGGTGGGCAGCTCATCCATACGCGGCAAGGAGTGCAGCACGATGGCATCTGTCTTGGCCTTGTCGCGCAGCATCTCCCTTGTCACCCGATAGGCGGGCGGAGTCAGACCCTTCTCCTCCCCGTCCTCCACGCGGGATCGCGTGTAGTCGGCCTGAACCACGGGCTCCATGTAGATCACGTCGGCATCGGCGAGGACCTCCTCCGCCGTCTCCGGCTCATCGAAGCGCAGATTGAGGTCGCGCAGCTCCTGCTTGAACTCCTCGGTGAGGGACATCTCTGGCGGGGCGACAAAGGAGGCCGAGATGCCGAACCTGGACATGGCGTAGCCGATGGAATGCATGGTGCGCATCCGCATATCGCCCACCAGCAGGAAATGCAGCCCGTCCAGGGTATACCTCTCGCGCCAGATGGTGAACAGGTCGGTTAACACCTGGGTGGGGTGCTCGCCCCAGCCGTCCCCACAGTTGATCACCGGTACGCTGGCCCATTCGGCGGCCTCGTGGGGTGCGCCCTGCTGGAAATGGCGCATGGCGATCACGTCCCCATAGTACTCGAGCATGAGGACTGTGTCTTTGATAGACTCCTGATAGAAGTCGCCAGCGCGGGTCATGCGGGGATCGGCGAAACCCACCACGTGGCCGCCCAGCCGGTGCATGGCCGCTTCAGTGCTGAGGCGGGTCCGGGTGCTGGGCTGATAGAAAGCGGTCACCAACGTCTTGTGGGCCAGAAGATCTCCGTTGCGCCGATCACGGGCGTGCGGCTCCAGTTCCTCCGCAACCTGGAAGATGCGCATGTACTCATGCCGTTCGAAATGCTTCAGCGACAGGATATCGCGCCCAAGGAAGCTTCTCATTGTGACTGCTCCTTTCTTTCACTGGCTGGACGGCGGAGACTCCAGATACTCAGAAGAGAGTCGGGGCTCTTGGCCAGTTTCAGCATCGCCAAGCTGAGCACACGGCGCCACGCTCCGGTAGGCTACCGGCCCCGAGTCGGCTGGAGTATACCTTAGCTGGGACGATTACGCCATACCTTGGGTCGAGGGAGATCCTTGGCGATTTGTGACCTCGGTGCCCTGGGGCCGGTGCTGAATGATTTCCCGGCCAGGGGTCTGGGCAAACAGCCCACATGCCGCCCAGCAAGGTTGGGAGGGCCGACCTTTTGCGATGGAGCGAACCAGTTGTTATAATGGCTGCCGGGCGCTGGCCATGATCAAGAACGCCACAACCGGGGATGTAATCGCCACCAGGATCACCTGGTGCACCACGTTCTTGACCAGAGGGCTGGGGCTGATGTTCCGCCCTCCTCTAAGAGAAGATGAGGCCTACATCTTCGACCAGGGCCGTGAGAGCCGCAGCCTGACCACCATCCACATGCTCTTCGTCTTCTTCCCGTTGGCCGTCATCTGGTTGGACGCCAGCAGGCACGTGGTGGACAGGGCCCTGGCCAAGCCCTTCTATCCCTACTACGCTCCCAGTGTGCCCGCTCGATACTACCTCGAATGCCACCCCCACGTGTTGGAAAGGGTACACGTTGGAGATCAGCTAGAGTTCTAGCCGTCCCGCGCCGGCGTTGCCATCGGCCAGACGGGGTTGAGGAACCTGCCCACGGCATCTCTGACCGGAGTGAGATCGAGAACGCCCTTCTCACCGACACAGGTTATGGAGGCACGATGACGGAGCTTCTCTGGCAACCATCGGGAGCGCGCAAGAAGAGCACCAACCTCTACCGTTTCATGCAGCACGTCAACGAACGGTTTGGAAAGGACTTCTCCACGTACGAAGATCTGTATCAGTGGTCCATCCAAGAGAGCCCCACCTTCTGGGCAACTCTTTGGGAGTATGGTGAGGTGATTTGCAGCAGGGGCTACGACGAGGTGGTGGACGAAGTCGCCAAAATCCCAGGAGCGAGATGGTTTGAAGGTGCCCGGCTGAACTTCGCTGAGAACCTGCTCCGCTATCGCGATGATCACGTCGCTTTGAGCTTCAAGGGCGAGGGCCAGCCCACGGTGAGCATGACCTACGGCGAGCTGTACAACCTGGTGGCCCGGCTGGCCACGTCCCTGCGCGACCTGGGGATCCAGCCCGGCGATCGAGTGGCTGGGTTTATGCCCAACATGGCTGAGACCGTCGTGGCCATGCTGGCCGCCGCCAGTGTGGGCGCCATCTGGTCCTCCTGCTCTCCCGACTTCGGCATCAAGGGAGTGCTGGATCGCTTCGGCCAGATCGGGCCCAGGGTATTGTTCACAGCCAATGGCTACAGCTACAATGGCAAGCAGTTCGATTCGCTGGAGAGGATCTCCGAGATCCTCAAGGAGCTGCCCAGCATCGAGAAAGTGATCGTAGTGCCGTACACGGACCCCAGCCCTGACCCTGGTCGTGTCGGCAACGGGGTGCTCTTCGACGAGTTCCTGGCTCCAGCAGCAGACGATCTCCAGTTCGAACAGGTCCCTGCTAACCATCCCCTCTATATCATGTACTCCTCTGGCACCACGGGAGTCCCCAAGTGTATCGTCCACGGCGTGGCGGGAACCTTGCTCCAACACATCAAGGAACTCAGCCTGCACACCGATGCGAAGCGAGAGGATACCATCTTCTATTTCACCACCTGCGGCTGGATGATGTGGAACTGGCTGGTCAGCTCACTGGCGCTGGGCGCTCGGGTCTTGCTGTACGACGGCAACCCCTTCTACCCAGACGCCAGCGCCATGTGGCAGATGGCTCAGGACGAACGAATCTCCATCTTTGGCACGAGCGCCAGCTATCTGGCGGCGTTGGAGAAGGCCGGCGTCAAACCCGGCGAATCCTTCGATCTCACCCCGTTGAAGGCGGTCCTCTCCACAGGGTCCCCCCTGTCGGTAGAGAGCTTCCAGTTCGTCTATCGAGACATCAAAGAAGACCTGTGCCTCTCCTCCATCTCGGGAGGCACGGATATCATCTCCTGCTTCGCCTTGGGCAACCCTATGGGGCCTGTGTGGGCGGGCGAACTCCAGGTGCGAGGCTTGGGCATGAAGGTGGAGGCTTACGACGAAGAGGCCAACTCCGTCGTGAGTGAGCAGGGGGAACTGGTCTGCACGCTGGCCGCCCCCAGCATGCCCATCTACTTCTGGAACGATGCCGACAACCAGAAGTACCACGACGCCTACTTCGACACGTATCCAGGGATCTGGCGCCACGGTGACTGGATCGAGATCACAGAACGCGGCGGGGTCGTCATCTCTGGACGCTCCGATGCCACTCTCAAGCCCAGCGGGGTGCGCATCGGCACAGCCGAGATCTACCGTCAGGTGGAACAAATCCCGGAGGTGATGGACAGCCTGGTGGTGGGGCAGGACTGGGAGAACGACGTGAGAATCGTGTTGTTCGCGAAGCTTCGCCAGGGCGTCCACCTCTCAGATGAACTGGTGAAGAGGATCAAGACGACCATCCGCCACAACGCAACGCCCCGACACGTGCCCGCCAAGGTCATCGCGGTGGACGATATCCCCTACACCATCAGCGGCAAGAAGGTGGAGTTGGCCGTGCGCCAGGTGATCCACGGACAAGAGGTCAAGAACAAAGATGCCCTGGCCAATGCGGAGTCACTCGATTTGTACGTTGACTTGCCCGAGTTGAGAACCTGATCCGCCCCTTGGCGCAGCGTCTGCCCCAGAGTCGCCATGATCGGCCCCCCTCCCAAGGGGGGGCTTTGCTTTCTCCAGATGACCCTTCAACCCTCTGGCCAATCGCCGTCTCGCCGCGACAGGATGACTGCGGTGCCTAAGGGCATTTGAAAGTGAGGTCTCCCCTCCGGTATAATAGGAGGATAGGGAGATACGCTATGTCAGCAGATTCAATCACACAACTTCTTCCACTTGTCGGTTTCTTCGTGCTGTGGTACGCCGTGATGCGCTTTGTGCTGCCCCGCCTAGGGGTTTCGACTTGAATGGCCAAGAGTTGCCGCGTGGAGGATCCACGCCAAGAAGAGCCTGAAGCGGCCTCAAGTACCTCGTCAGACCGGGAGCGTTCAAGAGGGGGATTCACAGATGCAGGTTGATATTCAACACCGCCCAGCCTACGCCTTGGCCGTCGTCGGTCTTGGCCCCAGCGAGGCCTTTCACTCGGAAGCAGGGGCCATGGTTAGCATGTCCCCAGGCATGCGCATCGAGACCGAAGTTAAGGGCGGCCTGATACAAGCGCTGAAGCGATCGATGCTGGGCGGAGAGACCTTCTTCATCAACACCTATCGCGCTCCGGCGGAAGGTGGCGAAATCACTCTGGCACCGCCGCTACCGGGGGACATGGCTGCGAGGGAGATGAGAGACGAGACCTTGATGGTACAGTCCGGCTCCTACGTGGCTTCTTCGGAGGGAATCGCGGTTGACACCAAGTGGAGTGGAGCCCAGACTTTCTTCGCGCGAGAGGGTCTGATCATGCTCAAGTGCAGCGGTTCGGGCACCCTCGTGTTCTCGAGCTACGGTGCCATCCACGAGATGGAACTTGGGGCAGGCCAGAGCCACACCGTCGACACCGGCCACCTAGTGGCCTTCACGGAGGGGATGGGCTTTGAGGTGAAGACGATCGCTGGCGCGAAATCCACCCTCTTCAGCGGCGAGGGTTTGGTGGTCAATCTCACTGGACCGGGCAAGGTGTTCATCCAGACGCGGAGCGACGACGCCTTTCTCTCCTGGTTGATTCCTAGACTGCCAGACAAATCCTCGAAGTAGTGACGAAGAAGAGCCTCAGAGCCACCCAAGTGACCTGAGGCTCTCTCTATTATCCCCAATATTCCGCCCCGGCGGCCGGCCTCTGTTGACCCCACTCTGTCCACAGACTATCCACAGCCCACCAACAGAGCGTTCGCGGCTGCGGGACAAGAGCGCGGCCAACACGCGTCTCGCCGTCAGTACTGTATGATGGTGAAGACGTCGTACTCCTTCAGCTTGTCCACGCCGTTCAGAAAGGCCAGCTCAATGAGGAACGCTATGCCCACGATGTCGCCGCCCAGCGCTTCCACCAGCCGGGCGGTCGCTGCCGCCGACCCGCCGGTGGCGATGAGATCGTCAACGATCAGCACCTTCTGGCCAGGCTCGATCGCATCGCGGTGCATCTCGACGGCGTCGGTGCCGTACTCCAGTTCATACTCCTCGCGTATTGTCTCGGCAGGCAGCTTGCCCACCTTGCGTACAGGAATGAATCCCGCACCCAGCTTGTACGCGATGGGGGCACCGAAGATGTATCCCCTGGCCTCCACCGCCACCACCAGATCGATCTGCTCTCCAGAGTAGCGCTCCACCAGCCGATCGACCGCCTCCCGGAAGGCTTGAGCATCCTTGAGCAGTGTGGTGATATCCTTGAAGATTATGCCCTCCTTGGGGAAGTCCGGCACATCCCGAATGATCTTCTCTAGATCCATGCTTCACCTCTTTGTTTCCTAGTTCGGTCTTCGCCGCTCATTGTATCAAAGGACCCCCTTCGCGGCAAACCTCGGCGCGCTTTCCATAAGATTCCTTAAAGTTTCGAGCCTCTCACTCCGCACTCCCGGAGCCCGAGAACTACAAGATGTGGCCCGCCCATTGGCAGTGTTCCCCACATGTAGTAGCCCCAGGGGCGCGAATGGTCCGTTCGGTAGTCGCCTCAACACCCCCCAAACACCGTCTCCAGTTGGACGATCTCTAACTCCTCGATTACAATACGGTGCGCTCCTGAACAAGGCATCAGAGGCCCATCCTCGCACTTGCCACTATCGGCCGCGTCGCTGCGCAGTCCACGAAGCGCACTCCTCTCACGCGCTGACGTAGCCGCGGCCAGATGGCTTTGCCCGGTGCCTCCGGACAGGATCAGCGTGGGCTGATGACAGCAGCAAGCATCGGCTCCCGCCGAGCGCAGGCCGCCCGCTCCGGGCTGGCCCACGTGGCAATCTTAGGCACTCAACACTAGCAGCAGTACAGATCAACAATCTTCTAGGTGATACCAGGTCACGAGCCCTCAACTTCGCCCAGGGGGATGCCGGGCGAGAGGGCAAAGCGCGTCGAAGAGATTCCAGACTCTGTTCCGCGAGCTACGTGCACACTAGGGTCGGCGAGCGACTCTCCCGGTTGACTCTCTCGAAGGCTGGCTGCAAGGACGAGTTGGAGGGAACATGGACCTCAAGGGAGTGTGGGACGCGGCCAAGGGCGAGCTGCAACTGCAAATGACCAAGGCCACCTACGACACGTGGATCAGCAACACCTTCCCCATCGCTCACGAGGACGGCACCTTCATCATCGGAGTCCACAACACGTACGCCAAGGAGTGGCTGGAGAACCGCCTACAAACCATCGTCAAGAGAACCCTGATCGGCCTCACCAACCAGACCGCTGAGGTCAGGTTCGTCGTCAGAGCCCAATCCCAGCATCCTGAGGATCCCTCGCTTGCCGCTCCGCTCCTCGAGGAAGGCGCCGCCGATTCCCAGCCGCATTCCCCCCCACCGATGCTGATCCCGCACTATACCTTTGAGAAATTCATTGTCGGTGGCAGCAACCGCCTGCCCCACGCCGCTGCCATCGCCGCTGCCGAACACCCCGGCGATAGCTACAATCCGCTCTTCATACACGGCGGCGTTGGTCTGGGCAAGACCCACCTGCTCCACGCCGTCGGTAACGAGGCCCTCTCCCGCCACGCCCAGGTACTCTATGTCTCCTCCGAGACCTTCACCAACGACCTGATCAACTCCATCCGCAACCAGTCTACCGACGAGTTCCGCGCCAAGTACCGCGAGGTGGATGTCCTTCTCGTGGACGACATCCAGTTCATCGCTGGCAAGGAGAGCACTCAGGAAGAGTTCTTCCACACCTTCAACACCCTCCACTCGTTTAGACGGCAGATCGTCATCTCCAGCGACCGGCCGCCCACAGCGATCCCCACCCTGGAGGAGCGTCTGAGTTCGCGTTTTGAGTGGGGACTCATCGCCGACATTCAGCCCCCCGATCTGGAGACCCGCATCGCCATCCTGCGGTTTAAGGCCGAGCCCCAGGAGCAGCACATCCCCGATGAGGTGATAGACCTCATCGCTCACAAGTTCCAGGACAACATCCGACAACTCGAGGGCGCCCTCACCCGCGTCATCGCCCACGCACAAATGCGTTTCTCTCCGGTCACCCTGGAGCTGGCCACCCAGGCCCTTGCCGAGACCCTCTCTCCACAGCAGGCTCTGACCATGGATGAGATCATCACCGCTGTCGCTGAATTCTTCCATTTCCAGGCCGACGACCTGCGAGGGTCTCGACGTACCAGAGACCTAGCACTCGCGCGTCAAGTGGCCATGTATCTCGGCCGCGAGGAGACCGGGACTTCGTTGGTCCAGATAGGAGCCGCTCTCGGCAACCGGGATCACACCACCGTGATACACGGCCACGACAAAGTCGAGCGTCAGATCGAAGAAGACGACCAGCTGCGCCGTGACGTTCTGGCCCTGAGGGGAGCTCTTTACAACAGTCGCTAGCTGTAGTACCACCCCTGTGGATAAGCCCCTCTACAATGTGGATAACCCCCAGGTATTGGGGATAATCCCTCTCTCTGCGCGTCACGCTTTTGGTCCTGCAACACCAGCTCACCATCCCCGCTGCCATACTCCCACAGCACGTCCACATATCCACAACACAGCCTCTCCCTTTCCCCTACAGCTCATGTCTTGTCCACACAGGGTACACATCCAGCGCAACCGCCAGCTCCCCGGACAACTACTAGATGTGGGAGGTACACGAGCCATCTCCACAATGCGTAGGGTCGCCGCTGTGGCCCGGCCCTCCCTTGTCCACCAATCCACATCCCTACTAGTACTACTACATATAACTTGTAGCTTTAACTGTCCCAAAGTATAGTACTATGGAAATAGCATCTTACCATCTCAGTGCCCAGCGTAGCACGAAGCCGATGCTGTCACGATCTGCAGGGGTGATCTCGGCGATCAGGCCCAGCAGGCAGGAGGCCTTCCTGGGCTATACCAGCTTGTCGTGAGAACTGCTCTGTGCTATGATATTCCAGAGTTCAACGATGTTGTAGGTGGATTGCCTGGATGCTAAGACAGCACACAACGGAAGGGGGTGATGCGCACAGATAGCTACTGATCGCGGCCTTCAGGACTACGCTCTAGGGAATGAGACTAAGCACTAGATAGGAAGGGGAGAGAGGGGAAAGAAATGAGAAAGTATCTTCTTGTACTGTTGGGATTGGCGCTGCTGGTAGGCCCGGTTCTGGTCAGTGGGTGTGCACCCGCAGCGCCCCCAGAGCTGGGATCTGCAGAGAATCCCGTCAAGCTGATGTTCGTGCCGTCGGTAGACGTGGCCGTCATCGAGTCGTCCGGCGAGGCCATGGCTGCCTGGATCACAGAGCAGACAGGGATCCACTTTGACGTGTCCGTGCCGGTCTCCTACGCGGCCACCATCGAGGCCATGTGCGCCGCCGAGGGCGATACCATGGGCTTCATCCCCGGGCTGGGCTACGTTCTGGCCAATGACAAGTGTGGCGTAGAAGTTGAGCTGGCTACCATCCGGTACGGGCGCACCGCGTATTGGACCCAGTTCGTAGTGCGTCGTGACAGCGGCCTCACGTCCCTTGCTGACCTGGAGGGCAAGAAGTGGGCGGTGCCCAGCGTGACCTCCACTTCGGGTTACCTGTACCCATCGGTGCAGCTGTCCTTGAACGGCATCACGGCGGGTGAGACGGTCGAGGCTGGAGGGCACCCGCAGGCGGTGTTGGCGGTGCTGGATGGCACTGCTGACTTCGGCACCAGCTACTTCTCACCGCCCGGTGACACCCCGGCGGATTGGTCCACGGGGGATCCACCGGAGGTCGGTGGAGACTTCACCATCGAGCAGCAGGACGATGGGAGCTACAAGGTGTGGCAGGGCGGCCTGAGGATCCGAGACGCTCGCGTCGCGGCCATGACCACCGACCCTATGGCGGTAGAGGATGTGGCGATCATTGGGCTCAGCGAGCATATCCCCAACGACACGGTGAGCTTCGTGAGCGACTTCCCCGCGGAGATGAGGGATACCATCGCTCAAGCGTTGATCGACTACGCGGCCACTGAGGAAGGGCAGGCTGTCCTCGCTGACGAGGATTTCTACGACATCACAGGCTTCGGTCCTGTGGATGATGACTTCTACAACCCTGTCCGCAACGCCATCAACATCCTTGGATGGACGGAGGAGGAGATCCTCGAATAGGGGAACCGCCTTGTCCTCGTCTCTATTGGCTTGACGCAGTGTGGATGTGGTTGAGATTGGGCAGGGGTGTTCCTCTGCCCAATCTCTGTTTAGATGTCTACGGAGTCGCCGTTCCAGCGGTTGCCTCGGGACGGCGTGGTGCGAGGGGGTTCTC
This sequence comes from Chloroflexota bacterium, assembly GCA_030603665.1. Lineage (GTDB taxonomy): Bacteria > Chloroflexota > Anaerolineae > UBA7937 > B3-Chlor > JAUVXJ01. The sequence continues at coordinate 89,885 of JAUVXJ010000010.1, read as the reverse complement.
ATGCTTGAGATACAGAACCTGACGAAGATCTACGACGGCGGTACGGTGGCGCTCAGGAACGTGAGCATGAAAGTCAAGGACGGCGAGTTCCTGGTCATCATCGGCCTGAGCGGCTCCGGCAAGTCCACGTTGCTTAGGTGTATCAACCGGCTGATAGAGCCCACCGAGGGGCGGATCATCTGGGATGGGGTGGATGTTACGCAGCTGTCTGGTGAGGAGTTGCGCAAGACGCGGCGCCACATCGGTATGATCTTCCAGCAGTTCAACTTGGTGAGACGTTCTTCGGTGTTGACCAACGTCCTCTCGGGCAGACTGGGATATGTCAGTCCGTGGCGAAGCGCCGTTGGACGCTTTCCCAAGAAGGATGTGGAGAAGGCTATGGGCGCTCTGAGGCAGGTTGGGATTCTCGACCAGGCCTACAAGCGGGCTGATGAATTGAGTGGTGGTCAGCAGCAGCGAGTTGGCATCGCCCGAGCCTTGATGCAGGATCCCACTCTCATCCTCGCCGATGAGCCCGTGGCCAGCCTGGACCCCGCCACTTCCCACTCGATTCTCAGGTATTTGGAAGAGCTGAACAGAGAGAAGGGGGTCACGGTGCTCTGTAGCCTCCACTTCCTCAGCCTGGCCCGTGCCTACGCCACGCGCATACTCGCCTTGAAGGACGGCGAGGTGGTTTTCGAGGGCTCGCCCGCTGAGATAGACGATGCCAGGTTCAAGGAGATCTATGGCGAGGATGCCATCCAGGTCGAGATACGATAGGAGGTATCCTGACGGTGAGTGCTGAAGAGGATAGACGGCAAGAGATTCCAGGAAGACGGAGGGGGCTTTTCTCTTCGAGGCGCTTGATCCTTGGCATTGTGGTGGCCGTCGTGGTGTATGCCTTCGCCTGGCAGATCACTGAGATCGACCTCAAGAAGCTGGTCACCGGCGCGCCTGACATGGTGCACATCGTGAAGCAGCTTCTGCAACCGGATCTCCTGACCCGAGACAAGGAGTACCAGCGAGCGTACGCCGATTTCCAGGTGCCGTGTGGCACGGCATCTCCGCAACAGCCCGCTGCCAGCGAGTCCGAACCATATCTGGTGCTGTCGTATCTCTGCGGGGAGCCTGGACAACCATTGGGTGTCGAGGGCTTCAACTTCAGGCCCGACACGAAGGGAATACTGCGCTGGATCCCGCCCGTAGGCACCAGGAGATCGCTGAAGCGGATTGACGCGGACTCGGAAGGCCATTTCGCCGTCGGCATCGCGATCCCGGACGTGCCTGCATCTGAGGAATTGCAGGAGATCGAGGTTGAGCTGAAGTGGGACGTGGGGCTGCCGTACCCCAGCGATACCACCAAGATCGTCCTGTCGAAGATGGTGCAGACCATCATGTTGGCGATGATGGCGACCACCGTCGGCGTCTTTTTGGCTGTGCCGCTCAGCTTCCTCGCTGCCCGGAATCTGATGTCCAAGTATCGCAGCACGATGATCGTCTACTTCCTCATCCGCGGGGTCTTCAATATCGTGCGCTCCATCGAACCGTACATTTGGGCCATCATCTTTGCTGTGTGGGTGGGCATCGGGCCCTTTGCGGGCGTGCTGGCCCTCGGCATGCACTCCATCGCCGCCTTGGGCAAGCTCTATTCAGAGCAGGTGGAGAGCATTGACCCGGGGCCTATCGAGGCCATTCAGGCCACTGGCGCCAACGCGCTGCAGACCATCGTCTATGCGGTGGTGCCCCAGATCGTACCTCCCTACATCGCCTTCACCATCTACCGCTGGGACATCAACGTGCGCATGTCCACGGTCATCGGTTTCGTCGGCGGCGGTGGCATCGGCTTCATCCTCATTCAGTGGGTCAACTTGCTCCAATACAAGAAAGCAGGGGTGGCCGTGTGGGCCATTGTCATCGTGGTCTGGACGATGGACGTCGTCAGCAGTTGGGTGCGGGAGAAGGTCGTGTAGCACGCGGCAGGGCCAGTTTGACAGGCCCGCGGGCGCGCACTATAATCAGCGCCGCTGACTTAGCTGAGGTAAGGATATAACCGTGCTCACTGATAGGCGAAGAACTCTGGCCCTGCTGGGCTGCATCATCGTCCTGGCGCTCGCTGCCGCCTGGGTAGATCTACCCAGCAATCCAGGTATCCACATCCATGTGGGCCCCATCAACCTCGACCGCGAGATAGAGCTGCGCAGGGGGCTGGATCTGCAGGGAGGCCTCCAGGTCCTCCTGGAGGCTGACGTCCCTCCTGAGGAACTCGTTGACCCCGGGGCCATGGAGGCCACCAGGTCCATCATCGAGCAGCGCGTCAATGGCCTGGGGGTCTCAGAGCCGCTCATTCAGCTCTCGGGCGGCAGGCGAATCATCGTCGAGCTGCCCGGCATCGAGGATCCAGAGCGGGCCATCGAGACCTTTGGCGAGACGGGTCTGCTGGAGTTCATCGACGCTGGACGCTCGTTCCTGCCTGCTGGAACGGTTGTGACCACTACTGAACAACTGGCGGTGCTCACGCCGGTCGCCCCTACGGCGACCATCAGCCCAGAGACGCCGGCTCCTCAGCTCACCATCACAGCCACCGAATCAGCCACTGCGACCCCTAGCGCGGTGATCACTCCAACTCTTCCCAGCGAGCCCGAGGGACCGGTGTTCCAGACAATCCTCACCGGGCGTCACCTCACTGGAGCCGCCATGGACTTTGGGGATTTGGGGCTTCTGGAGATCCGCTTCCAGTTGGATGACGAGGGGACCGCTCTCTTCGCGGAGTACACACGGAATAGCGTAGGGCAGTTGATGTGCATCGTTCTCGACAAGCAGGTGGTGAGCTGCGCCACGATCAACGAGCCCATCCCCACGGGAGGGGTGCGCATCACGAGGGAGGGAGGGTTTTCTCCCGAGGAAGCGGAAAGCATCGTCATCCGCCTGCGATACGGAGCTCTGCCCATTCCCTTGCGTGTGGAGACCAACCGCACCGTCGGCCCCACCCTGGGTGAGGACTCCTTGCAGAAGAGCATCCTCGCTGGCGCCATCGGCCTGGCCACGGTTGCGCTATTCATGCTACTCTACTATCGGTTCCCTGGTCTCCTGGCCACCGCGGCGCTGCTGATCTACGCCATGCTGGTGCTGGCCCTCTTCAAGTTGATACCGGTGGTTCTGACCCTGCCAGGCATAGCGGGGTTCATTCTCTCGGTGGGCATGGCCGTGGACGCGAATGTCCTCATCTTCGAGCGTATGAAGGAGGAGTTGCGAGCTGGCAAGCAGCTGCGGCTGGCGGTGGAGCAAGGATTCAGCCGCGCGTGGCCGTCCATACGCGATTCCAACTTCGCCACGCTCATCACCTGTGCCATACTCTTCTGGTTCGGCTCCTACTTTGGGGCCAGTGTCGTAAAGGGCTTTGCGCTGACCCTGGGCATCGGCGTGATTGTGGGCATGTTCACAGCCATCACCGTAACCCGCACCTTCTTGCGCCTGATCATTGATCTGGACGTGGTCAAGCACCACCGCTGGTTCGGAGTCTAGGATACGGATGTTTGACATAGTCGGCAAACGGTACTGGTATTACTTGGTCTCAGCCATCGTAGTGGTGCCGGGGCTGATCTCGCTCATCCTCTTCGGCCTCAATTTCTCCATCGACTTCACCGGCGGTTCGATTATGGAGGTGCAGTTCGAGGAGGGCAGTGCCGCTCAACCTGCCGAGTTGAAGGGACTCTTTGGGGAGTACGGCTTCGGCGATACCATGGTCCAGAGTTCTCCAGGAAATGTCTTCCTCATCCGCAGCAAGACACTGGACCTGGAGACGAAGAGAGCTATCCAGGGAGAGATAGGGGAGCGCTACGGGGAGTTCACCGAGCTGCGTTTCGAATCGGTGGGTCCTTCGGTGGGTGGGGAGGTTCAGCGACGGGCTTACCTGGTGGTGGCCATGGCTGCCGTGGCTATCCTGCTATACATCTCCTTTGCCTTCCGTCATGTGACGAACCCAGTGCGGTACGGTGCCTGCGCTATCATCGCCATGGTCCACGATATCTTGGTGGTGGTGGGATTGGCCTCCATCTTCGGTGTTCTCTATGGCTGGGAGGTGGATGCTCTGTTCCTCACGGCGCTGCTGACGGTGATCGGCTTCTCGGTGCACGACAGTATCGTCGTCTTCGACCGCATCCGTGAGAACAGCAGAAGGTATGCTGGCCTGCCCATTGAGGGTATCGTCAACCACAGCATCGTCCAGACCCTCGATCGCTCCATACTTACCCAGCTGACGGTGATCTTCACGCTGGTCGCTCTGCTGCTATTTGGTGGGATCACGATCAGGAGCTTCGTAGTGACGCTACTGATCGGAATCATCAGCGGCACCTACTCCTCGATCTTCAACGCCAGCCCCTTGCTTGTGGAGTGGGAGCGCCGCCCCGACCTTTTGATCTATGCGCTTTGCTTCCTCGTTCCCCCGGTTGGCCTCGCTGCCGGGCTTTTCCTTGGGCTCAGAGGAGACGAGAGATCGCGACCCTGGGTCAAGGGTTGCCTCGTGGCTGCTGTGATCGGGGCCCTCTGCATCGGGGGGTTGCTTCTGCTCAGAGGCTTCATCCACGTATAGGTGCCTGGCGGCAGATCGACCCCTTCAGGCCAGGGCCCGCTGACTCGCCATCAAGGACGAAGCCGTCTCCAAGCACTATGACAAGTTGAGACCTCGTTTCCTACACGGAGAATTCACAAGAGAGGAGACAGAATGGACAAGAAGAGAAGAAGACAACTGACCGTGCTGTTGAGTGTGACAGTCCTGGTCTCGCTGACCCTGGCCTGTTCACTCCCCGGGATGCCGAGCCTGGGCGATGTTGCCCCAGGGGAGGAGGAGACACCGACAGTCGCTACGGCGGCGGACACTCCGGCGAGCGAGCCGCAGTGCGGCGATGGTGTGTGCGATGCATCGGAGAGCGCCGAGACTTGCGCGGAGGATTGTGCTGCGCCCGAGGGTGAGACCCCAGAACCACCACCTCCTCCCGAGGACGAGTTGCCTTTCGACATGGACATGGGCGCCTTGGAGAATCTGGATTCCTATGCATACACCTTCCGTATGGATGGGCTCAGCACCTTGGCAGGCGCGGCCGAGGAGGTAGTGCTCAACATCGAGGGGAAGCGCCAGACCGTGCCGACGAGAGCTGAACACCTGATGTTCTCCAGCAGCTCCAACGGGGACGCCCAAGTTGTGGAGATGATCTACATCGAGGACCTCGGCAAGGTATGGATGAGCGAGGGCGGCGAGGGGTGGCAGGAGCTACCCGTGATGGATGAGTCCATGCTCCAGATCTTCGACGCCTTCAACATGTTCACCTGGTGGGACGCCATGTTCACAGGTGATCCGGAGGACGCTCAGTATCTGGGGCAGGAAGTGATGGGAGGGGTCCCGTCCCACCACTATCGAAGCGCGGATAGTGCGTCCTGGGGCGGGTTTGCTACGGGTTGTACGTTCGCATCGGTAGAGGATGAGATCTGGGTTGCCGTGGACGGTAGCTATCCCGTGAAGAGGCAGTTCAGTGCGGAAGGAGATTGCCAGGGTGAGAGTGGCAGTGTGAACTTCCTGATGGAGATCCGGGACGTCAACCAACCCCAGAACATCAGCCCCCCAATGTAGATGGCTGTGGGGGGTGGGTCGCCATGATATGGAGGGCCCACCCCCCTTTTCATTGAATCGGTCGTGACGGAGATGTGGACTCGGGCCAGCATAGCAGTAGCCTTGGTGTTGGTATTGACCGCCTGCGGGGGAGGTCAGGAGTCCACGCCTGAGCCCATCTCCCTGGCGTACGACGACAGGGCCGGGGTGCTCATCGTCGAGGCGGACACCTATGGGGGGCTGATGCCCCCTCCCGCGGGCAGGCACGTCCCGGAGGTCAGCATCTACGGCGACGGACTGGTGGTGCTGGCCGGGGAGGACCCGGCCCCCAGGGTGGGTACCGACAGGTCGATCACCACAGGGCACATCGATCAAGAGGAGCTACAAGAGCTTCTGGCCTTCATCGTCGAGAGTGGGTTCTTTGAGCTGGATGATCAGTACGCGCCCTCGCCCGCCCTCCCTGACATGCCGTGGAGGCATGTCACCGTAAACCTGCTGGGCACCACCAAGAGCGTTTCCATCTATCCCCACGACTACGAAGACGCGCCCGCTGTCTTCTGGGAGACCTATCACAGGCTGGTGGGTATCTGGCCATCTGACGCGGTGATCTTCACTCCCTCTGCAGGTACCCTCACGGCCACGGGCCTGGGCCCCATCGAGGATCTGCCTGCGGGCCAGGGGAGCCAAGTGGCTCCCTGGGACACGCCGCTGGTGGAGATAGAACTCGCAGAGGTCACGGAGGGGGCCCACCTGGAAGGAGAGCGGTATCAGGTGGTCGAGGAGTTCCTGCTCCGCTACCCGCGGGGACAGCTATTCGGCTCGCAGGAGGGGAGGGCCTATCAGGTCCTCCTGGAAGCCGATCTGCCTTGGGCGGCCGTTTCCCCTTAGACGGTTGAGCCTCCAAAGGCGGCCGTAGCACCCAGGTGTAGTGCGTGTCTCCTTGGGACATAGGGATACCAGACCTGGTAGCCGCACGGCATGCCGTGCGGCTACGTTGCCATGGGGCAGGAGCAGCATGAGGCGGCCATATGGCTGGAGGTGAGTCAGGAAAGGTGGACAAGGAGAGTCCGGGGGCGCGCCGAGGATGGCGAGGCCTCCCGCGTAACGTGTGGATCCTGGGCCTCACCAGCTTCTTCACCGACGTCTCCAGCGAGATGCTCATCAATCTCCTGCCGCTCTTCCTGGCCAATGTACTGGGAGCCGGCACTGCGGTCATCGGCTTGATAGAGGGGCTGGCAGAGAGCGTAGCCAGCCTGCTGAAGGTGGTCTCGGGCTGGCTCTCGGACAGGCTCGGGAGGCGGAAGTGGCTCACGGTAGTGGGCTATGGCCTATCCACCCTGGTCAAACCCATCCTCTATCTGGCCGCTTCCTGGTCATCGGTCCTCAGCGTGCGTCTCGCCGACAGGGTGGGCAAAGGCATTCGGACCGCGCCGCGCGACGCCCTGATCGCGGATTCCATCGATGAGAGCCAGCGTGGTCTGAGTTTCGGTCTGCACCGGGCGATGGATACCGCCGGCGCGTTCGTTGGCCTGCTGATCGCCGCTGGGGTCATATGGGCGATGCAGGCCAGCGGTGGTATCCTCGAGCGTTCCACCTTTCAGACTGTGGTCCTGGTGAGCATCGCCCCTGCCGTGCTGGGTGTGCTGATACTGGCCTTTGGCGTGCGTGAGGTGCCCCGCCGAGGTGCGGCATCCGAGGCGCCCTCATTGACGCTCAAGGGGCTCGATACCCGCTTTCGGGGCTTCCTCCTCATCCTGATAATCTTCACCTTGGGCAACTCCTCGGATGCCTTCCTGATTCTACGGGCCCAGGACCGGGGCCTGTCAGTGCTGGGGGTCATGGGTGCCCTGCTCAGCCTCAATCTGGTCTACACTCTGGTGTCTGGTCCCGCAGGAGCGCTGTCCGACCGCATCGGCCGGCGACGGGTGATCGTGGGTGGATGGCTGCTGTACGGTGTGGTGTACTTGGGTTTTGCCCTTGCCCAGGCGGGATGGCAGGTCTGGATTCTGTATGCTCTGTATGGCGTCTACTACGGAGTAACGGAGGGGGCGGCGAGAGCTCTGGTAGCCGATATCGTCGGGCCAACACAGCGCGGCACGGCGTATGGGCTATTCAACGCGGTAGTGGGGGTTACGGCGCTTCCGGCCAGTCTGATAGCGGGGTTGCTCTGGCACGGACTAGGCCGCTGGCGGGGGTTCGGGGCGTCGGCTCCGTTCCTCTTTGGCGCAGCGCTGGCGCTGCTGGCGGCGGCACTCATGGCTGGTTGGTTGCCGAGGCTGGGGGAAGCGCCGGCGGACGCGTAGGACCCCGGAGCCGAGGTCAAGCGGACAGGTAGCTGAACAGCAACTTCAGCGCGGCCTCAGCAGTTTGCGCTTTGTTCGATTCTCTGTCCCCCGCCCAGATGTGCTTCTCGGCTGACTCGGCGTCTTCAGCAGCCAGGCCGATGTATACGAGCCCCACCGGCTTCTCAGGCGTACCGCCCGTAGGTCCAGCTATGCCTGTGATGGACACGGCCACGTCTGTACCGAGCAGGCGGCGGACTCCCCTGGCCATGGCCAGGACGGTCTCCTTGCTCACCGCCCCGTGGTCGATCAAGGTCTCCAGAGGGACGCCGAGCACATGCTCCTTTACCTCGTTGGAATAGCTGATCACTCCTCCCTCGAAGTAGGCGGAGCTGCCGGAAACATTGGTGATGCGGTGGCCCACTAAGCCTCCGGTGCAGGACTCCGCGACGGCCAGGGTCCAGCCCCGCTGGGAGAGCAACTCTCCAACCTTCTCCTCCAGATCCTGTGCCGAATCGTCCATCTGCTGCTCCATGGATAGCCAAGCCCAGCCAGCAGTCGCTAGCTGCGCAGTGGCATCTGAGACAGCCCGTCGCTGGCAACGAACTCTGCGAAATCCTCCATCGTGGGAAATACGCGATCCGAGAGAAACCTCACGACCCAGTTATTGGCCATGGGGGAGATGGCAAGAACTCGGGCGCCACCGCCGTAGGCCTGCCACATCTCGATCGCTGTGCCCATGCTGGCCTCGGGCAGGTAGGCGACCACGACATCCGCCTCGCTGGCACGGTCGACCAAGTCGAGGAACGTCTGCTTGCCCCTCTCGTAGCCGTAGCCGGGGCTATCCGGATACAGCTCCATGGGACAGACTACCTCAGCCTCGGGGTACTTCCGCAGTATGATATCCCTGATGGCTGTGCGGTAGTCTTGGTCACCGATATCGTCGTCTTGGCGGGATCCTTGCATGATGCCAGCAACGAAGAAACGCATGAGGGCCTCCTGGATCGCAGCAGTGATCTCCGGTGGATTATACCACACGTTCTAGGTGAACTCCACCCTCTCGGGTCTTGATACCTGCAGATAGCGATGGTATAGTTGAAGGCGATACCTGCGCCGTTACCAGGGGTTCCATGGGTCGGGGCAGAGGAAGATGCCGATGGATTTCGCCAGAGTCGTGGTCAACACCACGAAACAACCGCGCAAGGTGGTGGACGACGAGCCACGCGACCAGCCGGACGACAGAGGACCTAGTGAGGGGACTTTTCACTACTCCATACCCCCCGAGCTTCGCGGCGAAGTTCGCTTGGGGCAGTTGGTGGTGGTACCTTTCGGCATCCGTCGCTTGCAGGGCGTGATTCTCGGCTTCGACGACAGCTCGCCGGTGCCGGAGACGAAAGAGTTGTACGAGATCGCCGATCCCACGCCGGTACTTTCTCCTCCCCACATAGAGCTGGCCTCGTGGATCAGCAGCTACTACCTGGCCCCGTTGATAGACGCGGTACTTCTCATGCTGCCGCCGGGAGTGAAGCGCAAGTCCCAGACCGTGCTCAGCCTGAACGCGGAGGTGACCCCTCCCACGGACCTGAATAGGGACCAGCAGGCGGTGATCGGGCTGCTCCAGCGGGAGGGCGAGGTTGCCCTCAGTGGGGTGGGGAGGAAGCTGGGGCTGAAGAACCACCGCCGCGTAGTCGAGGGCCTTGCTCGCAGGGGCCTGATCGTGAAGCGATCGCGACTGGCGGAGGCCAGCGTCAAGCCCAAAACCGAGCGGGTGGCCCGCCTCAAGGTGAAGGTGACGCCGGACGTGCTTGACGAGCTTGCGAGGGCACCGGTACAGGGCGGAATCGTTCAGTATCTGGACGAGGGAGGCGCAGCTGCCGTATCCGATATCTACGCCGAGGTGGGGGGGAGCAGCTCCACCCTAAAAGCGTTGGTGAACAGGGACCTCATCGAACTGGAGGAGCAGGAGGTGTGGAGGGATCCGTTGCAGGGTCGTACCTTCGTGGCCAGTTCTCCTCCCAGGTTGACCGAGGCCCAGGATTCTGCGTGGAAGACCATAGGGTCCAGTTTGCACGAGGAGGGACCCGAGGTATTCCTGCTCCACGGTGTTACCGGTAGCGGCAAGACCGAGATCTACCTGCGTGCCCTCCAGGATGTGCTGGACATGGGGCAGCAAGCCATCGTGCTCGTCCCCGAGATAGCGCTCACGCCGCAGACCATCCGCCGCTTCGCTGCTCGCTTCCCAGGCCGCATTGCCGTACTGCACAGCAGGCTGTCCGCGGGTGAGCGGTACGACGGGTGGCGACGCGTTCGCGATGGACTGGTGGACGTGGTCATCGGTTCGCGTTCTGCCGTCTTCGCGCCTCTCCCCAGACTGGGGATGATTGTCATAGATGAAGAGCATGAGTGGAGCTACAAGCAGGACAGGACGCCGCGCTATCACGCGCGGGACGTGGCCATCAGGCTAGCGGAGATAGCTGACTGCAAAGTCATTCTTGGTACAGCGACTCCTGATGTCGTGACCTACTACCGCGCCCAACAGGGAAGGTACAAATTGCTGCACCTGCCTAGGCGCGTGATGGGCCATCGGCGGCGTGTGGAGGAGCAGCTAGCCCAGCATGGCATGGACGAAGGACGCATTGGTGCCATCAAGGAGGTGGGTTCGGGGTACGACGATGCGATGTACATGGAGCTGCCACCGGTTCAGGTGGTTGACTTGCGGCAAGAGTTGAAGGCGGGAAACCGGAGCATCTTCAGCCGCTCCCTACGTGATGCCATGGCGGAGGCCCTTGCCGCCAACGAGCAGGTCATACTCTTCCTCAACCGCCGGGGAGCGACCACCTTCGTCATGTGCCGCGACTGCGGGCACGTCCTGAAATGCAAGCGGTGCGACGCCCCTTTGACCTATCACTCCGCGGAGGACGACCTGATCTGTCACCACTGCAACTGGCGGACCTTCGTGCCCGATGCCTGTCCCAGCTGTTGGAGCGACCGCATCAAGCACTTCGGCGTCGGCACCCAGCAGGTCGAGGCGGTGACACGCCAGCTTTTTCCTGAGGCCAGGATCGTGCGCTGGGACCGCGACACCACCGGCGGCAAGATGTCCCACGAACGGATACTGGAGAAGTTCATCAATCACCAGGCCGACGTGATGATCGGGACACAAATGATAGCCAAGGGGTTGGACCTTCCTCTGGTCACGCTGGTGGGGGTCTTGAGTGCGGACACAGCATTGCGCCTTCCGGATTTCCGAGCCGGAGAGCGCACATTCCAGTTGCTCACTCAGGTGGCAGGTCGAGCGGGTCGCAGCATCCTGGGGGGCAAGGTTGTCGTGCAAACCTATGCGCCAAACCATTACTGTATCCAGGCTGCCAGCCGGCACGATTATGAGGGCTTCTATGGGCAGGAGATGGAGTTCCGCCGGCAGCAGGGATACCCTCCGTTCAGCCAACTGGTGCGCCTGGTATACTTGCATCGCGATGGGGAGCGGTGCGAGGAGGAAGCGCGTAGAATGCACGCGGTGCTTCACAACAAGACGGCGCGCCTGGGCTTGCCGGAGATCCACCTCATCGGGCCCGCTCCGGCCTTCTTGAGCCGCATCCGAGGGCGGTATCGCTGGCATCTCATCGTGCGCGGTCGCGACCCCCATTCCCTCCTGGAAGGGTTGGACTTCGGTCCTGGCTGGCGGGTGGATGTGGACCCCGTGAGCCTGCTGTGAATGCTGTCCATGCAGGAGGAGGACAGGCACAACTACGGACACGAACTGGTGTGTTTCATTCCGTTCAGGGAAGCCAGGCTCAAGGCCGAGAAGCCTGCATAGAAGGAGAGAACAAGGCTGTGAAAGTCTGTATCTCCACTCCATTGTCTTCGTTGACCATGCTCCTCATCTGGCTCACTGCAGCGAGCAAACTACGAAGGCGACCGCAATCTCGCGGAAGGGCCGAGTGGTCTTGAGGGAGTCTGTTCGATCTGGGAGAAGCCGATGGCAGAAGAACTGAGCGCCAGCACCACACCTTCCACCCTGGTGGAGGAGTTGGCGAAACGAACACGGCTATCGTGGTTCCACCTATCGGGCGCGGTGGGCTTTGGGTTGATACTGCTCATGGTTGGCACGGCCTATCTGGAAGGAGTCTTGCCCGGCCCATTCGACTACGAGCTATGGAGCGGAGGCCTGATGGCGCCGGTGCTTATAGCGTACGTACTGCTGATCCAGCCGACTCTCAGACGACGGCGCGAGAGCGCCATCAAGGCCTTCAGGCCGCTTGTGCTGCTGGATGATGAGGGCTTCAATCGGATGCTGGCCGAGGCTCCCCTCTTCAACCGTCGTCGAGAATGGCTGGCATTCGGCTTGAGCTTGGCTGGCATTCTGCTGCTCAGCCGACCCTGGGACCGCTATGGTCCTTTCTGGGCTCGGGGATCAGGTTGGCAGGTGCTGTACGTGGTGGTTTCCGAAGGACTGCTTTGGGGCCTGCTAGGCTGGTTTGCCTACTCCTCGCTGTCCAGCACCCGCCTCTTCAGCCAGTTGCGCCGCCACGCGGCTGACGTCAACGTGTTTGACCTGGGTTTCCTGGAACCGATCGGGCGTTGGAGCCTGGGCATCGCCCTGGCCTTCATGGGCGGCAACACGTTGAGCCTGCTTTTCTTGCCGTGGCGGTCTCTGGGTATCGAGATCATCATCATCTATATTCCGCTCATCCTGGTGCCGGTGCTCGTGTTCTTCCTCAACATGATGAGCACGCATAGCGTGATCGTCGAAGCCAAGGAGCGAGAACTGAAGGTGGTGCGCGATGGCCTAACGTTGGCGTCCCAGCGGCTGAAGATGCGAGTAGCGCAAGGCGACTTGGAGGACATGGGAGCCTCGTTTGGGACCTTCACCTCATGGGTGGCCGTGGAGAATCGGCTGAAGGAGGTGCCCGAGTGGCCGTACACCCAATCCATCATGCGCCGCCTCGTGGCATCGATGCTGGTTCCCGGTGTAGTGTTTGTCGCACAGGCTGTGTTGTTCGAGGTACTTGTGGAGTGGTTATACTTGAGAGGCTGATGGCGTGCAGGAACGGGGCTAGCGGCAAGGCTGGGTTCGCCTCGATACGGTGCCGATCCTGCATCGTGTCGTGCCATGTATAAGTGGTGCACTGCCCTTCGGTTATGAACTGGCGGCGCCTGAGGCCGCCAGGAAGAGAATAAAGTGATGTGTAGGCGCAGGAAGGAGACCAGAAGGTATGCAACAAGATGGAGTGCCTGAATCGGCGATGGTTGTAGTAGCCCACCCTGATGATGGCGAGTTCACGGTGGCCGGCACGGTGGCCAAATGGGCGAAGGGGGGCTGCCGTGTGACCTACGTGGTTTGCACCGACGGCAACGCGGGTTCCCATGAGCCAGGCATTACTAGAGAAGAGCTGGCAGTCATCCGCCGCACCGAGCAACGTGCTGCGTGTGCCACATTGGGCGTGAGCGAGGTGGTCTTTCTAGGTTACGACGACGGCCAACTGGAGCCAACGCTTGATCTGCGGCGTGAGTTGGTGCGCGCGATACGCCACCATAAGCCTGAGATCGTCATCAGCTCGGATCCGACGCGGCTGTTCTTTAACGGCGACTACATCAACCATCCCGACCATCGCGCGGCTGCCCAAGCGGCGCTCGATGCAACGGCGCCAGCGAGTGAAATGCCCCTATTGTGGCCCGAGGTCGGGGCTCCGCATCGCGTGCGCCAGGCGTACGTTCACGGCAATGACCAGGCAAACGAGTGGGTAGACATCACGGAGACTATTGATTTGAAGATCGCGGCCCTGAAGCAGCACGCCAGCCAGCTCGGAGACTGGGACCCTACTGAGATGGTAAAGGAGTGGAGCGCAGAGGTGGGCAAGGAGAAAGGGTTGGCGCATGCTGAGAGCTACCGGGTCATCACGTTCCAGCAATTGCCCGGGACTGACTAGGGAGCGGGAGGCTGTAGTATGACCTACGATTTCGACGAGTGTATTGACATACGTCACGCTGACAGCGCGAAATGGAAATACTATGACGAAGACGTGCTACCCCTGTGGGTGGCAGATATGGACTTCAGATCGCCTAATCCGGTTATCCGCGCACTGCATGAACGTGTTGAGCACGGAGTGTTCGGTTACGGCTGGGACCCGCGGGAACTGCGGGAAGTCATCGTGGACCGCCTCCAGCGCCTCTACGATTGGCAAGTGTCGCCCGAGGCGCTGGTATTCTTCCCAGGAGTGGTAACCGCCTTCAACCTGGTCTGCCACGCCTTCGGTTCTCGCGGCGACGGCGTGTTGCTGCAGACGCCGGTCTACTCTCCGATGCTGTACGCCCCTGCCGGCGCGGGGCTAACAAATGACGAGATGGAACTGACGCGCCGGCCCGGCGGGCGTTACGAGATTGACTTCGATCTGTTTGAACAGGCCATCAGCGACCGGACCCGCATCTTCATACTGTGCAATCCCCACAATCCGGTAGGACGCGTGTTTCGGCGCGAAGAGTTGGCGCAGATGGCCGATATCTGCCTTGGCCGCAATATCCTCATCTGCTCAGATGAGATCCACTGCGATCTTGTGTTTGAAGGCAGCCAGCATCTGCCCATCGCGACTTTGGCGCCTGAGGTTGCCGATCAGACCATCACCCTCATGGCGCCCAGCAAGACCTTCAACGTTCCAGGCCTGAAGTGTTCGCTGGCCATTGTCGAGAACCCGGAGCTGCGGAAGACGCTGAAAGAGACCCATACAGGTTTGGTCCACGGGATAAACGTGCTGGGATCAGCGGCAGCGCTGGCAGCCTACCGCGATGGCCAGCAATGGCTGGATGAGGTGCTGGCGTATCTGGAGGCCAACCTCGATCTTCTGGAGGATTATGTGGAGGCGCACCTGCCCGGCATCTCCATGAGCAGACCGGAGGGGACGTATCTTGCCTGGCTCAGTTGCCAAAAGGCCGGGATCCCTGGTAACCCCCACGAGTTTTTTCTCAAGGAGGCCAGGGTCGCCATGAACGACGGCGCCAGGTACGGCCAGGGCGGTGAGGGGTTTGTGCGGCTCAACTTCGCGTGTCCCCGCTGGAGGTTGACGGAGGCGCTCGACAGGATGAAGGAGGCGTTGCTTACCTTGAGCGGGGGCTGACAGACGGACTTGAGTAGCGATTGTGTGAAGGTGTTCTTCTTCACACGCGAGGGAGGGAGGGACATGGAAGCGGATTCTCAGAGTCGCTCACAACAGGAGGCTCGTACGAGCGGTGTTAGCGTGACCAGAGTCGTCTTGGTCGGGTTGATCGGGAGCCTGGCGGGTACGGCAGTGATGGACCTGGTCATGGTCGTGCAGTTTGCGATCGCTGGGTTGCCAGCATCCACCTATCTGGCCCTCATCGGCTCCATCCTGGGGGGTGGAGTCCCCCTGGGTGTGGTGCTCCACATCTTGATGGGGTCCTTTGGTCTCGGGCATAACTTGACGCAAATGGGCTACCTGCGTCCCCGGAACAGGCATCACCGCTACCGCAATCTGTATTCTGTGAGGGCCAGCACCCATCCTGGCAGCGGCCTACCCAGCGCACTCATCTCCACGCGCTTCGTCACCGAACGTGTCCTGCAGACCGCTGGCCTGCCTGAGGTGGCCCGACCATGAAGCAGGCAGACACTCTTGAGAGCAATGAGGTTCGGAACAAAGGGAGTACACCCACGATGGAAAGCAGCGCAGCCCTGGCCAGGGCTATCACTTGGGATGGCAGCAAGCAGACCTATTACACGACCCGCCTGATGGTGGATAGAGGGCTGATGGATGATTGCTACCGGGCCTACGCGTATTTTCGGTGGGTCGACGATATCGTGGACGCTTCATCGCAGGCTAGTGACGCGAGTATCTCCTTCATCAGGCGGCAGAGCGACTTGATAGACCGTCTATACAGAAGCGAACGACCTGACGACCTGGCACCGGAGGAGGAAATGATCGCCGACCTCATCAGCCGCGATGAGGAACCGAACAGTGGGCTTCAATCCTTCATTCGCAATTTTCTGGCGATGATCGAGTTCGATGCCTACCGGAAGGGGCGGCTCATCAGCCAGCAAGAGTTGACGTGGTACTCGGCCCGTCTAGGGACGGGGATCACCGACTGCATCCAGCATTTCATCGGCAATGGCCACGCCTATCCAGATTCCGACAGTCAGTATCTGGCGGCCACCGCTGCCCACATTGCCCACATGCTCCGCGATATGGTGCTGGACGCGGCTGACGGGTACATCAACATCCCCGGTGAATACCTGGATGCGCATGGGATCAGCCCTCAGGATGTGGAGAGCGCTCCCTTTCGAGCCTGGGTGCGGGGTCAGGTGGCGCTGGCGCGGCAATACTTCCAGGAGGGCAAGCGGTACTTGGACCAACTGGACGTTTTGCGATGCAAGATTGTGGGGTACTGGTACTGCGCGCGTTTTGAAGGCGTTCTGGACAAGATAGAGCGCGACGGCCATATCCTGCACAGTGAGTACAACGAACGGCGCAAACTCTCCACTTGGCTGAGAATGGCCTGCCTGGCTGTCTCTGTCACCCTTCGGCACGTCTCCGGGCGAAACCTTCGTTGACGACTGGCTGAGGCTCGAGTGTTGAGTACCGGATCGATTCGCAGGGGCCACGCAAGGGAGTCAGAGCGAGCAACCGAACCGTGAACGTAGGAGTCCGAAGCCCCTGAGAGAGCAAACCCATCACGGGAACCGGTAGGAGGCGCGACAATGGCGAAAGCTGTAGGAGGCGACAGAGTGGATTCCGCCGGCCACGAGGAGTGGCAGGCGTCTGGCGGCAAGGATAGTAGAACACTTGACAATCCTCCGAAACAGGGTATGATTGCGGGACCACTATGACCTCCGAAGTGGCACGGGCCACGAGCAACAACGCGGAGCGAGAACGGAGTAGATTCTGCATCCAGAATCGCCGTGAGTCACTGGTGCTGACAACCCCCCATATTGTTGCTGGACAGCAGAGTCATGCAGTTCACAGGAGGTGTAGGATGAACGCACAGAATACCGAATCCGATACCAGCACGCATGCCGAACAGCGAGCTCTGAACAAGCGCATTGAGGCCTTGGGCTGGGGGTTATTCCTGGTCATGATCGGCGGACTGTGGCTGGTACCTGGCGAACTGGTCCGCGAAGGCACCTGGCTCATCGGCGTGGGTGTGATCATGCTGGGGCTGAACGCTGCCCGCTTCCTCAACAAGATCAAGATGAGCTGGTTCACCATCGTGCTGGGCGTCCTTGCCTTGGCCGCCGGACTGGGTGACTACGTTGGAGTGGACTTGCCCCTCATCCCCATCCTGCTGGTCCTCGTGGGGGCGAGCATCATCGTCGGCGTTCTCACTCGGGACTAGCAGAGGCAGGCCGCGTTCTCGGCTCGGCCCTCGACCGACACCGCACCCTCGATCCTCTTGAGTAGTGCGTGGCCAGGGAACTCGCCAGCGACAGGGGGTGGAGAACGACTGTGGCATGAGGGACGATTCGGGAACACTTGCGAACTCCCTAGCCGATAGAAGGATTGAGAATGGCAGGGCTGGCAGGAGGCGACGGCGTGGATTCCGAAAGCCAAGAGGGGTGGCACTCCTCCACAGGCCGAGGCCGTCGCGCAGATCGTGGCTCAGCCGGCGTCGCTGCTGGTCATGGTGGTCATGGGGTTGGTGATGGGGCCTCTGGCCGAGGAGTTCGGCTGGCGCGGATTCGCACTGGATGGGCTGCAGTCGAAGTGGAGCGCACTGGGGTCGAGCCTGGTGCTGGGGCTCTTCTGGTGGCTTTGGCATCTCCCTCTCTTCTCGATGGTTGGCATGGTACAGCACGAATGGGGCTTGGGAACCCTGGCCTTCTGAATCTTCGCCGTCATTGTGTTCGCGCAGTCCATTCTGTACGCGTGGGTCTACAACAACACAGGACGGAGCATACTGTCCGGCATCTTGCTTCACTTCATGCACAACAGCACTCAGAATCTTCTGGCCCCGATGTCAGATCGCACATTCCTACTCAGCGCGATGCTGCTTGTCCTGGGGGCGACACTGGTCGTTGTCATCTGGGGCCCCAAGACGTTCACCCGACGGCGAGAGTGAACGGAGCCGTTGTTTTGGCGTAACAGGCACCATACTTTCAGAAGGAGGATAGCATGAAAGCGCGCATTCTCTTATGTGTGGCACTGGGAAGTTCACTGATGCTGGGTTGCTCTCTGGTTCCCAACGTGGGTGACATCTTCTCTGATATAAGCTCTGAGATCATCAGCACCGGGTCGGGCAACGTGGTCACCGAGGAGTTCGATCTGACTGGGTTCGACAAAGTCGACGCCAGCTATGGCTTCTCGGTGAGTATCTCCCAGGGCGACACCTTTGGCGTGGAAGTCAGCATTGACGACAACCTTGTGGAGTACCTTCGGGTTGAGAAGCAAGGCAGCACGCTGAAGATCGGCCTGGCTCCCGGTCGTGACTACATTGGCACGGGTGCCACGGCCGAGGTCACCATGCCCGAGCTGACGGGGCTGGAGCTGAGCGGCGGCACCCGTGGTACCATCGGTGGCTTCAAGTCCAGCAGGGGGCTCACTGTCGACGTATCGGGAGGGAGTCGCCTCTCGGGGGACATCGAGGCCGGTGATGTTCGGTTTGATGTATCGGGTGGCAGCCGCGTGACCCTGAGCGGCTCTGCGGAAGACGGAATGATCGATGCCGCTGGGGCCAGTCGTGTGGATCTGGCTGGCTTCCCCGTTGGGGACGCCAACGTCGAGGCCAGCGGCGCCAGCAAGGTGACGGTCAACGCCAGTGGCAGGCTGGATGCGGACGCTAGTGGCGCTTCAGAGATCACCTATCTGGGCAGTCCAGCTCTGGGGACGATAGACTCGTCGTCCGGTTCATCCGTCGAACCTGAATAGGGATCGCCGGATGGTTTTTTAGACTATTGGCAGTGGCTTCGTTTATGTTGTATCTCTCAAGAGAGGGGAGGATCCAAGATGAAACGACCGGACGGTGTGACGGTAATCGCCATCTACGAGTTCCTGACTGCGATTCCTGGACTGATCGGGATGTGCGCTATCCTGGTCTTTGCTGTCCCTGGGGCCCTTACCGGGACCGAGGGAATAGCCGGCGCCACCGTTGGCCTATTCGTTCTGCTGATCGTTGTTCTGCTTATCGGAGCGGGGGCTCTGATCTCGGTGATTGCGGGGTGGGGGCTGCTGGGCATGAAGGGATGGGCACGATGGCTGGCCATCGTGCTGGCCGCTCTCTCACTGCTGGCCTTCCCTGTCGGCACCGTGATTGGTGCGCTCATCATCTGGTACCTGCTCAAGGACGAAGTCAGGCAAGCTTTCGAAGCTGAGGCCTAGTCCCGCCTTGCAGCGGTGGGCTCTAGATTAGCTCCAACGAGTTTCGGGCCCGCCGATGGACGATCAGGGGGCACAGAGCCGCCTGCTAAGACGCCATATCCAAGGCCAGTACGTCCTTGGCGACCGGCGGGCACCGGCTGACAGTGAAGGTCAGCGGCAAGCTGGTTGCATAAGCCCGTGAAGGCTCCAGAGTTCACTACCTCGGCGACCCCACGGAAGTCACGACCAATAGCACGAGCGGGGCAGAGATTCTTCCCAGGTAGCAACGGCGAATCCGTGGCTGGTACGGATTGGGCCGTTTGCGCTCGCGGCTGCTGCTCTTCAGAAAGAAGAGTAATCGCCGCTCAAGCACAGGTTACGACAGTCTGGCGTTAAGGAGGCCACCAATGACTACCGAGGTGAAGGAACAGTCGAGCGTAGACGAACCTAAGGATGGAGGCCAGACATCCGTGTTTGGTTTCATCGGCAGATACGCCGTTACCCATACGGTAGTCTACTTCATTGCTGGGTTGATCTTCTCCATTCTGGTGAACTACAGGGAACTGTTTGCCACGACTGCATACTCCTACATGCGACCCTTCGACCACCCCCTGGTTATTCTTGGCCCACTCTTGAACTTGTTTCGAGGCGCTTTGCTGGCAGTGGCATTCGTGCCATTCCGCAAAGTCATCGTGGGGAGTAAACGGGGCTGGGTATACCTCTTCAGTGCGCTGTGGATCCTCACTAATGTAGGGGCAGACGCAGCAGACCCAGGAAAGATTGAAGGGTTCATCTATGGCGACTATAGCGTTGGGCTTCATCTCGCCACTTTCCCTGAATTTACAGTTCAGACGCTTGCCTTTGCGTGGATATTCCACACCTGGGAGCGAAACCCGAGAGACAAGAGAGTGTTTATCCCTTTGATTGCCGCACTTGCCATCGTTGTGGTGGTGGCTATCCTTGGAGTTCTGTTTACGGCGCCTGCGTGAGAGCCCTTCCGAGGAGAGGCGAAAGGCCAGCCATGGACTGTGTATGGTGTATGGCTAGCCTGAACCCCACCGACTGCTCGGCAAGAAGCGGAGGCAGGTCGGCGCAAGAATAGGAAGGAGGGTGGGATAGCGTAGGAAACAGATCGATCGTGCTGTAGTTCAAAGGTGACAATCAAAGTTTCTACACAAGGAGGCAGAAACATGCTGATCGAACGCATCATTGGCGCGTTCACGTTCCGCAAGGGGGTGTACGCCGAGGTTGAGAAGGACACTAGCTTCACCACGACCGCCTGGATCCTGGTGGCCGTGGTCGCATTCCTCAGCCAACTCGGGTCGCACGCAAGCAGCAACCTGGTGCAATGGCTGCTCGGCGCCGTCGGGGGGACCATCTTTGCCGTCATCGCTTTCGCCGTGGGTGCGCTGGTCATCAACTGGGTGGGGCGTGCCGTCTTCAACGCCGACGTCACCTTCGGAGAGCTGGTGCGGACTCTGGGCCTGGCCTCCGTGTGGCAGGTGGTGGGGGTCATCGGAGTCGTGGCCATCTTCGGCGAGATCCTGTCTTGCCTGTTGGCACCGGTCATGTTCATCGCCTGGATCCTGATGATGATCGCCTGGTTTGTAGCGACCAAGGAGGCGCTGGATCTGGAGTGGGTGCAGACTATCGTCACCGTCGTCATCGGCTGGATCGCCTTCATTGCGATCTCAGTCGTCGCCGCAATAGTGCTGGGCCTGTTCGGCCTGGGTGTCGGTGTCGTGGGAGGACTGCTGGGAGGAGCTCTTGGCTAATAGTCGGGAGGGATGAGTGTTCCGTTGGGGGTGGGCTCTGAACAGGAAACCCGGCGCATGTGGAGAATCGCGCGGGCGGAACAACACTAGACTCTCCATCCCATGTGAGATACGATGTCGTAGCCAATACTGAAGCCTACATCGCAACAGGCGCTTTGCGAGTGATAAGGCCGTGCCATGTCCTGATCACCACCGAAGGAGCAAGGATAGGCGATGGGCGTACTGCAGCCGGCCTCAGGCTGGGAGCGATCCCGGTGGGGCCGGCTGTTTGCCATCGAGTGGCCTTCAGAGTGTGTGTGAGAAGGAAGTTTCGGCGCAAACCGCTGGTCGGCCGTGCGGAAGCAGTTCGGTAGAGTAGGCAGTAGGGTGAATGCGAGCGCAGCGAGCGTCTGGTCGACCTCCCGGTCGCTGACGCCGACATCGAGGTGAGTGGAGCCAGTTCGGCGACGGTGAACGTCAGCGGACGGCTGGACGTGGAGGCCAGTGGCGCTTCGCGTGTCAGGTATCGAGGCAGTCCCACTCTGGGCAGCATTGATTCCTCTGGAGGTTCCAGCATAGACGCCTGGTAGGCCGCATGTTCCCCAGCCGTAGGCACGTAGGGGCACGGCATGCCGTGCCCCTACAGGGGTTGGTAACAGTGCATGGAATGTGCTAGAATACGCAAAACACAACATACCGCTGCAATGACTTGGATCAGGAGGAGTAGGCGGGCTGGAGTTGGCAGAGAAGGTAGGTCGCTGAGTGAGAGCCTCCCACAACGAGAGCCGCTGAAGGTCGCCTGGGAGTCGGGAAGCTGAACGGCGTCATCGCCCAATAGGCTCCCCCGGTTGGGTCCGTTACGGCCCGTCGAGAGTCGTCGGAGTTCCATACTTCGGCGGAATCGAGGTGGTACCGCGAAAGAGCCCCTTTCGTCCTGGAGATGAAAGGGGCTTGTTGCTACATTCTACCGCTAGTGCTGTAGGATTGGCAGTAGGGTTGCCCTACGGGGATCTGCCGGGGAAGGATAAAGGACCATGTACGGGAAAGAGATGTCGAGGACTTATGACCCTCAGGACACTGAGGAGAGGTTGTACGAGTTCTGGGAGGGGAGGGGCTACTTCACACCGGAGATAGACTGGGATAAGCAGCCTTTCACCATCGCTATCCCTCCTCCCAACATCACCGGTGAACTGCACCATGGCCACGCCATGTTCATCGCCTTCGAGGACCTGATGATCCGCTACCACCGCATGCGGGGCGAGCCGACCCTGTGGCTGCCAGGTAGCGACCATGCTGGCATCAGCACTCAGAACGTGGTGGAGAGAGAGCTGGCCAAGGAGGGACTGACCCGTGACGACGTTGGCCGCGAGAAGTTCGAGGAGATGCTCTGGGAGTGGAGGGAGGAGTACGGGGGCATCATCACCCATCAACTCCGTCGCCTGGGCGCCTCGTGCGACTGGACGCGAGAGCGGTTCACCCTGGACGAGGGGCTGTCGAGGGCGGTGCGAGAAGCCTTCGTCAACCTGTACCGAAAGGGGCTGATCTACCGTGGCGAGTACATCATCAACTGGTGTCCCCGTTGCCAGACCGCCCTGTCGGACCTGGAGACGCCTCACGAGGAGGAGGGAAGCCACCTGTGGTACGTAAGGTATCCCCTGGAAGACGGGGGCTACGTCGAGGTGGCTACCACCC
Source organism: Chloroflexota bacterium (assembly GCA_030603665.1). Lineage (GTDB taxonomy): Bacteria > Chloroflexota > Anaerolineae > UBA7937 > B3-Chlor > JAUVXJ01. Next base: position 67,276 of record JAUVXJ010000010.1, on the reverse strand, counting down.
GGCCGGAGACCATCCTGGGCGACACGGCGGTGGCGGTGAACCCCTACGACCAGCGGTACAAAGAGATGGTGGGCAAGATCGCCATCCTGCCTGTGCTGGAGCGCCGCATCCCCATTATCGCCGATGAGGTCGTGGACCCGGAGTTTGGCACCGGTGCGGTGAAGGTCACCCCGGGGCACGACCCCACTGACTACGAGATCGGGCAGCGGCACCAGCTGGACTCAGTCAACATCATGAACCTGGACGCGACCCTGAACGAGGAGGCTGGGCCGTACGCAGGCATGGACAGGTATGAGGCCCGCGACAAGCTGGTGGAGGATCTTCGGGAGCAGGGATTGCTGACCAAGACGGAGTCCCACGTCCATGCCCCCGGGCGCTGCCAGCGATGCCAGACCATGGTGGAGCCCCTGGTCTCGGTGCAGTGGTTCGTGAAGATCAAGCCCCTGGCTGAGCCCGCCATCGAGGCGGTGCGAGACGGGCGGATCAGGATCGTCCCTGAGCGGTTCACCAAGGTGTACTACAACTGGATGGAGAACATCCGCGACTGGTGCATCTCCCGGCAGTTGTGGTGGGGCCACCGCATCCCCGTGTGGTATTGCGACGACTGCGACGAGCTGACCGTGGCCACGGTGGATCCCACGGAGTGCGAGCATTGCGGCGGTACGAAGATCCGCCAGGATCCGGACGTGCTCGATACCTGGTTCTCTTCGGGACTGTGGCCCTTCTCCACCCTGGGGTGGCCCGACGATACAGAGGATCTGCGCTACTTCTATCCCACCTCGGTGATGGAGACGGGGTATGACATCCTCTTCTTCTGGGTTGCCCGGATGATCATGCTGGGCATGGAGCACATGGATGGCAAGGTACCCTTCCATGTGATCTATCTCCACGGCCTGATGCGCGACGAGGACGGCATGAAGATGAGCAAGTCCAAGGGGAATGTGGCCGACCCCCTGGACGTGGTGGCACAGTATGGGGCCGACGCCTTGCGCTACACCATCATCACCGGCAGCAGTCCGGGCGAAGACATGAAGCTGTACCAGGAGAAGCTGGAAGCCAGTCGCAATTTCGCCAACAAGATGTGGCAGATGGCGCGGTTCATCACGGGCAATCTCCCGGACGACTACCAGCTCCCCGGTGGCGACCCGGAGACCTGGGCGGGTCTGCGCTTGGAGGACCGCTGGATCCTCTCCCGGCAGAACCGGCTGACCAGGGAGGCAACCCGCCTCCTGGACAGCTATCAGTTCGGCGAGGCGGGCAAGCAGATCTACGAGTTCCTGTGGAGTGAGTTCGCCGACTGGTTCATCGAGGCTAGCAAAGTGCGCCTCTATGGGGACGACGAGGAGGCCAAGATCGCTACACTGCACGTCCTGGTCCACGTCCTGGAGAGGACCTTGCGCCTCCTGCACCCCTTCATGCCTTTCGTGACCGAGGAGATGTGGCAACACCTGCCCCACGAGGGGGAAAGCCTGATGGTGGCGCCGTGGCCGGAGCCTGGGCTGGTGGACGAGGAGGCAGAGGCGGCGCAGCAGGAGATTTGGCAGCACATCCGGGACATCAGGAACAGGCGGGCGGAAGAAGGCTGGCCAGTGGAGGTCAAGCCGGCATCGTACACCGTGGCCGGTGAGCTTCACGAAGTCCTCAGTGCTCAGAGGGACGTCTTCGCCTGGCTGGCGCGTGTTGAGCCCAGGAAGATCTCTGCCCAGCGAGAACCTGTTACCCCAGGCGGCGCTGTGGACGCCGGACTCCTCTCCTATTCTGTGCGCGTTGACGTCGACTCGCTAGCACCAGCAGGACCCGGGAACGGCTCCGCCCAGTGGGAGCCACTGCCGGCGGGTAGCACCGTGGTCACGGGGCCACTCTCGACCACACTGGTCGTCGAGGTAGATGTGGAGAAGGAGCGGAAACGGCTCGAGCAAGAGATCGCCAACCTGAACACTGAGATCGCGCGTTCGGAGCAACTGCTCTCCAACGAGGGGTTCGTGACCAAGGCTCCGGGGGAGGTGGTGTGTCGGGAGCGAGACAAGCTGGCCAGGTATCAGAAGGAGCGGGGCAAACTAGAAGAGAAGCTGGGAGGCCTGGGCGAATAGAATGCTGCCCCTCGGCCACATAGCGTACGCCTGGGGCGGCCTGAGGTTGCTTCAGCGGAGGGCTGACATCTTCGAAGATGCGGACTATCGTCTGGTGGCTGTGGCGTCCATGGCCCCCGACCTCGCCGACAAGGCGTTGGTCGTGACTGGGCTGTCGAAGCACAGAACTGGCCAGGTGTGGGCGCATACTCTCTTCTTCTGCCACCTGCCTGTGCTGTTGGCCGCAGTCCTCTTCCGTCGGCGCTGGCTGCCATACGCCCTGGCGTTCAACAGCCATCTGGTCACCGACAGGATGTGGCGTTTTCCGCACACTCTGTTCCATCCTTTTTTCGGAAGACGGTTCGGGGATTGGCGCGATCTGAACTCGCTGAAGCTGATGGTGGAGGCGTACAAAGAGGTGTTACGAGAGGATCGTCTCACCATCCCGCTGGAGATGGGAGGAATCGCCATCCTTGTCTGGCTGTTCGTCAGTGGGCGGATCTACCGTGGGGGTCGATTCCTCGGGTTCCTGCGCAGAGGTAGGTTCCCTGCCACATCAAGTGAGGAACGAAGATCATGAGAGTGATAGCGGGGGAGGCTAAGGGCCGCAGGCTGAAGATGGTGCGTGGCTCCGGCACCCGCCCCGTGGGGGACAGGGTGAAGGAGGCTCTCTTCTCTATCTTGAGAGACCGAGTGACCGATGCTCGCTTCCTGGACCTGTTTGCCGGCACAGGTGGTGTGGGCATCGAGGCGCTGAGTCGAGGAGCCACCTGGGCGGTATTCGTCGATCAGCAGGGACGGGCGGTAGCCACCATCAAAGACAACCTGGCGCACACCAGGCTCGATGACAGGGCGGAGGTGGTCCGGGCCGACGTCTTTGCCTTCATGAGAAGGGACCATCTCGAGCCTTTCGACCTCGTCTATGTGGCCCCTCCCCAGTACCAGGGACTGTGGGCCAAGACGGTGTATGCTCTGGATGAGTCAGACCTGGTGGCACCGCAAGGTCTCGTGGTGGCGCAAATCCATCCCAAAGAGTACGAAGAGCTGGAGTTGTCGGCTCTGGGCCTCACTGATCAGCGCAAGTACGGAAGCACCATGCTCTGCTTCTATGGCGCAGAGTGAGTCCATGCTCACCTGGTGCAGCGCTTGATCTGGCCTGGGGTCGGGGGGTAGATGGTGGCTCCAGCAGGTGGCTCTCGCTGCGAATGCCGATGAAGGGTTACCCTTTCGAGTCTACCTGCGTTATAATCGACTCACAGTGGCCGCAGCCGCGCAAAGGACTGAAGGAGGTGTAGAGGAGATGGAGGATCTGAGGGGCGTGGTATCGGATGCCCGTGGCACCTTGGAGACGCTGGCGGGCAAGATCCCTGGCTACCATGGCTACAAAGAGAAGGAGATGCGGCGGGAGGCTGACAAGATCCTGCGCTTGTTTCTCGCGGACCGCTTCCAGGAGCAGCGCAGCAAGCTGTCCAATGTTCAGAACAACCTCGCCAGCGAGGGAAAGCTGGAAGACCTGGGGCTGCTGGAGAGAGTGATGCTTCAGCTCCAGTTGCTCATCGACCGGCTGAAGGTGGCAGAGTACGGATATGCCGGCCTCTTCGATGCAGTGAGGATCAAGGAGGAGCAGCTGGACGCCCTCTACATGTATGATAACGCCCTCACTGTCTCGGTGGATCAGCTGACCGAGATCATGGACAAGCTGGCCATCGCGGCCATGGCAGGGGAGGAGATACGGAGCACTGCTAACGATGCTCTACTTCTCTTGCAGGAGCTGAACACCACCTTTGACCGTCGAAAGGACGCTATCCTGACCGTTGGTCAATCGCAGTAGCACTTGGCGGACAGATGAGGAGGTACTGAAATGGCAAGGATCTTCGACGTAATCGAGTATTTCGATGCCACCGGGCGAGAGATGGTGCATCGCATCCCAGAGCAGGGTTCTGGCGACTTCCGGATCGGCTCACAGGTCATAGTGAGGGAGAGCCAGCAAGCCGTGTTTTTCCGGGACGGAAAGGCGCTAGACGTCTTCGGCCCAGGCCGGCATACCATTTCCACGGCAAACGTGCCCGTGTTGGTTGACCTGATCGGCAAGGCTTTCAGTGGCGAGACGCCCTTCAAGGCAGAGGTGTACTTCGTCAACATGCGCGAGTACGTGGACCAAAAATGGGGCACCCCAGAGCCGGTCGCTCTGCGTGACACGGAGCTGGGTATGGTTCGCGTTCGGGGCTTCGGGACCTACTCCATGCAGGTCAAGGACCCCCAGCTGTTCGTGAACAAGATCGTGGCTACGCAGGGCCTGTACTTCACCAACGACATCGACAACTTCCTGCGCAGCATTCTCATCTCTAACCTGACCGATATCCTGGGCGAGGTGGGTAAGTCGATCTTCGATCTGCCGAGCCTGTACGACGAGATCGGGGCTGCCACCAAGGCCAAGGCGCAGGACGACTTCAACACGCTGGGTTTGGACCTCAAGACGCTCTACGTGACCAACGTCTCGCCCACCGAGGACACCGCCAAGGCCATCGACGAGCGGGCGGCTATGGGCGCCATCGGCAACATGCAGGCGTATCTCCAGTTCAAGACGGCCCGGGCCGTGGAGCAGGCCGCTATGGCCTCAGGCGAAGGAGGCGGGGGCTTTGCCCAGATGGGCGCGGGCATGGGCGCTGGTGTCGGCATGGGCGCCATGATGGCTGGCATGATGGGCCAGGCCATGCAGGGGGGCGCGGCTGCTGCGGGCGCTGGTGCGGGCACCGTCCCCTGTCCGAGCTGCGGCAATCCCATACCGGGGGCCGCCAAGTTCTGCAACCATTGCGGGGCCAAGATTGGGCAGTCCATGATCTGCGCCAACTGCAAGATGGACGTCCCGGCAGGTTCCCAGTTCTGCCCCAACTGCGGCAACCCCGTGGAGTAGGGAGGGCAGCAACCTGGCTAGCCGGCAGAGGTATTCAATCGACTGAGGCAGTGTCCGTGAGTGGACCCAACAAGGAGGTGTATCGATGTCGGTCTTGAAGGTAATCGAGCTCGTAGGAACTTCCCCCAATAGCTGGGAAGAGGCCACTGCAAACGCAATCAACAAGGCGGCAGAGTCGCTGCGAGGCATCGTCGGCGCCGATGTCGTCGGCCAAAACGTCGTGGTCAAGGATGGCAAGGTTTCAGAGTACAGGGTCGACGTCAAGGTGGCATTCCTTGTGGAAGGCAGTGTGGGGTAGGAGAGCCTACCCCCATCAGTAGTCTCCTATGCACAAACTCCTCAAAGGACTGAGAATCCTCAGTAGCCGCCTGCGCCAGCAGGGTTTGAGGGTTACAGCCCTTTGGGCGAAAGACCACGCGCTGCGCTTTCTGACGGGCATGTCTCCGCCCGCGACCAGCCGCATCGCGCCCAACCTCTACGTGGGCGGACAGCACTACCGCCGCGGGCTCAGACGTTTGGCAAATCTGGGGATCAGCGCGAGTCTCAGTCTGCGGCGGGAGGCAGATGACGAGGCCCTTGGCGTCGCACTGGAGAAGCATCTCTGGCTGCCCACCACCGACGATGCGCCACCGACTCAGGAGCAGCTTCTGAAGGCGAGCGCCTTCATAGGCGACGCGCTGGCCGAGGGCCGCGGCGTGTACGTGCATTGTATGGCCGGTGTGGGCCGCGCGGCTGTAACGGCGGCGGCCTACCTGGTGAGCACGGGACTGACACTCGATGAGGCGTGGGCCACGATCTGTCGGGCCCGCCCCTTTCTCAGGCCCAGCGCCGCCCAGGTAGTCGCCTTGAGGCAGTTTGGGGAGGGGCTCTCGGGAACCGAGCAGAGCGGCACATGAGGTCCGACGGGATTGGTGATCCCATCGGGCGCGTTCTTGACAGTCTACTGGCCTTGTGGTATAGTCTCCTAAATCGACAGGACGGATGCTGACTCTCTCCTGTGCCTGCTGCGATGGGGTGCGTGGGAGAAGGGAGGAAGAAAGACAAGCCGTCCTGCGCCCGGTCGTGTTTCCCCTACAGAATGGCCAGGGTTTCTGGCTATCGTTTCGTAGTTTCGTCGAGCAGTCCTCTGTCGAAGCGGGTTGAAGGAGGAAGAGATCATGAGGAGCTATCGACGCTTCAGAGTCGCTTTGGCGTCCCTCCTGCTGCTAGCCACCCTGGTGCTGGCCTCGTGCGGGCAGACGGGCAGCCAGCTGGTGGAAGGTGGCCCCAGAGCATGGGTCGGAGGGCCACCGGACGGGAGCGAGGTGCCCATCGGCGAGGTTGCGGCCATGTGCCACGCCTTCGCCCGCGGGGGGGTGAGCCAGATCGAGTTATTCGTGAATGGCGCCTTCGCCAATCGGGCCGCCAATCCCGATGCGGCGAACGAGTACTTCACCGTCAGCCTGAGTTTCGAGACCACGGGTCCAGGGAGCTATGTGCTGCATTGCCGTACCTACGACGGTGACGGCGGGATGGTTCAGTCCGATCCGGTGACCGTGAGAGTGACCGGAGAGGAGCCCACACCAACCACTCCCGGGGAGGAGATCGCCACAGCCACGCCGACCTCGACGGAGGAACCGCCGACACCAACTACCGCACCACCGACTCCCACGGGGACGCGGGTGCCTCCCACATCCACACCCATACCGCCGACATCTACGCGCATACCACCTACCTCCACGCCGCGGTCGCCCACAGGGACCCCGGTGCCGATCAGGATAGTCGTTTTCGAGGTCAGCCGCAGCCAGATTGCGCTTGGTGATTGTGTGAGGTTCAACTGGACGGTTGAGGGACCGGCTAGCGCCATTTTCTTCGACGACGAGGGCGTGACCAGTCCCGACTCCAGGGACAGGTGCCCCCCGGCAACCAAGGAGTTCGAACTGAGGGCCGAGCTCAACGACCAGGTCGCCGACAGGGCCACCCTCACCGTGGTGGTCATCCAGCCGCCAGAAGACACGACGGGACCGATAATCACAAATGTAGAGCCGCAGCCTCAGTTGCGTGTCGTCTGCGTGGGGAAGTATTGCGCTGCGGACGATAGATACCTGGATATCGAGGCAACGGTGACGGATGGATCGGGGGTCAGGAACGTACAGCTTTACCATACGGCTCCCCCTAGCAGGGGTGAGCCAGAACCACAGCGAGAGATGTACGGCAACTTCACCAGGTCTGGTGGAAACGTCTGGGTCATCAGGTACACGCCTCCCGAGGACTTCTACGCCGGAATCATCAAGTTCGAGATCATGGCCACAGATGACTCGCCTAATCTCAACACATCGTGGTGGGGCCCGGGAACCATCACCATCCAGCAGGGAATCGGGTGAGTCGTCACCATGGTAGAAGGGCTGACTTGACTTTGAGTCCAGTAGCGACTCGAGGGAGGATGAAAGGAGAACTCTGATGAGCAGTAGAACGATAACCATCGGGGTGGTCGTGCTCGTCGTTCTTTGCTGCGTCGTGGCGGCGGTGGGCGCGCTGGCCTACTACTACTTCATGGTGCCCACCGCAGAAGCGGAGGAAGCGGGGCCGATGATCCTGATTGATAGCCCCAGCCACGGCGACGAGGTCACCGTGGGCGAATTGGTGCAGGTCTTCGCCACGGGGAGGGACCCGGGGAAGATCGCCCGCATGGAGCTATGGGTTGATGGGAGGTTAATCCAGTCGCAGGCCAGTGCCCTGCCCGAAGGGACGAACCCCTTCCCGCTGCTGGCGATCTGGGTGCCCGAGACTCCAGGGAATCACACCATCGTGGTCAGGGGCTACAACACCAATGATGTCTCCGGCCAGGCCTCGGTTGCCCTGAACGTGGTGCAGGCGGTGCCGCCCGAGATACCCTCAGGGTGCGAGGGCGTGGACCTCTTCGACCACGAGGTACAGATGGGCGAGACTTTGGAGGGCATCGCCTCCGGATATGAGCTTACGCCGGAGCAGATACTGGCCTGCAACCCGGGGCTTGATCCGGCGGCGGCGCTGACGGCGGGTGATGTGCTCCACATCCCGGTGGTCATCACTGCCGAGGAGGAAGGGCCGCCGGCAGATTTCGAGCCGCCGCCCGTTGAGATACCACCGGATGTGCCGCCGGAGGAGGAGCTGCCTGGCGAGGAGATGCCTCCCCCAGAGGAGGAGCCACCGCCAGGCGAGGAGGCTCCACCCGAGGTGGAGGAACCACCCGCGGGACCTGAGCCCCCCGATCCTCCAGATCCAGTGCCTACGGTGACCCTGGGGTTCGAGGCCCTGGAGCTTGAGGCAGATCAGGCCTATGACAACCTGTACTGCATGGTCTGGCTGGCCGATGCCGACATGGAGCAGGTCCCCGAAACAGGCTCCTTTGCGCCAGTTGCGGGCAATTACTGGGACATCCAGGCGGAGTTGGCTGGCATGAATAGCGTCCCGGTGCCCGTCAGCGGAGACATCTTCCGAGTCGAGGTGGAATGCTTCGGCTGGGTTGGGATCAACGGCTGGTCCCTGGGGCACTTCGTCAGGGAGCACGGCGACGCGGAGTGGACGGGCGAGGAGATAGAGGTCACGGCTCTGGCCGACGACGGACGATGGTTCAGAGTGGTGTATCGTATCTGCCCTGACTATCCATGCGAGCCCAGGCCTGTGCCCCCTGCCCCTGAGAATCTGGCCCAAACGACCGGCTGTCCGTGTGGTCCCCCTCTAGGTTGCCCCCCTTGCCCAATCCTAGATGCTTTGGCATGGGACTGGACGGGGGATGAGGCGACCATAGACGGATTCAGGCTCTACCGCAACGACACCATGCTGTTCGAAGATCCTGATCCGTCCGCTCGCGCCATGGTGTTGCCTGCGGCGTATTTCGACCCGCCCTGCGGGGAGGAGTGGAACTATCACCTGACCGCCTACAGGGGACCTCCCGGGGTGGGGGTGGAGTCGGACCCCAGCAACGTTCTGACCTATACGGGGCCGCCCTGTCCAACCACCGTGGTGGTCACTTTCGAGGAGCTATTGACTGGGTGCATCCTGCTGGACCCCTGTCCGTCGTATCCTCCGTGCGATGACTGTAAGGTTCCAAACTTTCACATGTGGCTATTCGCCAATGGGCAGTCGATCGAGAGGGACCCCATTTGGGGACCACCGTACATGACGAGCGGCAGCGTGGCGCCCCTCAACGACATGATGCACCTCGGTGACGCCAGTGTAACCGTGGAATTGGATGCCACGGACAACCTGACCTTCGGCCTAGCAGCGGTGGACTGGGATCCGGGGCCCTCCTATTCGCTACTCCTGCTTGGGACGAGGACTCTTACCCCGGCGGAGGTAGCGACAGGGGACATCTGGTTGTTCACACGTAGCCCCTTCACCAGCACGCCGCCTTGGGACGCCTTGGCTTTCGTGAAGGTGCATCTGGAGGTGACGCCTTAGCGGGCCATAGTCTAAGCAGACGCTGAGTCGTGATGCGGGGCGCAGTCCTCTGGGCGGCGCCCCGCCCGTCTCTTGGCACGGCGCTATCGCTGCAGCCAACTCACTCCGCCGGATGCTTGATCCCAAGGAGGGCGTGACAGACCTCGGAGGTGTTCGAATCCTCCGAGGTATTTTGGAGGGTGGTGCACAACATGAAGCGCATAAAGCGAGCTACGATCATCCTGCTGGGGGTCACCATATCCTTGTCAGTTCTGCTGGCCGCTTGCGCGCCGACGACGCTGGAGGAGATCCCCAGCGGCCCTCGGGCCTGGGTAGGCGCGCCGCGGGACGGCACCGAGGTCTCCCCCGGCGAGATACCTGTTCTGTGTCACGCCTTCGCCCAGGCGGGGGTGGCACAGGTGGAGCTGCTGGTGAATCGGGTCTTCGCTGGTCGAGCGGCCAACACAGCAGATCCTCAGGCGACCTACTTCCACGCTGACATCGCCTTCCAGGCTACGCAGGCGGGGGTGTACGCGTTGCAGTGTCGCACGACCGACCAGGAAGGGGCCTCGGGCGTGTCGGAGACGGTTACAGTGATAGTGGCTGCTGATGTGAAATTGATTTTAGGCGGAACGCCGACGCTGCCGGCGGAGCCTCCCGCCACCGGCGAGCCGACGGAGGGCCCCACTTCCACTGGCGTGCCAGTGGCTACCCCCACAACGACCAGCCTGCCGACCGACACCCCAACCTCCACCCCGACCGGCACCGCCACGACGCCGCCTGCGCCGAGGATCGCCTCTTTTGAGGTCAGTCGGCAACAGATCACGACGGGCGAGTGTGTGAGGTTCGAGTGGCGAGTGGAGGGCTCTCCTACCGAGATATTCTTCGACGGTGAGGGCGTGACCAGCCCTGATTCCAGGGAGAGTTGCCCCGGCGAGACGACGACCTACACGCTGCTGGCGAGGGGGCCAGGAGGGGAGGATACCGCGAGCCTGGTTGTGGAGGTGACACAACCACCAGAGGACTCCGAGGGGCCTACTATCGAGAATGTGAGCCACTCCCCCCAGGCGGCTTACTGTTCCCAAAACGACCAGGTTCAGATCAGCGCTCGGGTTACCGACCCGTCTGGGATCGGATCTGCGCAGCTGTACTGTTCACTGTCCGGCGGTATGACCCAACCCAAGGAGTACTGCGGCGATCTCTCCGGGAGCGGCAATAACTGGGTGGTGACCTACGACCCCAACATGCTGAACCATTGTCCGGTGAGCACGACGCCCGTAACGGTCAAGTACTGGATAAGGGCCGCCGACGATTCGCCAGGAGGGAACGAGTCCGAGTGGGGTCCGGGCTCGTTTATCGTCAATCTCTGACAGGGCGTTCATAGCAGGTTGGTGGTCGAGGTTGCCCTTTGCGGATGCTGAACCGTTGAGGTCGCTATGGCTCCTCGAACGCCCCGTGATTTGAGGCGGGAAGAAAGGAAATTGAGATGAGGGAAGTCAAGATAGCGGCGATCGTTGTCTTGGTGCTCCTAGTGGTGTGTTTGGGAGCTGTCTTAGGCGTCCTCATCTACCGGCCGCAGCTAATAGCGCCATCGGTGGCAGCGGCGGAGGGGCCAGCGATCCTTATCGATAGCCCTAGCCACGGCGATGAAGTCTTCGTCGGCCAGGCGGTGCAGGTCTTCGCCTCAGGCTATGATCCCTCCAGAATCGGTCGGATGCAGCTTTGGGTCGATGGGCAGATGGTCATCTCCCAGGCCACCGCTCTTCCCGGGGGCATGAACCCCTTCCCGCTGCTGGCTACCTGGGTCCCCGAAACGCTGGGCAATCACACCATCGTGGTCAGGGGCTACAACATGGCCGGCGTTCCCGGCCAGGCCTCGCTGACCGTCTCCGCAGTGGAGGGGCCGGAGATAGCCGCGGAGATGCCTCAAGAGGGGTGCGCCGGGGTTCTTCTGATAGCTCACCAGGTGCAAGAGGGAGAGACGCTGGAGGAGATCGCTGCCGAATACGAGGTCACGGTGGAAGAGATCCTGGCCTGCAACCCCGCGCTCGATCACATGACGCCACTGGTACCAGGTGAGACCTTGATGGTTCCCTATCTGGCCTCGCCTGAGGAGGAAGAGTCACCACCGCCGGGAGTGGACTTGCCAGTGACTGAACGGCCCCCAGACGTTGAGGAGGGGCCAGGGGAGGAGTTGCCTCCGCCAGAGGAGGAGCCACAACCTGGGGAGGATCCACCCTCCGATGGGGAAGAGGTATCCCAGATTTCGCTGGACGGTGGCCCGCCGGTCACCGACCCTCCGAGAGCCGTGGTGGAGGTGGAGGCCATCGCCATCACGGTTGACCAGCCATATTCCGCGGGGTACTGTCTGGTCCGTCTGGGCGATGGTGAGATGGAGTGGGTGCCTGGGGGGGATGAACTCTTCCTGCCTCCTGAAGGGGCTGCCTGGTGGGAGATCGCCGCGGAGTTAGGTGGAGTGGAGAACAGCCGGACGGTGCCGGTGTACGGAGACTCCTTACGCGTGGAGGTACACTGCTATGCCTTTCTTGACCCGGCCGATGCTGAGCCCATCTACCTGGGGGAGGTGACCAGAGACCACGCTGAGCCAGATTGGACTGGGGAGACGCTGGACGCTACATCCCAGGCTGGCGAAGAGGGAGGCTGGTTCAGGATGTGGTATCGTATCTGTCCCGGCACTTGCTATCCTGAGCGGGAATTGTCGGCGCCATACCACTTAGGCTTTGGTCGTATAGCCGGCGACCCTTATCTCCGCTGGCAGTGGAACCGGGACCCGAGTGCGATAGACAAGTTCGTGATATATCGGAATGGCTCCCTTGTGGGCTACACAGGAGCTGCCGCCAAGACCGCCAAACTGCGGGAGTCGGATTTGAACCCACCGTGCGAACAGGTCTATAGGTTCCAGGTGAGCGCCTACAACGGTCCCTTGGGCCATGGCATCGAGTCGCCCCTGAGTGACCCCTTCCAGATCCCTCCCACCGGGCCGCAGTCCTGCGCGGTGCGCCGAGTTACGCTCACACTTCGCTACCTGAGCACGTACTGCATTCAAGCGGATTGTCCCGAACCGGAGCCCGACTGCTCCAACTGCCGGGTGGTCTTCTGGTACGGCGGGGTATCAGCTAACGGGGAGCGAATCATGAACGGACCGCCGATCGTCACTGATGGTTCTGTGACCTGGAGCGGGCCGGTGCTCGATAGCTGGAGTTGTACAGACAGCCCCGGATGTCGCAGGGTTCAATACCGGGCGGGAGACCTCTTCCAGGGTCGCGATACCCTGGTGGTGGATCTGGCCGAGTCCGAGGATCTCACCGTAGCTATGTGGCTCATGGATTGGGATACAGATGGTCAATCATCGCGCATTTGCGATGGGGAGGGTGTGTGGACCTCTGATGACCTCGTGACCTGGCAGAATCTGGGCGATGCGCCGGGCATTGTCCTATCATGCAAGGGGGGGCAGGCGGGGTCCGAGTTGGCCTGGCTCAACTACGAGTTGGAGATCCAAGATCTTGGGCCGTAGAGGGGGCACACTTGCTCAGCATCCTACGACCGCACCCTCTGGTGCGTGAGTACCTGTTGCGCGGTGTCACCCTTGCGGGGCAGATTCTGCTTTGCTTGTTGGAACCGCCCTCCCGCGGACTGTGGGCATTGGGAGAACGCCCCTCTACACTTGTGCGGATGCCCCTTCAGGAGAAGAGGGGTAACTGGGCTTCGGGGCGCTCGATCAGAGGTTCCAGACCCACGAAGTGTGTCAGATCCTGGCGATCCAGCTGTCTCTTGACGGAAAGCGCTCTCAGGTGATTCAGCTTGATGAACCGCCAGCCGCCGTCGGCCAGGGCTCTGCGCAGGAGCAACCCTGTCTCCATCCTGAAGCGCAGCAACTCCTGGCGACGTTCACAGATCACGATATATCGCTGGGCTTCTTCCCAACCCTTGGCGCTCCCACTCAGAATATCGCCCAACCTGGCTGTCTGCTTGATGGCGAACAGGTAGCTCGGCATCTCCCCCCGTTCCCATGCGAGGTGCGTCCCCCTGGGAAGTCGGCGTGGGGAGCGGTCGATACCATTTACCCGGTCCTTCTGAAGCGTGTCTTCTCTGCTCCAGACTTCGTAACCCAGCCGGCGTCCCAGGTTGGTGAGGAGCACCAGGGCGGCATCGCTCTCCTGGAGGAGATTCTCTCGATCATCTTCGGCATGCAGACGCCACTTGCCTGAAGCCTCATCGAGCACTCCATAAGACTGGATACACTTCTCGAGGAGGCCGGGTCCAGGCGTGAAGCGGCCTGGGAAGCGGGAGTAGATGCTGTCCTCGAGCTGCTCGAACTCCAGGCCGGCTTCTTGTCTCAGCGCCTCGCGCACCGCCTCCTCCAGCCGGTCTCCCAGAGGGCGAGGGGGATACCCTTGCCCAAACAGCCACCAGAGTTGGGGCGCTTCCGGGTCGTCTGGATCCTCTGGGAGCAGTTCGAGTGCTTGCGTCTCCAGACCCTCCTCCAATGAGGTTTCCAGCTGTTGCTGCAGATAGTCGGCGGCTGACATTTCCCTGTCCAATAGCATAGCCTCTCGCAGTAGGCCGTCGCGAGCCCAGCGCTGATACACCGCGCTGTGAAGCCAGCTGAGGTGGAGGGCCTCCCCACGCTCTCGGAGCAGTTCTGTGATCGCCCTGCGTGCCGACTGCAGGAGCGCCGGAGCCAGACTCTCAGGGGATGGTTCTCCCGACTGCGGCTGGTCGGCCACGCCTTTGGAGAAGGTGAGCCGGTATGCCCCGGGAACGCCCTGCATGGGATGGCGAGGGAGGCTGGTGTCCTGCGGTTGATAGAGAACCCGGTCCAGGTTGAAGGCCGCGCCGATGGTGGCCAGAATGGCGTTGGTCACGTGGGTGAGATCAGCGCTTTCGAGGAGGAAGACCATCTTGCCCTGCGGCTTCAGGGGTCGGTGAAGGGTCTTGAGGGCGGTAGCCAGAGTGCGCCGGTACCACGACCAGCCCATCGTCTTCCGCCTCAAGAGGGGCTTCAACAGCGCAGCTTTCTGTCTGCCCCACAACCAGCCGCTCCACATGAAGGAGAGCGTCCAGAAAGGTCTGTAGTACGCCTGGGGTGCACTGATGACCAGACTCACGCTGGAGGGGGGCAACATGTCGGCCACGTCGCGTAGTGGTTCGTTGAGCACAAGCGCCTGTGCCTCTCGTTCTACCACCAGGCGTTCCAGGTCAGAGCAAACGGCCACCTGATCGGATGGCGCCAACTGGCGGATGTGACGATATGCTTCCTCGAAGGCATGCCATACATTGCGCTCCACAAACCTGCTGGGCGGCTGGAGCCTGAAGGCCGTAGCCCTGGGAAGGGGAGCCTCCGCCAGCTTGCTGCAGCTATCAAGGCACCACAGAAGGATGAGGTGGAGTGTTGTCTGGAGCGGAGAATCCGCAAAGAGCGCTTCGATCTTCATGGAGACGTCGGTGAGCGCATACAGGTTCCGGGGGGTATAGAGTTGGAGAAGTTCCTCGGCCAGGCGGCGTTCCGGGTCATGAGGCTGGGCGAGTCTTTCCAGCAGGTACCAGAAGTGGACTCCCTGGCTCTCCATGGCGTCGAGCGTCTCGAGGTCGGAATCGTCGACGGGGGCATGCCCATCGTCTGCACAGTGAGGGCAGTGGTAGTACTTCTCCAAAGGTCTGTTCTGGTCACCATCCCAGACGAAGCGCTGCACGATGACGGGGCCCGAGCAGCTGCCACAAGTGCTGGCGTACAATTGGTTGATGTGGTCCCGCAGAGGCACTGTTCTCTTCAGGCTGTCTCCGAGGCGCATGGTGGCGGCATCTATGTCGTGGGCAGCAGGGAGCGCGAGCATGCCCCGGAGCATCAGCGCATTGATGGGGTTGAAGTTGCTGATAATGCTCTTCGTGTCTAGCCTGGTGGCTGCAATGGGCAGGGCCGGTGTTTGGGCCATGGGGTCGATGGCTAGCTCGCCGGGCGCCGTGTAGCAGCTCAGATACTGATCCAGGATGTCCAGGGGAAGAGGATCCAGGAACCGCTGTAGAGGGATCTGTGAGCTTGTCTCTCTGGCTGGTATGAAGTGCTCGATCCGGTGCATGGTGGACCCCTTCGCACAGAGTATATCACAGTTTGCAGACAATGGCCTTCTGTGGTATGATAGAACAGACGTTCTAACTTACTTGCCTATTGCCATCTTCTGTAGTAGACTGAGATAATGGGAGAAACCCGAAAGGAGCACCCGTGGAGGAGAAGAACGGTCGTGGAAAGGCCCTGGAGATAACCCTGTCACAGATAACCAAGCGGTATGGTGACGGGGCTGTGATGAAGCTCGGGTCAGCGACTGGGATGGATGTGGAGGTCATACCGACGGGCTCCATCGGGCTGGACATCGCACTAGGGGTCGGGGGGATACCCAGAGGGCGGGTGACCGAGATATTCGGCCCCGAGGGCTCAGGGAAGACCACTCTCTGTCAGCACATCATAGCTGAGGCCCAGCGCGATGGAGGTATTGCGGCCTTCATAGATGTGGAGCATGTCCTCGATCCCACGTACGCCGCATTGTGCGGCGTGGACATCGACGAGCTGCTCGTCTCTCAGCCCGACACGGGAGAGCAGGCGCTGGAGATTACCGAAGCCCTGGTGCGGAGTGGGGCGGTGGATGTGGTGGTCCTTGACTCGGTGGCGGCACTGGTGCCTAGGGCCGAGATCGAAGGCGAAATGGGCGATCACCATGTGGCGTTGCAGGCACGGCTCATGTCCCAGGCACTCAGGAAGCTGACGGGAGCCATCAAGAGGTCGAAGACCTCGGTGATCTTCACCAACCAGTTGCGGATGAAGGTGGGCGTCCTGTTTGGCAACCCCGAGACCACCCCCGGGGGAAGGGCCTTGAAGTTCTACGCCTCGGTGCGACTCGACATTCGCAGAGTGCAGTCGATCAAGTCCGGGAACGAGGTCATCGGCAACCGGACCAAGGTACGGGTGAAGAAGAACAAAGTCGCCCCGCCCTTCAAGGTCGCGGAGTTCGACATCATGTACGATGAGGGCATCTCGCGCGTGGGTGACCTGATCGATGTAGGAGTGAACTTGGAACTCGTTGACAAGAGGGGGGCCTATTTCTCCTACGGCGACGTAAGGTTGGGACAGGGCCGGGAGAATGCCAAGGCCTTCCTGCGGGAGAACCCTGAGTTAGCACAAGAGATTAGTGACAAGGCTCGAGAAGCGGCCGGATTGGCGCCGGTGCCCTGGCCGGTTAAGCCACCTGCCGAAAGGAGCGGAAACGCGGAGGCCCGCTCGGCGGAGATCTTGGAAAAGCCGTCGGCGGAGGCAGCAGAAGACTAAGGCACCTAAAGAAGGCACAGAGCCACAAGTGCGGATTCACCAACTCTCGTGAGAGAGGGAGGAAAGCTCCTTTCCCTCGGCGATTGTTTTTGGAAGAGGAAGAAGCGCAGTGGGCGGCGAGCTTCTTGCCCGCAAGGTTGTGGGGGTACTGCAAGTACAGGTTCTCAACCGTTCGCCATTGGCGTCGAGACCCGGGAGCTCACCGCGGAAGACAGTGCGTAGAGAATAGGGTGTTGAGGGATAGGTCGTCAGGTACTAGTGACGGCCTTGAGAGCTTTCTCCCTTGATTGTCGGGTAGGCACTGTGGATAGGCTTACCGTGGCTGTGGCTGTGCGCCACAGCTATTTTTGTATTGGCGGGTGAGAGGTGGCAGGCCAAATCACCGAAATCAAGGTGCAGAAGCGGGACAATAGCCGGGTCAACGTCTACCTTGATGGGGCGTACGGCTTCGGCCTGGGGCTTGTGCAAGCCGCGACGTTGAATCGGGGGGACAGGCTCTCCGACGAGAAGATCGAGGAGTTGCAGTTGCGTGACTCGGTGGAGACGGGCTATGACAAGAGCCTGGGGTACCTGGCCTATCGCCCTCGCAGCAGCGCTGAGGTGCGACGTTATCTGATGGGCAAAGGAGTTGCCCCTGAGGTCAGCGATTCCGTTCTCGACCGCCTGAGGGCGGCCGGTTTGGTGGACGATTCTGCTTTCGCACAATACTGGGTCGAGAACCGTGAGAGCTTCAGGCCTCGAGGACGACGCCTTCTGCGGCAGGAACTGCGCCAGAAAGGCATCAGCGAGGGACTGATAGATGATGTCCTCTCCGACGTGGAGGAGGACCGGAGCGCCTATGAAGCGGCCGTACCGCGAGCGCACAGGTATGCTCATCTGGACGGTGAGACCTTTCGCGATAAGATGTACGGCTTTCTGAGGCGACGGGGCTTTGAGTACGATGTGATAGCAGAGACGATATCGCGTCTTCTTCTCGAAAGAGGCGAGGAAGAGGGCGCGGGTGGCTAGCGGTCGTGCTGTGCAGAGCGCTGGAAAGGAGTGACGCGGGAAATGGAACCTGGTGTAGTTATATTGGGATTGGCGGCGTGTGTTATTGCTGGCTTTGCGGGCGGTTATGTGCTGAGGCAGTATCTGAGCACCTCGAAGGTCAAGGCGGCTCGGTCAGAGGCAGAACAGATCGTGGCCGAGGCCGAGACCAAGCAAAAGGAAATGCTGCTGGAAGCGAAGGAAGAGGGTCTCAGCATCCTGCGCGAGGGCGAGCAGGACTTGAAGCAGAGACGCAGAAGGGCGCGGAAACAGGAGGAGAGGCTCCAGGAAAGACAGGAGGCGCTGGAGCGTCGGGTGGAGCCCCTCGAGAAACGAGAGAGGAGTCTGGCTTCCCAGGAGGCGAGGCTGAAGCACAAAGACGACGAACTTGAGGCGCTAGTTGGCAAGCGGAATGAGGAGTTGCAGGCCGTGGCTTCCCTCACGCGGGATGAGGCGAAGGAGCTTCTTCTCAAGGGCATTGAAGAGGACAGCCGGCAGGACATGGCCCGAGTGATACGCGAGGTGGAGCAGGAAACCAAGGAAACGGCGAATCGGCAGGCACGAAAGATCATCAGCGAGGCCATTCAGCGATATGCGTCGGATGAGGTGGCAGAGATCACGGTGTCCAGTGTTGAACTGCCCAGCGATGAGCTGAAGGGGCGCATCATCGGACGGGGAGGCCGTAACATCCGAGCTTTGGAAGCGGCCGCAGGGGTAGACTTGATCGTAGATGACACGCCGGAAGCGGTGACTATCTCCAGCTTCGATCCTGTTAGACGGGAGGTCGCGCGATTGGCGCTGACCAAGCTGATCGTGGATGGGCGCATCCATCCCGGCAGGATCGAGCAGGTAGTGGCCAAGTCGAAAGGAGAGGTGGAGTCCATCATCCAGGAGGAGGGAGAGAAAGCGGTCTTCGATGTTGGCGTGAGGGGCATGCACCCTGAGTTGGTGAAGCTATTGGGGAGGTTGAAGTACAGGACGAGCTATGGCCAGAACCAGCTGGAGCATACCCTGCAGACCGCTCACCTGGCGGGGATGATGGCTGCCGAGTTGGGTGCCGACGTCGAGCTAGCCAAAGAGGGGGGGCTACTGCATGACATAGGCAAAGCCGTGAGTCACGAGGTGGAGGGTCCGCACGCTCTTATTGGGGCGGACATCGTCCGGCGCTATGGAAAAGGGCCTGCTATAGTTGACATCGTCGGCTCTCATCACGGAGAGGAGGAGGCCCACAGCGTGGAGGCGGTTCTGGTGGCCGCCGCGGACGCCATTTCTGGAGCGCGGCCTGGAGCGCGTCGCGAGAGTCTGGAGCGCTACGTCAAGCGCATCAAGGCGCTGGAGGAGGTAGCCAGTTCCTTCCAAGGGATCGGCGAGTGCTATGCCATCCAGGCTGGTCGGGAGATCAGGATCGTGGTCAAGCCTGAGAAGATCGACGACCTGGGTATCTTGCGCCTGTCAAAGGATGTGGCGCGCAAGGTGGAGGAGAATCTGGCGTATCCTGGACAGATCAAGGTTACGGTAATCCGTGAGACCAGAGCGGTAGACTACGCCAAGTAGCGGCAGTTGTCCACAGCCATGGGAGTCGTCGACGAGATCAAAGACAGAGTGGACGTAGTGGAGTTCATCTCCCAGTACGTCCCTTTGCAGAAGGCGGGGCGCAACTACAAGGGGCTATGCCCCTTTCACGCTGACACCACGCCTTCTTTCGTTGTGTTCGCAGAGGACCAGCGCTGGTACTGCTTCGGGGCGTGTGCCACCGGTGGAGACGTCTTCACGTTCCTGATGAAGAAGGAGAATCTCGAGTTCTCAGAGGCGCTTCGCGTCCTGGCGGAGAGAGCGGGGGTATCTCTGGCGCCGCGCACGGAGGTAGACAAGAAGCGAGATGAGCGCGATAGTCTGCTGCGCGAGATCAACTCCTCCGCTGCCCGGTACTTTCACCATCTTCTTCTGCAATCGCCACGGGCCCGGATGCCTCGCGAGTATCTGGAGAAGCGAGAGATGATGGAGGAGACGTGGGGAACCTTTCAGTTGGGGTATTCGCTGCCGGAATGGGAGGCGCTCAGCCAGCATCTGACGCAGAAGGGGTATGGAGAGGAGGATATCTTCGCCGCCGGCCTGACCGTGGAGCGGGAGGGCGGCGGCTACTACGATCGTTTCCGGGGGCGGTTGATGTTCCCTATTCGTGACGGCAGTGGCAGTGTGGTGGGCTTTGGTGGCCGCGCCTTGGACGACTCGCCCGCCAAGTACGTTAACACGCCGCAGACACTCCTCTTTGACAAGGGCAGCATTCTGTATGGCATACATCTTGCCAGGGAGGCCATCCGAGAGGAGGGCATGGCCGTGATCGTGGAGGGGTATATGGATGTGCTTATGGCGCATCAGCACGGCTTCAAGAATGTCGCGGCCTCCATGGGGACAGCGCTGACCGAGAGCCAGGTCCGGGCCTTGAGGCGCCTGACCAAGAGCTTCACGCTGGCCATGGACGCTGACGCCGCTGGGGAGCAGGCCAGTCTGAGGGGTCTGGAGGTGGTGAAGAAGCACTACGGTGTGGAGCACCGGCAGAGTCCGGAGATTAGGGAGACCTATCAGCACATATGGTTGAAGAAGTATGTGGATGCCAACATCAAGGTGATCACCATGCCGGAGGGGCTGGACCCTGATGATGTCATCAGGGAGGATCCCGATCAGTGGAGACGCGTGGTGGGGGAAGCGTTGCCGCTCATGGACTACTATTTCCAGGTGGCCGAGGAAGGCCGGGATCTGCAATCGGCGGAGGGCAAGTCTGGGCTCGTGCGCCAGTTGCTGCCGCTGCTGGGAGAGATTGAAGATGCGATCGAGCGGGCGCACTATTTGCAGAAACTTGCCCGCTTGGTTAGAATCGACGAGAGAACCCTGGCCACCGAACTCACTCGATCGAAGAGCCGAGGGCGGCGAGAGGCGCCGACCACAGATGGTCAACCGGCGCCTAGCTTCCAGACTGCACCCGCGCTGGAGAGCTACTGCCTGGCGCTGCTGCTGAAGGCGCCTGAAGGGGTCCGGGAGATTGGGACCCTGACCGCTGACGATTTCCTTGCTATCGAGAACCGGTCCATCTTCCTCGCCCTTGAGAGTTCCCTTGAGGGACAGGCTACCTTCGACATTCAGGAGTTTCGAGCTGGTCTGGACCCGGTGCTCGAGGAACGGTTGGACTCGGTGCTCAGGGATGTCGTAGAAGCACCATCCTTGCCGGAGGAGGAGGTGCTGGGCGAGATAGAACGGGCGGTGTCCAGGCTGCGGGACAGGAGGGACCGGAGGGAGCTGCTGGAGTTGGAGAATCTGCTGCGGGACGCGCAGGAGAGCGGCGCTGACGAATCAGCACTGCTGGAGCGGGTGGAGAGCTTGAGGATGAGCATTCTGGAGCGGCAGAGGCAGTGGCAAGAGAGGAGCGAGTGGGCACATAGAGGCGCGAGGTAGCATGGAGCCATGGTGGCATGACGCTGAAGACAGGTTGTAGGTTCCACGATGACGGATCTCCTTGAGAGGATAACGGACGGCGTGAAGGAGAACTCAGAGGGGAGAGCTGCGGAGGCTGACACGGAAGATCCGTCTGAGTCCAACGGAGAACCGATGACAGGGAAAGCCGGCGCGCTCGCGGATACGTCGACGGATGATGCCTCTGTGGTCAGAGAGGAAGATGTTGATGTGTCCATTGACTCTTTGCTGGAACTGGAGAGCAGTGAGACGAGCGACCCGGTGAGGATGTACCTGAGAGAGATCGGCCACGTCTCTCTGCTGTCGCCATCGGACGAGAAGTGGCACAGCATGAAGATGATGGCACCTCGGTACCTTGACGAGATCGGAGAGCAGGTCGGAGGAGCCAGTCGCCAAGATATTTGGCTGGACACTGTCCTGAAGGTACACGAGCAGCTGAGAGAACATTGGAGGGAGATCACGGAACTCTGTGAGGAACTCCAGGTCCCTGCTCTGGATCTCAGGGCGCTGGTGGTGGAGATCGAAAGCATTTCTGAGCAGGTGGTACAGGCCTCTGAAGAATCGCATCTTGCGGCCTATCTCAGCAGCATCGGTGAGGAGGATCTGGGCGAGACGGATGAGCTGGCCCTGGTGCTGGATTCATCAGATGGAGAGGGGCAGTCTCTCGACCAGGATGGACTGGAGAGGAAATGGGACCTGTTGACCAGCAGGATCCATGACCTATGTTTGGACCTCTATCTTCTGCCCGGCTGTTTGACCGAAGTCATACTCAACCATCTGCGTCGGAGTG
The DNA here is from genome assembly GCA_030603665.1 of Chloroflexota bacterium. Classification (GTDB taxonomy): domain Bacteria; phylum Chloroflexota; class Anaerolineae; order UBA7937; family B3-Chlor; genus JAUVXJ01. Next base: position 45,269 of record JAUVXJ010000010.1, on the reverse strand, counting down.
GTAGGTTGCCCACGGTAAGGAAGTGCCGGACGGTGGCTGAGGGCAATGAGGACCCGGTAATGGACTCGTTCCAGACGCTTGATGAGTTGGCCGCCTTCTCGCGAAAGGTGCTGGTCGTGGCCAATCTGCGTCTGGTGGTCAGTGTGGCCAAGCAATACGTTGGGCGGGGGATCTCTTTCCTGGATGTGATCCAGGAAGGGAACATCGGGTTGCTCAGGGCGGTGGAAAAGTTCGACTACCGCCGTGGCTTCAAGTTCAGTACCTACGCGACGTGGTGGATACGACAGGGCATCGGACGGGCCATCGCGGACCAGGGTCGGACGATTCGTATCCCTATCCACGTGGTGGAGGACATCAATCGGGTGCTTCGCATCTCGCGTCGGCTGACACAGGAGCTGGGCAGAGATCCGTCTGCCGATGAGATCGCCCTGGAGATGGATGGCCTGCTGGCCGATAGCGACAAGGTGGAAATCGCCCGAGCGAGGGGCGACCAGGAGACGCTAGACAGCGTGGTCCAGCGGAGGTGGGGGAGAGCGGCGGCGAAAGTGAGACGCATCATACGGATCTCTCAGGAGCCGATGTCTCTGGAAATGCCCATCGGACCGAGCGAGGATAGCTCTCTGGCGGACTTCATAGAGGACGAGTCGATCCCTGGCCCCATAGACACCGCCTCGCGGGAGCTGCTGAGAGAGCAGATGAGGGACCTGCTGGACTCGCTGAGTCCCCGGGAACGAGGGGTCTTGGAGTTGCGTTTCGGCCTCAAGGATGGACAAGGGAGGACGCTGGAGGAGGTGGGGAGGATCTTCGGCGTGACACGGGAGCGGGTGCGCCAGATAGAGGCCAAGGCGCTGCGCAAGCTGCGGCATCCCAAGTCGAGCCGCAAGCTGAGAGACTATCTGGCCTAGTTTGACTGGTTATCCACGGTAGAGTATAATAGCTTGAGAATCGTTCCTCGGTAGCTCAATTGGTAGAGCAGTCGGCTGTTAACCGACGGGTTGTAGGTTCGAGTCCTGCCCGAGGAGCCTCATAGCGGCGTAGGTCAGAGGTGTTCATGGCCCGCGTCTGTGGACCCGCATGTGCTACGCATGCGGGTTTTTTGCACCCGCTTGTGAGGAGCTTTGGTGAGGGATAGAGAATGAGCCCATCGTCACAGCCACGATCATCTTCACGACCGTCACGGGCCGACCGGGGCATTATGGATGATGCGACGGCAGAGCGGTACATTAGGAACTACGGTGACGATCCCACCAACCGCGTTACGGTAGCGTCGGCCGGGTTGAAGCCGGGCGACGTAGTGCTGGATGTGGGCTGCGGCAGTGGGCCGGCGGTGCGGGAAGCGGCGGCGAGACTTTCTCGGGGGCGAGCGATAGGAGTCGATCCCAGCCCGAACATGTTGCGGATAGCCGCCGACCTGAGCGCATCGCATGCTGAGCGCGCACGCATGGAGTTTCTTGAGGGCGATGCGAGCCACCTGCCCCTCGCGGGACACTCGGTGACCGTGGCGTGGGCCATCAACTCCCTCCACCACTGGGCTGATCCTGCGCGTGGATTGTCGGAAGTCCTTCGTGTCCTGGCTTCCAGAGGCCGTTTCTTGATCACGGAGGATGAGCATGCGGGAGGCAAGTTCGGGCACGGTGACGCGCCGTTCTCCGACGCCGCGTTCGTCATGCGTGCCCTGGAAGCGACGGGTTTCGTGAGCGTTGATATCAGCAGGCACAGTGGGGACGAGGGTGGGATCCTCATCATCTCTTGCCGGCGGGCGGAGGGTTGAGGCACGGCTGGGACTAGCGACCACCACGAGAAAGGCGGCGGCGGTGAAGTTATCCGAACTGGGCGAGTTTGCACTGATTGAGCGGATCGCTGCGCGATTGCCTGTTCATCGGGACGACGTCCGAGTAGGGGTGGGAGATGACGTCGCCGTTCTGGCCTTGGATGCGGAGACCTACCAACTGGCTACCTGCGATATTCAGGTGGAGGGTGTCCACTTCGTGAGGGAGTCCATCACAGGCTACCAGTTGGGACGGAGGGCAGCGGCCATCAACCTCAGTGACATCGCGGCCAAGGGAGGGACGCCAGAGCACTTCCTGATCTCTCTGGCGCTACCCGGGGAGTTGGATGTGCACTGGGTGGAGGGGCTATACGACGGCCTTCGGGAGGAAGCGGCCCGCCACGGCGCAGACATAGTGGGGGGAAATCTGTCGCGAACCGGTGGGCCGGTAGTGGTTGATGTCTTCCTGCTGGGAAGGGTGAGCCGAGATGAAGTGCTTCTGCGGTCTGGCGCGCGGCCTGGCGACCGGGTCTTGGTGACTGGCTCGCTGGGTGAGGCCGCGGCGGGGCTGGGACTTCTCGGACGGGGGGGAGGCATCGTGGCGGAGGAGCAGGAGCAGGTGGTGCAAGCATACCTCACACCCAGACCGAGGGTCCGAGAGGGCCGCGCCATCGCCAGGAGGGGTGTAGCCACATCCATGATAGACCTCAGCGATGGGCTGAGCAGTGACATCGGCCACATCTGCGAGCAGAGCGGCGTCGGAGTGCGGCTCTGGGCGGATCGGCTACCGACCTCGGGCGCGACGCGAGAGGCGACTGAGCTACTGGGGCGTCCAGCGTGGGCGTTGGCTCTGGAAGGTGGTGAGGACTACGAGTTATGTCTGACGGCGCCTTCAGGGCGAGAGGGAGAACTGATGGCCGAGGTCCAGGAGGAAACGGGGACGCACCTCACCTGTGTGGGCGAGATCCTGGAGAGGGAGGCAGGTCGGTGGGTTGTGCTTCCCGATGGAAGTGAGGCTCGACTGGAAGGAAGGGGGTGGGACCACTTCGCGGGTCGAGTGGGGGCAAGAGGGACAGACGACCGCTGAGGCGTGGCGGGGATGCTTCAACGAGGCAGCAGAGTCTGGACCATGTAGTGGGCCACAGCCCTGAAGTTCCCCCAATCCTGCCACCGGGGCTCCAGCTGCTCCAGCTGCCTGGCGACCCGCGAGAGCTCGTTGATGGTGGTATCACGGAATTCCGTGATACCTTCGTCTGTGTCAATACAACGCAACTCTCCGCCGATCTCGTGCAACTCGAAGACGTAGGAGACGAAGGGCAGTGCTTTGCCATTCCACTGGAACTGGTAGTCGATCAGTCCAAGAAGCCGCTCCACGTTGACCTCGAGACTTGTCTCTTCCCTGACTTCGCGGTGCAGGGTCTGTTCCACGTCATCGGGCCACAGCACCCGCCCGGTGAGCAAGCGGTAGACACCCGTTGGATAGAAGTCCTTGGTATGGAGTAGTACGTTGCCGCTGGGACGTACGATGACCATGATCACCTCACCCCGGCAGGCTACGGGGCCGGTGGTGATCTTGCGGGTCCAGGCGTCATAGGTAGCTTGGGTGACGTCCATAGTGCAGGTCTTTCGGTGGGGCTCACCAAACCGTCGGGCCAGGGTCTCCACTTCTTCGGGATAGATCAGTCGCTCAGTCACAGGGCTCTCCGTCGCAGCGATACATCGCGTGGTTGGCCGCTACCTCGACCCGCTCCCCCATGCGGCAGGGGAGCAACTCTCGCGCGCTTCCGTTGACGACTGCGATAGCCAGGTGGTCGGAACTGTCGATGTAGGCGATGGGTTCGCCGGTCCGACCGTGGGCAAAGGTGGCGGTGAGACCCCTTATCTCGGTTTGCCCCACCCTGGTGGTGATCGCGTCTCCCAGGGAGTGGAGGTGTGAGCGAGGTATGTTGGTCAACAGGTTTCCAAAATGGTCCACATGCATCACCTGGCCAATGACCTTGCCGGGGTGGCGTTCGAGATGTGGTGGGGGGAGCCGGACCGGGTCGTCTATGGGCGGACCCAGTGCATCGACGGGGACGCCGAGGGATAGGTGGGCAGCCACCGGTGCGAAGATGTCCCGCCCGTGGAACACGTTGCTCACCTTGGGTAGCCAGTAGGCGGCATCGTTGAGGTGGACCACGTGCAGCTCATCGCCTACGGAGTCCAGATGGTCAAGGACGTAGCTGAGGACGCCGTTGTCGGGTGCCACGAAGGAGGCGCGAGAAGTGCTGACGGCGATGGGGCGGCGCTCGCTGCCCACCCCAGGATCGACGACCACCAAGTGTATTGTGCCGCGAGGAAAGTACTCATGGGCCCGGCGCAACAAATAGGCGGCAGCGGTTATGGACTGCGGAGGGATGTCGTGGGTGACGTCGACGATGTGGGCATCAGGGTTGATGCCCAGGATGACTCCCTTCATCACGCCGACATTGCCATCCTCCGTGCCGAAGTCGGTCGTGAGCGTGACCAAGGGGCGATTTCCTTTGGCCATGTTCTGCTCCGCGTGCGCAACACGGCACAGCCAACAAAGGGTATTTGACCGAGCATACCCTTTGTGTTATCATGACGGGCGAGTCAGGAGTGTAGCACTTCTGTTGGCGCACTGCAAGCAGGCTCAACGTTGGTTTGACAGGCGATCTTGGTATGGATGGTTTCGGGTAGGGCATGGAGAATAGGCGGGTGCTGACGCCGGAGGACATCGATTGGGAACGGCAACAGGAGGCGAAGAGCTTCGCCAGGGCGAGGCATCGGCTGCTGCTGGCGGAGTTGGCTTTGGGAGGGGGGTTCGCCGCGGCGCTGCTGGTGAGTGGGTTGGCAGCCGGGTTGCGGGATCTGATGGCCTCCTGGACCACTCAGCCGGTCCTGATTGTGGCGGGCTATTTCGGTGTGGTATCGGTAGCCTATGCACTGTTGATGCTTCCCCTGGGGTACTACGCGGGATACAGGCTCCCTCACCGATACGGCTTGTCCCGTGAAACCTTGCGGGGTTGGTTGTGGGACCAGGTGAAGGGTGGTGTGGTCGGTCTGCTTCTGGGGGTGGCGGTCGTTGAGGTGGTGTACTATCTGCTGAGGGTGGTGCCCGAGCTATGGTGGGTGGCAGCCGCCATCTTCATGCTGTTGCTTACAGTTGTGTTGGCCAATCTGGCGCCGGTGCTCCTGGTGCCCTTGTTCTACAAGCTCACCCCTCTCTCGGACGAGGAACTGGAGTCACGGCTGCGGGGGCTCGCGGCGCGGGCAAAGACTGGCGTGCGGGGTGTGTTCACTATCGACTTGAGCAGCAAGACCAGCGCGGCCAATGCGATGCTCATGGGTCTCGGCAATACGCGGCGCATCGTGCTGGGAGACACACTGTATGGCGAGTACGGGCATGATGAGATAGAGACCATTCTGGCTCACGAACTGGGCCACCACGTGGCGCACGACATCTGGTGGGGAATGCTGCTTCAGTCAGCCCTCACTTTGGGTGGACTGTACCTGGTAGATCTAGGGTTGAAGTGGGGCGTGGCCATGTTGGGGTTCTCGGGCCCTGATGACGTGGCGGGATTGCCTCTGGTAGGGCTGGTGATGGGGGCTTTCATGGCGGTGACGACACCGCTGGGTAACGCCTTCTCCCGTTGGCGGGAGGGAATGGCTGATGACTACGCCCTGAAGGTTACGAAGAAGCCTGAGGCGTTCGTATCGGCGATGGTGAGGCTTGCGAATCAGAACCTGGCCGACGTGGACCCAGAGCCCTGGGTCGAGTTGCTGTTGTTGAGTCACCCTGCCATCGGCAAGAGGATCGAGCGAGGGCTGCGCTTTCGGGAGAATCAGCTGGAGGTGGCGGGCGAGCTGGCATGAGGGTTGGATGGGTTGGAGGGTATGATCAGCAGTTGGCACAGGGGCTGATGTGAACGGCAGGGAGTACAGCCGGCGTGGAAATGCGCAGAAGTACGAGAGCCGGAATCCGCTGCAGCGTTTCTTGATCTGGCATTTTCACCGCCTCGTGGGGGATGTGGTGGAGGATCTGGAGCCTCGCAGCATTCTAGATGTGGGTTGCGGTGAGGGGTTCACCATCGAAAGACTGTTGGGGATGAACGGCCGTTTTCCCCTCCAGGGTGTGGACTACGACTGGCCAGCGCTCCTCGAGGCAAGCGCCAAGGAGCCCGGGGTCTTCTTCCAGATGGGAGACATTCTGCGGCTGCCCTATGCCAGCGATAGTTTTGAGTTGGTGCTGTGTCTGGAGGTGCTTGAGCATCTGGCGGAGCCGACGCTGGCTGTGGAGGAGTTGGGTCGTGTGAGCGCCGGGCACTGCTTGATCAGTGTGCCCAACGAGCCTTTCTTCATGCTGTCCAATTTTCTGCGTGGCAAGAACGTCAGGGCCTGGGGCAACGACCCAGAGCACCTTCAGCGGTGGACGGCGGCCCGGTTTCTGAGGATGCTGTCAGAACACTTCAGGGTAGAGAGGGTGATGTACCCCTTTCCTTGGGTGCTGGCTCTGTGCCGGCGGTAGAGGAGTACTGTTTCACGTGAAACATGGCTGAGCCCACCAGGCCACTGTGCGACTACCAGGGCTACGACTACGAGGGCGGCTTCTGGCCCGGGCGTGACTACGAGGATGCTGTGGAGAGGATCGCCTTGAGGGAGATGCTCCCCACCTCCGGTGGCCGCCTGGTGGAGATAGGGGCTGGCTTCGGGCGACTGGCAGACCTATACGGCCGGTACGAGCGAGTGATTCTCCTCGACCCCGCCAGGTCTCAGGTAGAGGATGCCCGGCAGCGCCTCGGTGCAGACGGCCGATTCATCTTCATAGTGGGCGACGTCTACCATCTCCCCCTTTGCACCAACTCCTTCGACGTGGCCCTCACGGTGCGAGTGCTGCACCATGTGAGCGATGTCCCTGCCGCCTTCAGAGAGATCCACCGTATCCTCCGGCCAGAGGGGCGGTACGTTCTGGAGTACGCCAACAAGCGGAACCTCAAGGAGGTCATCCGCCACCTCTTCGGCCGCTCCAGCCTGAGACCCTTCTCCTCTGAGCCTGTGGAGTACAGCCCTCTCCACTACAATTTCCATCCCTCCTACATCGAGGAGGGGCTGAGGCGCGCGCAGTTTCGGCTGGAGAAGGGGCTGGCGGTCTCCTCGTTGCGTCTGAACTTGCTCAAGAAACTGGTTCCTGATTCCTGGTTGATCCGCGCAGACGGCTTGCTCCAGGGCCCGACGGCGTCCCTCAAGCTTGCTCCCAGTATGTTCCTCCTGACGCGCGCTCTGAAGGGGGGTCCGACCAGCGAAGCTGTGTTCCGCTGCCCGCAGTGCGGAAATGAGGAACTCGACGAATCGGCGACCGCCCTATTGTGTGGGAAGTGCGGGCGGAGCTGGCCCATCGAGGACGGGATCTACGACTTCGGGCTGTGAGGGGCGGCCAATCGCAGCCGGGTCGCAGTCACCTGAGTCTGGGCGGCTGTGGTCGACTTCACTCCCCCATCGGAGAGCGGCGGGCACTGCTCTCTCGACGATGCCAAGGGGGGTTACAGGCGCGGTGGCAAATGAGGTGCGCGACAGCCGGCCAGCAGGCTTGAACGAATCGGCTACCAGTATGTGGTTCGGGAGGCCATTCAGGTAGTTCGTGTTCCGATCGCTGCGCGCCGCAGATTCTACGATCTGTTCAACTCGTATAGCAGTTTGAGCCCCTCAAGCGTGAGGTTGCGGTTTACGGCCTCAATGGCCGGGGTGTAACGAGCGATGTGTTCGGCCAGGCCGCCCGTGGCCACCACGCGCGCTTCGCCTCCAAGTTCCTCTTTCAGACGCGCCACCATGCCGTCCACCAGGCTCACATAGCCGTACATGATTCCCGACTGCATGCTGCTGATGGTGTTCTTCCCGATGGCTTGCGAAGGCACCACGAATTCGATGCGAGGTAGCTTGGCCGTGCGTTGGACCAGGGCCTCGCCGGCCACGGCTATGCCCGGTGCGATGGCCCCACCCAGGTAGTCGCCTTCCTTGGAGATGGCGTCGAAGGTCGTGGCCGTTCCGAAGTCTATGACGATCAAAGGCGTGCCATACTGCGCCTTGGCGGCCACCGCGTTTACGATGCGGTCCGCTCCTACTTCTTGGGGATTGTCGTAGAGGATGCGCATCCCGGTTTTGGTGCCGGGTTCCACCACTAGCGGATTCAAGTGCATGTAATCCTCGAACAACTCCAGGAACACGGGGAGCAGCGGGGGTACGACACAGGAGATGATGCCGTCTTCTATGTCCTGGAATGACAGGCCACGGTACGCGAAGAACCAGTTGATGAGAACTGCCAGCTCATCCGGCATCCGGTGGGGGGAGGTGGACATCCTCCAATAGGCGGTCAGTTCTTCGCCTCTGTACACGCCCAGCACGATATTGGTGTTGCCGATGTCAATAGCCAAGACGTTGGGATCGCTTTGTTCAACCATGCCTAGAGTCCCTTGACCGTTCCCATTAGGTGATGTGTCTTGCCTTCAAAGCCCGTAGTCTCCGTTGCAGTTCCTCGCGATCCTCGTCCGAGGTGTCGGGAGAGGCCAAGCCGTTCAGGATTTCCGTGACCGAGGCCATCTGCCCTATCTTGCGTTCCATGGCAGGAAGCAGGCGTGTCAGCGTGTCGTCGGTGCAGGTGATGGCTCCTCGCTCGGCGCTGGCCTTGAGGGCGTAGGTGTCGGCGGCAAAGGCCTTCAGAGTCTGGTACTCGTACTGTGCCAGCTCGGCAACTGCTTCCCCGACGGCGTCCGGCACCCGAGCCGTCGCCCCATCGTGAAGCTTGGCGGTCTCCAAAGCCATCACGGTATGATCCGCCAGGAGGTCAAGCCGGCTCTGATCTGTACGCGTGAACCCTCTGTCGCTGATGCGGTTTGACACCCCCAGCACGCCCTTTGTGTGCCCTCGGAACTTCAAGGGGACGTAGAGGAGGGAATTGACCATGTAGCCCGTCTTGACGGTGAAGTCCAGGCGGGGATCGGAACTGGCAATACGGAGAGGCTGGCCGGTCTTGACCACTTGCCCTATCAGGCTGTCGCGAGTTGGAAGAAGCAGCAGGGAGGCCCGCTTGTCTCCCACCCCTTTGGCGGCACGCAGATAGAGATCGTTCGTCTCCTCATCTATGAGAAAAATCATGCCCTCGTCGGCGTTGGTCAGGAACACCGCTGCTTCGACCACTCTGGACAAGAGAGTCTCCAGATCCAGGAGATTGGTCATGGCCTGGGTTATCCCGTATAGCATGGTCAGCTCGCGCACCCGGCGCTCTAGCTGCCTGTTGGACCGCATCAACTCCTCGGTGAGCAGCTCCTTCTCTCGCCGAAGCCGTGTCTCGCGCAGTCCGTCTTCAATGGCCTTCAGCATCTCATGCGGCTTCAAGGGCTTCAGAACGTAGTTCCGGGCACCCAGGCGGAAGGCCTCCACTGCGAGTTCCGCGGAGCCAGCAAAAACCATGAGGGTGACCGGTCTGCCGGGGACTGTGTCGCGTAGGCCTTGAAGGACCTGCATGCCTGTCATCTGGGACAGATTGAGGTCCAGGAGGATGAGGTCCGGTGGGTCCTCCAGCACCAGGCGGAGGGCTTCCTGTCCCGTGTTGGCAATCAGGGGTTCATAGCCGCTAGGGGTCAGAATGGTATCTCTCAGGAATGCGGCGATCTCCTCGCTGTCCTCAATCACGAGGATTCTCTCCCTGGTTTGCAGCGTCTCCATCTCCACGAGCTCCTTTGGCGCGACTCAGAGGACCAAGGGTGCAGGTCCCAACTGCCGCATGGTGCGCGCTTCAGTCGCGATGACCAGGAGCAAGGACTATAGCCGCTCCTGCTCCCTGATGTCAACCACCTTGCGCGTTGCGCGGTATGTCTCTGTGTGCGGGCACGCCGTGCAGGGACTCTGCCTGCTTTGCGGCTCGCACGATGGCCTCGGCCACCACCTCGGCGCCTACTGCGCCAATGGCGCTGACATTACCCCTCAGGTCTCCTATGGAGAGGGCAAACAGAGCGTCGCCATCGAGCATACTGGCGGGACGGATGGCATAGGCATAGCCGCTGTACGCCATTTGAGCCACCTTGTTCGCTTCCTCCTTGGTGAGACGAGCACTTGTGGCCACTACGCCGATGGTGGTGTTGGTGAAGGCGAGCGCTGTTCGCCCCAGGTCGCCCTTGATGGCCTCTGCTGAGTTCAGGTAGTCTCCCGCGGGCATACGCGCCCCAGCCACTATTTCGCCGCTGCGCCAGTCCACGATGTCGCCCAGCGAGTTGACCGCTACCAAGGCACCTACGACCACTCCGTCGGCGAGTGTCTGGCTGGCAGTGCCCAGGCCCCCCTTCATCGCCTGACCCATGCCCAGGAGCTTTCCCACGGTGGCTCCGGTGCCCGCTCCCACGTTGCCCTCAACTACAGGACCAGCACTGGCGGCCAGGCAGGCCTGATAACCCATCTGGGCATCGGGCCTGACTCCGGCCTCGCCGAGGGCCAGATCGAAGAGTATGGCTGCAGGGACGATGGGCACTTTGGCGACCCCTGCGTCAAAGCCGTGCCCCTTTTCTTCCAGATATCTCATCACGCCCCCAGCGGCGTCGAGCCCAAAGGCACTACCTCCTGCCAGCAGCACGGCATGGATCTCTTGGACAAGGTGCAGGGGGCGAAGGAGGTCTGTCTCCCGAGTCCCCGGCGCCGCGCCGCGCACTTCCACGCCAGCCGTCGCGCCGTTCTCACATAGCACAACCGTGCAGCCTGTGGCCGCCTTCAGATCTGTGTGATGGCCTACCTTGATGCCGGGTACGTCAGTGATAGCGCCATGCATGATACGCCTCTTTCATCGGGCCGGAGAAACCACTTCGCCAGGAGGATGGAACCTGGGGGTAGACGCAGCGGTGGTGTTGTGGAACAAGGCGTCGCCGTGGGAGCGGCACTGGAGCGCGAACTGGCTTCTCATGGCAGGGGGCTCTGTTCTAGGTCGTGTATCTCGCCTTCAGCTTGGCGAGTCTCTGTTCGAGGTTGGCCCAGTCTTCGGCTGTGCTCTCAGGGCCAGTCAATTCGCTCACGATCAGGGTCACTGAGGCCATCCGCTCGATCTGGGGTTCCATGGAACTGAGCAGCTGCGACAGGGTATCATCGGCGCAGGAGATGTCGCCTCGCTGTGATCCGGCTTTCAAGCCATACACACTGGTCGCGAAGGCCTTCAAGGGCTCTTGGGCGCTCTGAGCTATCAGGGCCAGGGTGTGCTTGAAGGTCTCCCTGGGCTCGACAGGAGCAGCCAGGCGCAGTCTGGCGTTCTCCAGGGCCACAGCGGCTGCGGAGGCAATCGCGGTCAGCATCTGCAAATCCCTCTCGCCAAAGCGCGTGTCGCCTCCCTTTCCCAACTTGTTGATAACCTCGATCACCCCGATGACCCTGTCGTGCACCCTGAGCGGGACGCAGAGAATGGACCGCGCCTCGAAGCCTATGTCCGAGGCCATCCTGGGATCGTGCCGCGGGTCCTCGCTCACGTCGTCTACCAGTAGAGCTTCCCCACGCTCAGCCACCCAACCTGCTATGCCCTGCCCGATCTCCAGGCGGTAGGGACTGACCTTCTCCGTTCGTCCGTGCAGCGTGATCTTGAACTCCAACTCTCTCGTGGACTCGTCAACGAGCAACACTGAGCCAGCTTCCACATTGAGGAGTTCTGTGATGCCCCCTATCGTTCTGGCGAGTATCTCGTCTGCGTCTTGTGCCGCGCCAATCGCGAGAGCGATCTGAGTTAGGGTGCCAAGTTCCTCCGCCTGTGTGCTAGCGCGCTCATAAGAGAGGGCGTTCTGGATGGCCACAGCGATCTGGTCACCGAGCATCTGGAGGATGGTCTGATCGTCCTCATCGAAGGCGTTTCTCTGGTCGCTATGGATGTCCAGGACACCGATGACCTCGCCGCCTACTCTGAGCGGGACGCCCAGTTCTGCCCTGGTCTGAGCTAACTGGTCGTGCGGACGGTAGAGTGGTTCCTGCTGCACATCGTTGGCGCATAGGGCCTGACCGTGATGCGCCACCCAGCCCACGATGGTCCGATCATCAATAGGGACCCGAAATCCGTCTGCCGTGATGCTCTCGCCCGTTTCGCCGCTGCCGCTGCGCATGGTCAGGTATCCAGGGCCATCGTGGAGCAAAACCTGTGAGTAGTAGTAGCCGAGGTTCTGCTTGAGGAGTTCCACGACCTCCGAAAGCAGGCCGTCAACGTCTAGAATGGAAGTGACCCTCTGGCTCAGATGACTGGTCGTAGCGAGTTGAAATGCCCGCCGCTGCTCACCTTGGTAGAGACGTGCATTGTCGAGGGCGATCACGGCGTGATCGGCGAGACTGCTCAGGCGGCGTTCGTCGGCGGAGGTGAAGGCTCTGTCGTTGATGCGGTTCGATACTCCAAGCACACCCCAGATGTCGTCCCTCAGCTTGAGAGGAACGTAGAGAAGTGAGCTGACCAGGTAGCCAGTCTTGACCTTCAGCTCCAGACGATCCTCAGCGCTGGATACACGCAGCGGTTCGCCAGTCTGTACCACCTGACCTATGAGGCTGTCTTCCACCTTCAGACGGAGCCCACGGGCGTACTCCTCGCCTACACCCTTGGCAGCTCCCAGGTACAGCTCATTGGTCTCTTCGTCGATGAGAAACAGTATGCCTTCGTCAGCTCTGCATATGAATGCCGCGGCCTCCACCAGCCGGGAGAGCAGGGTCTCCAGGTCCATGAGCTTGGTCATGGCCTCGGTGATGTCGTAGAGCATGGTCAGCTCGCGGACCCGCTGTTCGAGTTGCCTGTTGGTCTGCATCAACTCCTGGGTCAACTGCTCCTTTTCGTGGCGCAGGCGGCCCTCTCCCAGGGCTCCTTCCACAGCTGCCAACACTTCCTGAGACTTGAAGGGCTTCTGGATGTAGTTCTTCACGCCGAGACGAAAGGCGTCTACAGCGATCTCTTCTGAGCCGTAGAAGGTCATCAGGATCACCGGTATGTCGGAGCCTCTCTTCTGCAGGACTTTGAGGACCTCGAGGCCGGTCATGCGCGGAAGGTTCAGGTCGAGGAGAATGAGATCGGGGTGGTCCTCCAGAGCACGACGTAGGCCATCCTGGCCGTCGCGGGACACAAGGGTCTCATAAGCGCCGGGGTGAAGAATGTTCTCGACGAGGAAAGTGACGACGTCTTCGTTGTCTTCGATGATCAGGATTCTTTCCCTGGTCTCCATGGCCACAACCTCCTTCAAGAACCCGCCCTTGAGGGGACACAGCACAGGCGGATAGTAGCCGTCGACCCCATGCACGTACATGAGGTGCCGACCTGGATTATATCTTGCGTGCGGCCGCCCTGTCAAGGCCTCAGCTGGGTGTCAGCTGGGAGGTAGCGATCGCAGGCCTCCGGCTTGGCAAGCTACCGGGCCTGACTGACGGTCTGCGCCGCAGCTTGCTTACGAGCGACCGCCAGGAGCGGGGAGAGCCTTCACTATCGACGACAAGTGCCCCAGGCGGGGCCCAACAGAAGCCTGGGGCACTGCATGTGTTGGGCCTCGGGCGGGCTCTACGAGTTTGGATCGCGGTCGCCGATAGCTCTCCAGCCCCTCTCCTCGGCCGCCGCTCTCAAACCCTCATCGGGATACACCGCCACCGGATGGCCCACCATCTCCAGTAGATCGATATCCCCGTGGCCGTCACCATAGGCGAAGCTGTTCCTCCAATCGATCTCCAGTTCACTCTCCTCCGCCCAGCGCCGTAGGGCCGCTGCCTTGCCCTCGTTCATCGTCACGGGCCCAGCCATCTTACCCGTATATCGTCCTTGTTTGATCTCCAGAGGCGTGCCCAAGGCGTGCTCGATGCCCAGGCTAGAAGCTATGGCGTCCAGCAGTTGCTGGGGGCTGCCAGAGACCAGCGCGACCACGTGTCCCTGAGACTGGTGATCCTTGAGGATCTCCATGATGTCGGTGCGCAGATTGGGCTTGATTCGCTCTTCGACCAGCCAGTCGAAGAGCTCGTCCCCCTCCTCAACGGTAAGGCCGCGGACGAGCCAGGACATGTCCCTGGCCCAGGAGTAATACCAGCGTCTCTTGCTGAGCAGCCCCGCCAGATTCAGGGGCCAGCCGGCCATGTGCCAGATCAGGTATGCCCAGACCCAGAACCGATTTCGCTTCAGTTCCTTCTGGCGGTCGCTGATGTCCCTCCAGGGGACCCCGCAATATATGGTGCCCACGAGGTCAAAAAACGCGCCGATCATCAAGACTCCCCTTGGTTTCGTTACCTGCGGATATCAAACGGCAGATGCTTCTCCTTCCGCTACTCCTCCAGCGCGGTGGATTATACCCTTGAAGAGAGGAGCAGGGCAACGAATACCGCCTTGTCGGTGAGACTCCTGCCGAGGGGAGGACACTCTCTGGAGCATTGCGACAGCCCATATGGTTCCAGTTCTAGCTGAGGCGGGGCTGGGCTTGGCGGGCCCGCGGGGTAGTGAGGGGATCTAGGGCGTCGACGGCGGCGTGCAAGGAGCGTCGGTCGAGCAAGGGACGCGTATCTTCGCTGATGGGATCGGTTGGATGTAGGCGGGGAGCTGATCGATGACGGATGGATGGGCGCCCAGCAGTGGCTTGAGGAGCGTGCCCTGGTCGAGCAGATCTCCCGCCAGCACGTCGCCGGTGCCCTCAAGGTACCTCAGGGTGCCGCCTGCTGCCTTGATGATTGCCGCGCCGGCTGCGATGTCCCACAGGTGGGCCCTGTCCAGAAAGACCGCCGTAGCGTTGCCACGTGCTACGTAGCAGATATGAGCCGCCGCGCTGCCCAGCCCACGCATGACGCCGGGGAAGCTGACGCTGTACCGACGGTGGACGTCAGCCGGGACACACAGCAGACTGTCCTCGTCCAATCCCTGCGGGACGGGACAGTGGATAGGTTGGTCGTTCCAGAAAGCGCCGGCGGCAGGGCTGGCGCTATAGTACCATTCATCCAGGAGCGGCAAGTGGACCACGCCCAACCACGGTTGGCCTCGCCATAGCAGGCCGATGGAGATGGCCCACACGGGGAGGCCGCTCAAGAAGGAGCGGGTGCCGTCGAGAGGATCTACGGCCCAGATGTACTCACCATGGATCTGGTTGGTCCCCTCCTCCCCGATGATCCCGTGATCCGGATGTGCGGTGCTGATAAGACCAGCAAGCAGATCTTCTATCTCGAGGTCGGCGTCGCTGACCGGTGACCGATCTGCCTTACGTGTGCCCTCGACGCGGTTGAAGTAGCCAAGGGCGATCTCTCCTGCCTGGCGGGCCCATTCCCTCACCTGGTCGACGTCGATAGCTGGTTCTCCACTGAGTGTTTCATCCATGCCAGCCCATCTTATCATAGTCGCCCGAGGAGGGCAAAGGTCGGACATACCTTTGCTGGTGGCGTCGGCGGTATGCTACAATGTCCTTGGACGCAGTTTTCGCTGTGCGATCTGTTGGTGCGACTGGCAAGAGGAAGACGTTGGATTTGTTGGAGGCAGGAGCAAAGGAGTGGGGGCTTGCACTGAGCCCCCAAGAGCTGGAGGACTTCCAGCTCTACTATGAGCAGCTCCTCATCTGGAACGAGAAGATCAACCTCACCTCTATCACGGGGCGTGAAGAGGTGCAGGTGAAGCACTTCCTGGATTCGCTGTCGTGCCTTCAAGCTCTGGATCCGCTCTCGCCCGGCGCGCGATGTATAGACATTGGTGCTGGTGCTGGCTTTCCGGGATTGCCGCTGAAGATCGTGCGTCCCCTCATGCGGCTGACGTTGCTGGAAGCGACGGGCAAGAAGGCCCGCTTCCTGGAGCATGTGGTGCGGGAATTGGAACTGTCACACGTGGAGGTGCTGACCGGGCGGGCGGAGGATCTTGGATCGCGCCCTGACTATCGTGAGCTCTTCGACGTGGCCCTGGCCCGTGCGGTGGCCGACCTGTCGGTGTTGGCGGAGTACGCCCTGCCCCTGGTCAAGGTAGGCGGCATCTTCGTAGCACAGAAAGGGCGTGATGTCCAGGGCGAGGTCGACGCTGCGGGCAGGGCGCTGGAGCTACTGGGCGGACGACTCTTGGAGATCAGACCTGTCTGGCTGCCGGGCGTGGAGACAGCCAGGCATCTGGTGGTGGCGCAGAAGGTGAGTCCCACGCCGGCAGAATACCCCCGCCGGCCGGGAATTCCTGCCAAGCGGCCGTTGAGCGACCTCTAGGCCAGCCGACCTATGCGGCCGTCCTGGACACCCCACACCGTGGCTTGCTCCAGAAACGATGCTGTGAAGCAGTGCAGGTCGGTAGTAGTGATGATGGCCTGCTGATCTCTGTGCATGGCAGCCATCAGGTATCGTCGCCGGTCCTCGTCCAATTCCGACATCACGTCGTCCAGGAGGAGGATGGGCTCCTCCCCCGTCCTGGAGCGGATGAGATCCATCTCGGCCAATTTCAAGGACACGGCGATGGTGCGCTGCTGGCCCCTCGACCCATAGGTACACATGTCCACGCCGCCCACCAGAAAGCGGAGGTCGTCGCGGTGTGGGCCCACGAGAGTCATGCCCCGGTCTATCTCCTCCCTTTGCCGTTCCGCTAACTGTTGCCGGAAGACCGTGCTCACATCTGCGCTGCTCGGTAGGGCCTCGGCAAGGGAGGTCCCGTCGCCGCTGGCTCCGCCCAGGGGCAGCTGGCGATACTGGATGAGACCTTCTGGTCCCTCTAGAGGCAGGCTGCATCTGTAGATCAAGCGCAGCCGCTCCTCACCACCTGTAAGGCGGGTGTGGATCTCCTGGACGAGTTCATCGAGCTGGGCCACTGTATTCAGGCGACTGGCTATGAGTTGGCTTCCCTCCTCGATCAGGCGCTGGTCCCAGAAATCCAGTTGGTGGGTACCGCTGGGGCGGTCGCGCAGCTGCCGCAAGAGGCTGTTTCTCTGCAGCAGCACGCGGTTGTACTCGTGTAGAGAGCGGGCATAGGGGCGTTCCATCTGTGAGATGGCGCTGTCCAGATATCCGCGCCTGGCTTTGGGGGAACCGGCGATGAGGTCGATGTCCTCGGGCATGAAGAGCACAACCTTCATCTGGCCCACCAGATCCAGAGTGCGCCGCTTCACACCGTTGACCCTGATCTCCTTTTGCAGCCTGTCGCTGGCGTTTACGAGTGCGATGCTCACTTCCCGCACGGCATCACTGCCCTCTATCCTCCCCTCCAGGCGGGCGAAGGGCGGCTGCTCCTCGTTGGCCAGCCAGTTGATCAACTCCCGGTCACTCCGGGCGCGGGGAGACTCGGCGGCAGCCAGGTAGTACACCGCTTCCAGGAGGTTAGTCTTGCCCTGCGCATTGGCGCCCTGTACGATGGTGATGGGGCTGGAGAAGTCCAGCTCGCAGCGGACGTAGTTGCGGAAGTTGGTGATGGAGAGATGGGCTAAGTGCATAGTCTGGTGTCTGCGGAAATAAAGGTCACAGGTTGGGAGTTCGGGGCAGCAGCCCCCGCAGCTCAGGATGAATCGTGGTCTTTCTCAATGGGCACCCCTCCAGGCGGCAGGTCCCTCAGTGGGGAGACGATGACCGCATCGCTGCCAGCTCCCCCGTACAGAGGAGTGATCGCTTCATGTTGCTTGGAGGACTCCTCAGTCAGCTCCACGGCGAGGGCGGATAGCGCCTCCCAATCGGCGATAGTCATGCCGTAGGCTTCGGGGCGCTTCAGTATCTGGTCAACTATGCTCTTCTGCAATAGAGACCTGAGACTCTCCTCGTTGCCGAAGGGCTTCCACTTGACTGCCGACTGCTTCACGAAGACGCGGGCAGCGGAGGTGCGGGGACCCTCCTTCAGGAAGGCTGCTGTGCTCTTACCGGTCTTCCTTGCCGTGTACAGTTCTGATCCGACCGGAGCTGTGATGTCTAATCCCAGGAGCAGTGCGTAGAAGTCGCAAAGTTCCACTGCCGACGACGCCGGGTCCGACGGCTCGCCTTGGATTGGTGTGTACTTGATCACCCATCCCAGGGATATCGGGAGGCTGGCGATCGCCTTGCCGATAACCTCCCGCTCGATCTCCAGGTCTGGTCCCGCGCTGATGAAGATGCGCAGGCGGCTTGCCATGAGTGTTCCTTTGTCTTGGTCGGGACGACGCCTCGCGATCCCTCTATCTAACCCTCTGGGGTGCCTTCAGGCGGGGAGACGGCGTTCTGTGGGGGGGTGCCGCTGGTAACGAACCGTAGGTCCCCCGGGAGGTCGAAACCCTCTGGCCATGTCGTCGCCTCGTCGCAAAGGGCGGAACCCAAACTTGCTCCGTCAAGAGCGGCGCCTTCGAGATTCGCGCTGTTCAGGTTGGTCCAGCTCAGATCGGCATCCGTCAGGTCAGATCGGGTGAGGTTGGTGCCTTCGAGAGACGCTCCCCGCAGACCGGCGCCCGTCAGGTCAACCTCCATCAGGTTGGCACCGGAGAGGATGGCCCCCCTCAGGTCAGCGCCCCGGAGGTCTGCACCGCGCAAATCTGCACTGCGCAGGTCCGCTCCCTCCAGTTTGGCTCCGGTCAACTCTGCGCCCTCCAACTTGGCGCCTCTCAAGTTGCTGCCTTCCAGATTGGCCTCCGACAGGGTAGCCACGACTAGCGAGGCGTTGATCTGCGCCCAGCCCAGATTGGCATCATTGAGGAGGGCACCGCTCAAGATGGCTTCGAAGAGATTGGCCCTGCTCAAGTTGGCCCCCCGAAGATCGGCCCTGCTGAGGTTGGCGCGGTACAGATTGGCCATGAGCAGGTTGGCCTTGCTGAGATTGGCCCTGCTCAGGTTGACGCCGAAGAGATTGGCGCCGAAGAGGTCGCTCTCACTGAGGTTGGCTCTGCTCAGGTTGGCACCACTGAGCCTCACTTCGGAGAGCTTGGATCCTACCAGATCGGCGTTCCTGAAGTCTCTCTCCCCTGCGGCGTACTTTGCGGCTAACTCCTGTCTATCCATTCCATCCTCCTAATCGAGAGAGAACAAGGGCAGTGGTCTCGCAGGTGGGGAAGTCCCAGCCATCCCGGCGCCCTCGCAGCTGTGCCGCCAGGTCGCTGGCTATGACAACCGGCTGCTGGCAGGCATAGTGCTTGAGCCGAATTGCATTCCTTCGACGAGCTCAGGACAGGCGCGCACTTGGTCGAGCAGCCCCTTGGGCCACTGTGTCATTACGAATCTCCGGAAATCTGAAATTGTTCAAGGAACGGAACTCTGGCACAATGCTGAATTGATCTGCAGAGAACCCCAGCAGGGGATATTATGCAGAGGAGTTCTTGAATATGCAAGCTTTGGGTGCTTCCATGGTTCACAAACTCATAGCGAAATGGAGGATGATATGGGCGCCTCTGAAGTAATGACAATCATTTTTCAAGTCATGAGTGGTTTAGGGATATTCTTCACGGGGGTTGGAGTGCTTTGGTTTGTGTCGGTCTACAAAGAGAAGAAAGAGTAGTATCGCAAACTCTCTGCGTGCTCTCGCCCGTCCCTGGTGGAAGTTAGCGAAGGGGCTTTCGATCACCTACTAACCAGTCCTTGGATTTGACGCAGCTTCAACTCAGATGATGAGGCCGAATATCGGGAGATCATCACCGGATTGCCGTAGGCGTCAGAAACCAGACTGAGCCTAAACGATGGAGGAGCCGCTTCTTCAAGTTCATAGGAATGCAGTCGCGTTCCAGCGTGAATGCCGATCTGTGATCGGTGTTTGGTGATTCCGGCTGCCCTAGCCTAGCTCCAGCTGTCGAACGTGACGGCGCACCGCCCGCATCACTGGATCAAACTGAGGCAGGTCCTGGACTTGTTGGGCCAGCCGCTTGTCCCATTGACTCTCGAACCTCGACGCCTTTCCTTGGAGCAGCATATCGAGCCGAGCTGGGTCGTGCCCCTTGTGCTCGGCCTTGGCCATAAAGTCGTGAGACAAGAATACGGGATCGACCGTCGTAGCCTCCAGAACCCAATACACGTCGTACAGGTCGCGAGGTTCCGTCCTACCCATAAGAGCACAAAGCTTCTCGGCCAAGATCTCGTTAAGCGTATAGGCAGGCAGTCTCACGGACTTCGGGTAGTCGCTGTAAGGTGCCCTCAGCACCTCCGATGTCGGCGAGTTCACCAACATCTCCCCGCGAGTGAAGTCCATCTTCAGGGTGCGACTCCCCATGCTCGCCTGGAGCGGGCCGATGTAGCTGGCCTGAACGGTGGTGCTGCCAAACGTGCTCAAGTCCGCGCTGCTCAATTCCACCCGAAGGTTCACTCTCCCCAGCAGTGACGGGAGCAGTTCCTGAAGCGAGACAAGAAGGTCATCATGCGGCAGATTGCCGGGCAAGGTGAAGTCCAAGTCTTCAGAGAAGCGATACTCGGGAAAGTAGACCTTCTTGAGAGCCGTACCTCCTTTGAAAGCCACGTGATCTTTGAGTTCGCTCTCCGCGACAGCGATCAGGGCCCAGCTCAAGACATAGTCCTTCTCGATGACTCGCTCGCCGACTCTATCCTGACGGGCAATCTTGAACACCTCAGACTGCGGGATCATTGACTCACGTCCATACAGAGGCCTTCAGTTCCTCGGGGTCGAGATTGATGCGCAGTCTCCAGTCAGGGTCGTGCGGCCCCTCATCTGGCAAGGTGGGGTCAAGCGGGTCATAGCCGGCCTTGCCGAAGTCTTTAAGGATGCGCAAGGTTTCCGGTCGCCCCAGGTCATGCGTTTTCAGCAAGAACCCTATGCGCCTTGCGGCGGCCTTGTGATCCAGGCGCTTCGCGTACTCCAGCAGCCGAGCTTCGTCGAGGTCATCTCTGCGCAGCCACAGTCCCCTGCCTACCTCGCCTATCCCACCGCACAGATCGGGGCGAGCCGCACCGTCGAGAAGTGTCCTCTCCAGATCGCTGACCTGCACCTGCTCTTGCGGTGTAGCCCATATCTCTTCCCAGCCCCAAAACGATCCAGGGCTTGCGTACACGAAGCGGTACTCCACGCTGGCGATCATACGGCTCCGGCGCTGTCGGCGGACTATGACGAAGACGGTGTTGACCGGTTGAGTAGTCATCTGCTGCAGTTCCATGGCACTGTAGTGCGAGATGTAGTACGGCACTGAGCCCAGCACCTCGCGAGCGATGACGTACCTGTCGGACATGGGGAAGCCTTCTAGCCCCGCCTCCAGTGGGATGATGAGGTACTTGCCGGGGACTAGTCGCACCAGCCAGCGCGTGCGCGCCAGTTTTCGGACAAGGTCCGCTGTTCGGTGGTAACCCCAGCCAGTGATGGCTTGGGCATCTTCGATAGAGAAGACCCCCTTGTCCGCGCTGCTAAGGCGCACGAGCAGATCTGCACTGTTTGGTCCTAGAGTCGGTGTTCGCACAGCAGCGTTACCTTTCATGTTGTCTATTCGGCTCCGCAGGCCGATTATAGCACACGCAAGGTAAACCAGCAACCTCCGAGCGCGGTTCGCAAGACCTGAGGAGAGACCTACTCAATAGGCCAGGAGGGGATCACCTCGTCAATCTCCACCATGAGACGCATGGTCTCCTTGAGGGCCACCACGATCTTGCCGTAGTGGGTGACGTCGTCGTAGGAGAGGGTGCGCCTCTTGCGGTCCTTGAGCCACTTGTGGAGCACCTGATAGCCGCCGATGTAGAAGTCCCACACCTCCAGCTCGCCGTCGACGGCGTACACATCCAGGACGTTCAGTTCCGCTCAAAGCGACAGCAGATCTCCCAGCAGCCGGGCCTCGCCCCACAATGGGCAACCCCGCTTGCCCTCCCTCTCCTTTTGTGCTATCATCTAGTGGCTTCGCCTCTACTTCGATGAGCGTCTGAGACGCATGCCTCGTCCCGTCTGTCCTCAGAGACTGCCGGTAGATGACTAGCGAGGAAGGGAATCCTGCGAGAAGAGGGTCGCTGGACTGTCGCACTTGCAGAATTGCCCACCTTCAGTGGCATGTCCGAGACCCGATACACCAGAAGAGAGTGGCCGGTCTTCCCGGGTTCAATTACCCGGGGCGCCGTAGGGATTCGGTCCGACCGGCAGAGGGAGGAGGTCGAGGCCCACGATGACCGACGTATGGATGAGGATTCCGATTAACAGTGAGCCTCTTGCCGCGCTCGCCGGCTGTAACCCAGAAGACGCACTTCAACACTAGGCCATGAGCAAGCTCAGAATCTTCATTAGCTCCCCGATGGAAGATCTCCAGCTGGAACGGGACGCAGTAGAGAAGGCCACCTCCGGCATGCGGTTTGAAGCTGTCCGCGCGGAGACCATTGGCGCCCGGCCCAAGTCGCCTCGAGAGACGTGCCTGGAAATGGTAAGGGAATGCGACGTCTACATCGGCATATGCGGGTCGCGGTATGGCTCGATACCACCCGGCCAGGAGGTATCGGTCACCGAGATGGAGTTCTCGGAAGCAAGAAACTGCGAGAAGGACGTTCTCATCTACGTCCAGCAGGCGACAAAGAGAGAAGACAGGCAACAGGACTTCATCCGACGGCTGGAGGACTTCGACGAAGGATACTTCCGCGGAAGCTTCTCCACCCCTGAGGAGCTGGCCAACACGGTGCAGGACGATCTGTCGTCACTGGTGAGTACCAAGTTCCGCAGGCCCGGTGAGGTCACCCTAGGCACAGATGTCAGCACTGAGTTGCATCAGCTGCATGACGAGCAGATCCTCGCCATCGATGGGCTGAGAACGCAGCTGAATGCGTCTGACGCGCAGCAACTCACCACGACGGCTGGAACCCCCTTCGTCGCCAGAGCCGCGACCACGACCAGGGGGCGCAAGAAGGGCAAGAGAGTTCTCAGGTACTTCCAGCAGGGGCAGGAGTACGGGCGCTGCTATGAATGCTGCTGGGAACACTACTACAACTGCAACCGGACACGAATAGGCATGTATTCCACAGCTGTCGATGAGTGGACAGGTCGCTGGGTGCGCGGGGATCGTGGCCGCAGCGCTTCGCCAGCTCTTCGACGAAGTAGAACCCCACCAAGAAGCTAGTGGAGAACTACATTGGGAGAGGACGATGAAACGCACTCTTCAACTACATCTAGAGATTCCCAAAATCGCCCTCAAGGCTTGGGTACCCGGCGATCAAGATGATCTCATCTTTCCGTTTGAAAAAGGAAAGCTAAGGGGGACCGTCTTTCTGAATCTGGATCCACAATGTGTTGCCTACGATGACCTGGAATTTGACGGCTTTGACGCTGATGGCAAAGAGTCGTTCAGACCTGTTGGTCCACTTGTTTGCAGCCGAGTCGTCATGCGCGTTGAGGGGCGGAGTGCAGACCATGTCACCGAAGAAGAATTCGCAGAGGTGGCCCAACAGCTGACAGAGGAGTATCTCAATAGAATGCTCTCATATGTCAGGGCCGAGCTGCAGCAATATTGGGTGGATTCGACACCCATTGCTAAGAGGAAAGTGAATGACTTTCTCCGCTATGCGCGTGCGAAATGGATAGATGAGCTTGGTGAATCCACAAAGGCCTACAGAGGCGTTGGTTTTGGAATCATGCACTTAATACCCGGATCTGATCACTTCTACGATCATTGTGTCGAGTTAGACGAGATCAAATGGCAGGATGTCCGTGCCTACATCCGGCGGAAAGAGGACAACTATACTCTGAGCAAGACCCTGCTGGCTAATGCCAAGCAGCACTTTGAAAGGGGTCAGTATCGGGTGGCCGCCGTTGAAGCACTGTCAGCCCTTGAGGTAGCGCTGTTTCCCTTCGTTAGGGAACGCTGTGAGAGAAGAGGTATCTCGCGGGCAAAGCGTAAAGGTATGAGTGTCCATCTGAACGAGCTCCTGCCGTCCGTGCTGGACAAAGACGAGTTGAACCATTGGCTGAACCGGCGCATGCCTGGGGGTCCCGAAGGAAATGGGCAGAAGGGCGAAGACATCATAGGTGCATGCATCCACCTCAACAAGTTCCGAAACAAGATCGTGCATGAGGGAAAGATGCCAGAAGCGGCTGACATCGAGAGGATCAAACAGGGCATCGGGGCCGCCGAACGGCTACTGGATTTCATTAGAGCCGTAGCGACGTCAGAGTTGTAGGCAGGATGAAGCCAGTGCTCAAAAGGGGGGGCAAATCGAACAAGTAGAAAGGAACGCTTGTGGGCGCAACACATGAGAGGAAGGGGAGCCTGACTGAGGGATTCATCAAGGAGCATGGCCTCATTCTGGACTACTTCGGCATCTTCGAGGATCTCAACGACGCCCTGAACTACGACAAGAGCGAACTGGGCGACGTTGCCTTCCCGTTCCAGAAGTTTCACGACATGTTCAAGGACCGCATGGAGCGGATCATTGGACTGTTCTCCAATATCCCCCGCGACGGTACTCACCAGAGCGCCATGCAGGCGCTAATCATGCTCAACGACGATGATGAGAAGAGGGAGGACTTCGAGCGGCTGTTCCGAGACGTCCGCATCCTTTACGAGACCCTGGAGCCTGACGAGTTCCTCCGTCCCTTCATTGGGGACTACTCATGGCTCTGCAAGTTGTACATGCTCTATCGGAAGAAGTTCTATCCCAAAGAGCACTTCGAGATAACAGAGGAGGACGGGGCCAAGACCCGGCAACTCATCACGGAGCATGTCGACGTCAAACAGATTGAGGATGACTTTCCAACGTACAAGCTCGACGAGAACTACCTCACCAAGATCAAGGATATGAATCCAGGCGCTATGGCGCTCGAGATAGAGGCGATGCTCGACGCCGAGATCAGGATTCGTCTCGATGAGGATGAGGACGTCCGCCCTCTTAGCGAGAGGCCCAAGCGGATCATCGAGCAGAAACGAGCCGGAACACTAGCGGGTATCTCCTTGCTCAAGGAGCTTGAAGACCTCTCGAGCCAAGTCGTGGACGTCATCCAAGAAGCTGAACGCCCGATTGTCGACTCCATCGCTCTGGAAGTCGCCAAGCGGGTTGATGGAATCCCCGACGCCGATGCCCTAGCGGTGGCCACGGCCATTGTGGCCAAGGCAGCCGAGAAATGCTTCAAGAACTGGTTTTTGCAGAGCTACATGGACACTGAACTCTACCGGGAGTTCACGATCGTGCTCGCAACCCAGTTCAAGGGCCGGGAGTTGCACGGAAGCGACAACGATTTCGTGGACCGGTGCATTCGGCTGCTGAAGAAGGTTCGATTTACAGGTGATGACGAGCAATGCTGAGCTCGAAACCTGACTACACGGTCAAAGAAAGCTCCCGAGCTAGGCACGCCCGGCTCAAGATGTCGCTGCGCGAAGGCTTGGTGGTTGTCGTGCCGAAAGGGTTCGACCATGCCCGGATTCCCGAGTTACTGCACAGGAAACGACGGTGGCTTGAGAAGGCAGCCGAACGGATTGAGACTCAGCGCGAGTTCTACCAACCGGAACTTTCTGGGGTGCGGCCCGAACGTGTGGCCTTGAGGGGGATTGGTGAGGAGTGGGCGGTTGATTACAGGCCAACGGATTCGCCACGCGTGACTGCTGTTGAACGACCAGGGAACCGCCTGATGGTCTTCGGCGATACCAATGACATCGAAGCCTGTAAGGCCGCCCTTCGACGATGGCTGAACCGCAAGACACACAAGCATGTCAAAGAGTGGCTCATGCGTTTGGCTGAGGAGCGCAGCTTCAACTTGAACAGAGTTCTCGTCAAGTCTCAGCGAACCAGATGGGCGAGCTGTTCGAGACGCAGGACCGTTAGCCTCAACTTGAAGCTGCTTTTCATCCCCGAAGACCTGATCAGGTACGTGCTGCTACACGAACTCTGCCACACCGAGCGACTGAATCACTCGCGCGAGTTCTGGGCGCTTCTGCGACATCACGAACCTGACTACGCGGAGAAACACGAGAGCCTCCGCTCAGCCTGGCGCTTTGTCCCTGCCTGGCTCGATGCCAACAAGATGCACCGGGAAGAGACACCATGAGCGCATTCTCCGACAGAATCGGTATCACAAAACCAAAGAGTGTCATGCAGACCGACAGCATGGACAGCGACTTGAGGATCGGGCTCTGGAACGTCTTGACCGAGCGCATCTGGACGCAGATGAGGTATGACGACGTGTCCAAGAGCCCTCCTATGCGGATACTCTTCCCACGACTATGGCGAGACTACTTCAAGCGGCCGCTTGACACACTCCCTGCTCCGTGGGACATTGCCCTAACCTTGGTGAGAGAGGACTTCCACGAGTGTCAGTGGTACGAGGCATACAACTTCGTCGAGTTCGTCGCGCAGAACTACCCTGACAAGTATGGGGAGGTGACAGACCCGTTCATGCAGGCCTGCAACGACATGCTCAAGCGAGAGGTGTCCGCCTTTCGTTTCGTGGGCGGCCGGATCTCGCGTATCACCTCGGAAGAAGAGATTGCCGAGATCGAGAGCGCCTTAGAGGTGCCCGACTCGTTGAGCCCTGTTCGAAACCATCTGCAGACTGCCTTGCTTAAGCTCTCAGACAGAGAAGCGCCTGACTATACGAACTCAGTGAAGGAATCCATCCTCGCCGTCGAAGCACTCTGTCAGCTGATGACAGGTGATAGCAAGGCGACGTTGGGCCAGGCTCTGAAAGTGGTCGAGGATGCAATTGGGCTGCATGGTGCACTGAAGGCTGCATTCAGCAGTCTGTACGGATACTCGAGCCAAGAGGAAGGCATCCGCCATGCCTTGCTGAAGGAGCCCACTCTAGATTTCGAAGACGCGAAGTTCATGCTCGTCGCTTGCTCCGCTTTCGTCAACTACTTGGTGGAGAAAGCATCGAAGGCAGGCATTCAAATGTGACCCAGCCTGTCGCTAGCTCAGCATCCGTAGTTGATCAGTCGCGCTGCGTGCAGGAGCACACTCTGCAGGGCTGGGACCAGCTGCAGCGGGCCGTGCTCCGCGCGCAATCACTCCCGCATCACACCAGACAGCAAAACTACAGTGAAATGCCCTCTTAGGAGTCTGCCATCAACACCATCAACATAGATGACCTCCGCAGCTGGGTTGATGACCTCGAGGAGACCTTCGAAGAAGCCCTCCAGCAACGATACTCTCACCTTCCCCCCGACATGAGAGAGGGATTGCTGGAGCTCCTCCCCATCCGACAGTGGACCATGCGGGACTTCTTGAACCGGTATGTCCGCTCCCGACGCTACCCTGTTCAGCGTCTCAACCGTGTCCTCTACGATTTGCTCGACGTCAAACTTGAGCTCTACTATGTTCTCGAGGTGGACCTCAATCTGTATGACCGGTTGGTGTACCATCGCGGATACAACAGAGCAAACCCTCTCGCCAACCCCGACCTGCTCCTCACCCGCCTCTCCTTGGATCAGTCACTAATCGCAAAGTCTCGCATCCTCTGGGAACGAATCATGAACTCCGTCTTTCATCTAGAGACCGGCGAACGGTTGGAGAACAGAGTATCTCGCAGAAAGTCAAAACCCAGCGTGTTCTTCGAATTTGTCGATGAGAACCGGCACTGGAGATTCTTGCGGCCGTATGCAGACAAGCTTCAAGAGTATGATGATGCGTTCCGCACAGCGGAACTGCACAAGAGCTCGGTGCTGAGGGCCGAATTCCTCGGCAAGAGACAGATACACGGGGATGACCTACTCGACCTGATCAGACTCGCGATGAACGCGATTTGGCCCAACATTCTAGAGATTCTTGCAGGTGGCAACCCGACCTACTTCACGGACCTCCACCGCGGCCCATTGGGCGGCATCGACGAGCGGTTCACCGGCTAGCCGATGATCCAATCCATCACGCTGATCCAGCGCCCCGCTTGCGACCGCCCAGCGCTGGTCGCTCACGCGCTCACCTCCCCCCCAGCCCCACCCTCTGCCCGTACACCATCGGCTCCTTCGTCGTGTCGTACCTCTCCTCGATGCCCCGTACCCGGTACACCTGCGAAGACACCCCGGCCCTGGCATCCGTCACCGTGACCACGTCGAACAGTTGCAGCCCCACGTTGGGCAGCGTCTCGATCTCGCCTCGCTTTTTCGCCGCGTCGTGCTTCCGCAGCTGAGCCACCGCCCGGTCGTCGCACTCCGCGTCCGTGTCGTACGAGTAGTCGTACACCTTCTGAAGTCGGTGCCCGATCAGGTCCACGTCGTGGTAATCCACCTCGTCCCCGAAAGTGGGGATCCCGTACTCGTCCACCCCCGCGAAGACCTCGATGTGGTCGTACCCAGGGCTGCACACCGCGTACCTGCTGGCGATGATCACGTGGTTCCCCGAACCGCCATACGTGTAATCACAGGACTCATCCGACGCCAGCTCCTTCACGTACGGCGTGGACTGCTCCCAGTACACGAAGTCTGGCACCTTCGATAGGGCAGAGAGCACCGCGCCCCGCAGGTCCTGCCCCGGGTGCACCAGGAAAGCGGGCTTCAAGCTCCCGATCTCCCCCGATGCCTCACCTCCACTGGGAGGTGTAGGACAACTCCTCGGAGTCTTACGTCGAACTCTTCGGCCGCCGGGAGAACCAACGCCGCTTGCATCTTTCGCCTAATCGATGATACAATGGCGGCCGCGAGTAGCATTCGCGGCCCTTTTGTTGTGGATGGCCATGCAGAGCCAAGGGCGTGGCACAGGTCGAAGGGCGCTCAGTGGAACCAGAGGAAAGACGAGCGAGTGTTATTCCTATTCGGCAACGGTGCCCTCGGCGGATCTCTTGGCGGACAAGAATCCTAGACAGCGAAGTGCAAGAAGGAGGAGGCCAGAATGAGGAAGTCCGTTCTCGTACTGACGGTTGTGCTGATTGCGGTGCTCGGCTGCGCCCCGGCAGCAGCACCCACTCCCACGCCTGTCGCGCCGACGAGCTCACCCACGTCGACATTCGTGCAACCCACGCCCAGCTACTCAGTGGAGGTGACCAAAGACATCGAGTACGTGACGCTGCTGCAACCCGACGAACCTGTTCTGGGAATCGACGTTTACGCGCCCACTGAGTCGGGGCCCTGGCCGGTTGTGGTTCTCCACCACGGAGGTTACCAAACCAAGGATAACCCGTTGTACTCGTCTTTCGCCGAAGAGCTGGCCGGGCGGGGCTTGGTGGTCTTCGTCCCGCAGAGGCGTACCACGTGTCATACGCTTTTCGAGTGCGCCGAGAACGACGGAGCGGAGCTCCTCGAGGTCTACGAGTCATGGGCTTGCGCAATTCGCCTTGCCCAGGAGAAGGCGGCTGACTATGGGGGTGATCCAGAGTCATTAGTGGTGTTTGGCCATGGTAGTGCAGGATTGGAGGCGGTCTTGATGGGAGACGACCTGGAGCAGGAATGGGAGGAGTTCGCCTCCAACCGGGGAGGGCCACTCCCGCAGACGGAGTGCCTGGCGGCCGGCGGCAGTGCCGACGTGGAGACATTCGTCGCCTATGGTGGGGAGTACGACTTCTACGAGGAGCTTAAGGACAGTGACCCTGAACTGTGGGAGATGACTGATTACTTCGCCCTCATCGGCCGGGGTCCGAGCCTTCGGATGCATCTCGTCTTTGGGGAATTGGCCAACCCAGCCTTCATCGAAAAGGCCGGTGAGTTCCGTGAGGCGCTGGTGGACGCCGGGTATGATGCTACAGTGACAATACTGCCTGGGGAGAAGTGGGAGATTCCGTGGGAGGGTCCGCAGCGCGAGGCGCTTATCCAAGCGATACTGGAGGAGGCTCGCCACTGATTCGGGTGTGGCGTGAGCAGGACACTACGTTTGAGGGATCGTCAACTCTGGAACCACCGGTCTGAAGGTGGCCCAGCAGTCGCACGCGACTCAGCGCCTCTTCATGGCGACCGCTAGCGCCTCCGGCTCCGTAACTGGCTGCTGGCAGGCGAAGTGCTGGCAGACGTAGGCGGTGGCCCGCTCATCGAGCCGCCGCCTTCCTGCGAGAAGAGGAACGGCCTCCTCCCCATCGTCGCTGGGCAAGCCCACCGCGACGACTTTGCTGGGCCGGTAGGTCTCCATACAGCACCTTCAAGAGGTCGCGGGTCTTGCCGCGGCCGGGTCGCCAACGATGGCGATCTCCTCGGCCGGCGAAAGGCTGACCGTCCCGGCGCAGCTCCTGAAGGAGGAACTCGGCATTGCTGACCGCGATTCGTCTGTATCGCTCCTCGTCCAGAATGCTTCGCCTTCTTGTGAAGCCTGTGATAGAATGAGTTCACTTGGCAACCACACAAAGATTGCGCAGAGGGGACGTATTAGGGGCTGTCACATGGAAAACCCTGCAATGGAAACCAATGGGTCAGTACAAGCCCGTGGCAAAGCGGTCATCACTGAGGAACATAATAGCAAATGACAACCCGTACCACAGAAATATGGCCACAACTTCATGCAAGACCCGCAGGATGCGCGCCCACAGGTGATAAGAACTTGGCTCTATACTGCAAATGTCAGACTTCACCAATCTCGGAATAGTCAAAAAGGAGAAAAGGCTATGACTGCCGAAGCAAAGAGGAATTCAATCAAGAGGACCGCAAGGATTGCAGGGGTTCTGTATCTTGCCCACTTCGTAACTTTTTTCCTTGCTGAGAATGGTGTTCACCCTTCAGCTGTTGGATCCGTAGATTTCGCAGCAATAGCCCGTAATATTGCGACTTCTGAGTGGCTATTCCTTATCGGTTTTGTGAGCTTTCTGCTCACTGCTGTCTTTTTCTTCTTGTCGGCCTGGGCTTTGTACGTGGTATTGAAACCGGTCAATAGAGACCTCGCTCTGCTGTTCGTGCTATTAAACCTGGGCGGTGTCGCTATATGGTGTAGTAGTATGCTTTCTGAACTTGCTGCCCTTCTGCTTTTGAGCGGTGCTGATTACTTGAAAGTATTCCAAGCAGATCAACTGCAAGCTCTGGCAGTGCTATCTCTCAACTTATACCAAAATGGGTTCATGATCGCCCAGCTACTTCTGAACCTGTGGCTTTTTCCTCTTGGTTATCTGGTTTTCAAGTCGCGCTTCCTTCCCAGGATTTTGGGCATATTGCTGATCATTGATGGTTTCGCCATGCTGGTATGGTTCTTTCAGTTTTTCCTTTTCCCGGGCTACGAAGTAATCAGTACCCTGGGTCTCGCGGCAGGCTTCGTTGCGGAAGGGCTACTTTGTTTGTGGCTCTTAGTTAAGGGTGTAAACGTCGAACAGTGGAAAAAACGTGCTCTTGAATCTGCCTGAACATAGCCCATGCCGAAGGGATAGGGACTTCGTTACTTAGGAACATTGTAGCGAGACCTGACAAAGCGTTGCCTCGCCAACCCCGCTCCGTTTCACTTCGCCCCGGGGCGGGATGCTGCGCAAGGAACGCTGGGCAGACCGCGGGATCCACGACCCCGCCAGGAAGGCCGGGCGTGCGTCACGCGACAGCTACTCCGCTGCGCTTCGTAGTGGCAGGTGCTCCTACAGAATGCTTCGCGAAGCCTGGTCGTTAGTTGGTAACCACTGATACTGCGCGCCACGTTCGACTGACGCGGAGCACGATCATCGCGACTCCACCTGCGCCCGTAGTTCCTCCGGATCCGTAACGGGCGCCTGGCAGGCAAAGTGCTGGCAGACGTAGGCGGTGGCCCGCCCATCAAGCTGGCGCCTTCCCGCGAGCAGAGGAACAGCCTCCTCCCCATCGTCGTTAGGCAAGCCCACCGCGACGACTTTGCCGGGCCGGTAGGTCCCGTATACTACCTTCAGGAGCTCGCGGGTTTCGTCGCTGGCCGGGTCGCCAACGATGGCGATCTCCTCCGGCGCCGACAGGTAGAAGTCCAAGGCGGACAGTAGATGGCCAAAGCCGAGCGGGTGCTGAGTCATGGTGCTGCTCATGGCGGTCAGGATCCCCTCGGCCAACTGCTCGTACTGACCTTCACCGGTGAGGGCAGCCAGGCGTAGGAGCACATCCGCCGCCATGGAATTACCCGAGGGCAAGGGATTATCATCCCAACTCCGCGGTCTGGTGATGAGCGCCTCGCCACCGTCGGTATCGTAGAAGCCGGTGCCCTGGGAATCCTTGAAACGTGGAATCATGTCGTCCACGAGGGCTCTGGCCTCCAGGAACCACCTCTCGTCAAACGTCGCCTCGTACAGAGCCAAGAGGCCGTCCGCCAGGCAGGCATAGTCCTCCAGATGGGCCTTGATCTTGGAGCCTCCTGCCGAGTGGATTCGATACAGTTGACCATCCCGGCGCAACTCCCCAAGGATGAAGTCGGCATTGCGGATGGCGACCTGCCGGTATCGCTCCTCGTCTAGCACTCGAGCGGCCTCTGCGAAGCTGGCCAGCATGAGGCCGTTCCAGGAGGTGATCACCTTTTCATCTCGAAAGGGATGGACACGGCCCTCCCTGAGGGCGAACAGGCGCTGCCTCCCTCGGGAGACAACCTCCTCTAGGTGCTCCATGGATACGCCAGCCAGGTGGGCCACGACGTCAGGGTCTCGGGGCACGCTGAGCACATTCTTCCCCTCGAAGTTGCCTGCCTCGGTCACATCGAAGTATTGGTTGACGAGCGCACCCTCCTCGTCACCGAGGGCATCTTGAATCTCATCAGGAGTCCAGACGAAGAACTTCCCCTCCTCTCCCTCGCTGTCGGCATCCTGCGCGGAATAGAAACCCCCGTCCGGTGAGGCCATCTCGCGGGCGACGTAGTCCAACGTCTCCTGGGCTATGCGCCGGTAAAGAGGTTTGCCTGTGGCGTGATAGGCTCGCACAAAGACGCGGCTCAGCAACGCGTTGTCATAGAGCATCTTCTCAAAGTGTGGCACCAGCCATCTCTCATCCACGGAGTAGCGGTGGAAGCCCCCGCCCAGTTGGTCGTAGATGCCCCCGCGAGCCATCTTCTCCAGGGTCCTCTCCACGACGCGCAGGGCGAGAGAGTTCCCGCTTCGATAGTTCTCGCGCAGCAGGAAATGGAGGACCATCGCCTGAGGGAACTTCGGCGCCCCGCCGAAACCGCCGTGGGTGGCGTCGAACTGCTGTGTCAGCTTCCGCGTCGCCTGGTCCAGGATGGAGGGACTGAGCTCCACGTCCGGGGCGATGGGCGATAGGTCTTGGTCTACAATGTGGGCCACGATGTCCTGGGCTGAGCGAAGGATATCGTCCCTTCGCTCTTGGTATGACCTGGACACGGAAAGGAGGACCTGCCGGAAGGCCGGGAGTCCGTGGCGGCTCTCAGGTGGGAAGTAGGTGCCGCCGAAGAACGGTCGGCCCCCTGGTGTCAGGAATACTGTCAGAGGCCAGCCGCCTCTACCCGTCATGGCCACCACCGCTCGCATGTAGACGGCGTCCACGTCGGGCCGCTCCTCTCTGTCCACTTTGATATTGACGAAGTGCTCGTTCATCAGCTGAGCGATGGATTCGTCCTCGAAGGATTCGTGGGCCATGACGTGGCACCAGTGGCATGAGGAGTATCCTATGCTCAGCAGGACCGGCTTGTCGTCGGCCTTGGCCTTCTCAAGGGCCTCATCTCCCCAGGGGTGCCAATCCACGGGGTTGTTTGCGTGCTGCAGCAGGTAGGGGCTGCTCTCGTGGGCGAGGCGATTTGGGTTCATCGACTCCCCTCAGCGCGAGATGGTGGCACCAGTTTGAGGAACTTCCTCTTGCCCACCTGGAGCACCGCCTCCTCATCCACGGCGATGACTTCGTCTATGCTGTCCACCTTCTCCCCGTCGAGGCGAACTCCTCCTTGCTGGATCAGTCGCCTTGCCTCACCTTTGCTCTTGGTGAGGCCGCTGGCGGCCAAGAGATCGACGATGTTCACGGAGCCCTCGAGGGCGTAGGTCGGCATATCAGGCGGCAGCTCTCTCTCCTGGAAGACGGTGCGAAAGTGCTGCTCCCCGTCCTCCGCCCCAGCATCGCCGTGGAAGATGGAGACGATCTCCCGTGCCAGTTCCATCTTCACGTCTCTGGGGTGCAGAGAGCCGTCGGCCAGTCCCTTGCGGATGGGGGAGATCTGGTCCGGCTTGTAGCGGGTGACCAGCGTGAAGTAGTCCAGCATGACGTGGTCTGGGAGACTCATCACCTTGCCGTACATCTCCGTTGGGGGTTCATCGATGCCGATGTAGTTCCCGGTGCTCTTGGACATTCGCAGATAGCCATCGGTGCCCACCAGGATGGGGAAGGTCAGGCAGATCTGTGGTTTTTGCCCGAAGATCTCCTGGAGCTTGCGTCCCACCAGTAGGTTGAACAGCTGCTCCGTGCCACCCAGCTGTACGTCGGTTTCCATAGCCACCGCATCGCGCCCCTGCATCAAGGCATACAAGAACTCGTGAAGCCAGATGGGATCTCCCTTGGCATAGCGGTTGGCGAAGTTCTCCCTCGCCAGGAACTGCTGCACGGTGAAATGGGAGGCCATCTCGATCAGGTCTACGAAGGTGAGCTTGCTGAGCCACTCGGAGTTGCGGTGGATGATGATCTTCTCAGGGTCCAGGATCTTGCAGGCTTGATCGACGTACGTTTGCGCTTTCTCAGCGATCTCTTCGGACGTCTGCTGGCGGCGGGTCCCTTCCTTATCGCTGGGGTCGCCAACCAGTCCGGTGAAGTCGCCGATGAGAAAGATGGCGTCGTGGCCCAGGTCCTGGAACTGGCGGAGCTTACGCATGGTGATCGTGTGGCCCAGCGTGAGGTCGGGGGACGTGGGGTCGTAGCCGCAGTAGACCCGCAGGGGCCTGCCCTCGGCCAGGCGCTCGCGCAGGGCGGCCTCCATGGTCTCCTGCATCTGAGGGTCGCCGTATTCGACCCCCTGCATCAAGATTGGGATCTGCTCATCTACTGGTCTCATCTCTCTCTCCTGGCGATGCTCCAACTGGCGGTACGTCCGCAATAGAGGCTGGATAAACGCTTAGACCCACGAAGGGCGTGGGTCTAGAGGTGGGGGCGGATCGTAGCGATTCGGCGCGGGGCCGGAGGCGCGCTACAATCCGCCGGGATAGACATACCTGCGGACTCTCCGCACACCTGCTGGAGTTTGAGGAACCGAAATCCAGACAAGAGCCATGTTAGCGCCTCTGAACCACATTATAGGCCAGAGCAGCGAAGTGGGCAAGACGGTGGAGGCGGGCAAGGCTGGGCACATTCAACACATCCGCAGGCGGAAAAGCCTGGCCCAACCAGGAATCGACATGGGCAAGGTGCGCGCCATTGTGCGGAGAAGAGAGAACGCCTCAGCCATTTAGGAGACTGAGGCGCTTCTATGACAAGGGGGGGGTGAGCCCGGCCGACTATTTCTTGATGTGCATGGGCATGATCACGTAGACCAGGTTGTCGTCACCGACGGGTTTGAGGATACCTGGCCGGGAGGGGTTGGTCGCCTCCAAGATCACCTGCTCCGTGCCGATGACATTGAGCATGTCTATCATGTAGCGACCGTTGAAGGCTATCTCCATCTGCTCGCCTTCCACAGTGGCCTCCAGTTCGCCCACGTTCTGGCCCACTTCAGCGGCAGATTCGACAATCAGGCGACCAGCTTCCTCATCGGGTCCAGGGATGATCTCCAACCGGACGATGTTGGCCACATCCCTGGAGAAGAGGACGGCAATCCTCACGGCTCTCATCAGATCGTGGGTGTTGATCAAGACCCGCGTGCCGTAGCTGGTGGGGATGATCTGGTTGTAGTCTGGGAACTTGCCCTCGATGAGCTGCGAGATGATCTCTATGTTGCTCAAGCGGAACAGGACCTGGTTTCGGTTAGGCGTGACGATGATCTCTACCGGTTCTTCCTCCTCAACGCTGACGCGTGCCAGTTCACGGAGGGCCCGAGCAGGGATGATCACGTACAGCGGTTCCGGGACCGCCTCCTCTAACTGCGCTTTGCGCAGCGAGAGACGAAAGCCGTCAGCGGCCACCATAGTCAGCTCTGACTCCCGGAACTCAGCCAGAGTACCGGTCAGGACCAGTCGACCCTCGTCGGCCGGCGCGGCGGCCAGGGTGACCTGCTCTATCATCTGGCGTAGGACGCTGGGAGGAATGCCTATCTTGTGATCGTCCACGTCCGACGGGATGAGGGGAAAATCTTGGGCATCGATGCCGTGGATGTCCGCCTCGAACTGAGCACACTTGAGATGGAGACTCTTGGTCCGCGTCACGAGCTCCATCTGGATCTGGGCCGACGGCAGCGTGCTCACGAAGTCCGACAGCAGGCGCGCGGGAATAGTGATCTCCCCGTCTTCCTCAACCTTGGCACCGATCCAGCAGGTGATGCTGGTGGAAAGGTCCGTAGC
This sequence comes from Chloroflexota bacterium, assembly GCA_030603665.1. Lineage (GTDB taxonomy): Bacteria > Chloroflexota > Anaerolineae > UBA7937 > B3-Chlor > JAUVXJ01. Next base: position 9,426 of record JAUVXJ010000010.1, on the reverse strand, counting down.
GGCCAGCTTCAGCCGGCCCTCTTCAGTGGCCAGGAGGATGTTGCTCAGAACGGGCAGCACGGCACGCGTGCTCACCGCACGGCCGACGATGGAGATGCCTTTGGCCAGGTTCTCTTGCAGACAGGTGAGTTTCACTACATGCCTCCTTCTTCCATCCCCTGCCCCAAATGTAGTGGGACAAGCAAGCCACAATGCCATATCTAGTGGGACGTGCGTAAGTATAGTGTGGTTTGGTGGGCGTGTCAACCGCGAGGACTGCACCATCCGAGTGGTACTTGACCGATGAACTACAATCCGCTATACTATATATGCTAATAGCATATATACACCGGTGAATGTAGCGGGAGCCGAGGTGGCAGCGTATGCGTAAGGGCAGAAAGCGGAGGAGAAGAGGTCCGGGTGGGGCGACCTATGCTCGCCGCACGAAGAGCTTCGTGCAGCCGTCGTTGCTCCTGCTCCTGCGACGGAAGGAGGGACACGGCTACGCACTGATGGAGGGCATGAAGAGCCTGGGGCTGGCTGACGATTCCCTCAATCCCAGTGTGGTTTACCGTGGCCTGAGGGAGATGGAGGATTGGGGCTGGGTCACCTCCCACTGGGACACCGAGGGGGCCGGACCATCTCGCCGCGTGTATCGGATCACTGGTCAGGGAGAGGAGTATCTCCGGGACTGGGTGGGTGAACTGGGGGAGATGAGAGAGACGCTGGACCGTTTCGTAGAGGTGTACAGCGAGGACGATTAGAAGGACGGAAAGTGATCATGAGTGTATTGGACGATCTATTGGCGTCGCTAGAGGCGGATGCATCAGTGCGCGAGGTGCGGACCTGCGTTCATTGGACTGCGGTGGTGAGCAAGAACTGCGGCCTGGCTTCATCCATCCACAGCGAGCAACATCCCCATGGACACGCGGCTGTGCAAGGAGTGGGGACTCTGCACGAGCTGACTGCGCTCGAGTTGGCAGAGTACGCCAGGTCAGAGAAGCTACTGGAGGCAGGTATCGGTGTGGCGGCCATCAACTCGCTTGTGGATGTTGATGAGGAACGGTGTGTGGAACTGAACGCTGAGGCATGGCTGGCCGAACATGGCCTGGGAAAGAGGGTGGCGATTGTGGGCAGCTTTCCCTTTGTGCCCCGGCTGAAGGAGAAGGTGGATCAGTTGTGGGTATTGGAGAGACATCCCGCAGAGGGCGAGCTGTTCGCGGAGGAGGCGAGCAATGTCATCCCCCAGGCCGACGTGGTGGCTATCAGCGGAACGACACTGATCAATCATACCCTGGATGATCTGCTGTCCCTCTGCCGACCTGACAGTTCTGTCATGGTCCTCGGCCCCAGCACACCTCTGTCACCAGTTCTGTTCGACCACGGTGTGGACGTCGTCTCCGGGACCAGGGTGGTTGACATCGATCTAGTGCTCAGACTGATCGGCCAGGGTGCGACCTTCCGACAGGTCAAAGGTCCCGGTGTCAGGCTGTTGACCATGACTTCTTCAAGGTTCACATGATAGCGAGCTATTGGAGTCGCTTCCGGTTGATTCAATTGTAGTAAGGAGGTGATGGAGATGCCTGGAGGAGATGGCACAGGACCGAGAGGCCAAGGTCCCGGCACGGGAGGTGGCCGCGGAGGTATGGGCGGCACCAAGCCTGGTGCTGGTCCCGGGGGCGTGTGCAAGTGCCCGTCATGCGGTCACACCGTTCCCCACCAAGCGGGCCGCCCGTGCTACGAGATACCCTGCCCTAAGTGCGGGACCAAGATGGTCAGAGGATAGACTGCGTGAACGGAACCCTGGAGAGGATGGGGGTTTTCTCCCTCATTATCAACATCGGGTTGGTTGTCCTCAAGCTGGGCCTGGCTGCCCTCTCGGGCAGCCTGGCCCTGACCGCCAGCGCTACCGATTCAGCGGTGGACATCTTCGCGTCCCTCGCGGTCTTGGTGGGTCTCGTGATCTCCAAGCGCAAGACGAGGACCTTCCCCTTTGGCCTCTACAAGGTGGAGAACGTGGTCTCCATTGTCATCGCTCTGCTCATCCTGGCGGCTGGCTACGAGATCGCCAAGGAGGCGATTGGGAGGGCTGCGGCGCCGGTGACCGCGGAGTGGTGGATGCTCCTGGGCGTTGGCCTGACGGTGATCGTGCCGCTGGTCTGGAGTCGCTACGAAATGAGGGTGGGAAAGGCGGCCAACTCGCCGAGCTTGATGGCAGAGGCGCGTCATTACCAGACGGATGTGCTATCGTCACTGATCGTCTTCGCCTCCGTTGCGGCTAGCGCCTTGGGGTTCGGCGTGGACCGCATCGGAGCTCTGTTGATCCTGCCCTTCATCGCCATGTCTGCTTGGGACCTTATTGCTGATGGCATGAAGGTGCTGTTGGACGCCTCTCTTGATGCCGAGACCCTGGGTGAAGTGCGGGCCATCGTCGAGTCGTTCCCTGGGGTGGTCCAGGTGAAATCGTTGGTGGGACGCAACTCCGGATGGTACCGCTTCCTTCAAGTGGACATCGTCGTGCGCACGTCAGGTCTAGACAAGGCGCACCGCCTGAGCGAGGGGTTGGAGGAAGCGATAAGAGACGGGGTGAGCAATGTGGAGCGCGTGGTGATCCACTACGAACCTCAGCTCAAGACGAGCGTCGTCTACGGCGTGCCCCTCAGCGACCCCTCAGGGACCATCAGCGAGCATCTGGGCAAGGCTTCGTATTTCGCGCTCATGGAGCTGAAGGTGGACGACGCGAGTTTGGTGCGACAGGAAATCGTGGTCAACCCCTATCAAGCGGACGAGAAGCAGAAGGGGCTCCAGGCGGCCAGGATGCTGGTGGACCAGGGGGTGGACGTCCTTCTCCTCAAGGAGAGCCTGGAGGGAAAGGGGCCTTCCTACGTGTTGGCCGATGCGGGTGTGGAGACGCGGATCACCGATGCTCGTACCCTTGGTGAGATCCTCAGCGAACTGGAGGGACACTTGAAGGAGTCGTAGGGTCTTGATTAGCGTCGCACATCTCTGCGTTTGCGTCGCGAAGACCTGGACGCCCCCTCAACCACCGGGCTCAGCGTGCCGAGGTGCTCAACCGTCGGTGCATCAGTAGCTTCACGGACGTGCCACCTCGATATGAACTATGCCGCAAAGCTAGCGGCCCATGACAACAGCTGGCGGTGACTGCCAGATGCCATTGGAGGAGGATGATGAGCGACCAAACTCGCGGCTGTGTAGCCGTTGTTGTGATCGTGGTTCTGATCTTGGCCGTCGCAGGCTGGTACTGCCTCTCTCGGGGCTGCTACGTGGGCAGCTGGGGCTTCGGGGCCAACCCAACTCCAGCTGCATCGCCTCCGGTAGAATCCTCACCCACGCGCCGGGCATCGACCCTCAGGATCGCCATCCTGGATGAGCCAACCTCGCCCGACTATCTCGACGGGACCGCGGGCAACTCTTACGAGGGCGCGCTCGGCGCGGTGAGAGAAACTGGCCTCGATGCGGACATCATCACCTCTCATGACATAGAGGCCGGGATGCTCTCCGAGTACGACTTTCTTATCCTCCCCGACAACGCCCCCGCAGCATCGGCGGTGGATGATGTACTCGAATGGTGGGCCGGCGGGAAGCAAATCGTGGCGACGGACAGCGCAAGTAGCTTCATCTTCTACTCCGGGATCATGTTCCCCGAGTTGGAGGGCGCAGGGGCTGATCTCTCTAGGGATGAGTACTGGGACTACAGCTCCACCGGAAGCATTATCGTGGAGAGGGACTCTTGCGCGACCTCGGGATATGTGATAGGTGAAGAGCTCCCCTCTGGGCAGGAAGATGCCCTGCTAGATGCGGGCAGGCTGCCTCCGGAAGCGGAGGTATTGGCCGTCGACGGCGAGCAGCCTGAGAAGGCGGCTGTGGTGCTCTACAACGGCGCGGGTACAGTGGCCTTCGTGGGGCCTGACGGAGATATGGAGTTCCTCCAGGGGATTCTGTGGAACCTCCTCACCTGCGCGTCCGAAGATAGGCAGGTCGTCGAGGAGATAAACGAGGCCATCGCTGCTGAAGGGCTGGACTGGGAGGCCGGCACAACGAGTGTGTCTGGGTTGACGGAGGATCAAGAGAGGACACTGTGCGGAGACACCAGCGATCACTCCACTCTCTCTAGCTCGGATCATGACGCTGATGATGTCGAGCTGCCTGCTAGCATCGATTGGCGAGACCATCGGGGCGAGAACTGGATGACACCCATCCGAAATCAGGGGCACTGCGGCTCCTGCGTTGCCCATGCGGCGCTGGGGGTTTTCGAGGCCGTGTGGAAGATCGCCACCGGTGACCCCAGCATGATGCCCGATCTCTCTGAGCGTTTCCTCTTCGCCTGTGGCTGTGGACAATGCTGCAACAGGGGCTGGCAACTACTTCCGGCGGCTGAGTTCCTGCTCGACAGTGGGACGCCGGACGAGGCCTGCTGGCGGTACGCTGCCCAGGACATAGGGTGCCAAGGCTACTGCGACGATGTTGAGGATCGTCTCGAACGGACTACCGATATCCGGAAGCGGACCTCTGCCAAAGAGATGAAGCTTAGCTTGGTGGAGAACGGGCCGATCCTGGCCGGGATGGACGTCTACCAGGACTTCCTGCGCTACAGGGGAGGGGTCTATGACCACGCCTGGGGCGCATTCCGGGGTGGGCACGCCATTACCATCGTGGGCTACGATGACGAAGAGCGTTTCTGGATCGCCAGGAACTCCTGGGGAACGGGTTGGGGAGAGCGCGGATACTTCAGGATCGGCTATGGCGCGGGGGTCTACAACTACGCCTATGAGCTCAAGGCTGCTCCCAAAGCGATAGAGGGGCCGCTGGTCATCGGCACTGTAGGCTCGCTGGAGACTCTGGATCCGGTCGACGCCTGGGCCTTCACGGAGTGGGAGATCCTGCGCAATACTATGGACACGCTGGTCGTCTACGCCCCAGGTACGACCGAGGTGGAGGCGGGGCTGGCCGAAAGTTGGGTGATCAGCGAGGACGGCTTCGAGTATACTTTCCAGCTGCGCGAGGGGCTGCAATTCCCCGGCGGCACTCCCTTCACGGCCGAGACCGTGGTCTGGTCCATCGAGCGGGCGATGGAGCTGGGCGGGAACGCTGGTTATCTGGTGACTGACCTCGTTGATTACGTGGAAGCGGTGGACGACCACACCGTGCGTTTCGTCCTGAGGGAGCCCCAGTCCAGATTCCTGTCGGCGTTAACAACTCCGCCTTATGCGCCGGTGAGCCCAAACTGCTTCCCAGAGGACGAGTTGGATCCGCTGAGCACGTGCGGGGGCCTCGGGCACTATTCCATAGGTGACTGGGTATTCGGCAGTCACGTAGAGCTCGTGGCCAACCTCGACTACTACGGCGATATGGCGGAATCTCCGTGGATCATGGTGCGCCACTTTGACACCTCGCAGAACCTGCGACAGGCATTGGAGGATGGAGAGGTGGATCTGGCCTGGGATTGGCGAAATCCGCTGGGGTACGAGGATCTCCGCGGTCATCCCAGTTTCGAGGTGTATGAAGGGCCGGGTCCTTACATCCGTCTGCTCTGCTTCAACACCACTGTGGCGCCGTTCGATGACCCCCTCGTTCGTCAGGCGATAGAGTTGGCCATTGATCGGCAGATGATCGCCGATGGGGTCTTCAGAGCAGTGCACTGGCCTCTGTTCACCTTGGTTCCGGAGGGAGTACCCTTCCATCTGGATGAGACCACGCCGTACGATCTTGACGAAGCCCTCACGGCGTTGGAGCACGCAGGCTACGGGCCTGGGTATCCGCTGGAGCTTGAACTTTGGTGGACCCCGGATCACTATGGCGAAACCGAGGCTCACCTGGCGGAGGTGTTGGAGCACTCACTGGAGGGAACCGGCGCCATTGACGTCGATCTCCGGTCCACGGACTGGCCAGAGTACATCGAGTCCGTCGTCGCCGGGGACTTGCCTGTCTTCCTCATGGGATGGATTCCGGACTACCCCGATCCAGACAACTTTGTATGGCCTCTCGCGTCGTGTGACGAGTCGGGCGATCTTGGCATCTCCTACTGCAGCGGCGAGTTGGAGGATCTCCTTAGGGAGGCTGGACAGGCCGTAGACCCCCAGGAGAGGGAGGAGGTGTATCACGAGATCCAGGAGTTCTTGCGAGAGGAGCTTCCCGTCATTCCCTTGACGCAATCGTCTCTCATCGTCGTGGCTCAGCCTGGTGTTGATGGAGTGGTGCTGGATGCCAGCAATCTCCTGCGTTACTGGCTGGTGTTCAAGGAGTTCTTCGGAGGGGCGCCAGCTCCGGCGCCGCCCGCGGCACCGGCAGTGCCCAAGGTGGCGCTGGAGCTGGTCGAGGGCGAAGCGGCGGTGGCGGTTGACGGCCGCGTGAGCGAGATCTCCTTCGACGGGCTCCAGAAGCTGGCTCCCCAGCCTGATGCTGATGGTAAGACGCGGATATACATACCCGATACCTTGCCAGACGAGGCGGGCGAGATAGTCTTCAACTTCACCTTCGGAGGCAAACGATACCGAGCGAGGATCAGGGTTACCTACAATGACGACGGCAGCAGGACCTATCGACTGCTCGGTGTATCAGAGGCGGCGGAGCCTGTGGCTGAACCGGTGGCCGAGCCCACAGCGGAGCTGACAGTGACGCCGATTCCTCCCACTGCGACACCAACCCGGATTCCATCCACGGCAACGGCGACGAGGGTGCCTCCGACTGCGACACCGCGCTCCGCGGCGCCGGTCATCGTCGCCGTGGAATTCCCCTCAAGCATCCGGGCCGACAGGTCGGATGCAGGTGGAACTATCCGTTTCAGAGACCCCGACGGAGACCTGAACTGGGCCACCTTTGACGTAGTGAGAGCGGTCGATTTCGATGGTTTCGCGTTCAATCCATTGGAGTTTCTCGTCTCGGGCAGTGCCAGGGAGGGTGTCTTCCGGTTCTACGTCTGGACCGAGACGGTGCAGCAGGTGACCCTGCGGGTGACGCTGAGGGACGCCGCTGGGAACAGCAGCGCTCCGGTTGATTTCTCTTTCGACTGCCGCTAGCGCCGCGACGGGAGCAGATTGCATCAGCGAAAGACGTAGTGAAACGACGCTAGCCAGTCAATTCTGGGCAGGGGACGTGAGTGAGCCGTAGTAAGCGGTCCTGTAGACCCAGTAATGCTGGTAGATGCGGGTGTGGAGACGAGGATCACCGGGGCGGAGACGCTCAACCAGGTTCTGGCCGAGCTTGCGAACCAGGGGCCCTGAGGGGTGGCATCCCCCGAGGCGCGGTTATTTGCCTGCGTACTTTGGCCGCTACTGCGCCAGTTCCTTCAAAAGCCCCCTGGCTTGCTGTAGATCAGGTGTGTCAAAGCCCTCGGTGAAGCGGGCGTAGCTTTCCGCCAGTAGCTCCCGCCCCTCTGCCGCCCGCCCCTGTTTCCGCAGCAGGCGAGCCAGACTTGTCGCCGCCCGCAATTGCAGCGACATGGACTTCTGGCTTCTGGCCAGATCGAGCGCCTGCCGGAGAGACGCCTCGGCCTTGGCTTCGTTGCCAGGTTCCAGGAGCAGAAGCTCGGCGCGGATACGATGCTGCTCCGGAAGCCACCAGGCATGCTCACCGCTACTTAATGACTCCTCGAGCGCATTGAGGCCATCCTCGTGCCTGCCAGCGAGCAGATAGACTTCGGCCAGTTCGGCCCGGTACTTCGGAAGCGAGAGCTGAGTTCCTGTCGCACCAAACCCCACAAGCCCTTGAGATATCTCTACGAGGCCTTCTTCAACAAGACCTTGGAAGGCGATCGCCACGCCGTGGAGCATCTCACTCGCTGCCCGCCATAGGGAGAAATGCCCTTGGTTGGCGAGCTGTGAAGCCTCTTCCGCTTGTGCCTGGCATTCAGGCCACCGGCGCATGAGCTGGTATAGTATTGCAGCGTAGACGGTGGCCAGTCCAAGGCTATAGGGATGGTTCACATCCCTGGCCAGTTCGAGTGCCATCTTCTGCTTGGCGATCGCCTGCTCTGGGTACCCCTGGAACCACAGCACCCAGGATAGGTAGGACAGCGCCGTGACGCCTGGATCCTGGCCTTGTTGATGGGCCAGGTCACGGTGTTGGCTAGGGTCGTAGAGAGCTATGGCCTGCTCCAAGTGCTGCCGGGCATCTTCAAACCTTCCCAGGTACATAGCGACCACCCCTAGCCCCGCGTGACATCCCAGGATGTAGCCGACATCACCTGCCCGCTCTGCCAGGAGCAGGAGTTGCTCCCCTTCTTCCTCGGCCTTCACGAGTTCCGCTCGCACAAGGCGGAACAGGAACAGGCCGTACAACACGGGGATGACTTGTGGTGGATCCCCCAGCGCCCGGCACAGCTCGCGGGCACGAACAAACGCACGCTCTACTTGAGGAGAGCCATAGCCGTGCGTGGCGATCAGTGTCGTCCCCAGGGCGCCCTGCAAGCCCAATTCCAGCTGCATCCGCTCTGGTCCCGGGGAAAGAGAGGCGACAAGCTCCAGGCCTCTGGTCAGGTGTGTGGCGGCCACTTGAGAAGCCGACATGCGGTGTGCTTTGTTGCCCGCCTGGAGACGATAAGCCGCCGCTTTCGCAGGGATCCTGGCCTCCTCAAAGTGGCGGGCCAGCTCTGCCGCCACCTCATCGGTCTGGCCGTCAAACAACTCTTCCAGAACCTGGCCCACGTCCCGGTGCAGATAGGCCCGCTCGGCCTCGCCCAGGCTGCCATACAGGTACTGTTGGAACAGGTTGTGCGTAAAACGGTAGAGGGCAAGGACCAAACGGCCCAATTGGACCAGACCCAAGGCGCTCACCAAGCGATGTTCCTTCTCTAGTTCGCTGCTGAGCCGCCGGATGGCTTCCCGGTCGGCCATGGCCTCCACCCGGGCGACGACCTCGGCGCTGAACTCTTCCCCCTCCACAGACCCCACAGTCAGCATCTCTCTCAAAGCATCGTCGAGGCGGGAGATGCGCTCCGCAATCACCCCTTCGACCCTGGCTGGCAGAGCATTCCAATCCAGGGAAAGACCTTCCACCCAGCGTCCGTCGCCGTCGCGAATCAGGTCACCCCGCTCCCGCATGGCCTGGATCAACTCGACCGTGAACAGAGCGTGGCCCCCTGTACGGTGGAAAAGGGCTTCTCGGAAAGCCTCTCCCAGGCGGTTGGGCTCCGCATCGAGCAGATCGTCCACGAACTGGCGGTTATCTGTTTCCGGGATCGCGCCCAGGTCTATGGAGACCTCACCATAGTAGCGAGTCAATTCGTGGACCACCGGCTCCAGCGGGTGGCGCTCACCCCCCCGGCCCAGGGCCACGTCCTCTGGCCGATAGGCACCCACGATCAGAATGTGACTCTCTCCGATGCGCCGCCCCAGGTGGAAGAGCAGAGCCAGCGATGCGCTGTCGGCCCACTGCAGATCATCGACGAAGAGGATCAGGGGCGTTTTGATGCTCAGGCGCTGCAAGTAC
>JAUVXJ010000007.1 GCA_030603665.1 Chloroflexota bacterium | reverse complement strand
CCGAGAGATCTATCAGCTCCTCGATCAAATCTTCTGCTTGCCCGCTGCCGTCCCAGGGGAGACGGAGGACGTCTACGAGACCCTATCTACACCTACCACGAGCCAGAAAGGAGAGGGCATCCCGGTAACATTATCATTTGAAAGAGCAGCTCCCTTCGGTAACATTCTCATTTGACTGGACACGTCGTAGGGGATGCAAGGGTTGGCGGTGGAGGCAGCCGACTGAGCTGCCACATGGGCTAGGGGCGAGTATAGCCTGTTTCTACCATCACGCTGCAAAGCGCCTCGGGGCCTTGGTACAATACCCTTGTTGCTCTGCTGTCGGTCAGGATATCCTGAAGGCGTCTGGTACATCCGCCGCCTCCCGACAGCGGGGGCTCGTCCTGCTCTCGGCACGGTAGCTTGCCCTGTCTCCCCATTAGTGGTATCATCTGCTGACTTCGACTCCACTTCACCCACCCGCTGACATCTGATACCTGCTCTTGACCAGGTCTTCACAGATCCGGTTTGGTGTTCTCGGTCCAGCATGCTCAGTGCATACCCGAGGGAGCTTGTGTAGGTGGATAGCAGTTCTGCCAGGACGAGATCTCTCACGGCGTCAGTCCTGCTCCTGTCACGCCCGACCGTAGCAGCGATACCGTTGCGGAAATTGCAGGGACCTTCGTCCATTCCATCGCTGGAATCTCTTCATCCTCAGGCCCATGTATCCGCAATAGCCATGCGCAAGACACTAACCCATGCCTGACTTCAATCCGTTTGACATGGATTTCGACGGCCATATTGATGGCATCCACTTCCTGGGGTTCGACTACCTGACCCGACACGTGCTGCAGCCAGATGAGGGGGGTCAAGGCGGTGATGCGTGGAACGCCTCCTGCACCGAAGATGAAGTCCACCATGAGTCGGATGACGACGAGGCAGACGACGACTACGAAGAGTCAGAGATGGACTGGGACGATTGGCAAGAGACCGACCCTCTCGATGCACTGTGATCCCGGGAGGAGACAAGATGCCCATCACTTATCCCTCCTACCTATCCGAGGACTCGTGGACCCAGTTCGTGGCTAGGCTCATATCTGCCGATACCGCTGGAGGCAAGCCCCTTCGAGGTGTCTTCTCGACGCACCCAGGTCAGGACTTGCCCTCAATGGGCAGGTCCTGGGATGCGTACACAGATCACGACTCCGAGACGTCGATTGGGGTTGGCCGGGTGGACATTCTGATCAAGAGTCCTGTCCTCAGGATTATGATCGAGAACAAAGTCTCGGCCCCCTCGCATCTGTCCCCGGCAAGAGAATGCCGGGCAACAGCGCCGCCGATTTCTTCAGCTCTGTGATGAGCCGGCGGCCAGATAGCCGAGATTTCGAACACCCCTTCTGGTGGGCAGCCTTCTATCTAACAGGGGTGTAGCAGAAGGGTAAGCCGTGGCACACTCATACGCAGAACGCGCAGACGTGACATGCCCACAGTGCGGTAGGGATTTCACCGCTGATGTCTGGCTGATCGTGGATGTGACTGAAGAGCCCGAGTTGGCCCAGCGCATGCGCGAAGGCACACTCCACGAGCTGGGCTGCCCCAACTGCGGCCAAGCCGCGGGCCAAGTGGATGCCCCGCTGCTCATCTATAGCCCAGGCGAGGTGCCACCGCTGGTTTTCTCTCCGGCCCGGGGTACTACAGCCGAAGAAGGTCAGAAAGAGCGTGCTAGGTTGCTGGGTCGCCTACGGGCAGCCTCGCGCAACGCCTGGCAAGAAGAGTGGGCGGACCAGATTGCAGCAGTGCCACGCAGACTGCTGCCTGCATACCTAGGCAAACTCCCCTCGGCGGTACGCGAGTTCCTAGTCCAGTTGGCGACCAGTGGTGCAGAAGTCGACTCACCTGAGTCGCTGGAGCGAGCCCTGGCCGACCAGCCTCATTTGCAGGAACGGCTGGAAGAGGCTGCACGTGCGTTGGGCATCCTCCCTGAAGTGCCTCCTGAACTGGAATCCATCTGGCACGAACTCTCCCAACCCGCGCGCCGGAGTGATATGCCTCACCGAGTCCAACTGTGCCAAGAAGGGCTGGCGTTGGTTGATCGCCGGCAAAATGCTCGCCTTTGGGCTTGGCTGCAGGACCAACTGGGCGATACCCTTGCCGACAGTCCTCTTGGCGACCAGGCGGAGAACTTCGAGCGGGCGATCGAGGCCTACCAGCAAGCGCTTGGGGTGCGGACCCGCCAGTCCATGCCGACACAGTGGGCCACCACCATGGTGAGTCTGGCAAATGTGTGCAAGAACCGGATCAGAGGCGATAGGGCGGAGAACATCGAGCTGGCGATCAAGGCCTACGAGCAAGCGCTGGAGGTGCGGACCCGCGAGTCCATGCCCGTCGAGTGGGCAAAAACCATGAATAACCTAGCGAACACCTACCTAGACCGCGTTCGGGGCGACCGGGCGGAGAGCATCGAGCGGGCCATTGAGGCCTACCAGCAGGCACTTGAGGTGTTGACCCGCGAGGCCATGCCCGTCGAGTGGGCTCGAACCATGATGAACCTGGCAAACGCCTACCGAGACCGCATTCGGAACAACCGGGCGGAGAACATCGAGCGGGCCATTGAGGCCTACCAGCAGGCACTTGAGGTGTTGACCCGCGAGGCCATGCCTGTCGAGTGGGCTCGAACCATGATGAACCTGGCGAACGCCTACCGAGACCGCATTCGGGGCAACCGGGCGGAGAACCTCGAGCTGGCGATCAAGGCCTACGAGCAGGCGTTGGAGGTGCGGACGCGCCAGGCCATGCCCGTCGAGTGGGCCACCACCATCAACAACCTGGCGGGTGCCTACCTGAGTTGCAGGCAGGGCGGCCGGGCGGAGAACATCGAGCGGGCGATCGAGGCCTACGAGGAGGCGTTGGAGGTGCGGACCCGTCGGTCCATGCCTGTCAAGTGGGCCACCACCATGACGAACCTGGCGAGCGCTCACTCGCAGCGCATGCGAGGCAACCGGGCAGAGAACATCGAGCGGGCGATCGAGGCTTACGAGGAGGCGTTGGAGGTGCTGACCCGCCAGCCCATACCTGTCGAGTCGGCCACCACCATGATGAACCTGGCGAGCGCCTACTCGCAGCGCATGCGGGGCGACCGGGCCGAGAACCTAGAGCGAGCGATCGAAGCCTACCAGCGGGGACTGGAGGTACTGGAGTGGCAGGATCCCGACGCCTACCGGCAACTAGAAGAGGTTGCGCCGGAAGCGATACATGTTGCACCATTGCTCCAAGCGCTACAGCAATACTTCCATGCAGGGACCTCGGCTGAATACCGGCGTGTGGTTGAAGAGCACCCCGAATTGCTGGGCGACGAGGCCGAAGCTGTCTTTGAGCAGTTTGTTGCCTTTGCCCGCGAACTGGGGGATGTGGATTCGGTACGCGGCTTTGAGGAACACCGCCGCTTGCTACTCCGGTGCCGGGACGAAGGCATTGAGGCAGCCTTTGCTGAGAAGATGGAGCTCTCCCCCGAGGAAATGGCGGCGGCTGAATCGATGGCTCAACTCCCCCCGGAGGTGCGCGAAGTCTTAGCCGAGTTGGCCGCCACTGGTGCGGAAATCAGTTCGCCAGAGGACCTGGAGCGGGCCGTGGCCGATCGGCCTGATCTGTGGAAGAAGCTGGCAGAGGCTGCACGCGCGGCTGGCACTGGCTCCGTGGTGCCCCCGAAGTTTCGTGACGATATGGATCGGGCCATCGTTGCCCGTGAGCGCCTGAAGATGGATCGCAGCCCGGAGGCCGTCAACGCTGCGGTCGAGGCCTGGCAGCGTATCCTGGATCGTTCCGAGATCGAGGCGTATCCGACCTTTCGCGAGGCCCTACGCAGTGAACTGGGCGGTGCTTTGATCCGGCGCTTCGAGGCCCTGGGGCAGGTCGCCGACCTCGATGCCGCCATCCAGGCCCATAAAAAGGCGCTGGCTGTGGCCCGCGAAGGCTCCCCCCAGTGGGCCGGGAGGCAGTCCAACCTCGGCGGTGCTTTGGTCCGCCGCTCCGAGGCTTTGGGCCAGGTCGCCGACCTCGATGCTGCTATCGCTGCCTTTGAAAAGGCGCTGGCTGTGGCCCGCGAAGGCTCCCCCGACTGGGCCAACATGCAGGGCAACCTGGGCCTGGCCCTGCGCACCCGCTTCAAGGCTTTGGGCCAGGTCGCCGACCTCAATGCCGCCATCCAGGCCCATAAAAAGGCGCTGGCTGTGGCCCGCGAAGGCTCCCCCGACTGGGCCAGCAGGCAGTCCAGCCTCGGCGGTGCTTTGATCCGCCGCTTCGAGGCTTTGGGCCAGGTCGCCGACCTTGATGCCGCCATCCAGGCCCACAAAAAGGCGCTTGCTGTGGCCCGCGAAGGCTCCCCCGACTGGGCCGACAAGCAGGGCAACCTGGGCCTGGCCCTGCGCACCCGGTTCCAGGCTCTGGGCCAGGTCGCCGACCTCGATGCCGCCATGCAGGCCTTTCAAAAGGCGCTTGCTGTGGCCCGCGAAGGCTCCCCCGACTGGGCCAGCATGCAGGGCAACCTCGGCGTGGCGCTGAGGACCCGCTTCAAGGCCCTGGGCCAGATCTCCGAGCTCGATGCCGCCCTCGCTGCCTTTCAAAAGGCGCTTGCTGTGGCCCGCGAAGGCTCCCCAGACTGGGCCAGATGGCAGGACAACCTGGGCGGTGTTTTGATCCGCCGCTTCGAGGCCCTGGGGCAGGTCGCCGACCTCGATGCCGCCCTCGCTGCCTATGAAAAGGCCTTGGCTGTGGCCCGCGAAGGCTCCCCCGACTGGGCCAGCATGCAGGGCCACCTCGGCATGGCCCGGAGGACCCGCTTCGAGGCCCTGAGCGAGGTCGCCGACCTCGATGCCGCCATCGCTGCTTATGGAAAGGCGCTGGCTGTGGCCCGCGAAGGCTCCCCCGACTGGGCCAACATGCAGGGCAACCTCGGCGGTGCTTTGGTCAGCCGCTTCGAGGCTCTGGGCCAGGTCGCCGACCTGGATGCCGCCATCCAGGCCCTTCAAAAGGCACTGGCTGTGGCCCGCGAAGGCTCCCCCGACTGGGCCACCGGGCAGTCCAACCTCGGCGGTGTTTTGATCCACCGTTTCGAGGCTGTGGGTCAGGTCGCCGACCTAGATGGCGCCATCGCTGCCTTTGAAAAGGCCTTGGCTGTGGCCCGCGAAGGCTCCCCAGAGTGGGCAGGCATGCAGATCAACCTGGGCGTGGCCCTGAGCACCCGTTTCGAGGCTCTGGGTCAGGTCGCCGATCTGGATGCCGCCATCGAAGCCTTTCAAAAGGCCCTTGACCTTTTCGAGCCAGAGATATGGCCCGGCTACACCCTCATGGCGGCCCGCGGTTTGGGGAGTCTGCATTTCTCCCGTTCTGCCTGGAGTGAAGCAGGTACCGCTTTGGCTGAGGGTGTGGAAGCTGTGAATACCCTCTACCGCACCCAGCTTCTTGCCGTCAGTCGCGAGGCCTGGCTGGCCCGCGCGGGAGATATCTACCGCCGCGCCTCCTATGCGCTGGCCCGCGCGGGCTGCCTGCCAGAGGCTGCTGTCACGCTGGAACAGGGCCGTGCCCGTGGCTTGAGCGAGGCCCTGGCCCGCGATCGCGCCGACCTGGAGCGGGTGAGGGTCGAAGACCAAGAAGCCTATGATCTCTATCGGCAAGCCGCTGCCCACCTGCGCCGGTTGGAGGCTGAGGAACGAGCCGACACCCTTGGATCGGCTGGAGAGAGTGCACGACTAACCCCTGAAGCCCTGCGCGAGCAGGCCCTCCGGGCCCGCGCTGACCTGGACGCCGCCATCGGGCGTATCCGGCAGATTGAGGGTTACGGAGGCTTTCTGGCCGAACCGCACTTTGACGACATATCAAAGGCAGTCCAACTGAGCTTGCCGCTGGTCTATGTGGTCACGACGGACGCTGGCAGCCTGTGCCTCATGCTACACCGGGACGGAGACGCTTCAGAAGCTGAAGCAATCACGGTGGACCAGATCTGGCTGGAAGAGTTCACCGAAGAGCATCTGCGCGAACTGCTGGGCGATTGGTTCCGCTCCTATGCCCGTCGGCAACAGGATCGCCAGGGCTGGTTCGACACCATCAAACAGACCACCCATCAGCTGTGGGAAGAGGTAATGGGACCAGTGGTGGTCCAGCTCCAGGACATCGGAGCGGAGCAAGCCGTTTTGGTCCCTGCCGGCCTGCTGGGGCTATTGCCCCTTCACGCCGCCTGGACCGAGGAGGATGGGCAACGCCTGTATGCCCTGGATCAAGTGGCCTTTTCCTATGCGCCATCCGCCCGCGCATTGATCCACGCGCGCCATATCGCCGAGATGACACGGGCCGAGCGGCTGCTCGCTGTAGACGAACCCAGGCCCGTAACCCAAGGCGGCCCGCTCCCCAACTCTCAAGCTGAGGTAGAGGCCATCGCGGCACTCTTTGACGACCCGCAGATCTTCAGACACGAGACGGCCACCCGCGGGGGGGCACTGGAAGTGTTGCCCCAAACCCAGGTGGCTCATTTCTCCTGCCACGGCGCCACGAACTGGACCGACGCGCTTCAAAGCGGCCTGCTGATGGCCAACGATGAAATACTAACTGTAGAAGACCTCTTCCAGCTGAACCTGGAAGGAGCAAGGCTTGCCACGCTATCGGCTTGCGAGACGGGGATTGTTGGCATCAGATTACCTGACGAGGTGATAGCCTTGCCCAGCGCCTTTATGCGTGCTGGTTTTGCCGGGGTGGTGGCATCACTCTGGTCTGTCCATGACCTGAGTACCGCCATGCTGATGGAGCGCTTCTATCGTCTGTGGCGTGAGGAAGGGCTGGCACCAGTCTTTGCATTGCGAGAGGCACAGCGTTGGCTCCGTGACACCACCAATGGGGAGAAGGCCGAATACTTCAGGCGGGACATGCCGACTCTCTCTGAAATGAGAATGCCAGAACCCATCGCCACCGATTTCTTCAATCACGTGATGAGCCGTCGGCCAGATGCCCGCGATTTCGAGCACCCCTTCTGGTGGGCGGCATTCTATCTCACGGGTGTCTGACAGAGGATTCAAAGGAGGCAGAGATGAATCAAACTAGCAACCTACTAGAAGCGATCGAATCGCTGTGGTCTGAGCTCCCTGCGCTGGTCGGAGAGGACTGGCCACGATTCGAGGCCCAGTTGACGTCCTACCTGGAGCAACTCGAAACCGAGCCGGAACGCGAATCCATCATCCGCGCGCTGATCCTGGACCTCTTCTTCCATCATGAGCAGGCCCATCTGCGGCTGGTTGACGTTATGGCGGAACTGGCGGGAGAGCAACCACCTGCTATGCGAGGAGTCATAGAGCGCGGAATGCCCAGTGTTCTGACACGCCTGCTGCATGCCACCGTCACCCGCTACACCGACATCGCTTGCCCGCGACGGGTGTGGATAGAGACGCCGCGCGTCTCAGTCATCGTTCGCCTGACAGTCCAGCCGCCAGTTCACACGACCGTGGCTGAAGATCTGGCTGTACGTGAGGGACTACCGGTGCGCGTGCGTGTGGAGGCCCCTGCTTTTGATCTCCTCAATGAGCAGGAGCAGGAGACCACCATCCTGGCCGAGACTGATAGTCCACCTCTTGTCTTCGACCTGTGTCCCCAGCGAGTCGGCCACACGCGCATCAACTTCGACTTCTTCCAGGGTGGCAATCCTATGGGAACCACTAGCGTGCCAGTGGAAATCACGGCTGACGAAGTCGGCGCGGAGCCAGAGCTACATCCAGGCCGGGTCCTACGTACAGAGTTCAATGCTCCATTGCCTGACCTAATGCTCTACGTGGCCTACGAGCCTTCTCAAGAGCAACCGGCCTTGGTCTTCACACTCCGGCGCGCAGGCGAAGTGGGGCGCACCTTTCATCCGGTGCCTTTGCGGGTCGACCCGAGGACCCATGCCAGACATCTCTACGAGGGACTGACAGAGCTGACGGGCCAAGCCGATCCGACCATCCAGGCAGTGCTGGGGCAGATGCGCATTCTGCCTCCAGAAGATGTGGATAGACGAGTCAAGCAGTTCGGGCAGAACCTGTGGCGAGATCTCATCCCTGAGGGTCTGAGGAGTGTTTACGAGACCGAGAGAGAAGCCTGGAAAGATAAGACTCTGCTCATCGTCTCCGATGAGCCCCATATCCCCTGGGAACTCCTATGGCCCTATGCCCCTGGTGACTGGGAAGACGAAGCGCCATGGTGTGTGAGTATGCGCCTGACGCGTTGGCTGCGCCGTGACGCCCAAGGCAACGGGCACGAAGCTCCACCCACGCTCCTACGCCTGAGCTCCATCGCCTGTCTGGTGCCCACCGATTCAGGCCTGGCCGCTGCTCAAGCGGAACTCGATTTCCTGAATGGACTCATGGAGAAACATAGTCTTTCGAACGTGAGTCCAACGCTTCCCGAGTGGTCAAAAGTGCTGGCTCTGCTGGAACAGGTTGGGTATGACTGGCTGCACGCGGCGGCTCATGGCAACTTCTATCCTGACTCACCGGATGCGGATTCCGCCATATGGCTGCAGGAGAAGCGCCCTCTCACACCGAATGCAGTAGTAGGGGCAGCCATAGAGGGTTACATCAGCAAACGGCGTCCGGGCTTCGTGTTCAACGCTTGTCACACTGGGCGCCAAGGTTGGGAACTGACACGCCTGGGCGGTTGGGCCAACCGGCTCATCAGCTCTGGCGCCGGGCTATTCATAGCGCCGCTGTGGACAGTGACCGACCGCCGGGCCGTGGACTTTGCGAAGACATTCTACGCAGAGTTGATGAATGGCAGGACGGTCGCTGAAGCAGCGCGGCAGGGACGCCTGGCCGCTCGACGAGTTGGCGACCCCACCTGGCTCGCCTACAGCGTCTATGCCCATCCCAATGCTCGAGTGGTACTAGGCGCCGAGGAGAAAGCATAGGGTCCCACCCCGGCGGTCAGTTTGGAGAATGCGCCTTTCGGCAGCTGACACATCCCTGAGCGTCATGTCGCCGTTCGCAGCAGGCTCTCGCCGTGCCGCATAGGGACGATGGCGACTACAGCTGGTGGGACGGGCAAGTGCAGTCGGACTCTGATTGGTGCGGCCGATCAGCGCGACGCTTATGCCGTGCTCCCTACCTGCGTCGATGTAGCCCATGTTGACACAAAGCGAAAGAGCGCCCGGGGCCAAACCGGGAATGGCATCCACTGCAAGAGCGTCCGCGCTTGTCGCTTTCACCGGCGCATGGGGGACCCTGGC
The DNA here is from genome assembly GCA_030603665.1 of Chloroflexota bacterium. Lineage (GTDB taxonomy): Bacteria > Chloroflexota > Anaerolineae > UBA7937 > B3-Chlor > JAUVXJ01. The sequence goes on along the minus strand of JAUVXJ010000007.1, from coordinate 206,180 downwards.
CTATTTCGAAGCAAGGGAGTCTCTTGTCAAGACCATGCGGGCATTCGCTGGCGCGGGACCATGCACGTCAACTGGCCGGGACGAAGTACAGAACTGTACATGTGCCCCGGAACAGCCGGATTGAGGGCGCGAACCAGCAACACGTTCTGCCGGGCCGGCGTCACAAGCTTGGCTGCCAGCTACTGTTTGCTCGGTCAGCCTGGATGCTCTGCCGCATCTAGTACCTGCACGCCTGCCCGTGTGGGGCGCAAATGCGGCAGTAGAGCTGGAGCGTGTGTTGTGCTTGGGTTGACCTCGACATCGTGGGCCGTCTTCTCATCTACGACGTATCTGACAATGGGCCGGTGGTAGCAACCATTTGACATTGGCAAACCGTTGCAGGATGATCTGCTGCAGTCGAATACCGCGTAACCATTGGGGAAACCGCCGCCAGATGCGGCGAATGGGGTGACGGGTTGGAAAGGATGTCGGCTGAATTGGCACATAGGTTGCATGGCACAAGGGTATCTTGACCCATTGCCAGGTGCAGAGATGAACGGCGGACTGATCGACTTCTCTAAGGCATTCAACTCGCTGGATTGTCTTATGCCCTTGCACGATGATCTGCTGTCGCTCTTCTACATAGACAGACCAGGCAATCCATTCCCGGAGATGCTTCTGACCCTGAGGACTTCGGACAGAGGTGCCAAAGTACTCTTCAGCGGATGCCGTGGTAGCGGAAAGACAACGGAGCTGATGCGTTTGTGCGCGGCTGTGCAAGATCAGTTCTTCGTTGTATTCTTCGACACCGTGACCTCGGTTGATTTTGTTACTATCGATCACGTCCAGCTACTGCTAGCGCTGACGCTGCAAGTGTATGAGGCGGCTACTCAGCAGCGCGTGAAGTTGCCTCGCCAAATCGCGGAAGAGTTGTACGATCTTGTATCGATAGCAGGTATCGCAGAGGAGAAGAGCCGTGATGCTCAAGTTGACATTGGCGCAGAACTGAATGTGCAACTGGCAAGACTGACCGGCACACTCGGACTTGGTGCTGGGACGGCGAAGACAATAACCAGGCAACTGGAGCCAAGACTGGGAGAGACCCTAGGAAAACTCAACAACTTGATTGAAGAAGTTGCCAAGAAGAGAAACAAGCGGATGCTGATCATCGTTGATGGGTTGGATCGAGCACCGCTCCAAGTTCAGAGGGATCTATTCTTGCGGTTTGGTGAAGCTCTGTATTCCCCAGAATGCCACATTGTCTATGTCGTGGCGCCAACACTCCTGCATGAGCCGGACACAAGTGCCATCAATTACGCGGTCTCTGCCCACTACAGACTGCCCAACTTCCAAGTAGTGAAGCGAAACGCTAGTCCTGACATGATTGGACGAAGGTTGCTCAAAGAGGTCATCACAAGAAGAGTGGGAGAGAGCTTGTTTTCCAAGAGAGCTTTGGACGACATCGTAGCCCACAGCGGGGGTCTAGTTAGAGATCTTGTCCATCTAGCACGACACGCGCTTGTTGGGGCGGAGATTGAGGAAGCCAGGCAAGTTGGTCGGACACATGCGAAAGAGGCAATTCGGCATCAGGCAGCTAGCTTCGCCAGGGCGCTATCGCAGGATCACCTTGATTTGCTTGCTAGCATGGGCACAACGGGCATCTTACCGAGAACAGAGATCACCAAGTTTCTTATCGAGACCCACATCATCCTGCAGCTTGAGGATGACCTTGGCCCATGGTATGTGGTGCATCCATGCTTGGCCACTGTAATGGAGCAACACCTTGCCGCAAGGACAGCGTCTGAGACGCCATCCGCCTGACCGTTGATAGGAGCAGACGCGGCGCGTTGAGCCCGTGGCGCGTGGGTCATCCCGCTCCCACCCCTCGTGATCCACGCCTGGCTCTGGCTGGCGGGGGAAGCAGACGACATCGAAGAGAAGCGCCGCCGCCTGGAAGGAGTGCTGGAGATGCACTCAGAACACCAAGCAGCTCCTTCAGGGCTGCCGCTATTGGCGTCAGCGACAGAACTGACAGGCCTACACGACGTGGATTGCGGATCGAGGTTGTCGATACTACAATAGCGTTGAGGCTCCGCTGTGGAGACGGGCGAGTCTAGATCATTTGGTTTCGATCCGGGGCCTATTGTGAGCCTGTGGACCGAAGGGCGCTGAAGAGGTGAGTCGATGCAACTTGACGCTACTACCATTGCCGCTTTCCTGGGAGTCGTGGTTGCCACCGTAGGAGTCGTGGTTGCTATCGCCACGATCTACTTTGCGTGGAGACAATTCCGGCTTGGGCAGCGTACTGACATTGCTCTCAGACTGGACGAGAGATTCAACAGCGATTCATTCAAAGCCATCCGTCGGAAGGCAGCGAAAGAACTTCTGCATGGCGAGGACTACGGGCGCGATAGGCTATGGCAGAACCTGGATACTGTCTTGGACCACTTTGAGCTGCTAGGTCTGCTACGACGGGAGGGTGTACTCGACCTGAAGATGGCATGGGCTCTGTGGTACTACTGGTTTCACCGCTACTACGAGCGTGGTGAAGGGCGCATTGTCTCAGTGGCGGAAAAGGAAGAAGGCACTTGGGAGAATCTCAAGCAACTCCATGACGAGATGGTCAAGCTGGACCGTCGTCAGTTCGGCGTCAAGCCTTTGTGCGATCGTGATCTCACAGAGTTTCTGGAATTCGAATCAGAGTTGTGAATCACGCTGCGCAGCGGCTAGCTAAGCTGTGAGCTTGCTAACAGACGACACCCCACGGGGCATTCTCGCCCAAGTCGTTATCCGCCACCTCCGCCGCCCCCGCCCCTCGTGATCCCCGCCTGGCTCTGGCAGGGGAGGACATTGAGAGGGCGCACAGGCTTCACTCGCCAGTGGACAACCTGCTGTAGAGCTGTCGCCCACTGGGAATGCCGTAGTACCCTAGAGGCCACGTTTGACTGCCAGCGCCCGATGCTGGCGGGCCTCATCGTATGATGGCATTTCGGTTACGGGATTGTAACCGGGCTAACTGTGTAGGTTGCGTACTTGGTCTCGCCGAGCCATTCAACCCAGATCTCGACCTCAATGTCACTTTCAGGAAGCTCTTCTGCATACAAGGCACGGGCCATATGTTCCACACGATTGCAGCTTCCACTGAAGTGAAGATCCGCGTCCGGGAAGTGAGCGACGCCCCACGCGGGTCCTGGGTTGAAGTCAAACGGCATTGAGGGGCTCTCACTGAGTACACAACCTAGCCCGGCAGCACGGAGAAACACCTCGGTATCCTCGCCCGGCCACGTCCAGTACCATTCATATGCTTCAGCCAGCTCCCAAGAAGGCGGGGCAACCCCTCCGCCACCTCCAATCTGTTCGTCGACATACGCATACACCGCAGCAATCTGCTGGTCAATGTACTCGTACAGCTCTGCGACCATTTGGTCAACGTATTCGATTGTGGCATAGATGGGATTCCCACCGGGACCTTGCGCCAAGACAGGCACCATGCCGACAACGCACAGAACCAAGACGCCTACTACAATAAGCGACCACTTCCTCCTCATCTCTGTACCCTCCTCCTGTCATATGGGTTGAAGGCCGACTAACATCCTACATTGTACAACAATTCCTGATTCGTGTCAAGATATTGAGCGAACTCAATAGACGTGTTGTCAACCATGCCAGTAGATGCTACACTCCTTCCGAGGCCCTGGTGACTTGCTGATGATTGACAAGTTCCGCACTCTCCTAGCCAAGGTCATAGTCGAATACCTCGCCCGTCCTCGCCCCCTGGTGATCCACGCCTGGTTGTGGCTGGCAGCAGAGACAGACGACGCTGTGGACAAGTGGTGCTTTCTACAAGCGGTGCTACAGTTGAACCCGGAACACCAAGCCGCTCGTGCAGCGTCGGCCCTCCTATTTCAGCGAGAGGTCAAGCGGCTCCAGAGGGAGTCGATTGCCGATCCCCGTCCCTGAGTCGTTGAGAAACGCATAGAAAGGAGAGAGAGATGACGAGAGTTAGGAAGTCTAACGTGGCACCAGTGATGGGTGCCCTGCTCCTGGGCCTGTTGTTTGGGGTGTTGAGCATGTCTTGCACGACACTGACAGGCTCTTGCCCACCATGCCCGCCGTGTCCAACCTGTCCCGCCGTGGATGAGGTGCCAGTACCTACCGCAGCCCCAATCATAGGAGAAGGCGAACTGGACATCATCGATATGAGCTTCAAGAGGGACTCGATCGGTAACTTCATCGCAATGGGGATTATCAAGAACGAAGGTGACATCACAGTGAACCGCATACAGGTCTCCTGTACCGCCTATGACTCTGGCCAACATCTCGTGGATACTCACACTACCTACCCGGAACTGACGAGCCTCGCTCCTGGGCAAGAAACAACCTATACCTGCTACCTGGATGAAGTGTCACCGATTGACTCCTATGAGTGCGTGGTCCAATGGTGACTAGTCAAGCGCGAACAATCGAGCACAACAGACCGGGGCGTGGTCTGTGCACGCAGATTGCCGACGACGGGTTGTCCATGCTACAATCCCTTTGAGGCCCCGCTCGAAGATACAAAGGTCGACTAAACCTTCTGGTACATCTTCCTCCTAGGCGGGGCCTCCTGCTTTCAAGAACCTGTGTTGTGCTGTCTCCCCATCTGTGATACAATCAACCAACTTCGATTCCCCTACTTCAGCGACTCGCCCGAACCTGCTGTCGCTTTCGCCGTGAAGACAGTCTGCCACAGTCTCGTTGCGCATACGGTCTCAACATGGAAGGAGGGGGAAGATGACCAGAAACCACTGGATCGTCATAGGAATAGCAGGGGCGGCACTGGGGCTTGTGCTGGCGTGCCTCTGCTTGGGCTGCTGTCTGTCAGCGGCTATCTTGTGGCAGATTGTTCAACCACCGTCACCACCACCACTCCCGCCACCTGGCGTGACACCCCCCACTGCCACGTCGACAGCCACAGGCACCCCAACACTCACCCATACACCAACTCTTGCTCCCACGTCGACAGCCACAGGCACCCCAACACTCACCCATACACCAACCACTCCACCCACGAACACTTGGACACCTTCGCCTACGCAAACACCCACACCTACACATAGCCCTACGCACACCGCTACGGCCACGGCTGCGCCCACTGCCACGAAGACCCCCACAACGACTCCGAGCCACGTACCGTGTGCTCAAGCAGGCGAGCACATTGGCGATTACGAATGTGTGTGCTGCACTATCGTCAGGACATATTACTGCTCAAGCTGTGGTGGTCAGCCCACGTTCCTCAACTCCCACGACCCCTACGAGGGCTATTTCACAGCAGTCGTCTGGGGCGAGAATCGTCAAGCGTTCATGGACCACTTTGGCAGCCCACCAGAGAGCGTGTTCCGAAATCGCTTCTCCTGTTTTTATGGCCTGATAGAGTACTACGCTCCCAACCAAGCTCCACAGATCATACTGCGGAATCCTGCCAACGCCTGCGTTGACTGCGCCGACTGTGGACGGTGAAGACTCCACTGGCGCTACTGGGCCTCACCATCGGGATCTGCGTCTGTATGACCATGACGTGTCCCCTGGGATTTGCCTTTGGTAGATGGTCCACCTCGCTGACGTTGGAGGAACGGGGGCAGCCCCCTTCACACGCTCCTGAGACAAGCACCAGTACTGCATGTGTGGCTGAGTCGACTGTCACTTGCCCCAGTGCCACCTCGACTGCACTGCCTACGGTCACAGTCATTGCATCGCCAACTGTGCCGAGTGGAGCATCGATTGAGTGCACTTGTGCTTATGTCACGAGCGTGGTCGACGGAGATACGATTGTCATCGACAGCGGCGAGACAGTGCGGTACATTGGCATCGATACTCCCGAAGTCGATGAGTGCTACGGTACAGAGGCCACCGAGATGAATCGACAACTAGTAGAGGGCAAGACGGTAGTTCTGATATCGGACGTGGAGGACAGAGGCCGCTACGACAGACTGCTACGTTACGTGATCGCAGATGGACGTTTTGTCAACGCTGAATTGGTGAGGCTCGGTTACGCCAAGGCACAGTCGTATGGTGACAACGTGATGTTTCAACAGGTTCTCACGGTATTCGAGTTCTATGCCCAGGAGAGTGGGGCAGGTCTTTGGAGCGCATGTACTGAGGAGTGAGCGAGATAATGGCAATCGTCAGCAACGCTGAGGAACTAGCCCTAATTGCTCAAGAGATAGGCGCTGAGGTCATACGAGGGCCTGTGCGGTATCGATTCTGACACAATCAGACTTCGGAGGAAAGGATGACCGAGGATGTCAAGAAAGAGTTACTGGAAATAGTGGACCGAGTAGCACAGATAAATGGGGAAATGGACGAAATTCAAAATGAGCAAACCAAGATACGGGATAGAATCATGGTTATGCGCGCTGAGATTGTGATAGACATTGGTACCGCCAAAGACGAGACGGGGAAGCCACTGTATTCAAACCAGAAGCTACGGGATGCAGCATTGACTCTAGAGTTGGCCGACCACCAGGAATTTCAAGAGCTTGTGGAAACACGAAGGGCGTTGAGCGACAAACTGAGGGCCTTAGCTATCGAGCATAACAGACTCGTAGACCGCAAAGAAATCCTGATGATAGAGATGGGTAGTCTGCCGTCGTCCGATGACGCACAGAGATTCAATCGGCGGTACCTGTGAGATGTATGGAGACCGCCAGGACAGGGAAAAGAAGGACAGGCTGATCAGGGATGTGGAGGAGTGGCTCAGAGGTGAGGAATGAGGCTAGGCGACATCACTTGGGCTGACATCCTCACAGCCATGGTCGCCCTGTATGGGGCGGTTCTCTCAACAATCATTCTAGTACGTGAGTGGAAAGCGAAAAGGCCCAACATAAGGGTCGAGGTCTCTGAGGGAACTGTTCAAATCCCGCTCGGTCTTTGGAGCGACCAAAGTATCTTCATCGAGGCCCGCAATCGAGGCCACAAAGCAGTTACTCTCAGCATGGTAGGCTTCATTCTTCCAGACGGGGACAGATGGGCGATCCCAAGGCCCCTGGGCTACGTTACCTTTCCGTATGAACTCATGCCAGAAAAGCGGTGCATGGTACGGACACCCGCACAGAAACTCGCCACAGAGTTGGAGTCTATGGGCTTCCCTGATCGGGTGTCACTCATTGGATACTATGATGACGAGATTGGAAGGAGACACCAGAGCAAGCCTTCCATCTTCGACACGAACACAGCCAAGCTGGTGAAGTGAGTTGGATCTGTAACGGACTAGCAGTGCCAGTCATCGGAACGAGTGACTCAGGGCAAGCGAGGATAACAGGAGACGCTGAGAGTGCCTGGTTTGGACCCGGTAGGCTGGCCTGACCTACTAGCATGCCTGGCGTGCGGGGCTGGCCTCGTAGTTGTTGTCGTAGTGCTCTATGCCGTCCTACGCTGGTTACTGGAGCAATCGTGAGCATCTCACAGAGAGTTGCCTCGAACGGACGCGCGTCGCAGGAGATAGACAGGCTGACTAGGGATGTGGAGGAGTGATTGGAGGGCTTGCACGATGTTGAAGGAACTGTTGGGCGTCTATGAAGCGGGCCTCATCAATCCGGGGAAACCCGAGTGCCTCTTTCCGGAGACGGATATCTTCAACGAAGGCTGGCTGCTGAGATTGGTCCTCAGTGAATGGCTCACCGGATCGGGAGGGTCTGGATTTGAGTTCTTGCCCTTCCCAGAAGGTGGCAGAGCCTATTCAGAGGGTCAATTGTACACGCCGTTCAAAGCCCGGTTCAGAGCGGACAAGCTGGCCGAATCGAACACACGTGTTGACGGTATCGTAGGCGATTTCACGATCAAAGACACGAAGTCGGGCATAGTGCTGGACTCTGACATGAGCTATGTCGCCGTGTTCGAGGCAAAGCTCTTCGCTCCGATCGCACCCGGTGTGACAAATGCACCCCGGTACGACCAGGTGTCCCGCACGGCAGGGTGCCTGATCAACTCGATACTGGACGCGAAACCGGCGGGCGATTATGACGCATATCTCACTGTCCTGCATGTCGATGACAAGCATCGTATTGACCCCGATCTATACACGCCGGACCACGTCGAGAAGCAAATCGCCCGGAGGGTACGCAGCTTTCTCAAGACGGGTAATCCGGGCAGCGCAGTTGAACAGTTTGCCAGGGTGTGGAGAGACGTTCTCGACCACCTGCAAATCCACTTCCATACATGGGAAGAGGTGCTATCAGACATGGGCAATGAAGACCTGGATGACTTCTATGAGAAATGCAAGACATTCAACAAGTGACAAAGCGAGGAAGCTCTAGCCAGTAGGCCGCACACTACCTACATACTCCCGAACACGAGTGCGCGATCATGAACATCAGAGAGTATCTGAACTGGAATAGCGGCTACTCAGCAATCAACAGAGAGGAAAGCAATCTGGCCGCGATCCTCTAGCACGTGCTGCCCCTAGTCGTCTAGCATGGAAGGATTGCATGTCAAGGAACCAGTCGATCATTGTGGTGGTTCTATCGGTCGCCGTCGTCAGCGTCTTCGGATGCTTGATCGTCATCGGTCTAGGTTACTGGACTGGAGACATGCTCCGGGGATTCTTGCCGAATGTCGAACCGTTCGGCCAGGGCGCCGACGCGGCCTCTACTTCTACGCCAATCCCATCGCCAACTCTTTCACCGGAGTACCCCACAAAGCGGACCATACCCGTCAGAGACGCTGAGTTTCTAGATTGCAGCCGGGCTGTCGTACGTGGCATCAACGAAGTCAACAATCTCGCTCTAGAAGTTCTGTCCACCGGTGATCCAGCGACTGGCCAGCTTCTGGCTAGTATGGCGTTTGAAGTTCTCACGAAGCTTGACAACTGTCAGGAACCAACCGATCCGCGCTTGCGAGATGGCAAGGAGCTACTGGGAGTCGGGCTTGACGATCTACTCACGGCAGGTGCAATGCTCGCCGATGGCAACCCCTCGGGCTACGAGTTCTTGGCCGAAGGCTCAGCCTCAGTCAACAGCGGCCTCCGACTGCTGACTGACTATGTCAAGGCACAACAGTGAGGCTGCCAACACTCATCAAGTACTGCTGGTGGAAGACGGCTACTGAGCGCTGGAATCGTCTCTACTACTGTTCCCGCGATGACGTGGTCTTCATACCGGAGGAGGAGGGGAGAGGCTGTGTGGCTGTCGAGCAGGTGCAGAGTTTCCTCTACGGTGACTAGTCTACTGTCGTTTGCAGTTGATCCACCTCTTGCGCACGGCGATGTAAACCATGACACTCGAATCCAACGCCGAAGAACTTGCTCTCGTAAGCCAATAGATACATGCTGAGGTCATACGAGCGGGAGTCCGCTATCCTCTTTGGCGCCACTTCTTCCGGGAGGAGATCATCATGACCGCCGAACAGCTTGCACAAGCCCTGGTTGTGGCGGTAGTGACCGCTTTCGCTGCCTCTGTCCTCAACAACTTCTTCGAGCTCCGCCGCCTAGAGGCAATGTGGAAACGAGAAAGGAAGGAGAGAGCAGCCCTTCACAAACACCAACGGTTGGAAGAGAAGCTTGACGCCGTGCAGAGCCACGTCTTTCATCTTCTCGAAGCTGAGGATGTCGTACGCAGCGGCTACATGGATGGCATGGCTGACGGGGATATGATAGTCAGGACTTGGGGGGAAGCGTCTCGGGAATTCAGTTCAGCAAGGGCTTCCATGCTTGCCGTCGGTGACGAGGAGCTCGGCAAGCGCCTACGGAACCTATACGAATCGATTGGAAGTATCTATCCCAGCAGAGATACGACAGAGTCTGAGTGGCTAGGTTTCTTCGACGAACTGACGGGCAGAGCATCTCTCGTACTTGACCGCTGCCAAGAACTACTGGAGGAGGAGGAGTTGAAGACAGTCAGTGACGAATGAAGACGAGAGCTAAAGATAGTCTGTTGGTCTTCTTCGCACAGATAGTCAAACCCAACGCAGAAGAGCTAGCCCTCATAGCTCAAGAGACAGGCGCAGAGGCTGGCCGGGGGCGCTCATCTGCTGTCTGGGTCGCGTGGGCGGTTTCGGCATCCGTTGCGTGGATACTCACGACTGCGTCTCCTAATGGAGACACCTGCAAGCGACGGCTTTCATTCTTCCGGCCAGACCCGCCTTGATCAGAACGGGCATCATAATCATAGGGGAATCGGGGGAAATGAAATGAGAAAGATGCTTTCGACGTGGGGCGGCAGAGCAAAGTTCGACTACGAAGGCTCAGTGGCCGACGGGACCGACATTTGGTATGGATGTAAGCATTGGCACTCCAGAGTGACAGGAGATCAGTATGCTGCTCTGTTGAAGCACTTCAAGGGCCGCACGGTTCTGATGGGGACTCCTCGAGAACCTCGGTCAGGCAGTGTGGGTTCGTGGCTCCAGCAAAACGTTGAAAATAGGGCACTGGCCTCCTACGTCGGCGCGATTCTCGTCTACGAAGGGTATGCACAGAGGGTTCCAGGAGAGTCGTCTATGATCCAGTTCATCAAAGTTACGCCTTAGCCAAGGTCAGATTGCGGGTTGAGGACCCAAGACATGGCTAAGGCCGCTTCACTATCTGCTGCGGGCCAGAGCCTATAAGGACGGCTCTTTGCACCCTCTGATCTGCCACCTCATCGACGTGGCTTGCGTCGCGCGCTCAACTTGAGACGAATCGCTTACGAAGGCCCCTCCCGAGCATTTGGCCATCCAGGGGCTTGGCTGGACGTTCGACGCGTGATCCTGCACAGTGCACTGGATCGCATCGTGGCGCATGGGAAAGTGCAACACTGTACAACGGGAACTCCTGGATGAACGCCACTCGGCTACCGCCCCGCGTCAGCTCCCCTCGTCCCAATATCGGCAACCTAGCTTGCCTTCGCTCCACACTTGTGCTATCATTTGCCAACTTCGCCTCTACTTCGATGATCGCCTGAGACGCACACCTCTTCCTAGCCGTCGTCAACCGTCATGCATCCGCAGGGGGCAAGGATGACCAAGCCCACAGTTGCACTCCCCCTCCTCCTTCTCCTCACCGCCTGCACCTCCCCCCAGCCCGCCGGCAGAATCGCTTTCTCCTCAGACCGCGACGGCAACGCCGAACTCTACATCATCAATGCCAACGGCACCGGCCTCGAGCGGCTCACGTTCAGCTCATCTGCCGACACGAGCCCCGCTTGGTCCCCCGACGGCCAACACATAGCCTACAACCAGGACTTCGAGGGCAACGTGGATGTATGCGTCATGCACACCGATGGGCCAGCGACTAATCTCACTGGCTGGCCGGGTGCTGAAGGATCCCCCACCTGGTCCCCGGACGGCACCTACATTGCCTTTGCCTCGGACAGAAGTGGCAACCTGGAGATCTACTCCATAGCTGCTGACGGCACGGCGCCTCAGAACCTAACCAACCACCCAGCCAGCGACGCTACGCCCTCGTGGTCACCTGACGGCGACCGCATCACCTTTGCCTCAGATAGAGAGGGCACCCTCGACATCTACGTCCTCAACATCGACACCGGCACCGTCGACAGGCTCACCACTGGCGCCGGCGCGGATATGGGTCCCGCATGGTCCCCTGATGCCAGGCGCATCGCCTTCTCCTCCGACGGCGACGGAGATCACGAGATATACCTCATGAACGCCGACGGAACAGGCCTGGTCCAACTCACGGACAACCTGGTTCATGACGTGGATCCCTCGTGGTCCCCGGACGGGCGCTACCTCTCCTTCACCCACGACCCGCCCCAAAACGCCGACATCCACATCATCACCATCGAGGGGGTACTCCTAGCTCCGCTCATTGACCATCCGGCGCTGGATTTCGGCGCTTCCTGGGGAAGATAGCACACCACCATCATGCGCACCGCCCACAACCTCCACCTCGCCGTCGACAACGTCCCCATTCGCGACGTCCAGTTCCGCTCCAAGCGCTAGCCGAACTCCCGTCTCACAATGGGCAACCCAACTTGACCTCTCTCTCCATCTGTGCTATCATCCAGTCACTTCGCCTCCACTTCGATGATCGTCCGAGACGCACACCTCATCCTGCCAATCATCTCGGAGGGCAGCCACGAACATCGGAAAGCATTTCCACTGGGGTGGATCCAATGACAAGAACGCTTGAATTGCGTGTGAACGTCCCACCGATTCTGATCAGGGGCTCGATGCCCGACGAGCAAGAGTGGGCAACCGTGCCGTTCAGACGGGGCGGACTCACAGGTCGGTTCTGTTTACGCTTGGATCCCGAAGCCATGGATGATGCAGAGTGGTATGAAGACGGCACAGTTGGCGAAGCATCATACAGCCGGGTCATAGTCCGTATCGAAGGATGCTCCCGTTCGGGATTCTCCGAAGAGGCATGGCTACGAGTGGCACAAGAACTCACAGACCAGTACCTGAATAGCCTGCTGCTCCGCATTATGAGCGAGATGCAGCAGTACTGGGTCACTACGGTCCCCATCTCCGAGTGGAGCCCCAATCTCTTCATCGCGAGGACCCGTCCGACGTGGATAGGCGAGGCAGGTCCCAGCCAACTGGAGGCACGACACGGTGTCGTGATCGTTGATCTTCCGATCATGGAGTTCTACAACCGGCACTCTCCACTGGACCTTGAAGCATGGGAGCGTGTCGCCGACTGGATACAGGGGGCGACGTCGGATCACACTCTTCTTTCCAGGGCCACGATCGCGAACGCTAAGCGTTCATTCGAAGGACATAGCTATGCGATGTCAGCTGTGCACACGATCACTGCACTCGACCTCTCTGTGCCACGCTTCGTCAGGAAGCGCTGCGAGGAGCGCAGCGTCTCTCTCCCGGGCAAGCTTTGGGTCGGTTGGTCTCTGCCGCTTCTGCAGTTAGTCCTGGATGAACAGGAGTTTCGGACCTGGCTAACGGGGCTGGACTCCCGGTTGCAGCCTGCCGCCAGGGACTTCCCGCAGGGCCTGGATTCGATCACTCAGACGATCATTGAGCGCTGCACTGAGCTTAACCGGCTGCGAAACAAGATAGTGCACGATGCTTACGCCCCGAGAGAAGCATCTGACATAGAATGCATCAAACACGGCATTCTCGCCGCCGAGTGGCTCCTGGGCTACATTGCACACGACGTGCGCTAGGCCGCCGACAGACTTGGCTGAGGCTGTACTCTCCCGTCACACCTCCCATACCTCAACAAGATTGCTGGATGGCGGGCTCCGACATCGGTGTAGAGGATGTACAGGTTTGATTTTGCGATCTCATATGCCGGGGAGGAAGCAGGCATAGCCGCGGACCTTTGTGAGTTGCTCAGATCGAGCGGCTCAGAGGTCTTCTTCGCCGACGACCACAAGGTCTACCTCCTTGGAAAGCGGCTGAGGGCCACGCTACCCCTGGCCTTCGGCGCTCATACCAGATTCGCGGTGGTCATCGTCTCCAAGCACTATGTCCAGAAGTATTGGACCCAGCTGGAATTCCACATCGCCAGAGCTGAGGAGACACAGAGGGATTTCGAGTTCATATTACCTCTGCGCATTGACGATGCCGATTTACGCGGGCTCGCGAATGACGCCGTGTACCTTGATCTCAGAAAAGAAGGCATCTTCCGCACTGCCGACATACTCATTGCCAAGCTCAGAGCCATCTATCCTGAGGAGCACGTCCCGACACCCGAGCTCTGGGTTGCGACGCTCGGAGTGGCCCTCAACGATCTGCTCGACAACGCGGAACTACCCCCGTTGGCTCCCCGCACTTACCCCTCCCTCTGCGATTGGCTGGTCACCGACCTGGCCAACCGTCTCTCCGCGGTACCTCTCGACGATGTTAGACTAGTGGAGGAGCAGCGGACCGGCGAGACGCTTTCCGTGAGGATTAGCTTTCGCTGGGACCCGCGGACACGCGCGCTCCATCTTGGTGACATTGGCTGGTGGGAAGTCCTGGAGGTCATCGACTTCGCTGCCCTGTACGACACCGAGGATCGCCGCGACACCCGTCGCATGCAGTCAGGTGCCACCCCATGATCCCTCTAGTGCAGACTGAGATGGAGCGCCGTCTCGCGATGTGGGAGTCCCTACTGGATGAAGGCGGGCCTCTCGGAGTTGCGACCGGCGTTCTAAGAAAGCTCAGGATCTACGGTGGAGCTCAAGGCATATGGGTGGACAAGCAGCGCACAGCACACCTTGCAGGCCACCCAGACGGAGTCACAGTTGCGTTGCTGCACACTGGCCGGTTCTATGCTGATGAGCTCTCGGAGGACGGCATCCTCTACCACTATCCCCGCACCGCTCGTCCGCCCGCTCGGGACTTGTCAGAAATCAACGCCACGAAGTCCGCCCGAAACTTGCGTTTGCCCCTTTTCGTGATCACCTATCGTAGTTCGGGGTCATCCAGAAGGAACGTTCATCTCGCCTGGGTCGAGGACTGGGACGATGCGTGGGGAGTCTTTCTGGTCACCTTCGGGGAACGGGCTCCGGCTGCACCCCGGCCCGGCGCGGCGAAGAAGAGCCGTTCCAACTAACTGGCCAACCTACACACGTCCGCAGAGAAGTGGTCATCCCGGTCGGCCAGCAACGTTTCAAGTTCCGCGTCTTCCAGCGCTACGGTCCAATCTGTGCAGTGTGCGGCATTGGTGCTCCAGAGGTCCTCGACGCAGCTCACCTCAAGCCAAGGAGTCACCGAGGCACCGATGACCCGCGAAACGGCCTTGTGCCCTGCGCTCTCCATCATCGCGCTCTTGACGCCGGCCTCTTCGCAATACGCCCCAACACCCTTGAGGTGTGCACTCGTCCCCATGGGCCTGACGCAGCTTCCTTGAGGATAGTCCGTCCCAACTTGCAGCACCTGCACAAGATGCCCCACACAGCAGCGCTCGAATGGCTCTGGCAACATTGGAGCGCCGAGCACCGGAACGTGAAGTGACTCGTCGCATTCGTACCCTCTGCGCGAAATTCGTTGTCTACGTTCTGAAACGCCCAAAGGGCCTCGTGGTCCGGTCCTGGTGGTGGCTGGCCGCACAGGCCGATGATCCCAAAGAGCAACGCCTCTACAGGCGCAAGGCGTTCGATACAAGCCCCTCAACGCTGCTGTCGCACGTGTTGGGGGACGATGACACTTCGGATGACGACTTGTGAATGGTTCGTGTGCACTCATCGATTCACAGCGGTCGCAGGCCTCGGCTCCTGCCGCACAGCCAGGCTGGCCCGTCCGGATCACCCTCGCGCGGCACGCGCCTCAAGGCGTCTCTCACCCTGCCTCCACCCATTCCTCCGGCACGCTGGCTACCTTCTCGTTGCCGGTGGGCTGGTAAACGGGCTTGTTCAGCGGCCGAATCGGCAGCGTCCCCTGTGCAGCCTCCTCTAGTCGCCCCATTGCTATTTCGATGTATCGCCACTCAGTGTCGGCGCCCGCCGACCGTCGTTTCTTCAAGAAGCTCGCAACCGCTGTTGTTCCCACGCCAGCATACGGGTCGACCACTAGGTCGCCCTCGTTGGTCAGGGCCAGTATCAGCCTTTCCACCAGCGCCACGGGAAACTGACATGGATGGACCGTCTTCTCCGGATGATTGGCCTTCACGTTGGGCATGATCCACACGTCGCTTGGGTTCTTGCCAAGCGGGTTGCCTGATGGCCGGCCCTTTCGTGGTCCCCTGTAGGCTCTCTTCCCCGGATACTTCTGAGGGACGCGGACTGCGTCTAGGTTGAATGTGTAATCGGCAGTATTCCTGGTGAACCATAAGACGCTCTCATGCCGGCCCGAGAACCGAAATGACTCATGCAGCCCGTGACCAAAATGCCACACTATTCTGTTCCTGAGCTTCAGGCCCAAGTCCTTGAACACAGGGTAGAGCACAAGATCCAGCGGATAAGCCTCCTTCTCTCTTGCACTCCCCTGGATGAAGTGCCCCACCTGCCAGCAAATGCTGCCTGTGGGTGACAGTATCTCCAGACACGCCTCGATCGTGCGTTCCTGCTCTCTCCTGTATTCTTCCAGTGAGACTACCTCTTCGTACTCTTTCCCCACGTTGTATGGCGGAGAGGTGACCACCAACTCCGCTCGATCCCCCGCGGCCGCAATCTCCTGTAGCAGCGTCAGGCGATCCCCGTGGAAGAGGGTAACACTCGATTCGGGGCTGTAGTGCTCACTAATCTCCATTCTCGTCCCCCTCCGCCCCTAAAGCAGCAACAGGTCCCCCCGGCTTCGGACCCGTCGGGCTATCGGGGCCCACTCGGATCATCGGAGTCCTGCTCAGATAGGCGTTCACGATACGAAACCTGTTTTCCACGCTTCCACGACCTGTTATCTCTCTCACCGCTGAGAACTTGCAGTCGCGCAAATCCACAATCGGTGTGTCCTCGTCTGGCGACAGCCCCGCGAGAAGAATCGGAAGAGTGATTGACAACTCTGCTGACGGTACCTCCCGCACCGCTCGCTCGAAGTGTGCCACATTGGAATCGATACGCCGACCCAACTCCGCCATCGGCACCACCGAGAGAGCCAATTGGGCCAGACCCTGTGAGTATGCGGTCTGGAACTTGAAAACGTCACTATACCACCGCGCCATGTTCCCGAACTGCACCTCAACCTGTATGGCCAGGTTCCCGAAGGTCTTCCGAAAATCAGCTCTCAGACCCGAGTCCTCTATCCTTGTCGCCAACGGATTGTACTGCCAGTCCAGCTCAACCCCGAAGACACGGTCGAAGTAGGTGTTCATTACCTGCTGCACGACATCAAACTTCTTGTTGCGCTTCGACTTCCCCGCATACACAAATAGGGGCACTCTCTCAAGCACCCCCATTATCTCCTGCCAAGCCTCCCCGTGGCTCTCGTGCTGTAGTATCTCTCGCGCGTACCGGTAGCTGTACAGTTCGACTCGCATCGCTCTCAGGTCCGCTGCCTACAGATCACGACCCGCCTCCCGGCTCTCAATCCCAAGTTGTGATCATATCACACATGGCAAAGGCCCGCCACGCTCACCTCCCCCCAGCCCCACCCTCTGCCCGTACACCATCGGCTCCTTCGTCGTGTCGTACATCTCCTCGATCCCCCCCGCACCCGGTACACCTCCGAATCCACCCCCGCCCTCGCGTCCGTCACCGTCACCACGTCCAACAGTTGCAGCCCCACGTTGGGCAGCGTCTCCATCTGCCCTCGCTTCTTCGCCGCGTCGTGCTTCCTCAACTGCGCCACCGCCCGATCGTCGCACTCGGCGTCAGTGTCGTAGGAGTAGTCGTACACCTTCTGCAGGCGGTGCCCGATCAGGTCCACCTCGTCCCCGAAGATCGGGATCCCGTACTCGTCCACCCCCGCGAAGACCTCGATGTGGTCGTACCCAGGGCTCCGTTTCCCGTACCGTCCGGCGATGATCACGTGGTTCCCGCTGCCCCCGTAGCTGTAATCCGACTCTTCGTCCGACGCCAGCTCCTTCACGTACGGCGTGGACTGCTCCCAGTACACGAAGTCCGGCACTTTCGACAGGGCAGAGAGCACCGCGCCCCTCAGGTCCTGTCCGGGATGCACCACGAACGCCGGCTTCAGGGTGCTGATCTCGTCCGACGGTTCGCCGCTCTTGCTGCTCAGGTCGAACCCTGCCAGGGCGAACAGCCGCTCTGCGATGCTCCACGTCGACGCCTCGTCGTCCTCCCAGTGGTACTGCCTCTGGGCCGACATCGCTGACAGCAGCCCCCAGCCTCCGACGCAGTACAGCACCACGTAGCAGCGGCCCCGAAAGTCCACCACGTGCTCGTAGTCCTCCAGCCACAACGTGAAGTACTCCTCGCAAGCCAGAGTCTGCTGGGCTGTCACCTATACATACCCCATGTCTTGCCTTCGTTGTACAGTACTGTACTTCTGCACGATCTCGCAGGAAAATTCCAGTCTGGCCAGCCTTCGCTCTCCAGCCCGTCAGCCGCCCTGGACGCTTGGCAGTCTATTCGCGAGAACTCACCCGGGTCGTTAAAGGGAGCTCCGTGAGTTGCACCCTCGCCGCGCCCCCGCTGCCGCCCACCGCGATCTCCGAGAATCTGCTACCATCAGCCCATACGCGGCTCCCAAGGCATGTCCCTGGACTCCACACTACAGCATCTGCATGAGTGCAATCGGCCTCAACGACACACCTACCTGCCGCGACTTGAATCGCACGTCTTCGCTGATCCTCGCGTCTGTTCTCCCACTGCCACACCTCTCCTGACTGCTGACCGATAGCTTGGCTTCTGGCAACCCGCTATCGAGAAGTCACGAGTGCCGCCAAAGTGTCTCTCGCCTCGCCGATCATGGGGGAGAGACGCACAGTTGCGCCACGCCTCCGCGCAAGCATCGTCCCTTTCCTCCTAGTCACCTCGCACGCCATAGGTGCACCGCCTGCTCCTCAGAAACTCCAACTCATCACAATGCATGGGGTGGATTGCCGAAGCCCGCGCGCTCTGCGCGCGGGGGCGACTGTGGGAAGTGGTATCCTGGTTATGGAGCCACCGCGCGGCGGGCGCGGCGGCGAACCAGAGTCAAGACAGGAGGCAGGCTATGGACACGGGCGGACGTTGCGCGCATCGGCGGTGGCGGCATGCCGGTGCACACAAGCGGGCGGACCTCGCGGACGCAATGCGGGCGCGGGCGCAAGCGCGGACGGACCTCGCGGCGCGGATGCAGGATGCACAACGAGCGGCGGACCTCGACGCACTGCGAGCGGCGGCAACGGCGCGGGCGCTCCAGATGGAGGCTGCCAGATGATTATCACGGACACGGCGGCGGGCGTTCGATTGATCACGGACCCTGGAGTCAATGTACCTTTGACGGACCTGGAGCGGGCAGACTACCTCGCGCGGCATCCGTATGCGGCGGACCTCGCAGCGATGGACACGGAAGGCCTGTGCGACTGGAGGCAGAGGGAGATCACGGAAGCCCGCGAGATCGCGGCGGCGCTGGATGCCGAAGACCTCGCGGCGGCGACGCTTGCGGATGCAGTCGCCACCATTGCAGGTGCGGCAACGGCGGCGCTTGTGGCGCTGGATGTACTTGCGGAGGAGGGCGGGCGGTGACTACGGACTACGGGCGGGCGGCGGTGGCGGGCGATGCAGGCGCGGCGCACCTCGCAGACATACGGGCGGGCGATGCAGGCACGGCGGATGCGGCGGACACGGACGCGGCGGCGGTGGCGGTGGCGGTGGCGGTGGCGTCGATACTGCGGGTCCTTGCGGCGGCGGCGGATGCGGCGGACACGGAAGGGTCCCATTACAAAGCGGACGCCATACGTTACGCGGCGCACCTCGCGGCGGCGGACGCACCTCGCGGCGGTGGCGCATGAGTAGGGGCGCGCCACCTATGCCATAGCCACGCCCCAGAATGAGGCGGCGGCGCGGGCGATGAGTGATCTACTAGCTATCGGGCGCTCCACCTATCGGCTTGCCATACCACAGGATGCGGCGGCGGGCGCGGGCGAGTGAGCCGCCGCCACCCCTCGCGGGCGCGGGCGAGGGACCATGGACGAAACGAAACGAAACGACCGAAACGGAAGCGAAACCGTGAAGATTGTCCGAAACGACGCCCACGCGGGCGGGGATAGAGACCAGGAGGGCCACCGATGATCGCCCTACAGAAGCAGGCCGTTTACGACGCAGTAGTGCACGCCAGCGTCCACCTGGACCGGGCGGAGCAAGCGGCTAGGTTCGCTCTCGTTATGGAGAAGGACGCAGCCAAGGCACCGGAAGGTCCTATCAGTGACAGTCTCATGGAGGAAGCGGAGCGGGGCCACCAGGGCGTAACCCTTGAGCATGACCGTGCAATTGCCGCGATCACGTTGATGCTTTCCAGGCAACTAGGTCAGACAATCCAGGCCGCAGAGGAGGCATAGCCATGAAGTGCGCCGACTGCCCACGGACCACCTACACCACGAGCAAACATGGGACCGCGGTTATTGTCTGCCCCCTGGAGAATGAAGAGATCGACCGGTTCGACGCGGAGCAGATCGAGGCCTGCCAGTGGGCCAAGCATACCTACGAGCGCGATTGTCGGACGATACGCCACGCCGTGACGGGCAGTGCCTAGAGTGCGCAGGGGAGGGGAGACCATGACCGACCTAGAAGCATTGCAGGAGATGTGCAACATTGTACAAGCTGGCGGCGCGGTGCTGGTGGCGGGCAAGGTGCATGAAGACCTTCCCACGATTCAGCAAGTGAGCCAGAGGGACGGCGCGCGCCTCAAGGTCGATACACCGGTGGGCCATCACGGGTATGGCCTCTTCGCCGCCAAGGTGGGCGGGGAGATGATCAGCTTCGATGGTGGCGGAGCAATGCGCAGGGCGGGCACGTTCGGATGGTGCCCCCTCGTGGCATCTCCGGAGGCCCTGGCAGCCATGGGCTACAACTTAGAGGCGGTTGAGGCCGCCATCTCTGAATTGATCGAGGGGGCCGCCACCCCCTCCTGACGGCTTGCCTCCGTCAGGCGCGGCTTCACGCCGCGCCTCCGCGGGCCATCGGAAACGGATCGACCGCGGAGGTACGGCGCGGGGCATCGGCAACAGCAAAATGATGAAGGAGGCTGAGCATGAGCGAGGTCAAGCAACTTGATTTCGAAGGCAATCACCGAGAGCCGCCCAGGCTCCCACCAGAGCCAGACAGCCCTCCGTACTGCTCCGATCCTGAGTGTGGAGAGACGACCGAGGAGGTCTGCGAGGCCTGCGGGCAGCCTTTGTGCGATAACTGCGAGTGCACGTCTTGCGTGCGCTGCGCGTGCTGCGAAGGCTTGGCGACACGCGAGTACCACGAGACCCGCGGGATGGTCGGGGACTTCGGCTCGGAGTACGCGGGTCAGCCGCTCTGCGAGACCTGCTATTGCGAGGCTAGAATTGCGGCCGCCATCTCGTTCTCCGATGACTCCGAGTACCCTGCGTACATCACCGATACCCGTAACGATACGGAGGGCGCTTTCACGGTCCGCTGGGTGTCCACCGACGCTTGGCGAGGCCACTACCGCGCCGACTCTGAGACCTGGGAGCAAGTGCACAACGACTGCGCCTTGGCCTACTCGCGCGACGAGCAGAACCTCGCGAGCTTCGACGAGCTTCTCCGTGGCCTCCTGGACGGGCACGGCATCCCCTGGGCGCGGGTCATCTGCGGGACGTCTAACGTGTTCTCCGCGGGCTACGAGCTATGGATTCCCAAGGATCGCCGGGCTGACTACGACGGGCTGATCGACGAGGCCAAACAAGTAGCTGAGAAGGAACTCCGCGACCCCGCTGACTTCACCACCACCGCCCTGACTGGCAAAGACCCCGAAGACTGCGACGACGAGGACCGGCTCTTCGCTGCGGTCGGCAGTGTGATATTGGCGGGCAGCCGATAGCCCGGCACCTCCTGTCAAGCCGCCCGGCACTGCGGAGGTGGGCAGCGCTGGGCGGAGGTGGAGAAGGTCGGCTGTCTCGTCCAGCCACTGACAAGACGAAGTCAACTCCCACGGCCGCAAGCATGAAACAGAAACAGCCAACGAAACCAGCGCCCAGGCTCAAGCCCTATCAGGAGCGGTTCGTCCGAGAAACGCTGGAGAAAGCACTCAGGGGTGGCACCATTGACTGGTCAGCTCTGAACATCGCCCTCTTTGCTGACATGGGCACAGGGAAGACGCCGGCCACCATCCTGCTTCTGGAGTGGCTCCGGCACCTGCTCGGGGCGCGAAAGATGGAGGAAGCCGACTGGCCTGTCCTCCTGGTGGTCCCGGCAGCGGTCAAGTGGAACTGGCGGGCGGAGATTCGTCGATTCGCCCCATGGGTAGAAGAAAAAGATACCTTGATCGTCGAGGGCGTGAAGAAACAGCGACTCGACCACCTACGGGCGATCTTGGCTCAGCCACCGCGGTACGTGGTGGTTAACTACGAAACCGTGCGCGTGCACCGCGACTGGTTCCAGGCCCATCCTGGATTCTTATGCGTTGTCGTGGACGAGGCCCACGCTATCAAGAACAGGGAAGCGAAACGAACCGTCGCCATCAAGGCCGTGGAGGCCAAGTGCAGGATTGCGCTAACAGGCACGCCCATCACGAACAAGCCGGATGATCTCTGGTCGATCATGCACTTCATCGACCCTGGCGGGCCATATATGCGGGGCGTCTGGACCGGAAAGAAGGAAAGGCGGAAGAAGGAGATCATCCGCTACCGAGACGCGAGTCCCCAGTGGGGATCGTACTGGAGCTTCACCGATCGCTACTGTGAGTGGGAGCGAAGCAGGTTCGGCGCGCGCATCATCGGCGGAAAGAACCTGGAGGAACTGAATGATCGGCTCCAGTCCACCAAGGTCATGACTCGGTGGCGGAGGTCAGAGGTTCTCTCTCTGCACCCCATCATCTACAGCTACATCACGCTGCATCCCACTGTGGAGCAGGCGCAGATATATGATCAACTGGCTCGGGGCTATGTGGCGTATGTCAAGGCGCTCGGCCGCGTCGATTGGCGCAAGATCACCAGCCTACTCGCTCAGCTCACCTACTTTCGACGAGCAACGACCCTGACGCCTCGCGAGTTTGCACTGGCGACCGGAGACCAGGAGCCGGCCTTCGCACCGGACCTCCAGATACCGATCTCGGACAGTGGGGCCAAGCAGGAGTGGCTGGTCCACTTCCTGAGCAACAACCTCCAGGATGGGGAGAAGGTTCTGATCTTCTCCGACTGGACGGCGTGTACACGATCCCTGGTGAGGCGGCTCGAGCGGAATGGTATAGCCACCGTGGCGGTAGACGGCTCCACGGCCCACAAGAAGAGGTTCGAGCTACAGGAGCGATTCAACTCTGATGACGGCGTGCGAGTCTTCGTAGGGAGTCCCGCTGCCTACGAGGGGTTGAACCTCCAGGCGGCGTGCCACGTCGTCTTCATGAATCTCCCCTGGAGGCCCAAGGATGTCTTTCAGGCCTACAGCCGCTGCCATCGTCTGGGTCAACGACGACAGGTGACGGTGCTCTTCCCGATGCTGGAGGACACCATCGACATGACCATGACCAACACGCTCCAGAAGAAGCAGCGAGACATTGATTTGGCCATCGACCGTGGGGAGATCAACACCGCAAGGCTGTTCGAGGTCACGACCAAGGAGCAGGTACTGGACATGATAGGAGGTAGCTGGCTATGAAGGACAGGGTGCGGAAGAGGTTCCGGAGCGTCGCCAAACACGCCTCCCTCCTTGGCGCTATGACCTGTAATTGTGCTTACAGGTCATAAGCCCTGTTGACGAAAATGACAGAGGAACAACAGCAATTAACAGGGTTTCACACGAGTATCACGGCCCCCGGAGTCGATCTCATCGACGCATGGCTGGCATACTCCCGGGATGCCGAGGGTGCCGCCGCGTCAACCCTGCGAGCCTATCGCATCGGCATGAATGTGTTCACCGATTGGCTCCAGGGAAGCGGGAACTCAGGAAGGGTGACGCCGGCGACCGTGATCGAGTTCAAGGGTTATCTCCTGGAGAGGTACAGCGCACAGACGGTGAACTTGAGGCTGGCCGCCGTGCGGTCACTCTTTCGCTGGCTGGTGGTAACAGGACGGCTGCCCGTTTCTCCCGCCGAGGCCATCAAGGGCGCGAAGCGGCCCGACTCAAGGAGCCACAAGCGGGACGCCCTGAGCAACGGCGAAGTCTTGGCCATTCTAGGGACCTGTGACGAAAGCCTGATCGGAGTTCGGGATCGCGCAATCCTGACCCTCATGGCCTATTGTGCCCTGAGAGCGATTGAGGTCCACCGCGCGAATGTGGGGAATCTGAGGACGACGGACGAGCGATTGATACTTGAGGTGCAGCGCAAGGGACGGAGGGAGCCTGACGACGCAGTCGTGATACCGAAGGACCAGGAGGCGGTCATCCGAGCCTGGCTTGCTGAACGGATGCGCATTCCAGACCACGGCGAGGTCGACCCACTCTTCGTGAGTTTGAGTAACCGCACCCGGGGTAGGCGCCTCAGCACACGCGCTATCCGGGGGGTGATCGGGGAGCGGTATCGAGGGGCCGGTGTGGTGGGCAACCGCAAGACCGCCCACAGCCTCAGGCACAGCGCCATCACCAATGCGATCCGCCACGGGGCGACGCCCTTGCAGGTGCAGGCCATGGCCGGCCACGGCTCGTTCGACACCACGTTGGGGTATTTTCATGCCGAAGCAAGGACCGCCAATCCTGCCGAGGACATGATAAGCTATTGCGGACAGGTCACAGGCGGAGCATGTGTCCAAACGTCCGCTTGTCGCACTGGCTTTGAGCCGCAAGAAGAAGCTCGTAAGTTCTCTCACCACATGGGGTTTGGCGAATCGTTCCAACGACTACACGAAAAAGTCCGGAACCTTGGGCGCGGGCGGGCGGATAATCCAAGTGGCAAGAGATGATGGCGATACCCTTGTGTCACCCCCACAAGCGTGATCTGCACCGAACCAGGCAAGTCCATGTTAGGCAGCAGAGTGCTATCCTGCGACCAAGAACAACGCCAACACCCGGAGCTAAGAATTGCGCTGGAAACAGCATGGTTGCTCCCATGTTCGGCCGCTTGGCATCGGCTCCGGACCTCTGCCGAAACGTTGCCGGGTGGGAATCTGCCAAGGTGGTAATGCTCGTTCATTGGCCACTCCCCGTGCAGTAAGACCCACGCAGAGCATAGACGTCCCATCACGTCGCTAGCCCCAGGAAGACCTGACACTCTGGCGACCTCCGATGTCAGCGCCTCAACTCCGCGATCTGAACCTCTCCACAACCATGTGATGGCCACGCCCCTCAGCTCGGAAGCAGATTCGGCGAGATTGACAGCCTGTACAACGTTGTACAAAACGTTGGTGCTGTCACGGCACCTAGCTGGCTGATCAGGCTCCGCCCTCGCAGACCGCAGTCATCGGACACGATTCGTATAGGAAGCGTATGGTACGGCAGTTCTCCGGCCGGCGGCTGTGGACCCAGCACTCCTACCTGAGTTCCTCATCAAGACTGGGCGCCTGCGAGTCTCCGAGGCGCGTGGTAGCGCTACTCCGAGTCCAGGTCTCCTACACGCGACTATAGATGCCACCCACTTGCGCGGCTGCACCGGACGTGACGAGAGAGTTGAGCGCCACGCCGCTCCGTGAATGGGCTATGAATCGATAAGCCCATCAACGCGTCACTGTCAGCGGAGGCGGCAAGATCGTGAGGCTGCAGATCGCCGGCATTGATACAGCGAGTTATTAGTGCCCAGAGCCAGGGGCGTAGGTCAATAATCGACCAGTTTGACGACGGTTGCGTATAATAGGCGAGCACGTTTGATGTCCGTTAGAGAGTCCTCCGCCGAGGGTCGCAGGAATGAGGAGCACACGAAGCCTCAGATTTGAGGGCGCCTCCCTCTGCGAATCTGCTGACATTTCGCCGGGTCCTGTTTCTCCGTGTCGAACTAGCAGTGAAAGGGCTGTGGACTTGCTGTTCCTCCGGCTGTTCCGGCGCAGGTAGTGGCACGCAGGTTAACGCAGCCAGGAGACCAATGTCACACTTTGGCTGCAACAAAGCTCCCTGGATGACCTGTGGATCAGGCAGTGAAAGCTATGTGTGACTGAGCAGTAAGTCCGCTAGGGAATACGCAGAAAGCCTGCCCAACGGAATCACAAGAAGTACAGTAGGCCGATAGACAGGTCACAGACAGGCATACGGGTAGGTACATTCCGCACGTTCTGAGTCCAGGGGATCGCTGCTCGGACCTGCTCGATCATGGGAGTGTGGCAACATCAGGGTTCTTGACCCGCTCTCTGAAGGAGGAGCCAGGCTGTGCTGAGCTGGGATGCACGTCCCGGGCATGGAGCGCCCTCCGAGGAAGCCCTTGACGCCCTCTCGGCGATGGTGGGGGATGGATGGTGAGGGCTTGACGAAGTACAGTCTTCTACAAAGAATGAGAAACAACCAGCGGCAAGGGACTCGTCGGGAGGGGACAGGGCGGTGCGCTCTCTGGCCTTCTCACACGGCGACATGTGCCCAGCAAACAATGGAGTATCCGGCTTCTCCAGCATCCAGGGGAGCAGCAGAGGCCTCACCTAGCTGGAACACTGAGCTTCATTGATTCTTGCCAGAGAGTCCTATCCCGGCTGCAGAATGTCTGGCAGGCCGAGGCAGTGTCTTCGTGCTAGAGGAGTCACGGACCTGAGGATCAACGTTGCGGATCGAGCCAAATGACATAGGCTCGCAGAGACTCGACCGGGTCAGGATCAGAACATGGTGGACCAGGAGGAGTGGGAGGTCATAGAGCCAAGTTTGCGCAGGGCGGTTGAGGCTCTCTGTCGCATCTATGACTACCCCATAACTGTCGACCTTGTGATGCGACGAGTGAAGTCCCAGGTTGACAACTACCCAGTGCCCGACGGATTCGCGCTAACCGATGTGGCGATGGCGCTAGCCTCTGAGGAAATCGCGCGCGGGCATCCCACCGTCGAGGGCGAATCAGCGATTCTGAGGCCACCGGTAGATCGGCCCGAGGATCAGCCAGTGGGAGGACGTCCGGTGCTGAGCCGCGAAGAGCGCGTGTACCGCCTGGCAAAGGCGCTGGAGGCGGAGGAACTAAGAGAAAGGGAACCTGGCTTGACACTCGATGGCATTGTACTCCGGATCGGTTTCGCCCCGGGTTCAACCCGTAACAGCAAGAGAAAACTGCTTCAGTACGCACGTGAAGACCTAGAGGAACTAGAGGGAAGAACGACCGAGAGGGCCTCCTCGCGGAAGCAGAGCAGAGGCAGGCCGCGCGGAACATGGAAGAAAACCCATAAACAGGGAAGCAAACTCTATTTTCTTCCATCCCGGTGCTGTAGACTGTAGGCAGATATCGCCTACAGTCTTTTTCTATTCGCCGCAGGAGGGAGCTGATGGTTAGACTGCAACTACTGCTGGACCGTACCGAGGCTGAGGCGTTGTCGCGGTGGGCGGCCGCCGAACTACGCGACCCACGTGACCAAATTCGTTTGGTGTTGCGGCAAGAACTGGAACGGCGCGGGCTGTTGCAGTCCACTGAAGATGTAGCTGATGGTCAAGACGTTTCATCACAAGCCGACCGAGAGGGGACTGATGGGGCCTAGTCCAGGCCTTATCCTAGACGCTGATGCTCGCTGCGGTCTTTGGAGAGCGTACAAGATCATTCTGGACTGCGCCCGACACGCAGACAGAGAGACCAGCGATAACAGTGAGCGTTGCTCGCAGCCGACACCAGTGGCTGATTCGACAAGGCGGGCACGGAATGGGCGATTGATAGTGGAGGAAGCCCATGAATGAAGTCTACAGGACGGCAATGCGATATTCGGAGGCTGGACTCTGCTGCATACCCTTGGAGGGCAAGCGCCCCACGATCTCCTGGAGGCAATATCGAGAGCGCCGGTCTGACAATTCTGAGCTGTGGGAGTTCTTCGGGGAAGCACAGGGTGTCAATGTTGGCATAGTCACCGGGGACGTCTCAGGGAATCTCCTCGTCCTCGATTGGGACGATCCCGATGCCCATGAGGATTGGGCGTCGGAGCACCAAGACCTCTCAGACACCATAGTAGTGGAGACCGGAAGCGGCGGCCGTCACACCTACTACAGGATTCGCGATGGCAAGGGGTTAAGCACGCAGCAGTTCTTCTGGAATGGTAAGGGAGCCAGGGATATGCGTTTCAACGGCGGCCAAGTAGTCGCGCCCCCGTCCATCCATCTCGAGACCGGTAAGCCGTATCGTTGGCTGAATCCCGATGTGCCCATCCTGACAATCTCCACGTTGGAGGTCCTGGGCGTACATCTGAGGAAAAGCGCCCCTTGCCCCGAGATCGGCAGACTAGCCATGACACCGAGAGGGGAGCGAAACAGTCAACTCAATACCTCCGCCTTCTCCGGGGGCCAACTTGTCGGTGCTGGGCTGCTAGACCGGACCGGCGTTGAGCAGACTCTGACGTCAACTGTCCTTGGCATTGGCCTGGGGCAAAGGGAAATTGAGGGCACAATCCGCAGCGGCATGGAGGCAGGAATGGCGAAGCCGAGGACACCGCCGGAGGATGACCGTCGACGCTCCGAAGAAGATACGCCCAGCCGCGTAGAAGATGGGATTGCCCTTGAGACGCACCTAACTGACCTGGGGAACGCCAAGCGACTTGTCGGCCAGCACGGCCTTGATCTCCGCTACGTGTACCCTTGGGCATGCTGGCTGGTTTGGGACGGATCACGCTGGGCGCGGGACACCAGCGGCGAGGTGGAACGCCGGGCGAAGGCGACGGTCGCTACCATATACGCAGAGGCGGCCTGTGCAGGGGACGCGAAGGACCGCAAGAGAATATCAAAGCATGCGCAGAGTTCGGAGGCGACCTACCGACTCAAGGCAATGCTAGAATCTACCCGGAGTGAGCCAGGTATCCCAATACCCCCTGAATCCCTCGACAGAGACCCGTGGTTGCTGAATGTGATGAACGGCACCCTAGACCTCCGCACAGGCGAGCTACTCGATCATCGTCGCGAGAACCTGATGACCAAGATAGCGCCGGTCCACTATGACCCACACGCTATCGCGCCGCTGTGGGACGCCTTCCTAGAGAGGGTTACGAATGGCAATCAGAACCTTATCGGCTTCCTACAGCGGGCCATTGGGTATGCCTTGACCGGCAGCACACGCGAGCAGGTCCTCTTCATCCTCTACGGTACAGGGGCAAACGGAAAGACTACGTTTCTGCAAACGATAAGCGCTATGCTAGGTGAAGACTACTCACAACAAGCCCCGGTCGAGGCGGTGCTGGTGAAACGTCACGGTACGATCCCCAACGACTTGGCTAGGATGAGGGGGGCACGATTCGTGTCCACCATTGAGGTCGAAGATGAGCGTCGGTTGGCAGAAAGCCTAGTCAAAGCTATGACAGGCGGTGACAAGATTGTAGCAAGGTTCCTACACCGCGAGTGGTTTGAATTTGTACCCACATTCAAGCTGTTCGTCGGCACGAATCACAAGCCAACTATCCGAGGAACAGACCATGCGATATGGAGGCGGATAAGACTGATCCCCTTCACAGTGACGATCCCAGAGGATGAACAGGACAAGAACCTCCCGGAGAGATTGTTGGCAGAGTTTCCCGGTATCCTCCGCTGGGCGCTGGAGGGTTGTCAGGCATGGCAGAAGGACGGTCTGGGAGAACCGAGTGAGGTAACCGAGGCCACGGCCAGCTACCGCGCAGAAATGGACTTACTGGGGACATTCTTGGAGGATTGCTGCCTCCTGGATAGCACGGCCACGGTGCGGGCTGGGAAGCTTCATGAAGCGTACCAAAGATGGGGCGAGGTAAATGGGGAGCCAGTGATCAGCGCCACAGCCTTCGGGCGGTGCATGATAGAGCGAGGATTTGATAGGGGCAAGGATGCTAGAGGGCGGTACTACAAAGGTATAGGCTTGCTTTCCGAGAAGCGCTAATGGCTAGCCAGTGTGAAGGGTGTGAAGCGTTGTGAAGGCTTTCCCGGGTTGTTGCGCGAGTCCCCTGGACAGGAGCAATAATGGTGCTCTTGTATGCAAAACCCTTAACAAAGGCGAAACCCGTCATACGCGGAAGGTTCAACCTGAACGCGGGGATGGCGGGAAGATGTGGCACAAAGGCGTAGAAGAATTGGGTGGGAACGGCGAGGCAACGGACTGTACTTCTATCGCAAGCGCCGGATAGGTGACCAGGTGGTCTCGGAGTGAGTGCGGTCAGGGACTCTGGAGGTATGATCGCGCGAGCCTGCGAGACGCTGGCTAGGGTGGGCAAGTTTGCCCGCAAGACGCCGACTGCTGCAAATCGACACTGCAACTCAGGGAGGCTAACAAGTGAATGTGGCGAGCACAAACTGAACCTTGGCAAACACACAGCAGCCGCACTGCCCCTGTGCAGTCGCTACTTGACAGGTGACCGAACCTGGTGTATACTGCTCGCGTAAGACAGCGCAGGACGTGGTGAGACCATGGGCGAGACAAGCATAACGTTCAGGTTGCCAGAGGATCTGTATGATCGGGCCAAGGCCAAGGCCAAGCGCGAGGACATCACGCTCAGTCAGGTCTTGCGCCGCTACCTTAGGGGATGGGTTAGCGACCACCCGGCCGCCGTCGAACTGGATGGGGGGATGCCTGAAACCAGGTAGAGGCGTCCGCCATGACGCCGGCTCGCCGCGCAGATGTTGCTGGCACCCACACGGCCCTAACAAAGCCGCTGACGACTCAAAGGCAGGTGGCGACCGGCGAAAGATGATTCTACGACAGCCCGGAAAGCACAGTCAATCATGGCGGCCTACCTGCGTCGTCGGCGAGGAGCGGGCGGGCCGCTTTCGGTATTGGGGGTAGGATATGACGAAACGGGCAGTGGCGTATGCACGCGTTTCAACTGAAGATCAAGCAGAGCACGGATACAGCCTGCCCTCCCAGTTGGAGGCATGTCGGGAATACATAGCGGAAAGAGGCTGGCAGATTGCCGCCGAGGTATCGGATGATGGGGTCAGTGGCGCATCCCTTGACCGCCCGGGCCTCGACCGCATTAGGGGGATGGCCGAGGCGGGAGAGATCGATGCCCTAGTAGTGTACGACCTGGACCGGCTTTCCCGGAAGGCCGTCTATCAGATGCTCCTCGAAGATGAATTCGGCAAGGCTGGCGTGAAGGTCCGCTATGTTCTCGGCGATTATAGTGACGATGACGAAGGAAGGCTACAAAAGCAGATACGAGCGGCGATCTCCGAATTCGAGCGGGCGAAATTCAGAGAGAGAACAGAGCGTGGAAAACGCAGCAAGGCCCGCAAGGGACTCGTGGTAGGTGGAGGCCGTATTGCCTACGGCTACCGACATGATGGCGAGGGACACCTGGTCATTGTGGAAGAAGAGGCTCATGCAGTTCGCCTGATTTTCAACTGGTTCGTAAGCGATCTCTTGTCCATCCGTGAGATTGCCCGCCGACTCTCTGCAAATGGTTTCAGAACGTATAAGGGCAACCTACACTGGGCTAAGAGCACGGTGTCTAGAATCCTCGCCAACGAAACCTATGCAGGTACGGCCTACTACAACCGATTGGGGCGGGCTAGCCCTTATGGCCCGCAGAAGGTGCGTAGGCCACGAGAGCAGTGGATTGCGATTCCCGTACCTCCGATCATAGATCGGTCCGTGTGGCAACAAGCGCAGAGAAGATTGGAGCATAACCGCAAGCTACTAAGAGGGAGACCCTGGCACCAGTACCTGTTGAGAGGCATGCTGGTCTGTGGCGAATGTGGCTACGCCTACGGGGGGAACTACAGTAGGCCCACTCGCTGGTATCGAGATGGCGGACGGAAACACCCAGACCTACGCGCTGATGTGGTGGAGGGAAAGGTGTGGAAATCTGTCAGAGAGGTCCTGCTCAATCCTGCCACTCTGTGGCAAGGATACAAAGCTAGGGACGCGGAGGAGGCGGAAGCCCGGCGAAGCGTGGCCGAACGCCTCGAGATGGTGTTGAAGGCGAAGCATAAAGCCGAAAGGAAGCTGGAGACTCTTACTGATGCTTACGTTGATCCCGATATAGGAATGAGAAAGGCGGAATACTCTAGGCGACGTCACTCCATCGAGAAGGAGATCGCCGGGCGAGAACGGGAAGCGGCAGACTTGCGCGCGCGCATAGAGACAGGAACGATAACTGACGCGCAGATTCAGGCCGTGGAGGAGTTCTCAGCCGAGGTGAGGAAGGGTATTGACCTGTTGGGCTTCGCAGAGAAGCGAAACGTGCTCAAGATGCTGGGAGTACGGGGAAGAGTGCGTTACGGTCCTGATGGGGAAGCATTGATCGACCTGGACGGGCTTTTCCCGGATGCTGAGCCTGGAGTATCGTCCAATACATCAGCACATTGTGGCCGCCGCTAGCCGCCACTTCCAATGCCCGCTTGACGTGTTCCTGCCCTTTGACGTGAGCCATGTCGGTGACGTACTCGGGAGCAGGTTCTTCCTCGATGTCGGAGTCCGGCTGGTAGGGCTCGATCTCCTCCAGTCCCTGGAGTTGCATGGCCAGCTGGCCCAGGCTCTCCACGGGCACCACCTCCAGGCCCTTGATCAGGGAGGCCTCAGGGGCGTCGATGGCCGGCACGAAGACTCGTTCGAACCCCTCGTCCTTGGCCACGCTGGCCATGGGCAGGATGCCGTTTGTATGGCGCACGGTGCCATCGAGGGAGAGCTCACCGACGAAGAGGCACGAGGAGACGTCGGCCCAGAGCTGGTCGTTGGCCAGGAGAATTCCCAGAGCGATGGGCAGGTCGTAGGCGGGCCCTTCCTTACGCAAGTCCGCAGGGGCCAGGTTGACGGTGAGGCGCGTTCCTGGGAAGGCCAGGCCGGAGTTCTTGATGGCGGCGCGCACTCGTTCGCGAGATTCCTGGACGGCGGTGTCGGGGAGACCGACGATGGTGAAGGAGGGCAGCCCGCGGGAGATGTCCACCTCCACCTGGATGATGGCCCCTTCCAGCCCGATGACCGCGCAACTGAAGACCTTGGCCAGCATGCCGCCTCCCTTGGTAGCCCTCAAGGAGTGTAGCAGAGGGCACTGTGGAAGGCAAGGGGACGAGGACGAGTGCGGTCTCTGACCATGAAGCTGGCTGGGAGAGTACGGAACGTATCAATCATGACAGCGTCACCAGGGTCTCGGAATAATTCTGGCGTGGAGCCGAACCATTGGAGATCCACCTCAAGAGCGTTGACTTGGGATTGACACGAATTCAGAAATGTGCTATAATGCTGACGATAGGCTTGGACTCATTGTAGGAGCACAGGAGGGAGAGTCGATGAAGAAGCATTGGGTGAGAGGCGTGTTGCTCGGTTTAGGCATGGCGTTGTTGTTAGCAGGCGGGGTGGCGCTTGCGCAATCGGCGAGCGTAGACAAGGGTTGTTTCGAATGCATCCCAATGGACTATGAAACACATCCAGAGGACATCCCCCATGACCCCTACCTGTTCACCGTCACCGGTGCGGGGTGGGAGGTGGGTGAGGCGGTCGTAAGCATAGACTTCCTCTTCGGGAGTGGCAAGACGGACGGCACTTGAGCTGGCGCGAGCAGTCCCGGTGGGACTGTGAAGGAGACCTTCGGGTTCTGGTGCGATGGTACGCTTTTCGAGCAAGGTCCGGTACCGTTGGCTTGCGGCGGTGAGGTCGGGGCCAGCAATGGTTTCACGGCCGAGGACTTCGGCGAGGTTGAGATATGTCTGAACCAGCCCGAAGATGAGGCCTGTGTCTCCATTCTCATGTCGCACGATTGCTCTCCCGCGGTGGAAGAGGACTTCGTCCCCGAACCAAGTTCGATTCTGCTCCTGGGCAGCGGCCTGGTTGGTCTGGCAGGATACGCAACGCTGCGCTGGAGGACGAGAGAGTAATCGACCGAGTAGAGTGTAGTTACTTCAAGGGCTGTCCCTTCGTGGGATGGCCCTTTTGTGTTGCTCAGTCAATCCCCATGTGTAATCGGCTTGTCTCACCGGTTGCATATCGTCACATGCAGCACGTCTATGGCGAGCTGCCCTCGGAATTCGAATCACCATGGACAACCCGGTCTGCCAAGCACAACACCCGCTCCAGTACCACTGCCGTATTGGTGACCGCCTCGGCCCGCGATAAGCCAATTGCTGGGAGGTTCGGGGTGCCCCAGGGAAGCTGCCTTCTCGGCGGGGCCTTGACAGTCCGCGGAGCGGTGTGTACAATGCGACCAGGAGTTTCACCTGCACTGGGGATCACCTGGCCCACCTCGCCACGGAGAGCCAGCCCCTCGGTGTGATCGCTGGCATGTGCGGCCCCCACGGCCAAGCGCGTGGGTGGATCGATAGGGAGGGGAGAATGAGCCGCAACCTCGTGTGCATACTCATCTGTGTCGTGGTGACCTGCTTGCTGTTGGGCTGCGACCTCATTGGGTGGAGAAGCGCCGACGAGGAGGTGGTTTCGCCATCGACCGCCCCGGTCGAGCCCGTCGCCTGCACCCACCATGTGTCCCCTGACGGCGATGATGCGGACCTTGGTAGCGCGGAGGAACCTTGGGCGACCTTCCAGCACGCCGCCGATACCGCCCAACCGGGGGACACCGTTTGCTTCCGGGGTGGCGTCTACTCCAGTGACGAGATTCGTGTGACCCAC
The DNA here is from genome assembly GCA_030603665.1 of Chloroflexota bacterium. Lineage (GTDB taxonomy): Bacteria > Chloroflexota > Anaerolineae > UBA7937 > B3-Chlor > JAUVXJ01. The sequence goes on along the minus strand of JAUVXJ010000007.1, from coordinate 172,196 downwards.
TCTGGCACGGCTGAAGCGCCCATTGTCTTCGTCGCCTTCCCCGCCGAGAGGCCCATCCTGGATGGTGAAGGCGAGGCCTCGGAACTGCTGGTGCTGGAAGCGGGAAGCTCCTACCTGCGCCTCAGCGGGTTTGCGCTGCGGGGCTTCAGTGTGTGGGGCATCGAGTTGTCGGGGCGAAACAGCCACATTCAGCTGGATCATTTGGACATAGAGGGTGGGGAGACCAGCATCCGCTTCACCTATGGCGAGAGCGCCGAATCACCGCCCTCAGAGGGTCCTGTTGAGTACATCACCCTGGAAGACAGCGTCATCCACGGCAGCGAATACTCGGCGGTGGATTGCACACCGGGCCCATGCAACCATATGGTAGTGCGACGGGTGGAGATCTACGACACGGGGCTGAGCGGCGAGGATTTCTATGGCTCCGATGGCCTCGAGTTCGCTCGCGGCTACCCCGTTCTAGTGGAGGATTGTTACATCCACGACAACGGCGGTGATGGGATCGACCTCAATTCCCGCGACCGGGAGGGGAACGCGGCGGGCGTCGTCGTGCGGCGCAATCTGGTGGTCCGCAATCACCTGAACGGCATAAAACTCTGGGCCGGAGGACGCATGGAGAACAACGTCATCTGGGGCCAGGGTAACAGCGCGGTGTGGGTGGGCACCTTCCCCAGCACGGTGGAGGTCGTCAACAACACCATCGCCTACAACATGTGGGACACGGCGTACAGCGAGCGCAATTGGGCCTTTGTCGCAGGCTACCCGGAGGAGATGGAATCGCCGCCGGTGATGCTGACGCTGGTCAACAACCTCTTCGCCTTCAACGCCGACCCCACCGAGGGCGGCCCGATCGGCATTTACCTGGGGCCGGGGGTGACACTGCAGCGCGAGGAGCACAACCTCTTCTGGAGCCGGGATGATGGAGAGATCACTGCTGAGTTTGTGAGTGGGCGCGACGTTGACTTCACCAGAGCTGAGATCGCCGACGGTACATGGAGCTCTCACAGCGGCCAGGGCCGCGGCGACGTGGCCTCGGATCCGCTGTTTGCGGCTGGCTGGCCCGAGACAGACCTGCACCTGCGGGCAGGGAGCCCCGCCGTGGATGCTGGAGCCGCGGACATTGCCCCAACCGACGATGTGGAGAGACGGAACCGCGACGCCGCGCCCGACCTGGGGGCCTACGAATCTGGAGCACCCGCGCCCGCGCCTGCCTCTGCGCCCGCACCGGCTCCCACGACGGCCGCAGCCATGCCTGCGCCTACCTCTGCGCCCTTGTCCGTCGCTCCGTCGGGCGGCGCCATCATGGTGGATCATAACTGTACCGACGTCAGCCTCATCCCTGACCAGTGGCTGGAACAGGCCAAGCAGAGAGTCGTATGGGCATATGGTTCCACGTCGCATGGAACTCAATTATGGGCCGGCGCCGACTACCTGAGCGCGTACGTGGACTCGCCTAGCTACCGCTTCTGCAGCGAGTGGCGCACTGCCCCGGCCCAGAGCGACCCGCCGTGTTTGAGGATGGGCTATGAGGATGATTGGTCGTGGGACCCGGACGAGTTTCTTAGCATGGCGCGAGACCTGCTCGACGACGTTCCTGAAGCGACCGCTTTCCTGTGGTCCTGGTGCGGCGAGATGTCCGACGAGGAGACGCAGGTGCCGCGGTACCTGGAGATAATGGCCCAGCTGGAGAGCGAGTATCCACACGTGCGTTTTGTGTACATGACCGGCCATACCGATGGCGACAACGACGTCTTGTCCCGCAACAACGACTTGGTCCGGCAATACGTCCGGGAACAGGGCAAGGTGTTGTACGATTTCGCCGACATCGAGAGCTACGATCCTGAAGGGAACTGCTATCCGAACACCGATGACAGCTGTCCCTGGTGCTATGGCTGGTGCGACGAGCATCCGGAGGATTGTGCCAGTCTGCCGACGAGCGACGACGATTGTCAGCACTCTCACGGCTTCAATTGCAGGCTGAAGGGGCAGGCGCTATGGTGGCTGTCCGCGCGGCTGGCTGGCTGGGATGGCAGGCCGGAGCGGTGATTCTCCGGCTTTCCGGTCGGGCGCGATGAGACCCAGGCTGAAGACTACATGACGGCAATTACGAGCTCGATGGTCGGCCCATCCCGTAGAGCGTTGGAAACAGGACACCCCTTGTCCGCTTCGTGAGCCAGTCTCCGCAAGGTTGGCTCGTCTATGTTCGGGACACTTGCCCGGACGTCGAGACGCATCTTGGTGATTCTGAATCCTCCTCCAGGCTGGGGCCTGAGTGTGGCGGTCGAACGCGTTTCAATGCTCTCTAGCTCGTAACCTTTGCTACTGAGCGTGTGGGCAAAGGACATACTGTAGCAAGCTGCATGCGCCGCCGCAATCAACTCTTCAGGGTTGGTGCCAGGTGTGTCCTCGAACCGAGTACCGAAGCTGTAAGGCTGGTCCTGTAAGACACCGCTCCCGGTGCTGATGCGACCATTGCCGCTCCGCAAGTCTCCAGTCCATACTGCGTCTCCAGTTCGGCGAATACCCACCATGTACCATCTCCTTTCCTTGTGTTATTGATCTGTCGGCAACGGCAGAGTTATCCTGCAAGTATCTTCTACCTTGGTGCGGCTTTGATCATCCGACAGAAAGCGGCCAGATCATCGAACCTGCGAGAGCTAGTCACGTCGTCATCCTGCACCACTTGCTCTCCACCTACTCTGTTGCGGCGTTGGTGAGGTCATCCTTGATCGCTGGGATGGAGGTGGTGCGTTCGCCTTTCAATATACCACGATTCGGACGAAAAGTCAAGGGTCTGTCATTGACGGCGCATCTCCTGACGCCGCTCCGAAGCTGCGATCGATGTCACGTCCGCTGGTGGTGCCCAGGAACGCTCAACGTCGGTCCTGGGGCGGCATTCAGGCCAAGCACAACACCCGCTCTAGCTCCACCGCCGCATTTGCGCCCCACACGGGCAGGGGTTCATGGCTCCTACCAGGGTGAACTTGGCCGGAAAGGTGAGGGTACCCTGGGCGCGGCTGATGGTGACCACCTTGTCCTCCATGGGCTGTCGCATTACCTCCAGAACGCGAGTGCCGAACTCGGGGACCTCGTCCAGGAAGAGCACTCCGTGGTGGGCCAGGCTGATCTCCCCTGGGCGAGGCCACTGTCCTCCTCCCACCAGCCCCGCGGGGATGCCGACCCCGAGGGCGTAGCATCCAGTGCCGCAAGTGACAGATCCAACCACACTGGCGAACGTCTCCCAGAGTGCGGCGGGATCCATCCCCGTGCCCTCGAAAACGTCATTTCTCGCACCCGAATGTATGACCAAGCACCATCGACGAACGCGTGATCTTGTGCCCGGGCCCATGGAACCCTTGCTCGCCACCGGCAAGAGCTTCTCTACGCGCGGCGCCTCGATCCTTGAACTGCACGAAGGAAAGATCAAGCGAGAGTCCCTCTACTGGGACTCGGCCGGCTTCCTCCGACAGATGGGATTGACGCCCGAGGCCCACCAAGGCAACTTCCCCGTGGCATCCAGAACGCCCTTGATAAACCCACCCAGACGAAGTACGATAGCACACACCGACTATCTACTCCGTCCACCCCCTGACACTGCGCTTGGCCTTGCAGTGTTGCGGCGCAAGTCCAAAGGAGGATACGATGACGATCCGCCATGTGATATTCTGGGGTTTCTTGGCGGCCACGGGCACCTCATTTGCAGCTGCCTGGATGAACGCTTGGCACGGAATGCAAGGCGTCTTTTTGCCCATGTTCCTGATCCTGGTGGCCATACTCATCGCCCATGATGCTTACGGCAACAGACTCCTCCCGCCGCCCAATGCGCTCGCTCAGCTTTCGGGATACCTCCAAGCTGCATGGTGCTTCGCCCTGGCGGCCGTCCTGTTCTGGAAGCACTTCTCCTCCTAGCGGCACCTGACCCTCTCTCCGCCCGCAACCGCGCTGGGAAGGTGATACTTCGGAACCGCAGGCTGCCGCGGCCGGTGATGACCACAGATTCGATAACGGGCACCTGGTCCCCCATGATGGTCTGGTAGAAGCGGGACACGGGCGCCGGCAGATCCGCCGGCAGGTCAACGGTGTCAAGCGGTGGGATCTGCTCCGGGGAGGGCGGGAAGGGCTGTGGCTTCACCCTGAGTCCCAACCAGGCGAGGACGACCAGCACATCACCAGAATGCCTGTGATGACGGCAGCGATCATCATGGTGACTCCTTCCTCCACTCACCGAGCTTGAGCCGGCACGCGATCACTTCACCAGCGGCAGCATCGACTTGACCTTATCGGTCTCGGAGCGTAGACACGAGAACATCAAGGAGGACAATACGAGGGATGTGCCTGAGCCCAGGGGCCAAGAGACGAACCTGCGACACTCCAATATGCCCGGCACGCCCCGACACCGCACGCGGCCAATCCCAGATCCAAACCTACGAGACCCGCCCGCTGGCGCCTCCATGCCAGAGAGCACGTCCAGCTCGGCCCCTTAGCGTGAGGTGCTGTCAGAATCGGGGCATCTTGGTGGGGACTTGATAGCACGGGTTGGGGAACACCTCGATGCAGTACCTGATCTCAGTATCGGCGGTACCGGCGCGTGCCATCTCCGACCACCCGCAATAACCGCAGCCGACCACGTCCTGGGCGTGTTTGAGGTTCGGCCAGATCATGTGGTGGGTGTGGTTTCCAAAGGGGTCGTCGGAGTCGGGCCAACAATCATAATCCCAGAACCGCGTCCGGACCCAGACGTCATGGGGCGCGTTTGGGTCGGTACTCAGGGGAACAGTGAACACATGATCAAGCGGATCATCTCCGTAGATTATGTCCGGGAAGTTGTACGTACCGCATTTCATGGGCGGAAACAAGTTGGGGCCCCAGAATTTCTCGCTCACATCGTTAACCGATAGGCGGAAGTAGGGCTGGAGCTTGGCGCATCCGTAGTGAAGCTGGTCTCGGGTGTCCTCCAAGCGAATCTCCTTGAAGGTGACTCTCACGTATGATTGACACTTGGGCAGGTCGTATTCCAGCGGCGCGCTGAAGGGCGATCTGACGTCTTGCGCGGTGTTATTCGCGCTCATCTCCCAACGAACGCGCCCATCACACTGACGCGGCGGAGGAACGGGGACCTCCCGCTCGTCAGGATGCCACGTACCACCGTGCGGAGCTCCGTTGAGCAGGATGTCGAAGTGATCGATCTTGCTTTCATCGCCATCCCACTTCCAGCGAAGCAGCCGCCACGGCGGCTCACGGTCATCAAGCCATGGCCACCTCCCAGGTGGCAATGGCTCTTCTTGCAGGTCATACGGTGGTGGGATGCTTGGATCCTCGTATTCATAGGTCGTCAGGCCGCTCTCTCCACCCTGCTCCCTGACCGCATACCCAATCTCGTACCCATCCCCCCTGAGGGGAAGCCTTGTCCCGTCCCATTGGCTGGAGATGGTGGTGTCCATGAAGCTGCCCAGCTTGTCCAGCATATCGCCGGACCAGCCCCAGCACTCTCCCTCGAGGTCCAACGCGCCATCGTCGGGGATGGGAACGGCGTACTTCTTGCTCCCCGATGCCCAGGTCGCGATGTCTCCCCGGCCTCCCAGCACCTCTATGAAAGCGGAGTCATCTCGCGGAAGCCGCTGTTCCGGGGCCCTCTCAAAGGACATGTAGCAATACGCTCGGTCATACTCCCCCCTGACCATCATGTCCCTGGCCTCGACCTCCAAGTGCGTGGGGGCACTCGTGGGGCACGCGGGATCGATCTCCAACCACACAATGTTGCTTGGCTGACTTCCGCCCACGCTGACCGCCTCCACCCAGAAGCTCAGCGCACCGGTCCTCGGCGCCGGGAACTCCACCCATACCGCGCCCCCGGGGGCCGGCTTGAGGGAGTCAACAAGTCGCGACGCTCCGGATAGAGCTGCCATCCAGATCTCGTAGCGCAACTCGTTGTGGGCGTTGTCTTTCCAGCGCAGGCGCACCATGCAGTCCTCCACCTGGCCTTGCAGGTTGTTCGGTGCAGCCGGCGGCTGGAAGGGAGGGAGCACCGCCGCAAGAGGTGGGGGCCCGACTGGGAGCGGCAGCGGGTCGATGAGCGTCAAGGGAGGGACAGATGGCATGGGAACGGGAGCGCTCCCCGGTGGTGTGGCAGGACTGGATGTGCTGGGTGGGATAGCTGGCCCCACGGACGGCTCGTCCTGGCCGGGCGGCGGGGCAACTGGCGGTGGGGCTGGAACAGTGACCAGTGTGCCCTCAGGGAGCTCTTGGTCGCCCAATCCGGGATTCAACTCCTCCAGCGCCTCCGGCTCTGTCTCATAAGCTGTGGCGATGTCCACCAAGGTCTCGCCCGGGTCCGCCGGAACCGCCAGGAAGACCTCGTCTGGGCCGGGCTCACCCACTATTCCGATGGGCATGCTCTGCCCGATCACACCCAGGGTGTTAACAGCCCTCACAAAGAGCATCTGAGGGCCGTCGGCGACCTGGAGATCGAAATGGACGTAGAATGGAGAGCTGCACTCCGGTTGGTCGCATCCCTGTGTGTCTACCAGTTGGCCATTCACCCACAATTGGGCATGGGTAATCGGAGTGGAATCCGTCGCGGTGGCGGCCACGCCAAGATAGCTTCCCACTGGCGCCGACGCTCCGGCAACTGGCTCGGTTACGAATACTGTCGGCGGGGCGAACTTCGCACGAGCCTCATCCCGTTGGCGCGTATACACCAAGGCCAAGGCGCAGAGCGCCACGGAAAACAACGCTACCAGTGAGAAGACGGCGATGGCTATCCACCTACCACAACCACGGTTCTTCTTCATGGCGATCATCTGCTAATTAGGGCACATGCGGGGCCGCGCTGACGAAAACGGCCATATGCTGCGCGGCTAATCCGCCGCAACCCTCGGCGATCATGGTATATGTTGTGGTGCTCCCAGGTTCAACGTCACGCGAGCCCGGTGATCCCATCTCGCCAAGGCCAGAACATCTGACTCTCCGTCGAGGGGGCGATCTGGCCAGGTCTTTGGGACCCGATTTGGTGCGTCACACCCGGCCAAGAGGAGGACTACCAGCGATGACGCGATAGAACAGCTGACAGACCGGCTGATCGCGCACCTCCCTCCTTGACTGAGACAAGCCGGTCACTTGCCGTCTGAGCAGTCTGCTGCCCGTGCCCTGAGCACAGGACATGCCGACCATGCGGATACTCCAAAAGTAAACCATACTGGTTCACCAATCGCAACTTCGAACGGGAGGTGGCAGCACCGGATGTTACCAGGGTCGGCCTGTGCCCTCCAAAGCAACCACAGCGCGATGGCGATGGCAGCGACCTTCTTTGTGACTGGTTTCTGCTCTCCGCGAGCTTGAGCTGGCAGGCGACTACTTCACCAGCGGCAGCACCTTCCTGAACTCGTCGGTCCCCGCGCGTTGGAGCAGCTCATAAATCACCATCTCAGTGGAGGTGATGACGACCCCGGCCTGGCGCATTCTGTCCAGGGCGACTTTCCAGTTGTGTTCTGTGCGTGAAGAAGTGGCGTCGCTGACTGTGTGGACTGTGAAATCGGGTGCGGCGTGGAGCGCCGTCTGGGCCACGCAGATGTGGGTTTCCACCCCGGCAAGGATGAGAGTCCGTTTTCCGGGGCGTCGGATCTCGTCCACGAATTCCTCGCAGCCGAAGCAGTCGAAGTCTAGCTTGCGGATGACTTGGAGACGCGGTCTCGCTTCAAGGACCTCGGGGAGGGTGTCCCCTAGCTTCTCCTGCTCCGTGAGAATGACAGGAAGCCCGATGATCTTGGAGAACTTGAGTAGGCGTACCACGTTATCCAGCACGTGGTCTCTGTTGGCGATGACGGGCATCAGCTTCTCTTGCACGTCGATGACGACGAGGACGCTATCCTCCCTACTGATCAGGTTGGCGGCACGCGCGTCTAGCGATCCCATATCCTATCCTCTGGCTGCCTCGGTTTGCCTTGATTGTATGCATGATGGGGCAGAAAGCAAGAGTTGGTGGCAGATCCCGATCAACTGCCCGGGCCCTGTCACTGAGCCAGTCTTTTTGACTCTCTCAGCTCCTCGCGGTATACTCATGGTTAGAGTGGTGACGCATCGGTTCGTTGCGGAATACAGGTGAAGGAGGCACACATGACGGAGCTAGAGGGCTCAAAGACACTGGAGAATCTGAAGGAGGCCTTCGCGGGTGAGTCGCAGGCCAATCGCAAGTACCTGGCCTTCGCCAAACAGGCGGACGCGGAGGGCTTTCCTCAGGCGGCCAAGCTGTTCCGAGCGGCTGGGGCGGCGGAGACCGTTCATGCCCACGCGCACCTGAGGGCCATGGACGGCGTTGGCTCGACGGAGCATAACCTTCGCGAAGCCATCAGCGGGGAGACCCACGAATTCAAGAACATGTACCCTGGCATGATTGCTGGCGCTAAGGACGAAGGCTTCAAGAAGGCTGAGCGCAGCTTCGACTATGCGAATCAGGTGGAAGAGATACACGCCGCGCTGTACGAGAGAGCCCTGGGCGCTCTCGGGCAGGACGTAGAGCCGGTAGACTACTACGTGTGCCCGGTCTGCGGCAACACGTTCGAGGGTGAGCAGACCGACCCTTGCCCCATCTGCAGAACCATTGCCAGTCGGTTCTTCAAGGTAGAGTAGGCAGAGCAGGGCCTCACCGGCTCCACGCCGGTGCTCGATGGCGGATAGCCTGAGGGGGACGCTGCTAGCGTCCCCCTTTTCGTGTCTCGATCCCGACAGGACGGGCGGGCTAGATCGAGGATAGGCGTGGCGTGGCAGTCCGGGAGAGCGGGAGGGGACAAAGGCAGAGATGGGTTGCCGAGGAGCACCAGCTGAGGATGTGGCGCTAATGGCTGGCGAGAGTATCTGTGGCGTCGAGGAAGTCGTACGGTTGCTTGAGGCGGGAGAAGTAACTCCTGTCTTCCAGCAGCTCGTAGTCGGCGCCGAAATAGGCGCTAAGGAGAACCCGGAATGAGTTCACCGGGGTGATGGAGTCGTAGAGGAAGCGCTCGCCGCCATCCGGCAGGTGGTAGGCGTTGAGAACGCCCAGTCTCTCCTTCAGCATTTCCGAACTGGGGTCGCCGCTCATGCGTATCAACTTGGAGCCGTGATCAGCTTGAAGGATGATCATGGGCGGGGTGTCCGCCTCCGATAGGATCCTCTCCACCATCTCCTCGACCTTTGTATTGACGAACTCCAACTGACCCAAGTAGTGTTTCGACCAGTCCTTGGTCTGGAGGCCCGCCTCGGTTTGAATCGGTTCTCCCTCCGGCCCGAAGAGGAAGGGCGGGTGAGGGACCAGGATGTGGGCGAAGACGAATCGTGGCCCTTCTATTGTGTGTTGAACCTCAGCCAAGGTGGCAAAGGTGCACAGTACGACCTCTCTTCGATCGTGGGAGATGAGGCGGTCCGCCAGGGGCCTCAGAATCGTGGTTCGAACCAGCACCTCGGTGAACTCATTCACGCTGCCGCACTTCACGTCGCGGTCTGCATGAGGGTTGCGGGCGGTAGGTCCCCAGCCCGTCTGGAAGTGGACGAACTTGTAGCCCATGCCCTTCAGGAAGCGCACCACTTCGCTGTCCTGGATCATCTCGTGGGGAATGCTGCGATCCGTGGAGTCCTTGCCCAGAGTCTCTGCCAGGTGGTTGAGGTACTCCATGTTCAGGGACGACGCCAGCGACAGGAACGTGATGGCGTAGTTGCTGTGCCCAACGGGCACCACGTAGAAGCCATTGTCGGCGAGGTAGTTCACGAACTCGCTGTTGTCGTACTCCCAGACCTCTTTCAGAACCTCCTGGCTGGAATAGGCGTCGAGGATGATGTAGTAGATGTCGGGCAGACCTTCCACCAGGCTCTCATCGGAGGGGCCGGCTTCTGCCATTTCCTCGCCGGCAGAGCCAGCCCAGCTCACCCTACCGAGGTGGTAGGAGACGATGCTGGCCAGCGAGAAGAGGATGAGAACGGTAGCCACCACATTGAGGAGATTGTTGACGTTATGCAGGTCGCGATGCGTCCTGAGCAGGAAGTAGACGCCGAGGGCCAGGAGAAGTCCCCAGAGGGGCAGGAGCACAGTGTTCGGCCCGATGGTGAACAGCCCCATGGGGAGCTGGAATCCCTCCAACAGATCCACGAAATGCCCATAGGAGAAGAATAGCATGGCGAAGAGAGAGACCAACAGCCCCGCTCTTGCTCCGTCTCGGAGGATGGCATAGAGCGCCAAGAGGAGAAATAGAGCAGCGGCAAGCACCACGATCATGGGCAACAGGGCGTCACTCAAGGGGGTGAAGTCCACGTTGTGGGCATACAGGAATAGGACGGGGTAGACTGCGAACAAGAAAGCGTGAAGAGGTATGGACTTCTTCGGAAGGCTCAAGGCCCTCTCCTCGTCATCAGGTAGATGGTCCTGTCAGAGTCTGGCAACTGCTCGGAGGCCACGATCTGGAAGTGCTGAGCGAAGGCTGCCTCGAAGTGCTCCCGTGTGTACCGAACGAAGATATCCTCTCTCGAGGCGAGCAGTTTCTGCACCTGTCCGTCGCTCTTGGGAACGAATTCGATGATCAGGGACTTGCCTATGCCGTTCAAGAACTCCGCAACCTTGTGCAGGGGCAGGTTGTTGGAGATGGCCAGATGGTGGATCAGCGCCAGGCAGAGGATCGCGTCGGCTGGACCTCGGTCCATGAGCGACATCCTCTCTTCGTGATGCCAGCCGATGCCAGGGCTGGGGTTGGTCAGATCCAGTAGGAGGGGGAGGATGTGGCTCTCGCCCTTGCGCACTGACTCCAGGTAGTTCTGCTCCACGCACTCGGGGTCCACGTCGAAGGAGATGGTGAGTATCCCCTTCTCGCTGGCGACACGGCTAAAGCGCCCCACGTTGCTGCCCAGGTCCCAGGCCACGGCCGGTGTGACCCGGTCCAAGTACCCGGATACGATCCCTCTCTTCTGATCTAGAGCATCGGCGGAATAGGAACTCTCCTCGTAGTAGTCCCTCCACAGTTCGCCACGGGGCCGCCACTTCAGCTTCTTGATAGCAGACTCCAGACTATCGATCAGGCCGAGGAAGGACCTTCGACCCATTCTGCGACGGCTGGTGTCCACCGTCCTCTCGGCGAAGTGCTTCTGGCTTCTGGCATGGAGGTGGATGTGGGAGAGCAAGGAGAAACTCAGCCGGGTGCGGAAGGGGAGGAGAGAGCTTGCCAGGTCCAGCGGCACGCCATCGATGTTAGTCCGCGATAGTTGGCTCAGACGGACGTCCGTACAGCTCATCAGCGATAGAGGGGCCAGGAAGTGCTGGCAGAACTGCCGGTAGGGGACCCAGGCTTGCCCTTCTGTATACTTCTCAAAGGAGAGCGTGTCGATGAGGATGGGTTTGGGTCCCACGAACTGTACGTTGTAGGCACTGGCATCTTTGAGGGTCGCGCCGAAGTCCATGGCCGTTTTCTGCACCTGGAGGGTGAGCAGGGCGGCGTCCTTCAACTGGCTGAAACACCATTCGTAAGGGTAGGAGATGAAGGGCACGGGCTGAGGCTCGAGGACCTTGTACGCATCGTCCGTCCTGGCCAGGTCGCTGCCGACCTCCGCGTGAGGGATCAGCAATCCCTTGCTGACCAGGGTGCCGTAGAGGCCAGACTCCATCAGGTGGTCGTAGTTCTCTCTGTACACCCGGTTCACCTGGCGGTAGAGAGAACCCTCCTCCACGAAGAGGAAGCCGCTGGGGTCCCGAAAGGAGCTGGCAAGGGAGCCCCTACCGCTCATCACTCGCTGTGCCCTGTCCCTCCGATGAGGACCTGGAGAAGAGGCCCTTGATCCTGCCCCAGTAGATCTTCACAGCGAAGGCGATCCCTGCGAGGGCGGCGATGATGATCTGGATGACGTAGCTGCCTGTACCAGGGTCGACGTAGGCGTGGGCGGCATGTGTGGAAGCGATCGACAGCAACAGGGCAAACGTAGCTGAATGGGCCAGGCACTTCCGGTGTCGTCTCATGATCTCCTCGTCTTCGGCGCCCACTCCCCGGAGAAGTGTCCGGAGTACGAGTTGGCTCGGCGCCTTGCAGACCGGTGTCAAATATAGCACAGCGGAGTGGGGTGGTCAAACAATCAGAGCGCTACTACCAGGAGTTGGTGATTGAGGCGAGGGGCTGGTCGCGGGAGAAGAAGACATGCGGTTGCCGCAGCCGACGCCACGGGAGGAAGGAGTGTGTGCGTTGCCAGAGGGGGACAAGTGCAACAGCAGGTCGCTGCAACGTCCCTAGCCTCCGCGGGCCCTCGCGCGCCCCAGACGAAACGGAAAGAGCATCCAGAGAGTGAGAGTGGCCAGCCCGAAGGTGACAACCAACGCCAACAGCGTCTGCACGCTATTCTGCTGCACAGCTTGTACGTCGGAGGCACTGGGGTTGAGGACGAAGTGGTAGAAGCAGAACAACACCACTGTGAAGAAGACGAACCACACGCCCTTCCTCCAGTTCCAGATGTGGCCGCCGTCGGTGAAGGCCAAGGGAATCAGAGCAAAGAACACTCCCTGCAGCCCAATCAGGAAGGCGGTGAGGAGGAGAGGTTCCAGCTCGGCGAGAGCGCTCGGCAGGAACGCGGTGGCCAGCCAAAGGACGAGACCGCCCGTAAGAACGGCCAGCAGAACAAGGGCCGCTCTCTTGCCCGACTCGGCAGTACCGACGAGACTGGGCACCACGTACATGGCGCCCACGATCCCGTACAGATATCCTGGTGTGAACCCCAGTGCCCGGGACAGAATCACACAGCCAAGGGCGATGGCCATGCCCAACCACTGCACCTTGCTCTCGGTCATCAGGGTGGGAGCCCACCGCCGGTGCGCAAACAGATCCGAACCCAACTCCAGTCCGCTCACAGCTACCGCAGATAGGAAGAGGGTCACGAGAAGTCCGAGCCTCTCCAGGCTCAAGAGACCGATCGTGGGGTCGAGAAAGGATTCGATCAGTGAGGTCGCAAGGAGCACGCCCACCCACATTAGGACGATTCGGCTGCGCCCACGTTGTGTCAGGCCTTGAGTCCACCCGCCTAACCTGGAGGTGAAGCCAGCGAGGATCCGAGGGACCAGTCTTCCCGCGGCCCCCCGCAATTCGTCAGAGTAATCCTTGAGGATCGTGTTGAAGATGCTGGAAGTCAGACCGAAGAACAGCACACAGGAAAGTGCCAGCGCCAGGTTCGTGCCCACTACCCTTGGATCGACAGAGACCTGTGTGGGGGCTATGATGTTGGGCAGCTCCCTCATGACCGCCGGTGCGGGTGGAGACTGCGGAGACGAGAACGATGAGGTATTGCCTTCTGCGTCTATACAACTGGCAGTCACATTGGGTCCGGTGAATCTCCCTTGGGGCATCTGGAAAACGAAGTGGCCCAGCTGATCAGCCTCCGTGGCCCCCTCAAACAGTCGCCCTTCAGCGCCTTCATCCGAGAAGATCTCTACTCTGGTGTTGGGCGGGGCGGTTCCCCAGACGACGCGCGTGCCAGCATGCGTGATTGTCGGAGGAGACAATTCTGTGTTACCGCGCTGCCAGTTCCGGATGCCCAGCTCGTCGTTGTTATGGATGGAGTTGGCGGTAATAGTGTTGCCCAAGGTACCAGCGCCTTGGACGCTCACACCATTTTCGCCATTGAAGGCGATGGTGTTTCCTGGCCCGATGGTGTTAAGACCAGCGCCAGCGTGAACAGATACACCGTCGCCAACGTTGCCCAAGGGGTCGCTGCCGTTGAAGTCCGTGCCGATGAAACTCCCTGCGACAGCATTCCCCAGCGTGTCGCTGCCGTCGATCCTCACGCCAATCCCGCCGTTTCCGCTGATGAGGTTGCCTTCTCCTGGTGAGGTGCCGCCAACGATGTTGTGCTGCGCACCCTCGCCGATCCAGACGCCCGCCTCAGCGTTGCCCAGCGACACAGTTCCGGTCACATCAGTGCCGATGTAGTTGCCAGTCACGATGTTGCCCATCGTGTCCCCGTTGGCTAGACTCACGCCCACGTTTCCATTTCCGCTGATAATGTTGCGCTGCTCCGGCGTGGCGCCGCCGACGAGGTTGTGCTGGGCGCCCCAGGCGAGGACGACTCCGATGTTGCCGTTGCCTACTGCTGCCGTGCCGGTAGCATCCGTACCAATGTAGTTGCCACTGACGGTGTTGTGAGCGCTTGCGTCTATGACCACACCATTGTTCAGATTGCCGCTGATGATGTTACGTTCCTCTGGCGTCGTGCCGCCAACGACGTTGTGATGGGCACCATCGCCGATCCAAACGCCATCGATCTCGTTGCTGATCGCCGCGTCGCCCTCGGCGTTCGTCCCGATGGAGTTGCCGTGGACGATGTTGTTTGTAGTGCCACTCCCAGCTACTATGACACCATCGAGGTTGCCGCTGACGACGTTGCCCCGCACGGTGTTGTAGCTAGCTCCGCCTCCGACTACCACGCCGTTGGTGTTGGGAAGAGGCTGGTTGCCGAGAGCATCGACACCAATGAGGTTGCTGCTGACGATGTTGTCTCTCACGCCGTCGCCGGCGACGTTCACTCCCCCACCATGATTGCCGCTGATGAGGTTGCCTTCGGCAGGCGTGCCGCCGCCTACGAGATTGTCGCGCGCATTGTCTCCCAGATTGACGCCGAAGTTGCCGTTTGGAATTGGTGTCGTGCCAGAGGCGTCTGTGCCGATGTGGTTGCCGCTCACGGTATTGAACATGGTGCCGCTGTAGTGTATGAACACCCCGTCCCACGCATTGCCACTGATGATGTTGCGCTTGTCTGCTGTGGCAGCGCCGACCTGGTTGTACTGAGCGCCGCCAACGATGGCCACTCCATGAAAACCGTTGCCCAGGGCTGATGTCCCGGTCGCATCGGTGCCGATGAGGTTACCGATCACCAGGTTGTCATCTGTGCCCGGTCCCTCGATGCGGACTCCCTCGATGCCGTTTCCACTGATGACATTCCCCTGGCCTGTCGGACCGAGTCCAACTGTCCGATCCCCGCCGATGGTGTTGTCTTGGGCACCACTCTGGAGGGTGATTCCATGCTCAGGGAAGCCCAGAATCTGCAGGCCTTGGATGGTATTCCCACTAGAGGCGATAGTGAATCCGTTGGCGCCTTCCTCGGGCGGCAATTGCCCCCCGTCAAGGAGTACCCCGGCATTGCTGGCATCGATGGTCACCTGTCCTTGCGAAAGCGCCGGCAGGGGCGAAAGGAGGGAAATCCTCGACGGGTTGTCAGGAGGAAACACTGTGGGGTCGAACGTAATGACGGTGCCGGAGGGGGTTAGGCTGAGGGCCTCGCGCAGGCTGCCAGGGCCAGAATCAGCCGTGCTGGTCACGATGATGGTTTGCAGCTGGGGCGCCGCCAGAGTGGGGGGCAGTATCGGTCGTGTGGTCACGAGCAAGGCCACGGCTACTGCGACAAGAAAGACCTTTGCCTTCATCTGGAGCCCCCGCAGTTTGAGCGGTTCTCAGACGCTGAGTGGTACGATCAGCCAGGGGGCCTCGAGGACTGAGCACAGCGGCCCCGTGCAGTGTGGACACACACCCATCGGATCGTCAGAGGGGGAGTCAAACCTGCCCGGCTGTACCCCCCCCTCATTCTTCGATGGCAACCTTCCTACAGGATCGCTAGAGGCCTATCGTCTGGCGCGTGCATCCTCAAGCAGCAGCTTCTGCTCTGCGGAGGCTACGTTGCGGATGGTTTGCTCGATCACATCCCAGTTCACGGAGATGGAGTCGATGCCCCACTGCACCAGCTTGCTGGCGTATTCTGGGAAAACGCTGGGCGCCTGTCCACAGATGGAGCTCTTCATGCCCAACTCGCCCGCCCTCTCCAGGAGCTGGCGGATGTGATCCAGGACCGCCTCATCCATCTCGTTGAACAGTGGGGCCAGCACTTCGCTATCGCGGTCGATGGCCAGGACTAGCTGGGTCAAGTCGTTGGAGCCGATGGAGATGCCCCTGACGCCCAGCTTCTGATACTGGTCCATGTAGTAGACCACAGAAGGTACCTCGGCCATGACCCACAGGTCGAAGAACATGTCGTCGAAGAGACCGATTTCGTCGATGTACTTCACCAGCTGCCTGACCTCACTGATGGTGCGCACGAAGGGCAGCATCACGTGGAGGTTCCTCAGGCCAACGCCCCGCACGCGCTTGACGGCCTCGAGCTCCAGTTTGAAGAGGTCTGGCTCGGTAACGTAGCGGAAGGAGCCGCGATAGCCGATCATGGGGTTGGCCTCGTTGGGCTCGTAGTCGTTGCCGCCCTGTAGATCACGGAACTCGTTGGACCGGAAGTCCATAGTACGGTAGGTGATGGGTCGAGGGTTGAAGGCCCGCGCAAAAGTGAGCAGGCTCTTGTACATCCTCTCAACGAACATCTCGGCGCCGTGCTCCTCCACGAAACGACGTGGGTGTATCCCTTCGCAGGCCTCGATGATCATGAACTCCGCCCTCAGGAGGCCAATACCGTCCACCGGCAGCTTGGCTATGCGCTCTGCCAGACTGGGCTCGCCCAGGTTCACCAGAACCTTAGTAGCCGTGACGGGCAGGCCCCGGCCGACAACTGCCTCAGACTTATCTTCCTTCTTCACTGCCAGCCGGCCTGCGAAGATGTCGCCAGTGCTCCCATCAACGGTGACCAGAGTGCCATCCTCCAGGGTGGTGGTGGCGCCGTCGGTGCCCACAATGGCGGGGATGCCTAGCTCGCGGCTGACGATGGCCGCGTGACAGGTCATGCCACCCTGGTCGGTCACGATGGCGGAAGCCTTCCGCATCAGGGGCACCCAGTCGGGCGCGGTCATGACAGTGACGAGGATATCCCCTTCATTCAGATTGACTCCGTCCTCCACATTCCTCAGGATGCGGACCTCGCCGCTGGCGCGGCCTGGGGCAGCCCCCAAACCTCGCAGGAGTACCTCGGCGTCCTCATCTGCAATTCCCTCGGCTTCCTTCGCCATATCCAGTGTGGTGATGGGCCGCGACTGCACGATGTAGATCTTGCTGTCCTCGATGGCCCACTCGATATCCTGGCCCCAGGCATAATGGTTCTCGATATCGCGGCACACCTTGGCCACCGCTTTGATCTCGTCCTCATCGAGTACTTGGCGCCTGCCTTCCTCTTCCGATAGGTCTATGTCCACTGTCTGGCCATCGCGACGGACGCGTTTGAACTTCTTATACTTGACCTGCTGGTCGAGGATGTTGAGTGTGTCCTTCTCCACCAGGTAGTAGTCGGGGGATATCTCTCCGGCGACGACGGGATCAGCCAGGCCAAAGGCTGCCTCAATGATCAGTTCGTTGGGTGCACCGGTGGCCGGGTTCTGGGTGAAGGCCACGCCCGCCTTGTCAGCATCGGCCATCTTCTGGACGACGACGCCCATCTCCATGCCCCAACTCTCGAAGCCTTGCTTCACGCGGTAGAAGATGACCCGCGCTCCGTAAAGCGAAGCCCAGCACTTCTTCACCGAGTCCAGCACGTCCTTCTTGCCTCGGACGTTGAGGAAGGTCTCGTTCATTCCCGCAAAGGAGGCCTCTGCGGTATCTTCCGCGGTGGCTGAGGAGCGGACGGCGACGTACAACTCCTCTCCTTCCTGGTCGCAGAGCGCTTTGTAGGCCGCCGCGATCAGATCGGCTACGTCTTTTGGCATCTTCGCGCCAACGACGATACGCTTGGCATCCTCGGCAGTCTGCAGCAGAGCCGCGTTGTCGTCCACATCCAGGCCGTGAACGACGTCTTTGATCTGGTCCAGGATCCCGGTCGCCTGCGTGAAACGCCGGTAGGTGGGAGTGGTTATGGTGAAGCCGGGAGGAACAGGCAGCCCGGCTTGGGTCATCTCACCCAGATTGGCTCCTTTGCCGCCAGCGATACCGACGTCGCTCTTGGATAATTCCTTGAACCATTTGATTCCTTCTGGCATGTTGACTCCTTTCGTATCTCGAGTTGTTGTAGGCAGGCGCACCGTCGTCGGTGCCATAGCCTGTCAGACCTGATTGCCAAGGACCAGAGACCCCCGGGCTGGCAAGCTCCTCCCTCGGTCTAGCCCGGCTCGACGGAGAGCAAATCCACCTCCATCCATTGGCGCTCCGGCGAACCCAGTAGCCCGTACCCAAAGCGTCCCCAGGGCGTCACCACTGCGTACTGGTTGTCGAGCCAAAGGACGAGGCCTAGTGGGCCCTTGGGTGACCGCTCGGATTCCAGTACCAGCCCGCCATCCACGCTGAAAGAGGCATGCTCCGTGCCCCATTCGATGACGTACGTATGCCAGTCCGTCATCGGGATCTCCAACGCTGTCTCGCTGACTCCCATACTTCTCTGCGCTGTTGGCCACAGCAGGCGATACAGGCGTCGCACGTTCATCAGGGGCACTGCTATCGGAGCCGTAGGCGCTAATAGAAAGAACGGCCTTCGCCAAGCGTCCAGCGTGGCGGCCTTCCAGCCATGCCCTGGAGTATGGAGATCCAGCTTCATGTTGGACGGAGGCGAGGCGTAGAAGAACCAGACTACTCTTGGTAGTGTGGGCATACGCCTGCCCGTCATCATGAAGGGATCGTTCCAGAAGCCAAAGCCAGCGGTCCCCGATAGTTTCTCCGAGCTGTGCGAGAACCGCGCCCGGACTGTCATCCTCAGTGGAGGACGCCAGCGGAAACGGCCGCGTGCCAGCCCCTGGTAGTCGTCGATCTGGGCGTTGGTGTAGCGGCGGGTCGATGTTCTATTGTTAATGAAAAGCAGGGTGTGCCCGGCGGCCTCGAGCGCGCCGCTACCCTGGACATACTGCTTCCAGCGGTCAGCGGGTGGGGTGGTGAAGTCCTCACGGATGGCACGCTCGTCGGCTGCCATGGACCGACCTGCTTTAATTTCTCAGTATACCAGAACGGGCGTGAAGTGTCAAAAGCGGGCATCCTTTGTGCTCGTTGTGCAGCATCTACCCCACTCCCGGTTTGCACAGTGAGGAATGGAGGTCAAGGCCTGGTCTCAGCCTTGATCCACTCCAGGTAGTCCTCATTCCCGGCGAGGATGGGAATGCCGATGATCTCGGGGGTCTCGTAGGGATGGTGCTCCTTGACCAGCCTCTCCAGACGTCTGAACTCACTCCTGCGCGTCTTGGCCAGGCACAACCACTCCTGCGCCTGTTCTATCTCCCCCTTCCACCAGTAGAGGCTGGATATGGGGCCCAGGATTTGCACGCAGGCGGCTGCCCGCTCTTCGACAAGCAGACGCTGTAGCTCGCCAGCCTTCTCCTCGCTGTCGATCGTGGTGAGCACGTGAAGATACTCTTCCATCGGTTTGCCTCCACCTTACTAGTTGGATCCCCGCTTGAGCACGATACTGCCCTGGGGCGCTCCCACGTCTTCGGCGATGACGTGGCACTTGGTTTGAAGTAGAGAAGAAGAGGCGCTCCCCCTCTCCGCTCAGGGTCTCGTAGTTGGCCTGGCCCTTGGCGACGATCATCTGCGCCTCGTCGTAGCGGCGACGGAATTCTGCTGAGCACAGCCGCAGGACAGTGCCTGGGGCGTCAGAGCCGGTGCTCACCACCTCGGCTACCGTGTCCAGCCCCGCGCTTACCGCATCGTCGAAGGTGGCGTCGTTGAGGACCGGGCCGCCTTTCACGGCGTAGTTCACTGGCACGTCGAGACTCTCGATCAGCACCCGGTCGAACACCGTCTCGCCTGCGTTGTCGGCCAGATAGAGGAGCGCGTCTGTGGAGGACAGCGCTCGTGCGAAAGCGTGGCTGTCGTCAACGGCGAAGGGCTGATCCAGCACGCGCTCGACCGTAGCCCAGAGATCGTATGAGCTGTTCGGCGCCAGGTCAATGATATTGCCCGCAATGGCTAGCCGCACGGCGACTTGCAGAGGATCTGACGCTTCTGCGACGAAGGTCTTGAGCCTGGGGTAGAGAGCCAGCGCTTGTTGTGTGGCCTCCTCCTTCGCACGGGCGTACGGATATCGCGACCTCCTGTCTCTTGACGCACGATACGGTGTATGGCGTCGCCGATCTCAGGCGGCGTGCTTGCCGGATCGAGTGATCTCAAAGTGTCGAGCACCAGATCCAGTATGGCGCGCTGCCGGTCGTCGTCGGCTCCGGCATAGCGGGCTGCGTCCAGCGCCTGGCGAAGAAAGCAGGGATAGCAGTCCAGGTAGGTTTTCATGTCATTGTGTCACTTGACAAGGGGTTAGCTAGATCGTACCCCAGCCGGAAGAGTCTGGCAATACTGCGAGGCACAGGGGCTGGGCATCCATCGCCCTGAGGTGCATCGAAACAACGAGCACCGGCGTCCGAACGCGAAAACGCTTGACTCTTCATGCCCACGGCCCTACAATGGCTAGGTCCAGGCTGCGGGCTTGATATGCTGTGTCTATACAGACTCCAGGAGCGAGAGGACATGCCGATCAAAGTTGAGAACCTGCACCGACTGTTCGATCCGCGTAGCGTCGCCATAATCGGCGCTTCCAAGAACCCTGGCAAGCTGGGATACCACGTGATGAAGAGCCTGACGGAGGGTGGCTTCAAGGGTGGTGTGTTTCCTGTCAATCCCAAGGAGACGGAGCTATTCGGGGTCGAGGCTTACCCCTCAGTCGCGGATGTCCCTCACGAGGTGGATCTCGCTGTGGTGGTACTACCTGCCCAGGCGGTCCCTGGGGTCATCGAACAATGCGCCAGCAAGGGTGTCAAGGGCATCGTGCTCATCACGGCGGGGTTCAAGGAGATCGAGGATGAACAGGGAGCAGAGCTTCAGACGGAGATGGCCAGGCTGGCTGACCAAGCGGGGATCCCCATCATCGGCCCGAACACCTTCGGCATGGCCAATCTGCACGCCGAGCTCAACGCCTCCTTCACCCCTGAGTTCTCCCAGGTGAAGAAGGGCGGCATCAGCCTCATCAGCCAGAGCGGTGGCATGGCTCACATGCTGGCCTTCCTGGCCATGAAGCAGAACGTGGGCTTCAGCAAGATCATCGGGGTGGGCAACCGCTGCAACGTGGGCTTCGCCGAGCTGCTGGAGTACCTGGCTGAAGATGAGTCCACCGGTGTCATCGCCATGTACATGGAGGGCGTCGATGACCCACGTCGGCTGATGGACGTAGCCAGGAGCGTGCGGGGAAAGAAGCCACTGTTGGTGTACAAGGTGGGCAGGTCTGAGGTCAGCGACAAGGCCTCCAGGTTCCACACCGGTTCCCTCGCGGGGCAGTACAAGGTCTACCAGGGAGCTTTCAGACAGACCGGCATGCTGGCGGTCACCAGCCTGGAGGAACTGCTGGACACGGCCAAGGCCCTGGACTTGTGCCCGGTTCCAGAGGGGAACAGGGCGGCGGTGCTGTCCGGCCAGGCGGGACCGGGTATGGCGGCCTGCGATGTTTCTGAGGAGAGGGGTCTGGTCTTGACCACCTTTTCAGAGGAGACGCAGGAGCGGATCAACGTAGCCCTGCCTCCGCTGGCCTTGAGAAGCAACCCAGTGGATATGGGGCCCGCCTGGTACAGTCCTGAGGCCATCGCCGAGGTGGCTGATGCTGCTCTGGGCGACGTCAACGTCGATGGTGTGGTGCTGTGCATAGCCTACGCCTCGGCCAACATCGGGGCTGTGGACGCCTTGAGCGATGTACTGAAGGGCTGGGCAAGCAGGAAGCCCATCACGTGCTGTCTATCGGCGCCTGGCGAGATATGGCGCGAGGGCATTCGCTCTCTCGAGGAAGCCGGCGTGCCCAACTATCCCACTCCGGAGAGGGCGGCAGCTGCGCTAGGCAACTTGTGGAGATACCGCAGCCTGGCGATGATGGGGAGCTAGGCTAGCCGCCGGACTGTTTCCCTTCCCCTTCGCTCAGGACGGGCTTCGACACGCGCCTGTCATTCTGAGCGAAGTGAAGAATCTGCGAGGAGATTCTTCGGCAGTCCGCGCCTCAGAATGAAAGGTCCAACCATACCGCCGCTATCCCGTTCTGCGCCTCAGCCATGCGGAGAACACAGTGGTGGCGACAAGCACGAGGAGAACGACGACCACGATCAGCTCGGCCAGGCGGAGCGGCGACAAAGGAGGGGCCTCCACCTGTGGCTCACGGGGAACAGCCTGCTCAGCGTCTCTCTCCTGGACGTCCACCATGGCCAGCATCTGAGGTGTCTCCGTGCCCTCAGGAACAACGGCGCGCTGCTCTGCCTCTGGCTGAGGAGTCGCGCATGGTGGCTCAGGCGGGATCGCAGTCTCGACACCCTCGCGAGTAGACGGGTCGGGTACTGGCGTGCAGGGAACTGCGCTCGCGGTCTCTGCGCCCCCTGCTCCAAGGACTTCGTCTTCTCCTCCAGTTGGTTCCGCTGGTGTACCCGCAGCGGTGGGAGTTCCGGCGGGTTCCGCACCTTCCACTCTGGCTGCGGTAGTGGCTGCCTCCTCCACAGCCACATAGTCCTCAGCCGCTTCAGTGGGTGCTGGTGCGGCTGGGGCGACCTCCTGTGCGTTCTCAGGCCGCGAGGCCTCTAGTGCCTCAGCGTCCTTGGTTTGGCCAAGCATCGGTGTTTCTTCCACCGGGGCTGGGACTACGGCGGGCTCGTAGGAGGGCGCAAGGGCCACCTCCGGTGCTGTAGCGGCCGGTGCCCAATATGCCAATGGGGCGACACCGACGAATTGCAGCGCCAGATCGCCGCCGATGAGGAGCATGAGAAGGAGCGCTGCGAGAGCTGTAGCGCCCTTGAGCAGTCCATAGCCCCAGGCAGGAGGTGCCAGGGAAGGTCTGGCCCTGACTACTGCGGGACGAACGGCGAAGGAACGAGGTGCGGGAACGAGCGGCAGTTCCCTCAGCAGAGTCACGGCCTGCCGGATCGTGGCGAGGCTCTCAGAGCAGGCGCGGCACACCTGAAGGTGGTTTTCCACCCGCTCTGTCTCGGCAGCCGACAATTCGCCATCCATGTAGGCCGACAGCGACTCATCTACCCATTGATGTTCGGACTTCTTGCGCAGGAAAGACATCCTAGCCCTCATCCTTAAGACGGTAGCGAGCGGGCAAAAGTTCCCCCTGCTCAAGCAAACAGTCACGAAGCCTGGCCCGCCCGCGGCTGAGGCGCGATTTCACGGTACCGATGGATGCGCCAGTGACCTCCGCGATCTCGGCGTAGCTCATGCCCTGTACGTCAGACAGCACCAGGGTCGTGCGCTGGTCCGGAGGCAGAGTCTGGATGCCCTGCTGTATGATCTGGCTCAGTTCCTGCCTTAGGGCGTGTTCCTCGGGGGTCTCGCGCCCGTTGACGAAGTGAGACGATGGGTCTGTGTCCGTGTAGATCGCTTCCAGGGAGCTGGTGGGGCGGCGTTGAAGGAGCCGGAGTTGATCGTAGCAGGCGTTGGTGGCGATGCGCAGCAGCCAACTCTTGAAGGAGCCGCCCTTGAACTTGGCTATGGCTCTGTACGCCGAGAGGAAGGTGTCCTGGCTGGCGTCTGCCGCCGCGTCGCCATCGCCCAGAATACGGAAGGCGACGTTATAGACCATGTCCTGGTATTGTGATACCAGCTGGTTGAAGGAACGGGTGTCGCCTCGCCTTGCGGCGGCGATCAGCGCCTTCTCATCCACTTGACTTATCGCGCACCTTAATCTATACTAGACGCGAATCCGCGCCGAAGTGGCGGAACAGGCAGACGCGACGGTCTCAAAAACCGTTGAGGGGTAACCCTCATGTGGGTTCGAGTCCCACCTTCGGCACTGGGCATTATACCAGCTTTGAGATGGCTCAGCTAGGATACCGGGATGTGAGCCGCGCGCGGGTTAGACGTGCGACGGCACAGTGACACTGACGAACCGACGGGGCATGGGACCGCAAGGTGGCTGAACGTCGGTTCTCTTTTTGATGGAGTGCCTGGCGCTGTGGAGCATGGGATGAATGGCTGGAAAGCAGTACTGGCGCTGCTGGTGGTCGGAGCGGCCGTAGGCCTGGGGCTGGGGTTCCTCATCGGGTGGGGAATCTGGCCGGTCGAGTACTACGACACGGACCCCGTCGACCTCAAAGAGGAACACAAGGAAGAATACATCGTCTTGGTGAGCGCTGCGTACGCTCTCAACGGTGATCTGGAGCAGGCAGAGGACAGGCTGGCCAAGCTGGAGGAGGAAGACGTCGCCCAGGTGGTGGCCGAGCTGGCGCAGACGTACCTCCAGGAGGGCGGGGATACCACCACCACTCGCAACCTGGTTATGCTGGCCGGTGCCCTGGGTTCTGCAAGCGAGCTGATGCTTGCCTACGTGGCTACGCCCACTCTGGCCCCCACCTTCACTCCCACAGCCACGGAGGCGCCCACCTCAACACCGACAGAGATTCCGACCGAGACACCAACGCAGGTCCCGTCCTCCACGCCGGTGCCGGCAACCGCGACTGCAACCTTGGCACCGCCGACTCCCACTTTAACTCCGGTCCCACCAACCAACACGCCGCCGCTGGCTACCAGCACGCCCCAGGAAGCGGCACCGATCTCTACCTCGGCACCGCCTACGAGCACGCCCATCGAATCCCCTGCCACAGAAACGCCTACTGCTACAACGCAGGCCTCGGCGGGATGCCCCGGTCGCCTGGGCATCACCGTGCGAGATGTGGCAGCGCAAGCCAGGAACTGGGGATGGCTGCAGGATGTGTTTGGGGCTGTCGGCGTGCAGGAGGCTGCCAATTGCCCGGGTGGCGCGGTGTATGCTGTGGACACGCTGTGGGAATCGCACGACGTGGCGCTGCGGGTGACGGTTTTTGATCGCTACGGCAATCTAGCCGCAAACGTCCCGGTTGCTTTCTTCGGTTTTGGCGATCCGGTTGACACCCCTGGGGCGTGCCGGCCCAACGCGCACGTCGTATACACCAACGGTGAGGGCGAAGCCAACATGGTCATGGGGTGGGGCAGCGCCTACATACCGCCTGCTGCGGGTTATCACGCCGTGTGGGTCATGGATTCCCTGAGCAGCGATTGTGTCACCGGATTGGGGATGGTTGACTACACCGAGCACTGGCACTTGAACATAACGTTTCGAGAGATCGGTTAGCCGGGATAGGATGAGGTGATCCGCTTGAATTCGCCAGGAGTGGGGACATCTCATGCCCGGGTGTTGATAGCCGCGGCATCGGCGTTGGTCTTGGTGCTTGGCCTGACAGTGGTTTCTTGCGCCTCGCCGGTTCAAGAAACCGCGACCGAGAACGCGGTATTGATGGAGTATCTCCGCGAGCAGTATGTCGTGGGCGTGAGCGAGTTCTATGCGGGGAGTGGAGACTTGCAGCAGGCCCGAGAGCGGCTGGCCGCATTGGGGGAGGAAGAGCCGGAGAGCGTTGTGGTTGAGGTGACCCGCAACTATGCGGAAAGGGGCGAGGATGTTGAGGAGACCAGGCGGCTGATCGACCTGGCTCAGGCGTTAGGAGCCGATGATGCGTTTATGCAGGAGTACATGATCGCCACCGCGCCTAGTCCCACCCCCACCAATACCAGAGTCCCTACCTCCACACCGACAGAGAGTCCAACAGCAACGGCGACGAACACCGCTGTGCTCACGGCTACCAACACATGGGTGCCTGCTCCACCTGCGACTCCGACGTCTGCACCGCCACCGCCTGTCGCGCCTCGTGAGTGGGACCGTCGGCTGGATTACTTCTGGCCCACAGTGGGGATAGCGGAAGCGCAGGTTGGCTCGGGGCAGTGGTATTGGAGGCTGATCAGGACCAAGTGGCAGGAAGAATCGGGGAACCATCATATCTACGTCGAGGTCCTCGACGAGAATGGAAATCGCTCCTTCGGCCAGACGATAGTCATCGAGTACGGCGGTTCACCGCACCAGGACACCTATCCCATGCCTGATAAGCTGGGAGAGGAGTACGCGTACAACTTCGTGATGCAGGGCTTGCTGGGGTCGTACAGCGTGTCCATCGGGGGCACAGATCCCAGTGACAAGATCTACGGCGTAGGACTGGGGACCCGCCAGGAGCCGTACCGCACTCATCATACCTGTTTCTTCCTTACTTTCCAGCGCACTTATCAGCCATAGGATACAGTTACCATGCTGGCCGGTTTGAAACCAAGACATCTCGCTTTCGTTGCGATGGGCATCGTCGTCGGCCTGGGTCTGGGCTTGCTCGTCACCTGGCAGGCATGGCCGGTGGAGTACTACGACACCGACCCTGTGGACCTGCGTCAAGAGCACAAGGACGATTACGTGGTGATGATCGCGGCGGCGTATGCCCAAGACGGCGACCTGAATACTGCGGTGGTCAGGCTGGAGCGGCTAGGCCTCGAGGATGATACGCAGGTAGTACTTGTCCTCTTCCAGAGGTATGACGAGGCGGGATACATAGAAGAGACGCGGAGCCTGGCTCGGTTGGCCCACGGGTTGGGTGTCACGGATGTCGCGCTCTTGCCGTATGTGGAGGAGCCGACGCCCACCGCCACATTGATTCCCACTCCGGCGCCGACGCCCACCGAGGAACCAACCGCGACACCGACGGAGACGCCCGCTGAGCCCACACCGACGTCAACCCAGGCCCCTCCTGAGCCGACTTCGACACTGGCGCAACCCCCGCCCACTCCGACGCAAACTGCGACCGTGCCGCCCGAGGACACGGTCACCCCCACCGTGGCGGTCGACTTCGACTACCAAGTGGTGGAGAAGAGCGATATGGGGTGCACCAGTGATCGCGATGGGGACTACATCCTCATCCACGTCAGGGACGAAGACGACCGGGGCGTTGCAGGGGTCAAGATCGTGGTCAAGGGGCCGGAGGTGGAGGACTTCTTCTTCACCGGCTTGAAGCCGGAGATAGGCCCGGGATTTGCCGACTACCTGGTGACCGCCGCCGGCAGCTACACCGCCGAAGTGGCGGAGGGCAGGAGCCAGGTGGCCCAGGGGCTGGCCTTTGCAGATGATTGCCCCGCGGAGACTCCCCACCGCTCCTGGCGGATCGTCTTCAGACGGGCAGTCCGCTAGTTTCCCCCTAATCCTCTTTGTTCGGATCCCGGCATGCGATGCCGTATTCCCCGGGCGGAGGCCAGCACCGGTTGCATGAGATGCAGGCAGGCCGTTCCTGGCCTTCGAGGAACCGTTTGGGTAAGTCGGGCTCGCGGATGAGGGGGCGCGACATGGAGATGAAGTCGGCGGTTCCCTCTTCCAGGATTCGCTCCATGAGCTGCTTCGAGCGCATGCCGCCCACCAGGATGATGGGCAGGTCTGTAGTGTCGCGGGCGACCCGGGCGGCATCGAGGTAGTAGCCCTCATCCTCCAGCTGGAGAATGTCTTTGCGGACGCTGGTTCCACCAATGCCTCCGCTGACCTCGAGAGCATCGATACCCCAATCGGCAAGATGGCGAACGATTTCCGCTCCATCCTTCAGCGTGAGTCCATCGCGCACGTAGTCTTCCATCCCCAGTTTCGTGAGGACAGGATAGTCGTCGCCTACCCGGTCACGTACAGCGGCGGCGACTTCCTCCAGAAAGCGCATTCTGCCCGCGGGCGTGCTTCCCCAGCGGTCCTTGCGCCAGTTGGCAGCAGGGGAGTTGAACTGGCTGATCAGGTAGCCGTGGGCGGCGTGGATCTGGACTCCATCGAAGCCCGCGGCCTGGGCTCTCCCCGCAGCGTCGCCAAAGGCAGCTATGATCTCCTTGATCCCCTCCTCGTTCAGTTCGTCGGGACGTGGTTTGCCCTTGGTGCTGGGTACCGGAGAGGGAGCAACGGGTGGCCCAGGAATGGCATTCTCAGGACACTCCCTGCCTCCGTGGTTGATCTGCATCACCAGCAGTCCACCACCATCGTGGACCGCATCGGCCAATGTCTCCAGGTCTGGGATGAGATCGTCTCTGTGAGCGCCGGTCATGTTCAGGTGACACCGACCTCCGTCGTGGACGTAGCAGTGGCCGGTGATGATCAGACCTACGCCGCCCCTTGCCAGCTCCCCGAAAAGGTCGGCCAGCGGCTTCTCCGGCCTTCCATCCAGGTCGCTCATACGTTCCGCTGTGGCAGAGCGTATGAGGCGGTTTTTCACTTCGAGTTTGCCGATACTGCCAGGCTCGAACAGGGTGGGCACGGTCGTGTCCTCCAGGTGCAGAGTCTTCGGGGGGAGTTGCACCGCTCCGGTTGAGACCGAGTATAGCACACGGCAGGGCATGGGACAAGGCAAGGCTCATGCGGCAAAGGGTTTGACAATCGCCCCGCCAGTTGGTATACTTGTGATGGTGGAGGGGGTCGCTTCCGCAGGGGACTGCGGGGTCATCCCCTCGTGTCTCTGTATGGGAACAAACCCAAACTAGCAGGGGGCATGCGTACGTGATACCGATATTTCCGCTCACGGCCATCGTGGGCCAGGAAGCGATGAAGCGCGGCTTGATCCTCAACGCTATCAATCCACTGATAGGCGGGGTGCTCATCCGGGGCGAGAGAGGCACGGCCAAGTCCACGGCGGCTCGTGCCCTTGCCGCCTTGTTGCCCGACATTGAGGTCGTAGCTGACTGTCCCTTCGGCTGCGATCCTCAGTGGCCCGAGGCCATGTGCGACTCCTGTGCGGAGCGATATGGCCAACGGGAGAAGCTGCCTGTGGCGAGCCGGGCCATCAGAATCATTGACCTGCCCGTGAGCGCCACGGAGGACCGGGTGGTCGGTACACTGGATATCGAGATGGCCATCAAGACCGGCGAGAAGCGATTCGAACCGGGCGTGCTGGCTGCGGCCAACCGGGGCCTGCTGTACGTTGATGAGGTCAATCTGCTGGACGATCATGTAGTAGACGTCCTGCTGGACTCGGCGGCGATGGGCGTGAATGTCGTAGAGAGAGAAGGTATCTCGTTCTCGCATCCTTCGCAGTTCATCCTGGTGGGCACCATGAACCCCGAGGAAGGTGAGCTGCGACCCCAGCTCCTGGACCGCTTTGGACTCTGCGTAATCATAACTAGCATATCCGAGCCAGGGGCGCGCAAAGAGATACTCGTCCGACGTATCGAGTACGACAAAGACCCCGTCGCCTTCTACGAAGCCTGGCGCGGAGAAGAGCAGCTCCTGGCACAGCAAATCACCCGTGCCAGGGGACTTCTCCACAGGATCTCATATACAGAGGATGATCTCCTGGCGATTGCGCAGCTGACTGCGGAACTGGGCGTGGACGGCCATCGAGGAGACATCGTTATCCTCAAGTCCAGCATGGCTCATGCTGCCTTTGAGGGCAGGGACAGAATCACTCAGAGGGACATCTTGCTGGCGGCTGAACTGGCTCTGCCGCACCGCCTCAAGAAGCAGCCCCTACAGCAAAGTGAGGCCCGCTTGGGGCAGTTGCGGGAGCAACTCCAAGGGTTGGAGGCTGCGGCAGCCGACAAGAAGGCAGCGATGTTGCAGGAAGTCCCCGGCGCGGGTAAAAAAAAAGACCTGAACAGCGGTAACCCCGGGGCGGAGGACGAGCTTCCCCCTTTGCACTCCGCTCCCAGCAGACAGCAGGGGACTGAGGACAGCTCTGGTTCGTCAACGGGCCGCGGTGCGTCGGTCCCCATCGGCGATCCACTGAACGTGCCGCGCCTTACTACCCCTCTGGACCGTCTCTCCAGACGCACCTCAGGCCGCCGAAGCCTGACGCGCACCAACCGCAAGCGAGGACGGTACGTGTTCAGCAGGCCCATGGATGGGAGGGTGGAGGACATAGCCTTCGACGCCACACTGCGGCAGGCTGCACCCCAGCAGGTCCATCGTCAGCGCGCAGACGTCGCTCTAGCGATAGAGAGGGATGATCTGCGGCGGAAGGTTAGGGTGACCCGGGCCGCGAATCTCGTGCTCTTTGCGGTGGATGCCAGTTGGTCGATGGCCGCGGCTGAGCGCATGACAGCCACCAAGGGGGCAATACTCTCTCTTCTTCAGGATGCGTATCAGCGGCGGGATAGAGTAGGGCTCGTAGTCTTTCGACAGAACGGCGCCGAATTACTGCTACCACCGACCTCCAGCGTCAAGTTAGCGGAGAAGATGCTCGACACCATAGCGGTAGGCGGCAAGACACCTTTGTCCAGCGGTCTGCATCTGAGCTATCAGGTCTTCATGCGCGAGATGCGTCGGAATCCGCAAGTCATGCCGCTGATGATCTTGCTCACCGACGGGGCCGGGAATGTGTCCATGACGGGCATGACTCCGCACGAGGAAGGCTGCAAGATAGCTGACTTGATCCATCGCAGCAACATCCGGGCGGTGGTCATCAACACCGAGCACAAGACCTTCGACCGCGGATTGGCCCAGGAACTGGCCTTCCATCTGGGAGCCGAGTGCTACACTCTGGAGGAGTTGGGGGCCGAGGAGCTGTACAAGACGGTGCGCAGTGAGCTGGAATGCTGAGGTAGGCCGATGACCCGGGAGGGCCGAAAGGGCCTGGCCTATCGGGGAACAGTCACTGGTGTGTCCATCGATAGCCGATCCATAGTGATTCAAGAGAGCGGGGCGACAGTTCCCCGCTCTTTGTCTCGGTGCGGTATGCTGTATGGGGTAGTGTGCGTTCGGAGGCAGCGGTAAGGTCTAGGATCTGACAGTCGCCGACGCGGATCGGTGATGGGCAGCTGGCCGTACGATCCGCATCGACATGACATTGAGGGAGGGGCATCGTGAAGGAGCATGACTTTGTGCAGGTAGATGTGTTCACTGACGTGCCTTTTGGGGGCAACCCCTTGGCCGTCTTTCCAGAGGCGGAGGGCTTGACCTCTGAGGAAATGCAGAAGCTGGCCCGAGAAATGAATCTGTCTGAGACTACTTTCGTGCTCCCACCCGAGGCCCCAGGTGCCGATTTCAAGGTGCGGATCTTCACTCCCGCCGCGGAGCTTCCATTCGCCGGGCACCCTGTGGTAGGTACTCATTGGGTCCTGGCCCATCTCGATCGCGTGGACTTGAAGGCGCCGGTCACGGAGGTGCGCTTTGAGTTGGGCGTCGGCGTGCTCCCTGCTGATCTGGAGGTCGCGGACGGCCGGGTAAATCGGGTGGTGATCACCAGCGATCAGCCGAGATTCCTGACGGTTCTGGAAGACTTGACCGAACTGGTGGCCGGCCTGGGTATCCCGGCGGAGGCGATTACGGACACGGGACTGCCTGTGCAAGTCGTCTCTACTGGCATGCCCGCGCTGATGGTCCCGGTTCGCTCTCTGGCGGAAGTGCAGGCGCTGGATACGGGGAGCTTCAACGTCGCTGCCCTCAGGCGCGCTTGCGAACCCGTGGGGACCGAAATAGTGCTACTATTCACCTTCGAGACGGAGCGGCCCGAAGCCACGGTACACGTGCGCATGTTTGCTCCGGCCCTTGGCGTGCCTGAGGACCCGGCCACGGGTAGTGCGAACGGGACGTTGGGAGCATATCTGGTCCATCACCAGGCTGTGACAGTGTCCGAGGGCACGAATCACTTCATCAGCGAGCAAGGTGCGGAGATGGACCGGCCCAGCACGTTGCACCTCCTGGTAGACCGAGCAGGGGGCGAAGTGACCAGGGTCCGCGTGGGCGGTCAGGTGGTGCCCGTGCTGGAGGGGACCGTGCGGTTCTGAGAGGTACGGTGCATCCGGTGCAAGAGCGCCCGGGCCGATCAGGGCTTCGACCTGGGGTCCAGGAGAGATTGAATGGTTGACTGTGAACCGTTCGCGATGCTCGGCAGCCCTGACGTTCGAAACGCGATACTCCCGAATGAGATAAGCGGAATCCCGAATGCTCTCCTGGTGCATGCTAGAGATCGGCCTCACGCACCAACAACCCGGAGATCTGGACAGGATAAGGGAACTAGTTGAGGTGGAGTACCCTTTGGGGAATGAACTGCATCGAAGCGATGTGACGATCCAGTTAACCTTCCCGGAGCTGGCAAGCGAAACGGCGACGTCCCTCCTCGACGCCCTCAGGTCGGAAATCACAAGGGTTGCTGGGAGAAGGACCTAGCCGCAAATAACCCTCGATCGCGGCCGACGGTGGATGTCACGAGAGACCAGGGACGACACCGTCGCTATGCCCGGGTAAGGTACTCTCCCGTGCGGGTATCAACGCGTACGATGTCTCCCTCTTCGATAAAGAGAGGTACCTGAACTGCCAGACCCGTTTCCGTGGTGGCTCGTTTGGTCGCACCGGTCGCCGTGTCTCCCTTGACACCTGGATCGGTCTGAGATACCTTCAGGTCGACGGTAACTGGTAGTTCTATCTCCAGGGGCTGACCCTCATACATGGAGATGGACAAGACCAGACCTTCCTTGAGATAGTCCACTTTCTCCTGGAGGGTTTCCGCCGTGACAGCCGGTTGTTCGTAGGTCTCCGTGTCCATGAAGTAGAAGAGATCGCCATCGCGGTAGAGGTACTGGACTTGTCGAAGCTCCAGCCGAACATCCTGAAACTTCTCGTTGGCGCCGAAGGTGTGCTCGATGGTGCGCCCGGTGCGCAGGTTTCTCAGCTTCACACGCACGTTGGCGCTTCCGCGGCCTATGTATGAGTGCTGATACTCTAGCACGCGATGAAGCTCTCCGTCCAGTTCGAAAGTCACACCTTTTCTCAACTCGGTTGCCGATATCATCGCTCGTTGTCCTTTCGGGGTATTCGCGCCGGCCGCGAATCTGGATTGGGATGGCGCGGGATGGTAAGGAAGGAGGCCCTTGCGCGACCTGTTTCGCTTTCCGTCCGGAGCCGTGCTAGCTGGAGTGTCACCAACTCCTCTTCCAATCAAACGCTGAGGGCGAGGCCTTGATACTATGTACTCTCACCTTCCCTCGGAGACCCGGAGCAATCTTACCATACGGCAGGATCGCTTACAATGGGAAACGGGCATAGCTGAACTGCCTGTTGAAACTCCGCTCCAGGCTCTGATGTGGGAGCCCGGGGTCGCCGAGCAGATTGTTAGATTGGAGATGGACGGATGCCGTCGTGACCAGTCGATGAGAGAGGGTAGACGGCAACGTCGCAGGGTGGAGAGCGACAGATCAGCGGAACCGCAATGCGATACCCAGTGGGCCTTTGTGTAGAGCGGAGGGCAAAGGGGTTGCGAGAAGCACCCAGGTTTGCTATAATGTGGGTTGTTCCCCTGGGACTTCATTCTGCGTGGCTAACCTGGGAGATGAGTGAATGATACCCCCGCTGCGAAGCGCCGAGCAAACTACTGATCCCAGCAAAGTGGAGACCGATGCTGAGCACTTGACTACCGAGGAGGCGGATGCGGTACCGCCCAGGATACTCGTCGTGGATGACGAGGAGGTGGTTTGCAGATTCCTCAGGAGGGTCCTCAGCGGACGCGGGCACGAGGTGGAGGTCTGTCGCGGGGGGCCGGATGCCCTGGCCAGGATGGAGGAGGATTCCTTCGATCTGATCATCACGGACCTGAAGATGCCTGGCGTTGACGGCATCGGGGTCTTGAACAAAGCGAAGGAACTTGACCCCCTGTGTGAGGTTGTGGTCGTCACCGCGTACGCCTCGGTAGAGTCCGCTGTGGAGGTGATGAAACTCGGCGCCTATGAGTACATCAGCAAACCGTTCAATGTCGATCGAATCAGAATCGTCGTGGACAAGGCGTTGGAGAAGAGGCGGCTCCTCCAGGCAGCGGGCGAAAGGGATTTCTACAAGCGCCTGTCGCAACTTGACGGTCTGACCGACGTGTACAACAGGCGTGCATTCGATGAGCTTCTTACCGCGGAGATGTCTCGATCGGAGCGGTTCCGGCGACCTCTGTCACTCCTCATGGTAGATCTGGACCATCTGAAGGTGATCAATGATGGCTTCGGGCATCAGGCTGGCGACGATGTCCTGAAGGAGGTGGCCTGGGCCCTCAAGAGATCCGTCCGCAACTGCGACATTGTAGCCAGGTACGGTGGGGATGAATTCGCCATCATTCTGGTGGAGACGGGCAGGACCGACGCCATGGCTACCGCGAACCGGTTGAATCGTCTGTTGAGGGCGCCCAGGCCCGAACGAGTTGGGGGCGATGCTGGCGCGGAACATCCGATGACCATCAGCATTGGTGTGGCAAGCTACCCAACCGACGCCACGGCGAGAGACGAGCTGGTCAGAAGGGCCGACCGGGCTCTATATGAAGCCAAAACACAGGGCGGTGATTGCGTCAAACCTGCGATACTCTAGGGAGAGGCAATCGATGAGCGATGTTCGGGCCACGGCAAAGAAGATCATAGACAATGTGGAGAGGGTCATCATCGGGAAGCACGATGAAGTTCAACTGGCTCTAGTCGCCCTGCTGTGCCAGGGACATGTGCTGATCGATGACGTCCCCGGAGTGGGAAAGACGATGCTGGCCAAGGCCATTGCCAAGTCCCTGGGTTGCACTTTCAAGCGCATCCAGTTCACTCCGGACATGATGCCCAGCGATGTTACTGGCGTTTCCGTCTATGACCAAAGCACAGGGCGATTTGAGTTCCGCCCCGGGCCGGTGATGGCCAATATCGTCCTTACCGATGAGATCAACCGTGCTACTCCAAAGACTCAATCTGCCTTGCTGGAGGCGATGGAGGAGCACCAGGTAACCGTTGATGGCATCACGCATCTCTTGGAGAGGCCTTTCCTGGTGCTAGCGACACAGAACCCCATCGAGTATGAGGGCACGTTTCCCCTTCCTGAAGCTCAACTGGACCGGTTCCTGATGCGCATCAGTCTTGGCTACCCCAGCCCCGCCGACGAGATTCGGATTCTGGATGCACAGCAGTACGTCCACCCCATCGAAAACACAGAGCAGGTGGTGGATGGAAGCGAACTCCTGGAGGTACAGGAGAGCATCAAGGAGGTGTACGTCCACGATGCGATAAAGGAGTACATAGTCTCGCTGGTGGGAGCCACGCGCAGTCACGGTGATGTCTACCTGGGGAGTAGCCCTCGGGGATCTCTGGCGCTCTACAGGACCGGCCAGGCTCGGTCTGCGCTCCTTGGGCGGGACTACGTAATCCCAGATGACGTGAAGGTCTTGGCTGAGCCCACTTTGGCGCATCGCCTGATCGTCAATCCGGCAGCCAGGATAAGAGAAGTCGATCCTCGCGCGGTGATCAAGGAGGTCGTGCAGGCCGTTGGGACCCCCGGGGCCCCGGTGAAGAAGCAAGAATAAGGGGTATCGGGGTTCCCAAGAAAGGCGCAGACGTTGCGGATAAGTGCAAACCGGGCAGTCTTCGTGCTGCTCGTGCTACTCCTTGTGCCGACACTCATCACCGGACACCAACTGTTCGTGCGCACGCTGTACGTTGTGGTGGCCTTGATCGTCCTCTCTTTCTTCTGGTCTTGGTTCAACATCCGTTGGCTCAGTGCATCCCGAGGATTGCGCTCCACGAGGGCTCAGGTGGGAGTGCTGGTTCAAGAGAGGTTGTTGATCCGAAACGAAGGTTCGCTGCCTAAGTTGTGGGTAGGTTTGAGGGACCACTCCCATTTGCCGGGCTACCGGGTGGATCGTGTGCTAAGTACGCTGCCTGCCCACTCCGAGCGGAGTTGGATGGTGCTTGCGCGCTGCAAACGGCGGGGCAAGTTTGCCTTCGGCCCAGTGACACTGGTCAGCGGAGATCCCCTTGGGCTCTTTCAGATGAGGCGCGATCTGCCTTTGTACTCCACGCTCGTGGTCTATCCCGCCACAGTTGAGGTGCCGCATTTCAGAGCGCCAGTAGGGCGACTCTCGGGTGGCGATGCGCTACAGCGGCAGACCCAGCACGTAACCACCAATGTGTCGGGCGTTAGAGACTACATGCCCGGTGATGGCTTCAACCGCATACACTGGTTATCGACGGCCCGGAGAGGGCGACTGATCTCCAAGGAATTCGAACTCGACCCGTGGGCGGATATCTGGCTTTTCCTGGACATGGAGGAGGCGGTACAAGCTGGTTCCTATGCAGATGAGTTTCTGTTCGATTCCCTCGATGCACCACCTTTGGTGTCCCAACCCGTGCAGCTTCATCCCAGCACAGAAGAATACGCGGTCACCATTGCTGCCTCCTTGGCCAAGCACCTGCTATCTCAGAGGAGAGCAGTGGGGATGGTCAGTTACGGCCAGCGGCGAGAGGTGGTGCAGGTAGATAGGGGCGAACGACAGCTGGGCCGATTCCTGGAATCGCTCGCTGTGATCAGGGCAGAGGGACGAGTTCCTCTTGCGGAGGTCATCGCCGCTGAGGCCAACCAGCTTGGTGGTGGCTCGACCGCCCTAGTGATCACGCCATCCACTAACACGTCCTGGGTGGGTGCGGTGAGAGACCTCAAGCGCAGGGGGATAGATGTCGTGGCTGTCCATTTGGAGGCAAGTACCTTTGCCGATGCGCCCAGCTCTCTGGAAGTGGTGGCCAGTCTCGCTGCCAGCGGGGTGCCTTCCTATCTGGTGAAGAGTGGAGTGCCGCTTGAGGATGTCTTCGCGCAGGTCGGTGAGGCCAACAGATGATCATACGCAAGGGGGACCTCAAGGATCTTAATGCGAGCGTGCTCATCGAAACCTCGTACACGTCCGACTACGTATGGCAGATCCGCACCGAAGAACGGCCATACGAAGAGATCGCAGTCAACTTCCGCGCTATCAGATTGCCGCGTTCGGTGCGAGCACGACCTCCGAGAGACACCGACTGTCTGGTAGAGGACTGGCAGCGCGGCGAATGCTTTCTGGTGGCCGAGGAGGAAGGAGAGATCCGGGGGTGTCTGAACATGACCGTGCAGCCTTGGCACGCCACGGGATGGATCAACGACATGGCGGTGCCAAGCAAGTACCGTCGACAGGGGATCGGAAGTGAGTTGTTGCGGTATGCCTTCCGCTGGGCAAGAGAGCAGGGTCTCCGGAGCGTGCTGCTGGAGACGCAAACCAAGAACCACCCGGCCATTTGCTTCTGTCGCAAGCACGGCTTTGTGTTTTGCGGCTTCAAGGAACCTCGTGATCAAGACCCAACTCTATTCTGGTCCCGCCGCCTGTGACGGGGATGCGTAGCCCGATGTGGCGTAACCTGGCCTTCACCGCTAGCTCAGGTCTCGCTGCGCCAGGCAGAGCGCCTGCCTCCACTTCTCCGATTTGCGCTCGGTCTTGGGCGTGATGGGAGTTTGTTGCAGAGCGGGCGGGATGGCAGGTAGCGGGGTCTTTCGATGGGCCACCATGATCAGCCGGACGTCTGAGGTGAGAAGACCGCGTGCGTGAACCGGGCGGGTATCTGGCGACCTCTGCCGCAGAATCGGTTGACTTGACGCCAAGGCGAAAACGTGTTATACTTTATGTGATTCTGCAGTAGTTAGATTTATTCTCGTTCCCCGTATTCACCATGGAAGAACCCTCTTGTACTGCATCCCTTGCTGAGAAGGTGTCCGTGAAGGCGCGATTCCTTGACTGAGCGTAGGGGCCAAGTACTCTCTGGAAGTTCTTCGTCGTCTGTTGTCTTGGTCTGAAATCAGACTTCATCTGTCCCTGATATCAAGGAAAGAGGGAAACTCATGAGTGCCACTGAGGATGCTAGCAAGAATACTGAAGAATCGGAGGTCACACATCCTGCCAAGCTCAACATCGCCGCGCTGGAGATGATGACCCTCGACGGACTGAGAGAGATGGCTGCTGAGCAGGGTATCTCTGGTATCAGTCGCCTGAAGAAGCAAGATCTAATCTTTCGCCTCCTGAGGGCGAAGGCTGAGGAGCAGGGGCACATCTTTGGAGGGGGTGTTCTGGAGATCGTGCAGGAAGGGATAGGCTTCCTGCGGTCGGATCATCTGCTGCCTGGACCGGAGGATGTCTATGTGTCGCAGTCGCAGATTCGCCGGTTCGCGTTGCGGACCGGCGATACGGTGATAGGTCAGGTCAGACCGCCCAAGAACTCGGAGAAGTATTATGGTCTGCTGAGAGTTGAGGCGGTGAATGGCCTTGATCCGGAGGCCGCCAAGCGTCGCCCCGTCTTCGAGAGTCTGACCCCCATCTTCCCCACTGAACTCCTAGACCTCGAGACCGAGCCCAAGATACTGACTACTCGTTTGATCAACCTTCTGGCACCTATCGGTCGCGGACAGCGTGGTCTGATAGTCTCGCCGCCCAAAGCAGGGAAGACCACCGTCTTGAAGCAGGTCGCCAACGGCGTATCGGCCAACTATCAGGACATCCATCTTATGGTCTGCCTCGTGGGTGAGAGGCCGGAGGAGGTAACTGACATGGATCGCTCGGTGGAAGCCGAGGTCTACAGCTCCACCTTCGACGACCCGGTCACGAACCACGCCAAAGTGGCGGAAATGTGCCTTGCCCGAGCCAAGCGTCTGGTGGAGGGCGGTCGTGACGTCGTGGTGCTTTTGGACAGCATCACGCGGCTCTCCAGAGCCTATAACCTCACCGTCCCTCCCAGTGGACGAACTCTGTCCGGGGGTCTGGATCCGGCGGCCCTCTATCCTCCCAAGCGTTTCTTCGGAGCTGCCCGCAATATTGAAGAAGGGGGGAGTCTTACTATCATCGCCACCTGCATGATAGACACGGGCAGTCGTATGGACGACATGATATACGAGGAGTTCAAGGGCACCGGAAACATGGAATTGCACCTCAACCGGGGCTTGGCCGAGCGCCGCATCTTCCCCGCGTTCGATATCCAGCGTTCGGGTACCAGGCGCGAGGAACTGCTTCTGGACGACGATGTCCTCAGCAAGGTGTGGACCATTCGAAGCATGGTAGACAAGATGGGACGAGGCGGGGACGCCATGAGCGGCCTGCTCACGTACATGGCCAAGACGAAGAACAACAAGGAGCTCCTGGAGAAACTTGCCAAGGAACTCCTCTAGCGGTAAACCGGTGGTAAGATAATCACTCCATGGTAGAATCCTTCGCCAAAGGCAGAATCCCCCACGTACTCAATGCTCTTGTCGGCTGGTTCAAGAGCGATGACCTTATCGTCCCTCGCTATGCGTCTCATCTGGCCGTCATCCTGTCCTTGGTAGTCATCCTTTCCAGCGGGGGACTGGGGATCGAAGGCTTGAGGAGGGCCGAGGCTTTTCAACTAGGCGTGGTCCCCCGTGAGCAGGTGACGCTGGTATCCTGGGGCACGGGCGGGCAGGAAGACCCCGATTTTCTCACCAGAGGCGCGGCGCCAATTACCATCATTCCTGAGAGGGGACGACAGGGGGTAATTGTCTACGTTGTGCAGTCAGGAGACAACGTCTCCAAGATCGCTCACAGCTTTGGCATTCGACCGGAGACAGTCCTTTGGTCCAATCCGGAGTTGGAAACCTGGCCCGACTACATTGTTGTGGGCCAAGAGCTCTTCGTCCTGCCCCTGGATGGAGCATACCATGAGATTAAGGCTGGCGACACCCTGGATAGCCTGGCCAAGCGGTACAGCGTAGACCCCATCGTCATTGTCGAATGCGAGTACAATGACCTGTCGGAGCCATACGAGTTGCAGGTGGGTCAGAGGCTGGTCATACCTGGCGGCACGCGACCCATTGTACCCAGATACGTGCGCGCCATAGCCCCGGCTCCAGCCAACGCCCCTCAGGGCAGCGGCAACTTCATGTGGCCGGCGAGCGGATACCTGACGCAGAGCTACTGGCTGGGGCATCAAGCCATAGACATCGGCGCTCCGACCGGAACGCCCATCTACGCCGCGGACGCAGGCTACGTGTCGGCGACAGGCTGGATGGGAGGATACGGCAACTACGTCATCATCAATCACGGCAATGGGTTCGAGACCCTGTACGCGCATCTGAGCGAGATTCGTGCCATAGCTGGACAGGGTGTCGACCGTGGAGATCTCATAGGCCTGGTGGGCAGCACCGGCCGATCCACAGGGCCGCACCTGCACCTAGAGATCCGCCAGGGCGGTGTGAAGCGGAACCCTCTGGGCTTCCTGCCGCGCGGCTGAACTTGACATAGGCCTTTGGCTCGCCGGTTGTACGGACACGGGGCCAGGGAGTGAACATTAGCAGGTTCTTGGTTGGCAACTCGGGCTGGAGCTATGGTCACTGGCGTGGCCTTTCCTATCTTGCTGACTTGCCTCAGCGAGAAGGGCCCACTGACCCTCACAGTCATCCCCCCACCTGTTTGATCAATCACACCGTCTTTCGACCACCCTCGGCGAAGGTCTCATTTGGATGCAGCGAGCATATCCTTCTGTCCTATGTCTACGAACTGAATGCTCCTGCGCAATCACAAAGCTCCAGAAGCTGCGCGCCCCCGGGCAAATCCTGGAGAGACCACCGAGGCGTGCCAAGTCCTCGGGATGCAAGGCGGGTGCGATTCCCTGCCCACTGCCTGCCGCGGAACTGGAAACGTAACGCGAGTCGGCTGAACGACTGCCTGGACCATCAACCAGTGGAATTCGAGTTCGAGTGGGAGTCCCGCTACCTGAGCTGGCAATGGGGTACCGCCTTGCAGTTACTGAGGGGGGATGCGGGCCTCCGCCACGTCAGCGTGCCAGGATTCTCCTGGCTGTTCGTGTTGATGGGTCGGCTACCGTCCCCGAGGTTGCACCGCATCTTTGGCAAGCGTGGCGGTACTGGCACGAGAGTTCTTGGCGCGACTCAGTACCGCTGGTGTCCACCAGCATGAACTGAGGGAACGATGCCCTGGCCTCAATAATGGTGCTCGATCCGACGCCGCGGGAGATGGCCAGTACCTGCAACATCTTGTTGGAAGAGACGAGAAGGAGTGACAATGCGCAGAGAGGCGATGCTGTACGAGAGACTGGACGGCAAACTCGTCCGGTGTGCCCTGTGTGCCCATCGCTGTACCGTCAAAGCGGACCGAAAGGGGATATGCGGTGTGCGCGAGAACGTGGATGGGTTGATGTACACGACGGTTTATGGCGAAGTCGTGGCCGCGCACGTGGACCCCATCGAGAAGAAGCCGCTCTACAACTTCCTGCCGGGTACGCGAAGCTTTTCCATCGCCACCGTGGGCTGCAACTTCCACTGTCGCTTCTGCCAGAACGCAGACATCTCTCAGGCTCCTCGGGAGGGGCTGCGACTTGCAGGGGAGAAACTGTCCCCTGCGCAGGTTGTAGCGGCGGCGAAGACATACGCCTGCGACAGCATCGCCTACACGTACACTGAGCCCACGATCTTCTTCGAATACGCCTACGACACGTCGAAGCTCGCCCAGGAGGAGGGTATCAAGAACATCTTCGTCACCAATGGCTACATGACACTGGAGGCCCTGGACGAGATAGATCCTTACTTGGACGCAGCCAACGTCGACCTCAAGAGCTTCGACGATGGGTTCTATCGCCGACTGTGTGGAGCGAGGCTCCAGCCGGTGCTGGACACCATTCAAGCCATGCGTGAGCGAGGCGTGTGGGTCGAGGTAACGACTTTGCTGATCCCAGGGCTCAACGACAGTGAAGCTGAACTCAGGCAGATCGCCGGGTTCATCGCGGAACTTGATCGCGACATGCCCTGGCACGTGTCTCGCTTCACCCCTCGCCACGAATTGCTGGATGTGCCCGGCACGCCTCTGGGCAGTATGCACATGGCCGCCAAGATCGGGCAGGAGGCAGGCTTGAGGTACGTCTATGTGGGAAACGTGCCTGGAGACATGTATGAGAATACGTTGTGCCCAGGGTGTGGGGCCGTCGTCATTGGCAGAATCGGATATCGTACTACCGTCGACCTTGAAGGTGATAAGTGTGCGTCCTGCGGGCAACGAATCGCCGTCATCCGATGATAGGTGGGAGGGATAGCTGATGCTCGACAGAGAAGAACTCAGGGAACTGGCCAGGTATCGAGATGAGGAGAATCTCATTTGCAGCTTCTACTATCCGCTGGAAAAGGGGATGCCCACTGAGGGAGGCGCGCTCATCAGATTGAAGAACATGATCAACAAGACTCTAGCCGACCGGGAGGACTGGACGAGTGCGCAGACCACGTCGATATCCGAAGACTTGGCTCGAATAGAGGGCCTGGTAACGGAAGAGATGATCATGAGCAGTGGTGGGCTGGCCATTTTCGCATGTTCCGCGGGTGGCCTGTGGAAGGAGTATCATCTCCCCGACAGGGTGGGCCCGATGCTGGTCGTAGATCACGCCACCCGGATGAGGCCCATGATCGAGTTCATCGGTCGCTACGAGCGATCCTGCACCGTACTGGTGGGGAAGGGCAGGGCACGCATCATCGTGCTTGACCGTGCCGGGGCGGCAGAGCGCTCGGACGTCGTCGCCTCGGTACCAGGCCGGCATGATCAGGGCGGGTGGGCTCAGGCGCGCTATCAGCGCCATCACGATCATCAGGTGATGCACCATTTGAAGGAGACCGCCGACCAGACATTCTCACTCCTCCAGGAAGAGGGTTTCAGCCAATTGTTTGTTGGCGGGACGGAGGAACTGGTCAGCGAATTTGTGGAGTATCTGCATCCCTATCTCAGGGAGCGGTTGGCTGGTAGTTTTCCCATGGAGATGGTCAGCTCGGTCGCCGAAGTGCAGATACAGACGTTGACCGCTGCAAGTGAGCTCGCCGAGGCTGGGGAACGGGATGCTCTGGACGACCTCCGCGCTGAAGTACACACAGGAAATCTGGGCGCCGCGGGGCTGGACGATACCCTCCATGCCGTGCAGACGGGTCAGGCTCTGAGGCTGCTGGTCAAGGAGGACTTCGAGGCGCCCGGCCTGCGCTGTACCAGTTGCCATCTGCTGTGCCTGTCCAGCCCTTGTCCCTTCTGTGGGGGCGAGACACAGGCTCTGGAGGACATAGTGGAGAGCATGGTGACGGAGGCGTTCCTCCGCAACTGCGAGGTAGCGTTTGTGGC
This sequence comes from Chloroflexota bacterium, assembly GCA_030603665.1. Taxonomy (GTDB): domain Bacteria; phylum Chloroflexota; class Anaerolineae; order UBA7937; family B3-Chlor; genus JAUVXJ01. The sequence goes on along the minus strand of JAUVXJ010000007.1, from coordinate 129,619 downwards.
AGGCGAAAACGGAGAGAAGCTTGCCGAATTGGGCGGCATCGGTGCCCTTCTGAGGTTCGCGGGATAGGAACGGTCCTGTCCTAGGCTTGTTCCTGTATGGGGGGCAATCCTATCTCCTGACGCAGACGATTCAGCTCCTGAGGAGTGAACCGGTTGTAGTTGTTCCCGGGCAGCTTGATGGTGCAAAGGATGTCCTCCCTGGCTCGCTTGCGGATCGTGTTGGGGTGGACATCGAACATCTCAGCTACCTGTCCCACATGATAGAGACGCGCCACATCATAGCCCGGGAACCCCATGTGCGTACGGAGGCGGTCTATCTCCTCCGCTGTGAAGCGGTTGTACCGGCTCCCGGGCAACTTGACCGGCTGCAAGATGTTGGCCTTCACCCGCTCGCGAACTGAGTTGGGGTGAACGTCTAGCATCTCAGCCACCTCGCTGGGACGGCAGAGTTCCATCGTCTCCCCCTCTCGTATCGAGCGCGAACGCCGGCGTCCCATAGGACAGAGAGTTGCGAGCTGGCTTGGCACGTATGGCGCAATCCAGGGACGAGTGGCGGAAGGTCAACGCCGAGTATGTGTCGCAGAGCCCCTTGAGCTTGGGTGGGCTGTCCGTGGCCTTCCCATCCCCTCCCTGTTCTCGTGCCTTCCTCCCCCAAAGCACGGCGAGAAGCAAGACCCTGCGTGGCTCAATCCATCGAAGCGGGGGCGAGGCCGGAGTAGCTGCGGGACAGCCTCTCTCGTCGATGGCTCTGCAACAAAGCGTTTGCCAGCATGATCCTGGGCTGTCAGCCGTGCGAGTCGGGTTGCCGGTCGGTGACTCCGGCCGCGTGAGCGGAGAGACGCGCTCCACCGGGTGCTTCTATGGGGAGTCAGACGGTGGGCCAGCCGACTCGATGGTCGGCATCGGGGTCTCGGTCGCCGTAGGTGTCGCACTGGGGGTGGGGCTTGTGGTGGGTGTAGGAGTGGCAGGCTCGATAGTCGGGATTTGGGTTGGCGTAGGCGTGTCGCTCGGGGGCGAAGTAGCCGTGGAAATGGGGGTCGAGGTATGCGTCGGCGTCCGAGTTGGACGGGCGGTCGGTACCGGGGTGTTGGTAGGTGCTGGCGTGGAGGTGGGAGTTGGTGGTGGGTTGTTCACGATAACCTGTATTCTTGACTCGGCGCCATGTCCCTGGTGGTCGAAGACCACGACGCGCAGAGAGTGAAGCCCGTTCTCCAACGTCTGTGTTTGCCATTGCGCCAGGAAGCTATTGTGCACCGTCTCGTGCTGTGGCCCGGCCACCGTTCCCCAGCCGATGGGATCTGGACCTATTCCGTACTCGACGACGAAGTGCGAGAAGTCGGGGATATCTGCCGAGCCCCAGATCTCCACCGTTCCCTCGATCTCTTGTCCCATGACAGGGTGAGTGAGTTCCACCAGCGCGGGGTAGTTGTGAAGTTCACACTCCTCTAGCGGGGGCTGTGGTATCCCCGCCCGCTGGGTCCATTCGCGGTATTCCTCTGGGTAGACCTCAAATAGCCTCTCTTCGACCAGTTCCAAGGGGCAGAACTCGGTTGCCCTCTGCCCGGTCGTGGTGCAGATGCCGACGTGCTGATAGATGTTGTCTGGCTCGGTGGGGGCGGTTCCGTCGACGAAGATCTCGGTCCGCGTTTCCGGGCAGAGTTCCGTGGGCGCCATGCCGGACCGTGCACAGATCTCAGCCGTGACCAGGCCGGAAGGGACCGGGAACTCTCGTGGTGGAGTGTCAGCCAGGATGCGTTCCATGGAATTGTGCCAGATGTGGCCAGCGCCGGTGGACCCAGCCACGTGGTCCATGGCCGTATTGTCGCTGTTTCCTACCCACACTCCGACCACAAAATCGGGCGTGTAGCCTACGGTCCAGCTGTCTCGCCAGTCGTCTGTGGTGCCAGTCTTCGCGGCCGCCGGCCTCGACAAGTGAAGAGGACTCGTGGGACCGAATGCTGGGCTTCGTGCCTCGTTATCTGATAGGATGTGGGTGATGAGGTACGCATGCTGAGGAGAGATCACCTGCTCTCCGGCCGGCGGGTGGTACTCTTCGATAACTCGACCCTGACTGTCCTCGATCTTCAGTATGGCCACGGGCGGTACTCGAAGCCCTCCGTTAGCCAGGACTCCGTAGGCCGCCGTGTGCTCGAGGAGCATGACCTCTCCACCGCCCAGGGTGAGAGATAGTCCATAGCGCTCAGGGTCGGTGAAGGAAGTGATACCCAATCTGCGCGCCATCTCCATCATCTCGGGCACACCCACGACCTGGAGCGTCTTCACGGCGGAGATATTGTAGGAGCAGGCCAGAGCCTGCCGAACGAGCACCGGTCCGTGCTCCTGGCCATCGTAGTTCTTGGGTACGTAGGGCGGCCTTGGGGGATTGGGAAACTCGGTGCGAACGTCCATGATGAGCGTGGCCGGTGTCCATCCCTTCTCAAAGGCAGCGAGATAGTTGACGGGCTTGATGGAGGACCCTGGTTGGCGCAAGGCCAGGGCGACGTTCACCTGACCATCTATCTCCTCGTTCCAGAAGTCGACGCTCCCCAGCATCACCCGAATCTCACCTGTTTGCGGAATCAGGGCCATCACAGCGGCGTTGGTGACGTGTCTGTCTGCCAGGGCGCCCACGCGCTCCCGGGCCACCTCCTGGGAGATCTGCTGCATCTCCAAATCCAGAGTCGTGTGCACCCGCAGCCCGCCCCTGTAGACTATTTCTGTACCGTAGGTATCCTCGAGGAGCTTGCGCACATAGACGACGAAGTGGGGGGCTTTCATGTCCACCCGGAGTGGAGCGAAATGCAGTTCTTCGCGCCAGGCTGAGTTGGTCTGCGATGATGATATGTAACCTTCCTTGGCCATCAACCCCAGTACTACCCTCTGACGTGTCTTGGCAGCCTCGAGGTTGGTGTAGGGATCGTAGATGGATGGCGCCTGGGGGAGTCCGGCAAGGAGGGACGCTTCCGCCAACGTGATGTGCCGCGCTGACTTGCCGAAGTATGTCTCAGCGGCAGCCTCTATCCCGTAGGACATGTTCCCGTAGTACAGCTCGTTGAGATAGATCTCCAGTATCTGGTCTTTGGTGTACCTGCGCGTGATCTCTTGTGCCAGGACTGCTTCCTGTATCTTCCGCGTATAGGTCTGCTCTGGCGAGAGGAAGATGTTCTTGACCAGTTGCTGAGTGATGGTGCTGGCGCCAGAAACAATCTCACCTTCGGCCAGGTTCAGCCACAAGGATCTGACGATGGCCAATGGATCAAAGCCTGGATTGCTGTAGAAGGTCTTGTCCTCGGTCGCGACGGTGGCTTGCAGTAGATAGTCGGGCATCTCATCTATGGGTACAACGGTGCGCCGACCAGCATTGGCGTCGAACGCTTCGTAGAGAAGCTCACCGCGTCGATCATAGATCTTGGTGCTCATGAAGAGGGTTCGAGCACTCAGTTCCTCGGCAGGTGGCAGGGTAAGGGCGTAGTAGGCATATACGCTGGACGATGCGATGAGGCCCATGAAGAAGAGCAGAAGGATGGCTAGTACGAATAAGAGCAGACCCTGCGCAAGACAGCTGATGTGTCTTCGACGGGCGCGTGGCGCGCCGGACCTGCGTGAGGAGGCCGTGTATCGATTCGATCTCGGGTCGCTACTAGGCATTCTTCTCTGGCTTGAAGTGCTTCTGGATCACGGTGGTGAGGTACCTCGAGGGCACGGCGGGTGTGGTGGTTAGCTCTGCAGCGCCTGTTCCAGAGCGGATAGGAGGTCTTGCTCCTCCCACGGCAGCACGGTGCGCGGGTCGAGCATGAACTGCCCTCCTTCGATCCTGCCGACGACGGCTGGCTCTCCCGTTCGCAGGCGATGGGCGAGGTCGTCAGGGGAGGGAACGCGAAGGGCTAGCAGGCCGGTTGGCAAGGTTTCTCCGGGGAGAGATCCCCCGCCCACGGTGGAGAGGCCCGGGATGACCTCGGCCTCGACTCCCAGACCGCTCAAACGGTCTGCCCAGGAGGTGGCTCTTGCCAGTACCTCCTCCACACCTAGGCTGATCATCTGCCACACCGGTACCTTGTCAGTGGCCTCATCCCTCAAGTAGTGCAGAAGTGTTGCCTGGACCCCGGCGATGGTCGTCTTGTCCACTCTCAGAGCGCGGGCGAGAGGGTGCCTCTTCAGGCAAGTGACGAGATCTGTCCGCCCGACGATGATCCCCGCCTGTGGCCCGCCGAGCAGTTTGTCACCGCTGAAACACACGAGGTCTGCGCCCTGGGCAATCGCTTCTTGCACCGTAGGCTCATGGGATAATCCAAAGGAGGACGTATCCAGCAAGCTTCCGCTGCCGAGATCTTCAACCACGAGTAGGCCATGCTGCGCGGCGACATCCACCAGTTCGATCAAGGAGACCTGCTGCGTGAAACCGAGAACCCGGAAATTGCTATGGTGCACGTGCATCAGGAGTGCCGTTTCCTCGTCCACGGCGCTCTCGTAGTCGCGGGTGTGAGTGCGGTTGGTGGTTCCCACTTCCACCAGGCGGACGCCACTTTGAGCCATGACCTCGGGGATTCGGAAGCCTCCACCGATCTCGACCAGTTGACCGCGGGAGATAACCACTTCCTTGCCGCGGGCCAATGCTGTGAGAGCGAGGAGTATGGCCCCCGCATTGTTGTTGACCAACATGCCTGCGCCTGCGCCGGTGATGCGCCTCAACAGGTCTTCAGCGTGGAGGTGGCGCGAAGCTCGGGACCCGTCAGCCAGGTCGTATTCGAGGTTGCTATAGCCGCGAGCGGCAAGGTCCATAGCTGTCCTGGAATCTTGACTCAGCGGGGCACGGCCGAGGTTGGTATGGATGATGACTCCTGTGCCATTGATGACGCTAAGCAGATCGGGCCTGTCTCTGGTCTCAAGCTCCGCCAGCGCCCGCTCCACGAGCGTCTCAAGGGCCGGACACGGCAGTCCGGTCTCGATCTCGAGGCGCGCCTGTTCCACAACATGCCTAATTGTGTCCACGACGAGAGGACGCCCTTTCGCCTCGATGGATCGCTGAATCTCAGTATTCTGCAGGACGCTCTCGACGCTCGGTAGCTTGCGAAGTTCTTCGTGCACGCGGCTTCCAATAGTGAGTGTTGTGGCTCGGTTCATTATACTGAATCGCCACTGTCAAGGCAACGGGTGCGTTCCATGCATGTCAGGGAGTGCAGGGCGCTGCTTGATCGCTCTATGTGAGGCGACCTTCGATCTCTACCGAACTCGACCGACCGGGAGCCAATCCTCAGGAATCTATGCCCAGTACCCTCTGTCCGCGGCCTGGTGAGCACTGAGAAGACCACTCGACGGACTGCGAAGGGTCCGCCGGATGGTCGGTGGTGCTTCCGGCGCGGCAGGAGCAGCAGGCACAGATGGCCACGAAACTTTGCGGGAGCCATCGGGTTGTAGTTTGCACAAAGGGTACTGGGCACGTCCGACCGACGCATACTGGCGCTCCTCTCGGTGAGCGGGTATTGAGAAGCGTTGCAGGACAACCGCAGACAAGGGCAGGCATGGCGGTGGCACGCCACGGCGAATCCGATGCGGCATCTGCTCAAGATACGCCTGCTGGTTGCGCTGCTGGAGTGATGGCAGAATGGGGACGAGAGGTGGCAAAGGTCCACGACATGACGAATGACAGGTTCGAGGTCACAACAAACGAATCATCAGGCGCCCCTGTGCACGCTACCGCAATTTGCATGAGTGCTCAACACGCGTGGCGTGAGTCAGGACTTGACAAGTTGCGAGATATGTGCTATCATAGTGTATCCGGTGGACCGGGACGCCGCGAACAGGTTTCTCTGGTCAGGTTCGCACATTCATATGGGTTGCACGAGGAGGTGGTGCCAATCGAGAATGCTGACGATTCCGTTTTGAAACCACGAGACGCTAGAATGCCCATTGAAGGGAAATAGGAGGTTTCAGAGATGGGAGAGAAGACCTTGTTTGCCCGAAAGGCGACCGGGTTGGTGCGTGAGGTCGGATTCGTCACCGCGGTGATTCTGGCTATCGCCAACGTGGTTGGCCTGGGTTGGCAGAAACGTGTATTCCAGTCCATTGGTGCTGAGTCGGTTATGCCGTCTGAGTTCTTCCTCGGCATACACCCCATGATTATGGCCTTCTTCCTGGTGGGGCTCTTGATGCTGCTGTCGATCTACACGTTCATGGTGCTGTCAGCAGCGATGCCCCGCTCGGGTGGAGGCTATGTCTTCATGTCGAGGATCCTAAACCCCGGCTTCGCCTTCGTGGCAACAATGCTGGAGTTCCTCTCTGTGGCTGTCTCCTACGGCCTGATCGCGGTGGCCACTTTCGAGGCGAGCCTGATCTTCGGCAGCCTGGCGGGGGTCGACACCAGCTCACTGGCGAACCCCTGGTTCATGACCATCTTCGGCATCGTGGTCATCGCCGTCTTCAGCGGCATCGGGGCTCTGGGCACAAGGATGACGGGATACCTGTTGCACATCATCTTCTGGGTCCCGGCAGCGGTCCTGGTGTTGGTCTACCTGGTCTTCCTGCTGGCTAGCCCAGCCAACATGGAGGCTGGAACGCAACTGTTCACCGGGCACGCCGCCTCGGAATACACTCAGGCGGCGCTGGCTCAGGGAATGGCGTCTTCGGGCAGCTACTGGAGCGCGGTGTTCACGGCCAGCTTCTTCGCCTACTGGGCGTACATCGGGTACGCGGCCGCGACGTTCGTCGCTGGCGAGGTGAAGGAGGCCAGCCGCAACCTGCCTCGGGCCATCTTGATCTCGGGGATCGTCATCATGACCATCTACATGACCATCTCCTTCTTCCTGGCGCGGGCGGGCAGCATGGCCGGAGTTGATGCCGCGACGGGCTTCAGCTTGCTAGATGCCGTGGGTTACCTGGGTCAGGGGGCGGGAAGCTATGCGGACGCAGGCTTGACGCCTATCGGAGCGTGGATGCCGACCTTTGCAGGCTTGGTGGCCTATGGGCAGTTTGGTGCCCAAGGCGGGCAGTTCTTCGGCTGGCTGCTATTGGCCTTCGGCATGCTGTGGGTGGCCAACGACATCCCGCCTTTCCTTCTGACTTGCTCGCGGATGATGTTCGCCATGGGCTTCGACCGCATCCTGCCGGAGTGGGTGGCTGACATCAACGAGAAGTGGCACTCCCCCGTGAATGCCATAATCATCACCTCCGTGGCGGCGTTGCTGGGCGTGGTGGCCGAGGCGAACCTCTTCGGGCCTGACGGCCTCAACCTAGTGTTTCTCCACAGTCCCTTCGGACAGGAGTGGATCACCCCCAGCGGCGCTGTGGTAGCCACCGACATGTGGGACGCCCTGTTCTTCATCGGCGTGGCAGTTTCCTGTGCTCTGTTCCCGTCAAGGATGCCAGAGGTCTTCGAGCGGGCACCGTGGCGACAGAGCGCGAACACCGTGCGGATCCTGGGATGGTTGGCCGCTGCGGCCAACCTCCTTCTGGCTTTGGGCATCACCTTCTTGCCCAACGGCTGGGGGTTTGGCCCGCTCACCGGCAACTGGATCAGCGTCCCCTTCTGGTTCACCGTGGTGCTGATCCTCATCGCCTCGGGAATGTACTTCTGGGGTCGCAGGAGGGCCCAGCGCGTTGGCGCCGACCTGACCACGATCTTCGCCGAGATTCCGCCGGAATAGGATCTCTCTGTTCTTTCGTTCGTGGCGTAGCTCAAGGCTCTCCGTGGGAACCTCAAAGGCTCACGGAGAGCCTTCCTCTACTGTCAAGATGGTGTGACCTGTTCACCACCGCACTCAGGCAGGAAGGTTCCAGGTGGGTCTGACCTGGCGGTGGATAGTCCTGTGGGGAACGCTGTGGGTTGCACAGTCCGCCGAGATGGTGGCTCTCTTCCCCAGGCTGATCGCCCTTCTTTGTGGCCCGCCAAGGCTGCCAACATCGATCGTCACTAAGGGCGTGTCCCGTCGCTTCGATGATGTGGGGTTGCTCCCGATTCGGCGTTGTGCTACAATAGGCGAAAGCTCGGGCAGAATCGAGCCGCCATCGGACGGACGTGAGAGATGGATGTCAACGACTACTTGGTGAGGTTGGAGGACAACCTCATGCTGGGATCCGCGAGATGGACAGCGGACTTCACGGAGTCCTTCTGGGAGTATCCGATGGGCGATGTGGTATTCGACATGTTTGTCACCGCCACGGTGAGGCCCAAGGGCTTCTTCTTGTCCAAGGTAGCTGCCTGGCTGACCACACCCAACTACTACGTCGCCTGCTTCGCCTATTCCCAGGACCCAGAACTGAAGCACCTGCACCCGGTCTTGAACACCATCGCTACCTTCTTGAAGCAGCAAGAGTTTGCATGGGCCTGGCTTGTTGTCCCTCAGGAAGGCCCATTTTCCAGGAAAGCCAAGTCCATGGTGCAAAGCACCACCCTTCGTGAGATCGGCATCGCTCTGGTCGATCTGAGTTCTCAGGAGGTAGTGAACTCGGAATCTCATGTGGGCCGACGGCTGGTCAAGATCGTCAGGTGCTTCAAATGAGGACGGTCGCACCCTGGCAGCGCATGAACTTCGCTAGGTCGGTGGGCATTTTCTTCGTTCTGGTTTCCGTGGCCTGGATTGGAGCGAACTACTTGATCTTGAAGGACTTCTTTATCGGCTGGCCTGTCATTGTGGGTAACCTCACGGTGTCGATCGTGGGGGGGACTTGGTGGTACATAACTCGCCACCATGCCAGGTTCTCTTGGGACAGTGATGGTTTCGAGTTGCAGAGGGGCAGGACATCGCCTGTTACGCGCCGCTGGGATGATATCTCGCAAGTGTCGCTCGTGCACGAGGGGTATGGCAGATTCGCGGTGAGGCTGCATACCGACAACGAGGAGTTCGTAGAGATCCCAGCTTCCGACTTGACGCTGGACGCTTCGGTCCTCCGCTTTGAAGTGATGCAGTTGGTCGCAGCTAGGTCGTTACCGGAGGGATTGGTAGGTCCCCGAGAGGAGTGATAACCCATGGAAGCAGAACAGGAGAACTCGGAGCGAACAGTAACCATGGAAGAGGAAGTGCACCGGGTGGTGGACGCTGCTCGGGACAAGGGGCTGCAGCTGAGGGTGATCGGGGGCGTGGCGGTGAAACTGCATTGCCCTAGCGCCGCGCATCGATCCATGGCGCGCACCTATGGCGATGTGGATTTCATTGGTTACCGCAGCCAGCGGACGGAGGTCGGGCACGTGATGGTGGACCTGGGCTATGAGCCCAACGTGCGGTTCAATGCGCTCCAAGGGCACCGGAGACTGCTCTTCGACCATCCGGAGCTGGGATACGACGCAGATGTCATGCTAGACGTGTTCGTGATGTGCCACGAACTGAACTTCGTCGGCCGGCTGGAACGGGACGAATACACCGTGCCCATCGAGGAGTTATTGCTGTCCAAGATGCAGGTCGTTGAGCTGAACGAGAAGGATGTCAAAGACAGCTTCGCCATGCTTCATGACCATGACATCGCGGAGGGTGACGGCCTGGACACCATAGATCCCGCGTTCATTGCCAAGCTGTGCAGCGGCGACTGGGGATGGTACAAGACGCTGACCATGAACATCGACAAGATGATCGACTTGGCCGCGGATTATCTGGAGGAGAAGGAGAGCGAGGTTGTTGTCCAGCGCCTAGCCCAGCTGCGTCGTGTCATTGAGGACGAGCCCAAGTCGAGGAAGTGGAAGATTCGGGCCAGAATCGGCGAGAAGAAGCGCTGGTACGAGTTGCCGGAAGACGTGGTGGCTCACAAGTACTGACACGACATGGTAGCGCGCAGCCCTGTGTACAGTAACAGCGCCCCACTCCTGCGAGTGGGGCGCTGTGCGTGAACTCCGCTTCGTTGAGGTGCCGGATCAGGCGTCGATTCTACGCAGCTGGGTCAGCTTCGTTCCATCGATCTCGACCAGGAACCCCTTGAGGATGCCTTCCCCGTATTCGCTGCCTGGATTGAGGCACTCACATCGACCCAGTTTGATGCGTCCCGGACTCTCATGAATGTGACCGTGCAGTCCCAGCAGAGGCTGGTATTTCTCGATTATCTTGCGAACAGCCGTAGAGCCCACGGGCACCATGTGGGTGTGACCGCCTCGGACAGTGACCGATAGGTCTTTATCAAGCATCGGTGCCTGGTCGATGAAGCTGTCGTACGGCGGTACGTGAATGCAGAACACGGCTGTTTCCATGTTCTTGACCTTGGCCACCGTGTGTTCCAGCCTCTCCTCCAGCTCCTCCTCGCAGCACTCTCGAGGTGAATCGAAGGGGGTTGGATTGGACCACCCAAAGCACAGGACCTCGTGCTCATCGTCAAGGTCTATGACCTCTTCCTCGCCGAAGATCACCTGGGGGTTGGGGTCAGCCCGAATCACGTCATCGATGGAGTGCTTGTCGTCATTGCCGGGGCTGATGATGACTTTGCAGTCTGGAGGCACTCGATCCGGAATGAGGGTGAGCCAATGCTCTACAATCTCGCCCTCCCTCCTCTCGAAGAGGTCCTCTTTGTATTGTTCATCGGCGGCGATGCGCTCCACCTCTTCTGCGGTTGTGCGGTAGGGTATGTAGGTGATCATCCGGCATTTCTTCTCGAACTCGGGGAGTTCTTCTTCGGTCAAGACGTAGGGCTCACCGTAGAGGCTGGCATCGTATTTGCCGTCGGGCCGTTTGACGATAGGTATCAGCAGCTTGCCGGTCATATCACCGCTCAGGACCAGAGCATCCAGATCAAAGTACTTGGCCGCATTGAGGAACTTGCGCCAAACCGTCTCTGAGCCGTGAAAATCGGTGGAGAACAGGAACTTGGTCTTGGCCATAGAGATACCGTCCTTTCCGTGTGCTCATGACGTGGCTCGGATGACGAGCCGGGACCAGGAACCCGGCTGCACCCCTGGTGGTGAATAGTATCACCGATTATACCAGTTTCGACACAGATTGCCAAACGCGAGCACTCCATGTGGAATAACAGAACGCGGGTGGTTCTATGCACGATCGTATGCTTGTTCCGCTGGATGGATCCGACCTGGCTCAAGCAATGGTGTCCCAAGTGCAGGACATGGCAGCTGCTCACGGTGCAGAGGTGATCCTTCTTCAGGTCTCCCCGGGGTCGTGGGTCCTCCCAACGACCGCGGCCCAGGAGCGGGATGAGGCTGAGGAGCGCTTGACAGAGGTAGGGCAAGCGCTGCTTGGCAAGGGGGGTCAATGCCCGCCACACGATCAGGCATGGCTCACGCTCAGTTGCGGAGATTATGGACTATGCCGAGGTCAACAAGGTTGACCTGATCGCCATGTCTACTCACGGGCGCGGCGGGGTTGGGCGGTGGGTGTTTGGCAGTGTAGCGGCCAAGGTCCTGGAAGGTACGACCAAGCCGATACTGCTGGTGCGAGCACCTGGGGGACCGGTATCGGGGGCTTAGATCCCAGAATCTTGGCCTGCCGCTGAAGCTGTCGAGGGCTGAGCTGCCCGGACGGCGTCCGTGGATGGTGCTCGGGCCGCATCCCGCTATCCCATCGTCGAGAAATCACAACGGTCGAGATACACACGACGCGACACCAGGTGTGGTTGGCGCCGGCACTGCGGCAGTGGAGGAATGCCCTGGTGGCTTACTCCTTGGGTCTCAGTCCCAGGAACCTGGCCATGAACTCGAACCATGTGGAGAAGCCCATGGCGGCGAGGATGAGTCCGCCGATCATGCCGGCCTCCGAGATGAACGTGGCGAAGAGATTGGGCATGTAGGCAGCTTTGTAGTTGAAAACCTCGTCCGTGAAGTCGACCAGCGAGGCGAAAAGCATCATGGTGAAGCCAACGACCACCCACTGCCAGGATGTAGTGGCGATCTCGGGGTATCTGCGTCCCGCGCGCACGAGCACCACCAACAGGACAACCATGGCTATCACTTGGACCGCCTCCAGAAAGAGCCTGAACCAATCGGGCGACTGTACCAACACGTCTACATTCTCCTTTCCTTTAGGGCGCTAAGGGGCCAAGCACTGTCTGAGCCCCGGATAATACCGGCCATCCTCTGCCAGCCTGTTACTGTAGGTCTATTGAGGCTTCGGGTTCGCCAAGAAGCTACAGGTGTCGTCACCTCGGGCCCGACACCGAGTCTCGGTAACCTCCGCATCTTCCAGGCCGGGCACGGACTTCAGCAGTCCCTCGACCAGGCCGGCCAGGAAGTGGCAGCGCGGCGAGGAGGCAGACAGGTTCCTACAGAACGGGCAGGCTAGCACATCAAGGCTATTCCCTTGCGAGTTGGCTATGGCGAAGGGGCTTACTGCCGGCACTGCCACCATTTCCAGCACCTGAGGTATGGCGGCCGGCACGTTCATACTTGAGTATCGCCTCTGGAAGATTGCCTCCCCGGCCCGCTGACCGAGGGCATTCGAGGCTGACTGTCGCTTGCCATCGGGCAGGCTCTGCTCGAAATCCATGACTGGCCTTACCACGTCCGGGTAGGCGTCGACGATACCGTGCAGCACCAAATCCATGGGCGGCTCCTCGTCCTGGATGGCCTCAGGTTCGGAACCGTCCCTTCTCATGGCCTCTGAAAGCTTCCTGGCGGCCACGTCGGCGGTGAGGTTCAGAAGGGGCACATTCATGTTGCGTTCGCACAGGATGCACAGGCAGCCCGTTCGCAGGGGCTTGATGACTACTCGCCCCTCGTCGAAGAGAAGATCGATCTCCTGAACCTTGCGCCGCCGGGCGATGAATAGGCCAGCGGTGGTCTGAGTAATGGTGCGGCTTACCGTGGCGAGGATGCCTTCCTCGAACACCTCGGGCAGAGTGGATGCCAGTATCTGTCCTTCGGCGTCGCAGACGAAGCAGCCTGCTACTCCTACCACTGCACCGATATCTCCAAGGATATCTTCCATTGTCCCTCCTTCTGGGGATGACTCAGGCCAGCGCAGCTTCTCTTTCACCGTCGACTGTCCTCGTGTGAATGGACGCTGGCATTGGTGCCAGAATGCTTACCCGCTTGAGATACACGGAAACGGGCGCCGCAAGTGCAATCGCGCAATTCAGGCCAAGAGTGTCGTTGAAACGGGGAATCGGGGAGTCATCCACGACAACTCTGGCAACCTTGCCGGACGCCGCACTGGGCGCGCTACCAGGGGCCGACGGATCGCACGAAGTATGCCATCCTTGTCGGATCAGCAGGAGTCGGAGCGTCGGCGGCGGAGTGCAGGTCCCACTCCGCTCTCACCAGGACCCTGAAGGGCCTACCCTTTGCCCCACCAGTTATAGGCTCTATTCCTTCCTTTCCTCTGTCATCATACGCCAAATACCGAAATCGCCTACGGTATCTTCCGTCTCGACTGGTTCGTACCACCTCTTTCTGGTACCTACTTTGGCTCGCGCTTTCCAACCCATGCTCTTGGGCTCTGCTTCGATGCGCGACAGAAGCGCGTCGATCCTGTCAGCAATAACCCGCGCCTCATCGTCCGAGAGAGCATCCACTTTGGCCAGCAGATCCTTCATTCCCTTGAGGTTGGTCGTGACGGTGTACCAGAAACCCCAATCCTTGGACAGGAGGCCTGCAATGTACGCCGTGTTGATCGTCTGTGCCCCGTCCTGGTCAGCAAACTCGTGGGCAAAGAGAATGACCAGAGAATCCTTGAAATCCTTCCCGCTGAGACGCACTATCTGTACCTTCTGCAAGAGAAGGTCGGTGGGGCTCAACGTGAGGGGGTTCAGCTCAAGTCGCCCGCGGAAATCCAGGCGGTGATTGGCCACCAGCAGTTTGTCAAAGAACACATCCACGAAGAACCATCCATGTTCCTGGAAGTAGATCTGTCTCTCGGAAGCTGCCGATGAGAGGGTGGCCCTCCTCTTGCTGTAGCCGAGGCCCTGGAAGAACCCCTGCATGGCGTCTCGGCACCTCTTGTAGGTCACGAAATCCAGATCTGTGAACTCCTGTTCACCTTCTCCAAGCCTGGCCAGCCTCTGTCCCAGGTCTTCGTACTGGAGAGTGCGCAGCCGTATGCCGGCACCTCCCATAACGCGCAGGATCAGGCCATGACGTTCTCCCTCCTCCACGATCCTCCGCGCCTCGTCGAGGAATACGTGGGAGGGCACCACACCTCCCCACTCCTCCGGCATGCGTATCGCCTTGGCGTCTTCCTCTTCGCGTTGCAGCCATACCATCTTTCAGCTCCCTCCTCCCAGAATCGCGCCCCGCAACTTACATGAGGTAGAGCAGTCCCAAACCAAGGATTGACACGACAGCGAACTCCACGATCTGAGGGCGGCCCAACTGCCCTCTCAGGTATTGCTTGGCCAGCCCCCCCAAGGCATAGAAGATGAGAAGAAACAAGACTCCCCCGGCGGCCGCACTGAGACTGAGGTGATTCAGGGCCCAGGCCACTTCTCCCAATACCAGACCGACAACTCCAGCGTAGAGCCAGGCGCGCCTCACAGAGAGTTCGGAGCTGTGCGGACGTAGCAGTTCCGCAGCCAGGGCGGCGCCGATGATGGCGATGGCGGTCGCTGACAGTAGGCTGCGTGCCCGTGACGCGTAGGTCAGCCCGGAGAACACGAAGATGCCGACGTATGCGGCCAGGCTCAGTCCCCAATCCACCACGGCGGCGTGGCGCGCCTGCCGGTCGATGGCATAGTACTGCGCGGTGACGATCAACACCAGACCGAGTCCGGTGAACGTCAGAGCAGCCAGCCAGGATACGATGTCCGGGGACAAAGGGAGAACAACCAGGGAGAGAAGGGTTAGCGCGCAAGGCAACCCCCAGAAGGAGAGGCTGTGTCCCCATCCCCAGCCTTCCTTCCGTGCCTGCGGATGAGAGCGTACGATGGAATCCACGCCTGCACCAGTGATGACAACCAGCAGGCCGCCGATGAACCACCGGCCAGAGAGATAGATGGTTGTTGGCACGCCGAGGGCCACGAAGGAAATGGTCCTGGTCGGAAGGTCGACGATGTGCGAGACAACGAGTCCAAATAGGACCAGTGTGACCAGGATGCTCAACCTGTCATACCGAGGCATGTGTTGGCACACCTTGTTGCTAGATGGCGGGGCCCAGCTGGGACCAGTTCCCTTGGCCCCTTGAGGTCTGACTGATTGTACAAGCGGACTTTGTCTTTGTCAAATCCGTGTGGTACAATTCGCATCAGCTTGAGGCCGTGGGGTACCGCGTGGTTGCTTTGTATGCATTGCTAGGCTTGTTTGTCGGAGTCTTCCTGAACCTTGCCGCCGATCATCTTCCCCAGCGCCGTTCTATGCTGACTCCACCCCATTGTTCCAACTGTGGGGCGCAGCGGGCTTGGAGAGATGCCGTCCCGTTACGGGGCTTGTTGGTGCAGCGAGATAGATGCAGCCAGTGCGGCGCTCGTTTGCCGTTGCGCTGGCCGGTGCTGGAGCTGGGGACTATGCTGTCCTTCGGTTTCTTCTGGCTCAGGTACGGCCCCTCGGTGCAGCTCGTTCTCGTCACGATGTACGCCTGCATATTGTATCTCATTTTCGTGATCGACCTGGAGCATCGGCTCATCCTGCGGGTGGTTATCTACCCGGCCATCGGGCTGGCCCTTGCGGGTAGTTACTTCTACCCGGGTCTGGGCCTACGGCGTGCGATACTGGGGGGTGCCCTCGCCTTCTCTTTCTTTTATCTGGTGGCGGTGGTGGGTAAGGTGGTCTTCAGGCGAACGGCCATGGGGAGGGGCGACGCCAATCTGGCAGCCTTCGTTGGTCTGATCACTGGATTCCCGGAGGTGATCCTGGCTCTGATCATCGCCGTCTCCCTGGGCGGACTGGTGGCCCTGGTGCTCGTGCTCAGTAGGAAGAAAGGTCTACGAAGTTACGTTCCGTACGGGGTGTTTCTGGCTGTGGCCGGCTTGACAGTCCTGGTGTTCGGGGGGGAGATCATTGGTTGGTATTTTGGCCTCTACTAGGCGGCACGGCCCAATTGCTTGGCGGCCTCGGTTATCTGACCATATGTGGAGCAAGGGGTGACAAGATGCGAACAATCACCAACGAGCAATTGATGGCACGGGGGGGCAGGCTAGGGCAGGTAGCTACTCTCATTGGCCTGGTTATGGTCTTTGGTGCGCTCATCGCGTCTTTCGCCCAGTACAGGATGATGGCAATCATTCTCGTGGCCCTGGGTGTAGTGATGTACACTCTGGGGGGGCGTGGTCAGCAGCAAGCGATGCGCGGTCCCCAGCGCATCCAGAGGCTGACCGGTGCCCTCGGGGAGTTCGACGACCGCTATCGCTTGTACAACCACGTCCTGCCTGTCGATCATGCCCTGCTCACTCCGCACGGCATCTTCGTCCTCATCGTCAGCGGGGTAGACGGTAGGATAAGGTGCTTCAAGGACAAGTGGGTGCGGGACATGAGTCTGCGCCGTGGGCTGCGGTTCTTCACAGAGGAGTCGCTGGGCAACCCGACGAAGGAAACACAAAAGGGTGTGGAAAGGCTTCAGAAGTACATCGAGGAGGAAGCGCCTGATATCAACACAGAGGTCCAAGGCGTGGTCGTCTTCGTCAACCCTGAGGCACGCCTCGAGGTGACGACGGCCTCTGTGCCCGTCATGCCTCTGCGACGACTGAAGGGGCATATCAGGAGAGCATCCGCGCGCGGAGAGATGTCGCCTGAGATGCTGGGGGCGTTGACCAAGCTCTTCGAGGAAGCGCCCCGTATCTGAGATGGCGGCCTGGCCCAACCGCTCTCTGTCACACTTCTGCGGGACGGCGTTACACAGCGGTGCCCGTGAGTCAGCTTGCATCGTGGTGTAGGCTGTGGTAGCAGCAGAACAGCCGTTTTCCCCCTAAGACTGATCCGAAGATGAAGTACGAGCCCTACAGAGCCACGTCCATGATCAACAGACTTCGCCATGTCGATGACTGGTTCTGGGCCTCGTACACCGTCAACCCCTACCGGGGATGCGCTCATGGATGCGTCTACTGCGACGCGCGTGCCAACCAATACGGGCTGTCTGAGGACTTCGAGGAGACGGTGTTCGTCAAGGAGAACGCGGTAGAAGTGCTGGGGAAGCAGCTGCCCAGGCTGAAGCGAGGAGTGGTGTCTACCGGTGGAGTCTGCGACAGCTATCAGCCCATAGAGCAGGAACGTCGTCTTACCAGGAAGGTGGTGAAGGCTCTCGCCGGCCACCAGTTCCCGGTGGAGGTGCTCACCAAGTCAGATCTCGTGTTGCGTGATCTGGACCTCTATGCGGAAGCCAGCCGTCAGTCGTGGGCCTGCGTCTTCTTCACGATCACGACTTTCGATGAGCAGATAGCTGGGCGGTTCGAGCCGGGAGCGTCGCCGCCCGACCGCCGACTGGAGGCCATGAGGCAGGTGGCTGGAGCTGGCGTGGTGACGGGTGTGGCCATGATGCCGCTACTGCCAGGGATCTCCGACGACGATCGAAACATTGAGGATGTGATAAGTAGGGTCAGGGACGCCGGTGGGCAGTTCGTCTTGGCCGGGGGGCTGACGCTCAAGGAAGGAGCGCAGCGCCAGCGGTACATAGGTGTGCTGGAGTCGCATTACCCTCAGGTGCTGCCTCTCTACGAGCAACTGTACGGCAGCGGCTTTGAAACTAGAGGAAGCTATGGACCGCAGCTGCTTCGCCGGGTGAGAGAGGTGTGCCTACAGCATGGTATCGCGGACCGCATGAGTCGGCCGGTCCTGCCTGATGATCCTCTCGGGCTGAACAAGCGGATCGCGGAGCGGCTGTTCCTCAGGACGTATGACCTCCTCCTCGAGGAGGCAGAGAGCTATCGGCAGTGGGCTTATCGCAAGGCCGCATGGGCTGTGGATGAGATGGAAGAGGACGTCGGGGACCTCTATCGGCAGCAGGGCAGGAAGGGTCTGGAGAGCATCAAGGGCATCGGCAAGGGGCTCTCCAGGGAAATCGAGGGCTGGCTGCAATCCGCTGAAGGGACTGCCAACGACAGGCTTGAAGTGGACCACGGGCAACGCTAGCCTGCCGTTGCACTACTGTAGAGCCCCTCGCTGGTCGCTCGAGGGACCGGCAAAGCTCGCCGGAGAGATGGTGAGGTCCAGTAGATGCCGGAACTGCCCGAATTGGAGATCCTCAAGGACGAGCTCAAGAGGCACGTTCTTGGTCGAAGGGTGCGGGAACTGATCGTCCCACAGGACAAGGCGGGCGATTGCCCTGTTCCTCACTGGAAGGACGCGCTTGAGAATGCCCGGATCACTGACGTCGAGCGGCGGGGCAAGATGCTCGTCGTGCACCTGGACAGCGGGTTCTCGCTGGTCATCCACCTGATGATGGTAGGGCAGCTGCTGCTCTCCAGCCTCTATGATGGCACCCCCAGTGACGTACGCCTGACCCTTGTGTTCGATTCGGACCAGCTCACCCTGGGGCAGGTCCACCTGAAGTTCATTCGCGTGGTGCCCACCCACAAGATCGATGAGCTGCCTGAGGTGAGCAAGCTGGGACATGATCCACTGGAGGAGGGGTTCGATGCGGGGCTCCTGGCAGACGTGCTGGCTGGACGGAGAGGTAAGATCAAGTCGTTTCTCCTGGACCAGAGATTCCTGGCCGGGATAGGCAATACCTACGCTGATGAGATCCTCTTCGCTGCCCGCATGACTCCGACTCGCATAGCCTCTTCGCTCACGGACCCTGAGATCAAGGGCCTGCACGAGAGCATCGTCCAGACCTTGAACAGGGGATTGGAGCTGGGAGGCTCTTCCGAGATGGCCTTCGTGCACCTGGATGGCGTGAAGGGCGCCTTCCAGGAGCAGTTTCGGGTGAAGAGCCGAACTGGGCTCCCTTGCTTCGTCTGTGGCACGCCTGTGGAGAGAGTCTCAATCGGAGGTAGGGGCACGTACTTCTGCGCCAAGTGCCAGAAGTGAAGATTTGTGGAGACAGGTGAGGGCTGGAGGAACGAAGAGGGGGAGCGTGGGGCTCTAGAAGAGGCTCTCAAAGAAGCCACACCCTTGTCTGCAGCTCTTCGGGTCCGTGATCTCCCTCATCTCCGCCGTGCAGACAGCGAAGATAGTGATCTTGTGGAGTAGGACAAACCGGGACCCCACCCCGGCCTCCAACGCCAGGCTGGCGCAAGGATTGTGTTCCAGGATCTCTGGCACGGGACACGAGCCACACAGTTTCTCGTCCCAGGGAGCCGAGGCCAGATTGCGCTCGATGAGGCGGCACTCCTTCCTGGGTGCCCTGCGGTGACTGTCCTCGTAGTAGAAGCGGCACGAACGGGACATTCTCTCCGTCAACCCTCTATCGAGCGAGCCCTGCCTGCGCCCTTTCTGTGTGATAGAGATCCACGTGCTCCTGGATCATCTCACGGATGGGCAATCCGTACGGGCACTTATCTTCGCACTCCCCACAGGCCGTGCAGCGTTCAGCGGCATCCAGCGCCTGTGCGTAGTTGGCCGAGACAACGGTCAGAGGGAATCTCTTGATCATGCTGTCCAGGATCATTAGAGCTTGAGTGGGCACCCCGTTGGGGCAGGGCTCACAGTACCCACATCGGCGGCAGAAGCGATTCCCCAGTTCGCTGCGCATCCGCTCCATGGTTGCTTGCTCCTCGGAGGTCAGCTGAGCCGGTTGCTCCATGATGGCGACGATCTCTTCCATCTCCTCTGCCCGCTCGACACCGGGGATGGGGAGTATCTGGGGGAACCGGCGCATATACTTGAAAGCCAGGCTGGCGTTGTCCAACGCGCCTCCGGCCAGAGGTTTCATGGCGATGAAGCCGACATCGCGCTCCAGAGCCAGGGGAATCAGCTCCTGAGCGGCCTCGTTGGCGATGAAGTTGAAGGGGAACATGATCGTCTCGAAGTAGCCGGATCTCACGGCACGGAGGGCGATCTCCAAGGAATGGGACGTCAGGCCGATGTGGTTAACCTGTCCGGAGGCACGTGCCCCGCTCACAAAGTCCAGGGGGCCGCCGGAAGCGATGACCTTCTCGTAGTCTTCGTTGCTGCTGACGCAGTGGAACTGATACAGGTCTATGGTCTTGACTCCGAGCCGCTCCAGGCTGAGGGCTAGGTGCTGTGCAGCCCCTGCGGCATCCCTGGCCTGGGTCTTCGTGGCCAGCACGAGGCCTTCCCGTCTGCCTGCTATGGCCTTGCCGATGCGTTCCTCGCTGGTGGTATAGCCGTTGGCCGTATCCAGGAAAGTCACCCCGAGTTCCAGGCAACGGCCCACCACCTCGATGGCCTCCTGCTCTGATAGTCTTTGTATGGGGATGCCCCCGAATCCCACCGCTGAGACCGACAGTCCGGTTTGCCCCAAGCTGATCTTGTGCATCGTACTCCTTTCCCATCGCCGCGTATCGTCTGGAAACTCGACTCCCGTTCGCGAACCATACCTCCCGCCCCTGGATACGGCCCAGGGGGAGCCACTCGACAAGGGGGCGGGGGGGACCTGGGAGGGTGGGCTTCGCCATGAGCGCGAGCCGGCGCGTGCCCGAGAGTGCCTCTGGCTACACTAGGTCAGTGTACTGCCAGAGCAACTTATGCGCAAGACCGCCATCAGTGTTGCGTACAGAGCGCCATGCCGCCAGTCGCTATGCTATTGCGCTGGCAGTGCACGACTCTGTGGGCGGCGACACGGAGCCACCCGTGGCCTCGTCCCCGCCAGGTGGATTGGCAACGGTCATGCGCAACCCGGTGAAGCCAGGGGCTTGATTTCAGGCGGATTTTGTGGTATAATGGGATAGATTTCAGCCGGATCTAGCCTGGATGTTCTGTCGGCCGGAAAGATAAGGATCTGCACTGTCTTGGCCAAACTCGGTTGCTCCTGACTGCTGTACTCATGCCGCCCATGGAAGAGTGGCGGCTTTTTCTTTGCTCATCACACCCCGTTCACGGTGCTGAGGATTGATGGACACGACCAAAGGCTCAGCAAACACTGCAAAACAGAGACTTCTGGAGAAGGGCGAGGAGCAGGGCTACATTGCCCTGGAAGACATACTCCAAGAGTTCCCCAAGGCTGAACACCATGTAGAGGAGATAAGCGAGCTATATTCGCTCTTGCTGGAGGAGGGCATCACCATCGTTGACGAGGAAGGTGATCCCATCTCTGAGATCCTGGGGAAGAGGCGCGAGAGCGAAGGTGGTGAACAAGAGCAGGCCCCAGACCTGGACGACGTCGATGCTGAAAGTGCAATATCACTATACTTCCGCGAGGCTGCCCGTCATTCGATCCTCACCGCTAGGGAGGAAGTCGCTCTCGTCAAGAGGATGAACACCGGCAAGAAGGCTGCCGAGCGCTTGAAACTCGGCCAGTACAACTCCCAGCGACGGAAGACTACTTTCGAGATGCTGGTTCTGGACGGGGAGCTGGGACGCCAGTACCTGATTCGATCTAACCTGCGCTTGGTGATAAGCATCGCCAAGAACTACCGTGGACAGGGACTGTCCTTCTTGGACCTTATCCAAGAGGGCAACGTGGGCCTGATGCGCGCTGTGGAGAAGTTCGACTATCGTCAGGGCAACAGGTTCAGTACCTATGCCACCTGGTGGGTTAGGCAGGCCATAACACGCGCCCTCTCGTATCAGAGCCGGACCATCCGGCTGCCCGTCCACATGGGAGAGAGACTGCGAAGGGTCAAGCAGGTCGCCGGGCAGCTGGAGAAGGAACTGGGCAGGAAGGCCGGCAAGGAAGAGATAGCCAAGGCACTCAATCTCAGTGCCGAACAGATGGAACGGGTGTTCCGGGCCCCCACGCACACGCTGTCACTGGAGAAGCCTGTGGGGGAGGAGGGAGAGAGCCAGCTAAGCGAGTTCATTCAGGACGAAGATATTCCGCCTCCGGTGGAGGTAGTCCTGGATGGCCAGCTCAGAGAGCAGTTGAACGACGCGTTGCAGAAACTGCCTGACAGAGAGCGCCGCATCATAGACTTACGCTTCGGCTTGAGTGACGGCGACCCTCGGACTCTACAGGAGATAGCTGAGGAGTTTGAACTCAGCCGGGAACGAATCCGCCAGATCGAAGGAGAGGTGTTGCGCAAGCTTCGGCATCCGCATTTCAGCCGCAAGCTCAGAACATATCTCAGGTGAGCCCAGGACTAGGCACGCACAAGAAAGATGAAGCCCCGGCACTGCCAAGCCGGGGCTTTTCGTTTGTCGGGCATTCGTGGGCCGGGATGCAGCTGGTGCGGCTTCGCAGCTGAGGGGATGATTCTGTAGCCACGCGATCGTGAGGATTGCTGGCTGCATGCAGCATCCTTGGCGTGTCAGCTTGCTCCCACGCTCTTCCGCTTCATCCAGGCATACGCTCCTATGGCCAGGGCAACTGACGCGGCCATGACCAGCAGGAGCCACGTCTGGAGCGCGTCGAACCAGAATCTCTCGGGGAAGAGCTGAATCAGGGTGTCGGATCGCGGGAATAGCCAAGTCTCTCCTTCGAAGAACACGTGGTGGAACTCGACGAAGAACCAGCGGAACTGGAGAGGCACCACGATCAGCGCAGCCGCCGCCAGCGCGGGAGCGACCAGCGCGGCGGTGAACAGGTAGTAGGGCGTTCTGTGCCTGGTGTCCTTGAGTCGTAGCAGGATGCCCAGGGACGCTGCGACGACCAACCCCAAAACGATGTCGACCATGATCGCCTTGCCCAGCAGAACCTTTACATCCACCATGTGGGTGAGTTCCCTCTCGTTGAAGAGGGCCATCCCGTTTGCATCCGTAAGGTTCGCCAGGTAGTCGATGCCCTCCGTCGAGAGCAGGTAGTGAGCAGCGGCTGCAGCTGCAGCCAGCCTTTCCTCGGGAGAGAACATGCTGGAGGGTGGAACATCGGGCCTGGCGTACTGAGTGCGCAGGAAAGCCGAGGATATCAGAGGCAAGAGGGAGGTCAGGGCCAGGAACAAGGGCAGGGCGATGATCAGCGCGGCGGCGCTTGCTCTGGCAGCTATCTTCTTGGCCTTCACTGTCTATTCTCCTTCAAGTAGGTATCGCAAGATGATCAGGTGGGTCAGATGCTCCACGGGCGCCCGATCATCTGTGAGAACCAGATCGTGCCCGCCAGGGTACCGAATTCTTCCCATAGCTTGGGCTGCAACCAGAGACAGCCACTCGTTGGAGATGGTCTCGAGTCTGGCGTAGACTTGATCCAGGGTCGTGATCTCGTCGGTACCGATGACCAGGCTATTGCTGATGCCGGGCACGTCGAGGATGAACACTGTCTCGAATACCTGGCTCATGGTGGCGGCCAGGACATCTACCAGGCGAAAATCGCTGGCTGTGCGTCCGGCATTCACCATGACCACTCCGCCAGGGTTCAGATGCTCGCGTGCCAGGCCGAAGAACTCGCGAGTGGTGAGATGAAATGGTATGTAGGGCTGCCGGTATGCATCGACAATCATGACGTCGTAGCTCTGGTCAGTCTGAGCCAGAAAGAAGCGGCCATCTTGTACGACCACGTTGAGATTGGGCTCAGTCATGTCGAAGAAGCGGCGACCTGCCTGCACGATCTCGGGGTCCAGTTCCACCCCGTCTATGGGCACAGATCCGTAGACGGCTGTGTACTGCTTGGCCGCTGTTCCAGCAGCGAGCCCGATCATGCACACGTTGTCTATCTCATCGGGCCTGGGCAAGGAAGTGAAGTACGGGGCGAGGAGGAAGTAGTCCCACACGCCGCCAACCAGCACTTGACCGGGACGATATGCTGAGTGAACGGCTTGTCCCTCATTCAACATCAGCACCCGCCTGCCGGCCTGATCCGCGACTTGAATGTAGTTGTAGAAAGACTCCTTCTCGTAGACCAATCCCTCGGTGGCCTTCACGAGACCACCGGGGAAGAGCAGCCTCAGGAGGAGGATGACGAGGGGCAGCAACAGGTACCACATCGCCCGATAGCCTGTTGTGCGGAAGAGGCCGCCCAGCGATACCAACAACAAGGTCAACGAGCAGAGGAGGAAGGTGGTTGAAGTGCCCAGGAAAGGGATCAGGATCAGTGTGGGGAGGAACGTGCCCAGTATGCTGCCGAGGGTGGACAGGGCGTAGATGGTGCCGGCTGTGTGGCCGGTCGAGACCACAGATCGGGATTGAAGTCGAATGGCGAAGGGCGATATGCACCCCAGAAGAATGACGGGCACGGTGAAGAGCAACAGGATGCCCAGGAAGGATCCGACGATGATGCCTGCGGAGTAGCTCTGGAATCCCGACAGCGAGTAGTGCAAGATGGGCCTGGATAGGAAGGGGATGAGCCCAATGAAGAATCCAGCCCAGGCGGCGAGTTGATACAGCAGCGCTGATCGGGGATACCTGTCGGCCAGACGCCCTCCAAGGTAGTAGCCAGCGGTCAGGTAGATCATGATCAAGCCGATGAGGTTGGCCCAGATGAGCTGTGAGTCGCCAAAGTAGGGCGCAAGCAAGCGAGAGGCCGACATTTCGACGGCCAGGACGGTCATGCCGCTCACGAACACGGTGACGAGTAGCATGTAGTCTCTGCGAGGGGGCGTCTCTATCCCGAACATACCGGCACATTATATACCAGCATTCTGGTGGCGGCAACGCGCCGTCGGGTACTGTGCTGTGACCTGTGATGGTTGTTGACACGGACATCGAATCGTGGTAAAGTGGTCTTGAGAGTACTAACCTCGTTTGTCGCTGCAGGTGCTTCAACTGCAGGCATGTAGGAGATCAACACCGGTGGCACAAGGTGTGTTGGACGAACAAGAGGAGCATGGTCCTCCTCCAGTTGAGGGTCTTGATGAAGCCACTCTGGCGGTAGTGGCCCTGGAGGAGACTCTGAGTTGCTTCGTGGAGCTCATGGTGATGGCGACGGATGCCAGCGAGGGCTCATTGATGCTTCTGCATGAGGGGAGCGAGGTGCTGACCATCACGTCGTCTAGGGGCCTAGGCAGGGACATCGTCCAGGGCGCACGAAGGCACCTAGGTGAGGGGATATCAGGCTGGGTAGCCAAGCACAAGGAGCCTCTGCTGCTGGTAGGCCCGATCAAGGATGCGCGTTTCTCAGGTGCGGGCCGCGGGATCAAGGATGCCCTTTGTGTTCCGCTGATGACGCCAGACGAAGTCATTGGAGTGCTGTCTGTCAGCAACAAGAAGGGCGATGGCGACTTCACGGAGAGGGACCTGGACCGACTGGTCCAACTCTCCAGACCAGCGGCCAGGATGATAGTGTTGACCCTGGCGCAACGGGAGGCCGATGCAGAGAGTCGTGCCTGGGAGCGGAAGAAGTTGGCCCAGGAGATCCACGATGGCCCGATGCAGGAGTTGTCCTCGGTGATCCTGCTCATGGAGTTGTACAAGAGAGTCAGAAAGGACGATGTCGATCAGGCCGAGGAGGAACTGAGTCGAGCCAAGGAACAGGCGTTGGACTGCCTTCAGGAGCTTCGACATTTCGCCTATGACCTTCGGTTGACAGACCTGGAGGCGCTGAGCCTGCTGGAGGAGCTCAGGCGGTACACGGTGGAGTATCAGAAGAGGACCGGCATCGCCGTCAATCTAGTGGTGGATGGGTTCAGGCGGGAGATCCCGGTAGGAGTGAAGAAGAATCTGTACCGCATCGCGCAGGAAGCTCTGACCAATGTCCGCAGGCACGCCAAGGCAAGTGAGGTTGAGATACGATTGCACTGCACCGAGGATCAGCTGGAGATGAGCGTGGGGGACAATGGTCGAGGCTTCAATGTCCATGAGGCGCTAGAGCGTGCGCAGTCGGAGAAACGCTTTGGACTCCTGGGCATGCAGGAGCGTGCATATCTCATGGGAGGGGTCCTGGAGACGGAGAGCGCGCCGGGTGAGGGAACCACGTTGAGGGTCATCCTTCCCCTGTAAGATTGACTTTCAGTGTGGTCTGAGGTATCATGTGGGTGATTGGATGCGGGTGTAACTCAGTTGGCAGAGTGTCTGCTTCCCAAGCAGGATGTCGTGGGTTCGAATCCCATCACCCGCTTTGAGAGCATACGAGACAGGTCCCAGGTGCAAGCCTGGGACTTGCTGCTTTTCAGCGGCGAAGGGGGGGTGCAAGAGGGATGCTAGGAGGCCCTATCATGAACGAGAAAGTCAGGTCCGACTTTCCAGTCACGAGCGAACTGATCTACCTAGACACTGCTTACTACAGTCCCTACCCACTGCCTGTATACCAAGCAGGTAGAGACTTCCTCGACATGAGGGTCAGTCGGACCGGTGGTCGCACCAGCGAGTGGGCGGATGTGATGGACGAGGCTCGCGACAGGATAGCGAAGCTCATAAACGCGAAGCCTGACGAGATCGCGATCACTACCAATACCACCGAAGGCACCAACATCGTTGCTACGTCTTTGGGATTACAGCCGGGAGACAACGTGGTTTGGGACGACCTGGATTATCCGAGCAACATAGTAGTCTGGCTGAATCAGGAACAGACTAGAGGCGTCCAGAATCGGGAGGCAAAGAACAGACAAGGCGTCCTGGATGTCGTCGATTTCGAGCCATTAGTGGATAGCAGGACAAGGGTTCTCAGCGTTTCCCACGTATCCGATCGGAATGGCTATGTGCACGATCTCAAGAGCCTCGCCGATCTTGTTCACGCCCACGGCGGCTATCTCCATGTCGACGGGACTCAAGCGGTCGGTGCATTACAGATGGACGTGAAAGCCCTTGGAGTCGATTTCCTCACCTGTGGGACATACAAGTGGCTTTTGGGGCCCACAGGACTGGGGTTCTTCTACGTGAAGGAGGAATTACTATCTGAACTGCAACCGGTTTTCTGTGGGTGGCGCCAAGTGAAGGAGTGGCAGCCCTACCCGGACTTTCCTCTTCGTCTATATCCCCGGGAGCTGTGGGGGAGTGCCAGGAAGTTTGAATGCGCAACCGTACATTTTCAGGGTCTCTACGAACTGAAGGCAGCATTGGACTATATCGACGGGATCGGTATGGACAAGATCGAACGGCAGGTCTTGCAGCTGAGCTCCAAAGTGTGGAAGGGCTTGCATGACTTGGGGGCCGAGTTGAAGACCCCGCGTGGGACGCGAAGTGGTATCGTCACCTGCTGGGTCAACGATGGGCGAAGGACGGAGGAGTTACTTACGAAGAGGAATATCACTGTTTCGGTCAAACCAGCGGACGACCCGCGGGAATACGTTGGGAGATATCAAGAGAGCCTTGGTTCGGCGCCGATTCGAAGCGATCTTCGGATTTCGCCGCACTTTTTCAATACCGAGGAGGAGATCGATCATCTGCTCTCTGTGTTAGAATCACGAACCGAGTTGCTGAGACCAGCAACGGAGGCGGGATCGACGCGGGCGTAGAGTGAACACGCGGCGCCCGCACCGCCGATTGGTGGCGCCCTGCGACTAGCGTGCCGGCGGCGACAGGTGCGGCTGTTAGCCGAGAAGAACCCTGAGCGGCGCTTCGCTCGAATGTTATTGCGTGTAGCTTCCTTGGTCTGATCGCGCGAGCGCTAGCTAACCTCTGTCAGCCAATGGTCGTATTGTGAGTTCTTGCCTGTCAAGATGTCGTAATACAGACGCCTTATGGCTTCTGTGAGAGGCCCTGGGGTTTCTGTGCCCAGCGAATACCGGTCGAAGGAAGCTATGGGCTTCATCTCAGCGCCGGTTCCGCAGAGGAAGGCCTCGTCTGCCACATATAGCTCCGTACGATCGACTTCCCTCTCGACGACAGCTGCCCCCAGTTCATTCCTGTACAGTTCCATCAGTGTACGGCGTGTTATGCTCTCCAGAGTGCCACTCGTGAAGGTAGGAGTGATGACTACCCCGTCTCTTACGATGAACAAGCATGCAGCTGGGGCCTCACTCACCTTTCCCGTGCTGTTGAGCAGTACCGCATTGTCATATCCATTGATATGTGCTTCCCACGCCGCAAGGCGGTTGTTTTGGTAATTGAAGCCCTTGATCCTGGGAGGCACCATACTGTCGGACTGTCGCGTCCACGAACTGACGCAGCAGTGGATGGGCGTTGGGTCAGGGAGGATTGATGGTCGGGCGCCCGCGTACATCATGACTTGGGCCGATGCCGGATCCTCGACGAACGGTCCGGCGGAGCCAGAAGCAAAAGGATCGAAGAACGCCCGGGGGCTGATGTAGGAGGTCTCCAACAATCCGTCTGCCTTTAGAAGGTCCACCACCGCCTGGCTCAGTTGCTCGGGTGTGTACGGGCGATCCATTCGTTGGAGCTTCATGGAGTCGTCGAAACGTTCCATGTGATCCCGGAGTCTGAACACGAAGAGCTTGCGCTTGTCGGCGTTCCAGTACGCCCGAAGTCCCTCGCCCACCGTTCCGACGTTGAGCAGGCTGCCCAGGGCGGTGATATGCACCGTGGCTCCATCCCAGGGTACGATCTCGCCGTTTAGCCAGAGGTGCCGCGCCTTGCTTGACTTGCCAGTCATTCTCTTCCCCCTCTCAAATATGGTAAGCCTGTGGTTGCGGTCTTCAATGCCCATGTTGCGCACGTGCAGTATGAGGCAAGACCGTGGATTCGTCAAGTCGAATGTTCTCATGGTACTTAACAAAAGGTGCAAAGTGGGACGTCGTCATGGTACATATTCATGCAAGGATAACCTCTGGAATGAGGCACTCTGTGCGCCGAACAAGAAGGACCTTGACAAACTGTAAAATATGTGGTATACTTGTGTGCATGAGAGTCAACTGCTGGGCACCTTGTGTCAATCCTCCATTGCCTCTTGAGCGCGGGTCCCAGCGGCACTTCCTTGGTTAGCACTTGGATGCAGTCGAAGACCAAGTTTGGCACTTGGCGGCGCAAGCATAACGCCGCACACGCGCAATGTTCGCGCGCTCGATCTGAGTAGCACGCTTTCCAAGCTTGCCCTGAGAGGCCACCAAATCGAAAGGTGGCCCACTCGCAGATGAGTAGGTGTCATGTGTCTCGAGGGCAAAGGTTGTGAACTCTCCAATTCGTTCGGGTTCTTCCCCAACGCAGCGACTGACATACCTCGACATGGCTTATGACGCCCCCCATCTCCTACCGACTTTGGTGGCCGGGAAGGCTTTCCTCGAGAAACGGAGCACGGATGTAGTTGGCCGTGTTCGAGATGGGGGTGGTGAACCTCGGCCACAGTCATGCGGCTCAGGATTGAAATGAGCCGCAAAGTTGGGAATGGACGGCTAGAGGAAACGACTCGTTTCGCAGGAGTGGCTGAGAGGAGGTGATCAACAGAGACAGAACTCGGGCTTTTATTGGTATGTGGCTTGGAGGGAATCAAGAAAGAGGGAGGGAATGATGAAAAGGAACCTCGGATTGTGGCGACTGATGGCTTTCGTGGCAGCGTTGAGCATTGTCTTCGGCGTTGTGTCCTGCGGTACTCCGGCGCCGGCACCTGAACCGGAGGTCGTCAAGGAAACGGTGGTCGTAAAGGAGACGGTGATAGTTGAGGTGACTCCCGAGCCCCAGGAGGTGATCAAGGAAACGGTTGTTGTGAAGGAAACCGTCGTCGTGCAGGCAACTCCTGAAGGCCCGAAGGAGCCGATAAGGATAGGTACGGGCCAGCCATTGACCGGGCCTGTCGCTTGGATCGGGCAGTACTACAATCAGGGTCTCACGATGGCGGCAGAAGAGATCAACAGTGAGGGCGGAGTCCTGGGGCACCTTGTGCAGATCTTCCCCTGTGATAACGAAGCTGTGGCGGAGAAGGCCCTTACCTGCGTGAGGCGGCTAGTCGATCAGGACAAGGTCCAGATGATCATTGAAATGGGTTCTAGTAGCACTACCCTGGCGGCAATGCCTCTCATGGAGGAGTACGAGGTGCCATTCCTGGCTGCCATAGTCAGCGCTCCTAGCATCACCGATAACACTGGCAGGGAGGGAGGCAACATCTGGGCGTTCCGCAGCTGTGCACATGATGGCATGACACTCGACCCTGTGGCGAAATACATAATCCCACAGGTCGACACCATCAGTCTGATCGCGTGGAACTCAGCCGCTCCGAGGGAGGCTGCAGAGGAGCTTAAGCAGCTCCTGGAAGCGGGCGGTGTCGAGGTTCTGAGTGTGGACTACACCGAAGCAGGTCAAGCAGACTACCGCCCCGTCATTACTCGGATAAAGAGCCTAGACCCGGACGGGTTGTGGTTCTCCATAGTGGCCAGGGATGCGGCTGTGTTCATAAGGCAGTGGCGTGAGCTGGGGATGAGCGAGCAAAAACTGTTTAGCGGCAGCAACGTGGTGGGTTACGAGTTCCTGGAGGCGATCAAAGATGACCCTTCTCTGGGCGAAGGTATCACAGAGGCGACCCTTTACATTCCTGGGTTGGAGCCTGACTTTGAGGAACGGTACCTCGCCAGGTGGGGAACGCCTGCTGACTACATCGCGTCGGCGGCTCACCATAGCCTGCGCTACGTGGTAGCTACTGCCGCTGAAATGGCTGTCCAGGATACCGGTGAGGTGACTCCTAGCTCTCTCAGGGATGCGCTTGAGAAGGTCTCGGTCGAGATGCCTACATTTGGGCTCATAGAGTTCGATGAGTACAATCAGGCACATCCCGACATGGCCGTGATGCAGATCCAGAATGGCGAGATCGTTCTCTTGGAGACGATCTCCACTGAGTAGGGACGAGAGTCGCTCAGGCAGATGGCAGGTGGTGGTTGCTCATAGCCTGTCGCTGACGCAATGCGGGGTGGTGGCGGGGGCCTTCCAGGTACCGGGAAGCTGAAGCAGAACGGAGACCTGGAAGGCCACTCGCTGCTGCAGCACCGGCGTCGTGGGCTGGGTCAGGAGAGCCTTCGATCCGGGGCATCTGAGGCAGGTCCGGGCGTGACTTGTGCTAGAGAGATTGTCGGAAACCTGTTGGCCTATGCGGGGTGGGTATAGCTTGTGGAAACCTTTGTTGAACAACTACTCAACGGATTGACTCTTGGACTTATGTACGCTTCCGTAGCCGTGGGGCAGGCGCTGATATTCGGAGTTGCCCGGCTCATAAACTTCGCCCACGGAGATCTGTTCATGGTGGGGGCATACGTGTTCTTCGTCGCGTACTCCGTGCTAGGACTACCCTATCCGGTGGCGATCTGCGTCTCTGCTGTCGTTATGTTTGGATTTGGCGGCCTCTTCGAGCGGGTGATTGTGCGCCCTATCCTTGATAGACCGTGGCACGTTCATCTAGTCGCGACGCTGGGCGCTTCCATTATCCTGATCAGCGCATTTACGCTGATGTGGGGGAGCACAGCCAAGCAAGTACCTACCTCCTATTCGGCGACTATTCTCCAAGTTGCAGGTTTCCGGGTGTCGCTTCAGAGGATCATTGTTGTCGTAGTCACGCTGCTTAGCTTCCTGGCTTTGCACCTGTTCCTTCAGAAGACCAAGACCGGGAAAGCGATGAAGGCCATGTCTCAGAACAGGGAGGCCTGTGCAGTGGTGGGTGTCGATGTCCGCCGACTCTCCACGCTCACCTTTGCCATCAGTTGTGGGCTGCTGGGGTTGGCGGCTAGCCTTGTGTCCCCGCTGTTCACGATATCCCCGACTATGGGTATGGGACTGACGTTCAAAGCCTTTGCGGCGGTCATCATGGGTGGGTTTGGGCAGGTGAATGGTGCCATATACGGAGCTATCATCCTGGGGGTCACGGAAGCTCTCACCGCGGGCTACATATCATCAGCCTATACGGACGCCATGGCCTTCGCGATGATGATCCTTGTACTGCTCTTGCGACCGCAGGGATTGCTTGGCAGGGGCAAGGTAGGAATATGACAAGTGCCAGGAACCTATGGATTCCTGCTGCGCTATCAGTAGCTCTGTTGATGGTCCTGATCGGTCTGCCTCTGGTGATCGAAAACCGCTACTTGGTTCACATCCTCATCATGACTGGAGTGTACTGTGCACTGGCCTTGAGCTATGACTTGGTCGTGGGACATGTCGGTCTGTTGTCTTTGGCTCATCCCACCTTCTTCGGCGTGGGAGCCTATGCTGCGGCCATACTGAGCACAAGAGTTGCAAGCCCTTTCTTGGTGAATCTCGTCGTCGCGGGGTTCGTTGCTGCGGGCTTGGCCTCTGTGGTTAGCTTCCCTTTCTTGAGGTTGGCCGGGGCTTCCTTCGCCATAGGAACATTAGGTTTTGCCCTGATAATCCAGCTCGTGGCGAATAACGAGGTGTGGCTAACCGGAGGTACCGATTGCACGATCGGTGTCGCTAGGCCGAGGCTGACTCTAGGCCCCTGGATCGACTGGCGGGTTTCGTCCGTGAGCGACTACTACTATCTGATGCTTATTATCCTTCTCCTGGTGGTGGTACTCTGTTGGAGGCTGACCACCTCCAGGGTGGGGAGAACTTTCATTTCCATCCGCGAAGACGAGATCCTGGCCATGGCTTCGGGAGTGAACCTGTTGAAGTACAAGACCTTCGCCTTCGTGGTTGGAGCCTTTATTGCGGGCAGCGTGGGCGCTTACTACGCCCATTATTCAACCCTCGCTTGTCCGGAGGCTCTCTCCAGTTACATGACCATTGCCTTGCTCATCATGCTGTTCGTGGGAGGAGTGGGCAGGATGAGAGGGGTGGTTTTGGGCGCCATTATGTTCACCTTTGTCCCAGAGTTCCTTCGCATTGCTCCGACATTGCGAATGGTGATTTACGGAGTGCTATTGCTTCTCGCGATTAGGTACATGCCTGAGGGTCTGGATGGGGTGGTGACGAAGTGGTGGCGCAAGCTTCCTTTAGCTCGTACCCTTGCGAGCAGTGGTGAGAACAATCAGAAGGCAGGATGAGGGTGATACCGCAGGGGAGAAGTGATCGATTCGTCTTGCTCGCAGCATTCAGCTTTGCGTATCCCGCGCGGCCGACGATCATCCAAAGGGTTTGAAGACCACCTGATTAGAAAGGGAAGACCTGGGATGGCACTTCTTGATGTCAGGGGATTGACAAAGAAGTTTCTTGGGCTCACCGCTGTTGACAACGTGGACATCACGATTGAGACAGGGGAGTTGGTGAGCCTGATTGGCCCCAATGGATCAGGAAAGACGACCCTGTTCAACTGTGTGACGGGATTCCTGGAGGCAGACGCAGGTCATGTCCACTACCGAGATCGAGACATCACCAAGAGGGCCCCGTACGAGATAGCCCTCCTGGGTCTCAGCCGAACGTTTCAGCAGGCCAGGATCTATCGTAGATTGAGCGTTGTGGAGAATCTACTTATGGGCATTCAGCAGCACCAGGGGGAAAGCATCCTCGAGCGGGTTCTTCTGACGAGGAAGGTCAGACGTTTGGAGCAAGAAGCCACAGAAAGAGCGGAGGAGTTGATGGATTTTGTGGGACTCACTCACCTGCGAGATCAGCCGGCCGGGAACTTGTCCTACGGTCAATACAAGCTGCTAATATTCGCCACGGCCTTGATGCCAGATCCCGATCTCCTGCTTCTCGATGAGCCGGCGGCAGCGATCAATCCCACCATGATTAACAGAATGAAAGAACACATGGTCGACCTGAATAGGGCTGGCAAGACCATCTTCTTCATCGAGCACAATATGGAGGTGGTCATGGACATTTGTGAGCGCATCATCGTCCTGGATGCTGGACGCAAGATCGCGGAAGGCCCGCCTGACTCCATACGGAACAACGAGCGATGCATGGAGGCGTACTTTGGCAGATGAGGCGAGAATCCTAGAGATCAATGATCTCTTCTCTGGCTACGGGGAGATCGAGGTGTTGAAGGGTGTCTCCCTGGAGATTGAGAACGGCGAGATAGCATCCATCATAGGCGCCAACGGGGCGGGCAAGTCCACGCTCCTGAAAACGGTCTTTGGATTGGTGAAGGCAAGCCACGGCTCCGTGGTGTTCGACGGTCAGGATATTGCCAACAAGAGGCCTACTGACATCCTGCGACTGGGGCTCTCCTACGTGCCCCAAGGTCGATGCAACTTCCCCGCAATGTCGGTGAATGATAATCTAGAAATGGGAGCATACATCAGGACTGACAAAGAGGTGAAGGCTGACATAGAGAGCATGTTCGAACGGTTCCCTATCCTCGAGGCTCGGAAAGAGGTCATGGCGGGCAACATGAGCGGTGGGGAGCAGCAGATCCTGGAGATGGCTATGGCTCTGCTGCTGCATCCGAAACTGATCATGATAGACGAACCATCTTTGGGCTTGGCTCCTCAGCTAGTGGAACTGGTTTTCAAAGCGATTCAGAGGATCAATGCCGACGGGACGACGACTGTGATGGTGGAGCAAAACGCAAAGAAGGCGCTCTCAGTCTCAGACCATGGTATTGTCCTGGTGCTGGGCCAGATAGGATTCGAGGGCACCGGAGAGGAAATCGCGAACAACGAAGAGGTGAGAAGACACTACTTGGGTGGGTGATAGTCTCACCCAGGTGCAGGGGGAATAAGGTATGCTGCTGAATGCTGAGCGGGCTTCGCGTCCAATGGACGAGAGTGGCGCGGATGGCTTGCTGGCGACAGCGGTGGCGAACGCCTGCTGTCTTGGTATACCGCGGAGCATCCGACTGGTTCCGCTTGGGCTGCGAGTCCATTCTTGGGCATTGCCGCTCGGGGACACCTTAGTCGGGACAAAGGGGCCCCCGGACCTCTTGCCGGGTATCATCACGAAAGTCCAGGTCTTTTCATAGAATAGGGAGGGGAGAATATGAGCTTCTTGACAGGCCTCAGATGCCTCAGATGCGGGACAGAGTATCCCATCCAGAGGATGCACCGCGGTTGTGTCAAGTGTGTCGACGAGGAATCGTCCAATGTTGAGTGTACGTACGATTACGACCAGATCAAGCGAGTGTTTCGAAAGGAGTTGCTAGCCGAGCGGCCTCCAACTATCTGGCGATACAAGGAGTTCCTGCCGCCGGACGAGGCGAATATTGTCTCCCTGGGGGAAGGTATGACTCCACTCGTCAAGTGTTCTTCCCTGGGAAAGAAACTAGGACTGAAAAACCTGTACGTCAAGGATGAATCAAGAAACCCGACCTGGTCTTTCAAAGACAGGCTGGCCTCATCGTCGTGTTCCATGGCAGTGCAATTCGGGGCCGATGCCGTCACCAGCAGGTCAGCTGGCAATCATGGGGCCGCAACTGCAGCCTACGGCGCCAGGGCAGGCCTGGGAAGTGTCATCTTCACCCTTGAGGCTTGGCCGAGGACAATGAAAACGCTCATGCAAGCGTATGGGGCGAAAGTCGTCCACCTCCCTACGTGGAAGGACTGCTGGAGGCTACAAGATGCCTGCGTAGCACAATTCGGTTGGTATTGCTTTGACGATGTTGCCCATCGTTACGCGGGGTATGATCCCTACGGCGTAGACGGTTACAAGACCATAGCCTTCGAGATATGCGAACAGCTCGGTTGGCGCGCACCAGATAGGATGGTTGTGCCCGTATGTTGCGGTGGTTCCTTCTTTGGGTCTTGGAAAGGGTTCAACGAATTCTTGGAGTTGGGACTAATAGGCAGTACACCACAGATGATAGCAGCTGAGGCTTGGGGGCCGCTAAGGAACGCGCTGGCCAAAGGGTTGGACCACGTCGAGGAGGTGCCGGTCGCGGATTGGTCTACAGTGGCCTTCTCTGTTGCCCTTGACACCAGTACTTATCAGGCTCTCAAGGTACTACAAGATTCGGGTGGGATCGCTGAGATTGCCTCGGACGACGAGATAATGGATATGCAGCTGGAGCTGGCGTCCAGCGAAGGCATATACGCGGAGGCATCGGGAGTTCTGAGTCTGGCTGTGATCAAGAAGCTGCGAGAGATGGGCAAGATAGATGAGGAGGAGACTGTGGTCGCTCTGGTCACCTCGGGCGGTCTGAAGGATCCGGCTGCCACCCAAGACTACTTGCCCGATGTTCCACTCGTGGAACCGTCTCTCGAAGCTCTGCGGAAGGGCCTAGCCGAGGCATATGGGTACGTCTTGCCGCCCAACTGACTGACTGAGATCACTGATCTCCTTTGTGAGGCTTGGGGGCACGAACGAGGTTTTCGCTAGGCGATCCAGCATAGCCAAGAGCGCGCTCCGCAAACGTGCGCTTGCTATCAGGGTTTGGGTCCGCCTAGTTCAACGGAACTGTCTGGTCGAACGGACAACCCATACGGGTATATAAGGAGGATAAGGTGACGCTGCTACTGAGTCGTTCTGATGTGGAAAAGGCGCTGAGTATGGAAGACTCTGTCCGGCTCTTGGAGCGAGGATTCGTTGAGCTTGGTGAGGGTCGAGTGGACATGCCCCAGCGGCCGGTGATCTTCCTACCGGAGAAGGACGGGCTAGCCGGTTTCATGCCGGCGCTGGTCAAGGAGATGGGCGCGCTGGCCATCAAGACAGTGACCGCCTTCAAGGGCAATCCCAAGAAGGGGCTGCCGACGATCTTCGGGACTGTCACTCTGCTTGACACAGAGACAGGCATCCCGCTGTCCATCATGGATGGAGGCTATCTCACGGCAGTGCGCACCGGCGCTGCTTCTGGCGTGGCTACGAAGTATCTGGCCATGGAGAATGCCAGCGTTGCAGCGATCTTCGGGGCTGGTGTGCAGGGTGTGACCCAACTGGAAGCGATCTGCACGGTCAGGAAGATCAGCGAAGTAAGGGTATTCGACACCGATCGCAAGGCAGCGGAGAAGTTCGCCAAGGAAACGGCGGGCCGTGGGCCCGTACCTGACAAGGTGAACGTGGTCGGATCGCCAAAGGAGGCTCTAGCCGGGGCCGATGTCGTGGCCACGGCCACCACTTCGCCGACCCCGATATTCGATGGCGAAGATCTCAGTCCGGGGGTACACATCAACGGCGTGGGCAGTCACGCACCGAAGATGAGGGAGCTGGACACGAAGACGATCGTTCGCTCCAAGATAGTCTGCGATTCCGTGGATGCATGTCTGGCGGAGGCGGGGGATCTCCTGATACCCATCGAAGAAGGGGCGTTCAAGGAGTCG
The DNA here is from genome assembly GCA_030603665.1 of Chloroflexota bacterium. GTDB lineage: Bacteria > Chloroflexota > Anaerolineae > UBA7937 > B3-Chlor > JAUVXJ01. The sequence continues at coordinate 92,884 of JAUVXJ010000007.1, read as the reverse complement.
GATATCTATGGTGGACTGGCAGATGTGATCAGCGGTGAGCTGACAGGAAGGGAAAACGACGAAGAGGTAACTCTCTACAAGAGCGTTGGACTTGCATTCCAGGACGCGGTCACGGCCCTGCACACCTATCAGAAGGCGAAGAGTGAAGGGCTGGGAGTGGAGTTTGACTTCTAGACACATCACGGCGGGCGGCTGCCGAGTCTGTTGAGTAGGTGCTTGAGACGCGCCGTGGTTTCCGCCAGTCGATGAAACACGGCCTTACATTCGCCCGGGACCGCGGGTGTATGACAGTCAGAGCGTCGGGGGTTCGAATCCCATGTCCCCGTCCACAGATCGGTGTACAGATCCCAGGCATCCACCTGGGATCTGTTGACTTGTTGTGGGGGCACTAAGTATGGGCGGTCCGACTGGCACTCTGTGCGAGTCCTCGTATCCTGATCAGATCGTTGTCCAAGGCAACTGCAGCCTCGCATCGCGATGAGCTCGAGGCTGGGGTTGACTCACTTGTCCGGAGGCAAGAGGACCGATGAATGCTCAAATCCGTTCTGACTTCCCTGTGACACGGGATCTGGCGTACCTGGATACAGCGTACGATGGTCCCTATCCCCTTCCCGCTTTGCAGGCAGGGGTGGACTTTCTCGAGAGAAGAAGTAAGGGCACCGCCGGGCGCGTCCGCGACTGGCTGGGTGTGATGGAGGAGGTGCGGGGCAAGATAGCTGAGCTGATCAACGCCAACCCGGAAGAGGTTGCCATCACGACCAGCACTACCCAAGGCACCAACCTGGTGGCCACGTCCCTGCCTTTTGGCCCTGGAGACAATGTTGTCTGGGGTAGCCAGTCATATCCGTCAAATGGGCTGGTTTGGTTGGCCCAGGAGAAGAGAAGGGGATTGGAGAACCGCGTTATTGAGGATGAGGGCGGTGCTTCGCGGGTCTCGGATTTCGTGCCTGCGGTGGACGACCGGACGAAGGTTGTCAGCGTGAGCCACGTTTCATATAGCAACGGCCACGTGGCTGACCTCAAGGGTCTGGCCGACTTGGCACACAGTCACGGCGCCTATCTGCATGTGGATGCCATACAGGCTGTCGGCGCCATCCGGGTGGACGTCAAGGCGATGGGTGTAGATTTCCTCACCTGCGGGACGTACAAGTGGCTTCTGGGGCCTCTCGGGTTGGCGTTCTTCTACGTGAGGGAAGAGCTGCTGCAGAACATGGAACCCGTCTTTGCAGGTGAGATGCAGGCCAAGGCGTGGTCGAATCCGTTGCAGGAGTTCGCTCAGGGGAAGTTTCCTGCAGAGCTCCACGAGACGGCCAGAAAGTTCGAGTACGCCACTGTCCATTTTCAGGGTCTCTTCGAGCTGAGGGCTTCGCTGGACTACATCCTGGGCATCGGTGTGGACCGGATCGAGGAGCAGGTACTCAAGCTGAGTTCCAGGCTGTGGAACGGGTTGGATGAGCTGGATTTCGAGCTGCGCACCCCACCAGGAACTCGGAGCGGGATTGTCACCTGTGTGGTGGCCGACGCAGAGAAGGTGGACGAATTGCTCAGAGAGAACAGGGTCGTTGCCTCGATGAAGGCGGGGAATCGGCTGCGGATTTCCCCCCATTTCTTCAACACAGAGGGGGAAATCGACCATGTCCTATCTGTGATGGAACAGTCGCGCTGAGAAGTGGCAGCAACGTAGCCGCCATGCTCTTCTTCGTTGGTGGAATTCGCTCCATCATCAGGGGAGGTGATGGAGGAACCACACGGACGGAGTCGCAGACGGCTATGGGCAGGCTAGTGTTGGATGAACGCCATGATTGTGTGTGGCTAAGATGACAAGTCTTCGGAGGAGATGACAGATGACCAGAGAGAAACTGATGAACGTGCAGGAGTTCCAGAGATCGTTGGGCGAGAGCGGCCTCGACGCTGTGGTAGCTGTGTCGCAGCCCAATGTTTTCTATACCTCGGGTGCTTACATCCTGACCCAGGTCAGTATTCCAGATCGCCTGGCGATGACCGTGTTGCCCGCGAGCGGTGACGATGCCCTGCTCGTGTGCAATATCGAAGAGAGCCTGGCTAGACAGGAATCCTGGATTGATGATGTGCGCTCCTATGTGGAGTTCGCGGAGGCGCCGATGCACCTCCTGGGAGATGTCCTTAAGGAGAAAGGTCTGGCACAGGGGCGCGTAGGGATCGAAGCCAGGCGTCTGGGCGCAGGTTACTACCAGGAATTGAGTGAGGCGCTTCCCAAGGCCTCGCTCGAGGCGTGTGACTGGCTCTTCGACCATGTGCGAAGCCTCAAGACAGAGGGGGAGATCCAGAGGTTTGGAGAGGCTGGCCGGGCTACCGAGCGGGCCATACTGGAGGCCTTTGGGCAGGCAAAGGCAGGTGACACCGAGCGGGATCTGTTGCGGACTATCAAGGAGAACGTTGCTCTCTACGGCGCCACCGATGTCGTCTTCGGCATACTTGGCGTCGCTGACCAGAGCTACGTGCCTCATCCGCCGGCGAGAGAGCGTCGCATCGAACCCGGGGATCTGGTGCGTGTGGATTTCGGTGGTTCGTGGGAGTGCTACGGCTCAGATGTGGCTCGCATGGCAGTGGTGGGCGAGCCCAGCGGAGTTCAAGCGGAAACATACAAGAAGGTGCGTGAGGTAGAGAGAAAAGCCATCGAGTTCATGGGGCCTGGTGTCCGCGCCTGTGATGTCTTCAACTGTGTCGTGGAGAGCTACGCCAAGTTCGGGATCGAGTACCCTGGACCCCACTGTGGTCATGGATTCGGCTTTGAGACTCACGAAGCTCCCATGCTGCACCCCTACAACGAAGAGGAGCTGCGTCCCAACATGTTGATGTGCATTGAGCCGGTGCACTTCAGCGAGGAGGTGGGAGGATATCAGGTGGAGGACTTGGTCCTGATCACGGAAGAGGGATCTGAGATTCTGACCAACTACGGGGATGCGGAGGAGTTGTTCGTAATCCAATGAGGGGCCTGGTCATTGGAGCACTCTCAGCCCGATAGCCTCATTCTTCTCTCGTGCCTTGATTGGACCACTCCAGAGCGCTGAGATGGGGCTATTGCTGCCTGTTCTATGATGCCGCGGAAGAGGTGGCGAAGCGCATCCGGTGCAACCTGGGTCTCGATCTGCCTCTTGCAATTCGATACTTGATCCTCGTGGTGAACTGGCTGTGGGGCGACTCCGATCGTACAGTGAAGGAGGGTGGAGTGAATGGCTCCCGTCCTCTCTTGCTCCGCTGGAATGCCGGGTGCTTGCCACATTGCTCCCGGCACGACCCAGTGTTCTGGGGAGATTGCACGAGGATTGCGCGGTGGTAGCCCGATCCAGGGGTCTGGAGCAGCCACGCAGAGACTGCAGACACCCATTCTTCTGGTGGAGCCGAATCTCGATGCCTGGTCTCGGGGACTCCTCAAGGCCTACCACTACCTTGTGTTGCCCTGGACCGCGCTGGGCAATACGGAGGACGGCGCCGCGGTAGCCCCAGCAGCAGAGCGATGCAAACTGGTCCTTTCCGTCCGCGGACTAGGTGGTGCGAAGACACCTTATCTCCGCCGGAGCCGGTTCCGTAAAATGAAGCGGTTGTTCCGTATGCCTTGACAGTTGTTCTGAAATATGGTAACATGGCTTAAGATGGCAGTCGTCTGACAATTTGCCGCGCAGGAGCGAGCATGGCGACCATCGAGCGAGGGGAACTCCTTTCAAAGCAGGTCGAAGAGGCCTTGAGGGAAAGGATGCGCCAAGGGTGTTTCTCCCCGGGCGAGCAACTACCTCCAGAGAACGATCTAGCGGCCACCTTTGGCGTGAGCCGAGCCACAGTTCGAGCCGCCCTGGCAAATCTCCAGCGTGAAGGCACAGTCGTGCGCCGCCAAGGGGCGGGCACGTATGTTACTCACGCAGCCGCCTACCTCGACTCGCGTCTCGAAGGAATGTGGGACTGCGAGGACATGATCCGCGCTCGAGGCTGCGAGCCCAGCGTAGGATGGCTGGAGTACGAGGAGTGCCTCCCCGATGAGCAAACGAGACGGAAGCTCCGGCTGCAGCCCGCTGAGAACGTTCTTGTGGTGCGAAAGGTCTTTCTGGCGGATGGTCAGCCTGTGATCCACTGCGCAGACTTCATTCCTCGAGCGTTGATCGGGAAGTCCTTCACACGCGACGACCTTGCGAAGAATGTCTTTGCGTTCCTGGAGGAGTTTGCGGGTGAGAGGGCCACGTACTACGTCGCCGAGCTGGCACCTACGGTGGCAGACGGCAGCATGGCTCAAAGGCTAGGATGCAGTTCCGGCACCCCCCTCCTGCTTTTTGACGAGGTGGCCTACAACATCAAAGATAGGCCCATCTCTTGTTCGTTACTGCATCATCGACGAGAGGGTGTACTCTTCAGAGTAGTGCAGAGTAGACCATAGCCTGCAGATTTGACTCGACGTGGGCTTGAAAGCGTACGCCGGCTGCGAGGACTAGAATTGGCAAGAGAGCAGAGCTCAATCACGCTCGCGCCAGGAACCGCGACAGCCATACCCTTGGATGGCGGCGATGAGATGAAGATCACGTCACCCCAAGGCGGGCAAGGGGGCGATTTCACCTTCATGGGCTTCGACCAGGCGTTGACCAGGAATATCAACGGCTGGGAGAAGTTCGGGACTGTCAAGGTCACTTTCTATGCGGATCCGGGCATGAAGCTGTATGACGGCGATGGTACCCCATTCGTGGAGGTTGTGGAGGTGCACTCCGATCTGCGAGTGGATATCGTTTATCCAGGGTGCTGGCGGGAGATATACGCCGATGGGCGACCTGGCTGCCGTGATCTGCTGTCCGAGGCGCTGGGTGTGGAGCGAAAGCAACTCACCGGAATGGCCAGCTTCTGGGCCGAGTGCGAGGTTGATGAGGATGGGTACATGTTCAGCAACTTGGACATACAACCAGGCGACTACTTGGTGCTGAGGGCAATGCGACCGGTGACTCTGGCCGTGAGCGCTTGCCCGGATGATACGCTGCCGGGCATCCGGCCAGCCAATCTGCTGGTAGAGGTCAGCTCTGGCGAAATCTCCAGATAGATGGCGCTACGGGAAGGAAGAAGATGAGTCAAGCTACTGTCCTTGAAGCTCCCGCTCACGGCGAGGGACGAAAGTGGGTGCGCACCTTCTTGCTGTCTATGCCCGTAGACTCACCATTGGCGGGCTTGCACGCAATCACCAAGTTTGTAATGGTGTTGGGCGTGTCTTTTGCCCTGCTAAGGATGTTCTCTGCCTCGCGTCCCGACCCCGTCAGCTGCACGATTCTACTGGCTGTGGCAGTTGCACTTCTGTGGCTAAGCGGGGTCTTCAAGTGGCTCTTCCGCTCGTTCCTCGTGATGATGTTTCCAATGCTGCTGAGCCTGTTCTTGGTTTGGATAGTGTTCAATCCTGCCCCTGGCAATTACATTCTGTTCTCCCGACAGATGTATTCCGGTGTAGTCAACGTGGGGGTATCCTTGGCTTTGGCAGCATTTGTAGGGATTGTCGTCGGGTACTACTTATACACAAAACAGCTTCTCTGGGGCATCATGGGGGGCCTAGCAGCTGCCGTCTTGATAAGCCGGACTGGTCTGAACTTGACGTGGACTCTGGCTTCTATTCCCTTTGGTGAGCCGCTAACTCTCGTCGTCTCAGATCGGACCGTGTACGTCGCAGCCACCAAGGTGCTGGGATACTCCGCCATGGTACTGCTGACTTTTCTGTTGATTCTCACCACTCGCGACACAGACATGATTGGAGCGCTGCGCAAGGTGCCTCGGATGCCCTACGCGATTTGTCTGTTCTCATCGCTGGCACTACGCTCCCTGAGCATCGCCGTGATCGATTTCTTGACAATCCGGCAAGCTCAGGTGGCGCGTGGAGTCAATGTGCAGAAGAAGAACTTCTTGGCCAGGGTGAAGGATGTGGCGTATCTTTCGGTGCCTCTGATCGCCAACATGATGCGTCGTTCCACGGAGATATCTGATGCGTTGAGTGCGCGCGGCTATGAGATGGGTGCAAGTCCGAGCGTCTATCGCGAGGTGAGACCCCTGAGAGCTGTCGACTGGATTCTCATAATGGGTACCTTGGCTTTGGCGGTAGCTGTTCTAGTGATGGGTGTCAATCTGACTGAGATTGTCGGCAGCCTGATTGCCGGTTTGCGGGCGTAGGTGACGAGCAAGGACGGTTCCATGACTATCGTGAAGATCGATGATTTGCATTGGAGATACCCCGCATTTGTCGGGCAAATGAATCCTTGGGCACTCGAAGGTGTTAGTCTCAATATAGAGAAGGGGGAGTTCTTTGGTATCACCGGCCCCAGCGGTGCGGGCAAGACCACGATCTGTAGATCCATCATGGGCCTAATACCGCACGAAGCTCGTGTTCCTGCGAGCATGGTCAACCAACATCTGCTGGGGTCAGTGGAGGTCATGGGCAGATTGGTGGGAGGAGTGGATAGCAGCGCCAACGTGGCTGGCGGAGTGCCCCGAGGGAAGTTTCTAGGGCGGCCAGTCCGGCCACCGTTGGCTGGTATGGTTTTCCAGGATCCTGAGAACCAGTTTCTGACCATGAGCCTTCTGTATGAGGTCGCCTTCGGCCTGCAGCTTCTGGGGTTGGAGCCTGAACAGATTGACGAGCGGGTGAAAGACGCGCTACACATGGTAGGTCTCGGGCATCTGTGGGCGGATGCAGAGAACATCCACCCGGCCGACCTGTCGGGCGGACAGAAGCAGCGGGTGGCGATAGCCTCCTTCCTGGCCATGCGACCGAATTTGCTGATCCTGGACGAACCTACGTCGGATCTGGATCCCACGGGGAAGAGCGAGGTGATCGCCACGGTCAGACGGTTGAAAGAGGAACACGACCTGACAGTGGTGCTGGTGGAACAGGATCCGGAGATCCTCTTCGACTTCTGTGACCGCATCGCTTTGGTCTGCAACGGCCAAGTAGACCTGGTGGCAGAGCCCAACGAGTTCTACTCGCAGTTCGAATTCCTGGATGAGAGGGGCGCGTACACATTTGAGGTATCGCGCATAGCCTATCGAGCTGGAGTATGCAGTGAGAACGAAGTGCCCAAGTCCATCGTGGAAGCGCGCTCAGTCCTTGCAGAGGTCGCGGGAGAACCGAGCGATGACCTCGTCGGTCCAGATAGTGAGAAGGTGATCGAAGTAAAGGACCTGCAGTACCAGTACGAGGACGGCACCGTGGCCCTCTTCGGTGCGGACCTGGTCCTGCGTCGCGGAGAGACCATGGGCCTCTTGGGAAACAATGGGTCGGGAAAGACCACCCTAGCCAAGATCTTGACGGGCCTGTATGCGCCCTGGAAGGGCGAGTGTTCGGCGCTAGGCGAAGACGTGTTCCAGCGGGGGGTGCGCCGGCAACTGCCGATGAAGATCGGCTATGTGTTTCAGAACCCGGACCATCAGATCTTCACCCGGCGTGTGTACGATGAGGTGGCTTATGGACTGAACTGCGTTGGTGTGCGCAAGGAAGACATCGAGCCTCGAGTGCACGAAGCCTTGGAGAGGGTGGATCTGGCGGATCTGGCTGACGAAGATCCTCTCTTCCTCGGCAAGGGACAGAAGCAGAGGCTGGCCGTTGCGGCCGTGCTGGCCATGAGGCCCGAGGTGATCATCGTCGACGAGCCCACGACAGGCCAGGATTACCGCATGGTCTCCAGTATCATGGCTCTCCTCGAGGAGTTGCACGATGCCGGTGGAACAGTGCTCATCATCACTCATGACATGACCTTGGTGGCCAACTATTGCCAGACTGTGACGGTGCTGCGGGACGGCCGCACGGTTTTCCAAGGGACGTCCCGAGAACTCTTCTCTTCCCCTGAGCTTCTGGAGGCTGCTCAGCTACGGGCGCCACAGGCCATTACCCTCAGTTGCGAACTCCGCAAAGAGAGGCCGGATTTCCCTCTTCTGCTGAATGAGAGGGAATGGGTAGAGGCTCTGACGAGAGGAAGCTAGGTAGCTTAAGGAGGGAGGTGATAGCGGCGAATTAAGGGCGTTTGGCAAGACAGAGATGTCCAACACATTGATGGGTAAGAAGGAGCAAAGCAATGGAAGAGCAAGCCTATAGCCTCAAATGGAATCCCAACCCCCCACTGGGTGTGGCGAACCTCGTGACCTACGCTGTCGCCCTGGGACTCTACACTGCCCTCGCTTGGGCATCGGTGGGCATCATGATGAGCGGTGTCCCCGGTATCTCATCATTCTACTTCGCCATGGGGTTTCTGATCCCCTTTGTGCTGTGGTTCTCCGGATGGGGAATACTGATCGGGGTGATCGGGGCCATCGTGGGGGCCGGGATTCTGACCGGTATGCCTGCTTCACTGGCCATCCCGTTTGGATTGGTCGAGTTTGCTGTGATGATCCCATTCCTGGTCGTATACAGGTTGCTGGCGCCCAGGTTTGGGGTGAGCCCCATCGGCAAGGACGTGTTCAAACCGAAGGGGTTCGTCTTCTTCTTCGTGGTCGCGGTCGTGTTGACGCAGCTGTGGAGCGCGGTCTCAGGCGTTCTGACCAACTACGCGCTCGGCATGTTGCCCGCCGATCTCATACCGTCAGTGATGATGATATGGTGGGTGACAAACGGGATAGTAGTGGTGGTGATCGGCACCATTCTGCTCGGTGTGCTCACACCTGTGGTGGAGCGATTGGGACTCACAGTACGCGGGATCATCACCTAGGTAGCGTACCGCCCGCAGAACATGAGAAGCCGGTGGCAAGAGCCACCGGCTTCTTTCTATTGGTGGGGACCTCCGGGTTGAACCGATCTAGCCTGCGGCGAAATAGCGATCCAAATCGGCAGGGTGCTCGTAGGCAACCCTGTCCAGGGACGGGCTACCTGGTAGCACGGTGGCGTCGATTACCGACTTGGTGACCAGGCCCCGGACGGCCGCCGGGTCCATGGGGTGTCCCAGAAAACGTGGCAAGAGCGCAAGGTCGCCTTGGAGGTCAGCTCGTGTGAGTACCGCCCAGAACAGCTCCTCGGCTTTGGAGATGTCGATATCGCTGTTCACCACGATGACGCTCTTGATGGTGGTATACGCCGCGAGGGCGGCCATTCCCACGTTTTTTGCCTGACCCTCGTATCTGGGGTCGAAGACGACGACCGCCAGCAGCCCGCTGCCGTAGGGAGGAATGTACACGTCCTTGACTTCCGGGGACACGCTCAGGGCACTCTTGAGGAGGACAGGTTCCCGCGGCAAACTCGCGCCAATCACCTTGTGCTCTACTCCCGCCGGCAATATGGTCTGGTAGATGGGCTGCGGCCGGTGGCTGATGCTATCGATCTCCAACAGATATTCCTCCGACTTCGCACCGTAGAGACCCGAGAACTCGCCCATGGGGCCCTCCACCACCCGCTGTGCGAGGTCGACGCTTCCCTTCAGGGTATACTCGCTGAATAGCGGCACCCGCAGGTCGTACTGTCCGCAGGGAACGGTCTCTATTGGCTCTCCCAGCAGCCTTCCCGCTATCTCCAGCTCGTCGCCCGGGTAGCGCATGGCCGCGGCGATCATGATAGCCGGATGGACCCCGATGAAGACCGCCACCGGCAGAGACTGATCGGTTCCCTCAGCAGCGAGCCGGTAGTCGTCGAGGTGGCGCCCCGGATTGATCATGATGGATAGGTGGTTGCGATCCAGGCGTAGCATGCGATGATAAGAGTAGTTCATGCGCCTGGTCTCTGGATCACGAGAGGCGACAATGCCGGCTGTGACGTACGGGCCCGCATCTCGTGGCGCGTGTGTGGGGATGGGTACCGTCTGAAGGTCGACGTCCTGGCCGGCAAAGACCTCTCTGTCGAGAGCATCCTTCTGGTGGTGGGATGGGGCCAGAGGATCAGCCAGGGCCTCCAGTATACTTCTCTTGAGTTGGGAGAGTTCGACTTCCAGCGCATCGGCGGCCGCCTGGTACGTGACGAACATCCCGCTGAGGACGGATACATCTGGATATCCACCGAGGTTGCGAAACACGGTGCCCACGCCCAGCCGCTCCTCGGCGGCGTGGGCCACGGAGGCCAGTTCGTGCACCACGTCTACGGGCTGCGAGACCTCCACCAAATGCCCGCTGAGGATTTGCCGGTTGATGACCTCCCTGAGATCTTGCTTTGCCATGTGCATTCTCCCCCTATTCTTCGGACGACAGGCCGAGGGCCCGCAGCACCGACTCGTCAGGTGCCCCGTCGGTGTCCCAATGACGCAACTGGTAGTAGAGTGCCTTGCTCTCCCAATGCTTCTCCGGGTTCTCCATCCCGTCGAGGATTCGCTGGGGCAGCGTGTCCTGCTCGGACGATGCGCCGAGACGGACGTTCATCAACCGCTCGATCTGGAAGATGCGCTCCCCGGTCTCTTTCAGAGATGAGACGCTGTAGTCCAGCCCGGTCACGGCGCGTAGCGCCGGTGCATAGGCCTTATAGCCCAAGGTACTGTGCAGGAATACGCAGACGATCAAGGAGTCGCGTACGCTCCCCGAGTTCTGCCTATCCTGGACCATGGAGGCCAGCTGCTGGGCGGTGAATTCCGCGCCAAACACCTCTGGCCGGACTGTCCAGGCGCGGGAGTGGCATCCGCCGCGGTTGTTGGTGGAGTAGGACAGGGCCATGCCCAGGAATGCCCTGGGGTCGTAGGCTGAGAGCTCGAGCCCCTTGACGTGCATCCCGAAGTCCACTCCCAGCTCTTTCTGCGCCTCGCGAACTCCGTCAGCCAGGAGTTCTCCTTCGTCCTCTCTCTTGGCGATCTTTTCTATCAACGGCAACAGGAGGTCGGCTGATGCGAATCCGTCGAGATACTCGCGATAGAAGCTGATGGCGTTTCCTGCGGAGATGGTGTCCAGCCCATACTCGTTGCACATCACGTTGGCTCTGGCGATGAGGGAGTAATCGTCCACCACGTTCTCCGGGCCAAAGGCCCACAGGGATTCGTATTCCGGAGCTTCCATCTCCAGGCCATCAATGGTGACATGCTTGCGGCACCGAACCGGGCAATGAGGGCAAGTTGTGCTTCTCGTGACGTACGCCTGGAGGATACGCTCTCCGTAGAGCTTGTCGCCAATCTCGAAGTACCGCCGCTGGTGGTTGGCAGTGGGCCAGCCCCTGAACTCGTTGACTGGTTGAGCCACCTCCACTGTGCCCATCCTGCCCTGGCGCTCCATCAGCTCTTCGTTGCCCTGGAGAGCCTCGATCGCGTTCTTGATCAGATCTGCCAGTTCCTCGGCGTGGGCCACGGGTGTGCGCCTTGTGCCTCTGACCACCAGGGCTTTGATGTTCTTGCTCCCCATGACCGCACCCAGGCCGCAGCGCCCGGCTGCGTGTCCCTCGTCACCCCGGATGCAGGCCATGGGCACCTCGTTTTCACCGGCAGGTCCGATCAGAGCCACCTGGTGCGTGGGGTAGTCCGCGCGCAGCGATTCCCTGGCCTCCGAAACGTTGAGGCCCCAGAGGTCCGGTCTAGGCAAGACCTCCACCTGCTCGTCGTCGATGTGCAGGATGCTGGGCTGAGACGCGCGGTTGACAAGCGTAAGGGATGTGGTGCCCGTCGTCCGGGCCAGGGCATTGCCGAACCGCCCGCCCATCCAGGCCCCGGCCATGAGGCCCGTCAGTGGCGAATGGCCGTAGAAGACCACACGATTGGCTCCTGGCATGCCCGTGGCGTTCAGCGGACCCACGGCGACGATCAAGGGGCTGGACTCGTTGAGCGGTTCCCACCCCTCCTGGTAGGTGTCGTGCATTAGCCTGGCCGCCAATCCCAGGCCGCCGATGTATTGAAGCCGAGTTTCCTGTGGCACGCGGGACTGATCTACTCTTCCGCTGGAAAGATCGACTACCTTCGTTTCCATGGGGCTATCCTCTGCGGGCCACCACAACTACCATGGGACTGGGGTCAGGAAGTCGATGGGCCACGGGATCGACGAAGCCTGCCTCCAGCAACCATCCCTTGATCTGCTCAACGGGGTACTCCGCGGCGCCCTGGTTTTCGAGCATCATCAGCAGCGAGAAGATGGCACCCACCGGCGGGCTGGCCCCGTCCTGGCTCAAGAAGAACTCGTTGATCACCACCAAGCCCCCTTCGACGAGCGTCCGGTAAGACTTGGCGAGCAGCTGCCGGCAGGATTCCTCAGTGTTGTCGTGCAGTATGTTGGACAGGAGGACAACGTCATATCCTTCGCCGAGGCTGGGGGCGTTGTAGTCCCCTGCCTGGAATTCAATCCGGTCGCCCAGGCCGCATGAAGCGATCGTTTGCTCGGCCAGTTCGCGCACCTGTGGCAGGTCCATGACCACTGCTCGGAGCTCAGGATTCCGCTCAGCCAGCAGGATGGAGAAGGTCCCCACGCCGCCGCCGACGTCCAGCAGCTTCTTGTGGCCCGTCAAGTCGATGTGGTCGGGCAGGGCAGTGGCATTCAGCAGCCCCAGGTCGTGGAGGGCCAGGAGGAAATTCCGGGCCGTGTCAGGGGTCTTCTCCAGGCGAGCAGTCATGGGCGGGAGCTGCGCTTTGTCCTCACGTACCGCGTGGGAGACCCGACCCCAGGGCTGATAGAACTCCTGCTCCTTGGTGACCACGCGGCCGAGGTAGCCAGGCTTGCCCGGTACCAGAAAGTCAGCGGCCAGGGGTGAGTTGGCGTACTCGTCTCCGATCTTGTGCAGCAACCCCAGGGCGACGCAGGCGTTCATGAGAAGCATTGTGGATCTGGGTGCCGACCCCAGGGCCGATGCTGTTTCTTGTGCATTGAGGGGCCCGTTGGACAGCACCTCATAGATGCCCAGTTCGTGGCTCCCCATGAGGATCGCCGAACCCTGGTACGCGTACAGCATCTCGAGCAGCGAGCCCAGGTCAGGTTCTGTCATCTATGCTCCTCGTCTAGTGGCGCGACAGGTAGAATTCCCTGGCCGACTGCTCGGCCTGGAAGCGCTCCATGGCGCGGAATATCTTCAAGCTGTCGCCGTCGAGGGGAAGGATGGCCTCCCGCCTTTTCGCCCACAGCTCCCTTGCCTCAGCTAGCGCCGATTCCTGGTCCACACTGACCAACTTGCTGTCCTCCACAACGATCTTGCCGTCGACGATGACCGTCTGCACCGAGCTGCCATTCTCGCAGTACACAAGCTGCCGGAAGGCGTCATTGAGAGGGGTGAAAAAGGTTGTGTCGAGTCTCAGGAGCACGATGTCTGCCAACATCCCCGGTTTCAGTTGACCCAGTTCTTCTGCGAAACCCAGAGCCCTGGCGCCACCCGTGGTGCCCATGGTGACAACGTCTCTGGCCGACAGCCAGCGGCGATGGTCCACCTCCCGGGCACTATGGATCAAGCCGGTCAGTTTCATGATGTCGAAGAGGACGTGATTGTCGCTACTGGCAGAGCCATCTGCGCCAATGGCCAGGGAGACGCCTCGCTCATTCATGTCCAGAATCGGTGCGAACCCGCTGCCCAGCTTGAGATTGCTGGAAGGGTTGTGCACCACCGTGGCGCCGGTCTCCGCCAAGATCTCCATGTCCTGGTCATCAGACCAGACACAGTGAGCCAGGGAGACGTGCGGTCCGAGTAGGCCTTGCTCGTGCAGATGGGAGATGGAGGAGCGGCCATAGATCTCTCGGCAGAGCAGAGCCTGCAATTTGGTCTCATCCGCGTGCATGTGCAATCCACTCTGGTACTTGCTGGCGATCTCGGCCGACCCGTGCAGGACCCCTTCTGAGCACCATTGAGGGCCCGATGGCCCAGCCAGGCAGCGCAGCCGGCCGTTCTCCGCTCCGTGCCAGGTCTCGAAGAAGGCCTCCAGCGTGTCCAGGTAGTGGGGAACGTCCAGGGCCGAATCGTGGTCGACAGAGCCAGATGCCAATTCAGGATCGCTCTTGATGGCGGCCTCCAACTCGGGACGCAGGTCCTCTACCAGCGGCGCGACGGCTGCCCTGATGCCAGCGTCCCGATAGGCCTCCATGACGGCATCCAGGTCCTCGATGGTCATGCCGCCGTTGACCCAGAAGTGGTCCAGGACCGATGTGGCGCCCGTCCTCAACATCTCAGCGGCCCCGATGAGGGCCGCCAGGTAATTCTCCCTGGGCGAGAAGCGCACGCCGGAGGAGAAGAAGTCGAAGAGCCACAGCTCCAGGGGCACTTGCTCTGTCCTGCCTCGGAGGTATGTCTCTGGCGAGTGGGCGTGCGCGTTCACCAGACCCGGCATGGCCAAACGTCCCTTTCCATGGATGATGCGCTCTACGCCTGCTTTGTTGATCGGGGACGTTGTTATGTTGGCTATCCTGCTCCCCTGAACGACGATGTTCACGTTCTCTTTGAGACCGTAGGGTGAGCCTTCGTCAAGAATAGAGCAGTCTTCGATCAGAATACTCATCACAGGTACTTTCTCAATTTCATGGAGGCCTGGAAAAGGCCCTTCAACTTGGAGATCCTTTGTCCCAGGCCGCTGCCGGAGGCAGACTTCACGTAGCCCAAGTCTTCGAGGACTACCTGGGCGGTGTTGTGTCCGGGAATCCCGTTTAGGCCTCCGCCAGGGTGCACCCCACTCCCGGAAAGGTACAGGTCCTTGATGGGGGTTCGGTAGTCGGAAAGGGCAGACGTGGGACGGTAGCCGAAGAGCTGATCTAGAGTCATGTCCATGTGGTTGGGGTTGCCGGCGATGGCGCCGGTCCGGCGGTACCAATCAAGGGGCGTGTGAATCACGCGACCGATAGTCGCCTTCTTGATGTTGGGCATGTACTGGGCCACTACGTCAATCAAGTGATCGGCTGTCTCCTCCCTTATGTCGTCCCAGTTGCGCCCGCCACTCAACTCGTAGGGCGCGAAGGAGGAAATCCACAGAGTGTGTTTGCCTGGAGGGGCAAGGCTGGAATCTGCCGCAGAAGGTACGGCGATCAGGACTGCAGGTGCCTCCGGGAACTCGCCTCGCCTGATGTCGACGAACTCGCGCTCCAGGTGGTCCACGCTGGGGCAAGGTTGTATCATGCCCACGATGAACTCGGCCCCCCTTTCCCAGCGGTCGAGGCTGGGTAGCTCGTCCAGGGCGCAGTCCACCTTGAATTCGGAGACGTTGGATCCTGCCACCGTGATGCGCTTCACCTGGCGGACCAACTGCGGGTCCACCAGGTCCTGATCCACCAGATCCAGGAAGACGCGCTTGGCGTCGATGGAGGAGATGATGCCGTGTCTGGCATCGATTCTCTCTCCATCGCGCAGCTCGACGGCGGCGGCTCTGCTATCTTCGACGACGATCTTGGATACTTCCGCGCTGGCTCGGACCGTGCCGCCGTAATGCTCGATGGCCCGGATGAGGGACTCGATGAGCATGCCGCTTCCCCCCCTTGGGCGCCACTGACCGGAGGAGTGACAGCCGGCCAGCAGACATGGGGCCCAGCCAGAACCCAGCATTGACGGAGCTGTCTGGCTAACAGAACCGTAGTAGGCCAGGGCTGCTTTCATGTATTCGGACTCGAACCACTCGTTGACGATAGCCCTGGGGCTGCTTAGCACGGTCCGGATGAGCCGATCTGCGTCGAGGCCCACCGCCCCGCCGGCCCCCATGGCGCCAGCCAATTCGCCAAAGGACGGGGGCGCAGTGTAGCTCACCGCCCCGAAGAGAGAGAGGAGGGCGTTGGAGAACTCCACAAAGTCCCTGTACGAATCTGCATCCTTCTCTGAGATTTGAGCAATGGCCTCGCAGGTCTTGTCCACACTCTTGTAGATGGGAACTGCCACCCCATCCAGGAAGGGAAAGAAGTACATCTCCTCTCGGCACATATACTCCAGGCCGAACTTCTCCAATTCCAGATCAGACACGATGGGCGTCTCAACTACACCACCGTGCTCCATGGCCCCGATGGTGAGCTTGAATCCAGGAGCCTCGGGAATCGCCTCCTCAGTGGTGACGAAGCCTCCTATCACATCATGTTTCTCGAGAACGAGGACACTCTCTCCAGCCTTGGCCAGGTATCCCCCGCAGATCAGGCCGTTGTGCCCTCCGCCGATGACTATAATATCGTACTCCGACATTCTGCCTCCTAGATGAGCAGTTCCCCTTTGTCCCACACCACATCGCCGTCGAACTCCACAGTTACTTGCTTGAAGATGGCGTCGATGTGGCAGGGAGCGAGGACGCTCCCGCCGATGGCGTAGTTGCTGCCGATACCGAGGTGTCCGTGCCCTATGCGGCCCAGATCCTCGAGGTTGGTACTGTACTGGCGGGCCTCGGGGTTGAGGCCGATGCCGAACTCCGCGGCGTTGTAAGCCGTCTCGTCCTGGAAGCTCTCCAGGTGCTCTTTGAACATCTCGGCCAAAACTCCGCCTTCCACCGCCGTGACCTTGCCGTCTTTGACGATAATGGTGACCGGCTCGCGGCGGGTCACCCCCACGCTCATGATGCGCACACCGGCCACGACGACCCCTTCCGCGGTGCCTTCCAGAGGCGAGATGTTGATCTCGCTATTGGGCAAGGCGGCGAAGGTGCCCGGCTCACGGAAGAGGCCAGTCTCGTACTGGACGGGTCGACCGGCTACCTCCCCGCTGATATCAGTACCCGCCGGAGTGGTCAGGCGCATGGTCCTGGCCTGGCTCAAGGCGGCCCCCAATGTCCTGCCCACCCGGTCGCATTCCTCGAAGTCTGCCAGTATGCCGCCCACGCAGAGGGCATCCTCGGTGACCTCACACATGGTCGCCCCTCGGGCACCGTTCTTGATGGCCTCGATTCTGGCATCCGTATGAGTCTGGGACCAGGTGGTGGGAAGGAAGAACACATCAGCCTGTGCGCAGGCTCCCACGACGGGCGCTGGCGGCTGAGCTCCGTGGGCACCTGGCGGCGTGATCATCACGATGGTGGGCACGGCACCGACGGAGTGTGCCGCTGCTGCCAGGGCCTCGGCAAGGCGCAGCTTGTTGGTGTCCGTGGATATGACCACGTTCTCGCCTGGTTTGACGCTGGCGCAGTCCATAGCTCTCATCGCGCCGCGCATCATCTCTATGAAACTAGAGCTGTCTGGCACATAGTGAAGATAGTTGATGGGCCATTCCATAGTAGTTTCCTCTCTAGGTCATGGATCCCAGTGCCCGAGCAGGCATCCCTCGTGACTGGGTCCGACGTTCTCTGCGTAGAGCTTGAGATATCCTCGAATGCGACGCTGGGGCGGCTCCCAGCGTTCGCGCCTCCTGGCAAGCTCCTCTGAGGGGACAAGAAGGTCGATGCGGCGCTGTGGAATATCTATCTCTATGGTGTCACCCTCGTCGACCAGGGCGATGGGACCACCATTGATGGCCTCCGGCGAAACATGACCGACGCACGCCCCTCTCGTGGCGCCAGAGAACCTGCCATCAGTGACCAGGGATACCGATCCACCGAGCCCCAGTCCCACCAGTGTGGCGGTGGGCATCAGCATCTCGGGCATGCCCGGCCCGCCGCGAGGCCCCTCGTAGCGGATCACCACGACGTCACCCGAACTGATCTGGCCGCCGCGAATGGCGTGCATGGTCGCCTTTTCACCGTCGAATACTCGGGCTGGACCCTGGTGCACCATCATTCCCTCAGACACGCCCGATTGCTTCACCACACACCCGTCGGGCGACAGGCTTCCTCTCAGGACCGCGATGCCGCCTTCAGGTCTCAACGGGTCACCGAGAGGGCGGATGACCTGCTTATCGAGGTTCTCCGCTGACAGTACGTTGTCACCGATCGCCTTGCCATTGACGGTGAGACAGTCAAGCTCCAGAAGTTGCTGCAATTCGTGCATCACTGCAGGCACGCCGCCCGCCTCTTCCAGGGCCAGGATGCTTCGTGTGCCGCTGGGTTTGATGTCGCAGATGAACGGCGTGTGTCTGCTAATGGTGTCGAATTCTTCGAGTTTCAGCTCCTGACCCAGTTCGCGAGCCAAGGCCAACACGTGCAGGACCACGTTCGTAGAGCAGCCCATAGCCATGGCCACGGCGATGGCGTTGCGCAATGCCTCCGGACTCATAATCGCGGAGGGACGCACATCCTCTTTCAAGAGGCGGGTGATCTCCACCCCACTCTGTCTGGCAAGCGCCTCCTTCTTGCTACTGACTGCGTGAGCCGTGGCACAGCCTGGTAGTGACATCCCCAGTGCCTCGGTCACCGCACTCATGCTGTTAGCTGTGCCCATCATGGAACAGGATCCTGGCCCTGGGCAGACGCTGGCCTCGATCTGTTGGAGCTCATGGAGGGAGATCTCGCCTTTCAAGTGTTGGCCCAGGGCCTCCCTTGCCTCGTAGACAGCCAAGTCCCTGCCCTTGTATCGTCCCGGCATCATAGGACCGCCTGTAACGACGATGGCGGGGATGTCCACCCGGGCGGCGGCCATCAGCACAGCGGGGACGATCTTGTCGCACGAGGCCAGGAGGACCAGCGCGTCGAAGCCGTTGGCGAGGGTGGCTAGTTCGATGGAGTCAGCGATGAGGTCACGGCTGGGCAATATGGCGCGCATGCCAGCGTGGCCTTGGGCGATGCCGTCGCAGAGGCCGATGGTGTTGATCTCGAAAGGTGTTCCTCCCGCGGAGACCACCCCGAGCTTGACAGAAGTGGCCAGCCGACGCAGGTGGACGTGGCCCGGGTTGATCTCGCTCCAGGTGTTGATGATCCCGATGAAAGGTTTGGAGATCTCTTCGTCCGTCAATCCCAGGGCGTGCAGCAATCCTCTCTGACCGGCGCGCTCGAGCCCGCCGACTACTTCCTGGCTCCGCGGTTTTGGCATGCGTGTCTCTAGTTATGCTGCAGACCGAACTCCTTTTCGGCCTGCGTGATGGCACGGTCGGTGATCTCGATCATCTCGTCGACCTCTGATTTGGTGATGATCAACGGAGGACAGAACTCGATGATGTCCTCCACCCGGCGCAAGATGACGCCCTCATCCAGGGCCAGATCCATGATCCGGCCACAGAAGGCCTGGTCCTCGGGGAAGCGTTCCTTGGTGGACTTGTCCTTCACGAATTCAATGGCCGTCAGCAGACCCAGCCCTCTCACGTCTCCCACACTGGGGTGGTTGCTGAAGCTCCGAAGACCCTCGAGGAGATACTTGCCCACCTCGGCCGAGTTCTGCACCAGGTTCTCCTCTTCGATGATGCGGATGTTCTCGATCGCGGCCGTGCAGCTGACCGGGTGATTGTTGTAGGTGTGGACGTGCCAGAACGCTGGCATGTCCCGTATGATCTCCGGCTTGGTGATCGTCGCCCCCAGCGGAGAGTAGCCGCTGGTGAGGCACTTGGCCATGGTCATGATATCCGGCTTGATGCCGTAATGCTCGACACCAAAGAACTTGCCCGTCCGCCCAAAGCCGCAGACCACCTCGTCGTCAATGAGGAGCACACCGTGCTTGCTGCATATCTCCCTGATGCGGGGCCAGTACTCTGGCGGGGGCACGATGCACCCGCCGGCCGCCATGACCATCTCACCTATGAACGCCGCGACGTTATCGGGTCCTTGGTGCAGGATAATCTGCTCGACGGAATCGGCGCATTGCAGCGCGCAGTCTGGGTAGCTGAGGCCGAAATCGCAGCGATAGCAGTAGGGTGCCGAGGCGAAACGGTAGCCTGGCGGCAGTGGCTCCATGATCTTTCGTAGGGGAGACATGGTACCTGTGGCCGCCAGGGCCCCCATGGTCGAGCCATGATAGGCTCTGCGGCGCGAGATGATCTTGTACTTGCGACGATACCCTTGGTGGTATGCCCACTGCTTGGCTATCTTGAATGCCGACTCTACAGCTTCAGAGCCGTCGCACGTGAAGAAGGTCATCGATAGATCCCCAGGTGCCAGCTCGGCCAGCTTCTCGCCCAGTTTGATGACGGGCTCACTGATGTAGCCGTAGGGGCAGAAGTAGTGTAGCCGCGAGGCCTGTTCTCCCATCGCCTTGGCGATCTCCTTGCGGCCGTAGCCTACGTGCACCGCATAGACGCCGCTGGCCATGGAGTCCATGTATCGCTTGCCATCCACGTCCCAGACGTAGATGCCTTCGCCCCTGGTGAACACCAGTGGTCCCATCTTGGAGACCTCTTGCGGTGAGACAACGGGGAACACGACGTGGTCCTTGGCCTTCGATCTCAGTTCTTGTCCATCCTTCGCCATGTCAGAAAAACCTCCCGTTTGCTATCTTGCGGTCGCGGTCTATATCTCCAGCGCTACTCTGGCGGCCGAGTGGATGGAGTGCCTGATGGAGTGCGGTTCCAGGCAGTCGCCCACTCTGTGCAGGATGGGCACCACACCCTTCAGTTGGTCAGCCAGTTCGTCGTCCGGCACCCTGCCCAGAGCCAGGAGTAGCGTGTCGAAGGTGACTTCGTGGCGCTTGCCTTGGCTGGTGTAAGTCAGCGAGCCATCGCCAATCTTCTCGACGCTCGCGCCGGTGACAACATCGACGCCGCCCTCCTCCAGGTAGTTCGCCAGCAGCAGCTGCCGGCCGACGTACTTGAGGAAGGTGGCATCGCCGACGGAATCGGATTCCTCTAGTAGGGTTACCCCCTTTTCTTGCCTGGCGAGGGAGACGGCGGCCTCGGCGCCTTCGTGTCCACCCCAGACCACCACCCTGTCGCCAATCTTGGCCTCGCCACGCAAGTACTGCAGAAGGGTGACCACCTGTGGTCCGTTTGCACCAGCGACGCTGGGCATGTATTCGGTGGATCCTGTGGCCAAGATGACGACATCGGGCTTGGCCTTGGAAAGCAGATCAGCATCTGCCTCGGTGTTCAGCTTGGTGTCCACGTCCAGCTTCTTCAACTGGGTGGAAAGATACTCCACGACATTCTCCAACTCGTGCATGTAGAGTCGTGGCATGTCGCCCACCAGCGGTATGAGGCCGCCCAGACGCTCGCCTTTCTCGTAGAGAGTGACCTGGTGGCCACGCAGGGTCGCGACGCGGGCTGCCTCCATGCCGGCCACGCCGCCTCCGACAACGGCTACCTTCCGAGGCTCAACCGGTCTCTGCATGGCAGACCGATATGCACTCTCACGTGTCACCTCGTAGTTGATGGCGCAGTCGGCCATCCACTGCACGATGTGGCGGTAGGAGCATCCCAGATCGCAGGCGATGCATCGTCGGACGTCGTCAGGCCGGTTCTCTGCCATCTTCTTGGGCAGTTCGGGATCGGCAAGGCTCTGGCGGGCCAGGGAGATCATGTCTACCCGCCCCGTCTCTATGACCTGTTTGACCAGTTGGGGGTCGTTGATGCGGCCAACCCCTATCACGGGAATGTCTACGACTTTCTTCACCTCTTCTGCAAGATAGAGGATGTTGGCGCGAGGCGTGTACAGAGGTGGGATGTTGTAATACACTCTCTCCTGTATCCCCGCCGACACGTCAAGGCAGTCAATGCCCAGCTCTTGAAGGAGAGGCGCGTACACCTTCTTCGTTTCGTCTAGCGTCAGTCCATCCTCACCTAGGAATTCATCGGCAGTGATCCTCATGAACAGAGGGTAATCTGGACCGACAGCCTCTCGACACGCTTGGACGGTTTGCTTGGCGAAGAGATATCTATCCTTGCCGTATTTGTCCGTTCGCTTGTTGCAGTAGGGAGACACGAACTGCGAGATGAGGAAGCCGTGCGCTCCGTGGATCATGGCACCATCGAAGCCTGCTTCCTTAGCTCTGAAGGCGGCCTGAGCATAGGAGGCCACCAGCTCCTCGATCTCCTGTATGGTCAGGCCTCTCGGCTTGGCCGCCAGCGGAGGTGTGCTATCCGAGGGAGCCACGGGTTGCTGTCCGATGATCCGCGGGGCCGATACCCTCCCGCCGTGGACCAGTTGGATAGTGCACTTTGCCCCATACGCGTGGATAGCCTCCACGATCTCGTTCAGTCCGGGTAGCTGCCTGTCGCTGTAGACACCCAACATCCGGGAGAACATGTTGCCGTCGGGCCGGATGTAGGAAGCCTCCACGTGCACTAGACCGTAACCACCCTTGGCCTTCGCGGCGTAGTAGTCGACCATTCGCGGAGTAACGTGGCCGTCCTCGGTGGCGTGGTTCATGACCATGGGTCCCGCCACTATGCGGTTCTTGATCTCAAGCATGCCCACGGTGATGGGCTCGAATACCTTGCTCGTGCTGAACTCACCTTTCATTTGCTCAGTTCCTTTCTTCCGGTAGCGGGGGGCAATGGTCCTCCCCGTGCGGGCTCTTGGTGGCCCAAGCTCGCTAGCTGACCGCCGACAACGCTTCCTCTATGATGGAGAGCCCCTTGTCAATTTGTTCGGCCGTGATGATCAGTGGCGGAGCGAGGCGGACCGTGGCCTCGGCGTACATGCTCCAGCCTAGCAGGACTCCCCTTTCCTCGGCCTCATTGGAGAAGCGTTCCGTCCTTCCGGCAT
Source organism: Chloroflexota bacterium (assembly GCA_030603665.1). Classification (GTDB taxonomy): domain Bacteria; phylum Chloroflexota; class Anaerolineae; order UBA7937; family B3-Chlor; genus JAUVXJ01. The sequence continues at coordinate 70,583 of JAUVXJ010000007.1, read as the reverse complement.
CATCCAGTTCGAGGCCGATGAGGAGTCCCTTGCCGCGCACATCCTTGATGAAGGGGAAACGTTGCTGGAGGGCTCTGAGTCCTTCCGTCATCTGCTTCCCTCTCTCGGCTGCGTTGTCGGGGAGTTTCTCTCTGATCATGAATTCGATGGCTGCCTTTGACGCTGCGCAGACAACCGCGTTGCCCCCAAAGGTAGTGATGTGTGATTTGGAGGGCTTGTAGAAGGTAGACAGAATCTCGCGGCTGCTCATGAAGGCCCCCATGGGCAGACCGCCGCCTATGGCCTTCCCCAGCGCCAGCACGTCGGGCCAGACATCCCAGTGTTCTCCGCAGAACCACTTGCCGGTGCGCCCGAGGCCGGTCTGGACCTCGTCGAAGATCAACAGCGCGCCTCTCTCTGTGCAGAGTTCTCGGAGCCTGGGCATATACTCGTCGTCCGGTACACGGACGCCGCCCTCCGACTGGATGGGCTCGATGATCACGCCGGCGGTCTCGTCATCGATGGCCTGCTCGGCGGCCTTGATGTCGCTGAAGGGGATGAACTCCACCATGGGCACCAGAGGCTCATAAGGCTTTCTGTACACCTCCCGCCAGGTCACCGAGAGCGACCCGAAGGTGCGCCCGTGGAACCCTCTCTCCATAGTGAGCAGTTTCTTGCGGCCGGTGTACTTGCGAGCCAGCTTCAAGGTTCCCTCGATCGCTTCCGTACCGCTGTTGGTGAAGAAGGTCTGCTGGAGGTTCGGGCCGGTGATCTGGGCCAGGAGCTTGGCGGTATCCACCTGCACCGGCACGACGTAGACCCCAAAGACCATGGCGTGGGTAAGCTTGTCCACCTGCTCTTTCACGGCCGCCGCCACTTCGGGATTGGCCGCGCCGACGCTGTTCACCGAAATGCCGGCGATGAGGTCCAGGTACTCTGTGCCATCGGCCATGGTGACTGTACAACCGTGGGCTTCTTCTACGACCCTTCTCTTGGGTGGAGGGGCAGTCTGAGATACGTACTCGGCGTCTTCTTCAATGTATAGACTCATCGTGGCGAGATCCATGAGTGGTAGTCTCCCTTCTGTTGTTCAGAACTCTTGATTCTTGCGACATCGCACTGTAACTCAGCCAGGTGTCCGCATCACGGAGGCCGGCTGGTGGCGGTCGACAGGCGGCCTCAGGTCTGCGTGCACCTGACTGCCTGCGCCATTCTCGTTTGTGGTTAGTCGAGGTTCGACAGGCCCAGTTCCTCGAGTTTCTCTTTCGTCGGGATGCCCTCCTCAGACCAACCCCGCACCGCATAGTACTCATAGAGCATCTTGCCCAGATGCGGAAGGTTACCCTTGGCGCTTCCAGAAGGTCGAGCATGGGCAAGCATGCGCAGGGGCAAGATGTCATCCTTGCGGCTCACGCCCCACCGCACGTTGATCAGGCGCTTGAGATTGAATAGTCTCTCGCCGGTGAGGAGGACGTCTTGCGCACCCCAGTCCCAGCCCAGGGCCAGATTCACCCAATCGGCGACAAGCTGCGGCCCTACGCCGCCCTTGGCAATGAACTTGCACAGCCCCAGGCCGTTGAAAACCCCCATGAAGTTCTGAAAGTCGTAGACCATCCTGGCCTTGCCTTCGCTGACCAGCATATCGGGGGGGTCGACGTACCCCAGGTCTGGCCATTCCTTGCCGTATTCGTGCCAGTAGCTCATGGTTTCCAGATGATCGCCGCCCCGGTTGGCGGTGGCGTAGCCAAGGGCCATGCTGGTGAAGGCCCTGGGGTCGTGGTAGGGCAATTCCAGACCTTTGACCTGAACGGTCCATTCGATGGAATTGTGGCCCAGGCGCTCTGCGGCGGACCTGGTGCCATCAGCGAGGACATCTCCCAGCCCTTCTCTGTTGGCGATCATGTCAATGAGGCGAATCATGCTGTCGGTGTTGCCCCAGGAGAGGTCCAGCCCTCCGGTGCTCTCCACATCGAGAAGGCCTTTTTCCCAGGCTTCCATGGCGAAAGCGATGGTGCCAGAGGCCGAGATGGTGTCCAGGCCATAACGATTGCATAGATCGTTCATGGCCGCGATGCTCTCCAGGTCGTCGTTCAGGCATAAGGGGCCAAAGCCGACGATGGTCTCGTACTCTGGGCCTGAGCCGACGAGTCCGGCGTAAGGACCCTCTTTGATCTCGATCTCACGACCGCATCCGATAGGGCAGGCATGACACCGGTAGTTCCCGGTGACGATAGTCTCAGCCATCCTTTCGCCGGTGATCTTGGGCGCCCCCTTTTCCCAGCTACCCAGGCGCCAGTTTTGGATAGCCAGGTCGCCCACCTTCTCGGTGGTGATGATGCCGCCTGAGGTTCCGAACTGGGTCATGCCCAGGGAGTTCTCCTTGATGAAAGCGTTGGCCTCGCGAACGCTCTCCAGCAGACCCTTGCGGTCGTGGTACTCTGGCGTCTGGGAGCCCCTGACGGCAACCGCCTTCAGGTTCTTCGATCCCATGACAGCCCCCATGCCGCCACGGCCGGCGGCTCGGGAGTCCTTGCCACCGAACATCACGGCTGCCATGCCGGCCAGGTTCTCGCCGGCAGGGCCGATGCAGGCGACCTCGGTCTTGGAATCGGTTTCCTCCCGGATCTTGTCGGCGGTTTCGTGGGTGTCCAGGCCCCACAAGTGGCCGGCTGGCCTGATCTCGATCGTATCGTCGGCGATCCAGATGTACGCAGGTTCCTCGGCTCGCCCTGTGAGCACTAGCCCATCGTAGGAGGCGGCGCGCAGCTGCGCTGCCCAGTATCCGCCTACCGTCGCCTCGTTCCATATGCCCGTCAGGGGAGAGCGGCCGCAGATGCAGAGGCGACAGGACGTCGGCAGTACGGTGCCCGAGAGGGCGCCGATCATCAGGATCAGGCTACTCTCAGGATCAAGGGGACCCCGTGAAGGATCCATCTCGTCATGGTAGATCTTCGCCGCCAGCCCTGCTCCAAGGAGGTACTCCTCTACCGGGGAATCCTCGATGTCCTGAACGCGCCATTCACTTGAGCTCAGGTCAAGTCGTAGAAGCCTGCCGGCGTACGCATATGGCATAGCATCCCTCCAATCACTTGCTACTTCACAGCTTTGTCGGCAATACTCAGAACGTCGTCTATGGCAGCAAGACCTTCCTTCAGCTCCTTCTCGGTGACGATCAAGGGCGGTGCCATGAAGATCCAGTTGCGGGTGAGGAAGGTGTACACACCTCTCTTCATCAGTTCCTGGTAGAGCCGGTTCATCAACTCTGTCTCGCCGGACATCCAGTCTACTATTGGCTCCCTGGTATCCCTGTGCTTCACCAGTTCGATAACGCCGAACAGCCCGATGGAACGGAACTCGCCGATGGAGGGGTGCCTGTCCTGCATCTTCGCGAGTTCGGCCTTCATTACCTGGCCCATCTTCCCGCTGTTCTCGATCAGCCCCTCATCCCGATAGACCTTGACAGCAGCGAGGCCAGCAGCGCAGGACATGGGATGCCCATTGTAGGTGAGCCCCATCCACAGCATCCGATCCCAGAAGTACTCGGCGATCTCATTAGATACGGCTACTGCGCCCAGGGGCAAGGCTGAACCGCTGAGCCCCTTGGCCATGGTGATGATATCCGGTTTGACGTCCCAGTTGTCCACCGCGAACCACTCGCCGGTCCTGCCGAAGCCGCTCATCACCTCATCGGAGACCAGGAGGATGTTGTACTTGTCGCACAGGGACCTCACAGCTGGCCAGTAGTCATCCCTGGGGACGAAGATACCGTTGCTTCCGGTCACGCCCTCCATGAAGATGGCGGCAATACTATCCGGGTCCTCGTAGTGGATGACTTCTTCTATGTAGCTGACACACTCCAGATTGCAGGTCTCCCTCTCTTGGTGGAAGGAGCAACGATAGCAGTAGGGGTCAGGCACGTGCACAATACCGGGGATACCCGGCTCAATCTTGGTCCTCCGGATGTCCCCAGACAGGGACATGGCTCCGTGGGTGGCTCCGTGATAGGCTCGATACCGGGCGATGATCTTGAACTTGCCTGTGTAGTGCCGCACGAACTTGATGGCGTTCTCGTTCGACTCGGCGCCGCCCAGCGTGAAAAGGACCTTGGTCAAGTTGTCAGGCGTTATCTCGGCCAGTAACTCGGCCAACTCTGCTCTGACCTGAGTGGTGAACTTGGGTGCGGCGAAGTAGAGCTTGTCAGCTTGCTCCTTGATGGCAGCGATGATCTTGGGATGCTGATGCCCAGCGTTGGTGCACATTAGCTGGGAGATGAAATCCAGATACCGGTTTCCCTCCATATCCCAGAAGTAGCAGCCCTCGCCGCTCTCCAGGGCTATGGGCTTCGCCTGGGATTGCACCGCCCAGGAGAAAAAGTTGTACTTGTGGCTCTTGTTTACTATGTCTCGTGTTAATCCCTCGTCACTCATAATTGACCTCCTTGTGGGTAGCGCATGAATGTTGGGGCCAACCGGTGTTCATCACCGTCGGCCTACCTGTACCAAGGCACGTTGAGCTCCTCACCGATGCGGGAAAGACAGCGGCTATCCGTTCCACCATCCTGTTGTGGACCTGCACGTAGGCTAGCTTCTCGTGATCACCCCATCTGAGTTGGTGACCCTTCTCGATGCCCGAGTAATCATCTCTCCATGCTCCGCGATCCACAAACACTCAGTACCTATTGAGGTAGAAGTCTCTGTTCATCATCTCCTGCTGGTACAGCTCGAACTCCCGCACTAGCGGTTCAGTCTTTTCCCGCAAGCCGGGTAACTCCCGATACATGCGCTGCCAGGCGTCCCGCGCCTCCTCGGCGATGGTTTCTTCATTCGCCGTGAGTACGCGGCCTCCCTCCACGACCAGCCTACCGTCAACTATCACGCTGTGCACCGAAGACCCGTTCTCCGCATAGCACAGGTGTCGGAACGCGTCGTTGAAGGGAGTGAAGAGCAGGGTCTTGGTGTCCAGGAGCACGATGTCTGCCAGCTTGCCGGGCCTGAGCTCGCCCAGGTCACCTTCCATACCCAGCGCGGCCGCGCCATTGGCGGTGGCCATGCGCACCACGTCTCTTGAGGAGGGCCACCGTCGGTGATCGGTGCTTCTCAAGTTGTGGATCAGGGCGGCCAGCTTCATCGCGTCGAACATGATCTGATTGTCGCTACTGGCCGACCCGTCAGTGCCCAAGGCAACCGTGATACCTCGCTCCAACATCTCGATGATCGGAGCGAACCCGCTGCCTATCCTCAGATTACTGGCTGGGTTATGAACCACTCGACTATTGCTTTCTGCTAGCGTGTCCAGATCGGCATCGTCCAGCCAAACACTATGGGCCAGAGAGACTTCGGGTCCGAGGAGACCTCGTTCCTTCATGGCCGCTGTCGCGGACTTGCCGTACAGCTCGAAGCAGACCATGGCCTGCACCTTGGTCTCCACGAGATGCATGTGCCAGCCACCCCCATGGCGTCTCGCCACGTCCAGAGAGCCCTGGAGAAGCTCGTCGCTGCACCACTGGAAGCCGGATGGGCCGGCAAAACAAAGGAGTCTGCCGTCTTCCGCGCGATGCCACTTGCTGAAGAACCCATCCAGGAGCTCGATATACTCGCTGGCGCTCATAGACTCGTGGTTGTCCAGCAAGGGTTGAAGATTGGGACGGACGGCCGCGGCGGCCTGCATCACCTGGTCGTCGTTTTCGATCAAAGGCGCTACCCCGCCCCGGATACCCGAATCGGCGTAGGCTTGCATGGCCGCGTCCAGACCTTCTGGAGCAAGGCCGTCACCCATCCACAGATGGTCCAGAACCGAGGTGGTGCCGGTCTTCAGCATCTCCATCGCACCGAGCATGGCGGCCAGATAGATGTCCCTGGGGGAGTAGCCTCCGATGAGGAACAGATCCTGCAGCCACAGCTCGAGGGGCAGTTTCTCCTTGGTGGCTTTGGGGAAGTTCTCGGGAGAATGCGTGTGGGCATTGACGAAGCCGGGAATGGCCAGCCTGTCCTGGCCCTCCAATACCCGATCGACGCCTTTCTCTGAGACCCTCTCGTGGGTGATCTTGGATATCCGGTTCCCCTCGATGAGGATGTTCTGGTTGGAAGCATATCCATCGGGCTGGGTTTCATCCAGCACATTGCAGCCCTTGATCAGAATGCTCAATCTAGGCCTCCCTGTTGTCGAGATATGCTTTGGTGGTCTGCTGGTAGAGCGTTGGCAGCTTGTCGTCGAGGACACGGAGAGTACCGGGAATGGTGCGGTACACCTTGGGCACGGTGAACTCCTCATCCTCACTTCGCATGCGGTGCAGGCGATCGAGGTCGATCTCGGCGTAGCTAATGCCTTCCGAGGTCAGTCCGGCCACCTCGCCCTCGGGGCTGAAGACGTAGCTCATGCCAGCTTCGACTCCCCAGATGTTCACCGCCGATGCTGTGTATATGGTGTTCTCAGCTGCCCTTGCCTGGAGGATCGCTCTCCAGACGTCGTGGAGTTCGTAGATCAGGCCGCCGGTAGGGAAGAAGACAATGTCCGCTCCTCGCATGGCGAGGATTCTGGCCAGCTCAGGGAACCAGGCCTCCCAGCAGATGAGGAGGCCGATGTTCATGAGATCCGTGTCGACCAGGCCTGGCTCATTGCCCCTGAACATCGTCTCTTCGTTCATGGCCGGAACTATCTTCTCGTATGTGAAGAGGCTGTCCTTGTGGGGGTCTGCCAGGTGATAGAGGTTGTAGAAGCCTTGGGCCTCCTGCTTTGCTCCGCCGAAGAGTACATACACACCCTGCTCGTTGGCCTTCCGCCGCATCCCGCCCACGACGGCGTCGTAGTCTAGCGCGTCCGATCCTGGCGAAGGTCCGGGATACAGCTCTGGGAAAGACACCAACTGCGCTCCGTTGCCCGTGGCTTCCTCTATGTAGTCGAAGGCCAGGGCGAGGTTCTGCTCCTCGGGGGCGGTGGGATCATCAAGCACGCGACCCGCAGCGTAGCGCAGATAGGATTTCGGTTGTACCACGGCGATCTTGACTTTGCTCACGTAGTTTTCCTCCCCGGTTCGCTATAGCTCCTTGACCTCGATGCACTCGACAGGACAGTAGTGCACGCAGAAGCCGCACCTCACACAGATGACCGGGTCTATCCAGTAAGCCTCCTCTCGCTCCTGAGGCGCCTGCACCTGACATACGGTGGAGCAGGTCCCGCACAGCGTACACTCGTCGGCATCAATCTCCACCAACAAGTCAGCCAGACCGCGCTTGTTGACTCTCTCCATGCCTTCCAGTCCGGTCCCTCGGAGATCGTCCAAGGTGACGTTCTGGTCCTGGAGGTACGCCGCCAGACCCTTCTTGAGCTGTGTGAAGATGTCGGGTCCGTGAGTCATGGCGGCAGTGCAGACCCCAATGCCGGTGGCTCCGGCGATAACCATCTCTGCCGCGTCCTGCCAACTAGCGACTCCCCCCAGGCCGATGATGGGCAACTCCGTGCGCCGGAGTATCTCCACCACGTAGCCCAGCGCCACCTCTTTGATGGACCGGCCGGATAGCTCGGGCATCCAGGTGCCGATGTTACGGGCCAGGGCAGGTTCTCTGCTGTAGATGTCGAAACCGATGGCGGGGAAGATGGTGTCTCTGGAGGCGATGGCGTCTGCGCCGGCATCCTCAGCCGCCTTCACCAGGTCCTCCAGGTTCGAAGGCTCTGGCAGCAGCTTCACTATAACAGGGACGCTCACAGACTCCTTGGCGGCCTTGGCCACGGCATAGGTGCGCCTCGCGTCTTGCACCGCCCCGATGCCCTCGCCCGTTACCACGTTGGGCGCAGAGCCAAAGGCGGATAGCTCGATGGCCGCCACACCCGCCTCCTCTGCACGGCCAGCCATGCGCTTGATGTCATCAGCGGGAGTGTCCGTGACGGCCTGGAGGCTGATGATCACGGGCACCCCGCCTTCCTGTGCAACGCCGATCTCCTTCTCTACCCACTGTTCAAAGGTCTTGAACGACCAGGGATCGGTCAGCACCAGCGTGTCTTCGCTGAGGGCGCTGCGTGTTAGGCTCAACTTCTGGCCGGGCGATGGCTTGACGCCAATCGATTTGGTGACCACCGCCCCGGGTTTCGTGGCAGCGAACCTCTTGAGAGATTCCCCAGTGATGCCAGGAGGACCGGCTCCCAGAATGAACGGGTTCTCCAGTTCCAGGCTACCGATGCGGGTCTTCAGGTCAACCTCACTCATGATCTGCTCTCCTTCGTCTGGGCTTCGGCTCATGCGGGACGCGAAGCCGGCCCCAAACTTGCTTTAGCGGTCCGCAGTCTCCTTTAGAGACTCAAGGACCCGCGATTTCCTTGCGGGCAGATCGTAGATGCGCACTCCCGTCGCATCGTGGATGGCGTTGAGGATGGCGGGGGCCGTGGGCAGTGACGCAATCTCACCCAGGCCTTTGGCCCCAAAAGGCCCATTGGGATCGGCCGCCTCGACTACAGAAGCGACGACGTTGGGCGTCTGCCGAGAGCGAGGGACTCCGCATTTGCCCAAGGTGTCCGTTGCGTTCCAGCCCTCTTCCATCTTGAACTCCTCGGAGAGGGCGTATCCCATCCCCATCATCACGCTGCCCTCGATCTGGAGTCGCACATTCTGAGGGTTGATGGCCTTGCCGACGTCGTGGCAGGCCACGACATCCAATACCTCGACGGCGCCGGTTCTCTCATCCACCGCTACTCGCGCGGCCTGGGTGCCGAACCCGAAGGCGATGTAGTTGGTGTAGTCGTCCGGTTTCTTCTCCGTCAGGGCTGCGGCGGTCATGTAGGTCTTGGGCACGGTGTACTGGCCCTGGCCGCTGAAGGCCTGTCCCCGCTCCTGTGCCTTCTCCGCCAGCTCGGCCAGACTGAGCAACTGGTCGCCTGTTGTGGTGTCAACGAAGGCTCCTCCACCGAACTCAAGCTTCTCACGGGGAACCTCGTACTCCTCGGCCACGTAGTCTGAAAGCAGGTCCTTCAATCTCTCACTCGCAGCGACCACTGCGTTTCCCGTAACGAACGTGGTTCGAGACGCGCAGGTGGGCCCGGTGTCGAGAGGGCCGCCTGTGTCGCCGTACATGACTTCAACCGAATCGTACGGGAGGTGCAGCACCTGAGCAGCCATTTGAGCTGCAACGGTCATAGAACCCTGGCCCACTTCGCAGGCGGCGACCTGGACCAGCACCCTGCCATCTGGCAGCAGTTCGACCGTGGCGCGACCCACGTCATTGGCCCCAAGGCCCAGCCCTACGTTCTTGAAACACGAGGCCACCCCTACACCGATCTTTCGCCCTTCGGAATCGACAGGCGGCAGGGCAGCGAGTTCCTTCTCCACGACTTCCAGAGTCTCCAGCATACCGACGCTGGAGCCCAGTACCTGTCCCGTGCTGGTGGTGGAACCCGGCCTCATGGCGTTGATGCGCCTGATGGCGAACGGGTCCATATCCAGCTTCTCAGCTAGCTCGTCTAGCTGAGACTCCACGGCGAAGGTCACCTGGTTAATACCAAAACCGCGCATCGCCCCGCAAGGGATGTTATTGGTGTACACGGCAGTGGAATCGACGTGTACGTTGGGAATGTCGTAGGGGCCGGTGGAAAAGACTGTCGCCTGTTCTGTAACCTCGATGCCCCAAGAGCCGTAAGCTCCCGTGTCGAGGAGCAGCTCTGCTTGCAAGGCCACGAGTTTGCCGTCCTTGGTGGCCCCCATCCTGTAGTGGGCCGCGACGGCGTGCTTCTTCACATGGACTCGCAGCGACTCACCGCGAGTGAGGACCATCTTCACGGGTTTGCCCGTGCTCAAGGCGCCCATGGCGAGCATGATCTGCAACGTGATGTCGTTCTTGGCTCCGAAGGCGCCGCCCCCCGGTATCTGCACGACGTGTACCTTCTCGGCATCGACGCCCAGGGCGTCTGCTATCTGCCTTTGATCACCGAAGGGGTACTGGGTGTTCATCATTACCTTCACACCGCCGCCTTCGGTGGGCTCAGCCAGGCCAGCTTCCGGCTCCAGGTAGGCATGCTCTATGAACGGCGTGGTATACGTCCCCTCCACGACTGCGTGCGCTTCGCGGAAGCCCTTTTCAGTGTCACCCCTCCGTACCTGAGCTACGTGATGAATGTTGCCCTCGGGGTGGATCTGAGGTGCGTCCGGTGTGAGGGCTTGCTCAGGGGTGAAGACGCCTGGCAGAGGCCGATATTCCATCTGGCAGGCATCTCTGGCAGCCTCTGCCTGCTCCTCGGTCTCGGCAAAGACGACCACCACGGGTTCGCCCACGAAGCGAACCTTATTCATGGCCATGACTTGAGCGTCACGGACCATGGGCCCGTAGACGTTGTCGCCGGGAACGTCCTTGGCCGTGAGAACGGTGTGAACTCCTGGCATCATCTCTGCCGTCGTGGTGTCGATACTCAGTATGGCTGCATGGGGATGGGCGCTCCACAGCGCCTTGCCCCAGAGGACGCCGTCGGGCACCATGTCGGCCCCGTACTTCAGGGTGCCCAGTGCCTTGTCCAGCGCATCCTTCTTCTCCACCACTGCGCCCACGACATCGACCGTGATGACTGGTTTCGGCGCTCCGGCGCCAGCCGTTTCCCTGGAGGCGTCCTCAATGGCCCGAAAGATGGCTGGGTAGGATCCGCATCGGCAGAGCACGGGATTCAGGGCACGCTTCATCTCCTCACGGGTGGGGTTTGGATTCTCATCCAGCAAGGCCTTCGCGGTGAGTATCATGCCCGGAGTGCAGAATCCACACTGGGGTGCACCGTGACGGGCAAAGGCCTTCTGAAGGGGGTGCGGCTTGCCGTCAATGGGAAGGCCCTCGATGGTGGTTACCGCGCTGCCGTCTAGATCCTTCATCTTCCTCCGGCAAGATCGTACCGGCTGACCATCGACGAGGACCGTGCATGCGCCGCAAGTCCCTTCGGAGCAGCCATTCTTTGCCCCGGTGAGCCTCAGCCTTTCCCTCAGGAAGGTCAGCAAGTTCATCTCTGGCGGCGCGTGCGCCACCATGGATTCTCCGTTGACGGTGAGGTTCAGTTCCATCTCAGGCATAGCTTCTCTCGCAGGTGCCAAGGAGTTCATTCCCTTAGCTAGCGTCTGGGAACGAGGGAGATGCACTCCACAGGGCAGATTTCCACGCACAGCGCGCAGCCGTAGCATTTGTCCGGGTCTGGTTTGGGTAGTCCGTCTTCGGCCAGTTCGTAGGCTTGGTGTCCACCGTCGCGACAGGCGTAGTAGCACATGCCGCACTTGGTGCAGATCGCCTCGTCAATGCTGGTCACGACATCCTTCTTGACCAGCAGATCGCCGTGGGCGACGATGTTAGGCAAGGCCTTGCCCACGAGATCCTTTGAGCTCTTCAAGCCCTTGTGCTCCAGGAAGTACGCTAGACCCTCTTGGAGGTCTTCAACGATGTCATAACCATAATGCATGACCGCGGTGCAGAATTGCACGGTAGACGCACCAACGAGCATGTATTCAGCACAGTCCTGCCAGGTGGTTGCTCCGCCGCTCGCTGCCAAGGGGATGCCCGAGCCTTTGGCGATCATGGCCAGCGTCCTGAGGGTGATGGGCTTGACCACTGGTCCGCTCACACCGCAGAACGTCGACTTGCCGTTAATGCTCGGATTGGGGATGAATGTGTCGAGGTCTATCCCCAGCAATCCATGGACCGTGTCGCTGGCACACACGCCGTCGCCACCTGCTTCCTCCACGGCCTCGACGATCTCCGCTATATCCGTCACCTGCGACGTCAGCTTGGCGACTACCGGCATCTTGCCGGAGCGTTCCTTCACCCAACCGAGTACTCGCTTGACGTCATCCGGGACCTGGCCAACCATCAACGATGCTCTGGCAAAGGGGGAATCGGTGGGACAGGACATGCTCACCTCCACCAGATCGGCTCCCACATCCACGGAACGCTTGGTCAGTTCCTCCCAGTGATCCCTGTTGGTGGTGCCCCACAGGCTCAGGCCCACCACTTTCGTGGGGAATTCGTCCTTCAATCTACGGACCGCATCCTCCATGACGTCCATATGCCATTCGGAGATGTTGTCTATGTTGCCCAGAGCTACCCCTTTCTTCTCCTCGTAGTCCATGCTGGTCATGATGGGGTAACTAATGTCGACCTGGTAGCTCTCAACCGAGGTGGTCTTCATGATGGCTCCAGCCCAGCCGGCGTCAAACGCCCTCTTGACCATCTCGTAGCTGTCCGACGGCGGCGCGGAGGAGAGAACGAAAGGGTTCTCGAACCGGATGCCACAGTACTCCACTGACAGGTCTACTTCGGGTTCCTGATACATCATCCAACTCCCTCTACTGATTGGTTCCATTCAGGTAGTCGTGGATGGAGTGGGCTGCGTGTTTTCCGTAGGCCACAGCTTGAACGACGGTACGGGAGATGGGGTTGTGCAGCACGTCTCCGCCCGCGAACACCCCGGGTCGGGAAGTCATCAGAGTGTCCTCATCCACGAGCAGGTATCCACGGACGTTGGTCTTCAGGCTCTGGAACTGCATGATGGCGTTGTCGTCAGGGCCTTGCCCGATGGCGACGATCACATTGTCGCACGGAAGCGTGAGCATGGAACCTTCCACGTCCACCGCGTTCTCGGGGACGAACTCGCCGGGCTCTTTCCAGTCAATGCGAACGCCTTCCACTCCGGCGACGCCGTCCTTGCCGTTGTGGAGGAATCTGACAGGCCGCACCCTGGTCAGGAATTCCACGCCTTCCCTCCAGGCCAACTCCACGTCCTCGGAGAAAGCTGGCATCTCATCCGGTGCCTCAAGGCAGACGAGGGTCGCTCGCTCAGCGCCCAAACGGAGAGCTGAGGTGGCGGCGTTCACGGCCACACTCCCGCCGCCGATGACGATGACGTTCTTGCCTACCTTCGTCGATTGTGATCCGTGCAGTCCCTTAGCCGCCGCCAGCAATTCCATTGCCGAATAGACACCCTGGAGGTTTTCACCCTCTATTTCAAGTGGAAAGGGTTTGCCAAGACCAACAGCGATGAAGACAGCCTCGTATCCTCGCTCGAAGAGATCATCTATGGTCAGGTCATCGTTGAGCGGAGTATCCGGCTTGAACTCGACGCCCAGCTCACTGATCAGATCTATCTCGGCCTCGACAACGCTGTTGGGCAGCTTGAAAGATGGGATGGCAGCGGTCATGGCCCCTCCCAGACGGGATGACGCCTCGAAGACGGTGACCGCATACCCAAGCAGGGCCAGTTCGTTGGCTGCCGCCAGTCCGGCTGGACCGCTGCCAACGATGGCTACCTTGTGGGGAAGCTTCTCGGCGGCAACTCTCTTCCTCGCCCCAAGGTCTGCCTCGAAGTCGGTGAGGAACCTCTGCAAAGCGCCGATGTTGATAGGCTCCGTCAGTACCTGGCTTCGACATTGCTCCTCGCACAGCGCGTCAGTGGGACACACCCTCCCACACACGCCTGAGAAGATATTCGCCTCTCTCAGTATTCTGATCCCGCCCCAAATGTTATTGAATCTGATCTTGCGGATGAAACTGCGGATATCTATTCCTGCTGGACACCCCTTGTTGCACGGGGCATCTTCGCACATCAGGCAACGGGAGGCCTCGATAGTCGCTTGCACAGGCGTCAGAGTTCTTTCAATTTCCTCGAAGCCCTTCACCCTCTCCTCCGGGGAGAGCCGTGCAGCGGTCGTCCTTCCACTCATGCGTAAGGTCTCCTTGCTCTCGCGTTGGGTCTATGCACTCCCTTTCCAGAGTCTATGAATGGTGTCCATCGATCTGTGCTTGAGTTGCTCCTCATCCACCAACTGCGCCACACCCCTGTATATGACCACTTGTCCGTCCACGATGACGGCCCTCACATCGCCTGACGCTGCGCCAAGTACCGTGTGGTATATGGCGTTCTCAGGGCCCAGGGGGGCAGGGGAGCTATCCTCCAGCAGCACCAAGTCGGCCAGATTGCCTTCCTCAATAGAACCGGCCTCCAACCGCAGTGCGCGGGCGGCATTGGTGGTCAAGAAGGCGAGCACATCCTGGGTGCCCACGTGGCCACCCCCTGTTGTCAAGGCGTGCAACAAAAAGGTGGTGCTCATGTTGATGAAGGGGTCGAACGCTCTGACGAACCCATCGTCACCTAGAGTGACGTTCACTCCGCGCTCCAACATCTGTGCAACCGGCGCGGCGCCTGTGCCAATCTCCATGTTGGAGATGGGATTGTGGGAGACGTTGACCTCCCTCGCTGCCAGAGTCTCTATCTCATCTTCCGTGAGATGTACGCTCTGAGAGGCGATGGTCATCTCGTCCAGCACTCCCAGGTCATCCAGATAGGGAACCGGCCTCTTGCCGAATCGCTCCTGAGTATCCTGGACGTGGTAGGTCCCCTCGGACAGATGGAGTTGGAAAAGCGCGTCTTTGTCGCGCGCTGTCTCTTTGGCCTTGCGTATGAAGTCTCCGCTGCAGGAGAAGGTGGTGTGCACGCTCATCAAACCCTGCACGCGACCCGATAGATCCAGCAGGGCAGCGTTCTCTTCGAGAAGCTTCTGAGCAATCTCCGGGCCGGCTCGCTCGGTCGCTTCATTAGACACGAACGCCCGAGCGCCGGTCGCGTCGATGGCCGCGGCCTCTCGCATCATGAAGCCAGCCTCTGCATAAGGTGCCTCCATGACGTCACAGAAGCATGTGTATCCCGATTTCACGTGCAGGAGCGCTGCATAGGCCGCCAGGCTCTCCACGTCCTCCGCCGTGAGCACATCCTCCACCAAGGGCCACCACCATTCCTTGAGAAAAGGCCAGAAGCCGGCCGGAGGCGGAACGGGGTGACCGTAGGCCACGAGACCATGGAGATGAGTGTGGGTACTGATCAGGCCCGGCAGTATGATGCCGTCGACCCAGAAGTCTGCCTGTGAGCCAGGCTGACTATCGATGCTCTTGATACGATTGCCCTCTATCTCGATGATGGGATCCGCCACCACGCCTCTTGGGCCCATGGTGATGGCGTATCTTCCTGCTACCCGCACCTTGGCTTTTCCTTTCTTCGCGCTTGGGATAAAGGGCGAAGCGGATGACAAGGATCGAGCCATTTGAAGCTTCTCGTCGGAAGAGCCGGGCGCTTAGGGCTTGAACAGGGAATTGCCCAACCGGTGGGAGACCTCTCTGGCCACGCTCCTGATCACGTCCAGGTGGCTCATGGATCTCTCTGGCGTGAAGCGATAGGAGGGTCCAACCACGCCGATGGCTGCGATTACCTCGTCATTGGGGCTGGTGATGGGCACGGCGATGGCGTTGGTGCCCTCCTCCAGTTCCTCAAATGACGTGGCGTAGCCCTGTTCGCGCACCCGCTCCAACTCATATCTCAGGTCGGCTGGATCGGTGATGGTCTTGGAGGTTGTTCCAGACAGCCCCTTCTCAAGCACTCGCTCCAGCTCCTTCTCCGGCATGTAGGCCAGGAAGATCTTGCCAGCGGAAGTGCTGTGCAAGGGAGTGCGTCTGCCTTGCCAGCCTACCGACTGTACCAGGTGAGGGCCGGGTATCTGTTCTACGTTGAGCACCTCATCCCCCACGAGATAGGCGAGATAGGTGAGCTCCTCAGCGGCGTCCGCCAGGTAGTGCAGGTACGGGCGCACTACTTGTGGAACGTTGCGGCTGTTGAGCATCGTCCCGGCAAGCTCTATCAGCCGTATGCCCAGACTGTACTTGCGGTTGCGTGGGTCCCGCTCCACCAAACCGCCCTTCTGCAGAGAAGCGAGCAGACGGTGGACGGTGCTCTTGTGGAGACCAAGCCTGTGACTCAATTCGGTCACGCCCAACTGGGGCTCGTTGATACTGAAGGCGTTGAGTATCGAAATGGCTCTGTTCACGGATTGGATCGGCATGTTAGGCAATCCTCCCTTTCATCAACGGGTAGTGGCGTTTTCTAGCCCCCCATGGTGAGGGCCATGATAGCTTTCTGTGCGTGCAAACGGTTCTCGGCCTGGTCAAAGACGGCCGACTGAGGCCCATCCATGACTGCACTGGTGACCTCGAAGTTGCGGTCGGCGGGAAGGCAGTGCATGTAGGAAGCGTTGCTGTTGGCCAGCTTCATAGTGTCTTCGTCGCACATCCAGTGTCGGTTCTCCTCGAAGAGCTTCTGAACCTCCTCGGGCTGGGGAGCGTCGGTCTCCGGTGGGAAGAAGTGGCGCGAGGTCCAGTTCTTGGCATAGACGACATCTGCCCCGCGAACGGCTTCCTTCATGTCGTGGGCGATCTCGACGGAGCGGCCGTACCTATCCGCGTTAGCCTGTACCTTTTCCATTACCATGGGGTCGAGGTCGAAGCCTTCTGGATAGGCGACGGTTACGTCCATGCCCATCTGGCTGGTGACCAGCAGGGCGCTGTGGGCAACACTGAGCGGCTTCTGGGAGCGAGGCGAGTAGGCCCAGCTCATCACGAACTTCTTGCCGTCCAGCTGCCCAAGCTTCTCCTTCATGGTCAGGATATCGGCCATCCCCTGGCATGGATGGTACATGTCCGATTCCATGTTAATGACGGGGATGTCTGACCATTTGGCGAATCCGTCCAAGACAGCCTGGCCCGCGCCGTAGACCCAGTTTACAGCTTGCCCGAAGCAACGAATGGCGATGCCATGACCCATGCGACTGAGCACGCGAGCGACGTCCGCCACGCTCTCCGTTCTGTACTCTCGAAGCTCGTCATCCAGCGCGGGCGTATAGATCTCGCCCGGGGAGAGGTAGTGAGCATGTCCTCCGAGTTGGGTCATGC
Organism: Chloroflexota bacterium; assembly: GCA_030603665.1. Taxonomy (GTDB): domain Bacteria; phylum Chloroflexota; class Anaerolineae; order UBA7937; family B3-Chlor; genus JAUVXJ01. The sequence continues at coordinate 53,883 of JAUVXJ010000007.1, read as the reverse complement.
CAGCCTCAAAGCTGTTCCTGGTGCGCAGCGACATGCCGTAGAAGATCATAAAAAGCGTCATATCCTGTAGCAGCCTGTGAGGCTCACGGACCGCGAAGCGCATCTTCAGATCCAGGGCTACATCGATGATGGTCTGGATCTCTTCTCGGCTGAAGTCAGCAGTAGTGAGGAAGTCTCTTCCTCTCAATGAGTCAGTCTTCATTAGATATCATCCCTCTCGTTACAGAAGTTGGGGCCAGCGAGGCCCCTCGGGGCGGCGCCCAACCTGGGGGCCACGCTACTCGTTCGGCGCTCGGCAGTGAGAGGAGAGTTGGGCCGACGGCACAAGGTGGGACAACGGCTGCCAAGCGCCGTTCCTCGCACGAGAAACTGGTCTCTGTAGGTCTCTTCTTGGGAAGAAGGACAAACACTGGCGTACACCAATCTTGCTAGATTATACAACGACGTCTCAACAATGTCAAGTTCTCAGTGTCCATTGTACAACGCTGTCTCAATAGACTGAACAATGTCGTTTCCTGGCGAACGTCTTTGCGGTAATTGTAATCATGTCCCGCATCGCACAACGGACGCTTGACAACGGAGGAGAAAGAGGTATAATTGGAGATCGGGGCGTGACGCTGTCATTAGTGCAGTGGGGGCCGTACGGAGGAACAGTGTGGGGTGGCCGGCTGGCGGAGCAAGCCCAGCCGGCTGCACTGAGCGGACCAGGATCTCTCGCCTGAGGTGGCTCCTTGGCCACAGTTGCTCGGCTGTGGGATCGCCATGGCCAGAAGAGTCTTGATCGGACCATCCAAACAGGAGTGAACAGTAGTCTCCATGGGCTTGACTATCACCGAGAAGATACTTGCGAGGGCTGCTGGTCTGGAGGCTGTCGCACCCGGCGACATCGTCCGGGTGAAGGTCGATCTGGTCATGGGTCACGACGTGACGCTGCCCTTGGGCATTCTGGAGTTCGAGCGCATGGGGGCAGCGGGGGTCTTCGACCCTGAGAAAGTGGTCGCAGTCAGCGATCACTTCGCGCCTGCGTCCAACAACGCCGCCGCCGATCGGATCAAGATGGTGAGGGACTTCGCACGAGCCCAGGGCCTGGTACACTACTTCGAACCAGGTTGCGGTCAGTCAGGTGTCTGCCATGCTTTGTTACCCGAGGAGGGGTTGGTTCTCCCGGGAACCGTGATCCTGGGTGCTGACTCCCACACCACCACCTATGGTGCTCTGGGCGCTTTCGCTACGGGCATGGGCAGCACCGACATTGCGGCGGCCATGGCCCTGGGCGAGACCTGGCTCAGGGTCCCAGAGTCGCTACGACTGAACTACCACGGCAAGTTAGGAAGATGGGTAACTGGCAAGGACCTCATACTGCACACGCTGGGCAGGCTTGGCGTCGCAGGTGCCCTCTATGAAGCCATGGAGTTCTGTGGTCCGACAATAGACGACCTGGCCATGAGTGACCGCTTCACGATGTGCAATATGGCTGTCGAAGCGGGGGCTAAGAACGGAATCATCGCTCCTGGTACCAAGACCGAGGAGTACCTGCTGGGTAGGACCTCCCGGCCCTACGAGGCTCTTCGCAGCGATCACGACGCGCGGTATGCAGCCACGTTGGAGTTCGCGTGCGAAGGGCTACAACCGCAGGTGGCTTTCCCCTTTTCCCCTGACAACGTCAGACCGGCTCGGGAGGCAGGCGAGGTGACGATAGATGCCGTGTTTATTGGCTCCTGCACCAACGGGCGGTTGGAGGACCTGCGAGTGGCGGCGGAAATACTGCGGGGCAGGCAGGTGGCGAGGGGGGTCCGGCTGATCGTCATCCCGGCCACACAGAAGATATATCTTCAAGCTATGAAGGAAGGATTGCTGGAAGTCTTCGCGGGGGTCGGGGGCGCGGTTAGCACTCCGACTTGCGGGCCCTGCTTCGGCGGGCATATGGGGCTCCTGGCGACGGGCGAGAGAGCAGTATCCACCACCAACCGCAATTTCGTGGGACGCATGGGGCACCCAGAGAGCGAGGTCTACCTGGCTTCTCCTGCCGTAGCTGCCGCTTCTGCAGTGGTCGGCCGCATAGCTCACCCCGGGGAGGTTGTGGATTGAGCACGCTGCGGGGAAAAGCTTGGCAAGTCGGCGATAACGTGGACACCGACCAGATCATAGCTGGCCGGTATCTGAGTCTGACTGATCCCGAGGAGCTGGGGAGACACTGCTTCGAGGGTGCGTACCCTGAACTGGCAGAGGGCTTTGCCCAAGGTGACGTGATCGTGGCCGGAGAAAACTTCGGGTGTGGCAGTTCCCGGGAACATGCTGTCGTAGCTCTGAAAGCGATGGGCGTCTCCTGCATAGTGGCCAGTTCATTTGCGCGCATCTTCTTCAGAAACTGTATCAATCTGGGGTTGTTGCCGCTGGACTGCCCCAGCGCTGTGGAGGGCATCGAGGTCGGCGATGAGGTCTGCATAGACCCGGTGGCAGGCAAGATCGAGAATATCTCCAAGGGCGTGGTGTTTGATTTCAAACCGTTGCCCCCGTTCCTGCAGGAGATAATCGCCGCTGGCGATTTGACGGCGTACGTGCGAAGGCAATTGTCGGGGGCCAGGGGAGCTGAAGTAAGGAGATAGCGAAGATGCCACAGCAGCGAAGCATACGTTGTGTGCTGATGCGAGGCGGGACCAGCAGGGGCCTGTATGTGATGAGGGATGAACTACCCAAGGACCCTGCTCTGATGGACAGGGTGATCCTCGCCATGTATGGCAGTCCAGACATCAGGCAGATAGACGGGATTGGGGGTGCCGATGCGTTGACCAGCAAGCTGGCTATCATCGGCCCGCCGACCCGCGAAGACGCAGATGTAGATTACACCTTCGGACAGGTCAGCATCACCGCACCCTACGTGGACTTTGTGGGCAACTGCGGCAACATCTCGGCGGGGGTGGGGCCTTTCGCTATAGACGAGGGTCTAGTGGACGATGTGGAGCCGACCACCACCGTGAGGATTCACCAGACCAACACCCACAGCATCATCGTAGCTCAGATCCCGGTGAGCGACGGCGAGGCTGTGGTGGCCGGAGATTACCGCATAGATGGCGTGCCGGGTACCGGTGCCAAGATCGGATTGGACTTCTCGGATACGGCGGGCGCTGTGACGGGCCAGATCCTGCCCACCGGTAGTGCGAGAGACACGCTGGACGTGGAGGGGGTCGGAGAGGTGGAGGTCTCGATTGTCGATGCTGGCAACCCGGTCGTCTTTCTATACGCGTCACGATTTGGCTTACAGGGCACTGAGTCCCCGGCCGACATAGACGCCGATACCCAGCTCCTCGATACCATGGAGAGAGTGCGCGGGCACGCCGCGAAACTGGTGGGGATGGTCGAAGATTGGCGCGACGCCGCTGGTTCGAGTCCTTACGTGCCCTTCATCGCTCTGGTGGGGCCGTCGCAAGGGTACGTGAGCTTTGGCAGTGGAGAAGCGGTGAGTTCGAGTCAGGTGGATTTCGTCTCGCGGTTATTGTTCATGCTGAGAATGCACAAGGCATATCCCATTACAGGTACTGTGTGTACTGGGGCCGCAGCCATGATTCCCGGGACCATCGTACAAGAGGTGGCGGACTTGTCGCCCGGGCCGCATGTTGTGCGCATCGGACATCCCTCGGGCGTTGTTGATGTGGAAGCAGAGGTTGACGTTGGGAGTTCCGAGCCGGTCCTGCGACGCGCAGCGGTAGGGCGGACGGCGCGTCGAATCATGGAAGGTCACATCTTCGTCCCGGAGCACATCTTTGTAGAGTGACCCAGGAGGTTACTGGATGGCCAGACTACTGGAACATCAAGGCAAGGCCTTGTTCCGACGGATGGGGATTCCGGTCCCCGCGGGCAGAGTGGTACAGAACGCGGACGAGGCCATTGGTATCGGTGATGAACTGGGCTTCCCGGTCGTGGTCAAGGCTCAGGTTCATGCGGGTGGAAGAGGCAAGGCTGGCGCAATCCTCTTCGCAGAAGATCGAGACTCCCTGGCTCGCGCCGTGGATGAGTTGTTGGCGAAGCGGATCAACGGAGCGCTGGTCAATGAGCTGCTGATCGAGAAGAAGGCGGACGTCGAAGCGGAGCTGTATGTAGCAGTCACGGCTGACCCTTCGACGCGGCAACCGGTGGCCATATTCTCCCTTAGAGGTGGAGTGAACATCGAGGAGACCGCTGAGGCGGAGGCATCGGCCGTCTACACAATGCCCATCGACATCCTACGCGGCTTTTTTTACTACGACGCTCTGAACCTTCTCCGGAGAGGTTGGCCGCTGGATAGTCGGCGGATGTTCGCGACCGCTAACATCTACACGAACCTGTACCGTGTGTACAGGGAGTATGACTGCAAACTGGCGGAGATAAACCCCTTGGCACTGACGGCGGATGGCGCGGTGGCTGTCGATGCAAGGGTGGACGTTGACGACGACGCGCTCGCGAGACAGACCGCTCTGGACATCGAAGTGGCGGAGGAGGCCGGAGAGAGAGCTGCGACCGCCTTGGAGATTACTGCCGGCACCATAGACAAGAACGACCACCGTGGCTCCGTCCACTTCGTGCAGATTGATCCAGACGCATCCTATGCCAGGGGCGAGGGCAAGGTGCCGGTGGGATTTGACTGCGTGGGAGCGGGGACGAGCCTGACCACCATGGACGAGCTGATTCCCCTCGGATACTATCCCATCAATTTCTGCGACAGTTCCGGCAACCCGGTTGGCTCGAAGCTGTACCGCATCACCAAGGTGATCATGTCACAGCCGCAGATCGAGGGTTATGTGTTTGTCTCTTGCGTGTCGAGCCAACAGCTGGACAACACCGCCAGGGGCATCATCAAGGCCTTCAAGGAACTGTATCCGGCCTCTGGGGGGCAGCCGAACATACCGTGCGTGCTTGTCTTCCGGGGTGCCTGGGATGACGTGGCGATAGATCTCTTCAAGCAACACGGAATCAGCGACGGGCGCTGGACCAGGGTTCTGGGCAGGGATACGGCTGAGATTGAAGCCGCCGAGATCTTCGACGCCCTCTATAAGGAGTGGAAGAGTGAGACGGGAGGCTTTGAATGAGTGTGCTGGAATTCGAGGTCCGCTCCGGTGGGACCATCAGGATAGATCTAGACAAGTGCAGGGCTTGTGAGACCAAGGCCTGCGTGAAGATATGCAACAGCACAGGGATGGGGCAGATTCTGGAGTTGAAGGATGGCGTGCCCGCCCTCAAACCTACTCTTGAAGAGGTGAAGCGTGGGGCCTGCACTGAGGATCTGGCTTGCGAGTTGGACTGTGAGCTGTATGGCAAGAAGGCCATCGTCATTACGTTGCCCCTCCCCAAACTGGATGAGTACCTTGAGGACCTGACAGCAACACCTACCTACCTGAGGGAGGCGTGATGGCGATTCTGATTGATGAGAACACCGAGGTCCTGGTGCAGGGCATCACAGGCCGAGAAGCGCAAATCCGCGTGCGCTTGATGAAGGAATACGGCACGAAGGTGGTGGCGGGTGTAACCCCGGGGAGGGGAGGCAGCATCGTTGAAGACGTGCCCGTATACAACAGCCTGGAGGAGGCCAAGGAGCGTCACCCTGGGATCACGGTCAGCTCGATCTTTGTGCCCGCTCGAGCCGCGAAGACCGCGGCTTTCGAAGCCATAGACGCAGGCATGGGGGTCATTACCCTCCATCCCGAGAGGGTGCCCCAGCAGGACATGCTGGAGGTGATCGCCTATGCCAGGCGGGGCAGTACACGGGTCATTGGACCCAACACCATAGGCCTGGTCAGCCCGGGTAAGTGTCTCGTGGGTATGATCGGCGGTCGCTCAGACCTGGCTAAGGAGTTCTTCCAGCCCGGTCCCGTTGGAGTGATCTCCAGAAGTGGTGGCAACACCACGACGCTGGCCTACTATCTAAACAGGGCGGGCCTGGGGCAGAGCACTGCCATTGGAATGGGCGGAGATGCATTCGTCGGCACTACCCTGATCGATCTCCTGACTGAGTTCCAGCAGGACGACGATACAGAGATGGTGGCCTTCTTCGGTGAGATCGGCACCAGCGTGGAAGAGGATGCGGCTGAGTTCATCAAGGAGGGTGGATTCACCAAGCCCTTTGTTGGCTACGTGTCCGGCCGGTACGCTCGATCAGACGTGCGTTTCGGACACGCGGGCGCGATCGTATCCCGAGGCAGAGGTACAGCACAGGGCAAGGTCGAGGCGCTGCGGGGCGCCGGAGCTCACATGGTGGACCACTTCGGCAAGATCGGCAATGTGGCGGTGAAGGTTCTGGCCGAGTACCGCAGGTCTGGCGGGAAGTAGAGAGGTGACGGGGCTGGGAATGGCCAAGGACAGTTGGATTTCGAACTTGCCCTCCACCGTGGAAATGGTGGAGGTGGGCCCCCGGGATGGGCTCCAGATCATCCAGGAGTTCGTGCCTACCGAGAAGAAGGTCGAGTTGATCGATGCACTAATCGCCGCAGGCATACGACGCATGGAAGTGACGTCTTTTGTCCACCCCAGATTCGTGCCGCAATTGAGGGACGCCGCAGAGGTGCTGGCGGGCATCAATCGGAATGTCTGCGTGTGCATGGCCATGGTACCCAACATGAAGGGTGCCGAGCGAGCAGTGGATGCACAGGTCGACATGTTGGACGTTATCGTGTCTGCCAGCGAGAGTCACAACCGCAGCAACGTGCGTCGATCCATCGACGAGTCTCTTGAGGGGTTCGTGCGTATCTTCGATCTGGCCAGGGAAGCCGGCGTGTCGGTAAGGGCAAGTCTGGCGACCTCCTTTGGCTGTCCCTTCGAGGGCGATGTTCCAGTCAGCCAGGTGTTGAGAGTATGCCATCGGCTGCAGGAACTGGGGGTCATGGAGATAGCATTGTGTGACACGACCGGGATGGCCAACCCGGTTCAGGTGAGCAAGGTCGTAGGCGCTTGTCTGGATGAGATGCCTGGTCTACAGTGGGTAGCTCATTTCCACAACACGAGAGGAGCTGGCTCGGCCAACCTCGTGGTGGCTCTCGCAGAGGGCATCACCATCTTCGATGCTTCCATCGCTGGTCTCGGGGGCTGTCCCTTCGCTCCGGGAGCGACAGGCAACGTGCCCACCGAGGACATGGTGCACATGCTGCACGAGATGGGGATCGAGACGGGTATTGATCTGCCTGCCCTGATCACGACGGCCCGAGTTTGGGAAGAGGCAATCGGTGAGGTCCTGCCCGGCCAGGTGATGAAGGCCGGAAGGACCTGCGACCTGCATCCGCTACCGCCTCTGGACGACTAGCCTAGCTAAGGCTGAAGGGTCGCCTTTCCAGAAAACGCCCCCAGCCCCGCTCCCCCACGAAATGGTTGTCCTGGACGATGACCTTTCCCCTGGCGAGGACCAACTCCGGGTACCCTCTTACGGTGATGTGCTCGTAAGGGCTGTAGTCCACGTTCATGTGCAGGTTGTCAACAGTCAGGGCCATCTCCTTGTTGGGATCCCAGACGACCAGGTCTGCATCAGACCCTACGGCTATCGTGCCCTTCTGAGGGAACAGACCAAACAGCTGCGCAGGCTTCGTGGCCACGAGTTCCACGAATCTGTTGAGAGTGATACGGCCGCTGTTCACACCCTCGTGATATGGCAAAGGCAGTCTCGTTTCCACGGCAGGCATTCCGTTGGGGATCTTGCTGAAATCGTCCCGGCCGAGGTCCTTTTGTCCCACCAGGTCAAAGGGACAGTGGTCGGTGCCGATGGTGTCCACATCGCCGGTGGCGATCCCTCTCCAGAGGGCATCCAAGTTCGGCGCCTCGCGCAGCGGAGGCGAGATCACATACTTGGCTCCGTTGAAGCCAGGCTCTTCATACCTGTCCACGTCTAGCAGCAAGGATTTGGGGCAGGTCTCCACCAGCACGGGCTGGCCGGCATCGCGTGCCCTTCTCGTCGCTTCCAGGGCACCCGCGCAGGTGAGGTGCACTACATACAGCGATGCATTGGCGATGGAGGCCAGCATCACGGCACGCTGAGTGGCCTCTTCCTCGAAGGCAGCGGGCCGGCTCCGTGGATGCCATCTGGGTCCTGTCTTTCCCTCCGCAAGGAGCTTCCTGGTCATGAAGTCCACCAGCCACCCGTTCTCGCAGTGGACGTTGACCAGTGCCCCTGTGTCTTTCGCTCTCATAAGCACCTGGAGCAACTCGTCGTCTCTGAGCCTTTCCGGGTAGGCCAGATAGCACTCGAAACTGGAGACGCCATGCCTCACTACGTCTTCCATTTCAGACAGGATGTCCTCTCTGACGTCTGTGACAGATACGTGTAGTCCATAGTCTATGACCACTTTGGGATCGGCCTTGGCGCGCCAGGCCTCGACCGCCTGGGCTTCGCTTATGGGGACTACCTGCCACCCCTCGTGGAGATGGCTCATCACCTGGACATTGGCTATCGGGTCTTCGACGCCAATGGGATGGAGTACTCCAAGCCTTCTTAGCCTGCTCACCTCGCCGTGCTCGACCCTGGACGGTTTGGCGGCACAACTGAACTCCTGAGGAGATGGAGATGACGGATCCCACACCGCCGTACGTTTTCGGTATCGATATTGGCACACAGAGCCTTCGGGCGGGCCTGTTCGACCTCGAGGGGCGGCCACTGGTCTTTGTCACTCGCGAGTATCCAGTGCGGCATCCCAGACCCGGTTGGGCGGAGCAAGACCCAGGGCAGTGGTGGGATGCACTGGTGACTACCGTCCGCGAGTGCGTGAAGAGAAGTGGTGTAGAACCTTCGGAGATTGTCGCGCTGAGCCTGGACAACGCTTCGTGCACGGTGGTGGCAATCGACGCCGGAGGTGAACCTCTCCGACCTGCCCTGCTGTGGATGGACGTTCGCGCTCACGATCAGGCGAACCGGGTGACCGCCACCCACGACCCCATTCTGAGGTATGTGGGTAACATAGAGTCGCCGGAGTGGATGATTCCTAAGGCGATGTGGATTAAGGAGAACGAGCCAGAGGTGTACGGGCAGGCCGACAAGATCGTAGAGAGTATCGACTGGCTCAACTACAAGCTCACGGGACGCTGGGTGGGCTGCATGAACAACGTCACCTGCAAATGGAACTATGCCACGCCGGAGGGTGGATGGTCGCCGGATCTCCTGCGCCAACTGGGGGTGGAGGATCTCCACGATAGGTGGCCTGCGGAGATATTGCCGGTGGCTGAGGCCGTGGGTCCGCTGTTGCCGTCAGTAGCCGAGACGTTGGGCCTTTCCCCGACTACTCAGGTGATCCAGGGAGCCATAGACGCGTACGCCGGTAGCATCGGCCTAGACACGCTCCGGCCTGGCCGCCTTGCGCTAATCACTGGCTCGTCGACGTGTCACCTGGCTGTAAGTGAGGAAGCGCTCTTTGACTCCATGTCGTGGGGACCATATCCAGACGCTGTCGTCCCTGGGCTGTGGATACTGGAAGGGGGCCAGGTTTCGACAGGGTCCATTGTCAAGTGGTTCGTTGATCAATTCGCCTACCGCGAGCAGCTGGAAGCATCGGAGCGAGACACAAGCGCGTATGAGATCCTGGACAAGGATGCCTCGGCTATACCTCCAGGGTCCGAGGGTCTGGTGCTGCTCGACTACTGGCAGGGCAACCGATCTCCGCTGAGAGACCCGCTGGCGAGGGGTGTGGTGTGGGGCCTCAGCCTGAAGCATAGCAGGGCTCACGTCTTCAGGGCGATCTACGAAGGGACGGCCTACGGAACGCGCCACATCCTGGAGGATCTGGCAAACGCTGGCTTCGAGTGCACGGAGATGTACGCATGTGGCGGGGGCACCAAGAGCGAGCTCTGGATGCAGATCCATGCCGATGTGTGTCAACTCCCCATCTTCATCCCAGAGGTCCAGGAGGCGATGACGCTGGGCTCCGCCATCTGTGCCGCCGTGGGTTCTGGCCACTATTCGAGCCTGGCTGAAGCGGCGGAGCAGATGGTGCGAGTCGAGACCAAAGTTGAGCCCGACCCTTCCATGAAGGAGGTGTATGACTTCTACTTCCAGAAGTACGTGGCGAGCTATCCTCAGCTCAAGGATCTGATGCACGAGGTCTCCACAAGGCTCGAATCGCAGGACTGACTCTTCGAGCGGGTCAGCAGCGGCCAGCTTCCTCCCCGGTGCGGACGTACTGCTTCCGCCCCCAGAGGCCGATCCGGATTGCCCCGTCCCGTTGGTATCCTCCTTGTTTGATGACCGAGCTGTGTTGATGGTTGGGTGGCCACTGCACCATCACAAGTGACCTCTGAACCCCGGGGACTGACGGCGGCAGCGCGGCTTGGCGTAGCAGGCCTCCTGATGGGCCCGAACACCAATCTTCGCCTGATGCGTTGACCATGCAACTCGTATTCCGGCATAGATTGTGCTACTCTGTCCGAGGGTTGCTGCCACGGTAGTCGCGGGCAAAGCATCGGTGCAGGCAGCACCGCTGAATGGAGGGGTCAAGTGCCCTCTTGCCCAGGATAGCGATAGTCGTTCTACGCAAACTCCATTGTGCCAAGAGGTGATCATGGGAAGAGCGAAGAAGAGCGCGGGTCAGGCAGTGGTCGAAGCGTTGAAGGCAGAGGAAGTAGACACCGTCTTCGGCTTGGCGGGCTCGCACATTCACGCCATCTGCGATGCACTGATCGATGCCCCGGAGATCAGATACCTAATCTGCAAGCACGAGAACAACGCTGCCCTGATGGCAGACATGTATGGAAGGCTCACTGGAGGGCCGGGGGTGTGCCTGGTCACCGCGGGGCCCGGGGCCACGAACTCCATGACGGGGGTGGCACAGGCGTATGCTGCGGCATCGCCTGTGATCCATATCTCGGGGACCGTGGCCAGGCAGGCGAAGAAAGGTGTCTTTCATGGCCTTGATAGTGCGGACTTCCTGCATCGAGCTTTCGGCGATGTCACTAAGTGGTCCGTGCGCGTAGATGAAGCGGAGGACATCCCCAGGATCATAGCAGAGGCCTTTTCCATCGCTACCAGTGGGCGGCCGGGACCTGTCCACATCGATCTGCCTGATGATCTGCTGCAGGAGCCGCCTGCAGAGGTCTGGGGCTATGCGAAGAGATCGACCGCCGCAAATGCGCTGGATGAAGGCATCGTGGACCGGCTGGCAGAGATGCTGCTCAACGCTGAACGACCCATGATCTGCGCAGGTGTCGGTGTGCGGGGGTCGGGCGCTGAGACTGAATTGATCGCGCTTGCCGAGTTGCTGGGGGCTGCCGTCACTTGTCCACGCAACGGCCTTGGTGTCGTCCCGGCTCACCATGCGCTCTCCGTCGGTTCTCTTGATACCTTTCCGCACAATCCGCTCCCCTTTCAGCTCCTGCAGAAGGCAGACGCATTCCTGGTGGTGGGCATGCGCGCTGGCACAGCGGCTGCCGAAATCCTGGATCAGCACGCGCCTGCAGCCTACGCCTATCTGACGCCGGCCGGGGAGGAGGACCTTTCGGACCAGGCCACCATTAGTGCCTCAGTCGACAACAAGGCACTGCTGTCGACGCTTGCGGACCGACTGAGCGAGAACAAGGGGACGCCCAGCACCTGGGCCGTGCAGCAGATCATGGAGTCCAAGGAGTTGTTGCGAACTGGCTTAGATCAGCAGGTGGAAGAATGGCGTGGCCAGAGGCCCTTACATTTCGGCCTGGCTCTGAAGGAGCTTGTTTCCCTCCTTGACGACGATGCACTGGTCGTGGGAGACATCGGAAACCATGGCGTGTGGGCATCCTGGTTCTTTGACCTGCACGGCAGGCAGACCTTCGTGGGCCCGGGCAAGTGGGGAGCCATGGGCTTCGCAGTGCCGGGGTCCATCGCCGCCAAGCTGGCCTATCCGGATAGGCAGGTGGTGGGCATCACGGGGGATGGTGCCTTCTTGATGTCGTGCGGCGACTTTGGCACCGCCCTGGAGGCGGGGACCAACGTCGTGATCGTGATTCTCAACGACAGCCGGTATGGGATGATACACGCACTTCAGTCGCAGGACTATGGGCGCACCATCGGCACCGAGCTGAGGAGTCCGGATTTCGTGAAGTTTGCAGAAAGCTTCGGAGCCGTGGGCATCAGGGTCGAGCAGGCGTCAGAGCTGAAAGCTGCGCTGAACAGAGCGCTGGAATCCGATGCTCCCGTCATCGTGGATGTAATCTGCGGGTACGACTTCCCCCATCCAGCACCTGCGGAGTGGCTGAAGGGCAGACAGGCGTGAGTCGCGCTCCAGCCATGCGGAAGGCCGACCTGTCGCTGTGCAAATCGCCATCCCACCCCGGCGAGAGCATCGCCTAGGGGAGGAAGCCCTCGGCTCAGTTCCTTTCCAGTATGTCCTTCAGGACGTCAAGAGCGCGCGCGATGTCTCCCGCGGTATTGTAGACGTGCGGTGCGAATCGCACTGCACCGATGCGCGGCGAGACCACCACTCCCTCTTCGTTTAGAAGCTGCGCAACTCGGGCCTGGTCGTGCCCAGGGAAGCGAGCGGTGACGATAGAAGACCGCAAATCGTCCATCGCCGGTGTCACGAACTCAGCACCCTGGCTAGCGAGGCCTTCCGTCAATTGCCCGGCGAGCGCCAGGTTGTAGCTGTGGATCTGGTCTATGCCGATCTCCAGCAGGTGCTCAATGGCTGTCATCATGCCGATGGTACAGCCGTAGGCTAGGGTGCCGAATTCGAAGCGACTGGCGCTTGGTGCCCACTCAAGTGCGTCGGCCTGGAAATCGAAGACCGTCGAGGTGCTCCGCCAGCCCACCAGGCCCGGTTCCAAATCGTCGTGGAGTTCACGGCGCACGAACATCATGGCGGCGCCGAAGGGTCCGCAGAGCCACTTGTACCCTGATGTCACCAGGATGTCCACGTCGTCAGCGACCACGTCGATGGGCACCGCGCCCGCGGATTGGGTCGCATCGACGATGAGGAGCGCTCCATGTCGGTGGGCCACATCGGCCAGCGCTCTCAGATCCAGGCGTTGTCCTGTGGAATACTGGACGTGGCTGATGCAGACCGCCGAGGTCCGGTCATCGATGAGGCCAAGTAGCTCGTCGGGATTGATGACGTGATTCTCATCCTTGGTGAGGCGCACCTGGCAGCCGGTAGTGCGCGCCACTCTCAGCCACGGATAAACCACACTGGGGAACTCGATCCGGGAACTCACTACGTTCTGCTCCGGTCCTGGACTCAGTGCCCAAGCCATGGAGCACAGCGATTCGGAGGCGTTGGAAGCGCCGGCGATCTCGTCTGGGCGCGCTCCCAGTAGACGAGCCCCCACCTCGCGCAGCGAGTCGAAGACTCTGGTCTCGGCCTCCTCGTCGAAGTGGACCGTACCGCGGAGAGCCAGATCCTCCTGCCAGTCGAGGGTGGCCTTCGCTGTCATCTTTGACATCGGGGCGACGGATGCCGCGTTTAGATAGGTGTACTGCTGAGTTGCCGGGAATACGTCTGCCTTGACTAGTGCCTCCATTTGGTGACCTCCGAAAGATGTTCGAGGAGCGAAGCGCCGCCACCTCTGACACGCTGGATTAGTGAACTCCGGTCCAACGCGTGCCTCTCTCCTGGCCCGACCGCGCCGGATCGGTTCCGCTCAGAGTATCCGACGGGCGTAGCCCGAAGTCAAGCCCACGCACCTCTGCGCGAGACGCATGACCTGGTCCCCGCAGAAAGCCACTTGCCACTGGACCACTTCGGTGCTATAATGAGAACGACTTGGGCGGTTAGCTCAGCTGGCTAGAGCGCTACGTTGACATCGTAGAGGTCGTAGGTTCAAGTCCTATACCGCCCACTGAGAAACGCCGGCGCTCGATGCCGGCCTTCATAAATCGAAAGGCGATGAACGGGACGAGTACCTGAGGGTTTGTCGGCAGGGAGGAGGGGGTTAGTGACTGGAAGCCCCCCCAACGGGAGGCCTCAGGGAAAACCACCCGGGAGCCTGGCTCCGGAAAAGGGCACAGAGTTGCCCCGAGTATGGTGCCTCGGAGGCGTCCGTTATTGGCCAAGACGAGGGCGGTGGGAGACTGTCGCCGAAATTGGGTGGAACCGCGGGAAACCTCTCGCCCCAGATGGCGAGAGGTTGTTGTTTGTAAGGGAGAGATTGGCGGATGAGAGGACGGCTAAGCCGGACTGATCTGCTCGTGCTGTCCGTGGTGGTGATCTGGGCAGCCAGTTTCAGCGTGGTCAAGTATGCTTTGCGCGAGATAGGACCCTTGGCCTTGGCCTCTGTTCGCTTCGCCGCCGCCTCGGCCATACTCCTGGTCTGGGCGTGGGTCGCGGAAGGTAAGCCTGCGATCAGGAGGGAGGACTGGGTGAGGACCCTGCTGGTGGGCCTGACAGCAATTGGAGCTTATCAGGTGTTCTTTACTGTCGGGTTGAAGTACACCACGGCCTCGAACTCCTCTCTGATGCTAGCGACCATCCCCGCGTGGACAGCCATGTTCGCGGCGGCCTCAGGGCAGGAGAGGATCGTACCCTTGCAGATTGTAGGCATGTCGTTGTCCTTCATCGGAGTGGCGCTGGCGATTCGAGGTGGCGGCACCGGCTTTCAGTTGGCCTGGAGTAGCGTGCGCGGGGATGCGATGACCCTCATCGCCGCCGCCCTGTCGGGCGCGAGCGCAGTGCTGTCCAGGCGGCTCTTGGCGAAGTACTCGGCTCTGAGGATGATGAGTGTGTCGATGCTGTGCGGGAGTCTGTTTCTTGTGATTGTCTCTGTGCCGGAGATGGCGGCACAGGAGTGGTCGCATTTGTCTCCGGTAACGTGGCTGGCTCTGGCCTTCAGCGTAGTGCCAGCGGCTACCGTAGCCTACGTCATCTGGTTCAAGAGTATCGGAGAGATAGGGGCCAGCAGAACGGTCATCTATAACAACCTGATACCTCCTGTGGCGATACTAATAGCCCTGACCGCCTTGGGAGAGAGGCTCACGGCTTTGCAGGCAGTCGGTGCAGGGATTGTGTTGGGGGGCGTTGTATTGACCAGGTTTGCGCAGGCAAGAGGCTTGGACCCCGAGTCGACAGCGCAGGTGCCCAGTGGCGGCGGCAGTGGCTAGCGCGAGCGGGCAGATTCTGCCGCAGGAGCCTGGCGGAGACGACTGTATTGGTGTCGATAAGGAGAGGTGATCATGTCGGAAGAGAAGTTGGAGAAACTGAGGCATTCGGCCTCACACATCATGGCGGAGTCGGTATTGCACCAGTTTCCAGGTGCCAAGTTCGCCATAGGACCGTCCATAGAGAACGGGTTCTACTACGACTTTGATCTGCCTCGGCCTTTGACGCCTGAAGATCTGGAGACTATCGAAGGCCGCATGAGAGAGATCATCAAGGCGCGCCACCCCTTCGAGCGAAGGGAGATCTCTCGCGATGAGGCGGAGGAAGTGTTCGCCGATCAGCCGTACAAGCTGGAGCTCATCGCTGAGATGCCCGAGGATGAGGTGATCTCCGTCTATACGCAAGGTGAGTTCACGGATTTGTGTCGGGGCCCGCACATCGAGAATAGCGGGCAGCTGGGCCCGAAGGCGTTCAAGCTGCTGAAGGTAGCCGGGGCCTACTGGAGGGGCGACGAGAAACGGCCCATGCTACAGCGTATCTACGGCACGGCCTGGTCTTCACGCAAAGACCTCAAGGCATATCTTGACAAACTAGAGGAACTCGAGAAGCGGGATCACCGCCGGTTGGGAAGGGAGCTGGAGCTGTACAGCGTGCACGAGGAAGCCGGCGCAGGTCTGGTGCATTGGCATCCCAAGGGCGGCATGATCCGCACCGTAATAGAGGATTTCTGGAGGCAGGAGCACTACAGGGCGGGCTACGATGTGGTCTACTCGCCACACATCGGCCGTGCGCAGTTGTGGGAGGATAGCGGGCATCTTGATTTCTATCGAGAGTTGATGTACTCGCCGATGGACATAGAGGGCCAGGAGTACTTCCTCAAGCCCATGAACTGTCCCTTCCACATCAATATGTACAAGAATAGGCTGCGCAGCTATCGCGAGCTTCCCTTGCGCTGGGCTGAGCTGGGCACCGTGTATCGCTTTGAGCGCAGTGGGGTCTTGCATGGCCTGATGCGGGTCCGTGGCTTTACGCAGGATGACGCTCACGTCTTCTGTGCGCCCGATCAGATAGACGAGGAGATAGACCGGGTTTTGGCCTTCAGCCTCTTCATCTGGCGCAGCTTCGGCTTCGATGAGTACGAGATCTATCTCTCCACGCGCCCGGAGAAGTACGTGGGTGAGCCAGAGAGGTGGGAGCAGGCCGAGGAAGCCCTGCGCCAGGCGCTGGAGAAGGAAGGCCTACCATACGAGGTGGACGAAGGGGCCGGGGCTTTCTATGGGCCCAAGATAGACATCAGCATCAAGGATGCTCTGGGGCGGCTCTGGCAGTGCACCACCATCCAGTTCGACTTCAACCTGGCTGAGCGCTTCGACTTGACCTTCATCGGGGACGATGGCCGGGAGGCGCGGCCTTATCTGGTGCACAGGGCACTCTTGGGCTCGCTGGAGCGCTTCCTGGGAATCCTGATC
This sequence comes from Chloroflexota bacterium, assembly GCA_030603665.1. Taxonomy (GTDB): domain Bacteria; phylum Chloroflexota; class Anaerolineae; order UBA7937; family B3-Chlor; genus JAUVXJ01. The sequence continues at coordinate 37,409 of JAUVXJ010000007.1, read as the reverse complement.
GAGCACTATGGAGGCGCTTTCCCCGTGTGGCTGGCGCCGGTTCAGGCGAAAGTGATCCCCATTACCGACCGCCACGTTGAGTACGCCAGGGGAGTGGAAGCGCAGCTCCGCGCGGCAGGGTTGCGCGCCGAGGTGGATGCCCGCGGGGAGAGGATGCAGGCCAAGATCCGCGACGCCCAGCTGCAGAAGATCCCTTACATGCTGGTGGTGGGAGATCGGGAGATGGAAGCCGGGGCGGTGGCGGTTCGCCTGAGGACTGAGGAGAACCTTGGAGCGCGATCGGTGGAGGAGTTCATCGCCATGGCTCAGGAGGCCGTCGCTGAGAAGAGAGTGAATTGAGGGGGCACGGATCCCGTCCTGGATGCGAGTCATGTTTTTGGCACTGGCAATGGCCGGGCGCACCCGCCGCGCTCGGCCGTTTGCTAACTAGTGTAGACGGCGTAGCCGGTCTCCGGTGGCAGCTTAACAGACTTTCGGCCCCCTGCTATCATAGAACAGGCGTTCGATGCACTGGAAGCGGCTAGCGGTGGTTGGAGCCGAGGAGGGGGGAGCGAAGGTGGAACTGAAAGAGGAGACCCGACGAATTGTGGCTGCATACGAGCCACGATGCCTCGGCGACATGGCTGAGGCCCTGGAAGCGCTTTGGTCGCAGGTGCCGGCCACCGAAGGCGTCGTCGCTCTGATCAAGGCTGAGGTCCGCGAGGAAATCAAGGCCCTGGGGGTTCCCGTCCCAGCCTTGAGTGAGATAGGCAAGGAGATCGGCCATGCTGCCCGCAAACGTGTGGACGAGTTCCTGCCTCTGGCCAGGCTTCTCTGGGACCAATACGGGCGGGAAGGGCGTCTCGTGGCCAGTACTTTCGTGGGGCCGATGGAATTGGCGGCGCCGGACAGGGTGATACCGGCGACAGAGCAGATGGCACGGACCTGCCTGACCTGGGAGGACTGCGATCAACTGGCCATGAGACCTCTGGAGCCAGTGGTCCGCCGAGAACCGGAGACATACGTGGTCATGCTGGAGCGCTTGGTCGAAGATCCCAACAAGTGGGTGCGGAGAGCGGGTATCACGGTGATCGCCCGCTTGCCCATGAAACACAGAGCGTACACGGAGACGTGCCTGCGTATGGTGGAACCAGCGCTGGGCGATGAGGACCAGGATGTGAGGAGGGCGGTCAGCTTCGCCGTCCGCATGGGAGCGCGAGGGGATCCGGAGGCGGTCGCCGCTTTCGTCAAGAGTCAGGCCCACAGGACGGACGCGGCTTCCATATCGGTGCTGTGCGATGCGATGCGCAGCATGACCAAGAAGTTCCTGCCCCAGTTCAAGGAGCTGCTGCCCATCTACGAGAATTGGCTGATGGTGGTGGATCCCAAATCCCAGCGGAGCGTGGCCAGCGCGATCAAGGCCCTGCGGCCGGCGTGATCCGCGATGAGTGTGGAAAGCAGGCCAGCAAGACATGCCGATGGAATTCTACGCTGACGAGATTGAGGTTCGCTTCGACCAGGAACCCATCCTGGAGAAGAAGCCGGGAGTGCCCTCCTCCTTCATCTGGCGAGGTCGCGAGTACGGTATCGCTGAGTTGCTGATGGAGTGGCACGACTACCGCAAGCGGGGGAAGACCAAAGCTTTCTATAAGAAGGAGCGGGGAAGCTACTGGGTTAAGAGCGGTGAGAGGCAGGGCTCATGGGGTGTGGGCCGGGACTACTACCGCGTGCGCGCTGCCAGTGGAGAGGTCTTCGAGATCTACTATGACCGGGCGCCCAAGGGACGAGAATCGAGAGGCCAGTGGATCTTGTCCCGCAGGATGACTGGGCAGGATCAGCCCTAGTGAGGACGCTCGCCGCTTTCCTCCGCCGCTGCACCGCGGACGTGCCACATCCTCTGCAGCGCTGTCAGATTACTGAAGATCGCGAGAACGACCAGGGCCCAGAGGGTCCTGGTCAGGATGAGGCCCACGATGAGAACGGCCAGGCGCTCCAGGCGGGTGAACAGCCCCACCTTGCACTCCAGACCCAGGCCCTCGGCGCGAGCCCGCGTGTAGCTGACCATGAGGGAGCCGGTGATGGTCAGGTAGACCAGCACCGTTGCCAAGGTATCTCCCCTGTACAGATAGAGGAGCCCCAAGTAGAGGGCGATCTCCGCGAAACGATCCAGCGTTGAATCGAGAAAGGCCCCGAACGCGCTAGCTTTTCCCGTCATCCTCGCCAGGGCACCGTCCAGCGCGTCGAAGAGGCCCACGAAGATGATCAGCAGTCCTGCCAGTCTCTGGTGGCCAAGAGCCAGCACCCAGGCCACGCCCACCATGGCCAGGAAGCCAACCACGGTCAGGACGTTAGGCGAGACACCTGCTCGGGCAAGAGGACGGACGACGAATTCCAGCAGACCCCTGGTTCGTGCGCGAAGAGCGTCTCGTGGATCTTGTGAAGTCGGTTCCTGAGCTGTGGGACCCATCTCAGACCAGACTCCGCTTTCTGTCCAGCAGTTCCTCGTAGAACTCGAGAACCCTCAGAGCTACCTGTCTCCAGGAGTACTGTTGCGCCTTGAGTCGGCCGCGGTCGCCCATGTCGCGCTGCATGGCGGGGTCCCTCAGTATGCGAATGAGGGCCTTGGCCAGCGATCTTTCATCCTTCGGCTGTGCGAGGAAACCCTCCCTACCATCATCTAGGAGATCACGATAGCCGGGGATGTTGGAGGCGACCGCGGGTTTCCCAGCAGCCATTGCTTCCAAGAGAACGATGCCGAAACTCTCGAAGCCCGTGGATGGAGCGCAAAAGACGTGGCAGCTGCGGTAGTAGCGAGGCAGGTCCTCGTCTGAAACGCGACCCACGAACTTCACTCCCGTGAGATGGTGTTCGCGCACATAGCGGAGGTGGCTCGCTACTTCCTCCCTCTCGTAGGCGCCCACGACAATGAGCCGTGCTTGCGGGAACTCCTTCTTGACATGGGGGAAGGCTCGCAGCAGGTAGCGGAACCCCTTGCGTGGCTCCAAGCGGCCCACGAAGAGGATGTTTGGCCTTCCATCTTCGTACTGCTCCAGGGGCTGTACCTGCTCACCGCCGAAGCGCTCAGCATCTATGCCGTTGGGGATGATGACAAACTCCCCGCCGAAATAGCGGGCCACGGTGTCTTTGGCTGCCTCAGAAACAGCGATCTTGCCGTGAAGCTTGTCGAAGAATGGTTGAAAGACCCTTCTTCCGTACTTGTAGATGAGGTGGCTCTCGCGGTAGGCGTGGAACGTACCTACGTTGACCGCGCGGGAGTGTGTCAGGGCCATCACAGGTACAGGCAAGGTCATCGGCTCGTGGGCATGGAGGATATCGAAATCCTCCGCGTGTAGCGCCCTCTTGACCCTCCAGTTGACAGCCGGTGAGTAGGGGATGCGAGCCTTGGATCCGGCGAAGGGTATAGAGATGAGCCTGGCGGTGGTGACCACCACGTTGTCGGCCAGGTTTTCCGGCTCGTCTCCACCGCAGGGAGCGATGATCTTGACCTGGTGGCCCAGCTCCCTGAAGTGCTTGTCCAGATATTGTATGTGTTGGGTGACTCCGCCAGGGTAGGGGAAATCGTACGGAGATACAAGGGCGATCCTCATACTTGCTGGCCTTTTCGAGCGGAGTCTATCGCTCGCTTCACATGTTGGCCAGGCATGATCACCAGGCTCCTGAGCATCTGCTCGCCAGCGATGGACATCAACCGGCGATGATCCTCCAGGTCCAGGAATCGCCCTCCGGCCTGGGTGGTCCTCTCCTTGAGTGCTCGCCGAAAGTCATCTGCGCTCTTGCCCGGGAACAGAGTATGACCAGATCCTATGAACTCCAGGGAGTGGGCATCGCTCCCTCCCACTTCGGCGAGGTGCCACCTGCTATGATTCATGGTCAGTACTTTCTCATAGATCACGCGACCAGCCAGTGTGGGGTTGAGGACCTCGAGACCCTCGACCGTGACATCATCACGCTCTTCTTCTGCAATCCGTCGCAAGCCGCGATAGCCGATGCTGCGCGTAAGCCAGCTCATGGGGTGAGGAACCACGCAGAATCCTCCCTGCTCGTGGATCAGCCGGATCGTGCGAGCCAAGGGCATCAGCATGCGGATGGGTCGCTCCAAGTCGTAGGCGAGGAGGTGTCCCTCCAGCGTGGTGATCTCCATCCCGACCATGATCTCGAAACGGTACTGCTGCCTGGCGGCCAATTCTCTCGCCTCCAGGGCACCGAGAAGCATGTCGTGATCGGTGATGGCGATCAGATCCAGGTCCGTCTCGTGTTCAACATACTCCAGGATGTCGGCTACGGCCGCGACACCATCCCCGGCCCCGCTATGTATGTGCAAGTCCGCCTTGCCTGTCTTGGTGTCAGCTTCCATACTCGCCGTCTCGCCAAATGGGGTAGAACATCGGCCACTGTTCAGGGTAGCGCCGGATCCAATCCTCCATTCGAGCCACGACCTTCTGCACGTTGACTTGTACATCCCGCTCAAGGTTGCCCGTCCGTTCCAGGTCCAGCGGAGCCTCCACCTGTACGATGGGTCTATCGTCAGCCTGTCGCAGGGCGAACATGGTGAGTAGCTCAGCTCCTGTCCGCAGTGCCAGCTGAACATGTCCATCGGGAAGCCGCGCTGGGGCGTCGAAGAAGTCAACGACAATCCCACTGCCCGTGATGTCCCGGTCGGCGGCCACCGCCACGGCCTGCCCCCGCCGCAAGGCACGAACAAGACCCAGTAGTGGGCCGTCGACGGGAATGAGTTTCATCCAGCTGCTAGCTCTAAGCTTGCAGACGTATTGATAGAGCCTTTCAGGCTTGAGATGTTCCGCCGGCGCAGTTATGGTCAGATCCAGAAGTGGACCTATCTGCCAGCCAGATTCGAGGGGGCCGAAATGTGCGGATGTCAATACCAGACCTCGGTCCTTCAGGAGGGCTGCCTCGGCGTGGTGCACTCCTCGGATCGAGACGAGAGCGCCCGCTTCTTCCTCGCTGAGCGAATGATTGCAGAAGAGATCGAAGTAACTCTTGGCCAGGTTGCCATAGGCCTGCATGGCTGTAGCTCTGAGGGTGGCAGCATCTGCCTCCTGACCCAGAACATGAGACAGATTCTCTCTGAGCACCGCTGACCCGGATGGGTTGAGAAAGTAAGCGGCATAACCTATCTTGCCAGCAATCCAGTAGCCAAGGCGACGAGGGACCAGTGGGGCGAGAGAGCCGAAGAGTCGATAGAAATAGTAAGAGAGCTCCGACTGGCTCATGGCGAATCAGACTCCCTGGGCCACATGCGCCTGAACATGAACCACTGATCGGGATAGCGTCTGATCACGTCTTCCTGGATGCGCACGAGTTGCTGGGTGATACGCCGGACGTCGGATTCGTGGTCGTCGGTGGTCTTGAACTCCAGCGGAGGGAATATCTCGCCGATATAGTCGTTCCTTTCGTTGCGCACCAGGTACCCAGTGATTATCTTCGCACCAGTACGCAGAGCCAATACCGCCGGTCCACTGGGCCAAGCGATTCGCTGACCGAAGAACTCCACAGGTACTCCCCTGTCCGATGTCAACGGACGGTCAGTGACAAGACCCACCGCTTCGTTCCTCCGGAGTGCGGCGAACACACGCTTGAGGGCATACTCCATAGGGATGAGTTCTATCCCCTGTGCCGCACGAGAATCAATCGCCATGCGGTTGATTCTCTCATTGCCTAGGGTCTCAGACACGGCGCTGACACGATAGCCGCGACCAGCAAGTACTGTGCCGGCGATCTCCCAGCTCCCCAGGTGGCTTCCCACCATGAGCACTCCCTTTCCGTGCGCGAAGGCCTCGTCAAGGTGCTCCCAACCCGATGCTTTCAGCCTCCTTTCCACAGCTGATGGGTCCGCATTGCTGCCGCGTGCAAAATCTACCAGCAGCCTCAAGTAGTTTCGAAAGGAGCGTCTGGCCGTGGACCGGATCTCCGCGTCCGTGGCTTCAGGTCCCAGCACGTAGCGCAGGTTGTCGATCACGTTGCTTCTGCCCCTGGGCCAGAAGACATATGCCAAGTCGCCAACCACAGCGGCAACTGCGTAGCTGAATCTCAACGGGAGGTGCTGGGTGAGGAATACCAGGCACAAAACCAGCGCGTAGGCGATCATGCGGGTCTCATTGATGGTGGGTGTTCACGAGCCACGCTTCGTTGCAGGACCTACTTCCCCCTGATGAAGTCCTCCACCATCTTGTGCGCTTCGTCGTCTGTGTACTGCACTGGAGGCGTCTTCATAAAATAGGCGGAGGGGCCCGCCAGCGTTCCGCTCAGGCCTCTATCCAACCCTATCTTGCAGCACCGCACCGCATCAATCACCACGCCAGCCGAATTGGGTGAGTCCCAGACCTCCAGTTTGAGTTCAATGTTGAGCGGGACGTCGCCAAAGCTTTTCCCCTCGAGGCGGATGTGGGCCCACTTGCGGTCAGTGAGCCAGGAGACATAGTCGCTGGGGCCAATGTGGATGTTGTCCTCACCGATGTCGTAATCCAGCTGCGAGGTCACAGCCCCAGTCTTGGAAATCTTCTTCGACTCCAGCCGAGCGCGCTCCAGCATATTCCAGAAGTCCATGTTTCCGCCCACGTTCAACTGGCTGGTGCGTTCCAGAATGACCCCCCGATCACGGAACAGTCTCGTCAAGACGCGATGCACAATCGTGGCTCCCACCTGGGACTTGATGTCATCGCCGATCATGGGCAGATTGTGCTCTTTGAACCGGGTCTGCCAGTATTCTTCGCGGCCAATGAACACCGGGATGCAGTTGACGAAACCACACCCAGCCGCCAACACCTGCTCCACGTACCATTTCGTGGCCATCTCGCTGCCAACGGGAAGGTAGCTCACCACCACGTCGGTCTTGGTCTCCTGCAAGATGCGCACGATGTCTGCGGTCTTGCCCGGGGCCTTCTTGATGATCTGCTTGAGATACTTGCCCAATCCGTCGTGAGTCATGCCGCGGTGGACGGGCACTCCAAGGTTGGGGACCTCGCAGAACTCGTACGTGTTGTTCGGGTAGGCGAAGATCGCCTCGGAGAGGTCCTTCCCCACTTTGTTGGCGTCAATGTCGAAGGCGGCAGTGAACTCGATGTCTTGGATATGATAGCCCCCGAGGTTGACGTGCATGATGCCGGGTACGATGTCGTTCTTCTTGGCGTCTTTGTAGTGAAGGACCCCCTGCACAAACGCCGAGGCACAGTTGCCCACACCGACGATCGCGACCCGGACCTTCTTGTCCTCTCTTGGGGTCTTCTTGGCCTTGTCTTTCTTGTCTTCTTCTTCCGTCATCTACGCTCGCACCCCCATATCAATTACCGGCTCAGTTGGAGAGCCCAGTTCTTCTCCCTCGGTGCCGCCAGTCTCCCCTGGGGCCAACCTCTAATGCTACTCTAAAGATGGTGCTGTGTCAAGAATGGCGAGTGTCTGCGCCAAGAGATCGTCACCAGGTAGTGACAAGGATAGTGGCCAAGTCTGGTACTCCGCTGGTGAGAGGGTGGTGGAAATACGGTATCCGTCAGAAGGAGCGACTATGGCAGACTTGGCCCGCAGGGGAGTTAACGCCATGACCAGGGACAAGCCACGACTTCAGTTGATGACCACCTATCCGGAGATGCGCAACAGCAGCGAGCCAGCTCAAGTGCAGAGCGGCGTGTGGGGAACCCGAATGCAGTGGAGTGGCCCCAGAGGACGGGTCCACCTTCTGTAACGCCGATGAGGCAAGCTGGGCCGCATTGCTGGCCCGGTGCGGGTCCGCGCGGGTGGGTTACAGACCTCCCCGCAGCTCAGAGAGAAACCTTCTGGTACAACGCGCCCCTTCCTCACCGTGCGATCCCAGCTCGGTAATTAGGCGCTCCAAGTCCTGGGCCGTGTCCACGTCGTACCAGGTGGGAAGGCAAAGAACGCGCAGTCCACTTTGCTTCCCTCGCTTGAGAGTATCTGCAGCCACTGTGGGAGTGCTCATCTCCATCCCCTGGAAAAGAAGAGGATGAGGCGATTTCATCCCGATCAGGTAGTAGCCACCGTCGTCACAAGGCCCCAGAGCCACATCTACCTCGGTGTCGTCCAAGGCCGAGAAGGCCTCCCTCAGGTAGGATAAGGGTAGCGTCGGGCTGTCGCTATCCACCGCCACCACCTGCTGATAGCCATCCTTCAGGCAGCGCGCCAGCGCGTGCTCCAGCCGCTCACCCAGGTCTGTGCCCTCTTGCGGTGCGAAGCGGAAACCGTCCGGTGCGAGGGCCCTGAAGACATGCTCTGCTCCGGCTGGCCAGTGCGCCACCACAGGTTGGGCGTCCTCCACCTGTTTCATGAGCTCAAAGGTGTCCATCAGGAAGCATCGATAGAGGCCGTTCGCTTCCTCCTTGCTCAGTGGTGGAGAGAGCCTGGTCTTGGTGTTCCCCACCTTTGGCTCTTTGGCCATGACTATCAATGCGCGACGCACGGTCGATTTCTCGACGCTTGGTGTGGGCTCGCCCACGCCCCTACCTCCTCACCTCTGAAAAACTAAACAGCCTCAGCAAGCTCTCCTCGTCCACCAGCTCGATCTGTTGCTTGTCCCGAATCGGTCTCAAGCGTCCATCCACCGACCAGGCATCTGCCCCCGGCAGGGTCACCCCCACTAGGACGTCTTGCAGGGTACCTACTGCTAGGACGGGAGTCTCCAGCCTGACGATGTCGCCCCCCTCCCAGGCACTGGTGGGGTACCAGAGCGCGCCAGCCAATTCACCGGTGTATTCACCCACGATTGCTCCGTCCTGACTAGTGAAGAAGAAGGCGAAGCGGTAGTCCGAATCCATGGGTCGCAGCGCCCTCCAATAGGTCACGACCGTCGCAGGCAGAGAGTGAGCATTCACCACGTTGAGCAAAGAGTAGTCGTATCCCACCAATTCCAAGACATCGCCGAAGCTTACCGCCATGGGGTGGGGCACCGCTCGAGCGTCGGCCAATGCGAAGGAGTAGAAACCCAGTGGGAGTTCGCCCGGCGTTCCTGCCGACCGCCCCCTTTGGAGGAGAAGGTAGCCGTCTCGCGCCTCCAGCACCCCAAACCGCTCGGATTCGAGCAGTCTCCCTATCTCCCCGAATTGCTGTTTCACGGTCAACGGATACGACGATCCCGTGACGTCCAGGAACACGTACTCGGCGTCATTTACGGCTGGAAAGAAGTAGGCCTTCTCCCGATGGGCCACGTGAGGATAGAGACCTGTCTGCGCCGAAAGCGCCGCATCGACGGGGATCAGCCTCATGATCTCTTCGGCCAGCCGGTGATGATTGGTGACCTGCGGTGGGTAGAAGGTCCTGGCCAGGGGTGATGCGCCGATCAGGTAATGATGTACACTGCTGATGAGCAAGACCAGCATAGCAAACGCCCGCACGCCCAGTGCCCTGCGGAGGCCACACCACCTCTCGCACAGTTGGGCAAGGAAGCCCACGCCATAGATGCCCGACACGAGGAGGAAAGGAACGATGGATGCTGAGTAGTGGGCGCCTTCGGAGTAGGTCCAGCTCCACGTGCTGAAGACATTCATGGCCACAATGGGGGCGCTCAGAGCGAGAATCAGGGGAGCGAACAGAGACATGAAGCCGGTGGTGGAGAGCAGTCCGAGGAGGTAGACCAAGATCTGGCGTTGCCCAAGCCAGCGAACCAGCATGAGGGGATCGCGTACCACGTTGAGCGCCGATTCTCTCAGCGATGGCCCGAAGACGTAGAGGCGATCGAGAAACGGGGACAGGGTCATGCCGCTATAGTGAGGTACGATCACCTGGGTACAGATGAGGAGCCAAGACAGCCCCAGCAGTACTGTGACTGTCCCTGTCCTCCTTCTCCCTAGCCGGAAGAAGACGTACAGTCCGAGAGTCACAACAAGTAGAGAGACGTCTTCTTTGACCAGCATCGCCACGCCGATACAGGCAAGGAAGGGCGCCGTGCGGCCCGCCCGCAAGAAGTAGAAGGCGAAGAGAAGAAGTGCTGGGGTGAAGGACACGGCGTGGAAATCCGACAGGTTCGCCCCCTCCACCGCCGGGGCCAACAGGTAGGCCAGAGCGAAGACCACGCCGGCGAACTCACTTTTCAAATGGTCCCGGGCCAGCCAGAACGCAGGCACAGCCCCCAGGCCGAGGGCTACGCTTTGCAGCACAAGTAGCGCCACGGGACTGTCATAGACCAGGTAGATCAAGGAAATGGGAACGAGGATGGGTTCCACGTGGTAGGCCAATAGAGTGTCCGTTCTGCGCATTTGATCGAGGGGGAGGTCGATGAGGGCGTTCTGCAAAGTGGAGAAGCGCATGAAGCGGCCGTGGATTGTGTTCCACAGGACCTGATCGGTGTAGCCGAGGTCCATGGCGTTCGACAGAAAGGTCTCATGGCGCAGGATAGACAACCAGGAGAAGAGAACTATGTACAGGGATACAGCGAGGTACACGACGAGCGCAGCCACCGCAGAACGCCCGCAGCATCTGGCGAAGAGGCCCTTCTTGAGATGGTGGACCGGTTCCGCCCAGCCCCTTCCATCCTCCTGCGATCCAGCGTTTTCAAGCATCGGGGCCATCGGTTACGAACATGGATGAAATGGTGCTGCTAACCTACCGGTGGGCACGCAGGTATGCCGCCAATCGGAAACGATTGGGTCCACGTGCCGTCTGGAGGGAGGCAGCGAGGCCCTTCATCCACCACCCGTCTCGATGGGGAGGTCGGGACGGTTTCCCCATTCCGCCCAGGATCCATCGTAACCCCGCACGTCTTGGTGGCCCATAAGCCTCAACAGGAAGTAGGCGTGCGCTCCCCTCCACAGCGTCTGACAATAGGTGATTATCTCCTTATCTGGTGTTATGCCCTTTCCCACTAGCAGCTGCTCCAACTCGCTCGCGGGCTTGAAGACTTCCACGTCGGGATCGGTGAGCTCCTGCTGCCACCGTGGATTGACCACGGTGACGGTATCGCCCCCCGCAAGGGCTTCAAGCCATACGAGATTGACGGCCCCGGGGATGTGTCCTCCCCGCCGCGAGTAGGTCACCTCTCCAGTGTACTCCTCGCGCGATCGCGCATCGAGCAGGACGACGAATGGATCGCCAAGGTGCTCCAAGATGTACTCAATGTCGGCGATCTTGCTGGGATCGGTGCTGATCGGATACGTGCTGGGGCTCGGAGACGGGACGGTGGTGTCGATGGTCCTTCCGTCAGCCACCCAGGCGTTCCACCCACCGTTGACGACCCGCACGTCCGTATGCCCAACATACTCTAGCGTCCAAAAGAGGCGAGCGGCACTCATCATCCCCAGATCATCGTAGATGACCACCGTGCTCTCCGGAGCGATGCCCGCACCCTCCAGTGTAGTGGCCACCTTCTGGCCATCGAATTCCAGCGATATGCTATTGATGTTGGAAGCGATATCCTCCAGGGTAATGCTTACTGCAGATGGTACGTGGCCAGCGCGATAGCTCTCAACCGAGCGCACGTCTACGACCCGCACATCAGCGTCGGCCAAGTGCGCTGCCAGCCAGGGGGTGTCCACCAACAACTGCCCATTGGGATAGCCTGGTTCGGGCTCGGGAGCAGGGAGTACGGGGGGCGGCGTCGCCTGACGCACCGCGGTAGCGGCGGCCGTCTCCCTGGGCAACGGAGGCGCTGTCGTCGAGGCCGTTACGGCCCCTGTGGGGGTGAGCGGCACCTGTTCCGTCGGGGGGGGCACCGGTGCCGTCTCTTGAAGTGCAGGCAACGCGGAAGGCGAGCAGGCCGCCAAGAAAAGGAGAATGGCAAATGCGCACAGACTCCATTGCTTTGTCATCATGCTCTCCTAGGTATCGAAAGCCAGCAAGGCGAACCCCGACACGGGGTCTCGGCGTCCCTCAACTCTCTCGAAGACCTTCATCCGAAAAGGATAGAGGACGTCGAGAGCCGTGAACTGGAGGTCGTAGGGATTATCGCTGTGTAGAGGGCGGCACCACTCAATCGTCCAAATACCCGACTCCCACCGGCCAGCCGATTGCAGGGGCGCAGCACTACCCTGGGGGATGGTCTCGGCAATCATGTAGGAGATCCGGCCCCGACCGTCTGCGAAGGCGGTGTGACAGACCACGGTGCAGTCTAGGTGTCCAGTACTGGTCCCCTGCGGCGGCGGGATTCGCCAGTGCATGGTCAGCTTGTTGAAGGTAGTGTCCCTATGGCCGGAAGGTGGCTGGTCACTCCATTGGGCCGCAAAGCAGACCAGCTGATCGGTGTGGACTGAACGCAATTCCAGTGGGAGGGCGACCTCTTCTCCGCCCGCGCCCAGGATGAGCGGCAGTTCTAGGGGAGCGGCATTCTGCCACCGAGCGTCGAGGTCCCCGTCCACAGTAGGTGCCGCGTCCACCCTACGTGAAACAAGGCGTGGCGGAGCATCGCTAGGCAAGCCTTCGGCTGTGCCCATGACCTGGGTCGGCCGGGTTGGCGGCGGGGAAGTCTCAACGACCCCGCTGGCCGCAGAGCCTTCGGCAGAGCACCCAACCAGGACTCCGGCCAAGAGTAGCAGCACGCAGGCGAGGGTGAAACGACCCGCCCGATAGGCCACCAAGGCTCCGCCGAGGCATTTCAATGCGTCTGCGCTAGACATGCGACTTCCCTAGCTCGCAGTATAAGTGGCCGTCAGTATGTTGCTCGTGTTGCACTGGTGATCAACGGCAAAGAAGTACCAGGTATGGACACCCGACGATAGATTGGGCAGCGTCAGCTGCCTGCTGTACTGGTCGCCGCCGGCGTGTAGCAGTATGTAGGCCAGACCCAGGTCCGGATTGAGGGCGAAGATCTGGTCTTCCGCTAGGTTCAGCCTTCCCTGAGGATCTGTGGCCGTGACCCTGAAGGTCACCGTGGCGTTGCCGGCGCCCAAGGAGGGCTGGATAGCAGCGCCCGCGACTGAAGGGATTTGACCTGCGGAACTAGGTGTTGGAAGCGTAATACTGGCTTCCGCCACGCTCCCTGGTGAGAGGTTGACGTGCACCTCATGATAGACCAGACCCTCGTCGTAGGCTTTCACCTGCAACGCGGGCACCGCGGCCACGTTGGGAATCGTTACTCGCCCAGCGCTGTCCGTGCCTACACCTACCGGGGTGTGCGCGGTCAGCACGGTGACGAAGGCGCCGTTGATGGGGCTGCCCCCCGGGTCGGTCACTAGGACCCGCACCGTGCCCGCCATACCAACGTCCCGGACCGACTGTGTGGCTAGAGGCCAGGCGTCTAGTCGGGATATGCGCACCATCTCTGCCGCCTCTGGCCACGCGCTGTCGAAGGAATCCCGGGACAGCGCCGCATTGCCGTGAGCGAGCACCTCGTTGGTGTAGTCGATGACCTCCCGGATGATCGTCTTCACTCCCTCATCGGGGATGTCGCTCAAAGCTTGGTTAGCCTGATTGATGGCCGCCTGTCCTTGCTCAATGGCCTCCCCAGCATACTGCTTCAGAATAGAGAGCCGTCCGGCATCGTCCGACGCCTGGCGCTCCGGCAAGTCCTTGGCGAAGTCCGACTTCACCTTCATGTCGTTGACGTGCTGCCACATCGCCAGCAGTGCGTCGGTGGGCGGTAGGCCGCTGGAACCTTCTGTTGGTGAGGGTGCGCGTTGGCCGATGCTTTGTAGCCAGGCGTGGATGTGCCGCACCTCCAGATTGCTGATTTCACTTTCACTGAAGGCTGGCATTGGTGGTGCCCCGGTGCGGACTCGAAGCAAAACCTGATCGAAGCTCAGGCCAGTGCCCGCTAGCTTGGGGCCTACGTTTCCCTCGGCATTGGGCCCGTGGCAAGACATGCACGGCTGCTCGGCCCACAATTGTTGCCCGACGGCGGGATCAGGCGTCTCCGGTAGCGAGGTGGTAGACAACGGGGTCGGTAATCCAGACGGAGGCTCTGTTGGTGCAACGGTCCCCGACGGCGTCTCACCAGGCGGCTGGGGAGTCGGCCCCATAGAGGTTGGGCTTGATATGACTGAGACATCTGTGGGAGCGGGCTCGGCGGACGGTCCGCAGGCTGCAAGCAGAAGCAAGGGGACCAACAGCGCGATACCCAACGCCCTAAGTTGCATCAGGATTCTCTTCATCAATCCTCTCCTCAACAATCTCAGAACCTTGAAGGAGCGTTGAACGATCTGGACTACTACCAACAGTCGCTACAGACTCCAATACACGCCGCACTGATCGCAGGGGTCGAATGGCCGCTCCCTTTGTATCGCCGCTCTGCGATCAATGCACTTGGCACTGTTCCAGATCTTGTCAAAGGCGGTCTCGAAGGCGTTGCCCAGGATCAGGCTGGCATAGTCATTGGTGGCAAAAGGTGAGATGCAGCAGGGCAAGACATTGCCGTTGGCGGTGACGTAAGTCGTCGTCCACGGACGGTAACACTCCGACCAGGGCTTGAGATCGTGGCTCTGCTCCTGAAGGCTTGATCGAGGCGACTTCAGTCCTGAAGCGGATAGGCTGACAGCATGGTTAGTGGCACGTTCGGTGGCGTCAGCTAGAGCCGCTTCGGCTTCAGTGCCCACCGACCCATAGAGTGATTGCTCTGGCCGTGCCAGACCACGATCGAAGAGCACCAGTCTTTGCAGATAGACTTCATAGATTCCCAGTTCGGCGGCAAGATCGACCAGTTCAGGCAGTTCATGGATATTCTGGTGAGTTGCAGTTACCCAAAGAGAAAGATTAGGTCCTTCAGCACTCCGGAGCAGTGTTGAAAAGTGTCGCAGGTTATCAACGACCGTATCAAAGGCGTCGAGGCCCCGTATTCTGCTGTATGTAAGAGCTGTTGCGGCATCAAGAGAGACTCGGAGTTCGTCCAACCCAGCGTCGATCAACTGGTGCTGCCAGTCTTCGCTCAGCAGAATAGCATTTGAGTTAAACAGCACAGAACTAGAAGGATGCTGCTTCTTGATGTAGCGGATCATGGATACCAGTTCGGAATTCAGCAATGGCTCGCCAATGCCATGTAGGATTACACGGTCAAGTAGAGGAAACTCATCCACAAGATGTTTGAACTCAGCGAATGTCATATCGCGAATTGGCTCCAGTGATTCGAAGGTTCGTATACAAGTCTCACACCGCGAATTACATCGATTGGTCACTTCCACGTAGAGGTTTCGTGGTAACTCTTTGGCAACGGGGTTTCGGATCGCTGCCCCATGCCTGCGGGCATGCTTCAGCGTGGTGCCCAGCAGGTGATAGGCAGCCAAGGTCGTCCCTTTGACCGTCCCGCTCACCTTCGACTGTCCGGCGATGCGCGGGCGCGAAGCCACCGGAATCTCAACTATGCGATACCCTCGCCTAGCACATTTGACAATCATCTCTACGGTCCAGCCGTAGGTCATTTCGCACATGTCCAAGTCCGTCTGGACGGCACGCCGTATAGCCTTGAATGGTGGCAGATCGGTGAGCCGTTGACGATAGAGCAGACGCACCAGGCTGGTCACGATCGCATTGCCCAACCGCTGGTGGGGTAGCAGAATCCCCTCCGCCCTTGAGTCCAGGACTCGTGACCCGAGCACCAAGTCAGCATCGCCGCGCTCGATGGGCTCCAGCAGTTCCCCGATCTGGGTGGCATCGTCACTCCCGTCGCCGTCAAGGAATACCAGAACGTCGGCTTCATCATCGGCGGCAGCTACGCCCGCAGCGCAGGCGTAGCCGTATCCGCGGCGCTCTTCCGTTATCACCCGGGCCCCTGCCATTTGCGCCACGTCTGCCGTGCGGTCTGACGAACCGTTGTCCACCACGATGACGTCGTGCACTAGATCCTCAGGCACACCAGCCATGACATGAGGTATGGATTCCTCTTCGTTCAGAGCGGGTATGATGACGGCAGTCTTCATCTCAACCCCATATTAGATGCCTCGCATCGGGAATGCCTTCAGTACCCTTACCCGGGCATTCACACAACTATCGTTGTGCAAACGTTCGAGGCTCGGAGTAGTTCCCTCTCAGGTGCGAGTTCGACATCGAGTTCAATCTCCTCCTCCCGCACCCAGGGGCAATACACGTCGTGCTGGTCCAGGTTGCCTGACAACGCCCGACGGCTCGCACATCCTCCTAGACAAGGGCAATCCTGCACAGAGGGAGGCACCTGGCGGGCAGCCTGGAACTCCGAAGTGTCCAGGATGGCCATTCCCAGACTCGGCACGTCCTCGACGGTGAGAGATCCGCCCGGCCAGTAGACACAGGGAATCACCCACCCCTGCGGAGTAATGCGGACACTTTGTCTCCCGCACGGAGAGACAGCCGGTCCCAGCCCAAGCACGGCCCGTACAACCGGTTCGCTGCAACTCACCAGTCGTGCTGACGCAAAGAGCGATCGATAGCCTTCCCAGAACTGTTCATAGGTCAGGCAGAATTCGTCGGTTCCCACAGGCTGATAGACGTTCACCCGCAGGTTGGCCCCCAGAGAGCGGGCCAGCTGGACCAACCCCTCCAGCTTGTCATAATTGACGTTCATGAGAGTGCTCAGGATTGACGCCGGTATACCGAATCTACGGCACCGTTCCATGGCCGCATGGACATCCTTCCAGTTGCCTACGCCCCGAAAGAAGTCATGCTCCCCCTCCGTGGGAAAATCAATGGACACCTCCACGTCATGGAAAGCCTGCAACCACTCATCGGGGATAGTGTTCAGGCTGTAACCGTTGGAGGCCATGGTTAACTTAACCCCCCGCTCTTGCAGATACTCTACAATCCGCAGAAACTGGGGATGCAGACCGTTTTCTCCTGTGCCCATGCCCACAGCGTGGACCGGGAGATGGTCACAGACAGTCATGATCTGTTCCAGCGTAAGATGGTAGACCTGATCCATCGGGCGGTAGCAATGGGCGCAAGCCAGATTGCAGTCGTTTGTCAGGCCCACGCCAACTGACAGGCTCATTGTTCTCTCCTATCGACTGCAGAAGTCCACAGCCTCATCGAAGCTTGCATGCTTGATAACGTCTAAGTCCTCATTCCCACTACTTGGGTATAGCGAGCGATCAGCTTGTAGGGATGGAGACGTCCTATAGCGGTCTCCAATTCCAGCAACTGGCTGAAGAACCCAGCGTCTGCCAGTCTCTCCGACGGCAGATAATCGGCAAGAGTGCGGACTCCGTATCGCGCCAGCGCCTTGATTCCAATCTCAGCCATCGTTTGGTCTACGAGCTTCATGGGTGAGATGCGGCGCGACAACCCGAACAAATCCGCTGAAGAGACCGATCCACCCAAGGCCGAATACGCCTGCCGAAGATCCTGTTTGACAAGCGCACAACGCACTGTGTCGGCGTAGGGATTGGTCAACAGAAGGGAGATCAGCCCCCCGGGCTTCAGTACACCGGCTAGAACTCGGATAAGATCCAGTGGGTCCGGCACATACTCTAACAGCGTGTGGCACAAGATGAGATCGAAATCCTGTGGTTGGAAGAGCCCGCCGATCTCCCTCACAGATGCTTGACGCAACTCTATTCGCTCCACAAGGCTGGCATCGAGACGCTCGATCTTCTCCCGAGCGATGGCTAGCATCCGCGATGAGAAATCCAGCAGGCAGACCCGGTACCCCCGCTTGGCTAGCGGTATGGCATAGCTTCCAGTTCCCCCCCCTGCATCCAGAACCCTCAAATCGCCGGGCAATGAGTCTAGATGCTCATTCAGATAGTCGAGACTCAACTCTATCCGCAATCGGCCGAGGGGCGAGGCCAAGTATTCTTCCCACGCCTCGGCTTTGGCGTCGAAGGCAGCAAGGGAGGCACTAGGTGTGTCGGTAACTGATGGGATAGGGTCATGTCTCGAAGAACCTTGCGACCTTCTGGGCACTGGCTCACCTACGTTTCTCTTCCAGCGCTCTCGCGCCAGTAACTCCCATCATAACGCTCGTGGTTCAGAAGCACAAGCTTTCTCACCGAACTTCGGACGAGAGTACGGAGATTCGCATTGACGTCGGTCGTGGGCCTATCCAAACGCTGATGGTCTGGCGGTCTTGCGCCACAAGAACATCAGTCCCTAGCCAAGAGATGCGGGCAAGAGCCAATGTCCACGCTCAACTCCCGGGTTTGGTTCTCAGGGACCATCCTGGCTGGCCCACCTTCCGTTTGGATCAGCGAGGAGTTACATGCCCCTACGATCCGCAAACCGCCGATGTCGGAACCACCACGGCCACGCTATCGTCGTACGACCGTGGTGGTTTATGAGCCTAGGGACGGCCTCTCGCCAATCGATATCGGAAGGCATTCTGGATCAGATGGCTGGTGCGCAAGACGGAGAGCAAAGGTCACACTTGGTGCGATATGTTGCCCCCATGCCCGCGCATCAGCCATCTCCGAGCCTACACTATGATTCTCACATAGCAGGCACTATCTTCCAGACCTTGCCTGTCGTCCCCGTTGGGCCGGTTATATCGGTGGTCAAGACATACAACTCCTTCTCAGCGTCCTGGCCAAACCCGAGAACAAAGAGGTGAGGCCTCCCGTCCTCGGTGTTCGTGATCGGGAGCTCGGCAATGGACCACAGCTCTCCCTCGGAATTGGGAGCGGACCCTACCAAGAGCGTCCCATCGGGCATGCCGAAGTTGGTGCTCCAGTCACCAAAGACGTACCGTCCCTGCAACTCAGGCAGCGCGGCGCCCCTGTAGACGAAGCCGCCTATGACGGTGGTGCCAATGCCGCCTGGCACATCAGGGTGCCCGTATTCGATGATGGGACCTATGAGAGGCTCCCCATTCAGACCCGTATCCGAACACTCTTCTGGCGACACATCGGGGTTGTGATGATCGAAGCAATGGGTGCCTTCCTTGACATACCACCCATAGTTACCGCCGTTGGTGACAATATTCACTTCCTCCCACAGGTTCTGCCCTACGTCCGCGACGAACAGCTCCTGCTCACCACCAGCGTCGAAGGACATGCGCCAGGGATTCCGCAGCCCATAGGCGAAGACCTCACCTGCCCCATCGTCGCTGTCAACGAAGGGATTGTCGGATGGGATGCCGTACGGGTCACCACCGTCCACATCTACGCGCAGAACACTGCCTAGAAGTGTCGAGGGGTCCTGGCCATTGCCATTGAGCCCGTGGCCAGTGGCGGTATCATTCGCACCTCCACCATCCCCGAACGAGATATACAGGTACCCGTCGGGACCGAAGAGGACTTGTCCCCCATCGTGGTTGAACTGCGGCTCATCGACCATTAGCAGTACGCGCTCCGAGTTGGGATCAGCCCTGTTGGGGTTGTCCCGTCCCACTGCGAACTCAGATATGTGCGCGGTGTGATCCCAACTCTGGGAAGCTTCCTCACGCAGCGGAGCGCTGTAGTAGACATAGAAGCGGCCGTTCTCCTCGAAATCGGGGTGAAAAGCAAGGCCGAGGAGTCCGCGCTCATCGAAACGCTCCCGCAACTCGACCATTCTGTCCCGCACATCCAGGAAGGGTTCCTCCAGCAAAGTCCCTTCTGACGTGAGAACGTGGATCAGCCCAAGTCGATCCACAATAAAGAGCCGTCCTGTTCCGTCCTCAGGGGTGGCGAGAGCCACTGGTGAATTGAAGCCATCCGCCTCTAGTTGTAGTTCCACGGTCATCATAGGCACGGCCGGCGCCGTTGTAGCCGTGGGCTCTGACATAGGCGTCTCCGTGGCCTCTGGCGCCGGAGTATTCGTTGGCGCTGTGGTCGGCGTTTCCATCGGCGCCTCTGTCGGAGTGGGAGCGGGCGGAGGTGCTGCAGGGGCACACGCAACAGCTATTGCCATTCCGACGAGGGCGACCACAAGGGTTACTGCTGCTTTCCTATACATGACTTTCCTCCTTTTGTCGTCTGATTATTCGTCGTCTGACCCAATTACGGCCCAGAAACAGGATGCCTGAGTGCTGAGTATGGTAGGAATCCCGTTTGTCCTTTCCACCGCAGCGGGATTGCCGTGACGATGGTATCGCAGTAGAGGCCCTGGCTAGTGCCGTACACTACCTTGTCACCATTCGGACTTCCGCCCTGACCAGCGGGGCGGCGACCGTTAAGGCGCTAGACAGCGCGATCTTCCGACGCGGGCGGACAGGCTCAGCTTCTCACGATCCAGAGCCAGCCCTAGATGTGGCCGGGAAATAGAGCCGATAGGGCAGAAGCAGCGCGTAGGCCCGCAGCACGTTGAGACGCCCGTGTCCGAAGTGGTTGTCAGGACCCAGCATGCCTAGATCCAAGGAAGAATCCATTAGGATCGCCTCCTGTCGGTCCACGCTCAAGGAAGGGTTTGCGCACAACAGCAGAGCGATGGCCCCGGCGACGTGGGGGGCCGCTAGAGAGGTTCCCGTTGCCGAGTAGTAGGTACCGAAAAGGTCTGTGGTGCGAATGGCGACCCCGGGTGCTACGATCTCTGGAAAGATGGTGGCCGGTTCGTCACACGCTGACGGTCCCCTGCTGCTGTACAGATATGTACCATCACTGTTGTTAGTGGCTCCGACCGCAAGAGCCTCCGGGTTGTTTCCAGGGCTGGCGCTGGATCCGCTGGCGGGCCCGAAGTTACCCGCTGCGAACACCGGCAGGATTCCCGCCGCGCGCAAGGCCTGAAGATCAAGCTGAAAGGACAGGTCGCACCCTGGACTGGAGAAAGTCCAGGAGTTGCTGACCACGTGGGGAGCATCTGCAGTGCCAGGATTCCCGTCAGGGTCCAAGAGCCACTGGAAACCTTGGTGCACTTTGCTCGAGGTAGTCCAGCCCTGATCATTGAAGATCTTGACGGCTATCCACTGGGCCTCTGGCGCGATCCCCACCGCAGAGCCGCTGGCGTCCCCACCCACCATGGCCCCCATGGTCCACGTTCCATGGCCGTGGACATCGACCGGGGTTAGAGGGTGTTGACCATTTGGATCGAACCAGCTGTTGTCTCCGCCGCGCCATTGGGCAGAAAGGTCCGAATGGTTGACGTCAACCCCGGTGTCCATGTTGGCGACTACGATCCCCTGGCCCCGATATCCCAACTGCCAGAGCACCGGCGCGCCCACTACGGACAGGTTCGGTTCGGCCGCAGACGGGCCGAGGAGTAGCTGTGTTCGGAGAGGCGGTGGCGCGTCGATCCTCCTGTCTGGGGTTACGCTGAGCACTTCAGTCCGTGCCTTCAGTTCTTCGATGGCGTCCGGAGTTGCAGTCACCGCCAGCCCGTTGAAGATCCAGAACGAGGTGACCCCGGCAACCCGACCCTCAGAGCGCCGCAGATCGAGATGGGCTATGATATCCTCTTGCGTGGCGGCGGCCGTTGCCTGGAGGGTCCTCACCACGCTGCGCATGCGCGCGGCCCTGCCGAGCCTGGGTACCATGGTCAGATTCGCCTGCTCCTTGAGGGTCACGATGACGGTGATCATGGCCTCTGTCTGTGCCGGTTCCTGGGCCTGCCGCTCTCTGATTGCACTCTGATCGGTGTCCCTGGGATTCGTGAGGCCCATCGTCGTTGGCGGGACCGCCCGGATCTGAGAGAGGGAGCGCTCGGCGTGGGCTCTGCTGACAGCCACTACGGTTACCACACTAAGGACTACCCCCGCCACGACGGCTCGTTTCACGCCAGGCACTTCCTTGTCAGTTGACCGACTGTCCGGCATACGCTGACGTAGTGGCCCCTTGTACTGAACCACAAGGCCGCATCGAGGCTCGGTCCGGCCTTGGCCTCGATGCGGCCCTCAAATGCCATCAGCATTTGCGCACCTTGCGCAGGGCTCCCCGCTGTCTGGGACGCACGCGCCCGAAGGTGCCCGTCATCTAAGGAGCAGTGTAGTTCTACATACCCAGCCCCAAGTAGTTTCGATATGGCAGCAGAGTTGGATCATACGTGATGAAAGTCATCATCCCGCCAGGAAAGGTATTCTCATTCGACAAGAACAGATTCCGGCTGTATAGAGGGAAGCTGGTCCCGAACGGCGCACCCGCAGGGAGGGTGGCGATGCTGTCCCAGGTCTGACCGGAGGGGATGATCAGAGACACGGCCTCATGCGGGTAGTTCTTCACGTACGCATCCACCGCGATGACGGTCTGGTGCATTCCCAGCACAGTCAGCGTATGGTTCCACAAACCCGCATTTACGTAGCGAAGCAGTACGCGTTCCTCTGGCAGGGCCAGAATCGGATCCGTCTCGGGATAGGCCTTTCCACTTATCAGCCAGTACTGGGGCGAGTAGTCCAAGAGATTGAAAGTAGTCGGGTTCGCGTGCAGATCCGGATCGATTTCGCTGAGAACGAGCACGGCCTCTCGATCGTAGGCGCTGGCAGGCGTGCCGTACGCCTGTCCTGCGGTCGTGGGTCGCACAACCAGTGGGCCGTAGAGCCCCATAGCTACTTGAACAGCGGCCGTGGTATCGGAGAAAGTACCGCTCTCGTACAGATACGTGCCAGGCTCATCGACGGTGAATGAGTATGCGACGCTGCCTCCGGGCGCTGCGCCCACATGGTCCGGCATCAGGTCCTGACCGGGGAAGACTATGGAGGCCTGCTCGGCAAGGGCGTTGTGAAGCGTGATGCTGATACTGTCCCCAGCGGTGAACTCCAACAAGGGTCCTGGCACCTGCGCTTGCACGGAGACGTCAGTGCAAGCCACCGAAGCAGGTTTGATGGCGAAGCCCCACGTGTCCACGACCGTACTGTCGGGCAGCGTGAGGGTGCCGGCCTTTGCGCACAAGTCTACCGAGACGGTAGCCCCCAGAGGCGCAGCTCGGACAGGTTCCGCTTGACGAGCTTCGGCAGGATTCGATTGGGGTTCGGCCAGCGCCGGCACAGCGATGAGCAGCAGCGCCATGGCAGCAAAGATGAGCCCCAGCCCGATGATAGTCGTAGCTCTTGCTCTCATTAATCCATCTCCTGCAATGCCATAAGTCCTCTTGCCTACTCGACGCACAAACGCTATGGCACCGGCATACATCCGCCCGGCGGATCGACTCTCAGGAAGGTGGTCATCCCGCCCATACCTTCGTCGAAATTCTGGATCTCGTTCAGGGCGTGGCTGTGAGCGATGAGGTAATACTCCCCACATATGTTATGCACGGTCACACCCACAGGGACGTCGCCCTGTTCGCCGAGCGGCACCTCACCGCTCCACGTGGTCATAGCATTGTGGAAGAACAGGTTGGTCAGGTCCGGAATGTCCACGGGGATGGGCGTTGACTGCGTTGCCCAGCCGTCCACGTCGGTCCAGCGCATGAAGACGTCGTATGTTTGGCCGGAGCCGATGGTCTGAGTGAAGGATTGGTAAGAAGTATCTTCACTGCCGGAACCTCTTAGCAGGCGTCCGTCTTGAGCAATGATCCTGGTATAGTTCCCGTGAAGATGGAACGGGTGGTTCTGAAGTCCAGCGTTCAGATAGCGCAGCAGGATGGGGAGAGGGTTCGTTGTGGCGTCGTACGGTTCAACGACGAGGAGCGCACTATAGGGCTGCGCGGGGAGCCAGGCCACGGAGTTCGGCGCGAGGGTGTCGGGGAAGGCACGCCCATTGATCGTCCAGTAGTAGTCCCGAGTGGTGGTGTAATCGTAGGGCTCGCCCCACTCCACTGCTTGGTGAAGATTGTGATCGATGTCGTGCAACAGCATCAAGTACTCACGCCCCGGATCGAACTCAGTTGCAGCATCATTGTAGGCGTAGTTGGCACCCAAGGACGGCCTCACGATCAGAGCTCCGTGGAGCCCCATCTCTATCTGCTTTCGGGGCTCCGTGCCGCTCTCGTAAAGGTAGGTGCCCGGCTCGCTGGCCACGAAACTGTATGTCACACTTCCTGCCGGAGGCGCTTCCGCCGTAAACAGTCCGGGGGTGCCGCCCGTCGTGTTCACTCCCACGTGACCCGGGAAGATTATGGACACCGGCTCCGCCAATTCGTTGGTCAGGTTCACAGTCACCGTAGCCCCCTCGTCAACGCACAGCACGGGACTGGGCACCTGGAACGGGCCCCCGACTTCGGCAAAGGTCCACATGTAGATGCTGTTGCCGTCGGGCACAGAGATATGGCCGTCGGTGGCTCGCAGGTTGAAACTGGGCCCATTGGTGCAGACCACGCTGCTGGGTCCCTGACCAATGGTCACCTGCGCCTGCCGAAATCTAGCAGAGGCGGGCCCGGCGCACAGTATGATCCCACAAGTCAACCCCAACAGGCCCATCCTGATCAGTGTTCTTCCTTTGTTGGACATGCTGCCCTTCCCCTTTCAATCGAGCGGCTAGGCTCCCCGAGCCCCGAGGCCGCACGGCGAGGTCAGAGTCTAGTCTACGGAAATGGCGGCGAAAGCAATGGAAAGGTCTGGTGGCCCGCAGTCTGAGCCGGCAGCCCGCCGTTATAGACCCGAACCTCGCTGACCATCCCGCCCAGGCCGGGCTGGCCATTGTTGGTTTGACGGTTGTAGTTCCTGTTCTGGAGCCAGTAGACGTTGTAGTCTCCATAGGCATCCGACTCCACGGGTGCACCAGCGTCAAAGGCAGGCGCCGTGAACAGGCAATCGCGAGTGGTGGACGGTGCAACGTACACGACGTTTGTCCAGTAGGAAAGGTCGGCGCCTCCTGGCCCGCGCAGGAGGTTCGCATCGTGGCCCACGACCTTCAGGGGGATGCCCACCACCTCCATGGCGTGCTGCTGATAACCAAGGTGAGCCAGGCGCAGTAGGACGCGATCACCTGCGTTGGCTTGGACCAGGGAAGATATGGGCTGATGGGGCAGGGACGGATCGTTGTTGGGCTTTACGGTGTCCGGGTAGGCCCGCCCGTTGATGGTCCAATACTGTGGCTCGTAGTAGGCCCATACGAATTCTTGCACGGCCTCCAGAAGATCGTGGGGCCGCTCGTCTATCTCCGTCAGCAGCAAGGAGAACTCGCGATCGTAAGCTGTGGACAGGGGATCGGTTGGCGGCAGTCCGTCGTTGTAGGTGTATCCGAGGGGCGCGGACGAGGCGCCCCCTGCCAGCCTGGCCTTGGGAATGCTACCGCCGTTCCCCTCATTCTGCACGGGTCGGACGTAGACAGAACCGATCATCAACATCTGAACATGTTCCACGTCCTCGAAGTGGCAATGGTAGATGAAGGTGCCCGGGTCGCGTGTCACGTACGCGTAGGTGAAGCTCTTACCAACAGGCACCGCGAACGATTGCATGGGCACCCCATCGAAGACGGCGATCACGTTGGGGAACCCGTGCCAATGAACGGTGTGCGCGTCGTCAAGGTCGGGGCGCACCGCCAGACCCAGGTTGGATAGCTTGAGATGGAACTCCTGGCCCTCATCCAGAGCGATGATGGGTGAGACTATCTGCACGTTTCCCTTGTACGTGGAGGCCAGGTCTTGCGGAGTGCTGGCCCAGGGCACTTCCATGAACCCGAAGACGTAGAGGGTCTGGTCGCCTACCCGCCCGGGGAGCGAGGCATAGCCGTCTGTCACCGCCAGGTGTATCTGCACATCTGGCCCAATGCTGGCTGGCGCAGGGGCTGGGGCGGCCAAGGATGTGCCCGGCTCGCCGAGAGTCTTGTAGAGGGCGCCGCCAGCGAGCACCGTTAGCGCACTCCCGCCGGCCAGCGTCAGAAAATCGCGTCGCCTCAGTTTCCTGGTAACCCGGTCATGTTCCATTGTGTTCGTCCTCCTGCTTCTCTGTTGCCAGTCCGGGAAGACTTCCTCGCTGGATGGGCGGTCCTCGCCGCCGATGAGGCAGACCCGGCCACGCCATTCTCCTAGCTACTGCGGCAGATACATTCCCAGCGGCAAGAACTGGTTGATGATGAAGAGCTCGTCGGCACCCATGTCGTACTCTGGGCCCTGAGGTCGTGACTGGTCGTCAAAATCGTCAGGCGGTGCATTCACGCTGGAGTGGCTGGCCGTTCCTTCGTCAATCGCCGGTGAGATGAAAGTAAGGTGATAGTCGCCCGGCAGTGTGAGTGGCCTGCCCATCAGCACAGTGATGAAATTCGGGTCAGCGCGGAAGGGCACGGCGGTGAGGCCAAAGGCCGCTGGCGACACGAACAGCGGGTCGCTCCCTACGATGTTAGAAGGATCGCCTCCACCGTAGGGCACGCTCAGCAAGGAGTACACCGGGCTGAAGTACGACGGAGCCGGCGTGCCGAAGACCTCCATGTCGAAGGTGCTGTCCAGCGCCAGTGCCGCACCATCCCAGGTATATGCCTCGTTCTCCCAGAAGATGTTGTTGAACAACACTGGGTCGGGAAAACCTGGTGCTGCCGAACTATACGTGGCGACGAGGTAGTCGGTGAAGGGTTGGCTGTAGGCCTCGGACATCAGCCCAGCTGCGTGCGCCAGCCCGTCGCTGTCCTCGGCGGTGGCCGTGGTCTGGTTGCCGGCTACTGTGTTGTTTACGATGACCACGTCCGAGGCATCGTCCAGGGAGATGCCACCTCCCAGGTCGGTTGAGACGTTGTTGACGATCATGTTGTTGCTGATCGAGATGGCGTGGTCGAGAGGCTGGAGCAGCCGAATTCCCCCACCGTCGTCGTTGGCCAGGTTGGCCTGAATGAGGTTGTGGCTGAGGTCGACTGCGCCAGAGCCGGTGCTTCCTGCGGGATCGGAGGAAAGCTCACCAGCGATCATTACTCCCCCCCCCTCGTCGAAGGAGTCGTTGTAGTAGATCATGTTGTGGTGTATGTGGCCATCGTGGCTTAGGCCAAAGTGGGCTATGCCCCCACCGTACTGGGCCGAGTAGTTGCCGCACATGCGGTTGTGGCTGATCTGATAGTTGTCACCGCCATTGAAGATCCCGATGCCACCCCCAGCGGTCCTGCCCCCGTTGCCCACGATGCGGTTGTGATGAATGTCGACGAAGTCATTCTCGTTGTTCCCCACATACGGCTGGCCTAGACTTATCCCGCCAGCCAGAAGGCTGCCGTTCTCCTCAATGTAGTTGTTGCTAATCTCCAAGTAGCGAGCATAACCGTTGACGTGGATGCCGCCGCCGCCGATTCCGGCCCGGCCAGAGGTTATGCGGAAACCGTCTATGGAGGGCGGAAAACCGCTCGTGAACTCGGCGTCGCTCGCCACAACAGTGATGCACGCCCCGCCCGGAACGGCCTGGTTTCCGTCAAAGCTGAGTCCAGCGAGAAGGGTCTCCCAGTCGGCGGACTGTACTCGGTAGTATCTCCCGTCTATCACGCTGCCCTCGATGAGGGTCCGGGGGTCATCTGTCCCCAGCAGTCCGCCTTGACCATAACCCTGCAACTTGACGGCCTGGTGCATGATCACGTTCTCGCGATAGGTCCCCGGCTTGACCACAATCAGAGCGCCGGGAGATGCAGCATCGATGGCTGCCTGGACCGTGGCATAGTCCGCCGGGCCATCGTCATCCACGGTGAGCATGGGAGGGTTGTAGCCCGCCCCCACAACGTGGAAGGTCAGTCCGGGAAGGCTAGTCTGCCCATCCGCTGTGGTCACCAATAGCTGGCCTGGGCCCGTGGCAAGACCGAGTGGCAGCTTCACGCTCAGTGCAAAGTCCGACCAGGAAGTCACCTCCAGCGGCACGCCATCAATGGTCACCTGGCCGCTGCCCCGGATCGGACCGAAGCGCGGACCGGTTATGGCGAAGGCATCGCCAGGGCTCCCATAGGGCTGGGACACCGCATAGATCTCGGGGGGAAAGGTGCCTGGCTCGGCGATAGGATCATCACCGTGCAGCGGAGCGCAATTGGCCGCGGCGAGCGGAATGCTGGGTGTGTCGGTGGGCGTCATCTTCCCCGGCCATACATCCCAGGTGGTAATCGCTGTCATGTAACCACCGTTGAAGTTGACGTTCGGGTCGCTTACCTCGCCAGGATCGTTAGTGACTTGAAAGTACATGCCAGGGCAGACCCCAGACGGGGTAGGACAGTTGGCCTGGAAGGTGGAGGGAAGCAGCACCTCGAAGTAGCCAACCTCGTCGGTTTGAACGGTTGTGATCAAGCGTCCTGTGAAATCGCGAACGCCGATGGGAAGGAAGGGTACGCCCCTCTTCTCGCCGAAGGTGACGGAGTTCGGGTCCGTATTCACCACTAGGTCGTCTTCCACCAATCCGAAGAAGCGGCCGGGGATGGGTACAGCCTCGGCGGAGGACCAATGCTCGCCAGGGCGATCCACCTGTGACAGGTCGGTGAAGAGGAAGAACTCGGCCCCAGCGTTCTGACCCTGGTGCAACGTGACCAGCCGCTTGTCGCAGAGGGGCATCATCTCGCCATCGTACGGGCTGCCGTACTCGTCGGGCACGTCGGCCAGATGCAGGTCGCCCACACAGGGAGGCGGTGGGATGGCTGGCACCAGTTCGTTTCCCTCGAGAGTATTGAGGTCCTCCTCCTTGAGGATCTGATAAAACTCCGGCTCGACCACCTCGACCACGTAGTCCCCGGGTGGCAAGCCTTCCATCTCCAGCGCTGCCGGTGCCCCGAAGTAAGGAAACCAGTAGCTCTCGAAGGCATAGCCGCCATCGTAAGCCCCATCGTGGGTCTCGTTGGCCACCATAGGTACCTCGATGCAGTTTGGTCCCACCCCGATAGGGTCGGGCAGCGGATTGCCGTTGGCGTCTAGGAGGTCGCACGCGTTTCCGTTGGCCGCAGTGGGGTGCTCCCACGCGTCGGTCGTAATCTCGTTTAGAAGGACGTCGTCCGCGGTATTGGGCTCCGCATCCGGACCAAGGCCCCAGAGGCGCACGGTCACGCCGGGGATGCCCGGCTCGTAGGGCTCCGCCAGTGCATTCCTGGCGTTGAACTCGTTGCGAGTAGTGGCGTAGAGGACCATGCCGGAGATGCCACCGTTCTCGTTGGGACCGTAGGGCAACTTGCCCCAGTCGATGATACTTCGCCGGGACTCCCAGGTAAGCTGGCTGGCCAGAAGTCCCCCGCCGAACTCATCAGGCAGCGCGGTGACGATGTTCGGGTCGTGGTCGTCGTGAACGGACGCGCCGGTACGAGCGAAGCGGCCAAAACCAACCTCGGTCACCACGAACTTGCCCAAGGGGGCTATGTTCTCTGGGAACTCGTAGTACCCCATGTGGTCTGTGAGGCTGGTCTGCTGGATGCTGCCGTCCCGGAAACGAGTGGTCAGATCGATGCCGGGGATGCCCTCTTCTCCCGGGTCCTTGATGCTGTCGCGATCGTGGTCCACGAAGACCTCTCCCGAGATCCAGCCCCTCCACCGCGGCACCGCCAGGTTACCCATGTCCACCGTCTCTCCCGCCGCAACCTGCACCGTGAAGAACGAGATGATGTAGTCAAGTGGCTCGTCCCAGATGGCCAATTGGTAAACCCCGGCGGGGACGTCGGGGATCAAGAAGCTTCCGTCCGGGTTGCCCTGCGCCATGTAGGCTAGCTCGTCTGTGGCTCCGATGGCGTTCACGGCCACCCATGGCCGATCCACCGGTTCGTCGGTGTCCACCACTATCTGATCGAAGGGGGGCCATCCGATGGCATTGTATGCAGCGCCCATGATGGTCCCAGTTCCCGGGCTGGCCCAGGACGCGGGTTGTGCGTAGCCATACCAGAATGCCGTGAGCAGATCTTCGTTGGCACCCTGTGCTCCCAGGTGGCGGGGCCCAAGCCCGTCGCTGCCTTCCTCCAGCATGGCGGCCACAAATCGCGTGCCTTCTTCGAGCGTACTGCTCTGGATCCATCCCGAGCCATCGGGAGGGAGGACAACCACCTCATACTTGCCGTAAGGGAGGTTCTCAACTACTCCGTTGCCGTCAGTGTCTGTGAGACACTCTCCGCCCGTGCCGGGAATGGGATCGCCCAGGGGCGTGCTTGCCCCAGTGCCGTCGTACTCGGTGCAGATAGGGTTGCCGAACCAGTCTACAGTGACCTCGCCAACCGTGTCGTGGACGTGAACTCGAAAGCCTTGCAGTCCTGTCTCAAGAGGATCCGGGGCACTGTTCAGTGGGACGGTGTCTTCGAAAGCGTAGACCACCAACCGCGATAGCGGCAGCGGGTCGGATACAAGGTCCACCAGTTCTATGACCACCGATCCCCCGTCGGCAGGCAATCTGAGGTGCCTTCCCCCCAGCTTGTATCCGTCAGCTCGGACGGAGATAAGGTACCTTCCGTCTGGCAGGCTGAAGCTGGCGGTTGTCTCGTCGCCCGCGCCCACAATGGGGCTGTGGCTCGCCATGTGGTGGAGTGCAGGGTGGTTATAGGGATCCGGATCGAAGGGGTCGCCCGTGTTGTCTTCATTCACCAGGTAGGTGAACTCGGGGATGACCGGACCCCCATCATACTCCTGCACGATCAGGGTGATTGCCGAAGCCTGGGCTGGCGCCGCAGGAGCAGATGCTGTTGGATCGACGGCTGAGGTTGGCAGCGGAGAGGCCGCAACCTGCGGCCCCAAGGCCGTCGCCAGCATCAAGACGCAGAAAAGGCACATGGTTCCGACCTGTCTCCAACGCAACGCTCCTAGTGGCAGGTGTCTTCTCGGTCTCACGAGGCCCTCCTCAAACAGACGTGTCAAGAGCGCTTCTTGTACTCCAGCTTGCCTAAGAAACCGTACGGCGAGTGCTGGAGAAGGTGGGTAATGAGTTCGGTCGAGCCATCCTCCAGGCATCCCGTCGGGCGGATGTCTTCCTGTCTCTCGCGCCTTCTGTGCACACGTACTCGATGCGTCTCATAGGCTGGACCTTGTACGAGGTTGTTCCCAGTATACCAGATTCTCTATGCCAGCACATCAGACATTCGTTCAGTTTGCAGCCTGTACGAACGTCTAGGTTCGCGTTAGTACATTCGTACAGGCGGTGACTCCGCAGCAGGGGCGCTCCGTTCGAGCAGAGCGCTCGCAGAGGGATCTGGAGCGTATTGCACGGGTTCGTCGAACTTGCATCGTGCACTGAGAAGCGGTTATATTGCTGCACCATTCGAGACTGAGGGCGTGAACTGCTGGGGTAAGATCTCGAACGGGCCAGTGGCGCGAGGAGGGTGGATGCGCCGGGAACATGCAGAGTTCGGCCGATCGCCCTAGTCCCTTCTGGTCAGGCTGCTCCCCTATGGGACTTTGAGCCTGGAGCAGGAACCAAACAGGGCTGCTGCGAATGCCCTCGGCATGCCCGGGTGGTGTGCAACTCGAGAGGTGTGGCTCTAGTGGCCAAGGGTATTGTCTTTGACATCAAGCGGTTCGCCATTCACGATGGACCTGGCATTCGCACCACGGTCTTCCTCAAAGGGTGTCCGCTGCGGTGTCAGTGGTGTCATAACCCTGAGGGCCAGGCCCCGCGGCCCGAACTGGTGGTCCGGGGTAACCGGTGCATCGGGTGTGGCGCCTGCCTGGCTGCTTGCCCCAGTAGCGCCATCTCTATGGACGGCAATCTCACTGTCACCGATAGACGACTGTGTACCGCCTGCGGCGCATGTGTCGAGGTCTGCTACTCGGAGACACGCGAACTGGCCGGCCAGGAGATGACCGTCGACGAGCTGGTAGCGGAGATAGAGCGTGACCAGGCATTCTACGACGAGTCCGGTGGCGGAGTCACCTTCTCAGGTGGGGAGCCGCTGCTTCAGCCGGGATTCCTGCTTGCGGTCCTCAAGTCCTGTGCAAACAGGGGGATCCACTCCGCTCTGGACACCTGTGGCTCTGGCGAGTGGGATGAGCTGGACATGATTCGGAAGCACACGGACCTATTCCTGTACGATCTGAAGTTGATGGATGACTCCAGACATAGAGAGCTGACTGGCGTCTCCAACCAGGCAATCCTGGAGAATCTCCAGAGTCTCTCCCAAGCCGGTCATGACATTAGGCTTCGCGTGCCCGTGATTCCGGGCACCAACGATGACGCCGACAACATGGGCCGGATTGGCGCATTTGCGGCAGCCTTGCCCGCTCTGCATCGTGTCGATCTCTTGGCGTATCACGACACGGCTATTGACAAGTACAGGCGTCTGAACATGAATTACCCCCTCGACGAGGTGCGCTCAGCTTCAGCTCAGCGAATGAATGAACTAGCTCAGGTAATTCGTGGGTTCGGTTTGACGGTGACGATCGGAGGTTGATGTCATGCCCGTGAGTGAGCGTGTTGATCGGTTGAGGCAGCGGAGCCTGGAGTCCCCGTCCACCTTGTCTATTGAGCGTGCGCAGCTCACCACCAAGTTCTACAAGCAGGACACGGGGCCGGTCTCCGCACCGATTCGCCGTGCACTGGCTTTCAAGTACTTGATGGAACACAAAACCGTCTACATCGGCGATGACGAACTGATCGTGGGCGAGAAGGGCCACGCCCCAAGAGCGGCACCGACCTACCCTGAGATCTGCTGTCACAGCCTGGAAGACCTGGACATCCTAGAGTCCAGAGACAACGTATCCTTCCAGGTCTCTCCGGAGTCCCGCGAGGTTCAAGAACAGACGATCATCCCGTTCTGGCGTGGAAAGACGATACGGGACC
Organism: Chloroflexota bacterium; assembly: GCA_030603665.1. Taxonomy (GTDB): domain Bacteria; phylum Chloroflexota; class Anaerolineae; order UBA7937; family B3-Chlor; genus JAUVXJ01. Next base: position 5,146 of record JAUVXJ010000007.1, on the reverse strand, counting down.
TCATCTTCCAGGAAATGGCGCCGCAGTGGAAAGCTGCGTATGAAGCTGGGGTTTTCACCGAGTTCATGGAGCAGCGCTCCCCCGGGCATACAGCGCTTGATGGCAAGATCTACCGCAAAGGCATGGTGGACTTCAAGGGAGACATCCGGCAGAGCCTGGATGATCTCGACTTCCTGAACGATGCAGAGGCCTATGACAAGCAAGAGCAGCTCAGGGCCATGGACATCTGTGCGGACGCCTTGATCCATTTCGCGCAGCGCCACGCGAAGAAGGCTCAAGGGTTGGCGCTGGAAGAGAGCGATCCTCGAAGAAAGGCAGAACTGGAGCGCATAGCTCAGACATGCTCTCATGTCCCGGCGCACGCGCCACGCGACCTCTGGGAGGCGCTGCAGTATTACTGGTTCGTTCACCTGGGCGTAACCACGGAACTCAACCCGTGGGATGCGTTCTCACCTGGCAGGTTGGACCAGCACTTGTACCCCTTCTATGTCCAGGGGCTAGAGGTGGGAACACTCACTCTCTCGCAGGCCGAAGAGCTTCTCCAGTGCCTGTGGATCAAATTCAACAACCAGCCTGCCCCGCCTAAGGTTGGAGTCACTGCGGCTGAGAGTAACACCTACAACGATTTCGCTCAGATCAACCTGGGCGGTTTGAGAGGGGATGGCTCCCACGGGGTCAACGACGTCACATACTTGATCTTGGACGTGGTGGAGGAGATGCGGTTGCTGCAGCCAAGCTCTTCCGTTCACGTTAGCAAGAAGAGCCCGGACAGGTTCCTGAAACGCGCTGCTGAGGTCATTCGCGCCGGCTTTGGACAGCCTTCGGTTTTCAACAGCGATGTGGTGGTCCAGGAGATGCTCCGAGTCGGAAAGTCCATCCTGGACGCCCGGGATGGTGGCACCAGTGGCTGCGTGGAGACTGGCGCGTTTGGAAAGGAGAACTACAACCTGTCGGGCTACCTCAACATGCCCAAGGTGCTGGAGATCACCCTTAACGGCGGGGTAGATCTGCGGACTGGCCGGAGCGTCGGACTCCAGACAGGCGATCCCACCCAGTTTGGCAGTTTCGAGGAGCTCTTTGCAGCCTACAACAGACAGTTGAACCATTTCGTCGAGATCAAAGTGCGGGGCAACAACGTCATCGAGAGGTTGTATGCCAAGTACCTGCCAGTGCCTTTCCTCTCCCTGTTGATCGATGATTGCATCGCTAGAGGCAGGGACTACCACGACGGGGGTGCACGCTACAACACGACGTACATACAGGGCGTAGGCATAGGTACCATGGCAGATGCCTTGACCGCGATCCGATGGCACGCCTTCGATAGACAGGCCCTGAGCATGGAAGAACTGCTGGCCATGTTGAGAGATGACTTCCGGGGACACGAGAGGCTGCTTCAGATGCTGTTGAACAAGACGCCGAAGTACGGGAACGACGACGACTACGCTGATGACCTGATGGTAGCCGTGTTCGACGCCTACTTCGATGCCATCGATGGGCGAAAGAACATGAGGGGCGGGAGGTACCACGTCAATCTCTTGCCGACCACCGTCCATGTGTACTTTGGATCGGTGGTGGGAGCCACGCCCGACGGGCGAAAGGCGGGCAAGCCTCTCTCTGAGGGCGTTTCCCCTGTACAGGGAGCGGACCGGCGAGGTCCCACCGCCGTTATCAAATCGGTGGCCAAGATGGACCACGTCCGCACTGGAGGCACGCTACTCAACCAGAAATTCTCGCCGCAACTGCTGGGGGATGAGGAGAGTCTGGACAAGTTCGTCAGCCTGATAAGGACCTATTTCAAGCTGGATGGTCATCACGTTCAATTCAACGTTGTGGACGCTCGCACGCTACGAGCAGCGCAAGAACACCCCGAAGAGCACCGGGACCTCATCGTTCGAGTGGCTGGGTACAGCGACTACTTCTGCGACATAGGAAGAGCGTTACAGGACGAGATCATCGCGCGCACCGAGCATCAAGTCTTCTGACAGTAGGTTCACTCTGGTGCGGGTGCCAGGCTTCTCTTCGTCCGGTGCCTTGGGGCATGCAGCGAGTCAAGACCCAGGGCTCACTCACCGTAGAATCGGCAGCATGAAAGGGGCTGGCATGCGGCACCGGCGGGGCAGGGTCGGCCGCTGCGGGGTCGGCGACTGAAGATGGACGTCGATGGTCGAGATCTCCGATTGCTGCTCATCCTCCTCTTGGTTGGTCTTCCATCGCCGGTCTACGGGGAACGTGCTGCTGACCGCGGCCACCGGCAACATACCCCAGGTGTGATCGGGACTGTTGATCTGTGTTCACGTCTTTGACCGCTGGCGCGTCAGCCTCCACGTGCTATAATTGCCTGCCATGGGGTGGGAACGACATGACCTCAAGTGCATGGCTGCCGTCTTCTTGGTTGCGCTCACGCTGCGACTAATCCTCGTTCTACTGACCATCGACCTCGGCATTGCTCTTGATGACATGTTCCAGTACGACGCTCTGGCCGAGAGCATCAGGCTCGGGCAGGGGTTCACCTGGTACGGGGGCATCCCTACGGCGGCGAGAGCTCCCCTGTACCCCCTGTTTCTGGCCGTCATCTACACGCCCTTCGGTCGGAGCTTCGCAGCGGCAAGGATCGCTCAGGCACTACTGGGTTCCCTGCTGCCCGTCTTGACCTACGCCGTGGGCAGAAGGCTGTTCGACCAGCAGGCAAGTGTGATAGCTTCCTGGGTGGTGGCTTTGTATCCCATGTTCCTTCTCTACCCATTGGGGTTGGCCACGGAGAACCTCTTCTTCCTTCTGGTGCCTCTGACAGCGCTTTGCCTGATGAGAGCAGCTGAGACATCCAGCGGGTTGCAGTACATGCTGTCGGGGGTCCTTCTTGGCCTGACCATTCTCACACGTTCTGTCATTGGTGGTTTGCTGGCGCTGATCTTGCCCTGGATGTGGTACTACACTGCCTCAAAGCGGGAAGCGATCAAGAACTGGCTGTTGATCTTGCTGCCGGTGCTGGCGCTCACGATCCCATGGAGCATCAGGAACTCGTTGCTGTACAGTAGACCGGTGTTCGTGGAATCCAGCCTGGGCTTCAACCTATACTTGGGATACCACCCAGAGGGGAGTGGCACCTTTGATTCCGACATCGCTGTGGCTTTTCTTCAACGGGTTGGGGCGTTCGATGCGCCCAGTCTGGAGACGGAGAAGACGGCGGATGAACTGGGCATGAAGGAAGGCCTGCAGTTCGCTAGAGAGGACCCGGCTCGCGCGGCATGGTTGCTGCTGAGCAAACTGTCGCACTTCATGCGCCTGGACAAGAGGGTGCTCTTGTACTTCTATTCCAACAACTTCTTGGGAGAGCTGCCGTCTCAAAGCCTGGCGCCGATCTTCCTGGTGATCTGCTTACCCTGGGTGGTCGTTCTGCTTCTGAGTGTACCGGGCATGGTGCTCAGCGATCTGACCAGAGATAGGGCGCTGGTCTATCTTCTATTTGCCTATCTGGTCGGTATCCACGTCGTGATCATGGCCGAGCCTCGTTTCCATCTGGTCATGGTGCCCATGCTGGCCGTCTTCGCCGCCCACGGGGCTATGATCTGGTCACGTGTGAGGAGCGACTTCAGCTCGGCGGACGAGGCGCTGAGGAGATCCACCAGATGGCGCGTCGTGCTGACGACAGTGGTGGTCGCACTGTTGCTGGTGAATTGGTCGCACGAACTGATCAGCGACTTGGACAAACTTCGGCTGCTGTTCTCTCCGGGGGGGAACTTGGCGCGCTTCACGTACTAGGATCCGTGGACTTCTGGAGAGTGAGGGTGGGTTGGGGCTGTCCGGATGGATGATTGTGTGAACTGGTTGAAGAGAGTGACGCGGAACAGATCTGACCTGAAAGCGGCGATAGTTCTGATTAGCTCCACACTACTCCTCATGGCGAGCCACTACCATACGCTCCTTGGGGACGCTACGCTTTCATCTTTGGTGTTCTACTGCCTGATCCCGCTGGGCATAGTGGTGCTCGTCTTCAGAGAGGACCCACGACGCTATGGCCTGAGTCTGGGGAACTGGAAGAAGGGCGCACTCTTCTCCATTGTTGGCATCCTTCTTATGGCGGTGGTGATCGCAGGTCTGGCGCGGCTGGAGGAGTTCAGCTCTTACTACCGGCTGGGTTTCTTCGAGGAGCGCGACTTGCACGGGATGATCGAGTTTGCCCTGCGGCTGGGTGTGTACATGTTCAGCTGGGAGTTCATCTTCCGAGGCTTCATGCTCTTCGGCTTGAAAGATCGCTTCGGCTCCCTGGCGATCTGGATCCAGGCCATCCCCTTCGCCATCATGCATCTAGGCAAGCCCGAGCTGGAGACACTGAGTACGATATTCGGGGGGGCTGCCTTCGGGTACATTGACCTGGAGAGCAGATCGGTGTTGCCTTCCGTGGTCATCCATTGGGCTATCTACCTGATGATGGTTTTCGTGGCCTCCGCTGGCTAGGGTGGAGCAAGGGCGGGGGGGTGAGGCAGCTGCCAACTTCGCACCATCATACGGGTTTGTGGTTCCGGGTGTGTGCTCTTGGCAACAGCTCGGTGCGCCGTTGACCACGGACTCCCAGCGAGGACGGGACAGGTTTGAGGGCGGATGGCTGGGGATACTTGACAAGCTGCAGAATATCTGCTATACTATTTCCGAAACCGAGGGAGATACTCCTCGATTCACTTGACAGAGTGCGGAAGTTGTGTTATACTTAGAATATCACGGACCTTAACAACCGAAGAGTGGTAGGAAGCCAATAGGGCTAGGGGCTCCAAAGTTTGAGTGAATTTACGGAGAGTTTGATCCTGGCTCAGGATGAACGCTGGCGGCGTGCTTGATACATGCAAGTCGAACGGACCAACACGCCGCGATTGGCCAATGGCTTTTAGCTTGCGGCCAAGAGCTGTGTTGGTTAGTGGCGTACGGGTGAGTAACACGTAGGTGACCTGCCCCGAAGTGGGGGATAACTGCTGGAAACGGTAGCTAATACCCCATGTGGTCCGTCATTCGGTTGGCGGATTAAAGCTCCGGCGCTTCGGGATGGGCCTGCGGCCGATTAGCTAGTTGGTAGGGTAATGGCCTACCAAGGCGATGATCGGTAGCTGGTCTGAGAGGATGGTCAGCCACACTGGCACTGAGATACGGGCCAGAC
>JAUVXJ010000014.1 GCA_030603665.1 Chloroflexota bacterium | reverse complement strand
TTGAACGCCCTGATGCCGTCCAGTTGCCGGGCAGGGCCAGGGGTGCCATCGAGTTTCGCGACGTCAGCTTTCGCTATGCCACCGGGGACACGGTGCTGGAGCACATCGATCTCGACATCGCGCCGGGCACGGTCGTCGCGCTGGTGGGGCCAACTGGGGTGGGCAAGACGACACTGGCCAACCTCATCCCACGCTTCTACGACGTGTTCGAAGGGTCTATCACCCTCGATGGACATGACATCCGCGATCTGACACTCAAGAGTCTGCGCCAGCAGATTAGCATCGTGCTGCAGGATGTGTTCCTCTTCCACGGCACGGTGCGCGGGAACATCTTGTTCAGCCGACCGGGGGCCACCGAGGAGGAGATTTTCGAGGCAGCCAAGACTTCCAACGCTCATGAGTTCATCTCGCGGCTGCCCCAAGGCTACGACACGCTGATCGGCGAGCGAGGCGTGAAACTCTCCGGCGGGCAAAGGCAGCGCATAGCGATCGCCCGCGCTGTGCTCAAGGATGCGCCGATCTTGATCTTGGACGAGGCGACCTCCTCGGTGGATACCGAAACAGAGTTGCTGATACAACAGGCGCTGGAACGGCTCATGGTTGGCAAGACGACGATTGTCATCGCTCATCGCCTGTCCACCATACGCAGTGCAGATGTCATCGTCGTCCTGGAGGGCAGCCGGATTGTCGAGAAGGGGACACACGAGGAGTTGGTGGCCCATGACGGGCTGTACAGACGCTTGAACCTTGTCCAAACCGAGGACGAGGGGCGCAGGCGATCCGAAGTCCGCGTTGGGGTCTGATTGGGACGGTCATTCGTCCAATAATTGCCTCGCGAAGGCGTACAGCGTGGGTGTCCCACCTGTGTGCAGGAGCACGACGGTCTCGTCTCGGCGGAAGTGTCCCTGACGAATCTCATCGATCAAGGCTGCCATGGCCTTGGATGAGTAGACAGGGTCCAGGAAGATGCCTTCGGTGCGGGCTACGAGCCGAATGGCCTCGGTCCCCTCCTTGCTTGGCCACCAATGCTTGTCTCCAGCATAACCATGAAGCAGGACCAGTTCGTCGGCGGTGGCATCAACTGGCACCCCCAGCCGTTTCGCTGCCTCGGACGCCCGCTTTGCCAGGGCTTCCCGCCGGCCTTCTCTCCTGGTTCCACAGACCACGCCGACTACTTCGGTGGGCAGCCCACAGGCCTTTGTACCCAGGAACACGCCGTTGAAGGTGGCGCCAGAGCCCAGTGGGACGTAGAAGTAGTCGGCGGTGAGATCGAGTTCTTCCAGTTGCAGGGCGGTCTCCACCGCGCAGTGGATGGTCCCGGCCATCGACCAGATGGAGGTGCGATGGACCTTGTCGATGACCACTGGTCGGCGGCCTTTGTGGAACAGCTCCTTCACGACCTGCCTGTGGATTTCGTTGAACTTCCTGATCCCTTCCTCAGAGAAGTAGTCCCCGACGGGCTCCACATAGCGAATCTCGGCACCCAGCAGTTTGTCCAGAAGCAGGTTGCCCTGGACTTCCTCGTCTGAGCTACCTCCGAGAAGCAGCACCGTCTCCATCCCTAGCTTGCTGGCTGCGGCCGCGAGTTGCCGGCAGTAGTTAGATTGGGCAGAGGCCAACAGCACTGTCACGTCACAGTTCCTGCGCTTGGCGTCACCCAGATGGAACTCGAGCATTCGCGCCTTCGTTCCACCAAGCGCGAATCCCGTCATATCGTCTCGCTTGATGAAGATGCGAGGACCTCCCAGCTTCTCCGATAGGTTGCGTAGCTCCACCAGAGGGGTCGGGAACTGCGCCAGACTGACTCGTGGATAGCGCCCCAGAATCTCTAACACTGCCAACGGGCTCAGCTTGCTGCTCATTCTACATTACCTCCCAATCAGTTGACCTCGGCTCCACGGCTAGCGACGAGCCATCAGTGGAGTCTTGTTTGCTCAAGCGCTAGTATCTCTTCCTTGGAGCCCGCGAGCGTCGCTGTCGCGGCCCTGCTTCTCCAGTAGAGCCATAGGGTCTCCACCAGTGCACCAGATGTCATTGCCACCGCTGCGACCACAGAACCAGCGACCGTTGTGCTTCGCAACACCAGCGCCAGTGTGAGCACTGCGGTTACCAGGTTCAGCGTCTTGGCGGTGCTCACCGACGCAACGTCGGCTTGTTTGATCAGCAAGCCCGTGAACAGCCCTTGGAGGGCGAAGGTCAAGGGCATCACCGCCATGATTCTAACAGCGGGCGCAGCGAGGGCTGCCACGTGTTCCCCGAGCCCGAACAGCTGACTCAGGACCACGCCCAGCAAGGGAGTGAAGACGACAACGACGACACAGACACTAACACACATCCCCGCAATTAGCACGAAGCGACTCACTGTCCGCCACGAGGAATTGTCCTCAGTCAGGGCAATGGTCAGCTGCTGAAGACCCATGGTGGGGGCCGTGAGGGTGTAGATGAGGGCAAGAGCCACGGGCCAGGCAGCCAGAGACAACTCCGACATCGGTGCCGCGCCGATTCCTGCGTTGATCACCGGCTGAAGCACATGTCGGATGACCATTGTGATTGCCAGGGGGAAGTAGAAAGCCGTCAGATAGCCGAAGGTCGGGACTCCTGACGGAGTGTCCTCGTCCACCAGTCGCTGCTCGATGGTCGATTGGGCGGCCCACTGGTTAAGTGCGGCCTCCACGATCACGCCAACTAGCATGGCAAGGGCGCCCAGAGCCCCCCCGGGGAGGAGGTGCAGGCGCTGCCCTATGACCATGATCGTAGACAGCACTACCAGGCGCACACCGGTGGCGATGCCCACCATGTTGGTGCGCCCATAACGGATGAGCACGCCCTGGTAGACACGCCTCCAGGCGATGGGTAGTGCCACCAGGTTGAGGATCCGTAAGATCGGCACTGTGGCGTCCGCTATGGCAGGAGGGATGTTCATCAGGCGACGGAGCACAAAGCCAGAGAGCGGCGTGAATGTGAGAACGAGGCTTAGGGCGGTGACCACTATCCCGACTGCCAGACAGAACCTGCGGATCGATCTGAAGGCCGGAAGGTTCTTGGATAGTGCGACAGACACATCCAGCAGCATGATGACGGGTGAATGCAGCACCATGATGATGCTGAAGGCGACGCCATACGCAGCGAGCGACAACTCCGGCTCCGGACCCCGGGCCAGGAAGGCATTGACCAGCGAGACTTCCAGGACGATGGTCGTCCAACTCACGGCCAGAGGGAGGTAGAACAGAAGAACAGATCTGTAATTACGTGTGGACATTCTCTATCTCTTGCCTTGGGTGGTCGCTCCCGTCGGCTGCTCGCGCCCATGGAATCGACGCCCTGCTCTGCGACGCGAGCCCGGGTGTGGCTGGTGCTCTGACTTGCAGACCAGGACTGTGAGCATTGTACTCTTGGTTCCGCAGCGGCTATCGCGGATGCTCGCTGAGCAAGTCAGTGTAGCATGCGAGATCTATGGGACACAATCTGTGAATGGTATGTTACGCGAAGTATAATGCGCATAACGTGAGTCCGCAAGTCCGAGGCGTGGAAGCAGCATAGTACTTACTCAGTAGTTACTTGACACTCTGTGAAGTCTGTGCTAGTATTTGCCGGAAGGAGGTCAAAGAGGGGTGCTCACCTATGTTCTCAATTGACAACTTGTGAAGTCTGAGTCCGGAGTGACGATGGTAGCTCAAACGAGGGTCTCGCCATACACGATGAGGCGAAGTTGATTGACTGTGAAGAATTCAATACTCGCGTTGTAACAATCACGTGGACATGGGCGGCCTTCCGGCCAAAAGCTGTGCAGCTCCCGGCGTGCCCGGCAGGACTGATGCTCGCTTCAGAGGCTGCAAGCAATGGGGATCTTGTGCTTCTCAGGGGGTTACGCTGGTCTTGGAGCGTCCGCAGATTGGCGCCAGGTGGAGGGCGTTGGATGGAGCGGAGGAGCATGTGGTATGAGCTGCTCTGATACTGGAAAGGAGGAGTGATGTCTACGGATGTCGAGACTGCGAGAGTGGTGGGACAGGTGAAGAGGCGGAAGACGACCCCAGAGAGGCGCGAGGTGTTCGACTTGCTCAAGGACGTAGGCCTCGCGTTGACCGCCATGCTGGGTAGGAGCTGTGAGGTCGTGCTCCATGACACGACCGATCTGGAGCACTCCATCGTTTGGCTAGACGGTGACGTTACCGGCAGAGATGTCGGCGGAACGATGACCGACTATGGATTGCAGAGGCTCCAGAAAGGCGAGACCCATCCGGTTTTCAACTATACCACCTATACCGAGACCGGAAAGACCCTGAAGAGCTGCAGCATCTGGCTCCGCGACTCAGAGGGGGAGATCTACGGCGCCTTCTGCATCAATCTAGATGTCACCGCCATTGAGTACCTGAAGGATCTGGTGCGGGACCTGGCGCCGGATACGTCCCGCGCGGACGTTGGCGAAACTCATGCGCAGACGTTGCAGGAGTTGCTGGACACGATGATCGCTGAGTGCGAATACCAGATAGGCGCCGTTGCCGAGGATATGACCAAGGATGAGAGGATCCAGATGGTCCGCATACTCGACGATAGAGGAGCCTTCCAGGTCAGGAACTCGGTGGCGTATGTGGCGGGTCGAGCGGGCGTGACCAGAAAAACGATCTACAACGATTTGCGTGAGATATCGGAGAGCAGGGCGGACAGCGAGAGCCAGTGAGGGGCAGGCGAGGTCCTGGTTTTCGCGTCTGTCGTACGGCGATCCAGCAATTATCAGTCCATTCATGACTGCTCAATATGAGCGAAACTGCCAGTGGGGAGGTGAAGTCTATGCGTCATTGAGCTGGGGTGCCATTGAGCACCTGGGGCACTCTACTGCAACGAGTAGGAAGTACATAGTCAGCGAAGCATAGAAAAGAAAGCGAGACAATGGAGGAAACAGTGGATAGAGATAATGTAGCAAGACTCATTGACGATGTGAATCAGGGCAAGATCAGCCGGAGAGGCTTTCTGAAGGCCGCCGTTGGACTGGGTGTGTCCATGCCGGCAGCAGCAGCCCTGCTACAGGGTTGTGCGCCCGCGGCCACGCCGGCACCCACGACGGCTCCGGCGGCAACCACGGCGCCGACAGCCGTGCCTGCGAAAACCACTTTGGTGGTCGGCCAGCCCAAGGCGCCGATCAACATGAACCCCTTGGCCATGGGGACGTGGGATGACATGCCCCTCTTGACCAGCGTTATGGACAGCCTTTTTGACCCTGACTACGAGAAGGGTGAGCTGATCCCGGTGCTGGTGGACGAGTGGGAGCAGACTGACGCCGTTACGTGGAACTTCAAGCTCAAGGAGGGCGTGCAGTTCCACAAAGGATATGGCGAGTTCACGGCCGAGGACTATGCTTACTGGGTCAACAGGGTAGTCACGGAGCAGCCGGCTGCGTTCTTCACCATGGGCTCGGGGAAGGTCGCGGAGGCCATCGTCACCGACAAGTACGGTCTCGAGGTCCGTCTCAACGAGCCATGGGCCGCCTTCTGGATCATGAGTTTGATCACCTACGGAGGCGTGGTCTTCTCCAAGGAGGCCTACGAGGAGATGGGTGGCGAGGCGTTCGGTCTGAATCCCATCGGCACCGGCCCCTTCGAGCTCGAATCCTGGACCCCCGGTGGCGATGTAGTGTTGAAGAGGTTTGAAGACTACCACGATCCCAACCTGCCGCACATGGAAGAGATCCGGTTCACGGGCGTTGAGGATCCACTCGTCAGGTTGGAGAAGATCAGGGCCGGTGAGATAGACTACACGGTGGGCCTCGACTCCAAGGACGTGCCCGATATGGAAGCAGATCCCGATTTGAACGTCGTGTGGGGTCCAGGCCACAATTGGGACGTCGTACGCTTCAACCATGCTGATACCGACGAGCCGTGGGGCGATGTCAGAGTGCGCAAGGCCATCGCTCACGCCATCGATCGCGAGCAGGTCGTGGAGATCATATACTACGGTGGGGCGACGCCTGAGGACGATCCCCTTCCTGCTGGATACATCGGCGCTGACCCAGACCACAAGTTCTGGCCCGACACGGCCGATCTAGATACGGCCAAGGCGCTGCTGGCTGAGGCTGGCTACGCTGACGGGTTCAAGATGCCCACCATGACCGATGAGCGTCCCAACCAGCGGGCGGAGGCACAGCTGATTGCCGACCAACTGTCGAAGGTCGGGATTGAGATGGAGCTCGAGGTGGTTGACCGGGCGACGTCATCGAGCCGCCTCCAGAACAGCGAGTTCCATACCAATGTGGGCACGGCGGGGATGGCCTCGGCCGACTCCGACTCGGCCATCTCCATCTGGTTCCACAAAGACTCCGTCAGCGGCAACAACTACAATAACCCGAGGGTGAACGAGCTGTCCGATCAGGCGGCGGCCTCGATGGATAAGGACGAGCGCGCCCGGCTATATCGGGAGGCGGTGGACATCATCATCGGGGAGGACTGCGCCAACGCCATTGTCTGCAACGTCGCGAGGATGTACGTCCTCAGGACGGGGCTGGCAGGGTTCATCGCTTACCCGCTGCATCTCTTCCCATACTTCAAGAACATGTACTGGGAGGCATAGTCTAGCTGCGCGGGGAGAGTAGGCTTCTCGAGCAAGACTGCTCGAGGTGTGCCAGGTCGACACTGGTCCGCTCAGTGAGAGCTGACCGTGGATCGGTGTCGGCTTGGTCGCCCGTTCGAGGGCATCGGACGGCCGTAGCGGATGTGTCATTCGCGGTCTCGATGCTCATGATCAGTGAGACCAGGATTGGTGACGGAGGAATAGCGTGCCCGAGATCATAGGCGAGTACATAGACCGGCAGGTCAACATCGAGATGGTCGATGATAACTATCCCAGGAGAGGCAAGACCTGGCCTCTCTACGAGGCGGCCCGGGAGAAGCTGGGCGCCCCGCTAACCTATCTGGCCGCCAAGGGTTTGATCGAGAACGTGAAGCAGGGAGACTACGTGATCCTGCTGTCGGGAGCCGGTATCTCACCCTGGTTGGAATGGGGAGAGACGGACGGCCCTACCGGCATCGCCAGTCTGGCCAGGGCGGTCAGTTTCGGCCTCGGTGCCGCTCCTGTCTATGTCGGCAACGAGAAGGAGCTGGGACCGGTGATCGCGGCTGGAATGGCCGCCGGTGTCTCGGTTCTGAACCGAGAGGCGATCGACGTCTACAAGAGAAAGGCGACGGCGCTCAAGGTCCCCTTCCCCCTAGGGGAGAAGGGTGCGAAGCAGAAGGCGCTGGAGATCCTGGATGAATACCAACCCAAGGCGGTGATCGGAGTGGAAAAGCATGCCCCCAACCCGCTGGGTGTCTGGCACACCGCAGCAGGGCAGGCCATTCCGGGAGACACGCAGCCCCATGTTCATCACATCGTGGACGAGGCCAGGGAGCGAGGCATCTTCACGATCGGGATAGGCGATGGCGGCAATGAGATTGGGTATGGGTTGATCAGGGATGAGGTGAACGAGATCTACAAGGCTCAGTTCGGAGGCGTGACCTGCAAGTGTGGCTGCGGCGGAGGAGAGTCCACAGCCACGGCCACGGACGTTCTGGTATCTACCGCGATCTCCAACTGGGGGGCCTATGGCGTGTCAGCCATGCTGGCCTATATGCTGGGGAACCCCTTCATCCTCCAGGACGCGGATACTGAGCGACGGATGGTGGAGGCCATGGCTATGGCGGGAGCCGTCGCAGCCGGCATCGGCACCGGAGGTACGCTCCCTTGGGTGGATGGTACAAGCCCAGTCATGCAGGAGGCGGTGGTGACAATCCTGCAGGAGATTGTGACCAACGGCGTAAGACGCTTGCATCCGGGAGGCTTTCCTGCGGTGGAGGGAGTCACCAAGTCGGACGTGTCGTAGTAGCGCGTTGGATGGTGGCGTTGGATCCAGTCTGATCGACGTGGTGATACAGCTGGAAGGCACCAATACTTGCACTTGCTAGCATCAGGTATGTGACAGGCAGGGTTTCTGTGCTTGTACGGCCAGGCCGTGAGATGGTGTGATGGGGTTCCACGCTGAGCATTGTAGTGTCGGACCTCAGAAGAGCCGAGACTATGGAGGGACATAGTGGCTGAGATCATTGGGGAGTACATTGACAGGCTAGCCAATCTCGAGATGTTGGATAGCATTTACCCGCGCAGGGGAAAGACGATGCCCTTGTACGATGCGGCAAGAGCGAAGCAAGGTGCGCCTCTGACGTACCTGGCCGCCAAGGGCCTCATCGATAATGTGAAGCAAGGGGACTACGTCATTCTCCTGTCGGGCGCGGGCATCTCACCGTGGCTGGAGTGGGGGGAGAATGATGGTCCCTGTGGCATCGCCAGCCTTGCCAGGGCGATCAGTTTTGGTCTAGGCGCCAACCCGGTGTACGTCGGGAACGAGAAGGAGCTGGGGCCTGTCATCGCGGCGGGGATGGCTGCCGGCATCTCAGTGCTGAATCGGGAGGCGATCGACGTCTACAAGAGGAAGGCGACGGCTCTGAAGGTGCCGTTCCCCCTGGGAGAGAAAGGGGCCAAGGAGAAGGGGATAGAGATCCTGGATGATTTCAACCCCACGGCGGTGATTGGGGTGGAGAAGCACGCACCCAATCCCTTGGGAGTGTGGCACACGGCGGCCGGACAGGCGCTTTCCGCTGACACCCAGCCCCACGTGCACCATCTCGTGGAGGAGGCGAAGAAGCGGGGCATCTTCACGGTGGGGATAGGTGATGGTGGCAACGAGATAGGGTACGGGTTGATCAGGGATGAGGTGAACGAGGTCTACAAAGCTCAGTTTGAAGGCACGACTTGCCAATGTGGGTGCGGTGGAGGGGAGTCCACGGCCACGGCCACGGATGTTCTCGTGTCAGCCTCGATCTCCAACTGGGGGGCGTATGGCGTGTCAGCCATGTTGGCCTACATGCTGGGGAATGCCTTCATCCTGCAGGATGCCGACACGGAGAAGAGAATGCTGGAGGCCTCTGTGATGGCCGGCTCGACGGGGATTATCGGCACTGTGCCCTGGGTTGACAGAACCAGTCCCGGTGCGCAACAGGCGGTCGTGACCCTGCTACAGGAGATGGTGAACAACGGCCTGCGGCGGACCTTCTCGTATGGCGGATTGCCCCAAGTGAAAGGTGTGATGGAAGGCGCGCTGCCGCGGCCAAAGGAATAGGTACTGGAGGAGCGACGCCGGAAAGGCCGGCGCCCAGCCATTAGAGGAATAGAGTTCGACTTTCAAGATGGAGGGACCTGATGCCTGAGATAGTAGGAGAGTACGTTGACCGGCAAGTGAACGTTGAGATGCTGGACGATAACTTCCCTCGAAGAGGGAGGACGCATCTGTTGTACGAGGCGGCGAGGGCCAAGCAGGGCCTACCTTTGACCTATCTGGCTGCAAAGGGGCTGATCGAGAATGTGAAGCAGGGTGACTACGTCATTCTGCTGTCTGGCGCGGGCATCTCCCCGTGGCTCGAGTGGGGGGAGAACGATGGTCCCTGCGGGATCGCCAGTCTTGCCAGAGCGATCAGCTTCGGTTTGGGCGCCAATCCGGTGTATGTCGGCAACGAGAAGGAGTTGGGGCCGGTGATCGCGGCGGGCATGGTCGCGGGCGTATCCGTGCTCAATCGGGAGGCGATCGACGTCTACAAGAGGAAGGCCACTGCACTGAAGGTACCGTTCCCCCTGGGCGAAGAAGGGGCCGAGGAGAAGGGTATCGAGATCTTGAATGAGTACAATCCGACCGCGGTGATCGGGGTCGAAAAGCATGCTCCGAATCCGGTGGGAGTATGGCATAGTGCTGCGGGCCAGGCAACTCCCGGCGATACCATTCCCCATGTACATCACTTGGTGGACGAGGCGCGGAGACGTGGGATCTTCACCTTGGGCATAGGAGACGGAGGAAACGAGATAGGTTACGGCTTGATGAGGGAAGAGGCCAACGAGATCTACCAGCAGCAGTTCGGTGGGGCTACGTGCCAGTGTGGCTGCGGTGGGGGAGGGGCTACGGCCACAGCGACCGACGTGTTGGTGTCTGCTGCTGTCTCCAACTGGGGGGCCTACGGAGTCTCTGCGATGCTGGCATACATGCTGGAGAACCCCTTCATCCTCCAGGATCCGGACACCGAGCGGAGAATGCTGGAGGCCTCGGTGATGGCTGGCTCCGTGTCGTTCATGGGGACCATCCCTTGGGTTGACAGGACCAGCCCGGAGGCACAGCAAGCCGTGGTGATCGCGCTGCAGGAGATTGTCAAGAATGCGTTGCGGCGCCTCCCTGTCGGAGGATTCCCCGCCGTCGAAGGGGTGACCAAGGTGCCTGGATCGTAAGTACCGATGGGCCCAATGGTAGTGGCAGACACGGGGTGGTGCAAGAGGTGGTTGAATTGCCTTGACCCCGTCTTGGCCTGCAGACTATAGAAAGGTGATGATGGAATATGGTCGCGTACATCGCCAGGCGCCTGCTTCAGCTTCCCATACTGCTGTTGCTCGTGTCTTTGATCGTGTTCTCACTCATGAGCATCGCCCCGGGCGACCCGGTGCCGCTGATGCTGGGTGACTATGCCACGAAGGAGTCCATTGCGTCTCTGACGCACGAGTTGGGGCTGGATAGACCTCTTCCGGTGCAGTACCTCAGCTGGCTCGGCGATGCGGTGCGAGGGGACCTGGGGTGGTCAGTCCAGACCAGGCAGGACATCTTGTGGGAGATCAGGGTTCGCCTTCCCAACACTCTCACCCTCGCTGTCGCGGCGATGGGCCTGGCCCTGATCGTGGGAATCCCCGTAGGGATCGTGGCCTCAGTCAAACAGAATACTTGGGTCGATTACCTTTCCATGACTTTCGCCCTGGGAGCCCTCTCGATCCCCAGTTTCGTACTGGCCATCTTCCTGATCATGTTGTTCGCGGTGTATTTACACTGGCTCCCCATATCCGGATCACCCTCGGTGATGGAAGACCCCGTAGGGGCCGCTCGAGCCCTCATACTTCCATGTGTGGCCCTGGGTGCGCGTGCCGCGGGGGGGTTGGCCCGTATGACGCGCTCCTGCATGGTCGAGGTCCTGAATCAGGATTACATAACGACGGCCAGAGGCAAGGGGGTGCGCGACTTCCAGATCTACCTGCGGCACGCACTGAAGAACGCGTTCATCCCTGTCTTGACGGTGATCGGCATCAACTTCGCCTTCATGCTCGGTGGGTCTATCGTCATAGAGCAGATTTTCAGCATACCAGGTATCGGGGGCCTGATGATGCGGGGCGTGCTGGGCAGGGATTATCCCGTCATCCAGGGGGTGTCGCTGGTGGTGGCGGTCATATTTGTGGCTGTTAACCTGACCACTGATGTCTTGTATTCCTACCTCGACCCCCGAATTAGGTACGACTAGTGATTGACCTGGAGGTAGTCCACGAATATGAAAGGTGATGGTCGTCCCTCTGACGAAGGCACAGACTCAGGAATGTTCGAACATCGCGAACGCAGCATGGCACTCCGAAGGTTCAGGCGCAACAAGATGGCTCTGGTCGGCGTTGCGATTCTGCTCTTGAGCGTGATTAGCGCCGTCGCTGCGCCCGTCCTGGCACCATATGGGCCATTGGAGATGGATCTGGACCACAGGATCTCCGAGCCAAACGCGCGACATCCCCTGGGCAGCGATATGTTCGGGCGCGATGTCTTGAGTCGAGTTCTCTTTGGAGCCCGAATCTCCCTTGTTGTAGGGATGTCTGCGATTCTCTGGTCCGGGCTGGTGGGCATCCCGGCTGGTCTGATAGCTGGCTACTTTGGCGGCTTGCCCGGCACTGTCATCATGCGGCTCATGGACGCGCTGCTCAGTTTTCCACCTCTTCTGCTAGCCATAGCCATTGCCGGTAGCCTGGGTGGGGGGCAAGCTAGCGTGATCTTTGCCCTGGGATTCATCTATGTGCCCGTGTTTGCTCGGTTGGTACGAGGAAGGACTCTCTCGCTAAGCGAGGAAGTGTTCGTCATGGCCGCCAAGAGCTATGGAGCAAGCGCGGCCAAGATCCTGGTGCGACACATACTGCCGAATGTGGTAGGCGTGATCGTGGTTCAGGCCACGATCGGCTTCTCCGGCGCAATCCTCTCCGAAGCCACGCTCAGTTTCCTGGGGCTCGGGGTGCCTCCCCCGCTGCCGAGCTGGGGACGTGACCTGAGCGATGGACGCCCCTTCATTCGGGATGCCTGGTGGCTGATCGTAATCCCTGCCATGGCCATCATCATCAACGTACTGGGTATCAACTTCCTGGGTGATGGTCTTCGCGACGCGCTTGATCCCCGAACGAGGAGAGGAGCCTAACCCTGTACGGCGCGAGCGGTTGAGCTCGCCCCATCAGTGTCTCGTGCTCGAGATGGCCGAGGATGCCCATGTCCGGGCTGAGATGCGACGGACCGGGACTCTCGTGACTCCACGTCGCTTCGTCGAGACCCCGCATCTTGGTCGCTCTACCGTGCGCCCGGCGCGGTCAGTCTGCGTGGGGAGCGAGGGTGCTCCCGCTGGCCTGGAATGATCCGCGGGCGCAGCGGGTTGGCAGAACCAGGCCCGGATAGGAAGGAGGATCTTCGATGTCGTCACTGGGTGAGATTCACCGGCTCATCGAAGCGAGCTTTCCAACTCATCTGGAGTCGATCAGAGAATTCCTGCGTATGCCCAGCGTCAGCGCTGATGGGACCGGCATTCAGGAGACCGCTGAGGCGGTCAGAGGTTTCATTGAGGAACTGGGTGGTCAATCCGAGATAGTGCCCACTGCTGGTCAGCCCGCTGTCTTCGGGGAACTGGCACTGGGCAAGCCGAAGACCCTCCTCATCTTCAGTTCCTACGATGTTGTGCCCGCGCAAGAAGAGGAGTGGATTGTGCCTCCTTTCAGTGCGGAGATTGTGGACCTCCCCGACCTGGGACGCTGTCTAGTGAGTCGCGGGGTGTACGATACTAAGGCGCCGCTGCGCGGGTTCTTCAACGCGGTGAGAGCCATCCAGGAGGTGGATGAACTCCCCATCAACCTCAAGTTCGTCATCGAAGGTGGTGAGGAACAGGGTAGCAAGGGTCTTCCAGAGTTCGTCTCCGAATACCGGGAACGGCTCGCTTGCGATGCTGCTCTGTTGCCATTCTTCAGCCTGGACAGAAGGGGCACTCCCGTCACGCGCCTGGGCACCAAGGGTATCGTGTCCTTGGAACTGGTCTGTCAGGGGGGAGAATGGGGTGGTCCGAGGTCCAGAGGTATCCACAGCAGGCACGGCACCTGGATATCCTCTCCAGTCTGGCGGCTGGTTCAGGCCCTTGCCAGCATGATTCGGGACGATGAGACGATGGCCATTGACGGCTTCTACGATGATGTGAGAGGGCCGGATGCGGATGACGAGGAGCTGCTGGTCAGGCTGGAGGAGGTCTTCGACGAGACCAAGGTCTTGGAGGAGAACGACGTTGCCCGCTTCATGTACGAAGACCTGCATGGGGCTGACCTGTTGAAAAAGCATCTCTACCTGCCCGTCATCAATCTGGATGGCCTGGTGGCTGGACACACTGGGATAGGCGTGAAGAACGTGATAGGTCACAAGGCGACGGCCAAGCTGGACATCCGTCTCGTGCCAGACATGACGGTGGAGAAGACGATACATAAGGTGCAGGACCATCTGGTCCGTCACGGTTTCGACGACGTACGCGTGAACGTACTCGCGGGCTATTCGTGGAGTCGAACATCGGTGAAAGAGGAGATTGTGCAAGCGCTTCTGAACACCTATCGCTACCACGGGTATGAACCTGAGGTCTGGCCCACCAGTGCGGGCTCTGGGATATTCCACCTCTTCACCAGAGAGCTTGGCGTCCCCCTCGTTCCGGGAGGGTTATGTCACGGGGGCAACGCTCACAGCGCGAACGAGTACGCGGTCGTGGACCAGATCGAGCTCTTTGAGAAGTCTATGGCGACCCTCATCTATCACTACGCGGGCGCCACCGAGCGGAGAGGTGCCCCTGAAGCCAATTGACGGTTCACTGAAAGGCAGCCGAGGGCGCTCTGCTTGATAAGGGAGAAGAGATGAGTGAGGCGAGACGGACAGGAGAAAGAGGGATAGCTGAGGGAGTCCTTGCACTGGTGGGGGGTACTTTGGTCGATGGCACCGGAAGAGACCCCGTACAGGAGTCTGTGGTCGTGGTGGAGGGGTCGGTCATCCGGGAGGCTGGGGAGAGAGCCCAGGTGGGAATCCCTGCCGAAGCCACGATTATCGACGTGTCGGGCATGACCGTCATGCCCGGGATGATCGATTGCCACGTCCACATCTCAATCACGACTATGGACGTGGACCAGCGCTTGCGCACCCGCAAGACGGTGGAGCTATTCCAAACGGCTGAAATGATGAAACGTACGCTCGATGCCGGCTTCACTACTGTGCGCGACGCAGGAACACTGAAGGATGTAGGCTTCCGCCAGGCTGTGGAGATGGGGCTGGTCGAAGGCCCGAGACTTGTGGTGGCCGGTGCATTGGTTCCGACCGGGGGCCACTTCGACGTCTACTACCCTCGTGGGGTGGAGTTGCCTTTCTTCGGCGGCGAGAGATGCGACGGGGTCCCCGAAGTGCGCAAGGCAGCACGTAGGGCGCTTCGGCAGGGGTTTGACTGCATCAAGATCTGTACCACCGGTGGCTCTGTGTATCCCGGCGATAGCCGCGAGTACACGGAGTGGACTGTCGAGGAGGTGCAGACGATCGTGGAGGAGGCGTCCGCACGAGGCAAGGCGGTGATGGCCCACGCCAGCAACGCGCAGGGCATCAAGAACGCCCTTCTGGGCGGTGTGTGGTCGGTTGAGCACGGCTCAGTGCTAGACGATGAGTCCATACAGATGTTTCTGGATAGGGGAACGTATCTGGTGCCTACTCTGCTGCCGGGTCAGGTGCTGTACGAAGGTGGAGAGGGCATAGCGCAGGCAGGGGTCTCCCACGCCCAGATGAAGGCCAGGAGGCTGGCGAGCATCGAGAACTTCAAGCTGGCGGTTGATGCTGGCTTGAAGATCGCCGTGGGCACCGATGCACTGGGGGAGAAGACCCACGGTATCAATGCCCGCGAGCTGGAGCTGATGACCTCCTACGGCTTCACCTCCATGGAGGCCATCGTCGCTGCTACGAAGACGGCGTCGGAGGTATGTTGCCTCGATGCCAAGGTGGGCACACTTGAGCCTGGGAAGCTGGCGGATCTGTTGGTCGTTGGCGGTGATCCGCTGGAGGATATCTCGATCCTCCAGGACAAGTCGCGCCTGTCGTTGATTTTGAAGGAAGGATCCATCCACGCCAACACGCTCGCACGCTAGCGGCCCGGCGCGGACCGGCAGAGAAGATCTTTAAGAAGAGAAGGGAGAGGGCAAAGCAATGTCACTGGAGAAGATACACCAGGCGATCGGGGCTGACTTCGAGGCGCACCTAGAGGTCATCCGTCAATTCATCAGGACGCCTAGCATAAGCGCTGATGGTACCGGCATCGCCGAGACTGCTGAAAAGGTGAGGGGATTCATAGAGGAAGTCGGCGGCAAGGGAGAGGTTGTGCCCACAGAGGGGCACCCCATCGTATGCGGCGAACTCATGCTGGGCAAGCCGAAGACGCTTCTCATCTACGGCATGTACGATGTGATGCCGGTAGAGGGGGAGGAGTGGATGGTGCCTCCCTTTGACGCCGAGATCGTTGATCTTCCACAGTTTGGCAGGTGCCTGGTCAATCGCGGAGTCCACAACACCAAGGGGCCGTTGAGAGCCTTCTTCAACACAGTCGCTGCTATCAGACAAGTGGATGAGTTGCCCGTCAATCTCAAGTTCCTGATAGAGGGTGAGGAAGAGCAGAGTAGCAGGAATCTTCCCGCTTTTGTCAGGAGCAACAAGGAGCGGCTCCAGGGCGACGCGGTGTTCTTCCCCTTCTTCGCCATGGACAATAGAGGCCAGCCTGTGGTGCACCTGGGGGCCAAGGGAATGATCCACCTGGAACTCGAGTGCCAGGGGGGCGAGTGGGGAGGTCCTAGGACCAGAGGCATTCACAGCAGCCATGGCGCATGGATAGCTTCCCCGCCCTGGAAACTAGTCCATGCACTGGCCAGCCTGGAGGATGAGGACGAGGCCATCGCGGTCGAAGGCTTCTACGATGAGGTCAATGAGCCCACCACCGAGGACGAGGAACTCTTGGCCAAACTGGCAACGGTCTTCGATGAGACGAAGATCTTGGAGGAGTCCGATGCCGCGCGATTCAAGTTTGAAGGTCTTCATGGTGAGGAGCTTCTGAAGAAATACATGTTCTCGCCTGTGATCAACATCGACGGGTTGGTGGCCGGTCACATCGGCGAGGGGGTCAAGACCGTCATCGGGCACGAAGCTACCGCGAAGATGGACATACGGCTAGTGCCGAAGATGACTGTTGAAGATACGGTTCGGAGGGTCCAAGATCACCTGGCTAGGCATGGGTTCGAAGATGTCCAAGTGCGGGTTCGCGGGGGATACCGCTGGGCTCGAACCTCGGTTCACGAGCCAGTGGTGCAAGCGCTGCTGGAAACCTATCACCAACATGGATATGAAGCGGAGATATGGCCATACATCGGCGGATCTGCACCCTTCTATCTCTTCCACGATGAGCTGGGCATGCCAATCATCCCGGGAGGGTTAGGTCATGGTGGCAATCCACACAGTCCGAACGAGTACGCTGTTGTTGACGGGATAGAGCTGTTCGAGAAATCCGTCGCGACATTCCTGGACAAGTACGCTTCTCTGTGAGGAGCAACGCATCTGGCCGTTGGGCACGGGATACCGGGCTCGACACGCTTTGGGATCGGACGTCTGCTACAGGATGACGCTGACGGAGAGCCGCTGGATCTTGCAGTAATGAGGAGAGCACAATGCCGTCACTCAGGGAGGGAGGAAGATGTCACAACTGAAGGCCGAAAGCCCATTCTATGCGTTCTCCGCAGAGAACCCGCCTGCGTTGACGGTCCGGCCGGGCGAGGAACTCACTCTCGAGGCCCAGGATTGCTTCAGCAATCAGATCCAACGTGAGGATGAGCTGTTCTCAGCTCCGAACTGGGACGAGGTGAACCCGGCCACGGGCCCAGTGTTCGTCCAAGGTGCTGATCCCGGTGACGTCCTCGTGGCGCATGTGCTGGAGATCAAGCCCGCCACCCAAGGGGTGATGGTCGCAGTGCCGGGCCTTGGTGCGCTGGGCCACCTGATCACCGAGGCTGAGACCAGAATCGTGCCGCTAACCGAAGGGCAGGCGCTCTTCAGTGAGCAGGTGCAGATTCCACTAAGCCCGATGGTGGGGGTGATAGGGACAGCGCCGCGGGAAGGAGCGATCCCCAATGGAACGCCCGGTCCCCACGGGGGCAACATGGACTGCACCCTGATCACCGAGGGCTCCAAAGTGTACCTGCCAGTTGAGGTGCCTGGAGCGCTCTTTGGTTTGGGCGATCTGCACGCTGTGATGGGTGACGGGGAGATAGTCGTTTGCGGCGTGGAGATGGCAGGCTGGGTGACGGTACGGCTGGAACTCCTGAAGAGCCGCCAACTGCCGCTGCCCTTGGTGGAGAACGATGACCTGGTAGCAACGATACACTCCCATGAGGACCTGGATCTGGCTGCCCAGGGAGCGATCGAGGGCATGGCCCGTCTACTGACCGAATCGGTGGGCCTTCCTCTCAACGAGGCGGGCATGCTGATGAGCGCGGTGGGTCAGCTACGGATCTGCCAGGTGGTTGATCCTCTGAAGACTTGCCGCATGGAGTTCCCCAAGTGGGTGCTGGAGAGTGTTGGCGTTCTCGATCTAGCAAGCGCAGCAGCCTAGTTATGAGCGAGTGGGAAGAGAGATGAAGGTACGATACCAGACCAAGGTGACGAAGAATGTTCTGATCCCCATGTCCGACGGTGTGACTCTGGCCGCGGACCTGTACCGCCCTTTGAGGGACCAACCAGTCCCAGGACTGATCAGCTTCACACCGTACCACAAAGACGGCGACTACACCGCCCGGTTTGGAGAGGCGGTGAGAGGACTGACTCAGGCAGGGTATGCCCATCTTATCGTCGATGTGCGAGGCACCGGAAACTCGGGCGGGCACACGGTGCAGCCCTGGAGGGAGCGCGAGCAGCGGGACTACTACGAGGCGGTGGAGTGGCTGGCGGCCCAGGAGTGGTGCAGTGGCAAGGTTGGAGTGTGGGGAAAGTCGTATGGCGGAATCGCCACCTTGCTCACTGCGGCCACGAATCCGCCTCACTTGAGTGCTGTGGCACCGTACATGGGTGTGGCAGGCAGTTGGTATGATTTGATGTACGTTGGGGGCCGCCTGAGCTCGTTCACCTTCATCGCTCAATTCGGCTCCAGAATGGCTGGCTGGAACTTCATGCCACCTGGGTACCGGGATCCCGAAGGACGTTGGCTCTCGGTGTGGCGCGAGCATCTGGAATCGAACGCTCCCTGGGTGGTGGGTGCGTTGGACACGGTCCTCGCCGGGGAGCCTGGGTTCGAGACCATTCCGGCGATGCTGGGCCGCATCCAGGTTCCCGTATACGTCTGGGCTGGATGGCGCGATGTGTTCCCCAAAGAGATGGTCGATACCTATCGAATCATCAAGTCCCCCAAGAAGCTGATCGCTGGGCCTTGGTTCCATGTCTTGCCGGAAGCGGGGCATGCCGGGCGAATCGATTTCCTAGACGAGCTTACACGGTGGTTCGACTACTGGCTGAAGGGTGAAGACACGGGCATCATGGACGAGCCCCCTGTGGCCGTGTGGGTGCAGGGTGATGACAAGTGGTACTTCGAAGACGACTTTCCCCCTCCGCAGGTGGAGGTGCGTGAGCTGGGCCTGGAATACGGAGGATCGTTGCTGGAAGGCGAAGCAGGCCTGCCTGAAGGGGGAGTTGACTCCTTCGTCTACGACGCTACCTCGGGGGTCCTCGGGGACGTCAGGGTACCGGCGGTGCTCGATCTCGATCATCGCGGTGAGGAGTGGAAGGGCTTGACGTACACCACCCCGGCACTGGAAGAAGAGATTGAGATCTGTGGTGCGCCAGAGGTCACTATCCACTTCGAGTCGACGGCCCCAGAGACACTGATGGTGGCGAAGCTGTGCGATGTCTATCCCGATGGCAGGTCTCACCTGGTTACCTCCGGCTGGTTTGATGTGAGCCAGCCAACGGGGTATGGAGACGAGTATGGCGAACTGCTGGGGGACGGCACGGCCGTGCACCTGAGAATGACACCAACCGCCTACCTTTTCCGGGCGGGACACAGCCTGCGATTATTCATCTCCGGCGCGCACTTCCCCTATGTGGCTCCAGGTGTTGGTGCTGGCAAGATCAGCATAAGGTGGGGGAAGGGGGGACAGTCCTCGGTCCGCCTGCCCGTGCGGCCGCCGCGCGGCGATGTGGCTACCCCGGAATTCCTCACTCCGCGCGAGATCCCTCATCCTCCTTCGAGGGCGCCACGCTGGAGAATCGAGCAGGACCCCGCAGCCAAGACGATGACTGTCCACATGGGCTTCTCTAGTAGCCTGGGTATTGATGGCGGCGAAGGACCTGCGACGATGGCCTACGACCACCAGTGTTGGGCGACGGCGTCTCAGACTCAGCCCGCCCACGCCAGCACGCGCGCCAAGACCTGGGGTTGCTGGGAGAGCGAGGCCGACAAGATTGAGGTCTCCACGGTCACGGTGTTCCGTGGCCTGGCTCTTGACCTCAGTGTGAGCATCACACTCAATGGCGCATCCTACTGGCAAGGGCAGTGGTCCCGTTCTCTGGAGAAGAGTGAGGATAGCGACTGAGCGCTGCTGACAGCGCAGTATGACGCCCGGTGCACTGCGTCGGGGTACAAGGAGAGGGGTGGAGGATGGAGCTAGTCTTCGAGAGTGAGACGATCAAGAATCTGTTGATTCCCATGTCGGACGGGGTGACCTTGGCCGCCGACGTCTACCGTCCGAAGGTAGAGGACCCTGTACCCGCCATCATCATGTTCTGTCCCTATCACAAGGATGATACCTACGGCCCCGGCTCCTGGGAAGGGCCCATGCGGGCCATGGCTCAGATGGGGTACGCATGCCTGCTGATAGACGTGCGAGGCACCGGGAGTTCGGGTGGCTTCACGATCAGCCCGTTTACCGACCGTGAGGTGCTGGACTACTACGAGGCCGTGGAGTGGGTAGCGGGCACGGAATGGTGCGACGGGCGCGTGGGTCTATGGGGCAAATCGTATGGATCGATTGCCGCACTCCTGACGGCTGTTCAGAACCCACCCCATCTGGGAGCGGTGGTGAACTTTCACGGCGTGGCTACCAACAAGTGGTGGGATCTGATCTACGTGGGTGGGCGTCTAAGGCTGATGGAGACCTTTGCCCAGTTCGGCCCCCGTATGACCTGCGACAACTTCATGCCACCTGCGTATCGAGATGAGGACGGACGCTGGCTGTCCGTGTGGGAGGAGCATCTGGAATCGAATCTGCCGTGGGTCGTGAGCGCCTTCGACGTTGCCGTTTCTCAGCCGCAAGGGCCGCCGGAGCCCAGCATTGACCTGGGGCAGATCAAGGCGCCTGTCTATCTGTGGTCGGGCTGGCGCGACGTGTTCCCCAAGCAGATGGTAGAAGCATATCAGGCGTTGAAGTCACCGAAGAAGATCACCGTGGGGCCGTACATGCACGTGTTGCCAGATGATGGCCACGCTGGGCGCATAGACTACTTGCACGAAGTCAAACGCTGGTTTGATCACTGGCTGCTGGATAAGGACGCAGGCATCATGGATGAACCACCCGTTGCCGTCTACGTTCAGGGTGCAGAGACCTGGGTCTACGAGGACGACTTCCCGCCCCCGCAATGCGAGCCACGTGAACTGTACTTGGGCGGCGAGGGGTCCCTTTCTGAAAACGCATCGGATGGCGCGAGCGGTGGAACTGACAGTTTCCCGTACGACGCTACCGCAGGTGTCTACTCCGACATAAGGGCGCCCCAGGGCCTAGTCATCGATCAGCGACCGGACGAGCTGAAGGGTGTCATCTATACCACGCCTCCATTGGAGGAGGACATGGAGATCTGTGGAGCCCCGGAGGCGATGCTTCACTATGAGTCGACGGCTTCCGAGACCCTACTGGTGGTGAAGATCAACGATGTGGCGCCCGATGGGCGGTCCACGATCATCACCTGGGGTGCACTCGACGCTGGCGGATCAGGGAAGGAGACGCCGTACTGGGGCGAGGCCTCGAAGTCCAATCCCAGCATGCTCTTGAATCTTATTCCCACCGCCTATGTTATCCCCTCAGGCCACCGGCTGAGGGTGTTCATCTCCGGCGCCAACTTCCCGCACCAGTCCCCTAGCTTTGGCCCGGGCGACATCAGCGTAAGATGGGGTGGGGAGGCTGGCTCGTCAGTGATGATACCGGTGCGGCCTGTCCGCGGGGATGCACCGAAGCCAGCGTTCGGGATACCTCGTGAGATTCCACGGACTGGGACGAGTGCGCCGCAGTGGACTATAGAGCAGCGCCCCGTGGAGAGGAGCATTACAGTCCGCATTGGGTCATCGGTGAGTCTTGGGATCGACGGCGGCGAGGGCCCTGCGACCGTGCGCTACACCCACAAGTCCACCGTCACCGCGAAGCAGGAGCAACCTTCCCAGCCCAGCGCCTATGGAGAGAGCTGGGGCTGCTGGGAGAACGAGAGGGAGAAGATCGAGGTCCAAACGGTCTCCGCGCTCAGAGCGGAGGGGCTGGACGTGAGTGTCATGATTACCCTCAACGGCGCACCGTACTGGCAGAAGAGATGGAGCCGCGTCTGGCCCGAGGAGTAGGGTCCCGGGCAACAGTATCGTGATGTGATTGAGCGCGAAAGGAGAACGCAACAGTGGAACCTCGTTACGAGACAGAATTGATCAAGAACCTATTGATACCGATGTCGGACGGTATCACGCTGGCGACAGACCTGTATCGCCCGCGTACCGAAGAGCGCTTTCCGGCGCTGGTGAGTTTCACCTGCTATCACAAGGATGGCTGGTACGGTATGGCCTACGGGGAGTTGATGCGGGCCATGGCGCAGGTGGGATACGTTGTGCTTGCGGTGGATGTCCGGGGCACAGGGAATGCCGAAGGATCGACCCAGTTCGTCCGGCCGTCAGAGGCGGGGCGCGACTACTATGATGTGATCGAATGGTGCGCGGAGCAGGACTGGTGTGATGGCAAGGTCGGGGTGTGGGGCAAGTCCTTTGGTGGAGGGGCTTCCTTGCTGACGTCGTCTGAGAACCCGCCGCACCTGGGAGCGAGTGTCGTCTTCCATACCGGAGGTGTGCGATGGATGGATGGCTCTTGGGTTGTCATGGGCCGCCCCAGGTTCCTGGAGTCCGTGGCCCAGTTCGGCCCTCGTATGGCCAACTGGAACTTCATGCCGCCAGGCTATCGTGATCCCGAAGGCCGCTGGCTCTCTGTGTGGAAGGAGCATCTGGAGAACAACGTGCCCTGGCTGGTCACCGCCCTGGACATGCACCATTCTGGTGAGGACGACTTCGGGCCCTGGAGCTCGAGGTTGGGGCGGATTCGAACCCCCACGTACATCTGGTCTGGTTGGCGAGATATCTTCCCCAAGGAAATGACGGAGATGTATCGCTCCCTCAATGCGCCTAAGAAGCTGACTGTGGGGCCGTGGATGCACGTACTGCCGGACTCCGGACATGCAGGAAACATCAACTACCTGCACGAGCTCCAGCGGTGGTTCGACCACTGGCTGAAAGATGAGGACACCGGCATCATGGACGAGCCACCCGTCTCCGTCTGGGTGCAGGGGGCGGACACCTGGTTCCACGCAGATCAGTTCCCTCCGCCGGAGGTGGAGGCACGAACACTGTATCTCGGACCCGAGGGGACCCTGGTGGACGAGGCACCGAGCGCGGGCGCCGGCGGTGACACGTTCACGTACGATGCCACAGCTGGGGCCTACTCCGATGTTCGGGGGCCACAGGGGCTGACAGAGGACCAGAAGCCCGACGAGATCAAGGGCCTGACCTACACCACGCCGCCTCTGGAAGAGGACCTGGAGATCTGTGGCCCTCCTGAGTTGACCCTGCACTACGATACGACCTGTCAGGACACGATGTTTGCGGTGAAGCTGTGCGACGTGTGGCCAGACGGCAAGGCTACGATCATCACCGAAGGGTGGCTGGATGTCGCCGAGGTCAAGAACTACGACTCGGCCTGGGGTACGGTGTCTGACGAAGGGCCGGCCGCGCACCTGCGAATAATCCCTACCGCCTATGTGCTCCGTGCTGATCACCGGCTGCGGCTGACCGTCTTGGGATCCAACTTCCCGCGGCTGCTGCCCAGCATTGGTCCCGGGGAGATAACCGTTCGGTGGGGTGAGAAGCCTCTTTCGAAACTCAAGGTGCCGGTTCGGCCACCACAGGACGATGTGGATAGGCCCACCTTCCTGATGCCCCGAGAGATACCCCACACCGCCCCCAAGGCGCCGCTGTGGGTCATTGAGCGCAGCCCCGCCGCCAAGACGGTGACCGTGCGCATAGGGATGCACGAGCAGATGGGCATCGATGGTGGTGAAGGACCGGCCACCGTGACCTACACGCATGATTGCTCTGGCACGGTGGGTCAAGAGCAACCCTCGCTGCCTAGCGCTCGCGCCGAGAGCTGGGGGTGCAGGGAGAGCGAGAACGAGACGATCGAGGTCAAGACGGTAAGCGTCTTCCGTACCGTAGGGTTCGATATGATCGTAACTGCGACCCTGAATGGTGCCCCCTACTGGCAGAAGCAGTGGTCGCGTGATTGGCGTGAAGATGACACGACGTGACAGTGGAAACAGTAGCGGCGAGCAACAGGAGGTGAGAGGAGTGAAACCACTCTACCAGACCGAAAGAATCAGCAATCGCCTGATTCCCATGTCCGATGGCGTAACGATGGCGGCCAACCTGTACCGGCCGCTGGTGGACGAGCCGGTGCCGGCGCTGATCAGCTACACACCCTATCACAAGGATGGGTGGTTTGCTCTGGTCTACGAAGAGTTGATGCGAGCCATGGCCCAGGTAGGCTACGTATGTCTGGCTATCGACGTGCGGGGCACCGGCAACTCTGGCGGTTCAACGATGCCCATACAAGGCGATCGCCAGCAACGGGACTACTTTGAGACCGTGGAGTGGGCGGCGGCCCAGGAGTGGTGCACCGGGAAGGTGGGTGTGTGGGGGAAGTCGTACGGAGGGGCGGCCTCGCTGCTGACCGCTGCGCAGAACCCGCCTCATCTGGCCACAGCGGTTGCCTTTCATGGCTCTGCAACCGGCGGGGGCTACCTGTCCAGTGGTGGGCGTCCCCATTTCCTGGAGACTCTGGCGCAGTTTGGCCCCAGGATGGCGGGATGGAACTTCATGCCTCCTGGGTACAGGGATGAAGAGGGCCGGTGGTTGTCGGTGTGGCGAGAGCACCTGGAGTCGAATGTACCTTGGATGGTGGCGTCCCTCGATCAGGCTCACGCAGGGGAAGATCCATACAAGCCTCCTATCGAGACCATCGAGCGTATCCAGGTCCCTGTCCTCCTGTGGTCCGGGTGGCGCGACGTGGTGCTGAGGGGGATGATCGACACATACCAGGGGCTCAAGGTGCCCAAGAAGCTGATCGCTGGGCCCTGGATGCACGTGCTGCCCGACGTCGGACACGCTGGGAAGATCGATTACCTGCACGAACTGCAGCGCTGGTTCGACTACTGGCTCAAAGACAAGGACACGGGGATCATGGACGAACCACCGGTCGCGGTCTACGTGCAGGGTGTCGATCAGTGGTTCCACGAAGATGATTTCCCGCCTCCCGAAGTGGACGAATTGACTCTCTATCTCGGTCCGGACAGCACACTTCTGCAGGAGGCCCCGGCGGACTCCGGGGGTGGCAGCGACTCTTTCGAATACGACGCGACGGTGGGCGC
Source organism: Chloroflexota bacterium (assembly GCA_030603665.1). Taxonomy (GTDB): domain Bacteria; phylum Chloroflexota; class Anaerolineae; order UBA7937; family B3-Chlor; genus JAUVXJ01. The sequence goes on along the minus strand of JAUVXJ010000014.1, from coordinate 70,862 downwards.
TTATTCTGACTTCCGCACTCATCAGGGGTTGGATCTGGACCAGAGACCGGACGAACTGAAAGGCGTAACCTATACCACGCCGCCGCTCGAAAAGGATATGGAGATATGTGGTGTGCCGGAGGTCGTCGTCCGGTACGGGTCCACAACCCCTGAAACGCTCCTCGCCGTCAAGCTCAGCGATGTGGCCCCTGACGGGAAGTCCACTCTGATCTCAGACACCTGGCTGGATGTGGACTGGGCCAAGAGGCAGGAGAACCTGTGGGGCGAGGTGTCGGATGTCGGGCCGAGCGCTCGGTTGAGGATGATGCCCACGGACTACCTGTTGCCAGCCGGCCACCGGCTCCGGCTGTTCATTGCTGGGTCCAATTTTCCTCGCGTGTTGCCCAGTATTGGTCCAGGTGAGATCTCCATCGGCTGGGGTGGCGAGCCTCTCTCCGAAGTGATACTGCCGGTCCGACCGCCCCGCACCGAGGCCAGAAAGCCAGCGTTCTTGGTCCCCCAAGAGATACCGCACCCACCGGTGAGGGCACCCTTGTGGCGCATCGAGCATGACCCGATAGCCAAGACGGTCACCGTGCGCATCGGGATCTACGATCAACTGGCCATCGACGGCGGCGATGGGCCCGCCACGATCAGTTACCGGCACGAGTGCTCCGCTACGGCGAGCCAGGATCAACCGTCGCTGCCCAGCGCCCACGCGGAGAGCTGGGCTCGTAGGGAGAGCGAGGGTGAGGAGATCGAAGTCCACACCGTGTCGGTGTACAGGACAGTGGCTCTGGACATGACGATAGAGGCGAAACTGAACGGCGCGCCCTTCTGGCGGAAGCAGTGGATACGCCATTGGCCCGAAGAAGACAAGGGGGGTTGACAGGAATACGCCTACTCACCTGTGTGATTCACTACTTGACGGTAGCAGCCCACCGATGGGACCTTTGAGCAGCCAGTGCCTCTAGTCGGTGGGCTGCTACGTTTGGGGTAGCCGGCAGGCCGGCTGGGAACCCCGGTAGGACAGTTGACGTACTCATAGGGATATGTTAGGCTTAGGCGAAAGCGCGTTTGTGACAGGGGCAGCGACGTGAACCGTCCTCTTTGTCTGGTCAGAAGATTCGTCCTTGTCTGCGCCATGGGTATGATGGCCGTATCCTGGCTTCTTCCGGCGCGACCCTCGCCGGTACGGGCGGCGGTGTATCTATTGTACTTCACGGCCACAGGTGAGGAAGACTGCGTGGTTCTACAATGGGAAACGGCCCAAGAGCTGGACAACGTAGGATTCAACCTCTTCCGCGCCGAGGTGCCAGACCTCAGTGAAGCTCAGAAGCTCAATCAGTCGCTGATCCCATCTGAATGCTTCGGGTGTATGTTTGGTGCTACTTACGTCTACCCCGATACAGAGGTCGTGGAGGGCGTCACCTACTACTACTGGCTGGAGGACGTGGACTTCCACGGGGTGCCCACGCTTCACGGACCTGTGTCTGCTTCCACTCCGACTGAAACGCCTACATCCACGCCGACCGCAACGCCTACCTCCACACCGACCAGAGTGCCCACGGCGACGCCTACGCTCGCGCCTACAGCTACGCCGTCGTCCACGTCGACTACCTTGCCCACCTCCACACCTACGACCTTGCCAACCGCGACCTCCCCGCCGACCAGCACTCCTGAGGCCAGCCCCACATCCAGCGTTGAGCAGCTGCCGTCTCCCACCGCGATCGCCGAAGGATCGTCCCTGCCCACTGCGACCCCCAGCGCCCTCCCTGGGCACTTGAGCCCTGCACCGACGGCCACGAGCATGACGGGGAGCTCCGACACCTCCCCTGGGAGTACGGGCGCGGCGGGCGGCGACTCTCAGGCTGGAACCTCTGGATGGTCCTCCTTGCGCCTCCACTGGCCCACGATCCATCCCAGTACCATCTTGCTGTTCATTTCCCTGCTGGCCGCTTTCGGGGTGCTGCTGCTCTCGATAGCTCTGGCGCTGGTCCGCAAGCTTAGCCTGTGAAGATGCATCCTCCAGACGCATCTTCTCATCAGGGTAGGTTGAGGATCCCGCTAGGATCGAGTCCTCACCCATGGCCCGTACTCCTCCTGGCTTTCGTGGGATTGCTGGTTGCCTGCTCCTCAGCGGTGCCGCCTGAGTCCACCCTTTCACCACGCGCCACGATGGCCAAGGTCACTGTCGACGAGGATGGCATCTATCTCCTGTCCCACGCAGATCTGGTGGCGGCGGGTCTCGACCTCGGCGGCGCGGATCCCCAACGGATCAGTCTGTCCAACCAGGGCCAGGAGGTCCCCCTCCTCGTGTCAGGGGAGGGTACGGAGTTGAGCATCATCTTCCAGGGCACAGGCAACACCACCCGCTATAGTCGAGAGAATGTGTACTGGCTCGATCTGAACGGTGTTGTTGGAAAGGGGATGGCTGGGAGGGATGTACCCCCTGGGGCCTGTGGAGCCCCTGCTACTTCCTTTCTCCACACCGTTCGCGGGGAAGAGGACCTGTTCTACGCCGGCATGGCTCCTGAGGGTGAAGATCACTGGTACTGGCAGAAGCTCCTCGCTCCAGAGACAACGGATCTTCCCGTAGATGTGGTGGACCTGGTCCCTGGCGATGGATTGCTGCGATTGGCGCTACTGGGATACACGAGCGATGGGGTGAGTCCCGACCACCACGTACGAATCCATCTCAACGGCTGCACGGTGGGAGAAGCCAGCTGGGATGGGCAGGAACGTCACGTGATAGAATCTGCGGTACCGCACTCATGTCTGTTAGAGGGGGAGAATATCCTTGGTCTGGAGGCGCTGGGTGACACGGGCGCCCGGGTGGACATCGCGCTCGTCGACTGGTTCGAGCTCGATTACCAGCGGCATTTCATCGCCAGGGACGAGACTCTGGCGTTCCGTGGCCAGGGCGGGTCCTATGCGCTAGGCGGCTTCAGCGCTGCGCCTGTCTGGCTGTTCGACGTCAGTGCGCCGCTCGATACCGCACTGATCGCAGACGCAGTCGTCGAGAACACCGAATCGGGGTATACGCTCTCTTTCTGCGACGATGAGCCATCTGGCCGCAGCTATGAGGCGGTGAGCCAGGCTGGGCTGCGGAGGCCGACCAGCATCACCGCTGCCACCAAATCTGCCGAGCTGCGGAGTGCAAGCAACCAAGCTGACTACATCGTCATCACTCATGAAGACTTCCGGCAGACCATCGAACCGCTCGTCGAGTGGCGCAGAGGGCAAGGACTCACAGTGCTGGTAGTCACCATCACCGAGGTTTGTGACCAGTTCAACTACGGCCTGGTGGACCCCAGGGCCATTCGCGAGTTGCTGAGATATGCGCATACGCATTGGGCCAAGCCTGCTCCTCAATACGTCTTGTTGGTCGGAGACGCCAGCTATGACTACCGGGATAACTTGCAGGGTTCCAACAAGAGCCTCTTGCCCACCTCTCTGGTGGAGACGGTCTTCAGCGGTCAAACGGTGAGCGACAACTGGTTCGTTTGCCTGGACGACCAAGATGTGCTACCGGATATGGCCATCGGCCGCCTGCCAGTGAGCACAGCAGACGAGGCCAGAGCGGTGGTGGACAAGATCATCGCCTATGAACAGCATGCCCCTGGGGGGGCGTGGAGACAGAGGGTAGTTCTGGTGGCCGATGGAAAAGAGGCCAGCTTCGCCACGCAGTCGGACCTGCTGGCCGAGCAGTCCGTCCCCTCGAGCTACGAGGTGTCCAAGGTGTATGCTGGCTCTGTCGAGGACCCACAGTCCGCCGTGGCGCAGGAGCTCGCCGATGGTAGCCTGATCGTGAACTACGTTGGCCACGGCAGCATCGACCTCTGGTCGGACGACAGGCTTCTGTCGTCAGAGCAGATCGGCTCTTTGGGCAATGACGGGCGGCAACCGATGGTGATCTTGATGTCCTGTCTCCTGGGGTTCTTCGGCCATCCCGAACGCGACGCCATGGCCGAGGAGTTGCTGCTGGCGAAGGATGGCGGGGCGGTGGCGGTTTTCGCTCCCAGCAGCCTGACGCTGTCCTCCGATCAGGGACCCTTGAACCGGGCTCTCCTCAACGCCCTGCTTGGAGTGGACACGCCGACGGTCGGTCAAGCGATTCTGGAGGCCAAGCGCTCCGTGGCCGCCGAGACCCAGGGCCAGCGGGACGTGAGCGAGACCTTCACCCTCCTCGGCGACCCTGCCTTACAGCTGGCCAGAGCAGATTGACCCCTGGTGCACACAAAGATGCTGTACGTAGGCTGCCAGATTTCTGATGGAGCGACGAAAAGGGGCTCGCTAGAGATTTGTAGACGGACCTACTTGGACCCCAAGAGGAAGGATGTTGAGAAGGCCCAACAGCCACATGGTGGTGGGGAGGTTGCCACCCAGGTGAGGCCAGCCTGCGGTGCCATCCCTGGGAGTGGCCTATTGGGGTGAAAACAGAACCCGATGTGGCACGTCGGTCGCCTACATCCGAGTTTGGGGCACGCCTTCCAGATCCTCAGAAGGGCATGCTTGACAGCTGATGAACTGTGTGATATAGTTCGTTAGGCAGCATCTGCAAGGGAATCGAAGGAGAGTTAGCCTTGAGTTTCTCACCGGAGGTCTACCGCCAGGATGATTCCATCGTCTCCCGGAGGATCGAGGACGAAGTTATCCTGGTACCGATTCGGCAGAACGTGGCGGATCTGGACAGTATCTACACCCTCAGCGAGGTAGGTGCCTATATCTGGGAGCAGGTGGATGGCCGGAGAACAACTGCTGAGATCCTGCCTCTAATAGTTGAGGAGTTCGAGACTACCGAGGAGGAGGCGCAGAAGGACTTGACGGAGTTCATGCAGCAGTTGAGCGCGATTGGGGCGATTACAGGGGTGTAGCATGCAGTGCCCTCACATCCCCAAGATTGGATATGGCGAGTTCGGCAAGCGGTTGAGCGAGAAGATCGCGGGTAAGAGGGCGCCCATCGCCGGTTCCTTGGAGCTGACCTTCCGCTGTAATCTGAGGTGCGTTCACTGCTATATCGGCGATGCACGCGCTGGCAATCTGGAGAAGGAAGAGCTCAGCTATCCCGAAATCTGTGCCCTTTTGGATCAGATCGTTGACGAAGGCTGTCTGTGGCTTCTACTCACCGGTGGTGAGCCGCTGCTTCGCCCCGATTTCCTGGACATTTACGCCTACGCCAAGCAGAAAGGCTTGCTGGTCACGCTCTTCACCAACGGCACGCTGATCACCCCGCAGATAGCCGATTATCTTCAGGAATGGCGGCCCTTCGCGGTGGAGATCAGCCTCTATGGTCGTACCAAAGAGACCTACGAGAAGGTGACCGGCATTCCTGGTTCCTACGAGCGCTGCCTGCGGGCCATCGAGCTTCTCTTGGAGCGGGGCGCGCCCCTGCGGGTCAAGACGATGGCTATGACCTTGAACAAACACGAGATTCGGGCCATGAGGGAGTACGCCAAGGGGCTGGGCGTGAGCTTCCGCTTCGATCCGCTGATCAATCCGGGGCTGGCCGGGGCAGAGGGCCCAACCAAGTTCAGACTGGCTCCCGAAGAGGTGCTGCAACTTGACCTGGCTGATGCCCAACGACTTGAGGAGTTTCGCGGCTTCTATGAAAGAGTCTTGGGTCGACCTTCGAAGCGTGAATACGTATACGTCTGTGGGGCGGGAATCAAGTCTTTCCACATCGATCCCTATGGCCAGCTTTCGGTGTGCATCATATCTCGCGGTCGCAGCTATGATCTGCGTGATGGGTCCTTTGACGAGGGCTGGCACGAGTTCCTCCCGCAGGTCCGCTATCACAACGCGGGTGACGACTATGTGTGCAACCAGTGCGAGTTGATTTCTGTATGCGGCCAGTGCCCTGGCTGGGCGCAATTGGCGCATGCTGATCAGGAGACCAAGGTGGAGTTTCTCTGCCGGGTTGCCCACCTGCGGGCCGAGGCTTTTGGGCCCCATGTTCCAGCAACGTAGAAAAACAGAGGCAACGGAAGCAGTTGTTCGCCCATTTATTGGGGGATCCTCAGAGAAGACGAAGCCCAATAGCACATCACTCACGGAGGGAAACCGGTGATGAAAGGGGACACCAAGGAGAGAAGACGGCCATATCAGAGACCGCAAGTGGAGCAGGTTGAGCTGGTCGCAGAAGAACAGGTGCTGGGCAACTGTAAGACGAGCTTGGGCAATGAGTGGGGCATCGGCAGCGTTTGGACGTGCTTTGCCGTGCATAACTGCAAGGAAGACGGTACCTAGCTTGGACGAACTTCCAACGATCTGACCCGGCTTGGTACCGCTCTCTGTCCAGGCGAAGGGTGGCATAGCACGATGGTGGCAATTCACCGCGGGCACCCTGAGAGGTTGGAAGTACGGGGCACAGAAGCCTGTTGAAGATTTGCTCCCGGTTTGAAGAGGATGTCTACTTTGCTCGGAAATAGATCCAGGGAGATGAAGCTGGAGATCGGAGGTGTTGTCGTAGCGGCCAAACTCTACGGCGAGGACCACCGCTTTGAGATGGCCGACGTCTACCGGTCTTTCCTGTCGGAGGGCCGGTCAGAAGCCACCTTCGCCGTTCGATATGCCTCTCTTCCTGACCTGAAGTTCGGCGAGAAGGTGTTCGATTCGGGTGGGTCTTGGAAGCTGTATCGTGATGACGGGAGATGGTGTTTTGTCCTTCAATCGCCTGCGCTCGGACCTGAACCTTATCAAATAGCCGTCGTGGATGCCGATTTCAGGAAGGGCGATATCCACATCGAGCCCCGCGCAGTGGATCAAACTCCCAGCCCCTACCCCTTGGGATATCCCCTGGAAGAGGTGTTGTTTACGACTTTGCTCTCCCTGGGGCGAGGAGTGCTGCTCCATGCCTTGGCGGTCAGCGACAGGGGACACGCAATCATTTTCGCTGGCACGTCTGGGGTGGGCAAAAGTACCCTGGCCGACCTGTGGAAGAATCAGGAGGGAGTCACTATCCTGAGCGACGACCGGGTAATCGTACGCGAGGAGGAGGGACGTTTCTGGGCTTACGGCACACCCTGGCATGGGGATGTCAATCTATGTTCCCCAGCAAAGGCACCTGTGGACCGCATATTCGTCATCAGGCACGCTGGGGAGAACAGTGCCGTGCCCTTGGAAGCCAGGACAGCCCTCACCAGCTTGCTGGTCAGATCCTTCCCCACCTATTGGAACCCGGAGGGCATGGGGTTCATCCTCGAGTTCCTGGTCCGGATGAGCAGGGCAGTTCCTTGCTATGATCTGGGCTTCGTGCCCGATCGAAGCGTGATTGACTTTTTCCGCACTATTCAGCGTTGTTAAGACAATGGGCAGCGATCAAGATACCATGAATTCAACACCAAGGGATTTGCCTGAGCTTGCTGCCGAGATGCTTCGCGTCGGCAACAAGCTGCACATCAGAGCCCAAGGATGGAGCATGTATCCCTTCATCAAGCACGGCGATATCATCGAAGTTGAGCCTGTGGAGATCTCGGCCACACAGGTGGGGGATGTAGTCCTCTGCCGTTATGGGGCGGGCAGATTGGTGGCCCACCGGGTAGTCGGGGTGAACAGGGAGGACGGTGGGGTTGCCCTGGTCGTCAAGGGCGATTGGACCCCCCGTGCGGACCCCTTGGTCTATCCGGAGCAGGTTCTGGGCCGCGTAGTGGCTGTCGAGCGGGGAGACAAACGTACGAAGCTGAGCAGCGGTACGCAGCGGCTGGTTGGAATCTTGTGGGCCAGAATCTCGCCTCACAGCCGTTGGCTCTACTTTCCATTGAGGAAGGCTGTGCACGCTACATATCAAGTGAGGGACAGGTGTTGATGCCTGAGGGCAAACGGGCGACGAGGAAAGGAGGCGCAGGCAGGTTGGAAAATCCTATCTTTCATCTTCTTGCCATTTCCACTTGCGAAAGGAGGACCTGAAATGCTGAGGAAGGCACTTGGCGAGTTGGGACGGGTTAGTCGCACTAAGAGAACGGCGATGTTGGCCGGCACTCTGTTGCTGATGTTGGGTCTGATGACCGTCGCTGTGGTGCTGGCCGCAGATCCCGTCGTGGATGGAACTATCGGCAGCGATTGGCAAAGCAGCGACATTGTCCGAATGGATCCGGAGGACGGCAGTATTGACGACCAGTATGACATCGGACCTGTGTATATGAGGTCCAGTGACAACAATCTCAACTTCTTCGCTGGCTTGGAGGTCTATAGTGATACGATCGTTATGAACTCGGGCGGGTGGATCCACCTGGGCTTCGACACGGATGTCGATAGTGGCACGGGTGGACCGGTCGACTCGGGTGCATGTCCAAACATCGGAGCGGAGTACCTTGTGGAGTACTACTACGACGGGGACGTGGAGGAATGGGAGACAAGGCTCAGGTGGTGGGATCCCGGCTATGTCCCGCCAAAGTTCCGGCCCCGCTCGTACGCTGTGGGCGCTCATGGCCCTGACTGGGAAATGGGGGTAGCGTACTCAGCCCTGGGGCTGACGACGACTCAGTGTATTAGTATCGGCATTCACTTCGAGAACGGGGCCATAGAGAATGATGACAGCGTGTGCGACATGACCTGGTGCTACACCGACGGGACTACCGCTGTGGATCTTTCTTCCTTCAGTGCCAGCCCCGGGGGCTCGCATAACCCGGTCGTGCAGCCAGTGACGTGGGCTTTGCTCGCGCTCGGCCTGGCTTTTGTCGCCTTCGGTGGCCTGGTTCTGTGGCGGGGAAGGAGCCTGGCGGGCTAATGCCCCGTCAATCCCAGATTGGCTATTGTCATTCTGAGCCGAAGCGCAGCGAAGGCGAAGAATCTCGATTGCTGCAGAGATGTCCTCCCTTCCAAAGATCGAGAGAATCCCGTCCCCGCTGAAACGGAGCAAGGGATCGGGGTCGAACCGCTGTTCAGGCTGACGGCGAATATGCTTGAGGTGGTCGAAGTATGGAGTTGAAGGCCCCATGATTCCACGTACTTAGTGGTACTCATAGGGCATTGACATAGATGCATAAGGTAGTAGGATCTAGATGTTAATGACAGCGTCATTCAGGCGGGTTTGGAACCCGCCTCTTTTTCAGTCCAGTGCTCTATGAGGTTTTACGTGCTCAAGTGATGTGTGGGCGGAGTGAAGTGAGGAAGTTCGTGAGAAGGCCAGACGTGTTGGCCAAGGTTGTTGTATCCTGTGCTAGCGCATGTCTGTTCATCCTGGCGCTGGGCTTCGTCGCCGCTGAGAGTTCTCGATCTGTTGAGGCCTCGATGGAGCAGGGTCTGCGCCTGGTCAAATCCGATGCGCAGAGCGTTGTCATGGAACTCCTTACTCCCGCCTACGATATCGAGGAGACGAGGGTCGAGGGCAGTATCTACCATGTCGTAAGTGTGCCAGGCTACGCACAGAGTGACCGCGTGGGCCACCCTCAGTTGCCCCTCGAGGGGGCGCTCCTGGGGATACCTCCCCATGCCCAGGTAGACCTGCACATTCTGGAAGCCGAAGGTGATATCATCCCCGGCGACTACAACCTGTCTCCCGTCCCTCGACTGATAGCTGAGTATGATCCCTCCTCTGACCTTGTCGTTGATGCAGGTGCGGAGTTGGTCCAGGACCAGAGTGTGTATTCCGTGAACAGTTTCTATCCCGCCGATCTGGCCCGCATCTCCTCCTCGGGCTTCATCCGCGATCAACGTTTCCTGCACGTGCAGATCTATCCCTTTCAATACAATCCCGTCACGCGGCACCTGAAGTTCTATCAGAGAGTTCTGGTGGAGATCAGCTTCTCCTATCCCGAGGGTGCCACTTTGGCCACGGGAGGTGGAGAGACTGGTGGGCCTTTCGAGGCCACGTTGAGGAACGGCATCCTGAACTACGAGTCGGCCAGGGGTTGGCGTGAGCGATCGACTCGCCCGGCTTTGCTTGAAGCCTCAACTATGGATGCCGGGGAGGATCGGTACAAAATCGCCGTTGCTGAGGAGGGTATCTATCAGTTGGACTATGCGGACCTGGAGGGAGCCGGCGTCCCGGTGGATCCCCCTGGATTCGTAGATCCTCGCAATTTCCACATCTACAACAGAGGAGAGGAGATAGCCATCTACGTTCACGGTGAGGAGGATGGCGGTTTTCAACTGGGGGACTATATCCTCTTTTATGGTCAGCCGGCCGATACCAAGTACTCCAACACCAACATCTACTGGTTCACTGCGGGCGGCGCCTCAGGCCGGCGAATGGAGGCCAAGTCAGGGGAAGGGGTAGGGACCACCCCCACCTGGTTTACCGCCACGGCGCGTCTGGAGGAGGGTCATCTATATTACGGATGGTTGCCCTTTGCCGAGGCAGAGCATTGGTACTGGGAATGGCTTCAACCCGCGGGCGTCCCCGTGACCGGAACATATACCATTGACTTGAACAATATCTACGCTGGAGAGGCCTATAGCCCCACACTGCGAGCAGAGCTATGGGGGTGGACATCGCATGACGGTTTTAATCCTGACCATCACGCCCTGATCTATGTCAATGACTATCTTGTGGAAGACGCCTGGTGGGATGGACAAACCGGGCACCAAGTAGACGTTGGTTTTCCAGAGATGGTGTTGCTGAACGGTCAGAATGTGATCAAGGTGGTATGTCCGGGCGACACCGGGGCGGCGGCGTATCAGGAAGTTGTTCTTACCGACTGGTTTGAGATAGACTATCGCAATACTCATGTTGCTGAAGACGAGAGCTTGACCTTCGCTGAAGACGATGTCGGCACCTGGGAATATGAGATCAGCAACTTCTCCCAGCCCTCGGTGGAAGTCTACGACGTTACTGAGCCCATCAGCGTGAGCCGCATAGTCAGTACCACCATCGTGCCTGTCGGGCCTACCTATACCCTGACCTTCACGCGGGATATCGCCTCCCCAGCTCGATATCTAGCGCTCACTGGGCCACAGACCAAGAGCCCCGCCGGTGGTATGACCAAAGACAGCCCCTCCGATCTCAGAGATCCCTCCAATGGCGCAGATTACGTCATCATCACTCATTCCGATTTCTACGACAATGTGCTTCCCTTGGTCGACCCGGACCGCCCGGCTGTTCAAGGGCTTCGCACGACGGTGGTTGATGTGCAGGACATCTACGATGAGTTCAGCTACGGGATCTTCAGTCCCCAGGCCATCAAGGATTTTCTTGCCTACACGTATTCCAACTGGGTGCCGCCCGCGCCCAGCTACATCTTGCTGGTTGGCGACGGCAACTATGACTTCAAAGACAACTACGGTTATGGCGAGCCGAACTATGTTCCGCCCTATCTGGCTTGTGTTGATCCAGAGTGGTGCGAAGCAGCCACTGATAACTGGTATGCTTGCGTGAACGGTCCCGATATCTTTCCTGACATGCACATCGGGCGCCTCCCGGTCAAGACCGCCGCCGAGGCCGATGCAGTGATCAGCAAGATACTCATCTATGAGCAGGCGCCCCTGGCCGATTGGAGGAGTCAAGCGCTTTTCGTCGCCGACGATCCTGACCCTGAGGCCGGCGACTTTCCAGCGATCTCCGACTACATCGCCGATAATCACCTCCCCCCTTTCTACTCTGCGGAGAAGGTATACTACGGAGTATCTCCTCACACGACGCCCTCCGATGTCACCACGGCCATCATTGACGGCATCAACGAGGGGCGCCTGCTGGTCAACTATTTTGGCCATGGGGCCCAGCCTTGGTGGGGTGGAGAGATGTTCCTCGCGCAGTACCCTCTGCGTCACGACCTTGACCTGCTGACCAACAGTGAAAGGCTTCCCCTGGTGTTGCACATGAGCTGCTATATCGGAGACTTCGCCCATCCCAGTCCCCCGGGGTCGGACTCATCATGCCTGTCGGAGAGCCTGGTTCGTGCTGAGGCAAAGGGGGCGGTGGCCAGTTGGGCCTCTACCGGAGTGGGCCACGCTGAGGGCCACAAACTGCTGGAGACCGGCTTCTTCGACGCCGTGTTCACTGATGGGGTGCTTGAGGTTGGCGCCGCGGCGACCCAGGCCAAGTATGGGATGGACTCCTATCAGTATCTCATCGAGCTCTACACCCTCCTCGGTGACCCGGCCATGAGGCTGGCCATTCAATACTATGAGTTGTTCCCCTTGATCCTCAAGGACTACTGACCTTCTTTGCCCTCAGAGAAACGCTCCGCCAATCACCTTCACTCCATGAGTACCTTCTGGCGTGCCGGGCCTCACTCCAAGGGAATCAAAGAGATGCGGGGATAACCGTTGATGAGAAAACGGCTTGTATGCTTCGTTATCCTACTGGCCTCAGTCCTCTCTCCTAGGATGGTTCTCGCCCAGCAGCCCGTCGCTACCGCCGCACCGGCGGCCGTGATCGTGGAGTGGACTACCGAAAGCGAGGTCAATCTGGCTGGCTTCAACATCTATCGAAGCGAGAGCATGGATGGACCATACGTCAAGATAAACGAGTCGTTGATTCCGGCTTCGCCAGATCCCATCGCCGGCGGCAGCTATAGCTATGCTGACACTGCGGCCGAAGCAGGCGTGACGTACTACTACAAGCTGGAGGATGTGGAGCTCGACGGCAGAGCTACGATGCACGGTCCCATCACGGTCATAGCTGAAGGTAACATGGTCTCGCAGGTCTCCCAGGCAGGAGTCCTTGTTGTCCTGCTGGCGGCTGGAGTTGTGGTGGGTTCACTTATCTTTGTGGTCGGTCGGGGAGTGTCCCGTCGAAGGCAGGGGCGGGCAAGATCTGGCCGTATAGGAGAGCACTAACCCACAACCCCCGGGAGGGGGGGGTAATCGAATTCGCGGTAGAGACGGCAGGTGACGGGGCGCCTGCCGTCTCGCTTTTTTATGCGGTCTTAATGGCCCCTTTATGGGCGTTCAATCCGTTCAGGGTAGGATAATACTGCATAGGCGAGAGCCAGTCACTCGTGGGCGGGTTCTCGGGCGAGAGAGGATAAATGTTTAGGGGAGGAAGATCGGCGTAACCTGACTCTGAGCCAGCAAGTATAGATGATTTCGAGTGGCGTCTTTGAGCACACTTCGATTCCCCAGCCACTAGGACCGGACCGCTTGGCCCTTTGGGTTGGCGGTCCTGTTCTTTTGAACGGCGTCACCGCGGAGCGAGCAGAGGCTGAGGGAGGAAACTTATTGGGTAGCGAGCCAGAGCTGGAGATCCATCCCGCTCAGCCACTGGCGCCCTCAGCAGACGCAGGATGGATATGGACGCAAGAGAGCAGTGGTCTTCTGAAAGAGCAGAGGGTACTAGGAGCGACAGGCTTGGGGGGTGTGAATGGCCTGTTTGCCTCTGCTTTCGCTGTACACGCGCAGAATACACCCGCGTGGGAAGGGCACTTGGACGAAGTCTACGTGAGCCGTGGCTGTGATCTAGGCTCCGAGGGCCTCTACCCGCAGAGATGATTGTATGATTGGTGGGACAAAGAGTATGTGGAGCAAGAGACTTGGACTTCCGCTGCTTACCGCCGTATTGCTGATGTTGACGGCAGCGGGCATCGCCTATGCCGATCTGAAGGCGACGCACTGGGTGGACGGGTGGGACGAAAAGGGCAATCAGTTCGCCCACAGCCTGAATGAAGTGACGTTTGACGGCCACTGGGTGTCTTTCCTACACGAGCTGGACTTCGACAATGATCTCTATGTGCAGACTAACCCGGCGTACCCGGAGTACGCGTGCCCAGCTTCGCCCACACTCACCACAAGGTGGGCCGGTGTGATGGAGTTCGGCCTGTACCACGTGGACAACGACCCTGATGGAGCCCCGGGATGGCAGGAGAGTAGGGAGTGGCAGCTGGTCGCTTGCGATCGCGACGGAGATGGCGATTTCGACAACAGAGACCTCAAGGTCCAGCCGATGACCAATGTCGTTCCATACACCGGGGGCACTCTCACAGTCATCACCAAGGATTTGACTACCGCCTGTATGACCGGCAACCACAACTACGAGATCGTGACCACGATCTTCATCAACACTGATACAGACTGTGACGGAAATCAGAACACCGATATCCCCGCCGGGGGCCTGTGTTTCTATACCGAGTCCGAGACTCCAGTGATAGAAGAGGGCTCACCCCTGCTTTGGGGAGGCAATATCCAGACCCGCATCAGTGCGGGCGGTGGCGACAAGACTGTCAACTACCACGTACTTGGAGCCCCTGTCACTGCGGTGACGCTGGCTTCCTTCACCGCGAGACCAGTGGCCGATTGGCCGGCGGCGTTGACTCTGCCGGGGCTGCTGGCCGTGCTGGGGGGCGCAGCGGCCGGCGTGGGGACCTGGCGAGTTCGTTCTGCGAGCAGGTGAAGTGAAGGCGCGGTCTGAACGCTGCGGGCGGGGCCGACCAGGATTGAACCTGAAGAGGAGTTGCTGCCCTGAACTGGAGGCAGGATATGGAGATCTCGAAAGCAGACAGAGGCCACCGCAAGAGGGGCACAATAGTATACGACGATGACGGAATCCTTGGCGACAGTGTGGTCAAGATGCTCAAGCGTGACGGGCATGAGGTGACGGTGACGCCGTCGGAGCAGGAAGCCAGGGGCCTGGCCTGCAGTGGGCGTTTCGACCTGGTCATCGTTGATCTCAGCGCGTCTGGTTGATGCGGTACGAGCTGATGCGGGTGACCTCGGCGACGGCCGCGGACATCCCTTTCATGGCGACTGATATGGAGATGAGTGCCTACAGAGCACATGAGGTACGTCGTACTGCTCAAGATCAAGCCGAGGTATTCCTGGACGGAGCAATTGCCCCTCATGGAGCTTCGCCGTGGAACACCCTGCATCAGTGACTGGAGCCGGAACGCCTGCTGTCTCGATTTTGATACGGTTTTAACGGGCTGTTTATAGGCGTTTAATCTGTTTAGGTTAGGATAGTATTGCATAGGCGAGAGCCTGTCACTCGTGGGCGGGGTCTCGGGCATGGGAGGACAAATGACGACATTGACCAACTGCCCCCGATGCGATTCCAGGGTGAGGCACCAGGCGGGGGTCACGGGGCGCATCAGTAGTTGCACTCGCTGCGGGTGGAACCTACTCATGCTGGCGCCTCGACAGGACAGGCGGACGCTCGCAACAAGCGTGCAGCGCCTGCTCGACGCGGACCAGCTGCCAGCGAGGTAACTCCGTGTGCCGCGGCAAATCGCGCGAATTCTTGCTAGACCGTTCGTTGCTTGCCTCCTTTGCCGCTCGTCCGCAATCTGGCGCAACTGCGCCGACCGCAATGAGTCGCTTGTTGGCGGTTGTTGCGCCCACCGCTATAGTGGCAGCGTCGACGGGAATGCTGGTTATCGGGAGAAGGAAGCGAAGAGCCATTGTTGGACGTGTGAACGCCGATTGAGGCTGCGATGCCGGGGACGCTCCGGCGTCGCACTCACTCTGCGGCCGGGAGCGGAAGGACGGGGCCGGCCCAGAAGACTGGGAGCGAGATCATGCAGATCTCAACAGTGGACAGACGTGATGGCCAGAGGGGCACAATACTGGTGTATGACGAAGACGGACCGCTTCTCGACGTAGTGGTCAGAATGCTGAGGCGTGACGGGATTGAGGTGACGGCCACCCCATCGGGTCGGGAGGCGATGGACCTCGCCCGCAGCGGGCACTTCGACCTGGTCATTGTGGACTTGGATCGCCGCTGGCCTAATGCGCCTTGAGGCCTGCTCCGGGGCGCAGACCCGATTCTCGCATCTAGGCCGCAAGCGAGCTGGCGCGCAGTACCATCACACCGTTGTCAGCTCTAGGTGCGTAGTACCAATGAGCTATTGTCGGATGGGCACACCAAGTAGTATACTGGCCTCGCAAGCGGTTTCAATCCTTTTCTGTGTCATTCTACAAGGTATTGATGGCGTTTTGATGCTAGGTAGGGGGATACATGATTAACTCCACCGTGCACGCTGAGCTTCAGCAATCATGGAGAGTCCTGCTCTATGACGACGACGAGGTTCTCCTGAATCTGCTGAGGCTGGTGCTGAAACGTGAGGGGTATCGTGTCCAGGCCACTTCTTGCGCCCAAGAGGGGATACGCTTGATGTCAACCCAGCGGTTCGACCTGGCCATCGCCGACCTCGGGCTTCGTCGGACAAACGGCTATGAGTTGGTGAGGAAGATCAGGGAGATGAGCCCTGAGACCGCTATCGTGGCCGTCAGCGCCTATCCATCCGACGACGTAGTACGTTTCGCCCTCAGGCACAGCCAGGCGTTCCTGGACAAACCTTTCTCCCTTATTGAGCTCGTGCACGAGGTAGGCAGCCTCCTGGAACGTGGACGAGAGGCCACCGAGACTGCGTTGGGGCATTCTCCTGCCGGATCGGGTATCGAAGTGGCGGGAAGTCCGAGCCTAGGGTAGGCACCTGGGTGTGACTACCGTAGAGTTGGCGCCCTTCAGCTCCCGTCCCGCGGCTTCGGTGCCGAGCCAGTCGGAAGAAGCCCCTCTGTCGTGGCTGACGCCGCCTTTGATAGCGGGCCCACATCCTTCTGCCTGTTGACAGTTACCCAGATTTGTGCTATAATTCAATACAAACCTCTAATACGCAGGCTTTTTCAGGATATCGCCGTACTTCGAATCCACTACGTCATGCAAGAACTGCGAGGCACAATCGCCGAACTCGCAGTGAGGGGAATCCGGAGTGCCTGTGGGTTATTGTCTCCCGCACCTATCCCCCTTTTCCAGAGCACTACCCCTCGCTTCGATTCCGTACGCCTTAGCGCGCCTTTGACATCTATTTCATGGCCCTTTGATATCGACGTGCCAGCATGAATCTGCGGGACGAATGGGGGCGCGGGGGCGCCTTCTTGTCACCTCCGCAAGACGCGTGAGCACCGACAGCAAATGGCACAGACTAAGCCGGCGGTACTTCATCTCACCTTGGCCTTGCTGCTCGTGCTGGCCTCAGCATTGATGGTGGCCAGAGTCCAGCCGGTCCTGGCCGGAGGCACCCCCGCTTCTGGAACGGTGACCGACCAGCTGCTAACACAGCAGGGATCTGGGGTCCTCACCCAGTATGGAGACTATGTGGGCTCGAGCGGCGGCCTGAATACGTACTACTCCTACTTCATCGAGGTGCCCAGCGGCCTCTCTCAGCTCGTCGTGGACATCTTTGACGCGGATGTTGGGAGCAACGGATTCAACAATGACCAGGCAAACGAACGCGACAGGGCCATCGGCGCATACAACACTTGTGCGCGCTACACACTGTACCGGCCAAACGGCACGCCGGTGAGCGATGTTGCTGTCGGGCCGTCGTCTGGGTGCTTTCTCTCCCGACCCTACGGGAACTGTCCCGCCTGCGACAACACTTGGCAGACCCTGTACACCGTGACCGACCCTCCCCCCCCGAACGGGCACTGGGAACTCCGGGTAGACATGTCTTCCTCGGTAACCTCGGGAGACGATGTCAATGCCTTCGGCATACGGGCCCACGACGGCGCACCCGGCTCCGGGGGGACGGAGCTCAACGTCTACGCCGCTTCTTTCCACATCGTGGGGATCAACGACAATGGCAGATCTCGCAGCTATACGGCGCACCCCTACGTTACTTCCGGTTGCTCCGGCGATGTCAATGACTTCGACTGGGATGCCTCTGGGGGCAACCCCTACGGTTCCCTTACCCTCACCAGCCCCGGCACTGCTTTCTCGCACAGCAATCCCACCATGTCCGCCAATGATAGCTGGCAGAACACATCCTTCACTGATTGGACTAGCGACTCCAGTGCCCATGACTACGGTATTTGGACGGGCAGCATCAACATCGAGGACTATGGATCTGGCAACTATGGGGTGGTCTACGTGGGCAACTTCGCCGCCAGCGCCCCACCACCGACCTCCCAACCGCAGGCCAATACCTTCCGTGTCTATTTTCCCACCGATGCCGGCGGCGCTCCCATCAAGCCATACGTCAGGCAGTACCTCACCCGCATCTCTGGACCCAACCCCCCACAAGTGAGCCAGACCACCCGCTTCTCGGTATTGGTGGAGGTGTTGAACCCCTCAGGTTCCTTGGGTGCAATATCCTTCTCGAGCCCCAGCAA
The DNA here is from genome assembly GCA_030603665.1 of Chloroflexota bacterium. Lineage (GTDB taxonomy): Bacteria > Chloroflexota > Anaerolineae > UBA7937 > B3-Chlor > JAUVXJ01. The sequence goes on along the minus strand of JAUVXJ010000014.1, from coordinate 52,898 downwards.
CCTAGTCACCGCGAACGTCCCCGGTGATCAGGTCGTCTACGCTGACAACGCTTCGGCAACGGGCACCATTGTGGGTCAGCCTGTGGTCGGGGGATCGGGAAACATCACGTGGGACCCCGGGACGGTAGCTGCGGGAGCCACCGCGACCTTAAGTTACGAGGTTGATGTTACTCCGGCATTGCCTGGAGCGAGAGTCCCAGTCACTGGAACTCCGCTGTCCAACGGCACCATCGCACAGTACCTCGACGAGACAGGCAACGCCAGCCAGGCTCGAGCGACCTACACTTTCGGACCGCTGTGTGAACTGGCGATCACCGAAGGTGTGGCTACGGCGATCACACTGACCGCCTTCTCCGCTCGTTCGGCACCTTTGGTAGCTACTCTACCGGCATCGAGCTCGCGCTTGACAACTGTCATGCTAGTGGCTTTGGTGGGGGCGCTCACTGGGGCGCTTCTGGTCTGGAGATGCGCTCAGAACGGCGAAGATTCAACCGTCAGAACCTGAACGAAACGAAATAATGGCGAAATCTTGACCAAGTCTTAACCAGCAAACGTTGGCAGGGCTTGATTCCCAAGCCGTTTTGTTGTATACTCGGATAGTACTTTGGTGCCAATGCAACGGTGGCAGGTTGGCTTTCCTGCTACCGGCTTCGTCATCGGCGTAGAGGCAGAGAATCGTCGCTGAACTTTGGGCACCTGAGCGGCGAGGAGCCAGTGGTGCAACCGGCTACGTGTAGTGGCCGGTTTTTTTAGTTCAGTTTCAAGCGCAGAATCCCGACAAAGGCAACCTGCTCTGTAGAGAGGGGCGCAAAGCCGCGGGTCTAGAGCTGGAGTGAGTGCCCGGCCATGACAGCCGGGCTGCCGAACAACTCTGGCGGCTCGGTCTTCTTGTTTGTGAAGGCCTCCGCGAGGTGCGAAGTTCCAGCAGCCGCTTGTGGAGAGCCGGTACAAAGGAATCTGCCCGTTGATCAGCATTCTGATAGTGAGCTCCGACAAAGAGACGGCGGATCGCATGGCCGAAGTGCTTCGAGGCGAGGAGATGACTCCCTCAACTGCCTCGAACAGGGAGGAGGCTTTGCGGCAACTGGACAAGGAACTTCCTGATGCTGTGGTCTTGAACCTCGATCCGCCGGCTGGTTGGCAGCCGGAGCTATGCGGCCAAATACGGGAACGGGCTATCGCTCCCCTGCTTGTGGTCGGAAAAGTAGGGCAGGAGCTCGCCTTGGCCCGCAGCCTGGATGTTGGCGCCGATGCCCACCTGTTCAGCCCGTATACGCCCCAGATCTTTCTATCGCAGCTGTATGCGTTGCTCCGGCGTGTGGGCTTGGCTCGACCGGGCGTCTCTGGGCAGTTCGATATTGGCACTTTGGCCATCGATCTCTTCAGCCGCGAAGTGAGAGTTTGGGGTAGGCCAGTGGAGGTCACTCCCATCGAGTTCGAATTACTGCGTTGCCTGCTGAACAACTCGGGGCGCGCGCTCAGCTATCGGAGTCTGGTGCGACAGGTGCACGGCTACGATTGCTCTTCCCATGAGGCACGCAAGCTGTTGAAGGTGCACATCCACAACCTCCGGCAGAAGATCGAACCTGATTTGCAGAAGCCGGCTCATGTGTTGAACGTGAGAGGCTTCGGTTACCTTTTCGAACGGCGAAGGTCCAGGCGCGACACTCTGGGTGAACCGATATCGTAAGGGCTTCTTAACCGAACCTTAACCGCAAGAGGCACAGTCAGGACTTGCGTTCCTAGCATACTTGGTGTATAATTGAAGGCAGGACAATAGGGCTATTGCCCTATTCGCCATCGGCGTAGAGGCGATGAATCGTCGCACAAGACTGGGCACCTGAGCGACGAGGAGCCAGTGGTGCAACCGGCTACGAGCAGTGGCCGGTTTTTCTTTTTCTCACCAGATGTCCAGCCGGAAGGACCTAACCAATACAGAAGACTGTTTACCAGTAGGAAATCCCGAGAAAGGCAACCTTCCCTCAAGGGAAAGGCGCAAAGCGTACGGGTCTTTGATACGGATCGTTGCCGTATAGAAGATAGCCGGGCTGCCGAAGGATTTTGGTAGTTCGGTTTCTTGTTCGCGATTCTTCGCAAGGAGGTGATAAGCGGCGTAGTAGTGAACACTTGGGTCTCTGGATCCGGGAAAAGGATGGTCAGAAGACCGGCGCAGAACGATTTCTTGTGAGCCTGATATTCAAATGTTCTGGGAGAAAAGAAAGGGGAGAAGCAAATGGGACGCATGCGACACAAGGGAACAATGATCGCGGTACTGGTGCTGCTGGCGCTGACTGCGTCGGTTGTGCTGGCCGCAAACCCCCTGGTGGATGGAAACATAGCAGGGGACGAGGGGTGGCAGGGGATAGCCCCTGTCCAAACGGACCAAACGGATCCTCAGCAACCGAACTCGGATCCGGATGAGTGGGGTCCGACAACTCCCCCCAACATCGATAACGTCTACGACATCAAGAATGTGTACTTGAGGAGCAGCGAAGACAGTTCTACCTTGTTCCTCGCCTTTGATGTCTACGACGCCAGTACGGGGATTTTCATGCACGAGCCAGGCGCGTGGGTCTATGTGGGTTTTGACACGGACCCCAGCAGACCGGGCGGACTCACAGCGCCAGGTTCATGCCCAAACATCGGAGCGGAATACCGTCTGGAGTACACGTACGACGGGGACGAGGAGGTATGGCAAGCAAGGCTCAGGTATTGGGATCCCGACTACGTCCCTCAGCCAAAGTTCCGCCCCTTGCTATCGGCCTCAGTTTTGACCGCTTTTGGCCCGGGTTGGGAGAGCGCGGTACAGTACGCAGACCTAGGGCTCACAGCGACCGACTCTGTTGGCATCGGGATTCATTTTGAGAATGCGGCCGTAGACCCTGATGACGACGTCTGCTTCACGTGGACTCCGGAGAACGGTGGCGGCGAGGGCTGCACACCCGGCTACTGGAAGCAGTCGCAGCACTTCGACTCCTGGGTGAATCCTCCCTACGATCCCGAAACATCACTTTTCGACGCGGCATTCGGGGTGGACTGCACCGATTGGGCGTGCGAAGGCAAGACCCTGCTTGAGGTTCTGAAGACAGGTGGCGGTGGCGAGAAAGCGCTTGGTCGCCACGCTGTGGCGGCGCTGCTCAATACCGCGGCCGGCAGTGGCGTCAGCTATGAGTACAGCGTGGGCCAGGTCATAGCCAAAGTGCAGGAGGCCTATTCGACGGGCAACTTTGAGGTGATCAAAGACCTCTTTGCGGGGCAGAACGAGCTGGGCTGTCCGCTGAACTAGACACCCGCGCGCGTACATACGCTCATCTTACAAGTTGGGCCAGCCCGGCCGCCTTTTGTGACCGGAATTCTGGGAGGTATTCGGTTTCTCCGAAGCTCCGTGCGCAACGCACGGAGCTTCTTGTGTTGACGTGCCAGCGCAGCAGCTCATGCGCCTCTGTCTGCACAAGCTTGTCCCAAAACGATGCGCTTTTCCTTCCTCGGCGCTGGTGGTATGATGTCATGGGCAATTGAACGATTTCGGAGGTGAAGTGGTGGATAATCGGGTCAGTCACACCGTCCTGAGCGAGTTCATCGCACAGCTTCTGGTGAGGCTTGACGTGCCAGAAGCGGATGCAGAGGTGACGGCCGAGGTGCTCGTCTCGGCCGATTTGCGAGGGATCGATTCTCACGGCGTCGCGCGCGCCAGGAGGTATGTTCAGGGTCTGCGCGACGGTGTCATGCTGGCGCGGCCGGATATCAGCGTCGTGCATGAGACGGCCGTTACAGCCCTTCTGGACGGAGGTGCAGGGCTGGGACAGGTTGTGGGCGTGAGGGCCATGCGGCTGGCTATGGACAAGGCCAACGAGGTCGGGGCCGGATTCGTAGCAGTACGGAACAGCAACCACTATGGCATCGCTGGCTACTACTCCATGATGGCGCTGGAAGAGGATTCAATAGGCATCTCCATGACCAATTCTGCCCCGCTGGTGGTTCCCACCTTTGGCAAGGATGCGGTGCTGGGCACCAACCCCATGAGCATCGCCGTTCCCGCTGGGCAGGCTCGCCCCTTCGTTCTGGACATGGCAACCAGCGTCGTCCCCAGGGGGAAGCTGGAGGAATACGAGCGGCGTGAGAAACCGCTTCCTGACGGCTGGGCCGCGGATAGCAGGGGATTGCCCATCTCGGATGTCGGCGAGGTGCTGCAAAATCTGCAGGACCGCAGGGGCGGGGGAATCCTGCCGCTGGGCGGCTCAGGAGAGGACCATGGTGGGCATAAGGGGTATGGCCTGGCTTTGCTCGTGGACATCCTGTGCGGGGTGCTGCCAGGTGCAGGTTTTGCCTCCCGCGTCTACCTCAAGGATGAAGACGGCAGTCCGTGGCCAGCCAACCTGGGTCACTTCTTCGGTGCCTTGAGCATCGATGCCTTTCGTCCTCTGGGGCAGTTCGAGGATTCCATGGAAGAGATAGTCGATGCGATGAAGAGCTCGTCCAAGGCCCAAGGACAGGAGAGGATCTTCATTCATGGAGAGAAGGAGTGGGAGGCGACGGACGAGAGGAAGCGGCTGGGCATCCCGCTTCATCCCAAGGTAGTTGACGACCTGCGGGCACTGGGGGAGGAACTGGGTGTCCCATACCCAGCCTGATAGCTGAACCGTCCATGGCCCAAGCGCATTGAAACGCCTTTGGCAAGATTGCTGAGTCTTGACCTTCAAGGGCTTCTGCCGTATAATGATAATATGGACCGAGTTGGTCCGAAAACGAGTGCAGCTTGCGGTCTTGGAGGCGCATGTAGATCGGAGCCCGGGGAGGTCAGCGAGGAGGGGCAGTGAGAGACGTCTATTTCGACTACGGGGCGACCACACCTCCGAGGCCAGAGGTGGTGGAGGCCATGCTGCCGTACTTGAAGGAGCAGTTCGGCAACCCTCTGAGTCTGCATCGCTACGGGGAGGCTCCTCGCGAGGCGGTGGAGGAGGCGCGGGAGAAGGTGGCGCAGCTGATCGGGGCCAGGAGCAACGAAATCTACTTCACGGCAAGTGGGAGCGAGGCCAACAACATGGCGGTGAAGGGAATCGGCCTCATGAATCAGAAGAGAGGTAAGCACCTGGTCGTGTCGGCTGTGGAACACCTGTCGGTAATCAATGCCGCTCAGACCATGGAGAAGCTGGGCTTTGAGGTTACGAAGGTGCCTGTGGATAAGCATGGCGTTGTGGACCCGGCGGATGTGGAGAAGGCCCTGCGCGACGACACCACGTTGGTCTCCATCATGCATGCGAATAGCGAGATAGGAAGCATCCAGCCTGTCGGGGAAATCGCCCAGGTGGTGAAGGAGCGCAGCAAGGCGTACTTCCACACTGACGCTGTGGCTACCGCTGGAAACCTGCCCGTTGACGTCAAGGAGCTGGGCGTCAATCTGCTGAGCCTGGCGGGCAACCAGTTCTACGGCCCCAAGGGGGCGGGAGCGCTCTACATTAAGCGAGGGACCAGGATCATGCCCCTGATCGATGGCGGCGTTCAGGAGGCGGGTCGCCGAGCGGGTACCGAGAACGTACCTGCTATTGCCGGCCTCGGGGTGGCGGCGGAGTTGGCAACGGCGGACATGGAGGAGCGAAGGGCGCAGCTGGTTCCACTGCGAGATCGGCTGATAGGCCGCATAACGAGCGAAATCGATCGCATCTATCTGACCGGCCATCCCACGCAGCGGCTCCCAGGTCACGTGAGCGTCGTGGTGGAGTACATAGAAGGTGAAGCGATGCTACTCCTGTTGAGCATGCAGGGAGTGGCTGCTTCGAGTGGGTCCACGTGCACCTCCCGGGCCTTGAAAGCCTCCCACGTGCTGACAGCCCTGGACATAGAGCCAGGCCTGGCCAACGGTTCCCTGCTCTTGACGCTGGGGCGCGATAGCAGCGTTGAGGACGTGGACTATTTCATGGAGGTGTTTCCACCCATAGTCGATCGCCTGCGCCAGATGTCGCCTTTGTACAAGGAGGCATAGAGCATGGCGCAGACGGACTCTCGGGTGATAGAGGAAGGAGGTTGCAGTGCCTACGTACAGTGAGAAGGTGATGGATCATTTCGCAAATCCGCGCAACGTGGGCGAGATAGAAGATGCTGACGGTGTGGGCAGCGAGGGCAACCCTGTCTGCGGGGACATGATGGAGTTCTACATCAAGGTGGATGATGGTCTGCTGACTGACGTCAAGTACAAGACCTTCGGCTGCGGTGCAGCCATCGCCTGTTCCAGCATGGTTAGCGAGATGGCCAAAGGTAAGACACTGGAAGAAGCCAAGGGGATTACGAATAGAGATGTGGCCGCAGAGCTTGAAGGGCTTCCCAAGAACAAGCTGCATTGTTCAAACCTGGGGGCCGATGCTCTGCACAAGGCCATCGAAGACTACGAATCGAAGGCAAGGGAGGGATAGATGGCGACAGAGGAGCTGAGCAAGCAGGGTGAGGACAGCGGCGCGTGCGCCTGTCCCTTCTGTGACGGAGTGGTAAACATGGGGGCGCCCTGGTGTGCGACTTGTGAAGTCGAGGTGAGCTTCTGCGAGGCCTGCAAGGAGCCATTGCCGATGGATGCTACCGAGTGCCCCAAGTGCGGGGCGGAGTGTAAGGCGTAGAGCTTCTGGGTCTTGCAGGTCACGGACCGGGGCCGACGGAGGATGGGGTGTGCGTGCCCTTGAGCTTCGCCGTCCCTGGCATGCAGGCTGGCTTGTCTGAGAGGGGGACGCCCAAGTATGGAAGCGGACGACACTTTGGACTGCGTGGGTCTGTACTGTCCCATGCCTATCATCCAGACCAAGGCGAAGATGGACGAATTGCAGATCGGCCAGGTCTTGGAGGTGATCGCCGACGACAAGGGCATCAAGTCCGACATGCCGGCCTGGTGCAAGACGACCGGCAACGAGTTTCTGGGCCTGGAAGAAGAAGACGGGGAATACCGAGTGTACGTCAGGAAGCTCAAGGGCTAGTAATACTTGCGCTCCTGTCCTTGGGGAGCTGCTATGTCACCCCGATGCGATGTCACTCGAGGTCCTGTGCCAGCTCATCAGCATGCCGCAGCAGCGCCTGAGCCCGTTCTTGCGGCACCTGCTTTACCCTGAGATACGTCTCCAGAATCTGGCGGGTGGACATCTCTTCGTAGTTCCGCTCTCCGATCCGCAGGCGCACCGGGCGCTCTACATCCTTGACCACCGCTGCCACGTGGAAGGCACCTGACAGGGCGCGGAAGACCTCAGCCTCGTTGAGCAGTGGTTCCTTCTCAGCCGTGGTGCGCACGATCAGGCGGACCACCTTCTCCTCGAGGTCGTGACTGGCGATGGCTTCGAGAACCTGTGCCGTCGGGTCTGCCCCCTGTGCCTCCACATCGATGGTGAGAAAGGTGCGTGTCTCCAGGGGAATGAACTGGAACTGGGCGCGGCCTCTTTCCACCTCCACAAGCACGAACCCCTTCTCTTCCTTCTCCTCCCCGAAATCGATGCGCTCGACGCTCCCGGCGTAGACCACAGCCGGGTTGTCCTCTCGCACCACTTGATGCCTGTGCAGATGACCCAGGGCGACGTAGTCGAGGGCCGGGTTGGACAGCAGGCGGCTGGGGAGAATCACGTCGCGTCCCAGGAACACACTATGCCCTGTGCCGTAGCTTGTCCCAGCTCCGAAGACGGTGACGTGGGCGGCCAGGATTGCCGGCACGTCGGGATCCAGGTCCTTGATCTCATCGGTGATCAGTTCTGTCACTGCGTCGGCAAGTTCCTCGTTGACCTCGTCAATGCTCTTTCCCCTGAATTGCGCCTTGGTAAGCAGATGGCTCCTGATAGGCCAGGGCAGGGCCACGATCTGTATCTCACCACCTTTGGTCTCTATGTTGTGTGTTGCGACTCTGTCGGCCACGACGACGTTGGGGACGTCCAGCGTGTTGAAGATCTCCGTGCTGGCTGCTTTGCCGATCGCCAGGGGCAGGTCGTGGTTGCCGATCAAGATGAAGACAGGGATGTTGGCCTCTGAAAGGCGTCTGATTCGCTTGGCAAACTCGCGCTGGTTGGTGGGATTGGGATGGACGGTCTGGTAGGCGTCGCCGGTGAAGACCACGAGATGCACGTCCTCGGCAAGCGCGTAGTCGATCACGGAGTCAAGGGAGCGCAGGAAGTCCCCCAGGCGGGTGCTGAGCCCCGTCTGAGGGTCGAGACGCCCGTAGTTCTCCACCCCTAGGTGTAGATCGGAGAAATGAAGCAACTTGACCATGATCTGGTTGGCAGATTATAGCATCGGCGCTTGCGGGGGACAACGCCATCATCGTCCGATGTTTGAAAGGCCTTCCAACGCTGTGATACAATGGCTCAGGGTCAACAATCAGTGCTCACCGGTGGCGAGGAGATGACTTCGATATCCTGGTTCGAGAGAAAGGGTGTGTTGCAGCAGGTTCGCCATCTGCTGGAGGAGCGCTCCTGCGAGGGGTACATCGTGGGGGGCTACGTGCGTGACCTCCTGCTCAGAAGGGATACGCCGGACCTGGACCTTGTCGTGAGGGAGGATGCCCCGGCTTTGGCCCGAGAGGCGGCGAACCGTCTGGGTGGAGCCTTCGTGCTCCTCGATGAAGAACGCCACACCGCTAGGGTGGTCTTGCGCGACCAAGGTGAGCGGTACTACCTAGACTTCGCCACCCTGCGAGGCGAAACACTGAGCACCGACCTGGCGGCGCGGGATCTCACGATCAACGCCATGGCCATCGACGTGCAGGATGCCGGGCCGGAGTGGGAGATCATCGATCCCTTGGGTGGGCGGAAAGATCTGGAGAGCCGTCTGTTGAGGGCAGTCTCCAGCTCGGTCTTCAAGGATGATGCCATTCGCCTCTTGAGGGCTGTCCGGTTTGCGGCGGAACTGGCGCTGGTGGTGGAGGAGCGTACCCAGCTGCTGATGGTCAGGGATGCCTCTCTAATCGACGGGGTCTCGGCGGAGAGGGTGAGGGATGAGCTGTGCAAGATCCTGGCTGCTGGCGAATCGGAGAGGTATCTGCGGTACCTCGATCGCCTGGGTCTACTGAGCCGCCTGGTGCCTGAGTTGGATGCCCTTCGCGGCCTGGGGCAACCTCCCTCGCACGATGAGGACGCCTTCCAGCATTCACTGTCCAGCGCGGGAGCTATGGATTGGGTGATGCGAGCGGTAGGCCAGGCTGCTCGTGGGCAGGAACTGCCTGTCGTGGAGGCATGGGGGGCAGCGGAGGAAGTATACGAGTCCTTCCGTGGGGCGGTGGGTCCATTTGCGCATCAGGTGGCGGAGTACCTGACTGAAGACTTGGTGGGCGAGCGAGGACGCCCGGTTCTCCTGCAACTGGCTGCGCTGCTCCATGATGTGGGCAAGGCCAATAAGGCCAAGGTGGACCAGGATGGCCGTCTCCCTTTCTCCGGACACGCGGAGGAGGGCGCAGCGCTCGCTGCACGAGTGCTCCGCCGGCTGCGCTTCGGAAACCGCGAGGTGCGGCTGGTGCAGATGGCTGTCAGGCACCACACGCGCCCGCTCCAGCTGGCTCAGCTGCCTGAGATCAGCGACCGGGCAGTCTATCGCTTCTTCCGGGATGCGCGGGGTGCTGGAGTGGACGTGCTATTGCTGTCCCTGGGTGACAACCTGGCCCTGGTACAGGATGGCGAGAACCTTGATCAGTGGATGCGCATCTGCGAAGCCGTAGGCCTGCTGCTGCGTAGCTACTACGAGCGGTACGACCAGATCATCGAGCCGGAACCTCTTCTGAACGGCAGGGACCTGTTGGAGCGCTTCGATATGGAGCCGGGACCCGAGGTGGGGAAGATGTTGCGGAAACTTCATGAGGCCCAGGCCACGGGCCAGGTGACCACCAGGGAGCAGGCGCTTCAGCTGATCGAGGGCCTGCTATCGGGGCGCGCAGGCTAGTCCTTCCACGTCATGGGCGGCACCTGGGCTGGCTCTGCATAGGGGCCGGACTTGAAGTCATCCCAGTAGCCGTTGCCCTCGACGAGGGAGTAGGCGAAGATGACCTGACCCTGGGCGCCGGCCTCCCGCGCGATCTCGATGCGGCGCTCGATCTCGCCGAAGGAGCTGTAGCCGGCGTGAATCCCAGCATAGATGTGGCGCCCATACGACTCGTCGACGAAGTCGTGGACCAGAATCTCGTAGCGGTCGAGGTAGTTCTGCACTGAGGTCCCGTAGAACATCGGCGCCAGGAAGTCCGCCTTGCCGGTGCGTAACCAGAGCCGCGAATCCTGATAGTATCCGTCGTAACCATCGTACGTGGTATCCCCGTAGGTGACCCAGCCCCACTTGTCTTGATAGATGGGCCAGGCGGCCACGGACAGCGCTGCTTGGGGCCGCGTGGCTTCCATTTCCTCGTACAGGCGTCCGACCAGTTGAGTGATCTCGTACCGCTGCCAGTCGGCCCAGGCCACGGGTTGATCCTGGGCGAAACGCTGCTCGCTCACTGGGTCGTGGGAGTAGGCGGGGCCGCTGTAGCGCACGTAGTCGAGGTGCAGGCCGTCAACGTCGTAGTTTTGCAGGATATCCCGGCACACGGCGACGATGTGATCCTGTACAGCCGGGTGTCCCGGGCTGGCCGTGAGATAGGACGAGTTCAGCCCCATGGGCGTCCCGTTCTCATGCCACTGCACCCACTGGTCGCCGTAGAGACTGTTGAAGCGGTGATACATGTGCTGGGGGCTTGTGTTCGAGGGAGGGGCTTCTGAGCCCAGCCACACCGGGTAGACGTTGACATAAGCATGGAGCTGCAATCCTACCCCGTGGGCCGCGCCGATGGCTGTGGCCAGGGGGTCCCAACCAGGATCTTGCCCCAAAGTCCCTGTCAGCCGATCGGCCCAAGGTTCGTGCTGGGAGTCGTAGTAGGCGTCGCCCTGGCCGCGCACCTGGAAGAGGAGGATGTTGAAGTTGGCGTCCGCCGCCTTGTCCACGATGCTCAACACGTCGTCGGCGGAGCTGTAGGACCAGCGCGGGACCCACAGAGCGCGTGCCTCCATGTTGGCTGGAGGACCAGGCGGGCTCGTGTGGAACGGAATGACAGGGAAGTAGGTCCTGTGCCAGGAATCGGGATCGTAGACGATCACCGTCGTGCTGTCCTTGGGGCTTCCCTGGACCGAGAACCAGCCCACGCCCCTGTGCAGCAGGTCCCACTCCAGGACGTAGAGGCCGCCCTGCTGGGGGGCGACGATGGTCACGCCGTCCACCCGCACTTCGCCCCCGTACGATACGTCGTGGGGGAGAGGGGTACGCGCGTGCCCTGGGATCACCGAGCCCTGGCTATCGCGCCAGCGGTACCCGATATCCACACCCTCGGTTCCTTCGGCGAGCCAGGTCAGGGTGCCACCGTTCTGGAGGGACAGGGATGTCGTCGCGGTCTCTCCGGTGACCAACACAGCTGGCGCGCTGTGATCCAGGAAGATGGCCCAATAGGCAGGCGTCTGGTCCACGATCTCGTCCCATACCAGACTGCGAATGGAGGGTAGCTCAGCGTACAGGAAATCACCGGGGCAGGCTGTGGCGTTGTAGTCTCGGTGCCCGGCGATGTTGTAGGTGGTCTTGTCGACGAAGAATGACGTTTCGCGGGGATCGATGAGGACGCGGCTCAACTGCCAGGCTGAGACGTCAACCAGCCCCTCCAGCAGCTCAGCACTAGGTGCCACGCTGTTGGATGTGTTGCCATAGGTCCCCATGCCACATACGCCCACGCTGCCGTAGTTGTGGCCGTAGGCGTGACCTCCCACCACATCCAAACCGCCATACCGGCCTTCGTAGATGTTGCCATGCCAGTCGACCAGGTAGTTGTACCCCACGTCGCCCCAGCCCAGGGTGACGGCGTGATAGTAGTAGATGGCTCTGACCGTAGCCGGCGGATTAGGATCATAGTTCCCGGTCACGCTGTGGTGGATGATGATCTTCTCTGGGGACTGATACTCAGTGGGCCAGATCTCGTTGCCTTGGCCGTCAATGCGGTCGCTCTCGCTGGCGCCCCAATCGGCCCGGGAGATGATGGGCGGACGGGCTGCGCCTTGTCCTTCAGGCTGTGCCGCCAGATGCAGGCCTTGTACGTCCTTGAGGTCAGGTCCGGCGGTGGAGTCGATGAAGGTGAAGGTGATTGCGTCGAGGCGCGGAGTGAGGGATGACTGATCGGTGGAGAGCTTGACTTGGTACTGCAGATACATTCCACGCCCCACCACGAGGGGCATGGCGGCGAAGTAGCGTGAGCCATCTCGTGCGGGCTCTATTACATCTTCCCAGTCGGACCAGGTCATGCCGTCGGTGCTGATCCGGATGGCAACCTTCAGCGCCGTGGCCTCGGGAATCTCTGCCCACCACTGGACGCCCACGGCGTTGAAGACGATGGCGGTCTGCCAAACGGTGGAGGTGTAGACGCCTGAGGAAACGTGTCCTTGGGCACCAACGGCCAGGACTAGGGCTCCGTCGTCCTGGTCCATGATCGTGATATCGCGGAGCGTGCCGCTCGCGAAGTCTGAGGCCTCGGTCTGGCGCCACTCCTCGGTCCTGATTGGAGCTGCGTCAGCAGCATCTCCGGGAGAAGCCGAGGGGAGGCGAAGACAGCAGAGGGCGAGGAACAGTCCCACCAATGCACGCAGGTGTGGCCTCATTCTCGCCGCATCCCCTTGGCGGTCATGCGGCTTGCCGGCGGGTCTGATGTGCTCATTGCCTGTTGGGGCTCAGCCGGTGACCTTCTTCCAGTCTTCCAGGAAGCGGTCGATGCCCACGTCGGTGAGGGGGTGGCTGACCATCTTCTTGAGAATTGCGTAGGGCACCGTGGCTATGTCGGCTCCCACCAGGGCGGACTCGGTGACGTGGAGCGGATGGCGAATGCTCGCGGCGATGAGCTCCGTCTCCAGCCCGTGGAAGGCAAAGACCTCCGCTGCCTCGGCCACGACGGTCATGCCCTCGTGCCCAGCGTCGTCAAGACGGCCGATGAACACCGACGCGTACGTCGCCCCCGCGCGGGCGGCGAGAAGCGCTTGATTGGTGGAAAAGACCAAGGTGGCATTGGTTCTGATGCCCTGCGCAAGAGCCAGTTCCTGAGCAGCGTCTCTGTCCAGAGGGCATTCGTCCATCCAGGCGCAGTCCTGGCACACGTTTTCCGCATCGGCGCCGGTGGCAGCGAGAATGCTGATCGCCTCCAGGCCACTGGGAGTCAAGGGGATCTTGATCACGACGTAGGGAGACCATGTGGCTATCTCCCTGGCTTCCTTGAGCATCTGGTCGGTCTCAGTGCCCACGACCTCGGCGCTGATGGGGCCCTGCACGAGCAGGCATATCTCCTGCGTGACCTGGCGGTAGTCGCCTCGTCCTTCGCGCATCATCAGCGAGGGGTTGGTGGTGACACCGCTCACCACCCCCATCTTCACAGCTTCCCTGATCTCCTCGATGTTGGCGGTGTCCAGATAGATCTCCATGCTCCAGTCACCTCCTTAGGGTTGAGCACCAAAATAGCCCGCGCACGCCAGATTGCACCATGGCCGGCCGGGGGACGGACGATCAGGGGCTATTATAGCATCTTCAGTTGAGGTGCAAAAGCCCTATCTTGCAGAATCTTGAAGGGTAGTCGAAGGCCAAAGTGTCGCAGACCAGGCGAGGACTGTGCGCTTCGGTGAGTTGGAGGGCTGAAGCCCTCAGAAACAACCTGATGGTCCTGCATGACCAGGTGGAGCATCCTTCTATACGCTTCCTCGCTGCGCTCTGCAGCTACTCAGGATGCGGCCTGATCTCACCCCCACCTCAATCCTCCCCCATCAAGGGGGAGGAGGCTGTTGCCCGGTTCCCAACAGTTCCCCTCCCTTGAGGGGAGGGGCTAGGGGAGGGTGGAGACATCCACAGCACCCTGACCTCTGGCGTCCCCATTGAGGGGTAGGAGGGTTCCGGTCGGTGCTGGTGTGCGCTTCAGCGCGTGGGAAGGGCTGAAGCCTCCAGTACGAACGCCTACATCGCCACAAGCACAACACAGCATCCTGAGTGTCGCGAAGCGACGTATCGAAGGATGCCCCTAGTTTCTACCCCCACCTCAATCCTCCCCCATCAAGGGGAGGAGGCTGTTGCCCGGTTCCCAACAGTTCATCTCCCTTGAGGGGAGGGGATTCAGGGGAGGGTGACACGTGCCGCACCGCCTCTCGTCCCGCCACCAGTCATGTCCCTGGCCGCGCCGCAGGCTTCGGCACGCTGAGGGCGTGGCTCAGCATGCTGGTCGCGGCGGCCCCACTCAACTCTTCAGAATGAGCCAGCCCTCACGCAGAAGAACGACGACCAACCAGTTGCGCGCGAGCTTGGCGATCGTGACCCAGAAGAGGAAGGATAGCTGCGTCACGCCAAACGCTCCTGCGGCAGTTGTCAACAAGGCGCCCAGCGCCGGAACGGCTGACAAGAGGAGGATCCAAGATCCGCGTCTCTCGTACAGTTCTTGAACTCTCCGCCACCGTTCAGGTGTGATCTGCGGAAAGCGTTTCTGTACGGCGCCTACCCCTCGCTTGCCAACCTGGTACAATGCCAGGTTGCCAACCACGCCCAGCATGGTGAACAGGAGGACGATCAGCCAAGCCTGGGGTTTGAGAAGCAGGTCCATGGTGTTTCCCCCTGCTACTGAATCGGAAGTGTTGCCAGGTCGTACAGTGCACCCAGGAGCACGACGAGGGACAGGATAAGGACGCCGATAGAAACGGGACGCCAGTCAAAGCGGGGGGCGATGCCTGCCAGAAACAGCGCCGAGGCCAAGATGACGGCGTTGAGAATGTAGTCGTCGCTGATCTGGTTCGCCCTCTTCCCTTCCTCGAACAGCTCAGTCGCATGCTCCTTGAGCTGGTCCGCCTGTCCTTCCACACTGGCCTGGTATGCGGGCGCCTGGAACGGGTCAGGCGGCGCGTCCGGGTTGTTGTGCGGATCCAGAGCCAGCCAAGCATCCACCGCCGATCGAAACTCAGGTCGGAAACGCGCGTAGTACCACTCGGACAGATTCTCGTCCCCGCCGGCGTAGGCGTTGACATAGTGCATGAACATGCCGGCATCCAGCAGGGTAAGCTGCTCGGCCGCCGCAGCTGCCTCGCTCGACTCGACCATCACCCCCAGGGCATCGACATACAGGGTCGACTGTTCCCCGCTCCAGCGGGCCCCTTGGTAGCCGCTCCAGGCTGTTGCCACCGTCGTGAGGCCCAGCAGCAAGGCCGCCAGCGTCTCGATCCAGCGCCCATAACGCCGCCGTCCGGTCACTGCCGTGCTAACAGGTTCCTGTTCTCCGAACTCGATCTCATCTTGTGGTGTCACTAGTCACTCCGACTCGTCGTTCCCGCATAGGGTCAACCTGGCCCAGGGACTCTCGGTGGTGGCGTTGCCGAACGCCTTCAGTTGGCCACGGCACCCACCAGGTTGACCGCCTGCTTGACCTTGACCTTGCCGTCCTCCCGCCGCACGACCACGGCGGCATCGGCCAGGCTGATAAGGCGACGCCTCTGCAGCCCGATCAGCTTGTCGCGCATTCTCTCGGCACCTTACTCATCCCCGAAGGCAAGTACCACAAGATTGGCCATTCCACCTCCCTGGGACTGCGGTTTCCGGGGACGCCTGCCCGGTGATGGACCACATACAACGGCGCCTGCTGCGTCGCCGGTTGTCCAACTACCGGTGGAGCTTCAGCCAGCTCAAGGGACTCCTGCGCGTGGTGGTAAACTCCGGCACGGTCACCAACTCGGGCGCGCCCGCGTCCGCGGTCTCCAGGCGGCGCGCGTACCAGTTGGCCAAGGGCGCCGCGGAGATCCCGTGCAAGACCACACTGAGCAGGATCGTCCAGGCGGCTGTATCTGCCAGTATGTCAAAGGACCTGCCGGCCTCGTGGAAAGCCTCGTAGGCCATCAAGGCGAAGACGACAGAGGCCAGGCCGCGCGGTCCAAACCAGCCCATGATGAGGGTCGTGTCCGGCCGCAGGCGCGTGCGGACGAGGGAGATGGCCACCGGGATCGAGCGGATGATGGTCAGGCTGAGCAGTGCATATAGCAGGGCCAGCGGGTTGAACGACTGGATCAAGGGTGGCACCAGGTTGGCACCGAACACGGCCCAGACAAATAGCGACAGCACCGTGCCCGTGGTCTCGGTGAACTCGGTGGCCACGTGCAGGCGCTCGCGGGTGACATAACCGAACAGGATGCCGCCCACAAAGGCAGCGACGAAGCCGTTGCCCCCCAGGGCTTTCGCTGCCCAGAAGGCGCACAGGGCCAGCGCCAGGTTGCCGATCTGTTCCCCGGCCGTTGCGGTCCAGCCACGCTTTTCGGCGGCCGCGAAGAGCCAGCCGCCCAACAGGCCGGCCGCAACCCCGGCGCCCACGCCGATGCCGATTTCGCTCAGTGCGGATACCGCCCAGCTGCCCGTCTCCTGCGTTTCCGGGACCAAGGCCAGGGCGATGAAGAGCGCGACCAGGGGAGTGGCGATCCCGTCGTTGAGCCCGCTCTCCACGTTCAGCGCCCGGCGGATGCGAACCGGCACACGCGGGTTGTTGAAGATGGGCAACCCCAGGGCGGCGTCGGTGGGCGCCAGGACAGCCGCCAGAAGGAGTGCAAACCCGAGACCCTCGCCTGGGAACAAGCCGTAGGCTACCAGAGCCCCCAAGGCGATGACCAGCGGCATGCCGATCAATAGCAGACGGACAGGCAGCCGTGCGTCGTCGCGTACTTGGCGGAAATCCAACGTCGCGGCATCGGCGAAGAGCAGCAGCGCCAGGGTCATCTCGGTCAGCAGCTCAGCATCCTTGGCTGCAACCAACCCCTGGGGACCCATGAGGGCGCCGACCACCACGAAGATGATGGGCATGGTAATCGAGAACCGCCCCAACCACACGGCGACTGCGCCATAGAGCACTACCAAGCCGAAGAAGACCGCCAACCCACTTGGCACGCGTGACTACTCCTTCTTTCTCCTCATAGCTTGCACCACCTGCTTTCGGGAGAAGCGCTTGGGGCCAGGTCCTAGGTCCGCTGCGCCTGCCTCAACCGACGCAGGCGCACCGCGTTGCCAATCAGGATGAAGCCGCCCACCAGCGCCCACACGCTGGCCGCAAAGTAGACCAGCGGCCCCCGCCCCATCGGCTCGATGACCAGCATCACGCCCAACACGATCTCGAACAGGCCCAACAAGAAGGCCGTCCACGACCACCTGCGCTTCTGGCTGAAGAGGTGCGTCTCCACCGGGCCGGTCCGAAAGCCGCCAATGATGTGCATCAGCCCGGTCAGGAGGATGATCAGGCCCACCACCGAGATCAAGACATCTTCGCCCACCATGCCCGTTGTGAAACGACGGCTCAACATCCCCACACCGGCCAGGACGCCAGCGGCGCCGGCCAGCAACGACAGGCCCCGCGCCCGCTCGCCGTGGACGCCCCAGCGCAGGCTGACGATGCCGCTGACCAGCCAAAACATGCCCATGAAGTTGACCAGCATGGGCCGCGCCTTGTCGGGCCAGAAAAGCAGCGCCACACCCAGGACGATGGCCAGCATGCCCCGGGCCAGTGTGATCCAGAAAGCCATGCGGGTCCCTCCTGAGATAGGGCAGGCGTTCCTCAAAGGAACGCCTGCCCTTCCTATCAGTTGTTAGTGCAGGCTGCCGTCCGTGGATTCCTTCATCTTTTCCAGGACGCGATCCAGGTTGAAGGACGCCGGCTTCTGGCGGGGCGGGAACTCCTTGAAAGACTGGATCTGCTGCGCCGTCAGCGCCGTCGCGGGATAGACGGCAAAGATGTGATCGAGCACCCAGTCCCAGTAGACGTTCGAATTCTCATCCGCCCGCTCGAATGGGTCGCGGCGCAGGTTGAAGAGCTTGGGCAGACGCAGCTCGACGAACGGCTCCGCCCAGAGCTGCATCCCCTTGGCCCGCTGCTCGTAGTAGACCAGCTTCCAGTCACCGACGCGGAGCGCCACCACCTTGCCGTCGTCGTTGGTGTAGTAGAACCAGTTGCGCGGCGATTCGTCGGTCTCACCCAGCAGGTAGGGCAGAGCGTTGTAGCCGTCGATGTGGACGTGGAAGCGCTTGTCGCCGGCTGTGTGACCCTTGAGCAGTTTGTCCTTGACGTCGGGCTCGCCGGCGGCGGCCAGCAGGGTGGGCAGCCACTCCTGGTGGGTGACGATGTCATTGAGTACTCTACCTGCCTCGAACTTGCCGGGCCAGCGAACAAAGCAGGGCACGCGGTAGGCGCCCTCCCAGTTGGAGTTCTTCTCGCTGCGCCAAGGGGTGATGGCACCGTCGGGCCAGGTGTTGTAGTGCGGTCCGTTGTCGGTCGAGTACTGGACGATGGTGTCCTCAGCGATGCCCAGCTCATCCAGCACTTCGAGCAGCCGGCCCACAGCTCGATCGTGGAGCACCATGGCGTCGTTGTAGAAGCCCTGGCCGCTGATGCCCTCAGCCTCAGCAGGAACGTGCGTCCTGAAGTGCATGTGGGTCGCGTTCCACCACACGAAGAACGGCTTGTCGTCCGCGTGGGCCTTCTTGATGAACTCGATGGTGCGCTCGGTGACGTCGTCATCGATGGTCTCCATGCGCTTCTTGGTGAGTGGTCCCGTGTCCTCGATGCGCCCATCGGCGTAGGAGTGGATCACGCCGCGCGGACGGGGCAGCAGCTCTGCGGGCAAGTGGTTGGGATAGTCTGGGTGTTCCGGCTCCTCTTCGGCGTTCAGGTGATAGAGGTTGCCGTAGAACTCGTCAAAGCCGTGGTTGCTCGGCAGGAACTCATCCTTGTCCCCCAGGTGGTTCTTGCCAAACTGGCCGGTGACGTAGCCGTGGGGCTTGAGCAGCTCGGCGATGGTGGGGTCCTCTGCCTGCAACCCCAGGTCGGCGCCCGGCATGCCCACTTTGGTGAGCCCCGTACGCATCGGGTTCTGTCCGGTGATGAATGCCGCCCTGCCCGCTGTGCAGCTCTGCTGGGCATAGTAGTCCGTGAACTCGATCCCTTCCCGGGCGATGCGATCGATGTTGGGTGTTTGGTACCCCATCACGCCACGGTTGTTGTGGCTGATGTTGTACCAACCGACGTCGTCACCCCACAAGATGAGGATATTGGGTTTCTTGTCAGCCATTGCCTAACCTCCTATTAGTATCTTGAATGTTCTGCGCCAACTACGGAAGCTCAGAGCCCGCAACGTCCTCTGCCCGCGCGTGAGGGCGCCAAGCGCTCTTCCTGCCGTGTTGGCTACCGCGGTCTGGCCGTTTCCAGCCGTGGCACTTTCCAAACTCGAGCTCGCTTCTACGGCGCGAGCAGAGATCATTCACTCTCCCAGGGGTAGATCATTTGCCAATCGCGCTTCATGTCCGCGACGGTCCAGCCCCTCGCACGCGCCTCGTCCAACGCCTTGTCCAGCCGTCCGATCGGCGACTCGCGGTCGTAGGCCCATTCTCGCTCTGCGTCGGTGTGATGAACGAGCCCCATGAGGCGTGGGCCGTCTCCGGCAGCGGTCCACTGCAGCATCTCACGGTCTCCGTCCGAGTTTCCGAAGGCCAGGATTGGGCGCCGGCCGATGAACTTATGGATGCCCACCGGTTTGCCTTCGTTGTCGTCCACGAAATCGACCTTCGGAATGCGGACAAGCACCGGGCCAATGTCCCGCATCTCGAACTGCGTTTCGATGCTGGAGCCGATCACCTGCTCGGGTGGAATGCCGTACACCCCCTCAACCCACGCCCGCATGAACTCGATGCCGCCTCCGGAGACGATGTAGGTCCTGAATCCACGGGCCCGCAGGAAGTCGAGAAGCTCTAACATGGGCTGAAAGACCAGCTCTGTGTAGAGGCGCCCGGTCCTGGGGTGCCGCGCGCTGGCGATCCAGTCGGAGACGATCTGCTCGAATTCGTCGGTTGTGTTGCCTCCGTGCGTGGCCACGAGGATGTCGATAATGGCCTTCATGCCCCCAGCCAGGAGTCCGTCGATGTCATCCTCCAGCACAGCCTTGAACGGCTGCTGCTCCTGCCACTCGGGGTGGTCGACGGCCAGCGCCCGTACGCGGTCAAGGGCAAAGAGCAGTTGGAAGTAAGCGGGTTTCTCCGACCAAAGCGTACCGTCGTTGTCGAAGACGGCGATACGATCGAGCGGCGGAACGAAACCTCTGTCACTCTCCGTCGTCACCCGCTCGACGAACTGAAGGATGGACTGTTTGGTGGCGCCCTCATTCCAGGAGGGAAGAGGTCCGGTTTGTGCTTTGTTCCTTCTCAAGAATGTTCACCTCGGGTGCAGGGAATCTTCGCGAAATCGCCCGGCCTCCAGCTCTGGTCGAAGAACGGCTGTGCCGGGCTGTAGGGCCGGAAGAGCGTGAACCATCCCTTGCCAGGCACGGTTCGGAGCCAGTTTGATTCCGGGGTATCTGGTGCGCCTCTACCCGTTGTGGCCCCTATTGGTGCGCGCTGGCCACCGTCGGCCAAGATACCCGCCCCCGCCCAGACGCCCATATCAGCGAGGAAGGCCAGCCCCAGCCACAACCAGTCAAGGCCCTGCACCCCCTCCGGCGCGATGAGGATGTAGGCGAACGTGGCAAAGGGCAGAAAGACAAGGCCCAGCATGGGCACGACAAAGCCATCAAAGGCGGACTGGACACGCTCCGGGCGAAAGAGCCAGAGGAAGACCAACCCCAGCCGCGGCGCCGCGGCTACGAAAGACGAAAAGAGACAGCTGAAGCCCGTGACTCCTCGCTTCTCCTACGCTCCGGCGACGGACGGCCGCAGTCGCCTCGGTCCGCGATCCGCGGTCGTCCGTCGATTGTACGTCGTGCGTCTTCCTAAGGGCCGCTGTAGAAGGGTGCATCCTTCCGGCGGTAAGCACCGGCCGCGTACGCCGAGATGTCGGCGAAGACGGCGAAGGCCAGGAACAGCCAGTCAAAGACGCCGTAGACGGGGAAGACGATCACGTACATCAGCGTGGTCCACGGCAGGAAGATGAGGCCCAGCAGCGGCAGGATCCACCCGCTGAACGCCGCGGCCACCTTCAGCCGACCGTACGGGATCAGCCAGGCGATCAGGAACGCGAATCGCGGTCCCAACAGCCAGAGCGACGACAAGAAACAGCACATCTTTGTTCTCCTTTCAATCGATCAAAGTTGACCGTAATCTGCCGGTGAGCGCCCTACGCGCACCCGGCCTCTTGCCAGATTGTATGCAGTTGCGCGCATGCGCGCAACTGCACATTGCTCTGCGCAACGCCCTCTGCCCGTGCTCGAGCGGGCTATGCCCGGAGCACCAGCCACCAATAGCGAGAACAAGCAGCTAAACCACGCAGTGCCCTCCGGTCAGTCGCGAGACGACGCCTGCGCCCCACTCGCGGTAGGCAGCCAGTCTTTCCCCATCGCGTTAGTTTCCTTGCCGCTCGGCCGCAGCCTTCAGGACTCCTTCCAATAGATCTTGGGGACTGAACCCCGGCGGTGCTTGCCGTGGCGGGAAAGCTTCGAAGCTCTTGACATGCTGCTGCAAGATGTAGGCGGATGGCAGGAGGGTCCACAGCTTCTCACCGACATAGAGCGGGTAGAAGGGTGCGCTCATGTGCTGCTCGAAGGGATCGTTGCGCAGGTTCACCGGTTGAGGCATTGTCGGTTTCTTCGCCTGACCCGCAAACCAGTCATCCTTGGTCTGGAAGTGGACCTTCCAGTTGTTGTAGCGGATGGCATACAGTTCTCGCTCGCCGTAGTAGAAGAACTCGTGCCGTGGTGACTCGTCGACCTCGCCCTTCAGGTAGGGAAGCTGGTTGTAGCCATCAAGGTGTACCTCGAAGTGCTTGTCGTCGGCCTGGTAGCCTTCCAGCAGCCTCTCCTTGATATCGTCTATACCTGCCGCAGCCATCATCGTCGGTACCACATCTTCCAGCGAAAAGATGCCGTTGAGTACCTGCCCTGCGGGGATCTTGCCCGTCCAACGGATGCCGAAAGGCACACGGAAGCCGCCCTCCCAGCCCAGGCCTTTCTCGCCGCGGAAGGGGGTGGTGCCGCCATCAGGCCAGGTGAACTTTTCAGCGCCATTATCCGTGGCAAAGACCACGATCGTGTCCTCGGCGATTCCCAGTTCATCAAGCTTGTCTAGCAGTTCACCTACCACCCAGTCCAGTTCCTGCATGCCGTCGGAGAAGAGGCCAAACATCGTCTTGCCTTCCCATCGGTCAGACAAACGCGTCCAGACGTGCATGCGAGTGGTATTGTGCCACAGCAAGAAGGGCCTGTCAGCGGCATGCGCCCGATCGATGAAATCGAGGGAACGGTTGAGCAGGTCGTCTTCGACTGTTTTCATACGTTCGCGCGACAGTGGGCCGGTATCCTCGATGGTCTGTTTGCCGACGCGGCCAAAGCGCGGGTCTTCGGTGGGGTCATCCACGTCGGTGGCTTTGCAGTCAAGTACGCCGCGCGGCCCGAACATCTCTTCGACCCACGGCAGGTGATGGGGATAGTCCGGTTGCTCCGGCTCATCCTCGGCATTGAGATGGTAGAGGTTGCCGTAGAATTCATCAAATCCGTGAACGGTGGGCAGGAATTCGTTACGATCACCTAGGTGGTTCTTGCCAATCTGGGCGGTCACATAGCCTTCGGGCTTGAGCAGTTCGGCCAGGGTGGGATCCTCGGCCTGGATGCCCAGCGGTGCGCCAGGCATCCCGACGGTCGTCATGCCTGTGCGCATGGGGAGCTGGCCGGTGATAAAGGCCGCCCGGCCAGCGGTGCAACTGGCCTGCGCATAAGCGTCAGTAAAGATGGCACCTTGGTTACAGATGCGGTCGATATTGGGCGTAGTTCCTCCCATCATCCCGCGATGGTAGGCTCCAACATCGAACCAGCCGATGTCATCAGCCATGATCAAAAGAACATTGGGTTTTCCGTCGGGCATTGTCAGTCTCCGTTCTCTTGCTGGACAGCCAGTCGGCGACTTGCAGTGGCTTGAGAACTGGCTGTCCCGTTTGATATTCACTTCGCTTTCTCAATATCCTGTAGTACCCAGGTTTTATCCAAGAATTCCTGCTTGGGTGAATAGAGCCGGAAGTAGGGGAACCAGGCTTTTCCCGCCGCGGTCGGAATCCAGTTTTGTTCCTTCCCGGCAGGCGCATCCGGCCCAAAGTAAAGGTCAATTGAACCATCTTCATTTTCCAGCAAGTCCATCTGTGAGGAGCGGTCGGCGATGCCCTGCTCGTTGCGGGTGATACAGCGGGTGTCCACGTCGTACAGGGTCATCGACCAGAAGGCCTCAGCCGGGGCGTTGGCGGGAACGTGCAACACATAATTCACGCCGCCGTCCAGCCAGTCGCCGTCACTGTCTTGGTAGGCGGCGAGATAGACCTGTCCCCAACCGGTCTCCTGGCCGTGCATGGCGATGTCATTCGTGACTGCTTCATAAAACCAGGCGGCGCGGCCATCCAGAGCATCATAGTGCTCCCAGCGCTGATCGGGCGACGCCACGGTCGCGTACTCCCAGCGCGAACCTTTCACATAGTACGATGCTTCCAGCCGCGGATTGAAAAAGTCATTGGCCTTGGCCATCGCCTCGCCGACAAAGGCGGCTTCGGTCAGGATTTTGGTCTGGCGTTCATCGGGGTTGAAGGGCACCCCTTTTTCGATGCCCAGCGGCTTGAGCATGGCCATAATGAAGCGGTCGCGTTCAAAAACCGGCTCGCGGTTCAAGATATCCGCCAAACGCACCCAATGCTCCATTCCTCGAGGAGCGGTAGCCCGCCAGGGTTTCCCTTCCGGTCGGAAATAACCGCGCGGTTTTGGATTGTCCTTTTCAGAATAAGGATAGATTCTCACCTTTTCCAGCAATTCCAGCCGTTCTTCGCTGGATGCAGGCATCAGGCGAATGCCCAACATCAGATTACTCGTGGCCGATTGATGGATCTTGAATCCCACCGTTTCGGCATCGGGAGGCGTTTCCTGCCCTGGACCAACAAATAGATATTTTCCGGGTTCGGCAACCTGGGTGATGCCAATTTGCCAGGAATCATGAGCGGCACCTCGGATCTCGCCTTCCGGCATCTCGACCACAAACGGGCCTTCCTTTTCCAGGTCGATGAATGGAAGGGCATAGGGTGTCGTGACGTTGTAAGTCAAACCGCCAAGTTTGTCTTGGTACGATTCGAAATAGATAATCTGTCCGTTCTCGGCGCCCAACTGCACGTTATGAGAATATTGCCATTGGGCAAACGATACGATTGGGATAGCCCAGATATAAGCCTGGCAGGCCCGCTGGAAGTCCAGTTCATCGAAAAGTTTCTCTACAGTTTCATGGGTCGGGTAGCCGTTGGCAAAATCTTGGGTAAAGGTCAATTCGCCAATACGGGTGTCATAACTTTGGGTAGTCATTTGTGATCCCTTTCTTTCTTAGATTTTGCAGCAAAGCGACGACGAAGGACAAAGGACGGAGGACGCAGGACGAGCGCAGTTTCATCTTTGGTCATCCGTGTGACGAGAAGAAACAGCACATCTTTCAGTCTCGTTTCAGTTGATTCTGTTGGAGGACTGCCGGTCCTCGAAGGACCGGCAGTCCTGTGGATTAGTGCCCTCCGGTCAACGTCAACACGCCTACAGCGGCCAACCCGTTGAGGATCAGTTGCACGGCCAGGGCGGCCAGCAGAATGCCCAGCAGCTTCTCCAGAACCAGGATGCGCTCATAGGTCAGGTATCTGTCCAGCTTGTGGGAGACGAGGAAGACCCCAAAGTCGATGGCCGCCACTACCAGCAGCATGCCCAGGATGACAGCCATATCGGCGACGCTTTGGGCTTCGGCGGAAAACACGGTCAGGGCCACGATACCGATGGGGTTCAAGAGCAGCGGGATGCCCAGCGGGTAGACGGCCATGCTCATCAGCGCCGCTTCGTCAGGTTCAGCGCCCTGCTCCTCCTTCTGCGCGGGGCTGAGGACGATGTTCAGGGCCAGCAGCAGCAGGATGAGGCCCCCGGCCACCGTCAGCGCTCCCTGAGAGAAGTGCAGG
Organism: Chloroflexota bacterium; assembly: GCA_030603665.1. Taxonomy (GTDB): domain Bacteria; phylum Chloroflexota; class Anaerolineae; order UBA7937; family B3-Chlor; genus JAUVXJ01. The sequence continues at coordinate 27,967 of JAUVXJ010000014.1, read as the reverse complement.
ACGCGCATGAAGATGGCGCCAGCCACCAGCAAGAGAATGCCGACGGCGGTGGCGGTGAGGATCGCCTTTTGGGCCACCTTGCGCTGCAACGCAGGGCTGGCGCCCTTGGTCGCGGCGATGTAGACCAGCAGCACCTTGACCGGCCCCATGCCGATGAATATGGTCAGAAACGCATCAATGGTCAGGGAGTTCGCGGCAAGTACCTCGCTCGGGCCCTTAACCCTGGGCTTCAGCCCGCTTCTTCAGCTCTGCCGGCCAGAGGCTGAACACGATGAGGACCACCGCCAGGCCGGCTGCTATTGCCGCCATCCAGTTGATAGCGTTGAAGCCAACAGAATCGGCCAGGAAACCTCCCACCACGCTACCGATGAAGGAGCCGATGGCCGAGGCGCCAATCACCCAGCCGCTGGCCGCCCCCGCAGGGATGGTGGCAAAGCGCACGGCGACGGCAGGCTGGGTCAAGCGTACGAAGGGGTTGCCCTGGTACATCAACTGCATGAAGGCCACCACAACGAGAATCGGCGCGTTGGCCACCACACCCAGCAAGGCCATGCCCAAGGCGCCCACAAGGCGCAGGACGTTGCCCATGGCAAAGCCTGGCATCGCCCCAGAGCGCCCCATCCACGCGCCAGCAGCAAAGAAGAAGACGATGTTGAGCAAACCGGCCAGAGAGATCAGCGCGGAGGTGGAGGCCTGGTCGATGCCGTACACGTTGGGCATGATGTTGGCGATTTGGTTGTTGATGCCGTTGTTGGCCACCGAGCTGAGGATCAGGATCAGCAGATACATGCCAAAGGTGGAGAATAGTAGCGCACGAAGTCCAGTGGACTTCTTTCGCTCTTCGTGGACCTCGGCCGGTTGCTCTTCGAGCGACTGAATGCGCTGCGCAGGCTTGCCGCTGGTGAACCAGGTGACCAGGAAGGCGAAGAACATCACAGCGCCGGCCAGCCAGAACCGCTGAGTGTACGACCATCCGGCGGCTGCGGCCGCACCCAGGATGACGCCGCCCAGCACCTGGCCCACGGGCGCCACCAGGTTGAAGGTGGTCAAGCGCTTGGCCTGCAAGGCCTGAGGAAGCCCTGCGCCGACGATAAACACCGGCGCTACGGCGCTCACGGCGGCGATCGATACGCCCATGAGGATGGCGTCCAGGGCGTAGAGGGCTGTTGTCTCCGCAGACAGGGCGTAGGCCGCAAAGGCTACGGCCATGCCCAGTACGCCTCCACACAGGACCAGCCGATGGGCCCGGTGCTTGTCGGCAAAGCCACCCAGCACCGGCCCCAGGACGGCGGCAAGGCTGATGACGGCCATCACCACGCCGGCATCGGCCGCGTTGCCCGTCGACTCTGTGACATAGGGCGGGATCAATAGCGCGACAAAGGCCGAGAACCCGGCGCCCATGGAGAGGTTAGAGATCATCCACAGCTCAAAGGACGATCCGTTGGCCTTGCTAGAAACCGAGTCAGCCATGTCTATTCTCCCTTCGTGTTCATGATGGCTTCGTTGTCCGAACCGCCACACTGGGCTTCCGCCTTCCTCGGAAGGCAGGTTTCTGCCTCACATTGTAGCATAAGAACGACTGGATGTGAAGCGGAAATCGCTGGCTGGAGAACTGCGCTGACAACGTGCACTGTTCACCCTCGTGCACTCCCCCGCAAGACCGCGACCGGCGCAAAAGCCCTGGCGACAATCCCCTGATAGTGGTTGCGTGTGATGGGTGCGTGGGCTATACTTGGTAGTCGGCCAACCGGCAAAACTCACGCACGGTCTGTGATGGCACAGGCCGTGTATGACGCGGGGGTAGTGAATGGATCTGGGCTCAAGCAACGGTATCTCGGCTTTCTTCCCGGCCTATAACGATGGCGGTACCATCGCCAGCATGGTTCTCTCGGCCATTCTCGTCCTGGAGAAGCTCACCAAGGACTACGAGGTGATCGTGGTCAACGACGGGAGCTATGACTACACCAGGGAGATACTGGGCGAGTTGGAAGCGCGATACGACAGGGTGAGGGTCGTCCACCACGAGAAGAACAAGGGGTATGGGGGTGCTCTGCGTACAGGCTTCTCCGAGGCCAGCAAGGAGTTCGTGTTCTACACCGATGGAGATGCCCAGTATGATGTCCGCGACCTTCCCGCCCTGTGGGAGCAGATGAAGGACTCCGTCGACATGGTGCAGGGGTACAAGATTGGGCGCTCGGACCCCCTGCACCGGGTCATTATCGGCCGGATCTACCATTGGATGACCAACCTGGCCTTTGGGATACATCTCAAGGATGTGGATTGCGACTTCCGGCTCATCCGACGCTCCATCTTCGACGATGTGCACCTGGAATCCGACAGCGGCGTGATCTGCGTGGAAATGATGACCAAGATCAGGCAGGGTGGGTTCAGGATCAGGGAGGTGCCCGTGCACCACTATCATCGAGCCTACGGCCAGTCGCAGTTCTTCAACTTTCGGCGCATATTCAGGGTGGGCCGCGATCTCCTCAAGCTGTGGTGGCAGCTGCGGTGGCCACAACTCGTGGGTGGGGGCAGACAGGCAGATGGATCCTAGGGAGCACTACCGAGACAAGAGAGTGATGCTCACCGGTGGACTGGGGTTCATCGGCAGTAACCTGGCTCACCGCCTGGTGGAGTACGGGGCTGACGTCCTCATCGTCGATTCGCTGATCCCCGAGTACGGCGGCAATCTCTTCAATGTAGAGGGTATCAAGGGTCTGGTACGCGTCAACATCGCCGACGTGCGGGACGCCTCCGGCATGAGATACCTGGTCCGAGGCCAGGACTACATCTTCAACCTCGCGGGCCAGGTGAGCCACATCGACAGCATGAGCGACCCATTTACCGATCTGGAGATCAACTGCCGCAGCCAGCTGTCACTCCTGGAGGCCTGCCGGCTCAACAACCCCTCGGTGAAGATCATCTATGCCAGCACGAGACAGATCTACGGCGCACCCGACTACCTGCCGGTGGACGAGAAGCACCTGCTGCACCCCACGGACGTCAACGGCATCAACAAGATGGCGGGCGAGTGGTATCATATCCTGTACAGCAACGTGCACGGAATTCGAGCGACGTCGCTGCGGCTGACCAACACCTATGGGCCTCGCCTGCTGATGAAGCATAACCGCCAGGGGTTCATCGGCTGGTTCATTCGCCTGGCTATAGACGCTGAGGAGATCTCGCTGTATGGCGATGGTACGCAGCTGCGGGACATGAACTACGTGGATGACGTGGTGGAGGCCCTCATTCTGGCCGGGGCCACCGACATGGTGAATGGCAACGTCTACAACCTGGGCGGTCCTGAGCCCGTCAGCCTGCTGCAAATCGTGGAGACGCTGATGGAGCTCTGTCCACAGGCCAGCTACAAGCTGGTGCCCTTCCCTCCGGAGAAGAAACGCATAGACATCGGCGACTACTACGGAGACTACAGCAAGATCCGCGAGGCCTTGGGCTGGGAACCTCGGGTACCCCTCCGGGAGGGGCTGTCCAAGACCATCGAGTACTACCGCGAGCACAAGGCGCACTACTGGGAGTAGCTGGGTGATCCCCTTTAGCGACTTGAAGCTGCAGTACCTCTCCATCAAGGAAAAGATTGATGCTGGCATCGAGCGTGTCTTGGCCAGCGGCTGGTTCATCCTGGGCAGCGAGGTGGAGGCCTTCGAAGAGGAGTTCGCCGCCTACGTCGGCGCCTCTCACGGCATCGGGGTGGGCTCGGGCACGGAGGCCCTGCACCTGGCGCTGATGGCCTGCGGGGTGGGCCGCGGAGATGAAGTGATCACGGTGTCACACACGGCGGTGGCCACCGTGGCGGCGATCGAGGCCACGGGCGCTCGACCGGTCTTCGTGGACATAGATCCCCTGAGCTACACCATGGATCCCTCGCACTTGGAGGAGAAGATCGGTCCTGCCACCAGGGTCATCCTCCCTGTCCATCTGTATGGGCAGACGGCGGACATGGACCCCATCCTGGTGCTGGCTGAGGAGCACGGGATCAAAGTGATCGAGGACGCGGCCCAGGCTCACGGTGCAGAGTACAAAGAGCAGAAGGCCGGGTCCATGGGCGACGCCGGATGTTTCAGCTTCTACCCGACCAAGAACCTGGGGGCGTTTGGCGATGCGGGGCTCGTGGTTACTAGCGATCCTGTTATGGCCGAGCGCTTGCGGCTCCTGCGCCAGTACGGCTGGAGAGAGAGATACGTCAGCTCCATCAAGGGGTTCAATAGCCGATTGGACGAATTGCAGGCGGCGATCCTGAGGGTGAAGCTGGAGATGCTGGACCAGTGGAACTCCGTGCGGAGGGAGCACGCAGCGCTGTACGACACGTTGCTGGAAGGCGCAGCGGTGGCGACGCCGGTGGAGATGGATAGCGGGAAGCACTGCTACCACATCTATGCCATCAGGTCAAAGCACCGCGATGAGTTGAGGGAGTTCCTGCGCGCCAGGGGCGTAGGCGCACTGGTTCATTATCCGGTGCCCGTGCATCTACAGGAGGCGTATGGGGATCTGGGCTATGGGGAAGGTACGCTGCCCGTCACCGAGCGAGTGGCGGCAGAGGTCCTTACCCTGCCTGTTGCCCCTGAGGTGACCGAAGAACAGATACGGCAAGTGTGCCACCTCGTACGCGAGTTCGAGTCTACGAGAGGCCTGGCGAGATGAAGCCCGAGGGAAGCCAGGTCATTCATGGCGTGGAGGACTCGTACTGGTGGTACGTGGGCATGCGGAGCATCTTCCTCTCGCTGCTCGATGGGCATTACCAGGCCGGGTCGGATCTGAAGATCCTTGATGCCGGCTGCGGCACCGGCGCCATGCTCAGCCATCTGACGTCGTACGGGCAGGTGGTCGGAGTGGACATCTCGTCTGAGGCGATTCTGCTTGCCAGGAAGCGGGACGTACAAGGCTGCGAGTTGACCCAGTCGTCCATCACGGACTTGCCCTTCGAGGACGGGGCCTTCGACCTGGTGACCTCATTTGACGTGATATGTTGCATCGACGACTACGGGCCGGCCTTCCAGGAGTTGAGCCGCGTGTTGAGGACCGGTGGCCGCGTGGTGATCAATCTACCTGCCTATAACCCGCTGCTCAGCGAACACGATCTGGCAGTCCACAATAAGAGGAGATACACCAAGGCCGACGTCACCCAAGAAGCCGAGAGAGTCGGGCTGACGGTCGAGCGCGTCGCCCACGCCAACACGCTGCTCTTCCCCATCGCGGCAGCCGTCCGCGTGGCCAAGAAGGTCCCGGCCAAGTCCGCCAGCGAGGCGAGATCCGACCTCAGGACCCTGCCGCCGGTGATCAACCGCTCTTTGGCCCAGGTTCTCTTTCTGGAGCGCAGGCTGCTTCAGAAGGTGGACCTCCCCTTTGGGCTGTCAGTGATCTGTGTGGCAAGGAAATGATCAGCGGCCGGAGGTTTGACACCCTGCTACTGGACGCGCAGGCATTCGTGCTGCGAGGCGGCTGGCCCGTCCGGATGGCGCTGGTAGGCGCGTGCCTCGTCCTTGGCATCGTCGGGGGGTTGCTGCTAACCCTCGTTCATCCCCTGATGCTGCTGGCCCTTCTCGGGGGAGTGGCAGCTGGTCTGGCCATGCTCCGGAGCACCCAGTTGGGGCTCTTCGCGCTGATCGCGGTGGTTTGCCTGCTCCCCTTCGCCGCCATTCCCATCAGTATCGGGTTCTTCCCCACATTCCTGGACGTGGTGCTGCTGGCTGTGTTCGGAGTCTGGTTGGCCCGCGTCTTCACGCGCGCTCAAGAGGGGTACGTGGGCTCGCCCCTGGATTTGCCGATCCTGATCTTCATCCTACTGGCTTCTGTGGCCTTCATCGCAGGAAGCGCCCACGCGGGCATAACCAAGGACACGGCGCGCCACTTCGTGGAGATCATCATCGCTGTCTCTCTCTTCTTCGTGGTCACCAATTCCGTCAGGGACTACCGCAGGCTGAGGCAGATCCTGATAATCATGATCCTGGCCGGCTTCGTGGCTGCCCTTATGGGAGTGATTCTCTATTTCCTCCCGCATCCGCTCACGGTGCGCCTGCTGTCGATGCTGCGCGTTGTCCACTATCCTGCAGGGTGGGAGGTGTTGTGGTTCATCGAAGACAATCCCGATCTACCCATGAGGGCTATCTCGACGTCGGTTAACCCCAACGTGCTCGGAGGGTTGCTGATCCTGATCGTGACTCTGACCACGCCTCAGATGTTCGCTCGCAAACCGTTGATTCCCAGAAAGTGGCTGGCTCCCATGCTGGCAGTGATGCTCATCTGCCTGCTGCTGACCTTTTCCCGGGGCGCCTTCGTAGCCATCGGAGCAGCTCTGTTGGTGCTGGGGGTAATCAGATACCGGCGTCTGCTGCCAGTGATGGCGCTGGTCCTGCTCGTGATCCTGATCCTGCCCCAGACCAGGGAGTACATACTGCATTTACAGGAAGGGTTGTTGTTGCAGGACAGGGCCACTGAGATGCGCCTGGGAGAGTACAAGGATGCGCTGAGGCTTATCTCCCGCTACCCGTGGTTCGGGGTAGGTTTTGGAGGTACCCCGTCCATCGACATCTACATCGGGGTCTCAAACGTCTATCTGCTCATTGCGGAGGAGATGGGACTCGTTGGGTTGGCGGCCTTCCTGCTGATCATGGGCGTGTTCTTCGCCTATGCCTGGACCGCCTGGCGGCGGATGGAGAGAGACGCGGAGGCCGAGCCCCTGCTGCTGGGTCTGGCGGTGGCCTTGCTGGGGGCCATGGTGGGAGGCATCACAGATCACTACTTCTTCAACCTGGACTTCCCGCACTCGGTGGCTCTATTCTGGTTGTATGCGGGACTGGCCGTGGTGACGATCAAGGTCGCCAACGGCGAGGGTCCCGATCGAGAGCTCGCCGACACCGCCGCGAGGCCCAACCCCTAGGTCTAGGGCCGAGGGAAGAATGCTGTCACACAGGCGTCGATGGCGTGTCGCGTTCCGCCTCTAGGTGGCATCTCCCCACTCCTCGAGGAACTCCTTCGCTTTCTTCCTGGTGCGAGGGCTCTTGCTTTTCAGTTGTCCCCTCACAAACTCCAAGATCGCCACCTTGTTTTCGGATTCCTGGAAGTACTCCCCCAAAGCCTCCACAGCGCGGCCCTTGATGAGATCCTTGCGATCGGGCGGGTGATGGGTCTGGTCTATGCTGAGCAGCCTGTCCGTGATTCTACTCCGCAGCTCTGGGTGGGCCGTGGCGATCACGCTCCTCCCATCCAGCAGTTCGTAGTACTCATCGAAGATGCGCTCGAGTCCGTTGTCAGCATCCACTCCTACGACGGCGGCGATGAGATTGGCCCCTCGCAGCTTGAAGTAGGTGCTGTGGCTGCGGAGCAAGTCGACGAAGAGGTCCCAATGGGGGTGCAGCAACTCCGGACGCTCCTCGGCGACGAGCATGAGGGCCTTCAGGCAGTTGTAGCCCACTCTCTCCTGCCTGTCTGACAGGCCCGCCACCAGTTCCGAGAGGAATTCCTGGCTGTCGGATGCCCGCCGTGCCAGGCAGGCCAGATCGACCTCTTTCTTGTTCAGGTCACGCAACATGGTGGAAAGACGGTGCTCGTCGGATAGAGGATAACCCTACCTGGCCTGCCGCGTGGAAGGTGGAGATTGCTGCTGCGCATCGCCCGGGGGTTTCGCGGGCCGCCCGAGGAGATATCCCGATGAAGAGGTTCTCTTGTTTCAACTTCCATTCGGATTCAATGAGTCACACTCTGCCTGTACGATGCACAGTCCGGTCACACGGCAACTTCAAAACTGTGTGATGAAGCCGTGCAAGGCATGGGCAATCTCCACGAGTTTGTGGCAATTGACAATCTCGGGCGTGTCTCTGGGAGTATGCGTAACGGTAGCCATCAACTCCGAAGCCTTCTCAGCCGTGATGGCGATGGCCGCTCTTCCCTGTTGTACGAAGATCATGTGGTCACTCTGATGCCACAAATCACCCATCATCAAACCAGCAGAATTGCCCAGTGTGATATCTGCTTTCCTCTGAATCTCATCCGAGCATTCATACAGGGAATAGGCGGTCCTCCCATGGACATATCCCACGTCATCGATGTTGATGACCACAAGGATCTCCTCCATGCGCTCCCCATAGCGATGAAGGTAGTCCATCTGGCCTCCCGCACTGTAGTGATCCTCCCCATTGAACGCGACAATCTCGATACCCATATGGCCCTGATATCCGTTCAGCATTTCAGCAAGCAGCAGCAAGACTGCCGTGCCTGAGGCGTTGTCCGCCGCTCCGGGCGTATCCCCATAGCCGTCGATGTGTGCGCAGACAACGATCTTCTCCCTTGCCTCAGGGTTCTTCCGCGCAATCACATTGTTGGCGGTAGCGGGAATGCGTCTTGCTTCAGTCCTAAGCCTGAACAGCTCGCCCGCAAGGGCGGCGATTCTCTCGCCGACAGCACCTGTGCAATACACCGACGGGATGTCGAAATCCCCATCTTCGATCATGGGAAACGGGTCCATAGCGCCCACTAAGTCGGGGTTCTTTCCTGTTGCCGTGATGATCGCAGCGGGCTGCTTCTCCTCTAAGAGGGCGTACACTTTCTGGTGATGATCGGGGTTATAGAAAACGAAGTTCTTCGGCATCAACTGTTCGGCAGAGATGGCGTCCTTCAACAACAGAATCGTGTCGCCACACGAGCAATCCTCGAGTTCTTCGATGGTGGAGACTACTGTCAGCCGGGCAGTGACCTCGCATGGGAGAGAGTAGGGACTGATGTAGGCTTCGAAGGACTCATCCTGGCATGACAATGAAACTTCGCCGCTCTGGAAATCCAGGCATGGGAAAGGAGTGGTGTCGAGCTCGTAACCCCACGGCTGAACGGTCTGGGCAAAGAAATCCGTTGCCGCACGGTTGCCGGGAGAACCCACGCGTCTGTTTGGCTGTACACCGCACAGCGTAGCCAGATACGCTTCGGCTTTCGCGTGGTAGCCGCTTCTACTCATGTTGCTGGTTCGGCCTGGGGAGGTGAGGCACACCTGGCGGAGGGGGTGGGATTCGAACCCACGGTGAGGTTGCCCCCACAACGGTTTTCGAGACCGCCCCAATCGTCCACTCTGGCACCCCTCCGCGGTCTGCTGAGCCTGTGCCCTACTTCGCCCGGCGGCGAAGATCACTGAAGAACAGATCCAAGAGGTCTCTGGACTCCTCTGCCAGCACTCCCCTGGTCACCTGCACCTGGTGATTGAGTCTCGGCGAACGTACGATGTCGAAGACAGAGCCGGCAGCGCCCGATTTCGGGTCCTCCACCCCGTAAACCAGGCGAGGCAGCCTGGCCAGCACCATGGTCCCCGCGCACATGGGGCAGGGCTCCATGGTGCAGTACAGTGTCACGTCCGAGAGCCGCCAGCCACCCAGTACCTGTGCGGCCTCGCGCAAGGCTATCATCTCCGCGTGGGCGGAAGGATCGGCCAGTTCTTCTCTGCGGTTGTGGCCCCGGCCTATGATGTGCCCTCTGTGGACAGCAACGGCGCCGACGGGGATCTCTCCTCGCTCGTAGGCGACTTGAGCCTCGGCGAGGGCCTCGCGCATGTACGGCTGGTGCTCTTCTTCTCCCTGTACAATCGAATTATAGCACATCGTGCTCCAGAGGCTCAACCCGTTGGTGCCGTCCACGGTCTAGAGAACGGCTGTAGTGTCGTTCTTGCACACACTGTCTCACTTCCCCACGCAGAACTCGCTGAAGATGACCTCTAGGAGGTCTTCTGTGGCTGTCTCGCCCGTGATCTCCCCCAGTGCGTTCACCGCCGCTGTCACGTCGATGGCTATCAGATCCACGGGGGTGCCCACACTGTTGGCCTCCATCGCCGATTGTACGTTTTGGAGCGCGTCCTGCAAGGCCTGCTTGTGGCGGGGATTGGTCACCAAGGGCATCTCCGAAGCGAGGACTTCGCCGGAGAAGACGAGCTGCACTATGGCCTCCTCCAACTCTTCTAACCCCTCACCGGTGAGGGCTGATAGCTCGACTCTTCTGGCACCAGGCAGCAGGTCTTCGGTCTTGGCCTCCAGCGGCAAGTCTATCTTGTTGATCACCAGGATCGCGGGCTTGCTCCCGATCAACCCCGCAATCTCCCGGTCGGCATCCTGCACCGGTTCCTTGGCGTCGATGACCAACATCGCCATGTCCGCGCTGGCCAGGGCCTGACGACTGCGCTCTACGCCTAGTTTCTCCACCAGGTCCTGGCTGTCGGCAATCCCCGCGGTATCCACCAGGACCAGGGGAATGCCGTGGAGATTGACCGTCTCTTCCAGAGTGTCGCGGGTGGTGCCAGGAATGGGGGTGACTATGGCTCTGGAGGTGCGCAGCAAGCGGTTCAGCAAGCTGGACTTGCCTACGTTGGGCCTGCCCACGATGGCCCCTCGGATGCCCTGCCTGTAGATCATGCCTTGGTCTGCGCTCTCGATCAGTTGCTCCAGGGTCGCTGCGACGCTTAGTAATGGGGCTGTGATGTCACGTTCGGGTATCTCGTCCTCGCTGAAGTCTATCCTGGCCTCAAGATAGGCCAGCACTTGGACCAGTTCGGTCCGCACGTCACGGATCTGTTCAGACAGGCTCCCACCTAGCTGTTCCACCGCCACTCGCAGTCCCGCTTCCGTCTTGGCGCGCACCACGTCCAAGACCGCTTCTGCCTGGGCCAGGTCGAGGCGACCGAAGAGGAAGGCCCGGAGGGTCATCTCGCCCGGGCTAGCCAATCGGGCCCCACTGCGCAGGGTCAGCTCCAGTACCCGGCGCGAGGCGACGATACCTCCGTGGCAGTTGATCTCGCCCACGTCCTGGCGGGTATAGGTGTGGGGGGCCTTCATGAAGGAGACCAGGACCTCATCTGCTGTCTCTTGAGTCTCTGGGTCCACGATGTGGCCGTGGTAGAGGTGGTGCGACGCAGGTTGCCACGAGCGGCCGTTCTGAGTGCTCGCCTTGCCTGGCGCGAACAGCCCTTGCAGGATGGGCAGCACGCCGGGACCGCTCATCTTCACGATTCCTATGCCGCCCTCTCCGATGGGGCTGGATATGGCGGTGATGGTATCATCGAGGCTGTACATGGGCCGGACCCCGGTTCGTATTATACATGCCGGTGTACGTGACCACAACGGCACGTCGCGCTTACAGCGCCTCCATCGGTGGTGATTTGAGTGGTAGCACCCTCCCTTGACAAGGTCTTGGGGATTGTGGTATTATTCGCTGCGTAGCAGGCACCGCGATCGAAGCGGGGCTCTACGCGCAGAAGAGTTGAGTGTGCAGAGGGCTGTCCTCGGCTGTTCGACGGGACGGCTGATCTTCTGAGCACGAGGGACGTACGGGGAACGGAGGGGAGTAGCTCAATTTGGCAGAGCAACGGTCTCCAAAACCGTAGGTTGCGGGTTCGAATCCTGCCTCCCCTGTATTGATCACGATCGCGCAAGGGACGGGACCCTGTGCCGTCCACTTGTTGCATCGAAGAGGTGAGAGCATTCGCTGTGGGGCAAAGTAGGCTCTCGGGCGGCGTCTTGGTGCTTAACGCCACCTTTGAGCCTTTGCACATCATCTCGATTCGTCGAGCCATCATACTGGTGCTCAAGGAGAAAGCTGAGGTCATTGAGGCAGCAGAGGCCAGGATCCGGTCGGAGAATCTGGCTCTGGACATGCCTCTGGTGATTCGGCTCGTGTACTTTGTGCGCGTCCCTCATCGGCTGCTCATGCCTCTGACCAGGCGTACAATCTTGGCACGGGATCAGTACACCTGTCAGTACTGCGGAGCACAGCTGGCCAAAGGACAACTCACCCTTGATCACGTTGTACCCCGCTCTCGGGGAGGAAAGCAATCGTGGGACAACGTGGTAGCGGCTTGCATACCCTGTAACCAGCGAAAGGGGGATCGGAGACCTGAGGAGTCGGGGATGACCCTGCTGGCACGACCTGCGGCGCCGCGCTATGCTGCTGTAGTGCTGCTGGGGAAGATGCAAGGCCACGAGGTGTGGAGGAAGTACGGGCACTGACCAGGCCTCTGGTGAGGATCAATGATGGCGTTGGCATCCCAGCAACGCCTTTTTGTTTGCTTTTCGATGAGAACACGAGCAGAAATGACAAATCACGAGATTATCGAAGGAGGTGGCCCAAGATAAGAGGCAAGAGGCACTCTCCTTGTCTGCTTGGACTTGACACAGATCGCGATTAGTGGTATTATAGTTCAGCAATTCCGAAACCTTGGAAATAGTTAGGTGAGTGAGCGTATGGAGTCCGATTTCTGTCAAGACGCGGTCAAGGTGTTCAAGGCTCTGTCGGATCCGACTCGCTATGAGATCGTGAGGATGCTGGTCTGCAGCGGGGAACTGGGATGCCAGGACTTCGAATTCGTTTTCCACAAGAGCAAACCAGCAATGTCCCATCATTACAGGGTCCTGGTAAACGCGGGCTTGCTCGTCAACAGGAAAGACGGTCTCCGTGTCTACTACAGGCTAGAGAGAAGGCAGCTGGACAGGTTCATGCCGCAGTTCTACAAGGTACACTGCGGGGACGGTCTCCGGAGGGCTGACTAGCCTGGGAGACACATCTTGAGGAACCGTGCACGCCGATTATGCATTTCTCAGCTGTCCATTGAGACAGCTGTTACAGGAGGAGAGATATGAGAGTCAAAGAGCTGGCAGTAGAGGAGAGGGCGCTCGACACCGTCGATCTCGACGAGATGGGTGAAAGCGCCGCGCGTGGCGTACCTGGGGGAATCGACAGTGACGACGTGATCTCGATGTACATGAAAGAGGTCGGCACCATCCCCTTGCTCACCGCGAAGGAAGAGACCGAGCTGGCCCTGGCCCTGAGAGAGGGAAAGGCCGCTCAGGAGCAACTCGTCAGGGATGGTCTGAGCCCGAAGGAAAGGGCGAAGCTAGAGTGGAAAGTGGACGAGGGGGATCGTGCCCGTGCACGCTTCATCGAGTCAAACTCACGCCTGGTGATCAGCATCGCTCGCAGGTACCTGGGGCGAGGGTTGCCATTGTCGGATCTGATGCAAGAGGGCAACCTGGGGTTAATCAAAGCCGTGGAGCGGTTCGATCCGGACAGAGGACACCGTTTCAGCACCTACGCTACCTGGTGGATCCGCCAGTCGATTCTGAGAGCTGTAGCTGATCAGGGTCGCACTATTCGCCTGCCCGCGCACATCGTTGACGAGCTCAACAAACTGCATAGGGTAGGAAAGGGGCTGGCGCAAGAGCTCGGCCGCGAGCCGACCCGCGAGGAACTGGCTGGGGAGCTGGAAGTCCCCACGGACCGGGTGAACGACCTGCTTCACCTGGGAGGTCAACCATTGTCTTTGGAGACCCCTGTAGGCGAGGAAGAGGAGAGCACGCTGGCGGAGTTCATCGAGGACGACATCACGCCCACTCCGTCTTCCATGACCTCGGCGGCCTTGATGTGGGAACGAGTGGACGATGCGCTGGATTCTCTGACCCCACGCGAGGCGCGGGTTCTGCGCCTGCGCTACGGGCTCGAAGATGGGGAGGATTACACCCTGGAGCAGGTCGGGGAGAAGCTTGGCCTCACCAGGGAACGCATTCGCCAGATTCAGGCTCAGGCTCTGCGTCGCCTTCGTCATCCGAGCCGCAGCAGGAACTTGAAGCCCTTTCTGAACTAAGCGCTCCGTGGGCAGAGGAGGCCATGCCCAGTCCTGACGGGCGAGATTCCATGTAGGCGGCCAGAGGCTCCAATGGAGGAAGGGAACGCCATCACATGTCAAGAGCGGTGAAGCTGGTCCTCGGCGCTGGCGCGTTTCTTCTGGTTGTGCTGCTGGGCTATCTGGCCGCGTCGCCCGCAAGGGAATCGGCTGAACAGGGGTTCGTGGTCGCCGCCGACATGGATCCTGACTACTTACCGCTGTCTGGCGATGAGGAGGGTCTGCCCACCGAGGAACCCGTGCCGGCCGAGACATGGCCCGGTGTGGGCCAGGCGGCACCTACCAGCGAAGGGCGAGCCATCTGGGTTCCTCGTTGGTCATACAAGACGGCCGCCGATGTGCGGACCATCGTCAACAAGGCGGCGTCGGCCAACTTCAACATCATCTTGTTCCAGGTCAGAGGGAATGGCGAGGCCTACTACTCCTCGGTGTATGAGCCCTGGTCCAACAGGCTGACCGGCTCGCTGGGACGGCATCCCGGCTGGGACCCTCTGGCGTTGGCTATCCAAGAAGCGCATGCCGCGGGCTTGGAGTTGCACGCCTACGTCAACGTCTACCCCTCCTGGCTGGGGGTGAGTCCGCCAGGCAACAGCACCCCGCGGCACATGTATCTATCGTTCAACAGCCAGTTCGGTAACCAATGGGTGCAGTGGGATCGAAACGGCAACGCCATGGGGTTGAACGAGCACTACCTGTCAGCCAACCCAGGTCACCCCGCCGTGATGGACCACTTCGTGGCTGTGTGCCGGGATATCGTCTTGAACTACGAGGTGGATGGGCTGCACCTGGACTACGTGCGGTATTCCGGCCCGCATTACTCCTACGATCCCGTCAGCGAACGACTGTATCAGGAACAGGGGGGCGGAGATCGGGGCGATTGGCAGCGGGCTCAGGTGAGCGAGCTGGTGGGCCGCGTCTACGATGAGGTGTTACCGCTGAGACCGGGCACCGCCCTATCGGCGGCCGTGTGGCCGATCTACAAAGACAAGTGGGGCTGGGTCACCTACGGCAGCACCACCTATGCCGGATATGGTGGGTTCTTTCAGGACTCCCGCGGGTGGCTCGAGGCCGGCTCGATGGACTTCATCGCTCCCATGCTGTACGGCACGGCGGTCATGAACAGCCGAGACCGGTACAACACGCTGGTGCAGGACTTCATGGCGGAATCCTACGGCCGGCACGTGTATGCGGGAATCCACGCCAACTACGGATCATTCTCCGAGATAGAGGCACGCATCAATATGGCGAGACGCGCCGGGTGTCAAGGACAGGCGATTTTCGCCTACTCGGTGGTGGACAGCAAGGGGTACTGGGATGAGTTCCGGAGGGGGCCCTATGCCCAGCCCGCCGAGGTCCCTGCCATGCCCTGGAGGTAGCGGCCCCTCCCTACAGGAGCACCAGCGGCCGTCCAGACCCAGGGATGGCAAGTACCTTGCCATCCTGGTAGACCACCGCTCCCCTCACGCTCACTGATCGTACGCGCCCCTTCACCATCATGCCCTCGAAGGGCGTCCACGCGCATTTGGTGAACAACCCCTCTCCCCGGATGGGCCACTTGGCGTCCAGGTCTACCTGCACGTGGGCATCCTTCGGCATCTTGAAGCCCATGATGCGGGCCGGGCCATCGTGAAGCAGTCTCACCACCTCCTCCAGAGGCAATCGACCTTCGCTGACGGCGTTCAGCAGCAGGGGTAGGGTCGTTTCCAGGCCCGGCACGCCTGAAGGGGGATCATCTGACTGCTTCTCGGCGATCGTGTGCGGAGCGTGGTCAGAGGCGACGGCGTCGATGACTTCCAGGTTGGTCCATAGAGCTTCGTTGTCCTCCTGCGTGCCCAACGGAGGCCTCGTCCGGGCCAGGCTTCCCAGCTCTTTGGCGTCCTCTTCGGTCAGAAAGAGGTGATGGGGTGCCACTTCGCAAGTGATGCTGGTGCCTTTTTCCTTGGCCCGCCTCACAAGCTCTATCTCCGCCTTGCGACTTACATGGCAAAGGTGGAGCCGTCTGTCATAGAGCTGTGCCAGTCCGATGGCAATGGCACTGGACAAGCCTTCGGCGTGGGCGGCGATGGGTCTGTTCCTCGGCCATGACTTGAAGTGCGCCATGACGGTGGGCAGAGAAGAGACGCGGAGGGGGCCGTACGTCTCGTCGAGATACATCTTCAGCCCCACTACATGGGGGCCCACCGTGGGCGCGGCAGCATTGTCGGTCGAAGCACCCATGTAGAAGGCGAAGTCGCAGCGGGCGCTCCTGGAAGCAAGCCCAATCTTATCGCCAAGCGTGTCTTCATCCACCAGTGGAGGGGTATTGTTGGGCATATCGAGGACTGCGACGATGCCCCCAGCGAGGGCGGCTGCGGTACCGGAGGAGAAGTCCTCTTTGTGCGTTCCGCCAGGTTCCCGCAGATGCACGTGGATATCGATCAATGCCGGGAGATCCAGTGTTGCCATCTGGCATGCTCCGTCTCGCGTGCTGGTCGATCAGGCCAGGGTGACTCGGGGCAGCTCAGCCCGCGATTCGCGCCGAACCCGGGTCAGTAGGCCCCACTGCCGAAGAGGACCGTGGGAACGGTTCTCAACATGATCTTGGTATCGAGCCAGAGAGACCAGTTCTCGGCGTAGTAGAGGTCCAACATCACCATCTCATCAAAGGTAAGATCGCTTCTGCCCATCACCTGCCAGAGTCCCGTCAGACCCGAGGGGATCTTGAGGCGGTCGTGATGCCAGTCTTCGTATTCCTCCACCTCCGAGGGGAGCGGCGGGCGTGGACCCACCAGACTCATATCCCCCCGGAAGACGTTGATCAGCTGGGGCATCTCATCGAAGCTGATGCGCCGCAGTACCTTGCCCACTCTGGTGACCCGTGGATCCTCCTTGATCTTGAAGATCGGACCCTCAGCCTCGTTCAATCCGCTCAGGTCCGGCTTCACCTCTTCGGCATCTTGCCTCATGGACCGGAACTTGTAGCAGGTGAAGGGTCTCTCACCACGGCCAAGGCGGGTCTGTCTGAAGAATATGGGACCAGGCGAGTCAAGTTTGATCAGTATTCCAACGAAGAATAGCAGAGGGGAGAACACAAGCAGCAGAACAGTGGAGATGGCGATGTCAATGAACCGTTTGAGAGCTATCTTCCACCCTTTGAGCGTGGGTTCCTTCATGCCGATGAGCGGGATACCATCCATCACGTCGGTATCCACCTGGCTGAGGCTCATCTGGAGCAGGTCGGGAACGAAACGCGCACGCACACCCTGGCGTTCGCTATCGGCAATGATCCCCAACACCTTGCGGTGTGACATCCATGGCAGACTGATGATGACCTGGTCTATGGATTCGTTCCGGAGGATGGTCGCTAGGTCCGCTGTACCGCCAAGAGCCTTGAAGGGGCCTATGCCATTCTCCTGCTTCTTGGGATCATCATCCACAAAGCCCACGGGGCGGTAGCCGAGATCCGGCTGGGCCAGTATGCTGCGCATGATGGCACGGCCAACCTGGCCAGCGCCGACGATGAGTACCCGATCTACTCCTATCCCTCGACGCCGGAGTCTGGCTCCAATCTGTCTTTCGATGAGGCGACTCAGACTCAGGAAGGTACCGATAAGCAGGACCGCGTACAGGAAGATCAGGCGGGAGTAGAAGTTGGCGCGGTAGACGAAGAAGATGAAGATCATGATGGCTATGCTGACCAGCGTGCTGGAGTAGATGATGTAGATGTCGTCCAGCCAAGATGATGCGCGCTTCCGGTCATATAGTCCCTCTACCTTGAAAACGATGAGCAGGATCACGGTCAGGATGAAGGACACAGGGACGTACGCCTCGAAGGGTACGTAGTATGCCTCAGCCACCGCCCTTATCCACTGTAGCTCGTAGCGGACGTAGTAGGACAGGACAAAGGCGATGTTGATGAGCACCACGTCTGTGACTACCAGGGCCAGAGTTGACCAGCGTTTGTATGTGCCAAACACGTCGGCTCCTATCGGGTATCGTCGGCCACGGCTCGATCATACACCTTCACGGTGTTCTGAGCCGCCCGACGCCATGTGTACGTGCTCGCTCTCTCCAGTCCTTTCTTTTCGAGTGCCTTTCGCAGATCCCCATCAGTCAGGACACGTTGCATGGCCAGGGCTATCTCATCGGCATCGCTGGGCTCTACCAGCAGTCCGGCATCGCCAACCACCTCCGGCAGGGACGAGGTATCGGACGCAACCACGGGTGTACCGCAGGCCATGGCCTCCAACGGTGGCAGCCCGAAGCCCTCGTAGAGCGAGGGATAGACGAAGAGATCTGCGGCGTTATACCAGAGGGGTAGCTCATCACGTGGGATGTAGCCTGGGAATATCACGTCGTCCAGCAACTGCAGTTCCCGGGCTCGGGAGAACACCTCTTCGTGGCGCCACCCTTTGGGCCCGCCAATGACCAGCGGTGGAGGCTGGATGCGTTCTCTCAATATCGAGTAACTCTCCAGCAGCGTGACCAGGTTTTTGCGAGGCTCAATGGTGCCCACAAAGAGCAGCATTCGTGGAGGCAAGTGGCGCTTCTTCCTCAACTCGTCCAACAGCCCGGGCCGGTCCACAGGCCGGAAATCCTCGTCCACTCCGCACGGCACCACGTCCACTTTGGCCTCCGGCACTCCCAACAGACGGACGATGTCGCGTTTAGTGCTGGCTGAGATGGCAATCACGCGCCTGGCCCGCCGGGCCGAGTATGCGGTGCCCCATCTCAGGTACAGACGTCTCCAGGACTGGAAACGCTCCGGAAAGAGGATGAAGCTTAGGTCAAAGATGGTGACTACGCCCGGGCACGGCAGAACCACGGGCTGGACGAAAGCCAGAGAGTGCAGCAGATTCACCCGCTCGCGCAATAGCTGCACGGGCTGCACCAGCTGTTCCCACGCAACCCTGGCAGCAGGCCGCGCGGTAGACAGGGCCGACACCCTTGTCTGCAGGCCTGGGAAGGTGCGACTTGCTGCATTGTCGCCGAGAAAAGCGGTGAATCTGTGCTGGTCAGCTGCCTTGGGTAGATGCTGCAGCAGGCTGTGGATGTACCAGCTAATTCCCGCGGCGCGATAGCTACTCGACGAAGACAGCAGATGGGCATTCAGGCCAATGTGCATGCTACGAGGCTATTATAGCTACACGATCGAACGTAGGCAAGGGGGTCCCGGTCGTGATACTGGGGTGATGGTATCGGGCTCATTGATCTTGCGTAGCTGCCGTCTTGACATAAACTTCATGAGTTGCCTGTGCCACCTTCTTCTGTGTGTAGTGCCGAACGACGTGCTCCCGGCCGTTCTGCGCCAGGGCTTGGCGCAAGCGTGGATTTCCCATAAGAGCGCTGAGGTGCACCCTGAGTGCCTGTACGTCGTTCTCGGGGAAGATCAACCCTGCCTCGCCGATGACGTGGGGTATCTCACCCGAGTTGGAGCCCACAACTGGAATTCCACAGGCCATGGCCTCGATGAGCACGCGACCGAACTGCTCCTTCCAGTTAGGGCGCGTTCTCGAGGGGAGAACCAAGGCATCAAGCTGTTCGTAGTGGGCTGGCATCTCTGCAGAGGGCAGCGGAGCCTGGAAGGTGACGCGGTCTGCCAGCCCCAATTCTCCTGATAATCCCATCAATCGGGCCTTGAAGGGTCCGTCCCCGAGGACAGAGAGGCGCCATTCTCCATCGAGTTCGGCTGCGGCCCTCAGCAAGAGGTCTATTCCCTTCTCCTCGACCAGTCGCCCCACATAGCCCATGCGGAACTGGAGGGACTTCTGTTTGGGCTCACCCGCGGATGGTCTGTACGCGTCGGTATCCACGCCGAACTGCGGAATGACTGTCACCGGCCCCTGATACCCTTTGCCCCGCAGTACGTCCACCCCGTCTCGGTTGCCGGCGATGGCGTGAGCCGAGTGGCGGTAGTTATGCCGCTCCATCCAGTTGAAGGGGAAAGGGTACCTGCGCAGAAGGTTCTGCCAGGTGAAGAAGAGGGCCTTCGCGTCAACGTGTGAGGCCAGCCGCATCGCGTGGAACGTCGCCAGATTGTAGGGTTCCTCGTCGATATGCATGATATCCGGTCTCAGTCGCCGAATGTGCGTGCCCAGGTTAGGATAGAAGTGGAGGTGGAAATGGCCGTTCAAGGCCATATCCTCCACCGTCAGTGCGTACCCTGCTGTGTAGGTCTTCTCCAGATCGATCTTGCGCCCTTTCTCCTTCCAGAAGCGCGGAACGATCACGGTGAGGTCAATGTCGTCGAACTTGGCCAGCTCTTCCAGCTTCTTTTGATAGCTGCCCCTGATGCAAGCCTTGGAGATCATCAGTACTCTCATACAGTCTCCCCGACGGACTAGGCGCTCATCATGACAGATTCGTACACTTGCATCGTCTGGGAAATCATCTTCTCCAGGGAGAACAACCGAGCTCGCTCCAGGCCGCGAGTGGCCAGTTCCTCTCTCCTGGTCTCGTTCCTCAGCAGAGAACTCACTGCCTCGGCCAGCTCCTCCGTCTGGTAGGGATCGAAGAGCAAGGCTGCTTCCCCCGCTATCTCCGGGAGAGAGGACGAGCTGGATGCGACCACAGCCGTTCCGCAGGACATGGCCTCGAGGATGGTCAGGCCAAAACCCTCATAGAGGGACGGGAAGACGAAGAGAGCAGCCCCGCTGTAGAGTGTTGGCTTGTCCTCCTCGGCCACCCAACCGATGAAGAAGACCTTGTCTTGGAGGTTCCACCTCTGCACCATGCGACGCGGGTCCGGGAAGAAGTCCGAGTCTTGTGCGGGCAGCTGGCCGGCGATGACCAATGGCGCTTCCCTGCTCAGGTCAGCATCCAGCGCTGCGTAGGCGGCGAGGAGTGTGCTGAGGTTCTTGCGCTGATCGAATCCGCCGAGGTAGAGGACGTATTCCTCGGGCAAGCCGTACTTCTGGCGTACTCGCTGCAGTTGACGAGGGTCTCTCACAGGCTTGAATCTGTCCTCTGCGGCCAGGTACACGACGCGCACCCGGGCTGGGTCCACGCGGAGCAGGCGCAGGATGTCTTCGCGCGAGGACCTCGAATCGGTGACGATAGCTGCCGCTCGCCTGGCGCCGGCGGACACTAGCTTCGTGTATGCGCGAACCAGGGCCGAACCACGATAGGCCGGCAGGATGAGGGGGATAAGATCGTGAATGGTGACTACGGTCTTGTCGCCGCCCATCAGAGGGGGTGCGAAGTAAGGAACGTGTATCAGGTCGACGCCCTCGTTGCGGCAGGCGCGTGGAAGGGAGATCTGCTCGAACCACACCTTGGACAGGTCCCGAGTGAGGGGAAAGGGTGGCCGTAGCAGGTGCTCCTCGACGTCTACTGTGGGTTGAGGGGTGGGCGACCGGGGTTCGCTGTTCCGCGGTCGAAACAGCAAGCATCGTGGCCGGTCCGAGAGCTTCGACAGGCCGCGCAACAGCTGGTGCGTGTATTGCCCGCTGCCTGTGGTCGTGAGATTCCAGAAGAACCCGTTAATCCCCAGGCGCATCTACTTGGTCTCGATGCCGAGGACCTTCTTCACCCCACCGGCGATTCTGTGGTCTTCCTTGACACTCTGCTTCACGAAACGTTCCATGAAGTGGCTCCTGCGCTGCCTGAGAGCAAGAGGCGCCACAACAGCGATATCTACATCCTCCACTTCCATCCTTGCGTCGGCGGCAGCCCTCGCCCGGGCTGCTTCAAGGAGCACAATCTCAGCCCGCTGGGACTGGATCCGCTGGGAGTTGATCAGCCTCATGGCCGACTCCGCGATCCCGGAGGGAATGGTCACCTCAGGCAGCAGCTCCTTGGCCTGGGCGATCTCGTTTGCCAACGCGATGGTCTCTTCGGCATAGCCGGCGGCGAAGGTCACCGGGTCATCGGCGAACTGCCTATTCCTCTCATAGATCTCCAGACGTTGCTCCGGGGCGTGCACGGGTGCGACCACCACCCTCAGCCCCAGACGATCCATCAGCTGCGGCCGCAGCATCCCCTCCTCTGGATTCATTGAACCGATGAGAAGGAACTCGGATGGAAAGGTACCGATCAGCCGGCCTCTGCGAACTACATAGTACCCTCTCGACGCGGCGTCCAGGATGCAGTTCACGATGTTTTCATCCAAGAGGTTGATCTCGTCAGCGTAAAGTACATTGCTGTGGGCGTAGTACAGGATGCCTTGCTGCAACTGCCAACGGCTTTGCTCGAGGGCAATTCTGGGGTTTGGGCCCCCGATGACGTCGTCCATGGAAGCGTTGAGAGGCAGTTCGATAAGTTGCATGGGGGCAGGGTAGGTGATCTCCTCTTTCTTCTTGAGCTTCTCCGCGCAGTCGGAGCAGACGTACTCCATGGAGATCGCCGCCAGGCGTGGCTCGCAACCGTGAGGGCAGCTGCTGCGGGGGACTGGCGGAAGCAGGTCCACCAGGCCTCGGGCTGCGGTGGTTTTGCCTGTGCCCCGGGGTCCCAGGAGCAGAACTCCCCTGACGCGAGGATTGATGGCCGCCAGGACAAGAGCGGTCTTCATCTCTTCCTGGCCCACGAGGGCCAGCAGGGGGTAGTCTATGATCTCGGTCATCGCTTTGCGTACCTGCTGCCGCTGGATGCAGCCGTTCCAGCGCGCCCTGACGCTGCTACACGTTCAACGAGCGTATCCGGTGGGATATCCGGTGGGATGCGCCTGCGTCCAGCGCCAGGCGCTTTCGATAATATCTCGCAGATCGGGGTGGCGCGGTTTCCAGCCAAGCTCACGCCGGATCTTGTCGGAGCCAGCCACCAGTGTTGCCGGGTCTCCAGATCGCCGAGGAGCGATCTGGGCTGGGATGGGCTGAGCCGTGACGGCCCGCGCTGCGGCCACCACCTCTTGTACCGTGAATCCCTGGCCATTGCCCAGGTTGTAGACGCAGCTGCTTTCATCCAGCGCTTCAAGTGCTAGCACATGTGCCTGTGCCAAGTCTACCACGTGGATGTAGTCCCGAACGCAGGTGCCGTCTCGAGTGGGATAGTCGTCTCCGTAGATGTCGAGGCGGTCCTTCAGTCCCAATGCCACCTTGAGGACCAGGGGGATGAGGTGAGTTTCGGGGTCATGATCCTCCCCGTGGTTCTCCGAGGCTCCGGCGGCGTTGAAGTAGCGGAGGCTGGCATAGCGTAACCCGTACCTCACCTCACACCAGTGAAGCATTCTCTCGATCATTAGCTTGGATTCACCGTAGGGACTGCTGGGGGCGAGCCTATCATTCTCCTCGATGGGGACCCGCTCCGGGTCGCCGTAGACGTTGGCGGTGGAGGAGAGAATGAAGCGCTTCACTTCGTGATTTGCCATGACCTCCATCAGGTTCATGGCGTTGGTGACGTTGTCCCGTACGAAGGGGATGGGATCGCGCATGGAGACTGGGATGATGCTATGGGCTGCGAAGTGCATGACCGCGTCGATGGCATGCGCGCTGAAGAGACGGTCGAGCAAATCCTTGTCTGCGAGGTCGCCTTCCTCGAAGACCGCTGTCGCGTGGACCGCCTCACGATGCCCATAGACCAGGTTGTCGTAGACGACCGCTGCGTGGCCGGCTTTGGTCAACTCCTCCGTTGCCACGCTCCCGATGTACCCAGCGCCGCCTGTGACCAGGATGTTCATCTTTCAATCCCCGAGCTATTATATGCTCTCCCGCTCAATTCCTCAACTGAATCGAGCCAGAACCGGCGAACACCCGGCGGAACAGAAGAGGGTATGGGAGTCCGGTGTCTTCCCATACCCTTTCTTGCCAGTGCTCTACGCTCGGGAGCAGCCGCCAGGTCGAGCAGTCGATCCTAATGCGGCCAGGCCGGCTCGTCTATGCTGTAGCTGTTACCTGCGTGGTCGAAATCAGCTGTGTGACTACCAAACACCTACGCGGGCGCACCAACGGTCAACATGGAAACGAGAGTGCTCCTCTGCTCGAAGAGGGTGCCGGCATTCATCACCGCACCATCAGCCGCATAGGTGAACAGCACCAGCACTCCGCCATCGGGCTGGACAGCGGACAATGCGCGGGAGTGTGGGCAGCGAGCAAGAACCTAGCACGGTAGTTGGGTCGCGCGGGTGGCGGGTCGGCGCAACGACTTGCTGGGCCCTCCTTCAGACCATGTTGCATGCCATGCGGAGGACCCGACAGTGTCCTTCCCACAAGCTCATGCTTTGAAGGCTTTCATGATGGCGAGCGCTATTCATCAAACGTGCTGATGGTGGCTTGCCGTCTGGCTTCGTAGTCATAGAATGAAGCCAACTGTCTGATGCAGCTGGCCAGCCGATGGTAACCTTGAGTGTCAGCTTCTTCGGCTTGAGCGCGATACTTCGCAGCGAGGCTGCGGTCCCCTTGACCCTTTGGATCCACCCAGTGGGGCCCACGCGAGTTGAACAGCTCAGTTCTAAAGCCTTCGCGCATGAGATCGGCATCTCTGGCGTTCAACGCCTCTGCTGCTGACCGGTGTATCCAAAAACCATCCGAGTCGGGGGGGACGTGGGCGAGGACCTGACCAACCATTTGCAGCGCGACCTCCAAATGGCCAGACTTCGCACAGGCTGTCCTGACGTTGCCTAGCCAGCCGGTGAGCGCCTCAGCGCAATAGGTTCCATCGTTCTGTAGACCGGGCGGAGTATGCCACTGGCTGAGAAGGTGGTACGCATTTCGGGCAATGTGCTGGCGTTGCTCCGTGGGTTCTTCCATATGCGGGTCTTCCTTCCTGGACCGAAACGCAGCGCGAATGACCTCACAGAAGAAACCAGGATCCTCGGCCAGCCGTTGTGCCAGCAGCCGCGGGCGTGTGCCGTGGTGCCCGTCGAGGAGGGGCAGAAACGCCCATTCTATGCGCATGAGGTCATCGGGAACCGTCCCTGGGTCCTCCTGCAATGCCTGGATGACTTCGACGATGGCTTGCGCATCGACCGTGGTCGCTTCTTGCAGGCGGCTTTGCACCGCGCCAAGCACCCGCACGGCTTGATGGTTGTCCAGAGGCTGCTTGTCGTGCCGTAGAGCTGCGAGGCACCTGATCGCTGCGAGAGGCCGGGCGTGCTCGAGCAAACGATCCACGGCCAGTTCAAGACCCTGCTTGGCTTCATACGGATACGCCTGGGTCTTGGACCAGTATGAGGATTCATCCTCCCCGAGAAGCTGAGCCGATCGCTCCCAAGCGGCGGGCGTGAACGGCAGATACGCCAAGAGCTGCCCCTTCTGGGCCGGTAGCCACTGCGACGTTTCGATGCCATCAACCCATTCCCACCCTCGCGCGCGAAATCTGCCCGAGACAAACCCTTCGGCGAACTGAGAGAGGGACCGGGTGTCGGACTCCAATAGGGCTGGCAGAATCTCCCTTTCGCTCTCAGTGGTTGCTATTGCGGCGAAGGCCATACCTGCACGCCGAGGGGACTCGACTGCCTTGGCGAACTCCAGAACTGCGTGCACACCTCCCGCGGCATAGACTTCGTTCATGGCCTCATCCCGTCGATCTTGAAGCTCTGCGCGCTGCTGCTCGTAGTTTCCCCTCTCGCTGTACAGATCGAGATCGCGCTCTCTGAAGAGTCGCTGGTGACGATGGTATGGTGCCTCGGGTGCTAGACGCTGCGCCACCGCTGCGATCTCAGTCACTACCTCCGACTTCATGGCCCACTGGGCTTCCGCGAATCTCCGGTGCTTCGACACCAGATCTACAAGCTGGGTCCACAAGCGCAGTCGGTCTACTTGAGACATCGAGACGACCTCTTCCGACCCCAGGTGAGCGAGGAGTCGACTACGTGCGGGATCGGGGAGGTCGCCTAGCCGGTCAATGAGCTCTGCGAGCTCTGAGAGATCTTGCTGCGCTGCGTTGATCGCCAGTTCTGCATAAGCAGCATTCTGCTCCCAGTACTCTTCAAGCGTTACGCCTTCCGACCAATCGTCGGGTATTGACTCCCTCCAGACGGGCCTGCGGGAGGGCACAGATAACTGGTGCAAACTCGGCAGGAGGGCCAGCAACAGCCTCCACGCCACATCGGGCACCTCCGCCAAGAGAGTCCTGACTGCGGCCAGTCTTTTTGACAGGGGCGCCCTGGTCTGCGGCAGCCATGGCAAAAGGATCGTCGAGAGAGAATTGGCTGGCCGGTTGCCCCACGTCCCGCCAGGGTCCCTTCGGGCCAGTTCGCCGAGGACAACAAGAACACGAGTAACATGTTCAGGTTCCCAGGCCAGCGTCTCAAGTGCCCACAATAGCCCAGTCATGTGGTTGCTGCCCGTGATTCCATCTCCCTCTTGGGCGAAGATGGTGTCGAAGGGGCACGGGTCGCTGTTCAGTGCGGTCTCTACGCCATCTACGAACTCTTCGGGAGCAGCCTCGGCAAGGAGCGGTAATACATCACTCAGACTCGCCCAAAGGACCCAGTCGGCATCAGCCAGGGTCTCCCGCACCGCCAGGCTGGCCGTTGCCTGAGCCTTGCCAACTGAGCAGGATACAAGTGCACTGGGATGACTGCCGAGAAGTGCCAGACTATCGGCTAGACCCTTTCTTAGCAGACGCGAATGAGCCAAGTGCTTGCCATGAATGCCAGCGGCCCATCGCTCTCCAGGAGCCAGCTCGAACTGTGGATCCTGCTCTCGCAAAGCACTGACCGAGGCCTCTCTCAACCGATCCAGATGTTCGTCGAATAGTCTCGGTCCAAGCGCATACCATCCCACGTAGCAGGCGGTGACCTTCCACGTATCGTCTCGCTGAATCAGGGGAGTCCCCGGGCTAAGTGCAATCTCGCGCATCTTTCCGATCCACTCTGGGTAGCCCTTCCCTGACAACATCTCCGCGACTGCCCTGTCGGCTTCAGAGTGCTCGCTCCATCCGCCCATAAGCTCGGCAATCGCAAGTTGCTCCGCGTCTGCTCCCTGAGCCCACTGCGGCACGAGTGGGAGGTTCTGCAGGCACCGAAGCAACGAACTCAGGTTGCCGCCGCTCCTCTGCGCAAGACCACGGGCACGCTCCTCGTTGTACCCGGCCTCCTGCAGAGCCTGTTCGATCTGGTACCTCTTTGGACTTGGTAAGGGAACCCGATCTGCCTGCGGCATGCCACCCGGCATTCCCCCAAAGATGACGAAGTGCCCGCGCCTCTGCGCGTCGTCCAATAGTGTGGCGCAGGCTGAGTCAGCGTCGTCCAGATCGAAGTCGGCCACCAAGACATGAGGCTCATGAAGGGTCGCCAGTGTATTCCACGCGTCACTACTGGATATGATCAGACACCGACCGACGGCATCGACTTTGGCATCTTCTCTCATCCCCGCCACGTAGGCAGCAACGAAGTCCGCTACTTCACGAGGGAACCGCGTCTCCAGCTTCACCTGAAGCTTGGTGCGCGAGAATACCTGTTCGAGGCTGTCGCATGCCTCTTCACGATTGGCGAGGAACACTTCTGGGGTGAGCGGTGCCGGGTGTCCAATCGTCCTCAGTTCTTGCCACCTTTGCTCTGGGGTCTGTACTTGCTGCGCTGGGATTCGCATCACGTCGGCCAGCCATCGTTCGACAGCAGGAAAGACAGATAGCCAGTCGATCAGCCGGGAGCCGTCAACGACACGGACGTCCCGCCACTCGTTTCGTTCGTGCCGCTCGTGCAGCCAAGTTGATTGTGCGCGTGCCTTCCATCCGTCGGCCCAGTCCCTTGTCCCAGACAGGGGCGTGACGAAGACGAATGAGGATTCACGTCTGATCGCATCCGGTGTCGTGTCGCTCAGGTTGCGGTAGTCCTCGGTCGCTTTGGATCTAGCATCGATGCTGGCACTGACCTCCCAGTACGATCTCCCCTCAGGTACGAAGGGGTCAAAGCCGTTATCCACTTCCAAGAACCCGTCGGGCCCGGGCTGTCCGATGCTGTCGCCAAGCGGGAAGCGTCTGCACTTTGGATTGGGGCAGGACGCCGTGACCAGTCGGCAGACAAGATCGACAATCACGCCTTGAGCTTTTCGCGCGTTGCCACGCACCCATAGGTCGAGTCGGTTCTCAGTGACTATCCGATTTTGCATGATTGCGAGGCCTCCCCCAACCATCCGCCAATACCCTACTGGCTCGGTCGGTTGCACACTGCGAATGCTCGACACTCCAGTGGTGTGACCGCGTTCGGTTCGGGCCAACGGAAATGCCCAAGGCGTGTGCACTCAAAGTACCGTTTCGGACCGGTACTCGCCAAGAAGTATACCGCAAGCGCCCGCTTAGGTCAAGACTTCGTATTCACTCACGTATAATGTTACCGAAGTGGTATGGTTCACTCAAATGATAATGTTACTGAGGGGACTATGCCCAACAAAGAGAAGATGACGATAGACGAACGTAGGAAGTATCTGCGACTGATCAAGAGGCGGTATC
>JAUVXJ010000025.1 GCA_030603665.1 Chloroflexota bacterium | reverse complement strand
TGCGTCAGAATGTCTTCCAGCCAACTCTCCCCATACCAGGTGTACAGGCAGGCAAAATCTATCGCGGGGTCACCAATAACAGCGTCGGCCCAATCAATGACCGCACTCACGCCTCCCGAACGGGTGTCAACTAGAATATGCACCGCCCACAGGTCATTGTGGACTAGACTCGGCGATCCTTGGAATGACACAGGCGTATCGTTCTCGAGGTAGCGACGCAACAGACCCCGATTCACGTTTAGACCATTCAGCCTCTTCAGCTGTTCGCGGGACTTGTCCCGCCAGTGCGCAACCAGGTCACGTGCTTCCGGCACGTTCGCTTCTCTGGCTTTGTCAACAGGATAAGTGTGTAGTCTTGAGAGGAATACTCCTAGCTGCCGTGCAACTCGATGCCGATCAACCATCTTCGAGGTGTCACCAGTAACACCTGGCAGCTTCCTGTACCCGCCAAATGGCCGAATTGAGCTTTCATGCGATTCACCGAAGTACTCGTAGTTGGGAACTGGCAGTGACACCCACTCCCCAAGACCGGGAAGAAGTTTGCGTTCCATGTTCAGCTTGGCTACGGCGGCCTCACGCTTTGGGAAGCGAAATAACCATGTTGCATCAACCTCAAAGACCCGAAAATCCCACCCTTCATCCAGCAACTCCATACGTGCGGCCCGGAACTCCGGAAAGGCAGCAGTAGTGATAGCTCTCGCCCTCTCTGTTGTCAGACTCTTTTCTCCGTAGATCGGTACACTCTCCTTTGCGGCTAAATGTCGCGGGTTGAGCGGCCGGGCCAAGGCAATGTCGGTCGAAATCGCAGGGCTGGCCGGGTCCGCATCAGCGAGTTATTGGGCAGCGTTTATGCTCACAATCATCAGTACATCGAATCGCCGCACAAGAATGTATCGATCAACTCGTTGACTTGGTCGGCCACCCTCTGCTCGAGGTTTATGTAGGACTCCTTCATGGCCTCATCCATGGTGTTGAATGGGTGCGCGAAAGATGGCATGTCGTCGCTGGAGGGATCGAAATCGCCACAGGTAACAAGCTGAGGTTCTTGGTGTAATCTTACTTCATCACTCATTCAGATGCAATGGGGTCACAAACCGGTCGGTAGCAGGGCTCGCCCTGGACATGCGGTTTGAGGAGATGAAAGAAGGCCTGCCCGTATCTTCCTACGCTGTGCGGCCATCAACCAAGGGCGGGGATTCCGAATTGACCCAGGCCGCCAACTTGCGACAAGCCGTGGGCCGCGCTTGTGATCGTGGATGCGCAAAGGGAAGCTGCCGGAAGGTATTACACCGTGATGCTGGAAGTTCAAACGTTCCCCGGCGGTGGTGGCTGGTTCTCACGCACCGGCTATGCACAGTGGGAGAGATCCTCAAGCACCCCATCGTGCCAGATCCGCCTTGGTCGAAGACACCCTGGTTTGTACGACCAGGGCGATGTTGCTTGACGATTGGGGGATCACAATCGAGACGTCAGTTGAGGAGGCCGGGCACCGCACACATCTTCGAGATTCGGGCCCGTTTGCCTATGATTCTGGTTCTTCTTCTGTGTCTGCCAACTCCTGGCGCAGCCAATCAACAAACTCATCAAGCGTCTGAAACTGCCGCGATTGGCCGCGGCGAGTTAGAACCGGCCAATACTTGAATACATGATCAAAGGTGGCGTCAAGCCGAGGCTCCGGAGTTGATACGGTTGGTTTCAAAGGAGGTTCACCCTTGTAGACTTCCATGACTCAGCACATTGAACCACATTGCAGAGTGGATAGGTGGTGACGAGAAACTCTGTCGCCGCATAACGTCCTTCATAAGTTGCCGTGCGGTAGCACGGTCAAGTGCATGATGGGTTAGCCGCCCAGCTATGGCTTTCTTGCAACGACTGCAAATTCACCCGCTTTCGCATCAAATGTACTCCCAGAAACATCAGAATAGAACTCATCTACCTTGAATCCGCTCTCTACAAATTCCATATTGATTTCATCGGGATCAAAGTACTGCAGCCAGTTGTAAACAGTCCGCAAATGGTCAGCTTCGACAATTGTGTATTTATCTAGAACTACTTTCTCTTTTTCGTACTTGAAGGTATTCAAGAACCCGTAGTACTTGTTTGGCGACCAAAACCTATCGAGGAGGTTCAATTCATACTTGGCAATTTCCTCGCGCTGCTCAAAAGAAGCTAATGAGTAAACATCCAAGAGTACATAGCCGCTTGGTTTCAGCAACTTGTGAAAGTTACCAAGCATCTGTTTCCTTTGTCTTGGGCTTAGCGCACAGAAATCACACATTATCATCAAGACAAGATCAAAGCGATCCTCTGTCTCAAAACTAAGGTAGTCTGTATTTACGTAGCGGATAGACAATCCATTTCTCTCCGCATCTTCAACTGCGTACTGTATAGATCTCTCGGAGAAATCTATTCCGGTCACTTTGGCCTGTTTCCGAGCAAGCCGCGCTGCATACAGTCCCGGACCACAGCCAAAGTCGGCGACTCTAGTGTCGTTCGATACACCAAATCGAGAAACTATCCAATCTACTGACTGATCAATGAATGCGGCTTTCCTGGAAGCAACATCGATGTTCTCGTTGAGGTGAAAGGCGAGCATTTGCTCAGATGTATGTTCATCAGTCCACAACTCACTGGCCGTATAGAACTCAAACGGTTTTGGGCGCTCATTTATCTCTTCAAGTTTTGGAAACATTCAATCCTCTGTCCATTCATTTCTTGGAGATCCTGCAGGTGCGCGACTGGCCCTATGGAGTTGTCTTCAAGGCGGATAACGTATACTTCTACAGAACTATTCTGCATAATGCCCCCCACTGGGCCTCTTTGCAGAACCGTCGGGATGAATCATTTTGCCATCGCCGGGAATCACGGCTTCCGCGTCAGCCGTCTCAGCATTGCATAACAGCTCCGTTCGTTGAGCAAGAGGTCCAGGTTTCCGGACGCCACCACACCCCAGAACGTCCAGAAGCTAGTTGTCAGGATCACCAGTCCCTTGGCGATATGCCCGGGCAGATGCAGCCGGTGTTGGGCGGCCTCCTTGTAGCCGGTAAGAACCAGACTCCCGCAATTGCTATGGTGGACTAATTGGTCTGCCACTCATGACGTCAGCCCAATATTAAGACTTCTATCACCAAACAGGTTTAGCTTTTCTTCATAAGTTCTAAGTCCTGGTGCCTCCACTACTATCCTAATATTATCCGTGTCATGAACAATCATCGGAAGGCTGAACTTCCCATTCTCGTCAGAAATGGTCGTATTAGGCCGGCCTTCTTGAATTTCAGGGAAGAATGAGTGAACAACAACATAGCTAATCGATGCTCCAGAGATTGGTTTGCCCGTTGAAAGGTCGTAAATCATACCCTCGATAACCATCTCCCACGTACCGACCGGAGTTGGTGTAGATGTCTGGATTGGCTGTGCGGCGCGTGTGGCTATAGGGATAGCTGGTGCGGGTGTATCGTGTGGAGTACCACCACAAGCAGCCAACGCCAAGATTATCAATGTTAGAAGGGTTAGGCATCGGTACATCTTTTGAACATCCCTTTGCGATAAACGGGCCGCCCACCAGGTACCTTTACAGAACTGTTCTGGATAATGCCCCCCACGGGGTCTTTTTGCGGAACCATCGGGATGAATCATGTTGCCATCGCCGGGAATCACGGCTTCCGCGCCAGCCATCTCAGCATTGTTTGACAGCTCCGCTCGTTGAGCAAGAGGTCCAGGTTTGCCGACACCCCCATGACACAAGGACCCAAGAAGCTGCTAGATCAACTGCGCCGGCATTGTTCCGTAGCACGGAGTTCAGCGAGAAGAAAATCTGAACTCACCGCTGTGCCGCGGTTGATCTCAGGTAACCGTCAGCCGCTTGCCAGGAAAATACCGAAGGTAGCGGTGTTCCTCCACCGCCCGCTTGATGCGGTTCACCGCCTCCCACACATCGCTGAAGGAGGTATAGAGGGGAGCCAGTCCGAGCCTTATGTTGTCCGGCTCACGGAAATCTGGAAGCACGCCCATCTCCTCTATCAGCACCCGGTTGATTCGATACCCTTCCGGGTGCCTGATGGAGACGTGGGAACCGCGCTGCGCTGGATCCTTCGGCGATCCCAGAGAGAACCCCAGAGGCACGAGCATGGTCTCTATCAGGAAGACCAGGTACGACGTCAAGAGCACCGATTTCTCCCGGATGCGCTCGATGCCCGCCTCCAGCACGATGTCCAGGGCCGATTCCATGGGCAGAGTGGAGAGGATAGGCGTGCTGCTCACCAGGAAACGCTTGATCCCGTCCGTGGGCTGGTACTCGAGGTCGAAGTCGAACGGAGACTGCTGCCCAAACCAGCCCCATATGGGAGATAGCGCCTCGTCTTGCAGGTCCTGACGCACATACAGGTAGGCCGGGGAGCCGGGACCTCCGTTGAGGTACTTGTAGGTGCAGCCGACAGCGAAATCCACGCCCCAGTCATCCAGTTCCACAGGGACCGCCCCCGCGGAGTGACCCAGATCCCACAGCACCAGGGCCCCCGCTTCGTGAGCTCTCTCCGTCACCGCCTTGGCGGCGTACAGGAAGCCACTCTTGAACACAACGTGGGAAAGGGTAACCAGCGCGGTACGCTCGTCCAGAGCATCGAATAGAGTACGCTGATCCACGGCGATGCCGTCCTCCGAGGGCACAAGATGAATCTGGTGAGAGTCACCCAGAAGCCGTACGCACCCCTGGAGAATGTAGAGATCAGACGGGAAGTTCAGTACATCGCTGACGATGCGGTCTCGTCCGGGCCGCATCTCCAGCGCTGCCATGACCAGCTTGAAGAGGTTGATGGAGGTGGTATCGCTGACCACGACCTGCCCTGGGCCTGCGCCAAGCAATTGACCGATCTTCTCCCCAACCCTCAAGGGCGAATCCCACCAGCCGGCGTTCCAGCCACGGATGAGGTCACGCCCCCACTCCTCTTCCACTGCAATCCTCATGCGGTCCACGGTCCGGCGTGGCAGCCGCCCCAGCGAGTTGCCATCCAGATAAATCATGTCGGGCTCGGGGAAAAGGAACTCCTCCCGAAACGAGGCCAGTTCGTCCTGTCCATCCAACCGCTTCGCGAAATCTGGACCGAACTCGAAGTCGAACTCCGTCATGTGACTCCTCTTCGTCTCACGGGGCTGCTTGGATCAGACTGCTACGCGGTTCAGATCTCCGCCAGGCCAAGGACGATCGTCCGTAGCCGGTTCACAGACTGCTCTGTTCCCGGACGGCCTCCTCCAGCCGCTTCTGCACCCTGGCACGCTCTTCGGGGAACGCTTCCTCAGTGTACACCTCTAGTGCACAACGATAGGCGGCGATGGCTTCGTCAAGGTTGTCTTTGCGGTCACCCGGGTCACGCTTGATATAGGCGAATCCGAGACTGCTTTGAGTACCCGCCCAATACGACGGGTACTGATCCTTGTTCAATACCTCCAGGGCGGACCTATAGGCCGCGATGGCCTTTTCCGCGTTGTCTGCCTTGTCACCTCGGACGCGCCTGCGGTACGCCGTACCAAGGTTATTCTGGACCATGGCCCAGTCCAGCAGCAGCTCGCGCTTCTCCGTGACTTCCAGCGCGGCTTCGTAGGCAGCGATGGCCTTATCCAGGTTCTCAGCCCGATTGCCGCGCCGCCGAGCAGCGTAGGCGATACCCAGCTTGTTCTGGACCGTGGCCCAGAAACCCGGCTCCTCCTCCCACTTCAGCTGAGAGAGGATCTCTTCATAGATCTCTATCTGGTGCTCGAGGCCCCTGCTGCTGGGCGGGAGTTCTTGCACCCGCGCGATATCTCCCCGAAAACGGCGCGGCACCTTGACAGATGGTTGCTCAGGAGTGTGGAGTTCCCTCCGGGGCCAACCCCTCCGCTTTCGTACCCTGGCCACCCATTCGTCTTGTCCCTGCGAGCTATCCATGGTCTCTGCCCAATCTCGCACCCTCTCGGGGTCGTCCCCGACGTCCTCGCGCGCCACGTCCCGCAGGAAGGGGTAGACATCTGGGTGGTTAGCCTGCAGTTGTCTCATCCACTTCGGCTTGAGCCACGAAGGTTGGCTGACGCCGATGGCCACAGCGGCAAGCAACGAGGGCGCGGCGAGGTAGATGAGCAGCTTCTGGCGGGTATCCAGGTCGCTGACCAAGCCCACCAATCCCATTACACATAGCACCACTCCGGCAAGGGGCAGAGCGTGATAGACAGCCGGACCCGTCAATCCCTTCCCCTCTTTGAGGAAGAACTTCTTCGAATAGCCGAGTCGTATATACATGCCGTACGAGAGAAGGGCGAGACCCGCGGAGAAGGAGATGAGGACCGAAATCCACTGCGTGGTTGTCCCAGCCAACTGTGCATCCATGGTTCACCTTACTGGGGAATCTACCGCTACGAGTTGGGTGGTGAGATTCTAGCATACGGCAACGGGATGCGTCAAGAACGGGGAGGGAAGTGGCGAGGAGCGGCAGTACTGCTACTCGTACCTCAGGGCCTCTATGGGGTCCAACCGTGCGGCCCGTGCGGCGGGATACAACCCCGAGAGCAAGCCTACCACCGTGGCGAAGGCCAGAGCCAGGAGTACCAGCCATCCTGTCACTACGAAGAATGTGCCGCGAACGGGGGCCTCCTGCCAGCGCAGAATGGCGAGGATGAGCCTGTTGAGGCCCAATCCCAGCAGCCAGCCCAAGATGGTGCCCGCGACACCACCCGCCAGGCCTATGAGCGCCGACTCAGCGACGAACAGCACGCGGATGTCTCCAGGCGATGCGCCAATGGCTTTGAGAATACCGATCTCTCGCGTGCGCTCATACACCACCATGATCATGGTGTTGGCGATGCCTATGGAGGCCACCAGCAAAGCCAGGGCGCCAATGGAGCCGAGCATCGTTTGCAGAACCACCATGGCCCTGTTGATGTTGTCCAGCAGCAACCTCAAGGATTCCACCTCGAAGCCCTGCTCTTGGAGCTCCCCCACTATCTGAGCAGCATCGTTGATGGAGGCGGCCTTGATCCTCAGCATATCGTATCCCTCGTGCTCGAGGATGTCGGGATCGTTGTACCACCATGATTTCAGCGCCAATGCGTCGGTGACTCCGATGTTCGCTCCCCAATAGGTGGTGTCCCGCACGCCCGCTACGACGAGAGGAAAACTCGCCATGTCCCCGCGTGGGGCTTTGAGCAGCAGATGTACCTCCTGCCCGATGACATCCTCCCAGTCAGACTGCTCGTCGTATCCCAGGGCCTCCAAAGCATCCTTGCTGAGGATCACCTCGCCCGGAGAATCTTGCACCAGTTCCCGCCCTGACTCCAATCGCGGGAACTCTGTGAAGGGATCGTTGAGACCCCACGTGGAATCGCCCACGTAGACCCTGACATTCAATTCCCTGTCGCCCGCCTGCAGGTAGACCGTGGCCCCCCAAGGCACGTACACCCTGGGGAGTACCTCGACCACATCCTCCCTGGCCTGCATCTCCTCTACCAGCTCCGGTGTGATGAGCACTGTCCGCTTCGGCTCCGCGAACGCTGTGTAGGCGGAGCGCTCCTCGGTCACCGGTCGCACGCTTATCGTCTCCAGGCCCGCACCTTGGAACTGCTGCAGTATCTCCTTCTGCACGCCAACGCCCAGCGATACCATAGTCACGATGGTCAGAATGCCCACGGTCACCCCAACGGCACTGAGCACGGTGCGCACGGGATGGCGGCCCAGATTCCCGAACGAGGTTCTCAACAGATCGCCCCTGGTCAAGTCTGCACCCTCCCGTCGCGCAGAGTCACGATACGGTCGGCAAAGGAAGCCACCTCGGGGTCATGGGTGACTACGAGCACAGTGAGCTGCCTCTCCTGGTTGAGATTCTTGAGCAGAGCCATGATCTCCGCACCCGTAGTGGTGTCTAGGTTTCCTGTCGGCTCATCAGCAAGCAGAAGAGCCGGATGTCCCACCAATGCGCGGGCGATGGCCACCCTCTGCTGTTCCCCACCGCTGAGCTGTCCTGGCCGGTGGGTCAACCTCTGGCCCAGACCCACGTTCTCCAGCAGGGTGCGTGCTCTGTCCAGTCTCTCCCTCCGAGGCACACCGCTGAACATGAGGGGCAAAGCCACGTTCTCCACAGCCGTCAAGCGAGGCAGGAGGTTGAACGTCTGGAAAACGAAGCCTACGTGCTCACGGCGATGACGGGTCAGGGTCCGCTCATCGGTGGCGCCCAGTTCCACACCATCGATCCACACCTCTCCACCGGTGGGTCGATCCAGCCCCCCAATCAGGTTCAGCACTGTGGACTTGCCGGACCCTGACGGTCCCACCAGAGCCACAAACTCCCCACGCTCGATGCTCAGGTCTACGCCGCGTAGCGCGTCAACAAAGGCATTGCCCATCTTGAAACGACGGGCAAGATCCACCGCTCGCACCACGACATCCATCTGTTCTCTCCGTTGGCCAAGCAGGACAGCAGGCGAACGCCGGCCAATCCAGTCCCTGTGTCCGGCGTTCACCCGCCTGTGCCCTGTCAGACTATTGCAGCGACTCGGCGACGCTCACAATCTCGTCGGCTGTGATTTGGCCCGCGATGAGAATCGCCATCCCATCCTCGGCCCAGGTCAGAAAGCTGTTTCCGGACGCATGGTCGCTTATCAGGGTGGCCTCCTGACCGCGCACCGTCACCTCTGACGTTTGACCCAGAGGTATCTCGTCCGAAGGCAGCGATGGCCCCTGCACTACCGTGAACGAACTGCCCACCTGGTGATCATAGTACAGGACGTAAGCATCGTCTACTTTGAAGACACTGACCAGAGTGACTCCGTCCGGTACGTAGGTCGGGACCAGCAAGGACTCCGCCTCAGCCTTCGCCTCGTCCAGAGTGAGTGGCACCGGATGCCTGCTCTCAGAGGTCTCCACCTCCGCGCCCTCGGGAACCTCAAACACAAAGAGGTCATCAGCCAGTCCCGTATTCACCTCGAAGGATCGCACACGCATCCATCCCTCGCCAACAGGTTGGCCGAGGAAGTGGGCCTGCAAGACGACCCAACGCTCCTGATCCACCCACAAAGTGGCTGTGCTCCCCGCTGGAAGGAGCGTGCCGTCTCCTTCTTTGGCGGTGAATTCCAGCTTGTATGTTGCCACACCGGCCACTTCTTCTTCACCGGCCAGTCTCACCTCACTGGTATCCACGACGTGCTGGATGACCTCGTCCATCATGCTCATCAACTGGCGAGGTCCGGCCGGCTCGTCAGGCCCGATTTCCTCCACCACCACTTTGTTCTCCTGTGGGAAGTGGACCCACATCTGCTGTCCATCAGAGACCAGAACGGCTCCCTCGAACTCCGCACTGCTGGACTCAAGCAACTGCACCCTTGCCTTGTTGGGCTGCTTCTCCCAGACCTCGACCACCATGTCCTGATCCATACCTACGTCGCGGATGCTGAACTCCACCACTCCGTGAGCATCTTCCGTGCTGGCCTCCACCTCCTTCATCCTGGCCACGATCTCCTCGACGCTCGGTTGGCTCTGGCACGCGCCCAAAAGCAAGGAGAGTGTCGCCAAGACGCCCAATACGACTAGCCACCGCTTGCTCATCGTCTGTCACTCCTTTCCGTCACTCGCCGCCGCAAAGGGTCTTCCGGCCACCGCCTTCAACCACCCCCGCACTCAGTGACAACTCCAGTATAGCGGGAGGATGTTGTCAGGAAGTGACCTGCACATTATCAGAGGTTGAACGATTGTTACAGGGGAGCGTAAACCACACACGGGTACCCTGGCCTGGACTGCTCTCAATGCCTATGCTACCCCCGTGGGCCTCCACGATCGCCTGCGCGATGCCCAAACCCAGGCCCGTCCCTCCCCCAGGTCCCCTGTAGTCCGGCTGAAAGGCCTGCTCAAGCTCCTCGTCGGTCATCCCTCGCCCGGTGTCCTCCACGCTGATCTCCACTGCTTCCTGCCTCTGAGTGACAATCAGAGTGATGCGGCCTCCTTTGGAGGTGAACTTGAGGGCGTTGTCCAGCAGATTGAGCAGCACCCGCTGTAGGCGATCTCCATCCGCCGAGACGACAGGCAGCGCGGCGGGAATGTGGGTCTCCAACTCGAGGCCGCGATGCTCAGCGGCGGGCCGGCTGAGGCTCACGGCGGTGGAGCACATCTCCACAATGTCGGTGGGGCCACAGCTCAGCGTCAGTCCGCCGCCTTGCCACCGTGCGAAATCCAGCAACTGATTGACCAGTCGAATCAATCTATCTGTCTCTCGCTCAACGATTTGTAGAGATGATCGATCACCTGGGTCCGTCTCATCAATCAGGTTGACGAGCAAACCTTTCATGGCCGTCAGCGGAGTTCGCAGGTCGTGCGAGACCTCGCTGATGAATCGCATCCGAGCGGCGTCCAGGCTCTGCAAACGCTCGGTCATGTGGTTTATACTTTCGGCCAGTCGCCCCAGCTCGTTCGCCGGATAATGCCTGACGCGAACCTCCAGATCTCCGCCAGCGATGCGACGCGTGGCACCCTCCATGTCAAGGACCGGCCCGCTCAGCTGGCGGGCCAGCAGTACGCTTACCAGCAAAGATGCTGCAACAGCCATCAAGAGCACCACCAGCAGGATCTGGCGCAGAGTCGCCAGGAACCCCTCTATGCCCTGAGTAGATCTGGAGACCTCGACCACACCAATGGCCAGGTCTCCGGCCATCACTGGAGCCGACGCGTACCGCCGGTGCGGCTGGTCGAGGCTGGGCGCGGTGAACACGGTGGGGCTTCGATACCGCAACTCCATCAGAGCTGCGCGGCTGGGCTGCGAGCCGATGTCCTCGGTGGTAGCCAGCAGCGCTCCGTTGGAGGCAGCAAAGAACCGCACGTTGAGGTCGGCCTGTGGCGCAAAGAATCCGACTATGGTCGGAGCAACTCCGGCCAGCGCCCTCTCGTCACGAGCCAGCTGTGCAGCATATACAGCGTAGAAGTCAGCCTGCGCTCCGAGTTCGGCCTCCAGTCGCTCGTTGAGGTAGTAGGCCGTCAGGACATGGACGGCGGTGCCCAAGACGACGACGATGAACAGCGTGGTCAGCGAGTAGGTCGCCGCCAACCGCCAGGTCAGGCTACGCCATCGACGTCGTCCCGTGTCCTCCACAGCGGACCTCAGAGATCCTCTGCCAACCGGTAGCCCACTCCCCACTCAGTGAGGATCACCTGAGCGTCCGGGTCAATGCCGCTCAACTTGCTGCGCAGGCGGCGAACGTGAACATCTACTGTGCGCTCGTCGATGTAGCTCTCATGCCCCCAGACGTGCGACAGCAATGTTTCGCGAGAAAACACCTGGCCTTTGTGCCGGGCCAGGAAGTGCAGCAGATCGAACTCTCTGGGCCGAAGCTGGACGAGCTGTCCCCGAAACCATACCCTGCGCCGGGGCTCATCGAAGCGCAACCCTTCTTCGGGATCTGGGGTCTCCAGCACGGCACGCATCTCGGTCACCTCGGCCTCCAGAGCTCTGGCCTCGTAGTGCCGGCGGAGCACAGCGCGCACGCGGGCGGTCAACTCCCGAGGGTTGAAAGGCTTGACCAGGTAATCATCAGCGCCCAGCTCCAGGCCCACGATCTTGTCCACGTCCTCGTCCCTGGCGGTGAGCACCACAACGGGCATCGTCTTGCCCTGGCCGCGCAGGCGACGCAAGACCTCCAGGCCATCTATGCCGGGCAGCATCACATCGAGTACGATGAGATCTGCTGGCTCGGTCTCCAAGTACTCGAGGGCCTCTTCGCCGCTGGCGGCGGCCCTCACCGAGAACCCATCACGCTCCAGACGCTCCCGCACCACGGTGATGATGGCTGGCTCGTCGTCAACTACGAGGATGTGACCCATGCTCGCTTGTTTTCCCTGAAGATAATTGCCCAGTCACGACAACCGGTGCCTTGCGTCCCGTTCTATCATAGTTCAAGCCCGTCTGCAACGGCCAGGGCTCCTGCTCCCCACGAAGCACCGCAGCGAACGCTTCAAGACAGCAACTGTCCTTCCCACTTCTGGCATCGTCTCCACCGCCCGTGAGCCGCAGGTATGCTCACTGACGGAGTAAGAGCCGACTGCTGCGAGCACCTCACTAGGTTTGTCCAGTCAGGCGGGATTTTAAGGTTGCAGAGGGCCTCTCGATTTGACACAGGTCCACAACTATGCTAACATCACCGCCAATTGAATACTAGCCGATGAGAGAAATCTTATCCAGAGAGGTGGAGGGACCGGCCCTGTGAAGCCTCGGCAACCGGGCGTGCAGCACAATGCAGGCCAAGGTGCCAACTCCGACAGACCCGGCGGCGGGTGCTGAGAGATGAGAACACGGCATCGTTGAGTGCCTCTTCAGCAAACACAACCCCGCTGGAGAGGCTTTTTGCTGCGCCACGCTCCTCCTGGATGGGACGCACCGTTGGCATTGGTTGCAGATCAACCCGAGAGGAGAGGATCCATGACGAACCAGTTCTCGACCCAGGCCGTGCACGCCGGTGAGGAGAGGCCCAAGCCACACGGCGCCCTCACCACCCCTATCGTCCAGACCTCGACCTACACTTTCCAGGACACGGCCGAGATCCTGGACTTCATGCGTCGCAAGGAGGCTGGTGACGAGCTACAGCAGGTCGACTACGGGCGGTACGGCAACCCGACGCAGAACGCGGTGGAGGGAAAGGTAGCCTCACTGGAAGGAGGAGAGAGGGCTCTACTCTTCGCCAGCGGGATGAGTGCCATCAGCACAACCCTCGGCGCCCTGTTGTCCGCCGGCGACCACCTGATCATGGCTCGTGAGGTCTATCACCGCACGCACGATCTTGCCGTCGACTACATGACCCGCTGGGGGATCGAGACGACTTTCGTGCCCATAGACGACCTAGCCGCCATGGCCGCTGCAGTTCGACCCGAAACGCGGGCCATCTTCTCAGAAACACCAACCAACCCCTACCTGAGCATCATGGACCTCCCGCGAATGGTGGAGGTCGCCAGAGCTCATGATCTGGCCACGGTCGTCGACAGTACCTTCGCCACTCCCGTTAACCTTCGTCCGCTGGACTTCGGCGCCGATCTGGTCATACACAGCGCCACCAAGTACCTGGGAGGGCACAACGACTTGCTGGCAGGGATCGTCGTTGGGTCGCGCAGTCTTCTGGCTCAGATCGAGGAGGCCCGCGGAGTGCTGGGCGGCGTGGCCAGCCCTCACGACGCATACCTCCTGCTGCGAGGACTGAAGACTCTGGACCTGCGGGTCCATCGCCAGAACGAGAGCGCCCAGCGCCTCGCTCAGTTCCTGGAAGGCCACACCGCAGTCCACCGGGTCTACTATCCTGGCCTGACGAGCCATCCACAGCATGACCTGGCGCGTGAGCAGATGTCGGGTTTCGGCGGTGTGGTCAGCTTCGATATCGACGGCGACATAGACAGGACTTCCAGCTTCATCGACAACTTGCGGGTCCCATACATCGGCCCCACGCTGGGTGGCGTGGAGAGTATCGTTCAGCAGCCAGTGATGCTGCTCTCACTTGACCCTGCGGAGCGCGAGGCGGCGGGCCTCAAAGACAACCTGGTGCGATATGCCGTAGGTATTGAAGATCCCGAGGACCTGATCGCTGACCTCAATCAGGCCCTTGATGGAATCTAGCCAACACACGGAGGGCGGGATGATAGTACACAAATTCGGTGGTACCTCCGTTGGTAGCGGGGAGCTCTTTGGCCGCGTTGCCGACATCGTCATCGAGCAGCAAGCCAGCGCGGAGGGCGTTCTCGACGACAGGAAAGGGGTGCAGTCTGCGGCACCTGTGGTTATTGTCTCCGCGATGAGTGGCACGACTGATAGGCTCGTAGCCGGAGCCCGCGCCGCTACCGAAGGCAAAGATGCAGTATATCGCGACATCAAAGCCGAACTACTGGCAAGCCATCTGGATGTCGTGAAGTCCATGCTCACCGATGGCCGGGAAAGGCTCGAAGTGGGAGGCCTGATCGAGGACCGCCTGCATGACCTGGAACGCCTCTACCGCAGCATCGGTGTGCTGGGGGAGCTGACAGCCCGTGGCGCCGATGCGGTCGTCGCATTTGGAGAGCAGTTGTCGGCCAACATCCTCGCCGCCATCTTGAGAGAGCGCGGAGCACGCGCCCAGGCTGTAAGTGCCACCGAGTTGATCGTGACCGATGACAACTTCGGCGCCGCTGTCCCACTCATGACTCCCACAGGCCAGAGACTGCGGCAGCGCATCGAGCCTTTGCTGGAGCAGGGTGTGATCCCGGTGATCACGGGATACATCGCTGCAACTGAGAAAGGTGCGACCACCACCCTCGGTCGTGGAGGCAGCGACTACACCGCAGCCATCGTCGGAGCTGGGCTCGAGGCCGAAGAAGTCTGGATCTGGAGTGACGTGGATGGAATCCTCACCGCCGACCCCAACATCGTCCCCCAGGCCCAAACGCTGTCTGAGCTTTCCTACAACGAGGCGACCGAGCTAGCCTACTTTGGCGCTGAGGTACTGCATCCCAAGACCATCAGACCCGTCATCGAAAACAGCATCCCTCTCCGCATCCTGAACACCTTCAACCCAGATCGCGCAGGCACGCTGATCGTGGAGACTCCCAGTCCGGAACGTAAACTGCTGCCCGCCATCATCTCTGCGACGGGGCTGAGTCTGATCGCCATCGGAGGCCAGGACAACAGCTGGGCGCTGCAAATGGCAGCACGGGCACTACAGCACCTGAGCGATGCT
Organism: Chloroflexota bacterium; assembly: GCA_030603665.1. Lineage (GTDB taxonomy): Bacteria > Chloroflexota > Anaerolineae > UBA7937 > B3-Chlor > JAUVXJ01. Next base: position 20,231 of record JAUVXJ010000025.1, on the reverse strand, counting down.
GGCGTTGACGTGCTGATGTTTTCACAATCCTTCTCCGAGCAGAACCTGAATCTGGTAGTCAGGGAGCGGGATCAAGCGCACTGTCTCAATGTGCTCTGCCGAGCGTTCGGTGACGGTACGGCTCAGGAATGGTCGGGCCTGCCCTTGAACGGTGAGGGCTCCAGCGTGGGCTCGTTCCGCAAGCTGGGCGACATCTGCAGCCTGGGAGCCAAGGAGAGAGTGGCCACCGTCTCCGTTGTCGGCGTGCCTGGTTGGAACGACACAGGCATCGCCGCTCGGGCCTTTGCAGCGTTAGGCAAGCACGGCGCCAGAGTCATCGCTGTGGCCCAAGCCGCGACCGAGCAGAGCGTGTCCTTCTGTATCCCAGAGGATCAGCTGGCAGACACTGTCCGCTGTCTCCATCGCGAACTGGGATTGGAGGGAGAGCATGAATGAGATTCACGTCGCCATTTGGGGAGCGACCGGCATGGTGGGACAACGGTTCGTGCAACTGCTTGCCCACCACCCCTGGTTCAGGGTAGTTGCCCTGGGCGCGTCAGACGTTTCGGCCGGCCGGCCCTACGCAGAAGCCTGCCACTGGCTGCTCCCCACACCCATGCCCGCCGCCGTCCGTGACCTTATCGTGCAACCCATCGACAAGGTGCCGGACTGCCCTCTGGTCTTCTCCGCGCTCCCTTCGGACGTGGCCGGCCCAGTGGAGGAGACCCTCGCCCAGGCGGGAACAGCCATTTGTACGAACGCCTCTGCCCACCGGCTCGACGACGACGTTCCGCTGCTCATACCAGAGGTGAATGCGGAGCATACGGCCCTCATCGATGTGCAGCGCCAGCGTCGCGGAGGGAAGGGTTTCATCGTGGCCAGCGCCAATTGCTCAGCCACGCAGCTGGCGGTGGCGCTCAAGCCGCTCCATGAAACCTATGAGGTGCGCAAGGTGTCGGTGGTCACCATGCAGGCCGTCTCCGGGGCAGGCTATCCCGGCGTGTCGGCGCTGGATATCCTGGACAACGTTTTGCCCTTGATCCCGGGGGAGGAGGACAAGCTGGAGACTGAGCCCCAGAAACTGCTGGGGCAATTGCGCAACGGAGAGATTGAGAACGCGCTCTTCGTCATCAGCGCCCAGTGCAATCGCGTGCCCGTTCGCGATGGCCACACCGAGTGCGTGAGTGTCCAGCTGGAACGCCACGCAACCTTGGATGACGTGATCGCCGCCTGGCAGGGGTTTGCCACCTCCCCAGAGCTGGCAGAGCTACCGAGTTCGCCCCCTCGACCCATCCTGGTCAGTGACCGGGACAACCGGCCACAGCCCCTGCGAGATCGCGACATGGAAAGGGGGATGTGCGTCACCGTAGGACGCGTCCGCCCCTGCCCTATACTGGACTTCAAGTTCGTGGTACTGGGCCACAACACCCTTCGCGGCGCCGCCGGTGGATCCATCCACAACGCGGAACTGTTGGTGGCCCAGGGGTGGGTGCGCTGATGGAGAGGCTTGACCCCTCCGTAGCTGCACGGCATGCCGTGCAGCTACGGAGAAGCCCATGACGTACCAGACAACAGGACTGACCTCCCTCTACGAGAGTCTGGGAGACTTCATCGTCTATCGAAACCTGATCCCGGCCGACCCTCGTTTGCCATCCGTGGATGATCTTCGCGCGAACCTCAGCCTCGAGGCCAGGGCCCTACCCCGCAAGGCCGAACCCGTCTACGGCGCGGTGCTGGCCGAGATGCTGCGCCACGGCCGAAGGGTCGAGATCCCTCGGGGCAGCATCCAACGCATCGTCTACGTCGGAGACACGCGAATGAACGACGGCACAGCCTTCCAGAACCTGTGCGCTGCAGGCAACTGGCCTGGATGGGCCTTCATCGGAGCAGACGATCTGAGCAGTCCTCTCCAGACGGAGGTGGAAGCATCCCTGTACCTGGCCAACCGCTGGTCCGCTCTACCCGATTTCCTGCGCTTCCTGGAGGATCAGAGCTTCGCGCTGGACGAAACCACCGCCGTGGTCGTAGACGTGGACAAGACGGCCGTCGGCGCACGGGGACGGAACGATAAGGTCATCGACGAAGCCCGGGTGGAGGGCGTCAAGCGCACGGTGGGCGACCTGCTGGGACCCCGCTTCGACGAGACGGCGTTCCGCACTGCGTACGAAGAGCTCAACCAGTCAGCCTACCACGCCTTCACCGCGGATAATCAGGACTACCTGGCGTATGTCTGTCTCATCCTGGGGGCTGGTCTGTGGGAGCTGGAGGCGCTCATCGGTCAGGTTGAGAGCGGATCCATGCAAGGCTTCGAGGACTTCATCGCCACGGTCCAGGGTCGCCGTCCAGAGCTGGCCGCTACAGGACTGACCTCCATTCACGACGACGTATGGGAGCGCGTGGAGGCCGGCGATCCCACCCCCTTCAAGGCCTTTCGCTACAACGAGTACCAAACCACCGTGGCCCGCTTTGGGGATCTGCCGGGCGCTTCAGCCGAGGAGGTCCTCTCCCAGCGCATAGCCATCACCGAGGAAGTGCGGGCCGCAGCCATCACACTCAGGGAACGTGGCTGTCTGCTGTTCGGCGTCTCGGACAAGCCGGACGAGGCGTCGGTGCCCAGCCCGGAGCAGGCAGAGGCGGGGAAAAAGCCGCTCCACCGGCTGGAGACGCTGGCGGTGGGGGAGGTATAGCCGCGTCCGTCGCCCTGCTTCTCCTCCTTCTCGACCAGAACAGGCCCGCCAGCTAGCCGCCCCTCCCCCATTGCCAACTCATATGGGCTCTGCTACAATCCTCTCGACTCGGTTTCACCTCGTGCCGCCAGATCCTTACGATAGTGCGCCTATCCGGACACTTGCATCATGAGATCCCAGCTCCCGCGAGTCGCAGCGCCCATCTCAATACCGTTCCTCTGCATGGCGCTCCTCATCGCCGCGACGTCCCACGGCTGTGGCGAGCCCCCGCCCCTCGACATGAGCTTGCTCACCGGCGAACCATGCGAGCCCCCGTGCTGGCAAGGTCTGATCCCCGGCGAATCCACCGAGGAGGACGTCGCTGAGTTCATGAGCACGACGAGATTCGTGGACACACGGTCGGTGCGTAGAGGCAGCTATACCCGGTCGACTCGAGGCGGTGAGGAAGTGGCGGGCGTCACCATACACTGGCGTAGTAGTGCTGGCCTCCTCAGTACGTGCAACTATTTCTCCATAGAGGAAGGTGTACTCAAGTACATCACGATCTGCCCCTACCGGGGCGTCACTCTGGGCCGCCTGATCGACAGGTATGGTCCTCCAGAGAAGTACATTGCGCGTCGCCCTATCTCGGGGCCCCTCTATTACGACGTCACCCTATTCTACCCCACGCACGGGTTCACGGTGGACCTCGTACTGCCTTACGAGGATGGGGCGCTGCAACCAGAGAGCAGCGTGGCGGACGTTTGGTACTTCCGAGCAGCGCCCTTGGAGCGCTTCATAGAACTGGCCCGTGAGGCAGGCGTCTACAGCGGCACTCCCAACAAGACGCTGGAAGCCCTGAGCGACTGGCCAGGCTACGGACCGATAGAGTTAGAGTAGTCTTGCGGGCGTGTCTTCGTTGGCCGCCCGGAGGGTGACGCAGTGGGCGGGGAGGTTTCTCGAGGCAAGGAGGCGGCTGGACTGAACCCTAGGAAGCGAATTCGCCTACAGCAGCGACGGGGCCAGGACCAGCAAGACCGTCGCTGGAGACACCACGCAGTACGCCCTGGACCTGGCGGCGACGCTGCCCGTGGTCATCAGCGACACCGAGGCTGTGTACCTCTACGGGCTGGACATCATTGCGCAGCAGCAGCCCACGAGGCTGTACTACGTGCACGATGGGCTGGGGAGCGTGCGGCAGCTACTCGATAGCTCAGGCGACGTAGAGACCAACTACGCCTACGATCCCTTCGGCGTGCCGGTGGCGGGCGGGGACGTACCCAACCCCTACCGGTTCACCGGCGAGGCCTGGGATGCTGGCCGTGAGAGAGGCATAAGGGCGCCACGCTTCATTCAATCCGATCGAAGACTGCCCTGGCCCTGGGCCATAGAATGAAGAGCAAGCCTACCACGTAGATCACTATGGTCACGGCGAAGAAGCCGTGCACCAACCCCTCTGGCAGCTCCACGAAAAGCCTGGCCACGTCGCCGGCACCCATGACGCCCCTCACGTAGCTATAAACCGAATTCACGAAGGGGGAGATGAGCCCCACGATGACTAGATTGACCCACACCCAGTGTCGCCGGAAGCGCACCCGGGTGCAGATCAGGAAGAACGCGCCGAAGACAACCAGGTCGAGGATGTACGGAGCGGCGGTGACGATCACAGCGGGGCGGCCGTACCAGACAGTGTAGCCCCAGTGGAAACCCGCCTCAGTCCGCGTCGGCCAAAAGACGAGCTTCTCTATCTTTCCGCCGAGCAAGAGCGCGACCACGGCGTGGCCTAGCTCGTGGCGGAGGGTCCCCACGAGTTGATAGAGGGGATAGGCCAGGACCCACAGCAGGTCTCGCTTGTCTATCCTATCTCTCACGATCCTCGCAGATTCGTTGCCCACCCTCGCGGTTCCCATCACCTTTCCTGTGGCTCCGCAGTGGGCGGGCACCCAAGGCCCGACGAGGCCTCAGTGCCCAGCCCGGAGCAGGCCCAGGAGGGCAAGAAGCCGCTCCACCGTCTGGCGCCGCTGGCCGTTGGGGAGGTCTCAACACCCAGGCTTCAGGCCGTACGCCCCCTTCATGAAGACGTAGATCGCCCACCCCAACGTCTCACGCCCCCACGTCAGATACGCCATCTTGTTTCTGCGCACCCGCTCCAGCACCGCCTCTACATCCGGGTCCTCCGGGTGCGCACGCGCCCACCGCTCCGCCGCACACCACTGCAGCCCCTCATACCCATCCCAGTCGTCCGGACTGCTCACCAGCGTGTATGCTAGCTCCAGACCTTGCGCTTGCCCGACCTCCACATTCTCCTTGTGGGTCCCGTAGGTGCTGCGCTGCTCTCCGATTGCTGCCAGGTACTCCTCCGCCGGCGGCTGCCGCCAGTAGGGCTCACCCACGACGATCCAACTCTCCCCTGCCGCCATGCTTGCCAACGCGCTTAGCGTCCCCTTATGCCCGCCATAGATCCAGCTCGCCCCGATGCAGGCCACGACATCGAAGCTCTCCAGTTCATCCGGCGCATAGTCTGCCCCCTCCATCTCCAGAAAACGCAGGTGCGCCTCGGGCACCCGTTGCTGGTGCTTCCGCTGGGCATCGGCGACACAGTAGGGCGAGAGATCCACCCCCACTCCTTCAATCCCGTACCGCTCGGCCAGCCGGACGAGGAACTCGCCCTTACCAGAAGCGATGTCAAGCACCCGCGCCCCTGGTCTCAGTCGCAATAGCGCGATGAGCTCCTCGAGCTTTTCAATGCTTATCGGGTTCCAGACAACGTGCTCCCGATGGGTTATATCAAAGAACCTCCACAGGTCCATGAACAAGCCTCCCCGCTACCTCGGACTGACTACTGACTGTGCGGACATCTTACCGCCTGTTGACGCCGTACGGCACGGCAGGCCGTGCTTTTCGGCCATTCGCCACGTTATGTGCCTATTCCCCTGATTATCCCGGAACGCGCCACTGACATCCAGGCTCAGTCCCGGTAACGCCTCAACACGCGGCAGACGTGTACAGTGGTCCAGAGGTGGATGTCTTTGTCGCCCCCGCTGAGGTAGCGCGCCTTCCACAGGCCGGAGTCTTCCTGGTTGTCCATCAGCCAGTCCAGCCCCCTCTTGATGTCTGGATCCTCCCCTGAAAACCCCAGCCACCAAAGGGAATCGAGCGCCGAAAGGATATCCGTCCACCAGAAGGGATACCTGATCTTCTCCCAGAAGTAGGCCGCCTTGCGATCTGGATACGGATCTGACTTGAAGAACCGGGATTTGAGGAGTTCCCCTGCGGCCCGGGCTTCTGCCGCCTGACGGTAGTCGTCGTGAGCGGCGAACGCCCGCAGCACGATCCCAGTGCACCAATGGGAGAAAGGCTTAGATCTGTCGGGCTGGATGGTTTCCTCCGCCCAGAAGGCCTCTTTGACGGTAGAGGTGCCCTCGGGGACTCCGGTGCGCATGGGAACCGCCCATCCCCCGTCATCCTGCCTCAAGGAAAGCAACCATGAGAACACCTTCTCCACGTGAGTATCATCTCCGTACCCAGCCTTGACAAGCAGTTCCGTCATACCGGCCGTGTAGTTGGGCGAGTACTGGTTCCAGTACATGCCCCGGAAGTCGCCCTCTTCCGTCTGGAAACTGAAGAGGAAAGCCGCGGCCCTCTCGATGGCCGGATGGTCCCTGGTCAGGCCATACTTCTCCACCAGGTCCATGAGTACCTTGTAGGTCTGGAGCTGGTCGTAGTTCTTTTGGGAACGGATTTTGGGCTTGCCCCCGGGGTACTTCCATGAGCCATCAGCTTGCTGCTTGCGCAGGATCTTGACTACCTGAGGAAGCTCCCAGAGCGCCTCCATGGAGCCTACCTCTTCGCCCAGCAGGTCGCGGCGTAGGAAATACTGAAGAGCCTCGTTGCTTGAGGCCTGCAGGGTTGGCAGAGGATCAACTCTGAGTTGAGGCAGTCCTGTCACCACCGTATCTCAACCCCTACTCTGTCTAATCCAGGGGTCCTCAGCTCTCAGCCCACCGCTCGAGCACGGTCCACAACAGGTACAATCCCCCTATAACGCCAGCCCCGCCCAGCAAGCAGGGTAAAGCCGAGAGCACCTGGCTCCAACCGAAGATCAATCCTATCAGGCCACCCCCGACCACCACCAAGACGACGATGACGACGACCAGCAGCCATCGTTCATGGCGCTTCCGCATACCGCGGTAGTCGGTGGGAGGACGTTGCTTGGAGTTCATCAAGCGCCATCCATTGACGCTGCGCCGGGAATACCCCGCACAATCGGCATTCGCCCGCCTCTCGGCGTCCTAACAGACAGGCAGCGGTCACCGATATCGAGGCAGATTCTTGCTCTCGTCATAGTAGGCTTCAACGCCGACCTCACCCATTCGCTCGTTCATCTGACGCCACCTGGCTTCCAGGTGTGGGTCGAAGTTGGTCCTGTCACATGGGAACTCGTCGCATTGAAAGCAGAAGTCCACACCCTTGTCCTGATAGCAGATAGTGACCCCACAGTTGGGATACAGACAGGTGCCTCCACGACACCCGTCGCAGTGTCCCTGGGCAAGGTAGGCCAGCAACTCCTTGAAAGGGGGATAGTCCTTGAAGGCCGGAAGGAAAGCTGAAAACCCCTCCGCGTAGACGTCAAATGAACCCAGTCGCTCCCGCAACTGAGCGCTGAGCATGGCTATGTCACCCTGGGAGTTGGCGAAGCATTTGCGGCAGCTCAGGCCACAGGGCGCGAGATCACCCAGTATGTCTTCGTACTCCACGCCACACCTCCGCCGCCGCCTGGGCCAGCACCGTCATCCATTGCCCGTAATCTTCCCAGTCAGCCTGTACCACATGAGAAGCGCAATGCCCCGCATGAGCCGTGGACCCTTCAGCAAGGAGTAGCTCTTGCCCGTCACCTTCCCGGGCTCCTGAGCGGCGATCCCGGCTACGAAGCGCCCCACCTCATCCAGCGGGACACCCATCGCCTTCAATACGTAGGGCAGACCCTCGGCGACGTCTGCGACCCTCGGGCTGGTCTTGACATCTCTCATCAGGTCGGTTTCCACCATACCGGGCAAGACCGAATGGATGGAGATCGGATACTCCTTGTTCTCCTGGGCCAGGCTCTTCGTCAGACCGGTGATAGCCGCTTTCGTGGCCCCATAGACAGTCATGAAGGGCGAGGGATCCCCTCGTCCGCCTTTGCCACTGATGTTGATCAAGACACCTCCCCCCTGTTGGACGAAGTGGGGGATGACGATGCGGCAGGCTCTGAGAGTGCCCGTGAGATTGACGTCAACTATCTCCGCGATCTCCTCTGCACTCATCTCGTCGAGTGGGCGATAGCCTCCCGACAACCCGGCATTGTTGACCCACACGTCCACCCTTCCCCAGGTTTCGATGGCATGCTGGAGCAGCTTCTCCACGTCGTCGGGAACAGACACATCGCACTTCAGCCCGGATATTTCGAAGCCCTGTTGCGTCAGCTCCTCGGTTGCCTTCTCGACCGCTTTGGCGTCGCGCGAGCAGATCACAACTCGTCCGCCTTCCCTGGCGCACGCTTCAGCTATCGCCCGCCCAATCCCGCGCGTTGAGCCGGTTACAACGATGACCTTATCTTTGAGTTTCATTTGTTGACCCACCAAACCTTCCTATTCGATTTGTCAAGCACTCCGTCGATGCGCACGCTCCTGCACGCGTCAACTGTGCCGCAGGCACCGTATTGACCACGCAGTGTGGTGAGATATCATTCAGACTTCATCATACCGGCCACGCCAATCGTTCATGCGCACCTGGAGGATCTCACGAAACATGCGCACCGAATCGCCTACGGGGCTCACACGGCTATTGCTCACGTAGTACCAGTTGATGGGGACCTCTACGATGCGATAACCTCGCCTCTGGGCGATGAACAGGATCTCTACATCGAAGCCGAACCCATCCATGGTCTGGTAAGAGAACATCTCGCGGGCGGCCCCGCGGGCGAAGCATTTGAAGCCCGCCTGGGTATCCTGGAAGCCCCTCACCGCCAGCAGCCGGACCAGGGTATTGAAGACCCGCCCCATGAGGTGGCGGAGCCCTGGTTCGTCATACCTCCTGGCACCCTCGATCTCACGGGAGCCTATGGCCACGTCATAACCCTCCAGGGCCGGGGGGAGGAACTTGGCCACATCCTCGATAGGCATCGATAGATCAGCATCGCAAAGGAATACGTAGTCACCTGACGCGGCCAGCGCGCCCGTCTTCACTGCGAAACCCTTGCCGCGATGCTCGTTCTTGATCAGCCGCACAAGTGGGGTATCGGCAGCGATCCCCTCCACCACGCTGGCCGTGCCGTCCGAACTTCCGTCGTCCACCACGATCACCTCTGTCGCGTAGTCCTGAGCCCGCACGAAGTCCACAATCCGCGGCAGAGTCTCTCGCAACCTGCGCTCTTCGTTGTATGCAGGGACTACAATGGACAGTAAGGGATGCTCCATCTCCACAGCCTCTCCTAGCTGAGAAGGACCGACTCTACGTACTGCTCGCTCACCGCGCGGTTGTCCTGAATGGCCCGCCGCTTGCCCAGCATCCGCCGCAGGTTCCGAAGCGCGCTCAGTTGCCCGCGTAAGCGAGCTCTGGCGGCTTCTCCGCGCCATGCCCGCAGCGCCTCCCAGCTGATGCTGAGTTGGGCAAGGATAATGCGCCGCCAGTGCTTCTTGAAGAGCGACGCCGGATAGTTCTTGGCCAAGACGTAGATGAAGTTGCGACCCGTGTAGAAGCTGGCGATCTTGCCGCCACCCGTTGCGCTCAGACGATGATAGACTACAGCCGTGGGCACGTACAGGCACCTGTAGCCCGCCAACTGCGCCCGCCAACCCAGATCGACGTCTTCGCAATACGCAAAGAAATCCTCATCGAAGGGCTGCTCCTGTCCTCTCGACGCCAGGTCATCCAGCATGGATCGGCGGATGGCGCAGGCCCCTCCGCAAGGGCTGAATACCTCCTCTTCCTCATCGAACTGGCCCTGGTCCTCCTCCCACACACCCCGGTTCACCGGAATACCGTCTGTGCCGTACAGATCGCCCGCCGAATTGAAAATCTTGCGTTCGTCGAAAAGAAGGATCTTGGAGGTAACCGAACCAGCTTCGGGGTGTCTCTCCAAGCCCGCCCACAGCTCCTCCAACCACCTGGGATCCACCTTGGTGTCATTGTTCAGGACGGCGAGGATCTCGCCCTCGGCTGCGTCTATGCCGGCGTTCACCCCTCCTGCGTAGCCTCGATTCTCAGCGAGGGCTATGACCCTCACTTCAGGATACTGCCTCGCAAGCAGTTCGAGTGAACCGTCATGGGAGTTGTTGTCCGCTACGATAACCTCGACACGGGGATAGGTCTGGTTTCGAAGGGACTCCAGGCAAGTGGGCAGGTGACGGACCCCATTCCAGTTGGGGATGACCACAGAGATGAGGGGCCGTTTCATTCTAGCCCAGTTCCGCAATCGGCTCGCTGGCGGTGATCAGGTAATGCCGGACCGAACAGCTGCTCGAGCGATTCACGAGCTCAACCAGTTCAACGACGAGTGCTTCCGCCTCCGCCATTCCCACAGGCGGCAGACAATCGATGTTTATCAGCACGTTGCGGCTGGATGGGGTGACCTTGGTCCGGTCGCCCTGCCGCCAGTTCCACCGGCGACACAGCACCTGGTCTGCATCCACGTATACAGCCTCGCCAGGTTCCGGATGCTCGACTCGCTTGCTCCCCAAAGGCACGAACTTCTCGTCTCCCTCGGCCAGGCGCAACACGAGATCGTTTTCGACTGCGTCCAGATCGTCCCCTCCACACGGCACCAGGTGCTGGAGCGAAAAGCCGTTCATCAACGCCACCAGGGTATTGACGTACGGTACCGGAGAGCCACCTCTCGCCCGTCGGGCAAGCGCCTCCACCGAGGAGTAGTTCTTGCCAGGCCTCATGTTCAGTGTTCTGTACGCCTCCCGCCAACCGGCGATACGGGGGTGACCGGTCAGGCCCTCTTGGGCGAAGAGGGCTTCGCAGCGGGCCTCCGCCTCACGCAACAAGTCCTCCACCTCTGGCTGCACGCCCTGGTTGTTGATCCTCTCGGCGACGACAATGGCCCGGATGTATTCGGGGAACCGCTCGAAGATCGGCATGTCAACACTGTCACGCACCATTCCTCTCCTCAGAGTATGCCCGCAGCGCGTCTTCCCACGGACGCAGCACGATGCCCAGTTGCCTTGCAGCACAGAAGTTGCGCAGCACCGCGCGGCGTGGCACCTTGGCGGCCCGAGCATAGATCTTCCCGGGACGTAGCTGGACGTCTCTCTTCCCTGCCAATTCCAGTACCTTGCAGGCGAGCTCGTATCGGGAGCAACTCCCCTCGTTGATCAGGTGGTAGATCCCGTATAGCGGGTGTTGACTCAGACGGAAGATGGCCTCTGCCAGGTCAGGAGCATACGTCGGAGAGCCGAACTCGTTTGACACCACAGAGAGTTCGCTACCCCGATCGGCCAACTGGATCATCTTCTCCACGAAGTTGTTGCCGTTGCGGCCATACAACCAGGCGGTCCGCACGATGTAGAAGTTGTTCACCAGGTCGCGCACGAACTCTTCGCCAGCCAGCTTGGACCGTGCATACACGCTGGTGGGGTTGGGCTCGTCATACTCCAGGTAGGGCTCATCGCTAGTACCATCGAAGACGTAGTCGGTGCTGATGTAGAGCATGGGAGCATCGCACCGCTGACAGGCCAGGGCCACATTTCGAGTGCCCAGCGCATTGACGCCATACGCCACGTCGGGCTCCCTCTCGCAACCGTCCACGTCAGTCATAGCCGCGGCGTGGATCACCAACTCCGGCCCGAAATCGGAGATGAGCGGTATTATGTCTCTCTGTGTAACATCGTGCTCCGGAAGGTCGATGAGCAGTAGCTCGTGACTCTGAAACGACTCGGTCAGGCTCCTTCCCAGCTGTCCCTTTGCTCCGGTGATGGCGATTCGCATCGTTACTCTCCCAGCAACAGACCGCCACCATTATAGCAATTCTGCATCCGGAATGGTACCGACGCGCCTTCGTCGCCTGCCCGCGCACTCCGCAGGCCCCCCCAGCGTGCTTCGGTCCTCGGCCTGATGCACACCATTCGCACCAGACCTCAGGAGCGGGGAGTGGCGACCGAACCTCGCTCCCACGACGGTAGGGCAAGCCTCCGACCAGTTGCGGCGGCCGATCCGTCCCCAAGGGCAAATCAACGCTCCGGCCGGCGAATCGTATTCCACTCAGCCGAGGGCGGGCCTCACTGTCTCTCGATGAGAATGCGCCCAGTTCCGGCCCGGGGGCAGGTTTCTGCCCAACGGGGCTACACTTACCTTGACAAACGACTGGCAATCTGGTACTATTAGGCTGAAGGGAGTCTCTCAGGTATCAAGTCCTGCCAGGGCCCCTTCGTACCGAGAGACAGGCACATGTCATGAGCGATGCCTGACGAGCGTGACCGGGATCCGCGCTGAGAACCTCGCTGCGCGCCGAGGCAGCGCAGGCGCACGGACTCATCTCATTCATTTGTTGTATCACATCCATGCAAGGATGTGAAGCGCGACAAGGTCAACGCGAGCGAGTCGTTCTCTGACATGAGTGTACTCTAGGGTACACTCTTTTTGCTATCTGGGGCCCCTCTGGTAGGCGATTTGGAGGCACGCCGTGAAGCGAACTGAGCTCTTACTACGTTTCGTGGGCATGATCGCGTTTGCCGCAGTGGGTTGGGGCGTGGGTGACTACATAGCCACCAGATCGGGGGCCGTCGACGCTTTTGCCGTCCCCTACCTGCGCCCTGCACTGTCGCTGGCCATAGCGGGGGCTGGCCTGGGCCTGCTACTGACGCCGTGGTTGACGATAAGGCCGGCGCTCTGGGCGCGCAGGAAGGTGAAGCAGATACCAGCGCGTCATCTGTTCATGGGGATCATTGGCTTGTCCGCTGGCCTGGTCATCTCCTTACCGCTGGCCTTCACCCTGTCCTTCTTGCCATCAAGCTTGCGGACGATCATGCCGCTGCTGTCCAGCGTGGTCTTCGGCCTCCTGGGCATGAGCATCATGATCATGCGTGCAGATGATTTCCAATACCTGTGGGGCTCCTCTCTCGGAAAGGGCAACCCACAACGCTCCGACGATCAGGTGGTTCTTCTGGACACAAGCGTCGTCATCGATGGTCGCATCGCCGACATCGCCCAGACGGGCTTCGTCGAAAGAACGTTGCTCGTACCCCGCTTCATCCTCGGCGAACTACAGTACATCGCCGATTCTTCCGACGCTCTACGACGCAAGAGAGGCCGTCGAGGGTTGGACATTCTGAACAAGCTACAGCAGGAATCCGTAGTGCCCATCCGCATCACGGATATGGACGCAGCAGAGGAGATAAGGGACGCCGATGGCAAGCTGGTGCAGCTGGCCAAGAGCCTCGGTTGTCCTATCCTCACCAACGACTACAACCTCAATCGGGTGGCACAGCTACAGGGCGTCAGGGTACTGAACATCAATGAGCTGGCGAATGCGGTGAAGACCGCCGTCCTCCACGGAGAGACGCTGAAGGTGCGTATCATTCAAGAGGGAACGGAGCCCAACCAGGGTGTAGGCTATCTTGACGACGGCACGATGGTGGTCGTGGAAGATGGCCGCAGGCACATGAACCAGAGCCTGGACGTCACGGTGACTAAGGTCCTCCAGACCGCGCAGGGACGAATGATCTTCGCCCAGCGCAACAACCGTCACTCAAGGAAACAGTAGCCAAGCCACATGAGTGTGATCACCATCTCCAGACAGATGGCCAGTCGTGGCTGTGAGATTGCAGCCGAGGTCACCGCGATGCTCGGCTTCAGACTCGTGGACCGGGAGATCATCAACAGAGCGGCCGGGGATGCGGGCGTTCCCAAGATCGCCTTGCAGGAGATCGCCTTCGAAGGGCGCAGAGACGTGGTCGACCGCATTCTGCGGGCTGTCAATGCCATGCCTCCCGTGCCCAGCACCGCGGAGACCTGGAGGCGAGAGACCGCCGCATCCGTGCGGCGACCGTTTGGAGGGATCTTCTCACCCGCCGTGCCTTCGTTCACGGTGACGCTGAAGGACTATATTGATATGGTAGGGATGGTGATCCGCGACCTCGCTCGTGAAGGCAATGTGGTCATTGCTGGACGAGGTGGCCAGGCACTTCTCCACGACATGCCCGGGGCTGTTCACGTGCAAATCGTAGCCCCCTTCGAACGGCGAGTGATCGAGCTGGCCGAGCGTGATGGCATTTCGCAAGAGGAAGCCGCGAGAAGCGTGAAGGCCAGTGACCAGGCGCGAAAAGACTACGTGCGCAGATACCATCGAGTTGACTGGCTGGATCCCACTCTCTACGACCTGGTGATCAATACCAACAAGATACCTATCTCGCTTGCTGCGAGCATGATAGTGGACGCGTTTCGTCAACTCCAGGCCCCCGACCATGGCTGAGAGTGCCCGTGTACGTTTCGCCCCAAGCCCAACGGGAGAGCTCCATCTCGGGAACGTGCGGACAGCCCTGTTCAACTGGCTCTTCGCTCGCCACCACAACGGGTCATTCATTCTGCGTATTGAGGACACCGATGTGGCTCGCAGTAGCGAAGAGGCTGAGCGCGCGATTCTGGAGGGGCTTCGGTGGCTGGGAATCGACTGGGATGAGGGACCGGGAAAGGAAGGAAGCCTCGGCCCATATCACCAGTCGGACAGACTGGCCATCTACCGTTCCCACGCCACACGGTTGCTGGACTCAGGACTCGCGTATCACTGCTACTGTTCTAGCGAGCGATTGGAGGAGATGCGGCGGGAACAGCGCCGTCGCGGTCGCCCCCCACGCTACGACAGGCGGTGCAGAGCGCTGACCGATGCCGATAGGGAAGGGTATGAGAGCGAGGGGACAGAACCTGTGATCCGCTTCATGACCCCTAGACAGGGCGAAACGTCGTTTCGTGATCTCCTACGTGGCGAGATCAGCTTCGCCAACGACACTCTGGACGACTTCGTGATCATGAAGTCCGACGGCTATCCCACCTACCACCTGGCCAGCGTGGTGGACGACCACCTGATGGAGGTGAGCCACGTATTGCGGGCGGACGACTGGATACCCAGCTCCCCTCGTCACGTGCTACTCTACCGAGCTTTTGGCTGGGATCCTCCCCACTTCGTCCATCTGCCCTTGATCCTAGACAAGGCCGGCGGGAAGCTGAGCAAGAGACAGGGGGACGTGTCGGTAGCCGACTATAAGCAGAATGGGTACCTCCCTGAAGCTCTGGTCAACTATCTCGCCCTGCTCGGATGGTCACCAGGGGATACGCAGGAGATCCTCAGTGCGGAGGACCTGATAGACAGATTCACTTGGGATCGGATTTCGGTCAGCCCTGCGGTTTTCGACCTGGAGCGCCTGAACTGGTTCAACCGGTGGTACATCCGGCACCTGCCTGTGGATAGGATGGCTCATGCGGTGGCACCGTACCTCAGGGAAGCGTACGGCCGAGAGGAGCAAAGCGAAGACACAGCGTACTCGCCAGCCGAGTGGCTCAAGCTGCTGGTGGACAACGTGCGTGAGGAAGTGGACAGCCTCGGCCAGATACCTGCCCACGTGGCCTTTGCCTTCATCGACGAACTCGCTTACACGGGCGAGGCAGCCGAGGCGATGAGGGCACCGGCGGCCGGTGAGGTGCTGGCTGCGTTCGTCGACAAGGTGCGGTCGCTTGAGATCCTGGACATCGCGGCAGCCAACACTGTCTTGCAGAATCTGAGGGCATTGCTGAAAGAGCGACGGAATCTCGGAGCCCGAGAGGTCATGTTTCCTATCAGAGCAGGCTTGACGGGAAGCGTTCACGGACCCAATCTGGCTGCCGTGATCGCCCTGTTGGGAAGAGATAGATGCATTCGAAGAGTGACACAACTCCAGAGTTCCTTTTCGCGCTGATGATAGCCAAATGCGCCTGTTTGGCGGGATGCCATGCAAGATGGCATCCCGTCTACACTAACTATCATCGGTGAACGGAAGGAGTGTGTGAAATGGTCTTGAGAGTCTACGATACGCTCAGTCGAGAAAAACGGGAGTTCGTGCCCCTGGAGGGCAGTCGGGTCCGCATGTACGTGTGTGGCCCCAACGTGTACGGGCCGTGCCACGTAGGGCACGCGATGTCCTACCTGGTCTTCGATGCCATCAAACGTTACCTCGAGTACCGCGGTCTTGAGGTGAAGCATGTTCAGAACTTCACCGACATTGAGGATCGCATCATAGAGACCGCCAACTCGCTGGGCGTGCGGATCGAAGAGCTGGCAGAGAAGTACATAGCGCGCTTCCTGAAAGAGATGGATGCGCTCAACATCCAGCGGGCGACACACTACCCCAGGGCTACGGAGGTCATCCCCAAGATTCAAGAGATGGTGCAGGGGTTGATCGATAAGGGGCATGCCTACGAGGTGGATGGCGACGTCTATTTCCGGATCTCCAGCGATCCCGACTATGGCAAGCTCACCCGGCAATCGCCCGAGGCGATGCGAGCCGGCGCCCGGGTTAAGGTGGACACCAGGAAAGAAAACGAGTTGGACTTCGCCTTGTGGAAGGCTGCCAAGCCTGGGGAGCCCAGTTGGGACAGTCCATGGGGCAAGGGACGGCCCGGCTGGCACATCGAGTGCTCCGCTATGGTAACTCAGTTCCTGGGAGACCAGATCGACATCCATGGCGGGGGGGAAGACGTCATCTTTCCCCACCACGAGGACGAGATCGCGCAGTCAGAGAGCTACACGGGCAAGGCCCCCTTTGTCCAGTACTGGCTGCACAATGGCCTTCTCCGGCCCAGCGCAGATCAGGAGAAGATGACCCGCCATCTCGGAAACTTCATCAGCTGCGACGACGCGCTGAAGAGATACAATCCCGACGCCATTCGCCTGTTCATCCTCTCCTCTCACTACAGGAGTCCTGTCACCTGGAGCGAAGAGGGCATCCTGGCTTCTGATCGAGGTCTGGAGAGATTGCGTGCTGCCTTGAGACCTGCGTCGGTCGTGGCAGACACCGGGGGGGAGCAACTACTGGCAGCGTCTGAAGAAGCTCGGCGTGATTTCTTGGAGGCCATGGACGATGACTTCAACACAGCGCGAGCCATCGGCCACCTCTTCGATCTGGGCCGGGCTATCAACCAGGCTCGCGATGCAGGGGTCCCACCCTCAGCGCTGGCTGCCAGCCAGGACGTGCTGCGAGAAGTCACCGGAGTGCTCGGACTGACGCTCCAGGAGACCAAAGTCACCGCAGACTCCACGCCCTTCAGAGAGCTGGCTGTCGCTATTCGCGATGAACTGGCTGTCGCGGGCAAGTCCGAACTGGCTGAAAGTATCCCGCTGGATGCTCTGGGCGAGACGCCAGCCACAGAGGCGGAGCCTCTTATCGAACTGCTAGTGTCGGTGCGCAGCGATCTGCGCTCGGCCAGGGAGTATCAATTGGCTGACAGGATCCGGAACGGACTCGCCGACCTGGGCATCTACGTGGAAGACGGGTCCGACGGTAGCACCTGGAGAGCGACCACGCCGTCATAGGCAGGGGCCTCTCAAGCATCGAACACAAAGAGTGGAGACGGCGAGAAGACTTCCCTCGCTGAGGAGCAGAGTGATGCGGAGCCGTTCGCCGTGGAAGGGGACAACGGCCTGGGAGCACAGCCGTTCCGCCCGAGTCGCTGAGTCGTTCAGCGGTGGCCTGGTTACTCTAGGATAGATCGAGGAAACGGGACCCCAAGGTATCACAGGTTCCACCCGGAAGACCAGCTGGGGCTGATTTGCAGGCCGGCGCGCGGTTGCCAGTCTCTCCAAGGACGAGACGAATGTTGACTACTGCCCAGATTAATGATATACTAAAGTGTTGTGTGAGCACCACGGTGCTCGAATACTTTCTGCCCGCAGCAAGGGCTGGGGGCAAGCCCGAAGAAAGGAGACCTTGATTGCGCACCTACGAGTTCATGTACATCGTCAGCCCGGAGGTCGAAGAAGAGAACCTGGAGACGCTGACAGCCAAAGTCGAACAGATGATCACCGACGGTGGGGGCGAGACACTGCGCCGTCAATCCTGGGGTAGGCGACGCCTGGCCTACCCGATCCTGAACTTCCGTGAGGGTCACTACATCTTGATTCACCTTCAGGTGGAGCCGGCAGCGATCTCGGAACTGAAGGCCAAATTGGCCCTGACTGAGGAGGTGATCCGATACCTCCTGATCAGGACGGACGAGATACCGGCCCCGGTGGCGCCAAAGGAGCCGGACAGAGCCGGGCAGGCCAAGGAGATGCGGAAGGAAGAACCTGCCGAGGAGCCTACGGAAAAGCCAGACGAAGAACTCACCGAGCCAGAAACCGCCTCGGACCGGGATAGCGAAGACACAGATCAACAGGAAGTGGGTGAGGAGCCTTCGGAAGAGCCAGACGAGGAACTCACCGAGCCAGAAACCGCCTCGGACCGGGACAGCGAAGACACAGATCAACAGGAAGTGGGTGAGTAGCCTTGGCCCAGAGACGTCAACAGAGACCACCAAGAAAGAAGAGATTCGGGTTCGGCCGCAAGAAGAAGTGTTCCTTCTGCATCACTAGGGGCGCCACCATAGACTACAAGGACGTGAGTATGCTCCGCCAGCACGTCACGAACCGGGGCATGATCAAGCCGCGACGCAAGACAGGGACTTGTGCCAGACACCAGCGCCGTCTGGCGACGGCGATCAAGAGGGCGCGGCACGTAGCTCTGATGCCCTATGCGGCCGACCACTCACGCGGCGGCTGAGGCATAGCCCGAGCGCGTCAGGGCATAGGAACCTGTGTTCCTGTGCCCTTTCCTTCACTCTTACCTCGGGGTACCCGTCACCACATCGAAGACTGCCGGCCGTACCTGTGGCTACTGGCCGACGCATCGTCATGCTCGCTCCGGCCCAACTGGAACAGCGAGGGCCACTGTAACTTATCTGGCCCGGTGGAGGAATAGATGGCCAAGAGAAAGATCAAGAAAGAGGTTCCGCTCACACGGAAGCAGGTATCTCGCCGCGACAGGGAGCGCCGACAGCGTTTCAACTTGATCGGCGTGGCCGCCGCCATCGGCGGCCTGATCCTGGTGGTCCTGGGGTATGGCGCATACCAGGAGCTGATCGCGAAGCCTGCTGCGCCGGTGGCGATAGTCAATGGCGTACCTATAACGACCCAGGCATATCAGAAGATAGTCCTGCTGGAGCGAATGAACATCGATGCTAGCATGCAGAATCTCATCGCCCAGCGGTCTCAGTATGACCCGGAGGAAGACGCATTCCTGCTAACCATCATCGATCAGCAGCTTTCTCAGCTCTCCATGCAGAGAGAACTCTTGGCCAGTCAGACCGCTCTGGATAGTTTGATAGAGGAGGAACTGATTGGTCAGGCCGCCGAAAAGCGGGGCATTATGGTCTCTCCAGACGAGATAGATCGCCGGATTGAGCAAGACTTCGGGTACGTGAGAGAACAGCCCACACCGCTGCCCTCGCCATCCACCGGCGCCATCACCCCGACGGTTGAGATCACCCCGACGGAGGCGCCGCCCCCCCTGACCAGAGCCGAGTTCGAGGAGCTGTATAGCAACTCCCTGGGTATACTGCAGGAAGGCGCAGGGCTCACAGAAGGTGACTACAGGGAACTTGTGAAGGCTTCACTCCTGGCTGAGAAGATGGAGGAGCTCATCGGCCAGCAGGTGCCTACGACGGAACCCCACATACTTGCCCGCCACATCCTCCTGGACACAGAGGAGGAGGCCCAGGACGCCCTCCGTCGGCTCGAACAGGGAGAGGATTTCGCAGCACTGGCGACAGAGGTATCCACGGACACAGTGAGTGCTGAGCTGGGCGGCGATCTCGGCTGGCTGCCTCAAGGCAGCATGGTGGCAGAGTTCGAGGAAGTAGCCTTCGACTTGCCGCCCGGAGAGATCAGCGAGGTCGTCGAAACCCCCTATGGCTTCCACATCATCCTAGTTGAAGAGAGGGATGAGGACAGGGAACTGGATCCCGAGATTCTGGATCAGAGGAAGAGAGATGCGTTCGATATCTGGCTGGCGGACCTGTTGTCTGAGGCTGTCATCGAGAGGTATTGGTCGGGGGATAAGGTACCTCCCGAGTAGCGCCCCCTGGCCTGAGCTTTGAATCTACCTGTAGGGCCGCGGCACGACAAGCCTGCGGCCCATTTCTTTGCCCTGTGTCAGTCACAGTATTGTTGCGCCCAATTGGTCAACGAGCGCTGGGAACCCGTCGCTGTGGGCGTGACAACAAGTCTGGCACCCTCGAGCTGTCTGACCGCTGAGTTCACTGCGGGTCACCGGACACACGCTCACGCCGTGCAAGACGGCCAACTACGAGGCAGAAATTCGGACCTGTCTATACCTGGGGAGGAGCCTGTCGCGGCGGTTCCAGATGAATGACAACTCGCTGAAGAGAGGGAATCTCGTCGCAGAGATGATCTTCCAGCCGCTCGCTGAGTTCGTGAGCTTCCTCAACCGAAAGCTTTGGGTCGAGTGAGCAGTGCAACGAGGCAGTCAAGCCCTGGCCCTCCTCCCAGATGGACACCCGATGACAGCCTCCCTCTCG
>JAUVXJ010000022.1 GCA_030603665.1 Chloroflexota bacterium | reverse complement strand
ATCACCTTCGTGCTTCTGATACCGATCTCCATTGGCGGAATCGGATTGAATCAAAGCGCGTACGTCTTCTTCTTCAACCTGGTGGGGGTGCCGGAGCAGAAATCCCTGGCCATGTCCCTCATCATGCAGGCCATTATCATCATCTCCAGCCTGCCGGGAGGGATTCTGTGGTGGCGGGAGCGTTCCGCCCGACAGCCAGGCAATTCACAGACCTAGAGTGGCAATCGAGCGCTCAGCCGGCCAGTCCGAGCGCACATTGCTCACTTGCAGGGCAGGCTCGACTCTGGTGTTACGAGCAGCGTCCGCCGTAGCTGCAGCCGCGTCGGAAGCGCCGCAAGCCTCGTCGACCCACCATTGAACGTCCATGCCGTTCGGTCCATACAGGCGGCCTTGACAACATGTAGCTAGACGTTATACTTGAGGTGCAACGCCGGACACAATCCTGAACCCACTGATCCACCATATTGTTGATCAGCTCCACAGCGACAGGACATAACAACGTCGTCCACTGAGGGAGACGACCAGATTCTACCTTCTGGGTTTGTCGATCCGCTGGCTGTGCAGTTCCCTCTTCTTTTCGCGAGCCGCCACGATCACAGCCCAGCCTATGCACATCATAGCTCAGCGCAGTGGGGAGTAGCCCGTTGACGTATGAGGTGAAGAGAGGCTACTCCTTTTTGCTGCACAGGCAACAAAGCAATATCTAGGCAGAATCGGAGGTAACATGAGTGACAAGTTGGCTAACCCAGCACCCCTAGGTCTGCTGGCCTTTGGCATGACCACCGTGCTGTTGAACCTGCACAACGCCGGGTTCTATCCCATGGACAGCATGATCCTGGCCATGGGGTTCGCCTATGGCGGTATTGCCCAGATAATCGTCGGTGTGATGGAGTTCAGAAAGGGCAACACCTTCGGCACGGTGGCCTTCATGTCCTATGGACTGTTCTGGTGGACTCTTGTAGTCTTGCTCTTGCTGCCCGGGACCGGTCTCGGCGTTGAAGGACCTACGGACAAGTCGCTGGCGGCATACTTCTTCATGTGGGGCGTGTTCACCCTGGTTATGTTCTTCGGCACTCTCAAAACGAATCGCGTACTCCAGACCATCTTCATGAGTCTGGCGATACTCTTCTTCCTTCTGACGGCAAGGGAGTTAACAGGAAACGCTCTCATCGCCACCTTGACCGGCTACGAAGGCGTCTTCTGCGGCTTGAGTGCCGTGTACCTAGGGCTCGCAGAGGTGCTGAACGAGGCCAACGGCAGGACTGTCCTGCCCATATGGGAGACGGGCTAGTCCGCATCTTCCAGTTCGAGTCTGTCCCAAACAGGCGTTCTCCCAGAGAGAGCTTCGTGCCAGAATACGCAGTGATGATCGGTCGAATGTCGATCCATCGTCTCCGCTGCTCCTGCTGCTGGGGAGATCTACACCGTGTCTCGCTGTTGATCAATCTATCACCCGATAGGGGACTGTAGTAGTTCTTAAGGAGGCCGCAACCATGTCAAACAGATGAAGATACCATTACTTCATTGTTGGATGAGAAGAGACTCTTCCCTCCTTCCCAGGAGTCTCGCAATCAGGCCAATGTCAGGTCCGCTGAAGCGTACGACTCTCTGATCAAGGAGGCCGAGCAAGACCTGGAGGGCTTCTGGGCCGGACAGGCCGAGGAGCACCTCGAGTGGTACAAGAATTGGGATAAGGCCCTCTCAGGTGAACCCCCCTTCTGGAGATGGTTCGTCGGTGGCCAGATCAACGCCTCATACAAGTGCCTGGACCGCCATCTCAAGACCGAACGCCGCACCAAGACGGCCCTCATCTGGGAGGGCGAAACCGAGGGCGACAGGGTTTGCATGTACCTACCAATGATCCCTGAACTCCCCATCGCCATGCTGGCCTGCGCCAGAATCGGCGCCATCCAGAGCATCGTCTTCGGCGGCTTCTCTGCCGAATCCGTCAAGGACCGCATCCTCGACGCCGAAGCCAAGATCCTCATCACCAGCGATGGCAGCTTCCGCCGAGGCAGAATCACACCCCTCAAAGCCATCGCTAAGGAAGAGAACAACTCGGCGATACCACCACCCTCGCCGACCCGTCAGTGGTCGGGGAATCGGTTAGGGATAGACCATAGTTATCGGGAGATGGGTACTCAAAGGGCGCCTCATCGAGCCGAGTGGAGGCTGAGCTCTGCACAAGAGGTTCACTGCGCTCCAGAGCCAAGACTGTGGATAGCTTGATCCCTTGGTAGTCGGAACAAAGGAGCCACCCGGCTGGCGGGTGGCTCTCTCCCAGCTCGTTAGGTCCAGTGGATCAGGCTATTGTCGTCCTTGCCGCTGGTAGACCTCAAGAAAGGCCTTCACCATGACGGGGTCGAACTGCTTGCCAACTTCATTGCGTAGATGGTCGAATACCACGTCCTCTGCCATGGCCGGACGGTAGGGCCGCGCCGAAGTCATGGCGTCGAAGACGTCGGCTACCGCGATAATCCTCGCCCCCAACGGTATCTCCTCCGCTGTCAACCCATCGGGATAGCCGCTCCCGTCGTAGTCTTCATGCACGTGCTTGACATAGCCGATTATGTCTTTGAGCGGCGTGATAGGCTCCAAGATGCTGGCAGCGATGAGAGGGTGCGATCGTATGTGATCTCCCTCCTCATCGGTAAGCCTGCCGGGCTTGTTCAGGATGCTCTCCTTGGCGCCAACCTTGCCGATATCGTGGAGCAGCGCTGCCAGCCGGATGTTCTCCACCTCTTCTTCGGGCAGTGATAGCTCCCTGGCGATGGCGGTAGCATCGACGGACACACGTCTGGAATGTCCTTCTGTATACTCGTCTTTCGCCTGTAGCGCGAGAACGATGCTCTCTATGGCACTTATGAACAGTCGCTGCAATTCCTCATTCTTCTCTGCCAGCTCTCTGGTTCTCTCCTCCACCCTTCTCTCCAGAGAGAGTTGATACTCCTTCCTCTCCAGAAGCAACCTGCGGTTCTGCAACGCCCTCTGGACGCAAATCAGCACCTCCTCAAGATGAAAAGGCTTGATCACGTAGTCGTACGCTCCGGCCCGCATGGAATCCACAGCTACCTCCCTGTTGTCCACCGCAGAGACCATGATCACCGCGATCTCGTCGTCGTGCTCCTTGATGCGTTTCAATAGCTCGATGCCGTCCATGCCCGGCATCCTGATATCACACAAGGCGAGGGCGCAGGGATGCTCGCCGAGCTTCCCCAGCGCCTCCAGTCCGTTTTGGGCAGCGACGCAGGAATAGCCCTCCTGAGACAAGTAGCGCGTCAGCATTTCGCTGACGACCATCTCGTCGTCCACCACCAGTATGCTCTTGTCAACCTGGTGCTCTGATTTGCTGACCATCGCGCCCACCCCCGGAAATGGTTGGGTAAAGCAAGCCACGTGTTATAGTAGCCGAGGCTCCACGCAGTGTCAATATCGGAGTTGACTAAACACGTTCGGGAGAGTACAATAGGCGAGCTTGGCCAACTATCAGAGTGATTACGAGGTGGATAAGAAGTGCAACCCCTGTTCCTGGTCTACGAGAGCTACGGGTTCTACCTGTGGCTATCCGTGCTTCTACTGGTTCTCGTCTCAATCGTCTGGCTGGTCGCGCTGCACCGGCGAGTCAGTAAGCTGCGCCGCACCTACGCAGCGCTCTTGACTGGCGCTGACAGCAAGAACGTGGGAGAATTGCTCAGCATGTACGTGGAGCAGATGCGTCTCGCGGGCTCCAAGGCGGAACAGCTGAGCAGAACCTCGGATCGACTGGAGAGCCAGGTCAGAAGCAGCATACAGCGGCTGGAGCTGGTTCGCTTCAATGCTTACGAGGGCATCGGGGGCGACCAGAGTTTCGCGCTGGCTTTGCTTGACGAAGAGGGGGACGGTGTCGTCATCAGTTCGCTCCAGGGGCGTGGCGAGAACCGTCTGTACGCCAAGCCCATCAACAGATGGGATTCCACGTACACTCTCTCCGCAGAAGAGACGGAGGCCATCGCGCGAGCCTCCGGCAGCGACGTTGACAAAGAGTCGCATCTATAGTATAGTGCTTTTGGTCCCCATCGCCTCCGCGACGCTGTCCACAGGCAGTCGTCCACGGCCCGGCGTCGCCGCAGATGCGGCCAAGAAGCGGATTCAAGGAGACAGCCCACAGTGACACGCAAGAGAGAGACGCGGTCGCTGACGCTTATGATCGTGCCTCATTCTGAGCGTCCTCCCGTAGCTCTACGAATACCCCTCTGGATCATCCCAACGTCAATAGCCCTGTTGCTGCTATTGCTCGTGGGCTTCTTCTACCTTGCTCTCAGCAATCACAGCCTCAGCGCCCGGATAGGGGAGCTAGCCGAGCAACAAACAGTGCATGAGGCACGTGAACGAGAGATGCGTCTCACCATTCTCACACAGCAGGAGGAGGTCACAACACTCTCACGGTCGGTGGACCGATTCAGAGTGGGCATGCTGGAGATAGAGAACCTCTCCCGGCAGATCCGAGATCTGATCGGTCTGGACGACAATGCGATGATCACCGCCACAGCCACAGTCCCGCCGACCTCGTCCGGCATGCTGGGCGGACAGGGCGGATCGGAACTCGGTGACTACGGCATGTCTCTTGCCGTCGAAGCAGTTGGCGAGCTGGGGGAATTGGAGTTGCTGCTCCCAGAGAGCACAGACGAGTTGAATGTGCTGCTGGGTGCGCTGACCGCGAGGGTAGAGAGGATATCACCCGAGAAGCGCGATGATCCCGAGGAACTGGAGCGGCAGTTGCGGCTTCTGGCCGCGGCTCCGAAGGCGTGGCCCCTGGAAGGGCCGGTCACCTCTGAGTTTGGCTATCGAGCTCTGCCCTCGACGGGCGAGTTGGAGTTTCATCAGGCTTTGGATATTGGAGCGTGGTATGGCACACCTGTCCGCGCCACCAAGGCGGGGAAGGTCGCTTTTGCTGGCTGGCGCCCGGGGCTCGGCTGGACCGTCATCCTGGAACACGAGATGGGCTTCTCCACGATTTACGGTCACAATTCCTGGTACTCCGTGGACCCGGGGGACATCGTAGAGGAAGGACAGGAGATCGCACTCTCAGGTGACTCGGGCAGGAGCACCGGTCCTCATCTCCACTATGAGATTCAGCTGAATGGTGTCCCGGTAGATCCCATGATCTACCTGACCCTCGGTCAGGAGTGACGATCAGGTATCACGGGCCGGTGTTGATCGCGACTAGCGGCTAAGGAGGATTGAGCTTTGGCTGATGTACTGGATAGTCCGGCCAGCGACAGGATCGAAAACGTCATAGGGCCCACAGCCACTTTCATCGGGGAGCTCAAGTGCGATGGGGGTGTGCGCGTGGACGGTGTCTTCCAGGGTAGCCTGGAGACGATGGGCAACGTCATCATTGGCGAGACAGCCAAAGTCGTGGCTGACATCGTGGGCCGCAACGTCTCCATCTCCGGAGCTGTGAAGGGAGACATCATCGCCTCTGGCAGGCTGGAGATTCTTTCGACCGGTCTCCTCTGGGGTGATATCCAGGTTGCTTCATTCCTGATAGACGAGGGTGGAGTGTTCAGCGGCAGGAGTGAAATGCCGGCCGAGTTCGAGCCCCTTCTCACAGCAGGCGACGAGGAACCCAAGAAGCTTGCGGAACCCAAAGATGACGACGCGGAGGATAGTACCGAAGCGTGATCGAGGTCTGAGCTAAGTTCAGGGCCAGCTCTGTGCGGGCTGGCCTTTTGCGTTCATGGAATCTTCGCTAGTTGGCAACCCGCTGCAAACCTTCAGGGTCCAGGATCTCTATCCGCTTGCGACCTGTGTCCAGCAGCCCCATGGCCCTGAACTTGGTGAGAGTCTGGGTGGCTGTCTCTCGATGGGTGCCAATGTCATCGGCCAGGTTCTGATGCGTGAGGCCGCGAATCGTGGTTCCCTGCTCCTTCATCAGGCGGAGCAGGAGCGAGGCCAGTCTCCCCGCCACAGTCTTGAACGCGAGGTCCTCCAGCCGGGCCTCCACCTCCAGAAGACGTCTTCCGATCACCTCCAGAATCCGCAGCGCCACCTCAGGCTTGTCCAAGAGCAATTGCTCCAGACGGTCGCGATCCATCTTGCACACGGAGCATTCCTCGGTGGCTTCTGCGAAGCTGTCATACATACCCTGGCCCATCAATGTCATCTCCCCGAAGATGGTGCCCGGCCCCAAAGTATTCGTGACCAGCTTCCTTCCATCAGCGGAGATGCGGTATAGCTGTACCTTGCCCTGCTTGAGGATGAACAGAGCCTCCCCCGTGTCCTCCGGGGCGTAGAAGATCTTCCCAGGTGCACAGGGAATGGTGGTAATCGAGGTTTCCAAGTCAGCCAGTTCGTCATCGGCCAAGTCCATGAAGATGTCCACGGTCTTCAGATAGCCGACCTTCGTTCTTACGTCCATCGCCATGTTCTACACTCCACGCCTTGGCCTTAGCAGAGTGGGAAGGCGCGCATCATTATACATCATGGCTCGCCCCCTCGGCAACACATGTTTGTGGATGAGCCCAGACATCGTGACCACTTTTTCGGGGTTCTGAAGGCTGTTTTGACTCTTCGAGGGAGCACCCCTAGAATCTCCGTGTCTGCGGGCTCTCTTCAGGATCTGATCATTGAGGCTCTGTTCGTGGGCAAAGCCTGTGAATGATTCTCCATTCCTGTGCAAGTGACGTCCGAATCAAGCAGCAAGTCAGATTCAAGGGATGCGAGGACAAGACCAATGGGTAAAGGCCTTTCCGCTGTCTTTCGGAACCTGATGATGAATTCCCGTTTCATCAATATGGATCATCTGGAAGATCGAGTCACTGAGATGCCGGGCGCTTCTCGTTGGATAGCTGACTCTCCAGTGCGTTTCGAGATCATCAAAGAGGGCATCAAGCGCGGCCGCAGCGGCCCTGAGCTTCAGGTGATGCCCATCATGTTCCCTACGATAATGGGGTTGCGAAAGTCTCTCCAGTCGCTGGACAAGAACCCCAGCCCTCCCAAGACAGAGGCGCCGCCGGAGTTCATCGCCGACCTGGAGGCCTACCTCCTCAAGCTTGGGGCCAGCAGTGTTGGCTATACCCGGGTCCCAGAGCGCTGGATCTTCAGAAACAAGGCCATCTTGCACACCAACGCTGTCGTGATGAGCATGGAGATGGACAAGCCGCGCATCGAAACCGCGCCCAGCCCAGATGCTATGAAGGCCGTCTTCGAGATCTATCGAGATCTGGGGCGGATCGCCAACAAGGGGGCCGACTACCTGCGCCAGCATGGCTATTCCGCCCACGCCGGCCATCCTCTCATGGGACTGACGCTCTATCCGCCCCTGGGTCAGATGGCCGGGTTGGGATGGATGGGCGCCAACGGAATGCTGGTCACCCCTGAGCACGGCCCGCGAGTGCGTCTGGCCGCAATATTCACCAGCATCGAGAATCTGCCCTTCAGCAAACAGAACGAGCACCAGTGGGTGGAAGAGTTCTGCCGCACCTGCCAGATCTGTATCCGCAAATGCCCGCCTGAGGCCATCATGCCCGAGCCGCAGCGGCACCAAAACGGTCAGATCACCCACGTCTTCAACGAGCGGTGTTTCCCGTACTTCAGCGATTACTACGGGTGTTCGGTGTGCATCGCGGTCTGCCCGTTCAGCCGCTCCAGCTACGACGCTGTGAAACAGCAAATGATGAAGCTGGAAGGATGAAACAGGCGAGGCAGCACCCGCCTGGCGAAGGGGCAAAGGCGAGCGTCGGCTCCGCAAGCCGTTGGATGACCTCCTATTCTGGCGGCCTCCATCCCTGCCTAAGCAACTCCTCCAATCCACTGCAGAGGACCACCCATCCAGCGCGCCAAGCTACTGAGTCAGCGGTCTCTTGCAGTCTTTCATACCCCGATTGGTCTTCGTCGTTGGAGATGTCGGTCACCTCTTCATCTGTCAACCCCAGCCAATCTCCTGCCAGCACAAGCCCATCTCCGACGTCAGGAGTATAGTCCTCCTGACCGTACAGAGAAGCTAGAGCAAGCCCGAGACGCGCACCGCTGTCAGGCGATTCAAGAAGTGCTGACACGCGATCGCGAAGCGGCCTCTTCGTCTCCAGATCTGAGTCGCCAGAACGACTGGTATGGAGAAGTTCGTTGGTGAAACTGAGCTCGATACTCTCCAGTTCGCCTACAAGATCAGGCTTCGCAGTTTTCATGACTTCCTTGAGGCAATCTGGACAGAGACTGCAACTAACAACAGTATTACCCAGACCCTTCTGTGTCAGAGCTGCCCGAACAATGTGATCATCAGCATCAACAAAGTGACTCGGCGGAGTCAGTTCCCACGAGTAGTGATAGCGAGCGTCAAGCTTCCCCGTGCACGTAGGACACAGATAGCGACCTGGCTTGTGGTGTGCTCCCTTGTACACACCCTCCGTGACAATTCGGTAGATGTCCTCCTTCCTCTCCCGGGGTGCATGACAACTGGCGATGAACTTCTCCTTGTCGCCAGCCGGTATCCAGGCTTGGAGTTCACACACCTGTTTGTCTAGCTTGCAGGTCCAAACGTCACCTGGTAGCAAGAGGAAACCTTCTGGACAGCAGACTCCAGCTGGCCCCCTCCCAATGTTGTCTATGTAGTATGCACCGTGACTGTTCACATACCCCTCTAGCTTAGCTTTCATGGCCTCTACGGATTCTTGCCTTGTTGGTGCAATGGCCTTCAACGATATCGCGGGACAAACGCATATCCACTCGGAACGAGTCAGTTCTACAGTGCGGACTAAGAAGCTGGATTCAAACTTCATGATGCACCTCTTCAGTGACGGGAGATGAGTTCGCAATAGTAGGCCGGACAACGGCAGCGAGCTAAGCGGGCCCTATGCTACGAAAGCTGGTTCTGATTGGCGGCGACGTCTCGCATCGGCGGGTCGGCACAGCCACAGCCCTTCTGGATATCACAGCAACTTCGCGTCCATAGAGGTGCAGAGTGCTGTGAACTCCCCATCAAGGTAGGGAAGCTGGGGTTGTGCTGGCATGTACTGGTTGAGATGCTGCCCAAAGGTGAACTTGGCAGTTGTCGGGTCGCGATTGTCGACGACCATTGTATTGAGAATCGTCGGCAATAGTGTGGAATCGGTGTACAGTATTGACAGTAGCATGTCCCACTCGGGAACCGAGAGGAGGACAATGCGCTCCGGGGAAATGAGCGTCGGACTGATGCCTTCACTCTTGAGTTCGGGCTCCACGGCCTCTTGGAGGAATTCGTCCCACAATGGTTGACCAGCTCCTAGGAACATGTCTCTATAAGTCAGGACGAAGAGAAAGAAATCGGACCTGTTCGGGATGTCGAGACCAGCCGAGGATATGGCCAGATCATGGGCAAGGGAGTAACCTTGCACCACCGCTTTGACAACGTTGGTGCGGAGCTCCCTCCTCAATTGCTCGTTCGCGGGGTAGACGATCACGCTCGGGCGCATCTCGGCAGCCTTGACCTCCACCATCAGCGTCAGATCGTCGCAAGGGAGGACGAAATCTGTCACTTTGCGTGAGGGGAATGCGCGCTTGAGATCCGCCTCGGTGTAGTAGGGCAGTCCGATCGATGACAGTGATTGGTCGACGTACTGTTCGAGGATTAGGGCGACAAGCTCAGCCCCTCTGCTTCCGCCGAGCACCTTTGCCTGATCGTAGAAGAAATGGCTCATTGTCCATTCGAATAGCCGGCGCGAGTAGACGAGTTGGCCCTCCCCAAGCGTGAGGAGTGGGTACCGGGCCAGAGGACTTGGTTCGGTCAACTGGAAACAATGGTTCTTCACAGCTTGTGGCCGGGTAGTGAGGAACTGCTTCACTTCGTTCGGCGTGAGAGCCAAAGCCGCCGTGAAGGCGGCCTTCGTCTCCGCCGGGACAGCGACGTCAGCGAACAAGACCTCACGATTGAACCGCATGTTGCTGGGCGACTGCGCGAGCCAGGTCCAGAGAAGGAACGCAAGCTCGATGAAATCGGCCATGCTCAGGCCAAAGCGCTGAGTGAACTGGGTCTGGAGCGCGTGCTCAGAGGGAAGATGGCAAAACAGTCTACTTGGGCGCGCGAGGTCCCACGAACCGCGTAAGCCTTGCATCCACCGGAACTGCTGGTAGGCCTTCGTACGTAGGAACTTCAACAGACCGGCACGGCCTCCCTCGTGGAGAAACGGGCTGCCGCAGACCCCGTCGAAGTCATGGAGCTTGTTGATGAGCTTCACCAAGTCGGCCTCGGCCACGGCCTTTGGTGGATACTGCGAGCCCGCGAATTCGAATCCCCACTTGATGAGAACTGAGAGCAGCCAAGGAGGCCAGGACTGCCACTTCTCGACCGGTCCCGCCTCGACTTCGTGCAGCTTGGTGGCAGCTTGGATGGCGAGGGAAACGCTGTCGTACTTGCCCAACAGGTTCCTGATAGGTTTGAACGCCTCGTAAGGCGTCTTGGTCCTGGGTGACATGTCAACTCCCAGGCTCTGCGTCCAGCTGTCGGCTGTACCGAATCTGCCTCGGCTCCGTCTAGGGTGTCCTAGACAGAATCCTCCCAGCTTCTAGCATGAGTTGCATCCACAGAGACTGTCCATATGATACCGGTCCCTCTCCGGAACGTGTGAGAGTGCCTACTGTAGCCATTATAGAACAGCTGCCGGAGGATGTCAACCTGTGTTGGCGAACGTCATGGTAGGTCTTAGTTGCAGAGAATGTCATCGATCCGGCCCGCCACGGCAGGCGGGTGGCGGCGCCTTCCTCCTCGACGGATCCCTCGCGTAGGTGATCCCAGCTCCGCAGCCCCGCTCTGGTTGCAGCGCCTGCCTCAGACAAGATATAATCGCGTCAACACTGCTCCCGAAAGGAACGCGACACCATGGACCCCGTGGCATTCAGACTACCCTTCATCGGCATACCCATATACTGGTACGGCGTGATCGTCGTGGCTTGCATCCTCGTTGGCGCCTACGTGGCCACCATCGAAGCCAAGCGGAGAGGCCAGAACCCGGATCACATCTGGAACGGACTGATCCTGGTCATCATCTTCGGTCTCATCGGGGCACGCCTCTACCATGTGATCTCCAGCCCACAGGGCATCGTGCGGGGCTTTGATTACTACCTCCAACACCCCGTGGAGATCTTCATGATCCGGCAGGGCGGCCTGGGCATTTTCGGGGCTGTCGCCGGCGGAATCCTGGCCATCTTCGTCTATGCCCGCTGGCAGAAACTGGATTTCCTCACCTGGCTAGACATCGCTGCGCCCTCCCTGGCCCTGGGGCAGGCCATTGGACGGTGGGGGAACTTCTTCAACCAGGAACTGTACGGGTACCCCACCTCCGTTTCCTGGGGCATCCCCATAGATCTCCGGCACCGCTTGCCCCAATTCGCTAGCCTGCCCGAGAGCACGCGGTTCCACCCCACCTTTCTCTACGAGTCTATGTGGAACTTCCTGGTGTTTCTGACCCTCATCTACGTGGCTCGCAAGCATGGGGACCGCCTGCTCAAGGGCGATGTCTTCCTGCTGTGGTGCATCCTCTACCCTTTGGGGCGTTTCCTCGTCGAGTTCCAGCGCCCTGACGCCTGGATGCTGGGACCGATGGCGGCTGCCCAGGTGGTGTCCCTGCTGATCATGCTCGCCGCGGCGGCGATTTTGGTCTACCGCCACCGCTTCCGGCCTGGGCAAGCCGAGCCTGTGGAGACGGGTGGCGCAACGGCGTGACACCTGCGCCCCACTGATGGGAGATCAAACAACAGTGTGACGCCTTCACTCGAGTGCTGCGTCCACTCTGTCCAAGGAGGATGGACTTGATCGGGAAGACACTGACCACGGTGCAAGGGCGAGTATCGGGCCACCTGGCCAAAGACCACGTGGCCGAGATCGCCAAGTATCACCGCCTCCAGGCCAGCCCTGGGTTCCTCGCAGCGGCACAGTACTGCCAGCAACGGCTCGAGGAGTTTGGACTGCCCGCGGAGGTGCTGGGCTACCCTGCGCGAGAGGGCATCCTCTACTGGGGATGGCCCATGTTCCAGGAGTGGGAAGCCAGCGAAGCTGTACTCCACCTCATCGAGCCCGAAGAGTCCGCCAGCAAACTCGCCGACTACAACGAGGCCAGACTGAGCCTCATTCAACGCAGTGCGCCTTTCCGGGGTGAGGCTGAGGTGGTGCTACTGGAGGACGGCGAGGAGTGGGCCGAATACGAGGGGCTGGACCTCAACGGCAAGGTGGTCCTCACCAAGGGCGATAGGGACCGAGTTCACTACCTGGCGGTGAAGAAGCATGGGGCGGTAGGCATCATCACCGATGCGTTGAAGGAGCTGCCCGGACTGCGACACCCCATGGACCTGCCCGATGCTCTACAATACACTTCCTTCTGGTGGTACGGAGGCGAGAAGAAGTGCTTTGGCTTTGTGCTGTCGCCCAAGGCAGGGGCACGCCTGCGCGCGCTGATCAAGGAACGCCAGCGAGAGGGCAAGCCCCCGGTCAAAGTGCGGGCCAGTGTGACGAGCAGATTCTGGGACGGTCAAATCAGCACGGTTTCCGCGCTTATCCCCGGCCAGACCGAGGAAGAGGTGGTGCTCCTGGCCCATCTCTGTCACCCTCAGGGTGCCGCCAACGACAACGCGTCGGGATCGGCCGCGGTTCTGGAGGTGGCTCGCACACTCCAATCGCTGATCTCAGAAGGCACGCTAGCTCAGCCGCGCCGGGGGATCAGATTTCTTCTCGTCCCGGAGATGTTCGGCTTTGCCGCGTACCTGGCCAACAACGAACACCTGATCCCAAGGATGGTCGCTGCTCTCAACCTGGACATGGTGGGCGAGGATCAGACCCTGTGCGGAAGCACCATGACCATCGAGCAGGCGCCGGCATCGCTCGCCAACTTCGCGGACGATCTCGTGGTGCGGTTGGTGGAAGAGACATCCTCACGTGCTGCCAACTTCGCTGGGCTCGAGGGCCAGGCCGCATCGAGACACGCCGTGACCCCCTTCTCCGGCGGAAGCGACCACTGCCTGCTCATCGATCCCACCATCGGCGTCCCGTGTCCCATGATCAACCAGTGGCCTGACAAATTCTACCACACCAGCACCGACACCCTGGAAAAAGTTGACCCTTCCCAGTTGGCACGCGTCAGTAGTATAGCCGCCACCTACGCCTACTTCCTGGCCAACGCGGGCCCGGAAGAGGCTACATGGTTGGCTGAAGAGGTTCTGTCCCGCCACAAGACCCGAGTGCTGACTCTGACCAGGGATGGTGTAACTCGAGCGGCGGGAACTGACCACCCGCCCAGAGAAGTGGAAACGCTGGTCCAACGCGTGCAATTCCTCGAGGAGCGTACTGCCAGAGCCCTGGAATCTATCCGTCGGCTGGCCGATGTGGACGTGTCCCCCTGGCAAGAGGAAGCCCGCGAATTCGGCGAGGGAGAGTTGGCCAGGATCGAGAAGCTCGTCCCGCCCTCGCCTGCGAATCCACCGGCTGACGACTGGGAGAAGCAAGCGGCCTCCATCATTCTCAGGCGGCTCCACCCAGGGCCTATCGACCCCAAGAACTTCATCAACAGGATGAGCGACGAGGAGTATGAGGCCTGGTGGTCTGTCTACAAGCAAAGCCCTGACGCCACCTACGCCTACCCGGCCATGCTGCTGTACTGGGCTGACGGTAGCCGCAACGTCCAGCAGATCAGCGATCTCATCGAGCTGGAGGTTGGGAAGAGGGTGACGGAGATGCTGGTCACCTGCTGCCGGATATGGGAGCGTCTGGGGTTGGTGGAGCTGTCAACCGGGTCTTAGGTGGTCTCTAGAGACCCCACCGGCAGAGTGAAGGAGAAGGTGGTACTCTCCCCCTCGAAGCTCTCGGCCCAGACCCTGCCGCCGTGAGCCTCCACTAGCTGCTTCACAATGGCCAGACCCAGCCCGGCTCCGCCAGTGGCGCGGGTCCGCGCCTTATCGCCCCTATAGAAGCGTTCGAACACCAGAGAGAGTTCCTCGGCACTCAGCCCCGGCCCCTGGTCCACCACGTCCACCTGCACGCCATCACTGACCTCGTTGGCCCGCACTGTGATGGTTCCCCCCTGGGGGCTGTGCCGCAGCGCGTTGTCCAGCAGATTGCCCATCACCTGGCTCAACCGCTGAGGATCCGCGCTCAATATGGGCAGGTTGTGTGCCAAGTCTGTGACTACAGAGACACCACCCTGCTCTGCTCTGGGGTTTGTCGCGCTAATGGTCCGTTCAATGAGGGAGGCCAGGTCGGTGGGCTCGCGCTCGATTCTCAGCTGACCAGCGTCTGCCAGGGCCAGCTCTTGGAGATCATCCACCAGCCGGGAGAGCAGGATGGCCTGCTTGTGTATGGAAGCTACGTTTTCCTTCGTGGGTTGGAATACCCCATCCAGGATCGCCTCCAGGTTCCCTCGTATGACCGAGAGTGGCGTGCGCAACTCGTGAGCGATGTCAGCCGTCATGTTCTGACGCAGCTCCTCCGCGTGTGCCAGGTTCTCTGCCATCTCGTTGAAAGCCCGTCCGAGGTCGCCAAGCTCGTCCTTGGACTTGATGTCCACCCGCTGGCTCAAATCGCCGGCGGCGATGCCCTGTGCAGCGGTCTTCAGCTTGCGAAGAGGGTCGGTCAGCTGCCAGGTGAGAAACAGGCCCAACAGGATAGCCACCGCGCACGCGACCATGCCCACCGGTACGATAATCTGACTAAGGCGCTGCAGGAAGGCCTGTTCCGGCTCTCGGAGAGTGAAGACCGTGGGTCCGTGCACGAAGTATCCCACCTCTCGGCCGTCCACTTCGATGGGCATGCTGGCGCCGATCTGACCCTGCGAGAGTTGCTGGCCGATGTCTTCCGTCCTCGGGCCTGCAATCACGACGCCTTGCTCATCAGCGACTTGGAAGGGCCATGCGCGTAGCATCCGAGGAGCCGTCATCGGACCCATCCCGTGACCCATGTGTCCTGGGCGGGGGCTCACCAAGAGATCCAGTCCATCCCAGCTGCGCTGCTCCTGGTAGTAGATGGCAAGGGCTTCCACCATCCCTTCTCTCTCCCTCACCCGGCTGCTGCTCACAAATGTCTGGAAGCTCCGCACCGTGACCACAGTGGGTATGAGCACCGAGAGTCCCACGCCGAGCAGGGTCACCAGCACCAGGGCTGCGGTCAGTTTGAACCACAAGCTTCTCACGGCATCAATCCTCGAACTTGTACCCCAGTCCATACACAGTCTTGATATGCTGTGGGTTCCTGGGGTCGGCTTCTATCTTCTGGCGCAGGTTCTTGACGTGGACATCGATCGTTCGCTCGTAGCCGTCATAGGCGTATCCCTGGACCGATTCCAGCAGCTGCGAGCGGGTGAACGCTCTTCCAGCATCCTCCATCAGAGTGGCCAGCAGATCGAACTCCGTGGGTGTCAACTCCCTGGGTTCGCCTCCCACTTCCACGGAGTGGCGAGAGAGATCGATGGTGATACCTCCACGAGAGATCCTTTCGGGCTTGGGGGGCATACCTTCAGCGCGGCGAAGCACACTGCGCACGCGAGCGACCAGCTCCCTCGGGGAGAAAGGCTTGGTCACGTAGTCATCGGCGCCAAGTTCCAGCCCCACCAACTTGTCTGTCTCCTCAACGCGTGCCGTGAGCATGATCACCGGGACGTCCGATTCCTTCCTGAGCGCCCGGCAGACGTCCCATCCGTCCATCTCGGGGAGCATCAAGTCCAGAATGACCAGATCCGGCCTCTCGTGGCGGGCGATCTGCATGGCCTTCTTGCCGTCGTAGGCCACCAGCACGCCGAACCCGGACTGCTCCAAGTAGGCACGCACCAGCTTGACGATGCCGGGGTCATCATCCACTACCAATACTCTGCTCATCTGTCACCTCTGGGACGGACTCGCACGACTGACCCAGTGACCAGCGGTAGCATACTTCAGGGACCTGCCGGTGTCAATATGGAGAGACGCCTGGTTCCCGTTCCTCGACAGCGCTCCCCAGCGCTCACGGTCCCCACGAAATCACCCTCTCATACACGCCGGTGTACTGGATGTCTAGAGATGCCGTGACGTTCTCCAATATCTTCCTCTGATTGCTGCCATCCGCGTCCATCACGTAGAACTCCCACTTTCCGCCGCGATCCGAGAGGAAGACTATCTGCTCCCCATCTGGACTCCAGGCGGGAGACACGTTGTTGGGCCGGGGTTTGACGTAGTTGGAACTGCTGGTCAGCGGATGAAGACCGCCGCCGTCGGCGTTCATGCTGTAGATTTCCCAATGGTCGTGCTGCCAGTACATGTAGACGATGCTCGACCCGTCGGGCGACCAAACCGGGAAGTGGTCATTCGTGTTGTTGGTCAACACAGTGTTGTTAGGCCCTTCGACCGTGGTCAGGCACAAACCGTGGTTCTCCGACGGGATAGCGCCGCTGTCACCTCCATCATAGACCAACCACTCTCCGTCGGCCGACCAGGCGGGGGAGAAGGAAAAGCGGTCCACGTACGGCTGACGCAAGTACCCATCGGCTACGTCAACGACACCCACGTGCCACTCGGTCTGTAGGCGGCCGGGCATCCTTGTGCATTCGTCGCCCCTGCACATCACGGTGGACGCTGTCAAGCCCTCCGTTTCGAAGTAGAAGGCTATCTGCGTAGCATCGGGAGACCAGACCGGCGCTCTGGCCACATTGGAGCTTATCAACAACCTCTTGTCGCTACCGTCGGCATTGATGGTGTAGATACCCCACGGTTCGCTCCAGCTAGAGAAAGCTATACGGCTGCCATCAGTCGACCAACTAGGATCCATCCCGTCGGCGATGTACGTCAGGTCGCTCCCATCGGCGTTCACCCTGTAGATGCCACCTCCAGTGGCTGCCTGAAACACAAAACGACCCTCCAGATCCGTGGTCGACGCTTCCTCAGTCGCCGTCGTCGGTGCAGGTGAACTCTGGTCAACAGCAGCCTCGGGTGTCGGCGTCGGTGTCTCCGTTGGCTCTGCGGCCTCGGGCGTCGGCGTGTTCGTGCGCTCGGCAGTCGTGGCGGTTGGCTCCGGAACCACCGTAGATGTAGCCGCCGGCTCCGCACTATTGGTCGCCGTAGCCTCCTCCTCGAACGTCTCCTGTGTTGGCGCGGGAGGAGAAACGTCCGCAGCTTCCGGCACTGCGGCCTGTCCGCACCCGGACAACAGCACCATAGCCAAGGCAAGCAACAATGTTCTCTTCATAGCCACTTACATCCTCTTCATTCCGACACACGCGGATATGCACACCGGAGTGATTGACGCCAGGGCGAAGCCCATCTCGCCGGTGAATGCACGGCGATCTGCGAGCCGTGGCACAATCCATCACGACTCGGCCGCACGCGTCTCCAGAAGCTCGATCACCGCGTCGAACATACCCGCGCCAAAGCCCATGCCCATTCCGCCACGGCCTGCCATAATGGTGGCCCGCTCCTCTGGACTGAGATCGCTGAAGCCGCCAGGACCCATACCCGGCATGCCCTCTCCGCCTCCGGGTGGCATCATCCCCTCTGGTAGGCGAAAGCCGCCCCCCTCACCGCCTTCGGAGTCACCGTGTCGACGCATACCTAGCTCCTGAAACAGCGCCTGCATGTCTTCTGGGCTCATCTCCTCGATGGCGGCGATCTGCTCCGGCGTCATGGCCTCCTGGATCTGATCGAAAACCGCTTCAATCTCGATCTGAGAGGCGGTTCCGCTCTCCTGTAACGCGCGGAGCATCTGCCACAAGGGCAGCAATTCCTGAGCCTGTGCCGGCGTCACCGCGTAGTCCGTTTCTTCCAGCATCAGCGTTCCCACCGGCAGCCTCATGGACAGCGGCATCTCAAAGTCGTCGGATAGCTCCGCGCGTGGGGTCCGATCCGCACGCGGGGTCCCATCCGCAGGCGCGGTCTCAGCCGCTTCGCCGCCTGCAGTAGTAGCATCGGCCTGGACGCCACCACACGCCGCCAACGCGACGAGCAACACTAGCAAGCCTACGATCATTGTTATCCGTACCATGTCTACCTCCACTTGAAATAAGTCTTTTTGTCCTTCACTCATGTCGCAGCGCTTCGATGGGGTCGAGCTGCGAGGCTCGGTTGGCGGGGAAGAAGCCGAAGAAGATCCCCACCGCGGCCGCTGAGCAGAAAGCCAGCACGATGGAACTCCACACCACCACCGTGCGCATGTCACTGGTCCGCCCGAAGAGCCACGAGCCCCCCACGCCGACCCCCACCCCGATCAGGCCTCCCACCAGGCTAAGCACTAGGGCCTCGACCAGGAACTGCAGCCGGATGTCCGAGGGCGCGGCCCCCACCGCCTGCCGGATGCCGATCTCCCGCGTCCGCTCCGTCACGCTGACCAGCATGATGTTCATGATGCCGATGCCACCTACCAGCAGGGACACACCTGCCACCCAGGCCAGCAGCGACCGGAAGGCTCCCGTCGTGGCCTCCTGTGTCTCGATAATGTCTCCCTGGGTATAGATGGTGAAATCTGCCTGGTCCATCGCTGTCAGTTCGTGTCGTCTCCTCAGCAGCGCATCGATCTCAGTGATGGCGCTCTCTATCGTATCCGGGCTCTCTGCTTGCACGTAGACTGTCATCACCCTGTCGCCGAACCGCCGACTCATGGTGAAGCGGTCGAAGGCCACAGTGAGGGGAACGTAGATCCTTTGATCGTAGTCGGTCTCGCCTACCAGCCCCTTCTCGTCCATCACGCCCACGACGGTCAGCCTGACGTTTCCCACGGTGATGCTCTGGCCGATGGGGTCAGCGTCGCCGAAGAGCTCTTGGGCTGTGGTGTGGCCCAGCACAGCCACCTTGGCCTTGCGATCCAAGTCCTGCTGAGAGAAGAAGCGGCCATCGGCCAACTTCACCCCCCGCACCTGCGGAAAATCAGGCATCGCGCCGACGACGTCCGTCTCGATAGTGCTCGAGTCGGCCCGGACGATCTGTGACATTGCGATCTGCTCGGCGACCACACCGTTGATGCCACTCACCTGCTCGCCGATAGACAGGGTATCTTCGTAATTCAGCCCTTCGCTCTCAAAGCCATGCCCCCCAGGTCCTCCGCCGCCGCCGCCGAAGCCCCGGCTGACCATGATCAGGTTGGATCCCAGGCCTGCTATCCGCTCGGCGATGGTGGCCTCTGTACCGGCGCTGACGCCCATCATGATGATCACCGCCGCCACGCCAATGATGATGCCCAACATGGTCAAGAGTGAACGCACCTTGTTGACGGCGATTCCTTCCCACGCCACTTGGCCGGTCTGCCATAGGTTCATCTCACCCCTCCTCGCCGTCCACCACTCGCCCGTCAATCAGGGTGACGATGCGCTCAGCTTGCGCGCCCAGGTCTGGTTCATGGGTGATCATGATAATGGTCCGCCCTCGCTCGTGAAGCCCGCGCAGGATATCGACGACCTCCTGGCTGGAGCTGGTGTCTAGGTTGCCCGTGGGCTCGTCGGCCAGAATCAATAGCGGCTCATTCACCAATGCCCTGGCGATGGCCACCCGCTGTTGCTCCCCACCTGACATCTCGTTCGGTCGATGGTCGGTCCGGTCGCCGAGCCCCACCGCCTCCAGCGCCTCCCGCGCCAGCTTCTCCCTCTCAGATGCGCTCCGTCGCTCACGACGGCTGTACATCAAGGGAAGCATCACATTCTTGAGAGCGGAGCTGCGGGCCAGGAGGTTATAGGACTGAAAGACGAAGCCGATTTGGCGATTGCGGATGTCCGCCAGCTGCGCTTTGTTCAGCTTGCTCACGTCCTCCCCGCCCAGCCAGTACTGGCCATCCGTCGGCCGGTCGAGACAGCCCAGGATATTCATGACCGTGCTCTTTCCCGAGCCTGAGGCGCCCATGATGGCCACGAACTCCCCCTCGTCGATGATCAAGTTGACCCCGTCCAGCGCGTGCACGGCGGCTGGCCCAGCCCCGTAGACCTTGGTCAGTTCCTGCACTTCGATCAGATGCTCGTTCACTCGCCTACTCCGTCCCCAAGATGCCAGTGCTCACCTGATCGCCCTGCTCCAGTCCACTGACGATCTCGGCGTAGGCGTAATCCATCAGTCCCACCTCTACCTGACGCATCTGGGGCTCGCCACCCACCATCACCATGACTGCATACTGGCCGGGGGCAAGTTCACGCAGCGCCTCTACCGGTACCAGTAGCACGTTCTCCGCACGCCCTGCGAAGACCTCCACGCTGGCGTTGAGGCCGCCGGGCAGAGGCCAGCGCGAGCTATCTTCCGGCTGTTCCAGCGTGGCCAGGGCCAGTATTGTGGGCGCTCCCTCCATCTGCACCAGAACCGGATCTACCCGCACCACGTGACCCTTGAAGATCTCGACGGGCAAGGCGTCGAACATCACCTCGACCTCGTAGCCCACGGCGATCAAGTCCAAGTCAGTCTCATCCAGGTAGAGCTCCACAAGTGGCTGAGAGAGGTCGGCAACAGTCACCAGGGCGCTCGTACCCACCATCTCCCCTGGGGAAGCTGTTACCGCGGTGACGGTGCCCGAGAAAGGAGCTACGATGATCGTCTCCTCCAGTTGGATCTGGGCTGCGGCGAGGTTCGCGCTGGCCTGCTCCACGTTCAGTTGTGCAGCTTCCAGGTCCTCCGCCGTTGCCCCATCCAGCAGGGAATTGAGATTCGACTGAGCCTGGGCGACGCTGGCCCGTGTGGAAGCGATTTGCTCCCCTGAGGCATCAGCCATCGCGATCTCGTAGTTGGCCCTGGCCTTGTCGTAGGCCGCTGTGGCACTCCACAGGTCCATAGCTTGAGAGGATGAGGCGGCATCCGGACGCCAGGACACTCTGTCGTAGGCGGACTGGGCTTGCTGAAGTTGCTTCTCAACCGTGGCCAGGTCGGCTTGGGCGATGAGGATCTCCTGTGCGGAAGGCCCGTTAAGCAGGTCTTCCAAGGCTTCTTGAGCACTTGCCAGCTGGTACTGCGCCGCCGCCAAATCCGCCGCATCCGGCGTGCCTGTCAGTTCGGACAACTGAAGCTCGGCGAGCCGGAGGTTGATCCCGGCCTGAGTCACCTGGGATTGGGCGTCGGTGTCTTCGAGACCGGCCAGCACGTCGCCAGTCTGCACCTGATCCCCCACTTCAACCAGCACCTCAGCCAGGCGGCCGCCGCTGCGGAAGCTCAGGTCCACCTCGGCGCTGGGTATCAAAGAGCCACTCCCGCTGCCTACAATGACCAGATTACCTCGCCGTACCGTCGCAGTTTGGATCGTTTCCTCCCCATTGGCCGCTTGCGCTGGGAGATACTGCGTAGAGTAGTAGTACCAGCCACCTGCTGCAGCTAGAAGCACTACGACAGCAAGAACAACGCCGATGACCACACGCCTGTTTCTGATCAAAGAACTCACACCACTCATCCTTCACCCTCCAATTCCCTTCCACGGGGAAAATCGCTCTTCCTCCAAGACGAATTATACCATGGAACTATGAAGAAACTGTTAAGGGTCTATGAAGGTGGGGTGTGGATCTCTTCTGCGCTATCCTGGGGAACGACAAGGAGGGCCAGATTGTCGTCCGGCCCTCCTCTGTGATGATGGGCGCCGCAGTTGTTCCGTGCGCAGAAGATTGGCACCCAGTATACTGTCGCGCAGCTATTCCCCTTCGGGAGCCGGTCCACCAGGCCAGAATCCGCCAAGATGACCGTGCCCGCCGCGTTGCATGCCAAAGAATCCGTGCTTATGCTCGAGCCAATTACCTTCACACTCACCAAACCGCTGGCGCGCGCATTCGGCGCACTCAGGAGAGAGGGTCCCGTCCTCTTCGGCCTGCAGTAGCATCTGCTCCATGTGGCCTATCATGGCATCCTCGACAGCCTGAGGGTCCACTCCCTTCTCCTCGGCTATCTCGGCAAGGGTCTTGCCATCTCGTAGGTTGGCCATCAGATCCTCAGGCTCCATGCCTAACACCTCAGCAGCGGCATCCAGTCCGCCCCTGGGACCTCCCCAACCTCTACCAAGACCGCCTCGCATGTGCGGGCCAGAGGGCATCCCCAGAAGTCGCTCACCATCGGCACCGGCCATATGTTCAAGTATCTTGTCCGCCTGTTCCTGAGTGAGCCGGCCTTCGTCCACGGCCTTCTGCACCCACTCCTGAACTTCCGCGTTTACCGCATCCACGATGGATTGGGTATCGACGCCCTGGGCCTCGGCTACCTCGGCCAGGGTCTTTCCGTCCCGAAGCTCAGAACCCAGTTCCTCGGGCGATAGCCCCAGCATCTCGGCTACAGTCTCCAAGACGGCCCTGGGGCCTCCCCAACCTCGGCCCGGCCCCCGCCAGCCCATTCCTCCGTCGTGGCCGTGCCACATCCTGAAGCCCGGTCCAGATGACGGATCGTCCTGGGCCTGCACGGGGATCACCCCGGTCAAGAGCCCGCCAACAATGCCTCCTGCAAATAGCACCGCGGCTGCGAGCGCGGCCATACCTGCGACCACGCCCCACTTCTTCATACTGTTCGACATCCTGCTTACTCCTTTCTCACAGCAAGGTTGCTGTCTATTCCAAGTGTTCTGCCTTTATCATACGTTGCGAATATGAAGAACTGGTTAAGGAACCGTGTCGATCCGATGAAAAACCCTCTCCGTCACTCCACTCGCACCACCCCTGCCGCTGAACACGCCCCAGCGCCACACCGCACAATGCCATTTGCTTCGTCTTACTCTCATCTGATTCACCTCCTTTCTACCCGGATGGTTAGCTTCTCTCCAACCGATTCCAGGATAGCAGAAGGATGTGAACAGGTCGTTAAGACTGTGTGGGGGTTCCGTTTAGATAGGGCAACACGCGTTGGGGGGACTGCAATACGATGACGAGGCTCGGGCGAGGTATTCTGGTCTCTACTAGGAAAGAGGCTTCGCGCAGGATGAGTCGATCCCCGTGAGGCAACTTAGCTCTTCCTACGCTTCTTTCGAGGACTCCTGGAAAGCTGATCGCTGTGATAGCCAGGAGCTAGAATGGCACAGATGGTGCAGAGGGACACATCGAGCATCCGCGATGCGAGACGGGGCTCGGTCTGCTCAATGGTGTTGCGCATGGTGATCACCGTGGGGAGTCTGGCCGCGTACCGGTAGTTCAATATCTGGTACAGCTTCTCTCGCGCCCAGTCCGTGGCGCTCTCCGTCCCCAGATCGTCGAGGATCAGCACGTGAGCGGTCTTCACCAGTTGAAAGAGCTGGTCGTAGGTCGCGGTGCTCCCTGGCCTGTACGTCGCCCGCAGGTGATCCAACAACTCGGGCACCTCCTTGAAGACAACCGCACTTCCGCCATCGACGCAGCTGTTGGCGATGGCTGCTGCCAGGTGGGTCTTGCCGCAGCCATGCTCACCCATAAGTACCAGCCAATCCTGAGGGTTCTCCGCAAACTCCTTCGCTGTGGACACGGCCCCCTTGAGGTTCTCCTGCTCGTCTCTGGGCAATTCGGGCCTGGGCTTGAAGGTCTCGAAGGTCTTGTTGGCATAGAGATAGAGGCTACTGAGCTGATCCGAATGTCCACTGCCCCGAAAATCCCGCGTCACCATCCTGTAAACCTGGCATAGCTCGGGATCGCTCATGCGCGAACGCAGCCGTGGGTCTATCTCCTCAAGTAGTCGGTTACTGGTAACCACGGTGGGAAGCCTGGCGTTGTACCGCTGGTTGAACAACTGATACAGCTTCTCTTGGGCCCACGGCGTCGTCTGTTGTGTGCCCAGATCGTCCAGGATGAGCAGGGGGGACATGAGAACGGTCTCAAACCGCTCATCGTAGCTGACGCTGCTGCCCGGACTGTAGGTCGCCCGCAGGTGATCCAGCAGATCGGGCACGATCACGAACAGGCTTGGATGCCCTCGCTCCAGGCAGTAGTTGGCGATAGCTGCAGCAAGGTGTGTCTTGCCGCAGCCGTAGTCGCCCAGGAGGATAAGCCATCCTTCGGGGCGCTCAGCGAACTCCCGCGCCCGGCGAGAGGCTTCTCTGAGGGTCTGCTCCTCGCGGGGACGGACCCCATCGACGCGGAAGTTCTCGAAGGTCATGCGGGACAACATCCCCAGGTTGCTGGCGCTGCGCAGATCTTCCAGACGCGTTTCGCTTATCTCTTCCAGCTTGCACCGGCACGGAAGAGGACGGCCAAAGTCCGGGTGTCCCGGGGGCAAGTCACGCCTCAGGTACCCAGCGCCGCGACAGATGGGACAGACCTCTTGCGGCTCAGTACTTGACGTAGTCCTTGTACTTGCCCCTGATGTACCGGTATCTGTCCTCTTCAGAACCTCGCCCAGCCTCTCCATCATCCTTGCCTTCGGTA
Source organism: Chloroflexota bacterium (assembly GCA_030603665.1). Classification (GTDB taxonomy): domain Bacteria; phylum Chloroflexota; class Anaerolineae; order UBA7937; family B3-Chlor; genus JAUVXJ01. The sequence goes on along the minus strand of JAUVXJ010000022.1, from coordinate 27,465 downwards.
GTCCAGCGCTCCAATATGGCGCGGATGTATCGCCACTTTCGCACGTTCTGCTCCACCGCTATCTTGAACGCTTCCTCGATCCATTCGACCGGATAATCCTCTTCTGCCTCCTGTAGCTCTTCCGCGATCATCGGTTGCAGAGTACCGATGTTCTGCTCGTAGAGCACGAAGATGTTGGGTCGCTCGATCTCTACCTGTGGTTCCTCTAGGACCGCGGAAGGAGCAAGTGTCACCTCCCCCCGACGAACCCGGTCCGCTGTGCGCCGCCCCTCCTCTGAGTTGAGGAAATACCAGTTCTGCTCCTCCCCATCCTCTGAGCGAGCAATAAGGTGCAAGAGCGTGCCACGGGCCACCGCCCTTTCCAGACCTTCCTCTACCAGTCGTTGCGGTGTTTGGCCAGGACCCTTCACTCCCCGCAAGAGGACCCCGTCGTGCATGAGTTCGTCCCTGCTCACACAGCGTTCGCGCCCCTTCTTGCGCGACACCAGCCAGATGACGTGGAGGGTCACCTTCAACTCCGGCACGCTGTCGATCTGGGGTAACAGCTCGCTGAAGAAGAGGTCGGGCACGGGGGTGAACCGCATCTCCCCGGCGGGGAAGCCGATGAAGCCCTTCATTCTAGACCGCTATCTCTTCGGGGGCCAGTTCGAGGTTCGCGAACTTGGCTAGCTCCTTCACGAAGCGTAGACTGATCTGCCCCGTAGGGCCGTTGCGATGTTTGGCCACCATAATGTCTGCGATATTGGGCTTGAACGTGTTCTCGTCGTACATCTCGTCCCGGTAGATGAACATCACGACGTCGGCGTCCTGTTCGATGGAGCCGCTCTCCCTCAGGTCCGAGAGCACGGGCCGCTTGTCCACTCGCGCTTCCACGGCTCTGGACAGCTGAGAACAGGCCACCACCGGTACGTTCAACTCAATAGCCAGGGACTTCAGCTGGCGAGAGATGTAGGATACCTCCTGCACGCGATTCTCCATCCTGATACCGGCCTGCATCAGCTGTAGATAGTCAACGATGATCAGGTCTATGGGGTGTTCCGCCTGCAAGCGTCGCACCTTAGCCCGTAATTCCATGGGGGCGATGGCCGGAGTATCGTCCATATAGATGGAGGTCTCAGAGAGCTCTCCCATAGCCCTGGCTACCTGTGCCAGCTCCTCCTCGTTGATGTCTCCGGTTCTCAGCCGTTGCGACTCTATACCTGTAGCCCCAGAGACGAGACGCTGGACCACTTGTTGTCTTGGCATCTCCAGACTGAAGATGGCAATGCACAGCCCGTGTCTGCGGGACGCGAAGTCCGCTACGGTCAAGGCCAGACTGGTCTTCCCAGTGCCTGGACGCCCAGCCACGATGATCAAGTCCGCCTGCTGAAAGCCGCCCAAGAGCCTGTCCAGGTCGAAAAAGCCTGTCGGCACCCCTACCGTTTGTCCGCGATGCTCGTACAGGTACTGGATGCGGTCGTAGTAGTCCGACAGTATGGTCCGCAGGGGAACCAACTCCCGCTCGATGCTGCGCTGAGCCACTCCGAAGATCAGCTGCTCAGCCTGATCGAGGATCTTGTCCTCCTCGTCGGCCCGGTCGTAGGCCATGCTCGAAATCTCGGAGGCGGCGCTGATCAGGCGGCGAAGGGTCGCCGTGCGCTCCACGATGCGCCCGTAGTGTTGTGCGTGTACCGAGGTGGGGACGGCATTCAGGAGAGAGGTAAGGTATCCAGCTCCTCCCACTTGCTCCAGCTGCCCGCCTCGCTCCAGCTCGTCACAGAGGGTCACGAAATCGGCGGGTTGGCGCCGTTCGTGGAGATCGATGATGGCCTGGTAGACCAGGCCATGAGTCTCGCGGTAGAAGTCTTCGGGGCGTAGGAAAGTGGTGACTTTGAGGATGGCATCAGGATCGATCAGCAGGCTACCCAGAACAGATTGCTCGGCCTCTATATTCTGTGGAGGCAACCTTGCTGCTGCCACTTTCCCTCACTCCTCAAGGTCGTCCATGTCCAGGGACTCTACAAAGTCACGGAATGCCGATAGCTGTTCCTCGTCCTCGCAACTGAGCACGTCGTGCTCGTCGCTGGGGATGATTCCTGCTTTCTCCATCACGTCCTTGGCCACGTAGATGGGTACATTCACGCGCACGGCAAGAGCAATGGCGTCGCTGGGGCGCGAGTCTATCTCCAGTGTCCGACCGTTCTGTTCGACCACGATCTCTGCGTAGAAAGTATCGTCTTTCAGGCCATTCACCTGGATATGGGAAATGGAGGCATCCATCTGATCGATGATTGCTCTCAGGAGATCGTGGGTTAGAGGCCGGGTCATCTGGACGTTCTGCAAACCGATGGTGATGGCGTCAGCCTCGAACGGTCCAATCCAGATGGGCAGGTAGCGCTCTTCGTCTTCCTCTTTCAGCACCACGACGCGGTGCTGCGATAGCATGCTGACCTTCACACTATCAACGGTCACCCTGATCATGGCAGGAGCCTCCTTCCCATGCTTGTGCTCATTATACCACAACGCCTGGCCTCCAACAAACGGCAAAGCGGCGGCGCTGCCAACAGGCGCCGCCGCATCTGAAACGGGCCTTCGCGCATGCGTCACTTGACCACGATACTCACCAGCCGGCCTGGAACGTATATCGTCTTCTTGATGCTCTTGCCCGTGAGCCAGCGCTGGATGTTCTCCCGCCCCAGCGCCAGTTGTATAGCTTCCTCTTCCGCGATGGTCACCGGCACTTCCACCTTGTCTCTCACCTTGCCGTTGACCTGGACGATCAAGGTGAAGGCCTCCTCGGTGGCAAGTTCCTCATCCCACTCCGGCCATCCCTGTTTGTGGACGCTGTCGCCATCCCCCACCTTGCTCCACAGTTCCTCTGTGATGTGGGGAGCAATGGGTGCCAACACCAGAAGCAGCATCCGCAAGCCTTCCTCCAGAGCCGGCGTCAGACCATGGCTCTCCTTGTGGGCCACGAGGGCGTTGCACAGCTCCATGCACGCGCTGACCGCTGTGTTGAAGTGGAACCTTTCAACGTCCTCCGTGACCTTCTTGATGGTTTGGTGCGTCTTCCTGCGCAACTGCCTCTCCGCCTCTTCGGAGACCTCTCCCGCGGCTGCCTCCTCCATCACCAGACGCCAGACCCGCTTCAGGAAGCGGAAGGAGCCTTCCACCCCCTGATCGTTCCACTCCGCATCCAGATCCGGCGGACCCACGAAGAGGATAAAGGTGCGCGCGGTGTCGGCACCGTAGGTGTCTACCATCTTATCGATGGGCACGACGTTCCCCTTCGACTTCGACATCTTCTCCACTTTCCCGCTCCTGGGGTTCAACTTGGTGATCATGCCCTGGGTGAACAGGCGAGCGAAGGGTTCATCGATGCTAGTCAGGCCCATGTCCCGGAAGACCTTGGTGAAGAAGCGCGAGTACATCAGATGGAGTATGGCGTGTTCCACACCGCCAGTGTACTGGTCCACCGGCAACCAGGCATCCGCCTTCTCCTTCCTCCAGGGAACCTCTTCGTTGTGAGGATCGGTGAATCGAAAGTAGTACCACGACGAGCAGACGAAGGTATCCATGGTGTCGGTCTCGCGTCGCGCCGCACCACCGCAGCTTGGGCACTCAGCCCGCACGAACTCGCGGACTGTCGCCAGCGGAGACTCACCGGTCCCCGTGGGGTGAAAGTCGACCCCCATGGGCAACAACACCGGCAGATCCTCCTCACGAACGGGCACGGTTCCGCAGTTGTCGCAGTAGACAATGGGAATGGGCGCTCCCCAGTACCGCTGTCGCGAGATGAGCCAGTCTCGTAGGCGATAGTGGACCTTCCGCTCCCCTATGCCGTGCTCTTCCATGTAGTCGGCTATGCGCTCAATGCCCTCCGGAGACGGCAGGCCATCGAAAGCCCCCGAGTTGACCATGGTGCCTTCGTCAACGTAAGCCTCCTCCAGCTCCTTTCCGTCCCAGCCCGGGGGAGCGATAACCACAGGAATGACCAGATCATGCCGCCTCGCGAAGGCGAAGTCCCGGTAGTCGTGCCCCGGCACGCCCATGATCGCTCCCGTTCCATAGGTCATCAGCACATAGTCAGCGATGTAAATGGGCATCCGTTCGCCATTCATGGGATTGAGGGCATAACTGCCGATGAACACACCCTCCTTCTCCACCTCGGCAGACAACCGGTCGATCTCCGAGGCCTGCCGAGCCGTCTCCACGTACTCCTCCACCGCCGCCTTGTGCTCTGGCGTGGTGAGTTTGGCCACCAAGGGATGCTCGGGGGCCAGCACGACGAAGGTCATCCCGTACACAGTGTCGATGCGTGTAGTGAACGCGCCAATCTCGTCGTCGTAGCCGTCGATGCCCAGCCAAAACTCGACGCCGTGGCTCTTGCCAATCCAGTTCTCCTGCATCACGCGGACTCGCTCCGGCCAGTTGTCCAGCAGGGCCAGGTCCTCGAGCAGCTCATCTGCATAGTCGGTGATCTTGAAGAACCACTGGGCCAGGTCCTTCTTGGTCACCATGGCGCCGCACCGCTCGCACTTTCCGTCCTCCATCACTTGCTCGTTGGCCAGGACAGTCTTGCAGGAGGGACACCAGTTGGCGGGGGCCTGGTCCTTGTACGCCAAACCTCGCCCGTACAGCTGGAGGAAGATCCATTGGGTCCATCTGTAGTAGTCGGGCAGGCAGGAGGTGACCTCTCGCCCCCAGTCATAGCAGATGCCCATCTTGTACAGCTGGCTCTTCATGGCCGCGATGTTCTGCTCCGTCCAGATCTTGGGATGGATATCAGCTTCCAGGGCGGCGTTCTCGGCCGGCAAGCCGAAGGCGTCCCAGCCCATGGGGTTCATCACATTGTATCCCCGCATCTTCTTGTAGCGGGCGATGAGGTCACCTATGGCGTAGTTGCGCATGTGACCCATGTGGAGGTCACCGGACGGGTAGGGAAACATGACCAGCGCGTAGAAGTTCGGTCGCTCGTCACCTCCCCTGGCGTAGTAGAGCTTCTCGGTCTCCCAAGACTCCTGCCACCGAGGCTCGACTTCTTGGGGCACATAGTTCCTGCTCACTTGTCACCTCCTCCTCCAGCTGCCATAGCTCAGGGAGAGAAATAAGAAGAAAACCCCTCGCCTCAGGGACGAAGGGCTTCTCCGCGGTACCACCCTGCTTGATAGATCACCCTAGCCCATAAGCCAAGATGCCAACAGTGGAGCTGAGGGGATTCGAACCCCTGACCTCCTCAATGCCATTGAGGCGCGCTCCCGACTGCGCCACAGCCCCACGTTCTCTATCCGCTCTCGGGCATGGTAACGGTTGCCAACCGCCAGCGACTACAACACGGGGAAACAACTCCTACCCCACCGTTCGCCGCTGCAGCTCCCAGGCGAGTTCGACCTTCCGGCGCTCCCCGTTCCGCCCTGCCAGGCTTCCACCCCTTCCTCCGCCCGGCTCTCTGCGGGGATGGCCTACTACTCCTGTTCATAGCTTTTGCTTATTCGCCCGCCAGTGGAGGCAGGGGGATTCGAACCCCCGACCTCATCAGTGCGATTGATGCGCTCTCCCACTGAGCTATGCCCCCAGGGACGGCAACTATTGTAGCGGTTCTGTGGGCTACTATAGCAGAATGGTCTCCGCAAGTCAAACGACGGCTCCGCACTGGTAGTACTCTGAGGCAGCGAGTGACGGTGACCTGGTGAGCTCCAAGACGATCACCGCACGAGTGGGGCTTGCTGGTGCTTGCGGTGGGGTGGTGATGAAGATAAGTGTGAAATCTCGTCTGAGGTGTGTCGGGTCCGGGGGTCGAGGAGATTCGCGCCACGACGTATCGGCTCCTTCCCACTTCCCCGACCCATTGGAGCGGGCCTTCGTCAGACTTGAGCCTCGCCGTCCTTTGTGCGTAACGACTCCTTCACTATCTTTATGTACACGGGACCTGTAGCGGCGAGCATCTCCCGTCCGGCTTCAGCGCTGGCTTTGGTCGGGTCGCCCAGCACTCCAACGGGACTGATATCGGCCATACTGAAGCGCCCGGCTTTCTTCGCCTCGTCAATCCTGGCCCAGACATCGCCGACAAAGCCGCGCTCTGCGGCCTGCATATCCACCAGGTGGCCGTAGGAACTGGCCAGGAGAAGGGAAGTTTCCACAAACCCAGAGTGTATTCCCCCCTCCTCTCGAGTCACACCATAACGATCCAGAATGGGATCCGTCGCTTCCTCCACGCGTGGATCCTGCAAAATGTTGGGCGACACCACCATGCAGGGCAGCTCCGCGTCGAGTTCCAGCGCTACTTCTTTCAGGGCTTGGATATTCCCACCGTGAGAAGCGAAAAGCACTATGCGTTCGAAGCCATGTTGGGACAGGCAACGACAATAGGCACGGCAGAGCTCCTTCAACAGATCTTCCGAGATGGTGATGGTGGCAGGAAAGGCCATGTGGTGGTCAGAGCAGCCTGGCCGGATGACCGGGGCCACCAGAGCGTGGCCAAGTCCTTCAGCAATGCCGACGGCCATAGAGTATCCGCCCATGGTATCCATACCGATGGGCAGGTGTTTGCCGTGCTGCTCAATGGAACCGGCAGCGACAATGACCGTCCTGTACCCTACATCGATCGCCTTGCGGATTTGAGGCCAAGTCATCTCTTCCAATAGCACTGTTTCCACTTCTATCTCCCTCTAGTTGACATCTTTCCCGAAGAAGCGAGCCCCGGACAGGCACCAACGGGGCATCTGACGATTGGCTAGGGGTATAGCTCAGAGAGATGCTGATACACGCTCTCAACGTGCTTCCGCATGGCCTCTTCCGCTATGTCGGGGTCCCGCGTTCTAAGCGCCTCGAGCTCCGCGTGGTGCCCTACCAGCAGCAGCGCAGGTGTAAGTCCTGCGATCTCGAGCGCAGCCCACCGATCCGTGTCATCGAGAAGCTGCTCGATCATCTTGGCCAGCCTGGTGTTGCCTGACGCCCGTGCAACCACTGAGTGGAATTGCCGGTTGAAAAGGCGGGCCTCTTCTGGGTCGGAGGTGGACGTCAGCCCCTCGAGCTCCTCAAGCTCTTTTTCGGTAATTCTCTTCACGGCCAGGCGGGCAGCCATCGCCTCTAAAGTAACGCGCAGCCGGCGGACCTCCTGGAGATCGCGGAGTGTCAACTGCGTCACCATGTATCCCGCTCGAGGGATGACCTTTACAAGTTCGTCCTGCTCCAATAGCGACAAGGCCTCTCGGACCGGAGTCTTGCTGACGCCGTACTTCTCCGCCAGCTCCCTCTCCTTGAGAAGGTCGCCTGGTGGGAAAGTACCGTCCATGATGTCTCGCCGCACAGCCTCGTACACCTCTTCCTTCAGCGAACTCCTATTGGTCCGGCGAGACTCTGATCCCTGCCCCTTGCTTCCAACCACGTGCAACCTCTGCTCTTTCCCGAGGCTTGAGTGAGACGTCTTCAATCACCCAGTGTCGGCGGGCCCCAATGATCGTCGAACTAGCGCGGCGGCATGATGCCCTGTGTGTCGCTCAAACCGGGCCAGCTCGGACGCCTCCTTGGATGCTGATGGCTCCGTGAGCGGCCCGCGCCTCTCCGTGTCCTCCTGATCCCCAGATCGCAGCCAAGCGCAGCTTCTCCCATCTTCTCGAGTCCAATTCATCTCTCACCGTGCGCCGCATGTCTGTAAGCGCGAAGAGGCAGTACACACTAGCAAGTGGGCGATTCGCGCGTGACTGGCCGAACTCTGGGTCGTCCGTCTCCTGGAGATCTATACCACTCCCAGTTTCTTGGCCGTCCTCTCGATACACTCCAATGAGAAGTCGAGATCGTCCTCAGTCAGCGCCGCCGAAATCTGCACTCGCAGTCTTGCCTCACCCTTGGGGACGACCGGATAGCCGACGGCACCAAGAAACACCCCGTCCTCCGTCAAGCTGCTAGCCATCGCGTACGCTTCGGGCGTCTCCCCGATGATGATGGGGGTGATAGCGGATTCCCCTCCCAGGAGCTTCAGCCCAATCGTGTCGATGCCCTCGCGGAAGGCCTGCGTGTTGTCCCGTAGTCGCTGGACGAGCCCAGGATCTTCCTCCAAGATAGACAGGGCTGTCAGAGCGCCCGCCACCGTAGCAGGGGGAAGTGCATTGGTGAAGATAAAAGACCTAGATCTGTGATAGAGATAGTCCACCAGATCCTGGCTTCCGCACACATACCCTCCGCCAGCGCCACCCAGCGCTTTACCGAAAGTCCCGGTTTGGATATCGATCTCGCCGCCCACTCCATACTGCTCTATGGTGCCCCTTCCCGTCTTGCCCAACACGCCCAAAGCATGGGACTCATCCACGACAGTGAGGGCTGAGTACTTGCGAGCGAGCTCCACGATCCTATCCAGGGGAGCGGTATCCCCCTCCATGCTGAATACGCCATCTGTGACGATCATTCGAAGGCCTGCCTCGCCCGTATCACGCAGGTAACCCTCAAGCCTCCCAAGGTCCTTGTGGGGGTAGATCTTCTTGTCGGCGGCAGAAATGCGGCAGCCATCTACTATGCTCGCGTGGTTCAGTTGGTCACTGAGGACGACATCTTCCTTGCGTAATAGCCCGTCGATGACACCGGCGTTCGCGGTGGAGCAGGACGGATATAGCAGAGCGTCCTCGGTGCCCAGAAAACGCGCAAGCCGTCCCCTCAACTCGTGGTGCAAGTCTGTCAGGCCGCAGACCTCCGACACCGACGCCGCGCCGCATCCGTACTTGTCCACCGCCTGCTTCGCAGCTTCCTTGACCCGCGGATCGGACGCCAGGCCTAGGTAGTTGCTGCACCCCAGCATGACCACTCTCTTTCCGTCCAGCAACACTCTCCCCGCCTGCTCGCTCTGCAGCACATGCTTGGTTCGGTAGGTTCCCTGCTCCTTGAAGGATGCTACTTCCTTCCCCACGAACTCCTGCAACTCACGATTCATGCTCTGTACCTCCTAGGAAGTCCGGTCACCTCGCCCTCACGCCGGTTTCCGAGCGCGAGCCCAAGCGTCCTCCACTACGCGCTTGGTATTGGCCAGCACAATCTCCTGATCCTCATGAGCCTGCGGCTTCACTTCCACACTGACTATCGGCTTCTCTCCATATGGAATGGGTTTCTCGAAGAACCCATGCTCCCAGAGTGCTTCGAACAAGGCGATCACATCGTGAATATCATGTTCCCCGCCCGCCACCCCAAAGCGGGGATGTTCGTCGCCGTAGATGGGACTGTTGTGGTCGCCGAGCAGACAATTCGCAAGATGCATGTGCACGTGAAAGTCTTGGGCTGAAGCGATGGAATCCTGGGCGACCTCGCCCAATTGTGCCAAGTGAGACTGGTCGAGGGTCAACCACACGTGACCGCCCTGCTTGCGCACCTCTTGGAGGACCTCCACAGCTTCCTCCGTAGGACCGACCAGACCGTTCCTATGCACATCGCGATCCGTGGGCTCGAGAGAAAGGACCACGATCCTATCGGAGGCCAGCGAGTTCGCGTACTCTGAGAGGGTAACCATGGACTCCACCAGATAGCCTCTTGCTCGTTCGCGGTCGTCCGGTGCAGTGTCGGGACCGCCAGTGATGAGATGGAGTTCGGCTCCCAGTAGATACGCATCATCGATCAATCGCTTTGCCTTTTCCAGGGATTCCCGGCGTTGTCCCTCATCCAATGCGGACAGATGTATCCGCTGCATGGCGTACGGCGGACCTCCCGCGAAGACCACCCTCATGCCCGCCTGGCGCAGCAACTCTGCCACCTCCCGCTTGACCCGCTCGTCCTCTATCCAGGTGATCTCTATGGCGCTGAAGAACTCATCGGCCAGCACCCTTTCGATCGTCTGCACTACTGGTCCTGTACCTGCTATCACCTGGGGGAATGACACGTACTGCACCACTCCAAGGTCCAAGAAGCGCCGTCTATCACCGTCCATGGGAGGCCTCCTGCGCACCCCTTCGCCACTCGCGTCTTCCTGCTAGCATCGCACGGCCTTCACACAGCATCTACCAGGTCGATGTCGTCGCGTCGGAAAGCGACTCGCCACCATCGGAGGTCACCAGGATCATGTCCTCAAACACGGCTGTACCCACCCCCTTGATGACGATCATGGGCTCTAGACTGAACACCATGTTCTCCTCCAACGGAGCTTCGTTGTCGGGGAACAAGATGGGATTCTCGACCACGGACGTACCGATGCCGTGACCAAAGCCGGTGGGATAGTAGTAGTCGGCGAAGCCGTGTTTTGCTGCGACATTCTCAGCGATGAGCTGGAGATCACAGATGCGAGCTCCCGGCTTGACCGCTTCCACAACCTTGTCTCGCATCTCCAGAGCGGTCTCTAGCATCTTCCGCTTCTGATCGTCTGCAACACCCACTACACCTGTCCGGGCCACATCGCTCATGTATCCCTGACACGGCGCGCAGACATCGACGAACATCATGTCTCCCTCTTCGATGGGCCGGTCGGTCGGCTCAGCGTGCTTCAGGCCAGATCGAGGGCCACCCGTCAGCGCTACCTTGGCTCCATCAGCACCGGCCATCAGCATCGCTTCTACTGCCCTTGCCCTCAGTTCTTTCTCCGTGATTCCGGGTGAGGCTTGCTCGAATGCCGTGTTCAAACCAATGGAAGCAAACTTCGCGGCTTTGCTCAAAGAGACCAATTCCACCTCACTCTTGATGCCGCGCACGCTCTCAAAAGCCGCTTCGGCAGGAACAAGGTTCACATCCGGCACCAGCTCGTTCAGCCTGCTCATGAATCCATGGGGAAACCAACGCGTGCTCACCAGACCACCCTTGCTCGCCTGCAAGTTGTTCTCCTTCAGTACATCGGCCACATAATCGACGATGTTCACCGCCGTGCGTACAGTCGCGGGATGATGGCCCGCCCGCACGTCCTTGATCCAGGTCATCCAGACGCCCGTGTGCATGGGCTCACTGTGCATCACACTGTCGGTGACCAAGGTAGGCTCTCCACTGCGCGAAAGAACTATGATGGTGTTTCCGAAGTAGCTGTCGAAGTTTGCCACGTACCGCACCGGCCCGATGCAGCTGGGGTTGCTGTACACCAGGAGGTAGTCCAGGCCATTCTCGGCCATCGCACCTCGCAGCCCTCTGGCGCGGCGGTCATATTCCTCCACTGCGAAGGGCAAGTCCAGCCAATCCCTTCTGTGATCCCAATCATATGGAACTCTCGTAACCCCATACTTGCCGACCATTCAGCTATCTCCTTTCAGATGTCTCAGCAGGCCGGGTTGGCCCGTAGAAGTATCATTGCCTGAATCTCGGATCCAGGGCATCTCTCAGTCCATCACCCAGGAGATTGAACCCCAGCACAACCGACATGATCGCCAGCCCGGGGAACGTCACCGCATGCGGTGCGATTACGACATAGAGACGTGACTTGCTAAGCATGGCTCCCCACTCTGGAGTAGGGGGCTGGACTCCTACGCCCAAGAAGCTCAAAGCGGCCGCGCTGAGGATCGCTGTCCCTACATTGATGGTGGCCTGGACGATGATGGGACCAACGCAGTTCGGCAGAATGTGTCTGAACAGAATACCTGGGTCATTGACGCCGATAGCCCGAGCGGCGTTCACGAACTCCCGCTCCTTGATGGACATGACCTGGCTTCTGACAACACGCACGTACATGGGCATGGAGCGAACCCCCACCGCGATCATCACATTGACCAGTCCGGGACCGAGAGCGGCCACGATAGCCAGAGCGAGGAGGATACCGGGGAAGGCCAACAGGACATCTACGCCCATGCCTATCCAGCGATCCCAGCGCGGGTAGAAGCCTGCAATGGCCCCCAAAGGGACCCCGACGATAGTCGCCATGGCCACCACAACAACGCCAACCAGCAGAGAGATCCTGGCCCCATACATCATCCGGCTGAGCAGATCCCGCCCCAAATCATCGGTCCCCATGGGGTGGCCCTCAGACAAGGGGGGCAATAGCACGCTGGTCAGGTCCTGCTGGAGTGGATCGTATGGCGAGAGGTAGGGCGCGACGATGGCCACGATGATCAACACCAATACCAGGAAGCCTCCCGCGAGAGCGATCTTGTTCTTTAGCAGTTGCGAAAAGGCAAGCGAGTAGTACGACTTACTAGGCCGAGCCAATTGAGCAGACAAGTCCGCTCGTCCTACTCGCGCGGACATCTCCTCTGAGGATTTCGGTCCCGATGGGTGTCCCGTTGCTCCTACGCCACTCACTGCAATCTCACACGGGGGTCTAGATACGCACAGGCGATATCCGCGAGGAGATTCACCAACACGAAGTTGAGGGCCAGTAGCAGGACGCCACCCTGTACCACAGGGAAGTCCCGATATAGGATGGCGTCCACAATGAGCCTTCCCACCCCGTTGACCGTGAAGACAACCTCGACCACTACTGCTCCACCAAGCATGAAGCCAAACCCCAGAGCGGCCTGCGTCACGGTAGGTATCAAGGCATTTCGCAATGCGTGGCGCAAGAGCACTATCCGCTCCCGCAACCCCTTGGCCCTGGCCGTGGTCACGTAGTCCTGCATCAACTCCTCGAGCATACTGGATCGAGTGTATCTTGCCGTGTACGCTATGCCATAGGAAGCCAAGGTGATCGCTGGCAGAATGACATGCTTGGGACTGCTGAACCCGAAAGCAGGCAGCCACCCCAATCGCACCGCGAAGTACCAGATCAGGAGCAGCCCCAACCAGAATCCAGGCATGGAGATGCCTATCAGGCTCACCAGAATGGCAATCCCATCCCAAATGGTATTGCGCTTCACCGCAGCTATCACTCCCAAGGGCAGTCCCACGGCGAGGAAGATGATCGTGGCCACGAGGGTCAATTGGACTGTGGTGAGATACCTGGACTTGACATCGTCGACCACCGGTTGATTGGTCCGGATCGATCTACCGAAATCAAGCCGCACTGCGTCCTTCAGGTAGTTGACATACTGCACAGGGATAGGTTTGTCTAATCCCAACTGGCGTCTGATGTTCTCCACCACCTCTGGGGTGGCACCCGGCCCGGCGCGTATCAGTGCCGCGTCGCCGGGCAAGACCTGCATGACCACGAACACCAGAGTGTAGACGCCCAGCATCACAGGGATCAGTGTGAGAAGTTTCCTTATGATGTAGCTCAGCATTTCATGTCCCAGCGGGCAACTCATCAGTCTCCAGCAGAGCTACAAACTCATGCTCTGCCCGCGTTGTCACATATCGGTTGTCGCTCGTGAACGCGTCGCTGGCGGCCGACATGACTCCCACTCGCCCGGCACGATGCTATCCACCGGCCACAGCTATCATGCTATTATGGCCTGGCTTCTCGCAGACATGAGGCGCCTGGCGAACCCGCCCCTAACACTCAACCCGCATGTCGGCTGCTTGTCGTAGACTGACGTGAACGCCTCCTACTCTTCGATGTAAACTGTCTCTAGATTCAGGAACGTGTCACTGGGGTGGAGCACAAATCCCTTCACGTTCTTGTGATGGGCCATGAGATTCTCCCGGACGAAGGTTGGTACGTACGCAGCGTCATCCACAGCGAGATTGATCGCCTCTTTCAACAGCTCAAGGCGTCTCACGGGATCGGTCTCCCGTCGCTCCTCCTCGATCAGCCTGTCCATCTCGGGGTTGCTGTACCGTGTGTAGTTGCTGACGCCTACCCCACTGGAGTGAAAAGTGCCCATTAGGGTCATGTCGGCATCGCCCAGTGGATTGGCCAGACCGAGGATGAACATCTGCACGTTCCCGGATGCCAGGGCACCCAGATACGCGCCCCAGTCCAACACCACGATGTTCGCTTCCATCCCGGCATCGGCCATGTACCCTTGGATCGACTCGCCGAACCTCTGGATTGAGGTCACAGGCATGAGCTTGAACTCCACTCTGAATGGCACGCCATCTTTGTCCACCAGACCGTCACCATCGGTGTCTTCCCACCCGGCCTGGGCCAGCAGGTCTGCGGCCATGGCGGGATCGTATGGAATGGGCTGGATGGTGTCATCGAAGCCGAAGACAGCCGGAGCTACAGGCTGCGTGGACCTGACCCCTACACCGAGGAAGAGCTGCTCGAGCATGGTGTCCATATCGAGGGAGTAGCCCACCGCTCTCCTGACCAGAACATCGTCAAAGGGGGCCTGCTCCAGGTTGAAGCCGATCCATTCCGGCATTACGCTAGGTCCTCGCTCGATCACCATGTTCGGGTCTGCTTCCACCAGTGAGAGTAGACTGGGAGGTACAGTCTCCTCGAAATCGATATCACCGGCCAATAACGCGGAGATTCGGGACTGCTCCTCGCTGATGAACGTAAATGTGAGCTTGTCCAGGCCGGCGGGCTCTCGCCAGTAGTCCTCGTAGCGCACGAGAACCACACGTTCGTTGGGCACGTACTCCTCCAACTTGAAGGGGCCTGTTCCTACGGCGTGGCTGGAGAACTCCTCGCCCCATTTCTCCACAGCTGTGGGGCTAAGCATCACCGCCGCGCTCAGGCCCATTCGGCGCAAGAAGGGAGCGTGCGCATACTGTAGTGTGAACTGAACGGTACTGTCGTCTATCACCTCGATGGAGTCGATCATATCGAATTGACCGGAAAAGGCAGACCCGAGGTCCGGATCGAGAACTCTCTCGAAGGTGAACTTGACGGCCTCGGCGTTGAAGGGAGTCCCGTCGTGGAAGGTCACACCCTTCTCCAGATAGAAGGTGTAGGTCAGGCCATCGTCGGAGATGTCCCAGTCATGGGCGAGCTCGGGAATCACCTCAAAGCTGGGATTCGTATTTACCAGTTTGTCGAACATGTTGCCCAGTGCTCTCTGGCCTGAGCTTGAATCCTCCATGTGGGGGTCCAACTGCGTGGGCCCCAGTCTGAAGTTGAGGATCATCTCCTGCGGAACCTCAGGCGGAGGAGGCTCAGGCGTCGGGGTCGGAGCAGGGGCTGTTGTGGGTTCCGGAGCCGTCGTCGGCTCTGGAGCCGAGGTCGCCTCCGGCGCCGAGGTGGGTTCAGGCGCCGAGGTCGGTTCCGGAGGTGGAGGCGTCGCCGCGGGAGCGCAGCTCGCGAGCATCGCCACAACCACCAGAAGCGCGATTGCCGTCCAAAGCGTTCTCATCATGTTCCTCCTGTATTGTCGTTATCTGGCATTGCGTGTGGATCTCTTAACCGCTAATCCATGCCCAGCAAGCGGGCAGCGTTTCCTCCCAATATCTTGTCCTTCACCTCCTTTCCCAGCCCGAACCCCTGGACCTTCTTGATTATCTCTCCGACTTTGTCCGTCCCCACCAAGGGGTAGTCCGAGCCGAACAGAAGATGGTCTTCGCCAACGATGTCTATGGCAGCTTTGATCATCTTCTCGGAGAAGGGATAACCGGACAGATCATAGTACACGTTGTCGAAATAGGGCTCCCATTCGGGGTTCAGCTCCACCATAAAGTCTTTGTAGAAGAGCATACCCCCGCCGAGGTGCGCCCCGATCACCTTCAGGTTGGGGATCTCGGAAAACACGCCCCCGAAGAACAGGCGCGCCAGATTCCCGGCGGTGTTGTCGATGGCGACGTAGGCGCCATGATATCCGCTATATGCCATGGGCAGCGGAGTGGAGTGGGTGAGCACCGGCACGTCCAGTTCTGCCGCCTTGGCCAGCACAGGGCGCACTGATCTCTGATCGAGAGTCACCTTCTGCGCTCGGGGATAGATCTTCAGCCCTTTCAGGCCCAGCTCGGTGATAGCCCTCTCTACCTCCTCCACTGCCTCTTGAGGATAGGGTAGCGGTACCGCGGCTAGACCGACGATGCGGCCAGGGTAGTCGCGGCAAAGCCTGGCGGTCCTGTCGTTCAGTTCTCGACAGGAATCGGGTCGGATGCCAGACGAATGAAGAAGCAGAACGTCAACACCCAGCTCCTCCATGTTCTCCAGATACACCTCCAGGCTTGGAATAGGTGTCTTGCCCCACTCCAGGTTCCAGAAAGTCTGGCCCTCAACATCCATCTGGGCAAAGGCCCCGCCGATCTCATCATCGGCTGACACTTTGCGAGGATATCGCTCCGCTTCACCGGCAACGTGCGCATCGATTATGGGCATGGATACACCTCCCACCACGCTTCGCCGCACAAAGGGGCATTGCGCGCGATTCGAAAATGATCGTCACTCGTCCTCGTCAGGCTCAAGGGTGTGATACATCTCGCAGATTGGATCTCCCCTCGGCTGCCACAGATCCTGCTTGTAGACTATCTTGGGATTGAAGGCTTCCCGATTCGCCGGGTCGGCCGTCAGGCAATAGACCGTACCCAGCATCTCCACGGTTTCGTCGTCGAGCCCCATCTCCTGCCACACCATGGGGATGCGGTTGGGGCACTGCCCCGGCGGACAATGATAGACCAACTTCGTGTCACTGACCTCGTCCATCGCCACGTCGTTCGCCGGGCTTCGAAGCAGACCCTCCAGCACATGCACCCGGAAGTACTCCTTCAATCCACCGTTCTTGGCCCTCGCCCGATCGGCCTTTCCGGCGTTGTATCCATACTCATACATGGCCTTCTGCGCAACATCCAGCGCCTTGTCGCCGAACTCCTCTCTGAAGGCCAAGACTAGCGTAGCGAACATCTGCGCCGTTCGCGAATTCGCTCGCCTGACGAGATCCTTCAGTTCGATCTCGTCAACCAGTTCCGGCTCGGGTTTGGCCATATGAACTAGCCGACCTCGAAAACTGATATACTCTTCGTCCATTGCCTCTTCACCCTCCTAGCTAGTGTGTCTCAGAGTCCTACCACATAGACGGCCGTTGTGCTCACCTCCCTCCACAACCATCTCTCCATTCACCATCACGTACTCAATTCCGATGGGGTATCGGTGCGGTTCCTCGAACGTCGCCTTCGCCTCAATTGTGTCTGGGTTGAACACCACTAGGTCCGCCTGCCACCCATCCAGGATCAAGCCCCTGTCCTCGAGTCCGTAGCGACTGGCCGCGAACCACGTCATCTTGCGGATCGCCTCCTCCCATGTGAGTACTCCCTGCGTACGGACGTACTCTCCAAGAATCCTGGGGAAGGTGCCGTAAGTCCTGGGATGCGCGAGAGGACCCGGCTCGGAGCTGTCGGACGACACCATTTGGCAATGGTGACGCATTAGCTCTCTCAGGTCCTCCTCGTTCACCCAATGTGCGATCAGCCTGGCATGAGGGTCATCCAACAGAATGTCAAACGCAGCAGCAGCCGGTTGCTCCGCCCAGAGCTCGGCGATGTCCTTGAGTGTCCTACCACTGATGGAATCCAGAACCTCAGACAATACCACGAGATTCTCCCAGCCAGCCTCCCTAGAGATACTCTCCCAGCCAGAGACGCCTTCTTCCATCTCGCGTGCAGCTTTGTCACGCAATTTGGCGTCCCGCAGCCTCTCCAGCGTTGCCTCCGTCCCTCCTCCGTGCATCCACGAAGGCAGCAAGGACCGCACATATGGATTCGCCGCAGGATATGGATACTGGTCAAACGCAATGTCCACGCCGTCATGCCGCGCCCCGTCGATCATGGCCAGAACTTCAGACGCCTTTCCCCAATTGTCTTTCCCTGCCAGCATGAAGTGCGCTATCTGCGCAGAAACACCAGAGGCTCTCGCGATCTCTATCATCTCGCGCACAGACTGAACCATCTCCGAGCTGTAGTTGCGCATATGACAGGCGAACACCTTTCCGCGCTCAGCAACTACTTTGCAGAGCTCAGTCGTCTCATCGGTCGTGGCAAAGCACATCGGTGCGTAGAGCAGGCCGCTGGACAAGCCGACAGCACCCTCGTCCAAAGCCTCCGCAAGCAGAGACTTCATCTCCTCCAACTCACGTGGCGACGCAGCGCGGTCCTCCATGCCCAGAACCGCGGTTCTCACCGCCTTGTGACCCACCAACACAGCTTGGTTGTTGATGAGACCGTGCTGCTGCACCTTCTCCAGGTATTCGCCAAAGCTCTGGTAGTCGCCCAGGGTTGTGAGACCCTCCTCTACGTGGGGGTCGAGAAACTGCAGGTTGTCGCCCGCCAGCGGAGCACATGATGACCCACAGTTGCCCACGATCTCGGTAGTCACGCCCTGGCGCAGTTTCATATCAGGGCGTGGTTCGAGGAAGAAAACGAAGTCCGAATGGGAGTGGGGATCTATGAAGCCCGGCACCAGAACCAGGTCGTCGGCATCGATCACGCGCTTGGCGGCAGCTGGTCCTGCACGGAGCAAGACGATCCTGCCATCTTCGACGCCTACACTGGCCCTGTAGCCAGGGTTTCCACTGCCGTCGATGACGGTCCCTCCCTGAAGCAGCAAGTCCAGCATCTCGGAGCCTCCTCCCAGGTTCAGTGGATCTTCAACGGCATTGGAATACCAGGCATATCCTCTTGATATCCCAGTGAGATACCAATAATAGTTCGTTTTCGCGCGGCTGTCAAGGGCGGGAACCGATCACCCCGCAGACGGCGCCGAGCCTGTGAGTGCCTCCAACCTTGGCTGGTCGCCGGCTACCACTCGGTGCGGGACAACGGTGTTACACCGAGCGCTGCGCCATGTGCATCTAACTCTTCCACTCGCCCTCGCCAACCATTTGACATCGCCAGCCCTCCGCTGTATAGTAATGGTGAGCTATTCACGATGTGAATATTCCCAACATGAAGAACGCCTCGAGATGATGAGCAAAGAGCTATCGCCCCACTGGGTCCTTCTGGGACTGCTGATGCGAGAACCCATGCACGGGTATGAACTCCATCAGTTCTTCACCCCTCCTTCCCCGTTGGGACACATCTGGTACCTGGGCATCAGCCAGACGTACAAGCTGCTCAAGGAACTGGAGGAGAAAGGCCACGTCGAGGTCACCATCGAGACCCAAGAGAACCGGCCGGACAAGAAGGTGTATCATGTCACTCCATCGGGTGAGAAGGCCTTCCTGGACTGGCTCCGGACGCCGGTCCGGGGCCTGCGACTGATACGGGTCGAGTTCCTGGGCAAGCTGTTCCTAGCTCAGGCTCTCGGTCCCGAGATCGTAGAGGATCTCATCGATCTGCAGACCGAGGCCTGCCAGGGACTCTTGCAAACCCTTGAAGCCGGGCTGCCCGGGGAAGGCTTCGAGAACCTCGTGCTGCGCTTCCGCGCTGGCCAGATAGAGGCGACCATAGACTGGCTGCACCTCTGCCGCGCTGAACTTCTGCCCCGGGACGAGGAGACAACCGAAGCGACATGATTGACATCAAAGACCTCACGGTCCGGTATAAGGGGGACCAAACCGCGCTAGACGGCCTGTCACTTAGAGTGCAGCCGGGAGAGTTCGTGCTGCTGACGGGCCCCTCCGGATGTGGCAAGAGCACTCTCGCACGTTGTCTCAACGGTCTCATCCCCCATGCTTCCAAGGCCACTATGACCGGGCGAGTGGCGGTGGATGGCATGCCGACCGCCGAGCATACCGTAGCGGAGATGGCCGCCCATGTGGGCCTCGTCTTTCAGAACCCCTCCACCCAGCTCTTCGGTTCGACGGTGGCGGAGGAGCTGGCCTTTGGCCCGCGCAATCTGGGTCTATCCCCAGAAGAGGTGGCCCAGCGCTCAGCCTTCGCCCTGGAGGCCACAGGGATCCAGCACTTGAGAGAGCGAGCAACGACGAGCCTGTCCGCGGGGGAGCAGCAGCGGGTGGCCATCGCTGCTGTGCTGACCATGCGGCCCAGACTCCTCGTCCTCGACGAACCGACATCCAACCTGGATCTGAAGGGGAGCAAAGCCGTCCTGGAGACTGTCCATCGGCTTTGCATCGACTACGGATTGACCATCTTCATCATCGAGCACAGGCTGAGCGAGGCGGCAGCACTCGCCGATCGAATGGTGGTCATGAACGAGGGGAAGATCCTGCTGGATGGCCCCCCCGAGGACGTTTTCAGAGAGAGACACCTGCTCTCGGAGCTGGGCGTTCGCTGCCCGGATCCCACACTCCATCCACACAATATCGCGATGCACTCTGTGGAAGGGCAGATGCAGCGGAGTGGCACAAAGCCCCTCGTCCAATTGGAGGACGTGGAAGCTGGATATGATTCTCACCTCGTTCTGCAAGAGGTCGACTTCGCTGTCTACCCGGGGGAGTTCGTGGCCCTGGTGGGAGACAACGGCGCAGGCAAGACCACCATGGCCAGACTGCTGGCCGGGTTATTGAAGGCTCAACGCGGCCGCGTGACGTGGGACGAGGAGGTCCAGAGAGTGCCGCTGGGTCGCAGAGTTGGCCTCCTCTTTCAGAACCCTTTAGATCAACTCTTTTGCGATAGCGTGGAGGAGGAGATATCGTTCGGGCCTCGCAACTTCGGGTCGCTGTCCGATGAGAAGCTGGACTCCCTGCTAGACGTCACTGGTCTGGCTAAGCTGCGCCACCGAAACCCTTACGCGCTGAGCGTCGGACAGCAACAGCGGGTCGCCCTGGCCTCCATTCTGGCCCTCGAGCCCGCGCTCCTCATCCTTGACGAACCCACCATGGGCCAGGATTGGGGTAGCCTGAGCCGTGTGATGGACTTCCTGACGCGGCTGAAGGGTCATGGCCAGGCTATCTTGCTCATCACCCACGACCACGAGCTTGTCCGCCGCTATGCAGAGCGGATTCTGATGCTGGAAGATGGAAAACTGTCCAATGTCGCGCCCCACGACGGGGAGTCAAGCACAATGGATATTCGGAGGGAGAGGTTACATGAAGTTCTCAGTTCGTGATCTGGTCTACATCGCCATCTTTGGCGCTATCTGGGGAGCTGTGGAGTTGACACTGGGGTCCTATCTGCACGTCATCTTCCCCCCGCTGGCAGATACCTTTCTGGTAGGAATGATCATGGCCTCCCTGGGGGTCATAGTGGCCCTCGTCGGCCGCCACTTCGTGCCCAGGACGGGGGCCGTGTTCATGATCGGTGTCGTGGCTGCCATCCTCAAGATGATCGGCATCGGCGGAGTCACAGTTGGGCCCATGGTAGCTATTCTCGCTGAGAGCCTGCTGATGGAGCTGGGGCTGCTCATTGCCCGAAAGCACACGCGTTGGGGCTTCGTCCTGGCGGGGGCGTTGGCCCTCGCTTGGAACTTCTTCCATAAGTTCATCATGATGTTCTTCCTCTTCGGAAAGGGCGTCTACGAGGTCTACGCGGGCATGGTGAAGCAGGGCGCGAGCCTGCTGCGTATCGACCTGAGCTATGCCCTGCTCATCATTGTTTTCCTCTTGCTTATCCGTCTCGTGGCCGGTGGCCTGGCGGGATGGATCGCCTGGGATCTGGGGAGGGTCGTGCATGACCGTCTGGCAAGATAGCCGCGCGATGCCTCGCACGAGACGTATCGCGTTCTCTGTCTACGGCTACCTGTTCTTCTTTCTGGGGACGGCAGTCACAGCCATCCTGGCTCGCGAGGGGAGGGTGGTGCTGGTTCTTCTGGGGACGCTGCTCTTCGCTGGCGTGTTCCATAGCCAGGCTTTGAAGCTTCTGCGCGACCGCAAAATCTGGGCGTTTATCGTTCCTACCCTGCTCCTCAGCCCGCTGGTGATTGGAGAGCCGGACCTGGAGATCTGGGGGCTACATCTGTCACGGGCGGGCTTCTGGGCTGGGGTGTGGATGGCGCTGCGGGCCCTCTGTATCGCCTTGGCGGCTTCGGTGTTTGCCCGAGCCGTATCCGTCTCGCAGATGGCAGAGCTCCTCGAGGGTATGAGGCTCAAGGGTCTGGGCTTCGCCCTGGGCGTGGCTACCAACATGCTCCCCACAATACAGGAGACGATGCAGACCTCTTATCAGGCTATACGGCTGCGCGGCGGATTTCGCTCCGGCAGATTGCGAACTTTGAGGCTGCTGTTGGTGACAGTGATCGCTGGTTCCCTGCGTCGAGGGGATGACATCGTGTCGGCTGCCGAGGCGAGGGCCTTCGACCCAGCACGATCGCTCGGGTCGTCGATCTCTGTCACGCACGCCGACCTGGCGCTCGCAGCTGCCTTCGGGGCCTTGGCCGTAGCGTTGCTCCTGGTGTAGCCGCAGGGGAATAAGGAAAAGACAAGGCGGGGCATCGAGCCCCGCCTTAGCACTTCAGTGACACTTCATCTCAAGCTGTCGCCGCTTCTGACTGCTGTGTGGCCGGGAGCATCACCCCCAGCACCCTCTCCAGAGCCATCGTATGGCTGCATACCCCTCGTTTGGCGAAGAACCCACAATCGCAACTCCACTGGCCATCGGAAAAGGAAACAAGGTGCATGTCATGATTGCCCTTGACGGTAACCTTGAAGTGATTGAATGAGATCCTGTCCGGCTGTTCAGCATAGCGCCTGGACTTCTCGATCTTCCCGATCATCCCCGAGTCCATTTCTCCCCTCCATCTGCTAATGTCACGTCCGTGGCGACTGGCATAAAAAAGCGCAGAGACATACCATGCCCCTGCGTTACCAACTCACGACAACCTCTGTGAAGATGTGGAATGGGCCAAGACCTATCCCCTGTCGTTTGTTATCTACAGTATATCGCAAAATCGGCCGCTTGTCAACCTGGAGTGGCTTGCGATGGGGCATCGGCGCCGAAATGCAAGCCATCGGCATGCCCCATAGCGCAGGTAGCTCTTGCCATCCAAAGGCGGTGCCCACCACGCGGCCCCGGTCCCGCGCAACTGATAGGTGAAGCATGCGGCGCACACGCGATCCTCCGCCGGTGCGAATTCCAGACATCCCGTTGCCACATCATCCGCCATCGCACTTGACAGCTTCAAGGCGTCGTGCTATGATTGGCGTTGAAGGTACACACTGACCCTGCCTGTCGCAGATGGAAGAGGCTCGTCCGTAGCTGATTTCTCATCCTGGGCTGCGCGGCGTTGTGTACGTGCTGATGTTATGGAAGCTGGGGCTTCCTGTGGCGCAGACGCACCTTCAATCTGGACAAAGGAGGGAAACGCAGCTATGGAAGAGCAAAGGATCACCGGCACCGTCAAATGGTTCAGCGATCGCAAGGGGTTTGGCTTCATCGAGCGAGAGGAGGGCAAAGACGCGTTTGTCCACTTCTCTGGGATCCGACCAGGCGGGCCCCGTTCTCTCTACGAGGGCGACAAGGTGGAGTTCGTCGTCGAAGAAGACGAGCGTGGCCCCAGGGCTGTCGACCTGGTGGTTCTCGAATCCGCTCCGCGCCAGGCATCCGACCGCTGGTAGGCCGGGTTCGGGCGACGAGAGCAGGTGCGGGCAATTGCTGAGAGCCTTGGGGCAGGAACGCTGTCTCCAGGGCTCTTCTTTTATCCCGCGTGGCTCGCGAGGGGCGTCAAATGCAGGTAGTGGGCACTGACCCGACCTGCCATCTCGGCGCCGGTGGGCCAATCCCTTCGATTGAAGCCAGAACGGGCATCCGCAACGACTCCGGCGATTGCGCTGAGTAGCGCGCCCCAACACTTCGATGTTTTCCCTTTTTGGGTCTATTCGGCTACCATCAGGCCACAGAGACGGCCGGGGTCGCCGGGATGACGCGCATTTGGCAGATCTGACACAGCTACTGGAGACGTGGGGAGACTAGGCCAAACGAGAGGGAGAAGAGCATATGACACCAACATCTCCACCCGAACCTAATCGACAGCATCCGTCCAACGAGGGATCTGGCAGCAGGCCGCGGAGACGGCTGGCCCGGCTCTTCGGCGATAACCCCTCGTCCGGCGGCTTCGCGAGGCTGGGCAGCTTTCTCTTCTGGGGAGTCGCGCCGCTCCTGATCGGCCTGTGGCTGGCCCAGAACCTGATACCCCAGCCCGCCGTGGGAGTTGTCCGGCTCTACGGAGACATTTATTGGGAGAGCGCCGATTTCGTCATGCTCCAGCTCGAGGAAGTCCGCGCGGACCCCAGCATCAAAGCGGTGGTGGTGCAACTGGACTCCCCGGGCGGTGAGGTGGCGACCAGCCAGCAGATGTATATGGAGTTCCAGACCCTGCGCAGGCAGATGCCGGTGGTGGGCTGTATCGAGAGCATAGCTGCCAGCGGCGCCTACTACGCGGCCATGGGCACCGACCCCGTCTACGCCAGGCCCTCGTCCACCGTGGGCAACGTGGGCGTGTGGGGGTACATTCCACCTGACTTGGGGGTCAACGACGTGATCCTGGCCAGCGGTCCCTTCAAGCTCACAGCCAGCAGCCGCGATGAGTTCTTGCGCTCCATCGAGGGCATCAGGCTGGAGTTCCTGGAGACCGTGTTCAGCCAGCGGGGCGATCGCATGAAACTCTCCCGGGTCGAACTGTCCCAAGGGTTGGCGTATGCGGGACGCGACGCTCAGCGCCTCGGTCTCATCGACCACGTGGGCAGCGAGACCGACGCTCTCCGCACCGCCGCTCAGCAGGCCGGCATCGCCCACTATCGGGTGGTGGACATGGCAGTCCGCGTCATTGAGAATCTGACAGAGGACGGTGAGAGCGCAGAGCTAGAGCCCTGGGTCGGCGCGGCCGACCCGGCCACTGGGAAGCGCATCCTGCCCCCTGGTGCCTATCTCCTCTACGACATGCAGCTGGGAGGCGCGCCATGAGAACCAGATTCAAGGTCTTGATCGTTGCCGTCCTGCTGCTTCTCCCCATCGTCGCTCGCTGGGCGTGGTACAACCGCGGAGCGTACACTCCGCCCCCCATCTCGGAGATCGATGAGAGCCAGATCCAGGTTGCGCTGCCCGAGTACAGCCCCGCTGCCCAAGAGGCCGCGGAACAAGGGGGTCGCGTGGTCTTCGATCTCGGCCACAACAACAACCTGGAGGTGAACGATCTGACCCCACTTCAGGATCGTCTGGCCGCCCAGGGCGCTATTCTGGAAACCCACAATGGGTTCGACGCTTCCATGGAATCGCAGCTGCGCGGGGCCGTTGCCCTGGTGGTGGTCGCACCAAGCTTCTCCTACAGCGAGTGGGAGGTGGGCGCCGTCATGGACTTCGTGAGGGCCGGCGGGCGGGTGCTGCTGGTGGCCGACCCCACACGCCCCGTCCCCAGCGCAGAAGACGCGGGCTCCCAGGATCTGACCGACATCTTCTTCCCCGAGAGCGCTATCCCGGCCATCAACAGTCTGGCCAACCCGCTGGGTGTAGTCTACTTCGACGACTATCTCTACAATCTGGTAGACAACGAGGGCAACTACCGCAACGTCAGACTGTCCACCGGCGACGTTGACCATCCCCTCACTGACGGATTGGAGAGCGTGGTCTTCTTCGCCACTCACTCCCTGCGCAGCGACGGTGTAGCCCTCCTCACCGGAGACGGCGACACCTCTTCGCCGCTGCGTACGGGCGAGACCGGACTGGCCGCAGGTGTGCTATCTGCCGATGGTGCTGTGCTGGCTCTGGGCGACCTTACCGCCCTCACCGCGCCTTACCACACCAGGGCCGACAACGATCAACTGCTGAGCAACGTTGCTGGCTGGCTGCTCGCCGGCGAGCGCGAGTTTGACTTGCAGGACTTCCCCTACCTGTTTCAGCGGCCGGTGGACCTGGTGCAGATATCTGGCGAGCTCCTCGATCCGCGCCTCATCGCCAAGAGCGGCATGCTGAAGGATGTCGTGGCCCTGGCCGATCTCACTCTAGATCTGCGCGACATCGACGATCCTGACCATGACGCCATCTTCGTAGGGACTTTCGAGGATGTGGAATCGGTGCAGGAGTACCTGGACGATGCGGGCGTGACCATCATCATCGCCGAGGCAGAAGAGGAAGTCTCCACTCCTACTCCCACTCCCACGGCAGGAGAGGAAGAGGAAGAGGTCCGGGATACCATCGAGGTGGAGGGGCTGGGCAGCGTCCCCCTCCAAGGCACCACCCTCTTCGTCGTTCATCGCAGTGACGATCGCGTGGTGGTCATCTCCCTGGGAGAGGATGGCGACGCGGCCATGGAAGCCCTCGATCGGCTCGCGGCAGCCGACTTCCTGGGCTGCGCGGAGCGGGACGACGTCCTGGTCTGCTCTACAGGCGAGGCGGAAGAGGGTCTAGGCCTGGATGAAGAGCGTGAGGAGCCCGAGGAGGAAGAGACCCCCGGTCCGGAGGAAACGCCGCAGGCCGGGCCGAGGCTGGGCTCGATGCTGGAGTCCGAGGAAGCGATGGCTGTGGGGGTGCCCTGGTTGGTGGAGCTGGCCGAGGAGGTGTACGACGAGACCTCCCAGGCGGGAGAGACCTACACCTACACCATAGTCCTCGATCGCTCTCAAGACACTCTGTGGGTCTATGGCTGGTGCACCTTCTCCGAGGAGTTGCTGGACCAGAACTGGGAGAACATCGCCCTCGTCTTCACGGTTGACGACGAAGACGTACCCCTGTCTGACTTCGCCATAATAGAGTTCGACTCTGACGATGAGTGGTGCCGTTTGTACTATGCTCTGGTCACCGACTGGCCCCGGGGCGAGCACGAATTGATCACCGAGGTCACCTTCGACACGGAGCTGGATGACGGCGAGGATATCTACCCTGGCGGCACCCACTACTTCCAGTACCTGGTGACCGTGGGCGGCTAGGTTCCGTCCAACGGCAACCGACATTCAAAGGGCCTCAGGGCGATTGTCTCTTTCCTGGGGCCTTTTCTTGCCGCCCTGTCCGGCCGGACACGATGTAGGTGCCCTTCGTCGGCCCGCCGGCACCCGGCGTTGACCATGCGTGGTAATCCCCACCGTAGGCTTCTGTGCCTCATTGCCGTCCAGTTAACGCGACTTGACAACCGCGCGAAATGGTGCTACATTCAGCCCAAGAAGGTACACACTGACCCTGCCTGTCGCAGGTGGAAGTAGCTCACTCGTAGCTGTTTTCTCACCCTCGACTGCACGGCGCGTTGTGTAAGTGGTGAATCTGCAAGGACGCTTCGGCCTCCTGAGGCACAGCCGCACCTTCAAAATCAAGTCAAGGAGGGGAAGACAGCTATGGAAGAGTCGAGAGAAACAGGCACAGTAAAGTGGTTCAGTGAGCGCAAGGGGTACGGCTTCATCACCCGCGAAGAGGGCAAAGACGTATTCGTGCACTTCTCGGGCATCCGCGTCGGCGGACCTCGTTCTTTGAACGAGAATGACAAGGTGGAGTTCTCCATCGAGACCGACGACCGTGGGCCCCGGGCAGTGGACCTGATAGTCACCGAAGCCGCTCCGCCCCAGAGCTACAGCCGGTACTAGGCCGGATCTGAGCGACGCGAGCTAGCGCACACGAGAACGAGAGAGCCTCAGGGCCATCGGCCCGAGGCTCTTTTCTTTGCCGCGAGGATTCATCCTGGGTCCGGTCGAGAAGGTGCATCCCGAGTAGGACGCAGCCCGTATCGAGGGACGCATCCCTCGATACACCCTCCGGGCATCTCCTTCGACGCTGCTCAGGACAGGCTTCGACTCCGCTCAGGACACAGCTCAGGATCAATCCTCAGTCTCGACCCTCCCGAAGGTTCTCAACCTTCGGGAGGGTGTAGGCAACTGCGGCGTGGTCCATCGCACCGCAACGTTGGATGCCTCACCTCCGAGATGCCACATTTCATGTTGACTTGACAAGCATGTCGATCTGTGGTACACTTAGATCAAGAAGGTACACACTGACCCTGCCTGTCGCAGGTGGAAGTAGCTCAAC
>JAUVXJ010000013.1 GCA_030603665.1 Chloroflexota bacterium | reverse complement strand
GATACCGCCTCTTGATCAGTCGCAGATACTTCCTACGTTCGTCTATCGTCATCTTCTCTTTGTTGGGCATAGTCCCCTCAGTAACATTATCATTTGAGTGAACCATACCACTTCGGTAACATTATACGTGAGTGAATACGGGTGGTTGACAGGGCCCGCTGTGTTTGCTATACTTGACGCAGAGGGTGAGGTAGGTCCTTCTGGCGTGGAGGGATGGCAGAGTGGACGATTGCGACGGTCTTGAAAACCGTAGTGGGGGCAACCTCACCGGGGGTTCGAATCCCTCTCCCTCCGCCATAACCTAATGGAGCACGTGGAGAGGTCGCATAGTCCGGCCTAGTGCGGGCGCCTGCTAAGCGTCTAAGGGGTGAATAGCCCCTTCGTGGGTTCAAATCCCACCCTCTCCGCCACATGCGCCGGTAGCTCAATTGGATAGAGCGACTGACTACGAATCAGTAGGTTAGAGGTTCGAGTCCTCTCCGGCGTATTGCTTTGTGTGTGGGGCGCTGCTTGTGCGCATCCGCACTGCCAATCCACACCGCAAGGGAGGAGCGATGATCGACTTCGGCACTGACGAGTGGGCGAAGGCTTTCATGGAGCAGATCAACCGGAGCGAGGCCTACGCCGAAGCCGCCAAGACCTGGGAGGGGGATTTCTACTTCATCATCGAATCCGAAGAGCATTACCCCGAGCCCCTGCACGTTTATGTGGACCTGTGGCATGGCGTTTGCCGCGAGGCGTTTGCCGCTGCGGATCCCAGTGTCAAAGATCCCATTTTCCGCATGAGTGGTCCGCTGGAGAACTGGCGAAGGGTTATCGACAAGACGCTGGATCCTCTACAGGGCCTTTTGACGCGGCAATTCAAGCTGCAAGGCGACATGGTGAAGATCATGCGCGCGGTGAAGGCTGCCCAGGAACTGGTGAACTGTACGGCCCTCGTGCCCACGAAGTTCCCTGAGTAGCTCTTCTGAGAGATTTGGCAAAGACGAGGAGGGAGAGGGATGCCGCGCTACATGGTGGTACACTCAACTGCGGGAATCACGGATCAAGAGGAAGCCGTCGCTGGTGCCAGGAAACTGGTCCGGTCACTGCCGCCGGACACCAAGTGGCTGAACAGCTGGATGGCGTTGCAAAAGGCCAAGATGTTCTGTGAGTGGGAGGCGCCGGACACCGACACGCTGTTGACAGCAATGGAGCCGGTGACCGGAAGCACCCCGGTGGAAGCCATCTACGAGGTCGCGCCGGTAGATCCCTCCTGGTACAAAGAGTAAGGTACCCCAGCCTTACTCCACAGGGTCGACTCTCGCCTTGCAGGGAGGGTACAGAGAATGTGGTACTTCGATACTCCCATGATAGCTTTTGGGGAAGGGGCCCTGGCCCACCTCAAGGAGACTGAGGGGCGCCGGGCTTTTGTCGTTAGTGACGAGAATGTGGCCGGATTGGGGTTCGTGGAGACCGTCCAGGAATACCTCTCTCGCGCAGGACTGGAGAGCGAGTGCTTCCTGAGTGTGGAGCCGGACCCTTCACTGGACACGGTGCGGCGTGGAGCCAGGGCCCTGATGGCCTACGAGCCCGACTGGGTAGTTGGATTGGGGGGCGGTTCGTGTCTGGATGCTGCCAAGGCCATGTGGGTCCTCTACGAGCGGCCTGACCTGGAACCCGAGGCCATCAACCCGCTGGAGCCCCTGGGCTTGCGGCAGAAGGCGCGCCTGATCACTATCCCCACCACGGCGGGGACAGGGGCGGAAGTCACCTGGATGATAGTCCTCACCGATGCGGACGATGATCGGAAGCTGGGCCTGGGGTCGCGGGAGAACCTGGCCGACATTGCCATCGTTGATCCCAGCCTGTCAAAGGATATGCCACCACGCCTCACAGCCGACACTGGATTGGACGCCCTGACCCACGCGCTGGAGGGGTATGCCGCGTCCTGGGCCAATGACTTCAGCGATGGGTTGTGCCTTAAGGCAGCGGACTTGGTCTTCCGCTATCTCCCTCAGGCATATGAGGACGGCACTCAGGGTGAGGCGAGGGAGAGGATGGCCAATGCGGCCACGTTGGCAGGGCTGGGCTTCGGCAATTCCATGGCTGGCCTGGCTCACAGCATGGGCCACGCCCTCGGTGGGGTCTTTCATACACCCCACGGCAGGGCGGTGGGACTTTTCCTGCCCTATACCATCGAATACGCGGCTCGTGAGAAGCCTCAGCGGTATGGCGAGATAGCGCGCCACCTTGGCCTCTCGGCCGACTTGGAGTCAAAGGGGGCCGCGAGCCTGGTCCGCGCTATGCGGGATCTGCTCGGCCGGTTGGAGCAACCTCTCACCCTGGCAGAGGTGGGCATCGACCGTGAGTCGCTCGTGGAGCGCATGGACAAGCTGCTGGACAACGCTGCGAACGAGGCCACCACCGTCGTGCACCCTCGGATCGCATCGATGGATGAGTTAGAGCGCTTATTCCTCTGCGCGTGGGATGGGCGAGAGGTGGATTTCTAGCGAGAGGAGGCTGGGGAAGCACACTGTGGATGGTTACCTGGGAAGGCTCCTGGTGGTGGACTTGACCGCCGGCAGGGTTGCGGAGGAGGAGCTCAACTCGGAATACGCCAGGAGGTTCATAGGCGGCAGTGGGCTGGCGGCCCGCTACACCTATGACATGATAGACGCAGACACAGATCCGCTGGGACCAGAGAACCCCCTCATCTTCATGACAGGGCCTCTCGTCGGTACTCAAGCCCCTTCGTGCAGCAGATACGTGATCTGCGCTCGGTCCCCTCATACGGGGCTTTGGGGCGAGAGCAACGTGGGGGGCTTCATGGGTCCCCAGCTACGCTTCGCGGGATACGATGGGATCGTCATCAAGGGTCGTGCTGATGAACCGGTGTATCTGTTCGTGCATGACGGTGAGGCCGAACTGCGGGACGCTTCACAACTTTGGGGTCTCGATACCTATGGTACCCAGCAGGCCATCAGGGACGAACTGGGAGAACGATCGGTCCGCGCTGCCTGCATCGGCCCAGGGGGCGAGAACCTGGTCAAGTATGCAGCCGTCATCTCCGACCAGGGGAGGGCGGCGGGCCGCTCTGGCATGGGAGCGGTGATGGGCTCCAAGAAGCTCAAGGCCGTCGTCTGCCGTGGTAAGGGCTCCGTTCCTCTTGCCGACAAAGGGGCGTTCGAAACTACAGCCGGCGAGATCCTTGCCCTGCTCAAGGACGATGTCAGCACGCAGGTCCTGAACCAGACGGGCACCTCGGGCTCGGCCAACATGCTTTCCCTGTCGGGCAACATGCCCAACAGGTACTTCATGGCGGGCGAGTTCGACGAAGTGGACAACATCAGTGGCAGCACCATGGCGGAGACCATACAGGTGGGCACCAGCGGGTGCTTCGGGTGTGTCGTGCAGTGCGGCCGGCAGGTGCAGATCACAGAAGGCCCCTATCAGCTTGAAGAGACCGACGGCCCAGAGTACGAAACGGTGTCTGCATTGGGTTCGCTGCTTCTCATAGACGATCTCAAAGCTGTCAGCTATTTGAACTACCTCTGCAATGCCCTCGGGCTGGATACCGTCAGCATGGGCGTGACCCTGGGGTTGGCGCACTATCTTTACGATGAGGGGATTCTGAGCAGTAGGGACACAGACGGGCTCGTCCTCAGGTGGGGGGATGCGGAGCCGGTGATGCGACTGATCGAGATGACCGGACGACGAGAGGGCTTCGGTGACCTACTGGCGGAAGGGAACCTGTCTCTCGCCCGGCGGTTCGGTGTTGAGGATCTGGCGGCTCAGGTGCATGGTCTAGAGATTGCCATGCACGATCCGCGGGCCAGTGCCGGGGTTACCCTCTCCTACCTCACCTCTCCGCGGGGAGCCTGCCACAACAAGAGCGATGCCTACTGGCTGGACATGGGGCGCAGCCTGGATGATCTGGGCATCGGTTTCACGGACCGCTTTGAGGAGGAGGGGAAGGCCGCGTTGATGGTTCGCCACCAGGACTGGCGCAGCGCGGGAGACACGCTGGTCAGCTGTCTGCTGGTCTACCCGCCCAGTGAAGCGCTGGTCGCGATGTTGGCGGCGGCCACGGGCTGGGGGTTCACCATCTCCGATCTACTTCAGGTGGGTGAACGGATTCTCAACTTGAAGAGGGCGCTGAACATCCGTTGGGACTGGAACCCGGAGCATGAGAAGCTGCCGAGCCTGTTCATGCAGCCTCTGACAGAAGGTGGCACTGCTGGCTACGTCCCGGATGTGGAGAAGCTCCTCACCGACTACTATCAGGCGCGCGCTTGGGACAGAAAGACGGGCAAGCCGACCAGGGAGAAGCTGCTCGAACTCGGGTTGGATGAGGTAGCGGCCGATCTGTACTGAGAAGCGCGCCGGACCTGGCTGCTGACCCGCCAGAGTGCCCTCAGGTCGGTCTTCCGCAAGAGGGGCTGTTGACGCTTGCGGGAAGCTGTCGCCTCGTGACTGCTGGCCTACCCTCGATGGCCTCTCTATCACCGGTGTGACACACGAGCGATGCAAACCTGACCGGCCCGCCGTGTGCGCACGCCACTGAATGCGGCTGCCGGCGTCGACTTTGGCTCTCTGCGCCCCATTCGGATAGAAGGTAGATTCCCCTCTGGTGGCGGGCCCTAGGCCAGGCCTGCCTCCTTGCGCAAGATGTCTGCCTTGTCCGTTCGCTCCCAGGGAGCGTCGATGTCGTTGCGGCCGAAGTGGCCGTACGCAGCCGTCGCCTTGTAGATCGGACGCCGCAGGTCCAGATCTCGTATGATGGCCGCCGGTCGGAGATCAAAGTGGGTGTCGATCAGGGCGATGATACGCTCATCGGGGATCTTCCCGGTGCCGAAGGTCTCCACCATCAACGATAGAGGACGAGCCACTCCGATGGCATAGCTGACCTGCAACTCCAACCGATCCGCGAGCCCAGCCGCCACCAGGTTCTTGGCGATGTAGCGGGCCATATAGGATGCTGAACGATCCACCTTGGTGGGGTCCTTGCCAGAGAAGCAGCCGCCGCCGTGGCGTGCCACGCCGCCGTAGGTGTCCACGATGATCTTGCGGCCGGTGACACCGGCGTCGCCCTGGGGGCCGCCGGTGACGAATCTGCCGGTGGCGTTGACGAAGATCTTGGTCTCGTCGTCCAGGAGGTCTTGCGGCACCACATGGTTGATGGCCTGGGCGAGGAGATCGGCCGAAATCTGGGGCTGTTCCACATCAGGGGCGTGTTGCGCTGCGAGGACGATGGTGTCTACCCTCTTGGGGACCCCGTACTGATACTCCACCGTAACCTGGCTCTTGCCGTCGGGCCGGAGATAGGGCAGAGCCTTGCTCTTGCGCAGTTCCGCCATCCTCTGGCACAACCTGTGGGCCAGCATGATGGGCAAGGGCATCAGCTCCGGTGTCTCGGTGCAGGCGAAGCCGATCATCATGCCCTGGTCACCAGCACCGATGGCCTCGATCTCCTCGTCGTTCATCGCTCCACGCTTGGCTTCCAGTGCCTTGTCCACGCCCAGGGCGATGTCGCGGCTCTGTTCCTTGATGGAGAGGATGACGCCGCAGGTATCGCAATCAAAGCCATACTTGGCGCGGGTGTAGCCGATCTCGCGGATTGTCTCTCGGGCGACATCGGCGATCTCGACGTAGGTGGACGTGGTGATCTCACCCATGACGATCATCAAACCGGTAGTAGTGGCGCACTCGCAGGCCACTCGTGCGTCGGGGTCCTCGGCAATGATAGCGTCGAGGACAGCATCGCTCACCTGATCGCAGATCTTGTCCGGGTGGCCCTCGGTGACAGACTCCGAGGTGAAGAACAACTGCGGGGAAGTCATGAAGCTAGTACCACTCATCGATAATGCATCTCCTTTGCCACGGTTTACCTCCTGCCAGCCGACACAGCGGAGACTCCAGCAAGAATCTTAATGTAGTCGAATCGGTGCCACATGGCAAGGCGGAGGATTGAGTGCGAAGCCCAGCGGCGCGATAACAGAACGCCGGCCGCCCTGATTTGATCGCCAGGGGCAGCCCAGAATGGCGTGGCCAAGAAGCGGGTGGATGCCACTATCGCCGCTGCCGATGCAGCGACGGGTCCACCACGCTGATCATCTTCTCCGGCTCCAGGGTGCCGCCCAAGAACTGATTGATCGCATGAACCTGTTCAGCTGGGCCAGCCAGCAGTTCGTTGTAGTCCACGAAGAGGACGGCCATACTGGGCTGCTCAGCGATCCAGGTCTCGACCAGCTCCAGGTGCCGTCTGAACATCTTGGCCAAGTCCTCGTCGCTGACTTTGTCTGTGGCCTCGCCCCTCCTGACCAGCATCTGCCGTTGGGAGGCCAGGATCTCCTCTATCTTGCGATGCATGAAGATCACTTTGTAGGAGTATTCTAGAGGAAGGTGTTTGAGCAGCTCAGCGATCATCTTGACCGCTCTGCCCTTAGCATCCTCGAGCCAGGCTTTGTCGTGTTCGATCTGCTTGACCCTTTCGAACTCATAGTACCCTTTGGGGTTGTCCTCGTCGGGCGTTCTTATGCCGTCGATCAGGACTCCCAGTCCACCCGCCTCGAGCATGCTCATCATCAGCGAGGTGCCAGACCGGGGAAGCCCCGAGACTATGCTGATTGTGTCTTTGTCCATGTTGTTCACTCCCTCCTGCCGTGAGCGCTGAGCAGCTTGGTCTTGTGCCTGTCAGCACACTCGCGGCAGCCTACGTTCCTTCACGGCACAGCGGGACGCGGGGGGCATGGTTGGTCGGTGAGTCTCGAGATTGGGTGAAGATGTAGCTGTAGTATCTTTCAACCTTCTTCGTCGAGGACGAGCGTCGCCATGGGCTGGAGGCCGAGTGGATGCTTGGGGATGCGGGGTTCCGCCTCCTTCAGCATCTCCCAGTGGCCCCCCAAGTCCAGTGCCTCCATCGCCAATGTGATGTTGGCCATGGCGGCCCCGCCATCGTGAAAGCGGTACTCTTCTTGCAGGCCGCGCCCGTACCTTCCGTTGTGCCTCGTAACGAAGATGTGCAGCCGCCCGTTGTGCCACAGGAAGCGCCAGGGTTGCGCATTGACAGCCGAAGGAGCGTGGCGCGCGGCTTCGATGAGCGGCGCGATGTGGTCAGGAGGAGGGGCCGGGTTGTCGAAATCCTCCTCGAAGAAGATGTCGCTAGCCAAGAGCTTCCGGCTGGCACCTGACGCCAGTCGGATCAACTGATTGGTGACCCGCCCCCCCACGGCGACCGACGGATGCCCGAAGACAAGGAAGGCGCCGATCCGAGCGTTTTCCGGCAGGTCGTAGAGGGCCCGGATTTCAGCCTCGCGTCTCACAGCTCCTATGAAGCAGGAACCAATGCCCAAGGAGGCCAGGCGCACGGCGATCTGCTGGGCTCGGTAGCCCGCATCCTCCAATTGGTGCTCCTGACCCAGCACGTATGGCAGCACATAGTGCGGAGGGTTCACTATCCGGCCATAGCCGCCCAGGTCCTTGGCGAGGTCGGCTCCGGCCGGCACGTCGTACAGGAGAGCATGGAATGGGTTATCTGAAATCAATGGCTGGGGAGTCGATATGATTCCTTTGACTCGCTCCAGTGTGGCTTCATCCAGAGGTTGTCTGTCGTAGCGACGCACCGAGCGCCGCGCCAGAATCGCCTCGTACAGGTCAAGATGTGGCAACATCATATCCCAATTATACAGGAAGGCGCTCGAATGGGTGACGTTCGCCCCAGAGGGACGCCTGGCCATGGAGAGCATAACCCCAGTCCCCTCCGTGGGCACAGCGAGACTGACGTTGGGACCGGGCAGGCCACTATGAGTTGGCTTTGCCGCAGGAACGGAGGACTGGTCACAGGGGTCTAAGGGCCGGGCATCCGCCAGGCCCAGATTCCGTAGTGTTCTTCGATCACCTGCGCTGTGATGCGGAAGTCGGACTGGGTGAACTGATACCTAACCTCCTCCCAAAGTGGGCCACCCTCTGGGTGGGCGAGGTTAGTGTTGACGTAGTTGAGATGAGACAGAAGCAGGAGCAGACCGAAGGCGACAGCCAGCAGCACCAGGGCGGTGAGGCCCCAGCGGGCCCACTTGCTCCAAATCGTAGTTGTATCCACCGAGTAGGCGGTGTGGAGGAGAGTTGCCAGGCCGATGACCCACACTGGATATAGTTCGGTCATCCTCCTCATGCCAAATGCCCATCCGCCACCCCAGTCATACAGGGAGGCGTTCATCAGTACCTGGAGAAGGAACATCAGGGCGAACGTTGCGCTTAGGGATCGATGGGTTCTGAAGAGAAGGGCCAAACCGACAAGCGCGAGGACGGTGAGGGGCGACCAGAGCAAGAGGCCTCTCTCTGGCGATAGCAGCACCTCCTTTACGTAGACGGGTCCCGCCAGAAATGCCTGCTGCCCCTGGATGGCTGCCGGCACGACCCAGGGGCTGCCGAACATCCTCCACCAGCTGAAGGGGAGATGCCAGGCGAGGAGGAGGAAGCCAAGGGCCAGTAACAAGAGTTTTCGCCACTGTCTCTCTGCCAGGGACAGGAGGCCGATGGGAATGGCATAGAGGGCTAATTGCCATCTGACCAGCAAGGCTACGCCCAGGATGAGGCCCATGAAGAACCAGGAAGCGGCGTGCTGGCGGTGTCGGACCAGGATGTAGATCATCAGGGCTACGAGCAGAGTGCCGGGAACGTGTGCCATATATGGTTCGATAGTCGCGTAGTATAGCAGAGGTGTGCTCAGGAAGAGGGCCACAGAGCTCAATAGTGCGGCTCCCGGCGAACTGAGCCTGGCAGCGGAGAAGAAGGCCAGGATGACCGCCAGCAGGGCGAAGAGGTTGGTTCCCAGCATGAGGAAGAAGCTATAGGGGAAAGTGGCGCCCTGATGCTGCAGGAAGTAGGTATCGTTGATGTGGAACTGGGGCAGCCTGTTGGCCGCTGACGCCAACCAGTAGGTGGGAAGGTACAGAAACGCTGACCCGTAGGGAAAGACCGAGGCGTACTCGCCGGTCTCTTCGTTCAAGAAGACCTGGTACGAATTCAAGTCGGCGAACTGGGCAGCCTGGTTGGCCAGGTCCAGGTCGAAGTCTCGAGCCACTGATTGGAGCCACATGAAGTAGGCCAGGCCGTCGCTGCGGATGAGGGGGCGGTCCAGCGCCAGGAAGCAGACCAGCAGGATAGCTACGATCACTAGGGGTAGACCGGCTAGGAGGGCACGCTGGCGGCGCAAAGAAGCGTCTGTGGAATGGAGATCGTCTCTCACGGGATTCAAGAACGGTGCTTTCGCACGCTGATGGACCTCACCCGTTGTCTTTTCTCTCCCTGCGGAAGAGGGTCCGGTACCCCTCCTGCTGGGAGAAGTGCTGGAGCCACTCCTCAGTGTCCTGCTCGGTCATCCACTTGCTGACCAGACGAGCTCTCTCTTTGGGCTGGGGCCTGGGTCCCACCATCGGCGGGCCCATCTGTTTGACGGCGTCAACCACTGGCCGCGTGCGCCCTATCAAGAACCAGCAGTCCATGCTCCAAGGGCCGGGCGTATGCCCCATGAGTTCGCTGGCGATTAGCCAGGGGCACATTCCAAAGTAATACTCGGGGGTGTTTGCCTCCAGCCAGCGATACATGGCCACCGTACGCTCGGCGTGACCATGGACGTCATAGCCAGGGTAGCGCGTGTCCCATTGCAGGCTGCCGTCATGGGGGGCGAATACTCCTCCCTCTGTACTGATGACGGGAACGACCAGGTCGAAATGCTCTTTCAGGAGCTGAATCGGGACCCGGTGGCCGATGAGAGTGTTGTCGTCATCCATGATGGTTCTGCCCGGTCTATCTGCTTGGCAGATGGGGTCGTAGGGGTACTCGAAGTGCCACTCTCCTTGCTGGTCACGGTAACAGTGGTTGAGCGTGGCGTCGTGGCTTGCGATCCACGCGCCTCGGGAGAAGACCTCTCGAGCGGTGCTCGCCGCGTTTCGGGCCATCCACTCGAAGGCAGCGATGTACCAGCGGATGCTGCTGGACCCCGAGTCGTGCGAACACTGCGCCAGGGCTGGAAACGCCGGATAGCCTCCCAGTTCGATGATCGCCTCCGCGTCCCTCAGCCAGTTCTGGGCCACGATTTGGGGCCTGCCGCCGGGTTGCCACTCTCCGTGTTTCCATTCGTAGGGAAGGTTGGGCTCGTTGTTCACCTCGAGCCACCTAGTGATGCCTTCGTCGATGTACCTCTTGACCGTGGAGCGGGCCTTTGAAGAGAGCGTGCCCGGGTTGGGCCTATCCCCCCACATGCGCACGATGGGCATGATGTTCCTTGCCCGAAGCTTGCGGGCGAATTCCAAGACCGACCCACTGCCGTCGTCCATGAGCTTATAGAGGCAGATGCCCATCTCCTGGATCTGTCCTATCCAGTGATCATGGTCGAAGTTGGCATGAGTGCCCGGCGATCCGTGAATCCCTCTCAGGCCTGGCGGTCGTTCGTAGTCCGAGAGTTTCATCCTATCACTCCCCTCCTCTCCATCGACGCGTGGGCGACTCCCCCCGTCCCTCCTCGGAGGCTAGACAGACTGGGGCGAGTATACCAGGGTGGGCCGTGTCTGGCAACGGTCACGAGATTCTGGTGAGGACACGACGGTTCCGGGCTCCATCAAACTCGCAGAAGAAGATGCCCTGCCAGGTCCCTAGCAGAAGCCGCCCTCCCTCCACCAGAATCGTCTCGCTGCTTCCTACGATGCTGGCCTTGATGTGGGCTGCTGCGTTCCCCTCGAGATGTTTGTAGTTGTCTTCGAAGGGCACCATCTTGTTCAGTTCCATGAGGATGTCCTGGCGCACGCTGGGGTCGGCGTTCTCGTTGATGGTGATCCCGGCTGTGGTGTGTGGGACGTAGACGTGGCAGATTCCGTCGAGCACCCCACTCTCCCTCACCGCGTCCTGTACCTGGCTGGTGATGTCAACGAGCTCTGTACGGCTCTTGGTGGACACACGGATCTCTCCCATACCATCATCCTCCACAGTCCTGGTGCACGGTGCGTGTCTCGATAGTTGCATACAGTATAACACACTTGCTGTGGGGCGGGCATCCCTCGCGGAGTGTGAATCGGCCACAGAGGCGGCAAGAGAGGGGCTGAGCAGTAGCTGAGCAGATCTCGACTCGTCTCAGGCAGGGGTCGAGACTTTGAGTCAACACAGGAAAGGGCCACCATTCCATCGCGGTGGCCCACTATGCGCGGCTCGATTCCCTGTAGCCTTCCTCAGCCCTCTCGCTTCAGCAACTGAGCGAAGTCCTCATCGATCAGCCCCTTCCTGAGTGCTTCCTCCACACCGAAGGTCGAGTCGTTGTCGTCTGAGTCAGCGATGACTTCGTTTTCGTGTACCGTCTCGTCCAGCTGGGTCATGGCTGAGATCGTTGGTTCTGCCTCTACGTCAACCTCTGGGCTTTCTGGCACGATCTCCGAGGGAGAGCTTTCCTCCGCGGATTCTAGCTGGCTATCTACGTCTTCGGGCTCCTCCCCGTATAGCGTCCGCAGTAGCTCCTCTATGGTGCGCTTGACGTATAGCCAGACCATGCCTATGCGGCTGGGTTGTTTCCTTCTATCGAAAACGAGGGTCAGGAAGAGTTTGTCGCTGACGCCGGTGGAATAGATGTCGTACTTCTTCCCCTCGTAGACGTTGAGGTTGAATGTCTCTTCATCCTGAAGATACTGGGCCATTCCTGAGACGGTGGTCAGTCCATCAGCGACGAGGGGTATGAGGGTGCCTGTCTCCAGACCCTGTGTTATTCCCACCTCCGACACGACCTGCCCTTTCATATCGGCCAGAACCACACACTGGGCACTCACTTCGAAGCGCAGGTTGCTCAAGGGCCTGTTGATGGCCTCCATCTGCTCATCAGGGAGAGCGGCATCGTTGTCCGCGTCGGCAGCCATCTCCGTAAGCGCGTGGCGGGCGACCCTGAGGAGATCTGATACGTGGAATGGCTTGGTGATGTAGTCGTACACCTGGAGACTGTGGGCCTGCGTCTCCACCTCGTCGGAGCCATAAGCCGTCATCAGGATGAAACGGGTGTTGGGGTGCTTCTCCTTGACCCTCTCCAGCAACTGTAGTCCGTCGAGCCCGGGCATACGGAGGTCACTGATGACCAGGTCGTATGGATGGGTATCGATCTTCTCCAGTGCCTCTTCGGCTGACCTGGCGGTGCCTATGGTGCAGTCCTGCCCCAACTCCTCCAGGCTCTCGCGCAGGAAGAAGACCACCTTCTCTTCGTCATCAACGATAAGAACACGCTTGTTCACAGCCATCTCTCATACATTCCCTAGTTGCGCAGATACCGGGTCTGCTTTCAGTATACCACACGCCCCGGGGCGCATCAGTTCCAGAATGGTCACGATTCAGTTCCGATTCAGTGACCTCTCCTATGGCTTGAACATATACCCTTTGCCTCGTGTGTTGACGATCCAGGAGTCATCTCCGGCTGCGGATCTCAGTTTCTTGCGCAGCCGCCAGAGGTGGGTCTTGAGCGCGCGTCGAGCCTCCAGGTCCGAACACTCATAGTGGAGCACCGCGCGGGCCAGCCCTTTGTAACTAAGCGTACGGTTCATGTTGTCCATGAGGCAGGCGAGCAGCCTGAACTCTGTGGGGGTCAGGCTCAAGGGCTCGCCTTTGGCAACCACGATCTGCTTCTCTCGGTCCAGAAGGAGAAGCCTCGTTCTGACGAAGCGAGGGAGGGACGGTTCTTCTTCTTGTTGTTTAGGCGCTACGGTCGAGGCCTCCAACTGGCGCACGCTCTGTTCGATGCTGCTCACCAGTTCGCGACGGCGCAGGGTTTGCCGGTGCTTCGCCAGCCCCATCTCCACACTGCCGACGATTTCCTGGACACTGCAGGGCTTGAGGAGGTAGTCGTGCGCCCCTTGGCGTAGCGCGTCTATCGCCGAGTCGACGGTGCCATATGCGGTCAGTATGATGACCACGGTGTCGGGCATTATGCCCTTGGCCGCGGCCATCACCTCCAGGCCATCCATACCCGGCATCTTGAGATCTACCAGGATCAGATCGAAGACGTCCCTGTCCATGGCAGCCAGCGCCTCTTCCCCGCTGGCTGCCGTAGTCACCTGATGTCCTTCCTGCTCCAGGATGCCCTCGAGGGAGGTACGCACGCCTGGCTCGTCATCCACGACGAGCAACTTACTTCTCTGAGACATAGGCTATGGCTCCGCTTGTCGAACCCTACCGCCGTCCTACAGCAGAGAGGGTCTGGAGATGACGTAGTTCTCCCACTTGCAGAATGGGAGTGAGGACATCACTAAGCTGAGGTCCTGTATCTTGAACCCTCTGTCGTAGAGCAGTGAGAGAGCCGCCCTGTTTTCACCAGGCACATGCACGGCGAACATGTCCACGCCCTGGGAGGAGAGGCGGTCTAGACAGAAGCAGAGCATGGCGGCGATATCGTCTGTG
The DNA here is from genome assembly GCA_030603665.1 of Chloroflexota bacterium. Classification (GTDB taxonomy): domain Bacteria; phylum Chloroflexota; class Anaerolineae; order UBA7937; family B3-Chlor; genus JAUVXJ01. The sequence goes on along the minus strand of JAUVXJ010000013.1, from coordinate 85,374 downwards.
CTCAAGGCGGCCAGGGGTCCGATGGTGCCGTCGTCGGCCACGTAGGCGTACCCGGTCGTACCGCCGTTCTTCTTGAAGAGGTAGCACCGCATGCTGCGAGCGCCCAGCCAAAAGCGGTGATCGATATCTCGCTTGAAGTGTCTGATTTCGAGGTCTATGTCGTCGATAAGAGCTATCGTCTCCTCGTCGAGGGACGCCACCTCCCCTGGCATGGGATCGACTGGCTCTGGGGGCTCACACAGATTGGTGATGCTGCCCTCTAGCTTGAGGACGGGCATGCGGGGGTAGATACCGTTGCGAGTGTACAGGGAAATAGAGGGCCAATTGGAGGCGTTGGTGTACGCTGCTACCACCTTGGCCGTCTGGTTGCCTTGGGCCTCAGAGAGTGCTCTGTCGAAGAGTTCCCTGCCGATGCCTGTGCCCTGGAACTCTGGTGCCACAGCCAGGTAGGAGAGAAACCAGAGGCCATCTCTCACGATGTAGCAGCAGAAGCCAGCGATGTTCTTCTTCACCTCTGCTACCAGGAAGCCCTTGCCTCCGGCGCCGAGAAGATGCCGCCACAGTGGGAGGTTCTCCTCGAAGTCGAGTTCGACCAGCGGCATGGCTCTCTGGGCCGCGAACTGGTTGAGGGAGTCCACCAAGGCCGTGTGGGCTGGGTGGAGGTCCCCGTCATCTGCCGGGCGGTACTGAACTTTCATAGAGCGTTTCACCTCCGTGTGTAGTATTGCAGATCACAGGCGAGAGGATCTCCAGGCCGGCCTGGATTGCCTCGCCGGTGTCCGCATCTCGTCTGTAAGGAGCCTCCGACAGTGCTCCGCCTACGCTAGATAGGATCAAGGAGGGAATGCGGTGGGGGACGAATGCGCGCTTTCGGCAGGCTGGAGTCCGGCGGAGCGTGGTTGAAGTCATGTTGGCTCCGCGGTCTGCGCAAGGAAGTGTCCAGAGGCCACCGTGCAAGTGTTTGTCCTCCTGTGGAGGAAGATCACGCAAGCCCTGCCTGCTTCAAGGACCTGAGAATGCCCACACATGGTCCTGGTCGGAGCTATCTCCGGATGTGAGGGTCCCACAGCCGCGCCACCCACTCCACCGGGCTCTGCTCTCGCCGAACGAGCGACCGTCGTCCTCGGCCGGTGCTGCCTATTCCATATCACGAAGACACACAAGGATTATAGTGCAGTTGACGGACCTAGGCAATCGCGAGTTCGTTCGCAGAGCCATGAATGCAGCAGGTGAGGAGTGGCGCGAACCCGCCAACAGGTGGGACCACTCTGGGGTTTTCAGGTCGATGCGGCAGCAGTTTCAAACGGATCAATACCAGCGGTGTTCGTAGCATGGGTAGCCGCACAAGCTGCGTTCGTGCCCTTGCCAAGCGGATGGCTTTGTGCTATAATGTGGCATGAGTGAGCGGCTGAGGTAGACAACGATGGTGGCTCGCGGGGAACTCCAGATGTTCACCTTTGCTAGTGCCATAGAGGGCACCCGTCTACCCGTACCGTACGGATGAATCCGTCGATTGTCTGTTGACACACGTAGCCCTCTTTAGGTGACCTGAAGGGGGCTTCTTTCTTATGAAACAAGGAGTGAGTGCGATGTCGGGGAAGCTAGACAAGCTTGGAGAGGAGGCCCGAGAGGCCTTGCAGGCAACGTCCAGTCTGGACCAGCTGGCTGATTGGCGAGTCAAGTACCTCGGACGGAAGGGAGCGGTGGCCCAGCTGCTCCGAGGTGTGGGGGAGCTTCCTCCTGAGGACCGGCCTGCCTTCGGTCAGGCCGCCAACGAACTCAAGGAGTTGCTGGCTGAGTCCTATGATGCCCGCCACGAGGAACTGAGCCGAGCGGCCGCAGGCCCGGCTGAGGCCCTGGACATTACGCTGCCAGGCAGACCGGTCAACGTGGGTCGGCTGCACATTACGACTCAAACCCTGAGGGAGATATACGCCATCTTCGCACGCATGGGTTTCCAGGTAGAGGAGTGGCCCGAGGTGGAGAGCGACTTGCTCAATTTCGAGTTGCTCAACATGCCTCCTCATCATCCTGCCAGGGACATGTGGGACACGTTCTACGTGAATCCGAAGGTGGTGCTCCGAACCCATACCTCTCCCGGTCAGATTCGCAGCATGAGGAAACACTGTCCAGATCCCATAAGGGTCATCCTCCCTGGTAAGTGCTACAGATATGAGGCGGTCACTGCCCGCTCTGAGTTCATGTTCTACCAGGTTGAGGGGTTGGCGGTTGGGAAACGGATCACCTTGGCCGATCTGAAAGGGACGATGGTCGATTTCGCCCGCCAGATGTTTGGCGCGGACCGCAAGGTGCGATTCCGCTGCAGCCACTTCCCCTTCACTGAGCCCAGCGTGGAGGTGGACATGGATTGCATCATCTGTGCAGGCGAGGGATGCCGGGTGTGCAAACACACCGGGTGGGTCGAGATCTCCGGTGCAGGAATGGTGCATCCGCAGGTGCTGAGGAACGGCGGTTATGATCCGGACGTCTATAGCGGCTACGCATTCGGGATGGGACCCGAACGAATCGCCATGATCAAGTACAGCATCGACGACATCCGGCTCTTCTATAGCAACGATCTGCGCTTTGCACGGCAGTTTGGGTAGTTGCCACGAGGGGGTGCGCGGACTACCTGGCAGAGGAGCCATCAACAGGAGGAAACCATCATGAGGGTACCCATCAGCTGGCTGAAGGATTACGTTGAGATAACTATACCGCTCGAGGAACTCGCCGAGCGTTTGACCATGGCCGGGTTGGAAGTAGGAGCGATCGAGCATGTCGGTGCCGAGTGGGATCGGGACAAGATGTTCGTAGGCGAGATACTGGAGGTAGGACCTCATCCCAACGCCGACCGGCTGACGATCGCGGTGGTCGAGTACGGCGCCGGCGAGCCCATGGCCGTTGTCACCGGCGCGCCGAACATCCGAGTCGGAGACAAGGGGGTGAAGGTTCCATTCGCGACGACGGGGGCACGTCTCATTGATGGCTATTCCGAGGAACTGAAGTACATCACTCTAAAGCCGACGAAGATCCGGGGAGTGCCATCGGAGGGCATGGTCTGCTCCGAGAAGGAGTTGGGCATCTCCGAAGATCATGAAGGCATCATGATTCTGGACGATGACGCGCCGACGGGCATGCCGTTGCGCGACTACATGGGTGATGTGGTGCTAGACCTGGACCTGACGCCCAATCTGGCCCGCTGCTTCTCCATGGTCGGTGTGGCCCGCGAGGTGGCCGCCCTGACGGGGCAGGAGTGCAGGCTGGGAGAGTGGCCGGAGTTGGCGAGCGTGGTGGGGTCTGAGTCTATTCCCTGGGTGGAGATAGAGATCGCTGATCCAGATCTGTGCCCACGGTACACAACTGCGCTGGTGAGAGGTCTGAGCAGCGGCCCATCGCCTTCTTGGATGCAGCGGCGATTGACTCTCGCCGGCATGAGGCCCATCAGCAACACCGTGGACGTGACCAACTACGTGATGCTGGAATGGGGTCAGCCGTTGCATGCCTTCGACTACGACCTCTTGAGAGGCCGCGACGGAAAGACTCCACCGTCCAGCGTGCCGCTGATCGTCATCCGCAGGGCGCGTCCCGGCGAGACAATGACCACGCTGGATGGGGAGCACCACGCTCTCACCGAGGACATGCTACTCATCACCGACGGTGGCGGGCCGGTGGCGGTGGCCGGAGTGATGGGCGGTCTGCAAAGCGAGATCACCGAGGCAACCACCAACATCCTCATCGAGTCGGCGAACTTCAACAACATCAGCATACGCAAGACCTCCCAGGCCTTGAAGTTGCCCAGCGAGGCCTCTGCGCGCTTTGGCCGTGGAGTGCCGCCCGACCTGTCGATGATCGCCGTGCAGCGCTCCGCCAGAATGATGGAAGAGCTGGCTGGCGGTACGATGGAGGAGGGGCACGGGGATGCCTACCCGCTAAGGCCGGAGGGCAAGGGGATTGAGCTGACCGCAGCAGAAGTGGAGCGTATCCTTGGCGTCGACCTGGAGACAGAGCAGATCGTGAACATCCTGGAGTCGTTGGAGTTCGACTGCCAGGTCGTAGAAGGGACCATTCGTGCCACTGTACCCTACTATCGGCTGGACGTGACCGTGGCCGCGGACTTGATTGAGGACGTGGCTCGCGTTTGGGGCTACGACAGGCTGCCCACGACCTTGATGACGGACGAGCTGCCGCCCCAGGAGCGCGACTTCTCGCTGGAGGGGGAGGAGAGGGTTCGTGACATCTTGGTCGGTTGCGGGCTTACCGAAGCGATCACTTACTCCCTAGGGAATCTGGAGACCTTCGGCAAGCTTACTCCGGGGCAGCCTGAGCCGGACCCGGCGGATTATGTGCGAATCGCCAATCCACTGACCACTGAGCGTGAGTTCATGCGCCGCACTCTGCTGGCGAGTCTTCTGGAGGCGGTGCGCGACAACCTTCGCTACACGGATCGAGTGGCGCTGTTCGAGATCGGGCGGGTGTACCTGCCTGATCCTGGGGAGGAGCTGCCGAAGGAGCCGCGGAGACTCTGCATAGCGATGACCGGGCTCTGGCAGGAGCGCTCTTGGATGGGTCAGAATCAGGAGCACGTGGACTTCTTCGCCCTCAAAGGGGTGGTGGAGACCTTGCTGGACCACCTGGTTCTTCCTGAATCGAGCTTCGTTCGGCTGGAGCATCCAACCTTCCACGCCGGGGGTGCGGCGGTCCTGCGGTTGGGTGAGACGGAGATCGGCGTGATGGGAGAGGTGGATGCCACGGTGCGGGATGGGTTCGATCTTCCTGAGCAACCTGTCTGCCTGCTGGAGCTGGACCTGGAGGAGTTGCTGGCTCAAGTGGAGCCGATCCGCCATCTCCAGCCTCTACCGCGCTTCCCGTCCGTCAGTCAGGACATGTCCCTGGTCGTCGACGAGGGGGTCTCCGCCCAGCGGATGGAGGACCTCATCCGGAAGGCAGGCGGCCGACTCCTTGTGGGCGTGACTCTGTTCGATGTGTACCGAGGCGATCCGATACCGGCTGGCAAGAAGAGCCTGGCCTATTCGCTAACATATAGACACGAGGAACGCACCCTGACCGACAAGCAGGTGGCGAAGGTGCACTCCAAGATTGTCAAGCGATTGAGCAAGGAACTGGGAGCCAAGTTGCGCGAGTAGGATTCTCTTGCCCGCGGTGCCAGGCCGTCGCGCAGTGAAGTGTGGGGATGGTGGCCTCGCCGCTCCGGTTCGTTGACCAGGGGCGGGGCCGCACTACAGTGCTAATCGGACAAGGTTGCGGTTCCTCCTGTGCACGATTCTGGAGCGAGTACCGGCATACCTCTGAGCGAGTTGCCTGCACGCTTTGCGGCTGTGTGCACGTCCAATCTGCACTGGTTGTGCCTCATCATTCTGGGGCTCCTCTCGCAACTACTGTATCTCAGGTACTTCCTCAGGCCATACCCACTACTCAGGCTGTACGATGTGCCTCTCCTCGATCTGGGGAAGGTGACGAGCTACAGCCACGATGCGGCCCGCGATTTTGTCCTCGTCTTCTTGGTGCTCTTTGCCCTCGCTTACGCGGCGTACGTGTTGTGCCGCGGGCGGTCTTCCTGGTTTGGCCTGCTGCTGGTACTGCTGTTTGCCTTCCTGTGCGGCCTGGCTCTGGTCCTGGTATATCCTATCACCGCTGTCGACATCTTCGAGTACATCGCCTACGCGAGGATCACGGTCCATCACGGGGTCAATCCTCATCTGTACCGGCCGGCGGACTTCCTGGGCGATCCTTTGATGTGGTATTCGGCCTGGCCCCACATCACCTCCCCGTATGGTCCTGTATGGACCTACCTGTCGGCAGCCATCGGCATGCTCAGCGGATCCAGCCTGCTGACCTATCTACTGCTGTTCAAGGGCTTGGCTCTGGCCGTACATCTGCTGAACTCAGGACTGATCTATGCCCTCCTGGCTCGCTGGCGACCCTCCTATGCGCTGGCGGGCGCGGTACTCTACGCCTGGAACCCCCTGGTGCTGTTCGAGAGCGCAGCGGGCGGCCACCACGATGGACTGGTGGTGTCCTTCATTCTGCTGGCGTTGCTCCTCTTTGCGCGGGGGCGCTTCGCCTTGGCCATCCCTGTGGCCACGCTTTCCTGTCTGGTGAAGATGCCTACGGTGATCGTAGTCCCCTTGTTCGTCGTTGCCGGATGGCGGGCACTCTCGGGGAAGCGTAGCAGATTGCGCGTCATGGCGCTGGGGTTGGGATTGACCGTAGCCCTGGTGCTCCTACTTCATGCGCCTTTGTGGGAAGGCAGGGCCTCGTTGGGCTGGCTGGAACGGCAAAACATGTTCACGTCGTCGTTCGCGACGCTGGCCATGCTGGCCGTGCGACGGTGGGTGGAGGGCGCGGAGCTGGTGCAGAGTTCGGTGCGGTACGCGGCGTTGGGTCTATTTGGCCTGTTCTACGTCTGGCAGATTGTCAGACTGAAGAGAGGGATGCACTCGCTGCTCATGAGTCTCTACTGGACGGTGTTCGTCTTCCTGAGTTTCGCGGTGCTATGGTGGCAGCCCTGGTATGTGGTCTGGCTGGTGGCGCTGGGGGCGGTGATACCTTCTGTCGGAATAGCTAGATTGACCATGCTGTTCTCCTACACAGCGACGTGGAACTACGTGGTCTACATCTTCTTGCTGATGTGGTTCTTCCCTCTCATGATGTGGGGCAACTCAATGGGCGTGACTTTGGTCGCGGTGTCGCTGATCTTTGGGGCGCCATTGGCCTACGCCGGATACTTGATCTGGCGAGGGCGGTCTGCTGGCGCCCAAAACGCGTAGCGGAGCAGATCTGCGATCGGCGTTCCTCTTACAGCCGGGCGACTGAGGCGGTGTTGGCTTTCAGAGATTCAGGTCGTAGATGCGCCAGGTCTTGTAGTGGTGGAAGCCAATGGCGCTGGTGAGCCTGGTGACGTCCTCGTTGTCCTCCAGCATCATGGACCCCTCCGCCATGGTGAAGCCCATGGGCGCGGCAGCGGTGTACAGTTCGTGGAACAGGACGGCGTCTGCTCCCATTTGCCTGAATTCCGGCCGCGTACCCATGAACATGATGCGCAGCCTGGGGATGCGCCTTCGCTGCCGCAGCACACGCAGGGTGCGCACCAGATCCGTGTCCAGGGGCCAGCGCCAGCGAGGTCTCAGGGGAACGTAGAGGTCGGGTAGGGCACCCACCACCGCGGCTGGTTCCCCCTTCACGAAGGCGAAACGTAGCAGCTCTGGTATGAGCACGGGGCGCAGGGTCTCCGCCAGGGCGGAAGCGTCCTCATCCGTCAGAGGCAGGAAGCCCCAATTCCGCGCCCACGCTTCATTGTAGATACTGACCAGGATCTGAATCTCCTCGTCCAGCGAGTCGAGATCGACCACACGGGTGGTGATGCCGTACCGCTTTCGAACGCGCTCCGACAGGCGAGCCAGCCGGGAGGCGTTCTCGGCCCTGAAGTCCTCTGCCATGTAGGCGTAGTAGTCCTTGGCCTTGCGAAATCCATACTGCTCCAGTAGATCGCCGTAATAGGGCGGATTGTGGGTCAATTCCACCGTGGGCGGAGTGTCGAAGCCGTGGACCAGCACACCCTGACGTTCGTGGGTGGCGTTGGAGTACTCCCCAGGGCCGCGCAGCACCTTCATGCCCCGCTTCTCCACCCAGTCTCGGGCAGCATCCAGCAGACTGCGGGCCACCTCGAAGTCCTCGACCGTTTCGAAGAATCCGAAGAATCCGATCTTTGTGTTATGGTATTCATTGAAGCGGTGGTTGACGGCCGCTGAGATGCGACCCACGACTTGTGAACCTCTTCTGGCCAGAAAGTGGGTGACCTCTGCGTGCTGGTGGTAGGGGTGTCTGGAGGTCAGCAGCCCGGGTGTGCCCAGCAGCCTGCTACCCAGGTACTCCGACCTGAGAGGTGGGGTCCAGAAGGGATCGCCCTTGTACAGGCGCCAGGGCAGCTCCACGAATTCGCGCAGGCGATCATCGCCCAGGGGAATCTCCTCGATGAGAGTGACTGTCATAGTGAGTGTACCCTCCTCTTCGTCAGTGGTCGTGCTGTCTGCTATCCCAATACTGAATGGTGTCGGAAGGTGCGGCCTGCGCGGTAGTGAGCTGGCGAGTGTCTCACTGACTGATGCCACTTCGGTGGCCTACGCAGTGAATCGGCGATTCTTGAGCTTCTGCTAGGCCTGCCGAAGGGCCCTGGCGATCTGCCTCAGACTGGGTCGCTTCCCATACATCAGCAGGCCCATGCGGAAGAGCTTGCTGCCTGCCCACAGTATGATGGGGATGGAGATGATGAGCATCACGATGCTACCCACAACGTCTACCATGGGCACTTCAGCCATGGGCATCCGGAGCAGCATCATGGTTGGAGCGGTGAGCGGGAACCAGGACAGGACCCGGACAAAGGTCATATTGGGGTTGGTGAACATGAATCCACTGACCATAAGTGGGATGGCGGCCATGAGGGAGAAGATGCCGGCCAATTGCTGAGACTCCTGCTGGTTGGTGCCCAGCGCCCCGACCCCTCCCATCAAGACGGCGTAGACCAGAAAACCGAGAACGTAGTAGACCACCCCCAGAATCAGCACCTGAGGTCGCACCATGAATGGCAGGGATATGCCCAGGAGGCCCGCGCTGCCACCGCTCAGGACAACGGAGGAAGCCAGCCAGATGGATATCTGGGTGAGGCCCAGCGCTCCCAGCCCCAGGACTTTGCCCGCCAGAAGCTCACGAGCGGTCACAGAGGAGAGGAGGATCTCTATCACCCGGCTCGTCTTCTCCTTGGCCACCCCCTGCAGCAGGTAGCCCGACGAGACGAAGATGGTCATCACCAGGAGCATGCCCAGGAAATAGGGCACCATCATGTTGAGGATGATGCTCAGCGGTCCTCCCTCGGGTTCCCCTTCCTGCTCCAGACTGACCACCACGGGCTCGATGGGATTGGCCAGACGCTGTCTGAGCGCAGGGTCGACCTCATCCCGGAGAAGGTGATCCACGAAAAAGGCCCGCAAGGTGTCGGACTCCTCCAGGATCGCGGAGCCGAAGCCTCCCTCCTTGCTGATGATGATCACCTTCCCGGTCTCAATATAGTCCTCAGGGATGACCAGCAGCGTGGTGATCTTCTCCTCCCGGACGGCGGCGCGCCCTTGTTCTTCATCCAGGTAGAGGCTGATCCGTTCCTCATACTCCGACAGGAGAGGGGTGAAGGCCCCCATCTGGTCCACCACGCCGATGTTCCCCTCCTCGGGGGTGAAGGTGCTGGCCAAGAGGGAGGCCGCCTGGCCGCCGAAGAAGGCGGCCACGAAGAGGCCCAATGCTCCGATCAAGGGGACCAGAAGTGTCATGACAATGAAGCCGACCCGGCGCACGTTGACCAGGTACTCGTGGCGTGCGACGATGAGCACTCTACGCATCGTCTCTCTCCTTGACCACGGCGATGAAGATGTCCTCCAGAGGTGCCGTGGCTACCTCGAAGGATCCAACGGAGATATCTCTCTCCAAGAGCTCTCTGAGCAGATCCTGCGCTGTGACGCCTTCCAGAGTGAGGGTGTAGGTGTCGTCGCGCTGCTCTACCCGTATCACACCTGGTAGCTCCACCAGGGGATCAGAGGTGCGGAGCCGCACGGTGCCAGGTGCATGACGGCGCTTGATCTCCGCCAGGTCGCCGTAGAGCACGCCCTTGCCGTCGTCGATGAGCAGGATGCGATCGCAGAGGGCTTCCACCAGGTTCATCTGGTGAGCGCTGAGCATCACCGTCTTGCCCTCGCTGCGCAGGTCCCGTATCAGTCCTTTAAGCAGATCCACATTGATGGGGTCCAGTCCCTGGAACGGCTCGTCGAGGATCAGCAGCTGCGGGTCGTGAACCACGCTGGCCACAAACTGGAGTTTCTGCTGCATGCCGCGGCTGAGATCCTGCACCTTCTTGTTCGCCCAGTCGCCCAGCTCCACTTTGTCGAGCCAGATCAGCGATTGCTCGCGCGCCGTGGATCGTGAGGTGCCCTTCAACTGGGCGAGGTACACGAGGACGTCGAGTACCTTGAGGTCCTGATACAGACCCCGTTCCTCGGGTAGGTAGCCGATCCGCCTGCGGACCACCCCCGGAGGCTCGCCCAGGACGGTTATCGTGCCCTCGTCAGGTTTGAAGATGTCCATGATGGTGCGGATGGCGGTGGTCTTCCCTGCCCCGTTGGGTCCCAGCAGGCCGAAGATCTCGCCTTCGTACACCTCGAAGGAGAGGTCATCCACCGCTGTGAAGCCGTTGTATCGCTTCACCAGGTTTCGTGTCTCGAGTATGGTTTGAGGCATAGCACACCTTCCGAACGACGGTTGAACTCCGGGCTACGTTTGAGGCGGCTGTGATTATACGTGGCTACTCACAGACTGGCCAACGCGGCTCGCGCGATCCCCAAAGCAGGACCACTATCACCCAGGCGTAGATCATAGAATCGGCCAGGATGTTCCCGAGAATGGTGGCCGCCAAGAATGCCAGGCCACACACCGGCACCCGCTAGGCGTACGAGAGCACGGTTCTTGGGCTCATGGGGCCACTTCTTCTTGCTCAGTGAGGCCCGTGGGCGCCGGTGGTGGCGCGGATGGGACACGTCAAGCAGTAACCCTCTGTCTAGGATTCCTGCAACGTGTGGAGGATCTGTAGAGCCCAGTCGGCCGCCCGGCCCGACTCTCCCTCTTCCAGAGGACCTTCCCTGGACGCCACGAAGAAGCTCTCAGCCGGAGCTTCCACATCCGCTCCGGCTTTGCGAAGGCTCTTCGCCACCCGCGCGGCCGCGGATCCGGTGAGGAGCCGTGGTTTGCGGTATCGTGTGTCGAAGACGGCTGCGGAGATGCCGTCCAGAGACCTCTTGGAGACGCAATCCAGAAAGGCCTGCACTGCGTGCGTTGGCTTCCGCTTGTGAGTAGGGCAACCGAGTACCAGCAGGTCGACATTCTCCAGGTCAGAGTGCTGCACCTTGTTGACCCTGATCAGCCGAACAGAGGCGCGTTCCCCCAGTGCGTCGAGAATGGCCTGGGCGAGTTGCTCAGTAGTGCCGTACGTGGAATCGTAGATGACTAGGATGTTCATGGCGGCTGTTAGTTGGCTCGTGGCGGCGAGCGTGAGGGGACACATACGCTGTGCCGAGTTCGTTCCCTGTCATTATACGCGGCTTGGACCATCTTGTCAACGGGCTGTCTGCATCCGCCATAGGCCTTGCCTTTGGCCGCGCGTGGCGGTACAATCCAGGCAATCGGGGCGAAGTCCGCTCATGTAACGCTCCGATAGACAAGGAGGCAGGGTTTGAAACGGCCAGAGAAGCACGGGGAAACCGTCTTGGAGCAAACGCGCGAGATTCCTGTACTGGACCGAACCGATGTGCTCGTGGTGGGAGGAGGACCTGCGGGCCTGGCGGCAGCCATCGCCGCGGGACGGTGTATCTCCCTTGACACTGTGGTGCATAGCTGCGTGAGGCTCATCCCGCCCTGTCTGGCCACGGGACAGGCAGCTGGAACCGCGGCAGCGATGGCGGTGGCGCAGGGTGTGACGCCCAGGGAGATTGACCGATCGGAACTTCAGGCATCCCTCGCTCTCCAAGGGGCTCGTCTGTCTTAGTCTCAGCTGAGCGACCCGGCCCACACGTGCTGGGCTCGTTGTCCCGTGGTGCCGGGCCATCAGGGAGCGGCGGCCCAAGGAGTAGGGAGACCTACCATGAGCAGTTGGAAAACGGGGAGAGCCGTTCGTCTTGTATTCGTGCTCGCCGCGACCCTGTGCTGTGGGGCAGTGGTGTCCGTGGTCAGAGGCAGCCTGTTGGGGAGACTCTACAACGACATAGTGCTGGACAACTATGATCACTTCCTACCCTGTGAGGAACTCCCCACCTCTGAGGAGGTCAACCGGATTCTCGACGTGCACCAGGATGTGCTGGAGGCGATAGAGGACGTCAACCCTGGATTCATCTTCGTGGAGGTGGATGCCTGGACGTGCCCTGGTAGGGCGGACATCATCATCAGCTACGCCACGCATCAGAATAGGCTAGCCATTGAGGAGATTATCGGTGGGAAGACCTTCTTCGGGGTGCCGTATCGTTTGCGGAATGCATAGGGCGGCCACCCGTAGGACGAGCTCAAGCTCGTCCTACATCATCGGTTTCGGAATGGACACGGTTGCCGAGACGAGGGGCGTCAGGCGGCCACATCCTGGAAGGTTGGAGGCGAACCATGAGTGAAGCGATCACGGCATCGTTGGCGAAGGCGGCGGTCATCCAGCATCCGCCTGTCTTCCTCAATCTCGATGCCAGCGTCGAGAAGGCATGCTCCTTGATCGTGGGGGCTGCAATGGGGCAGGAAGCGGACCTTGTGGTCTTCCCCGAGACCTGGCTGCCGGGCTATCCCGTGTGGATCGACTCGTCGCCCGAAGCTGCGCTGTGGGGTCACCCTGCGGCCAAGGCCCTCTACCGGCTGCTGGCCGACAATTCCATCACTCTACCCGGCAAGCACCTGGACACGCTCATGGAGGTCGCTCGCACGACAAGTACCTACGTGGTTATGGGCGCTCACGAGCGACTGGGCGGCACGCTCTACAACACCATGATCTTCATCCACAAGGACGGTGAACAGTTCAAGGTCCATCGCAAGCTCGTCCCCACTTACACCGAGCGGTTGGTCTGGGGTCGCGGCGACGGCAGCACACTCAGCGTGCTGGAGACCGAGTGGGGCAACCTCGGAGGATTGATCTGCTGGGAGCACTGGATGCCCTTGGCCCGGGCGGCCATGCATGCCAAGAAGGAGACGATCCACATCGCCCAATGGCCCTGGGTGAGAGGGTTGCACCAGCTAGCCAGCAGGCACTACGCCTTTGAGGGTCAGTGCTTCGTCATCGCCGCGGGTTGCGTGCTGACCAAGGGAGATGTCATCGAGGGTTTCCATTCGCTGGGGGAGAAGGACACCCAGGCCCTCGAGCTGCTAGAAGCTCTACCTGGTGAGGACGAGGACCTGCTGATGAAGGGGGGCAGCGCCGTCATCGGCCCCGACTACAGGTATGTCGTGGAGCCAGTGTTCGAAGAACCAGGCATCATCTGCGCCGAGCTGGACCTGGACCGCGTAACCGAGGGGCAGATGCTCCTGGACACGGACGGGCACTACTCGCGACCCGACGTGTTCCGCCTCGAAGTGAATGACCAACCTCAGACCAGCGTGGGCTTCGAATCACAGGGTGAGTGATAGCTTTCACTTCCCTCAACACTGGAGGGTCCGAGCAACGTCTCGGCTAGGGCATATCTCTTGAGGGCTTGAGGAGAGGGGAGGCCCCTTGTAGCCGCGATCCGCTGCACCCTTCGACAGTGGGCGACAGGCATCTGCTGCGGCCACGCTGTAGATAGAGAGCGCTCATCTTGGATAGTGCGGCGCCTCTCCGGTTTGCCGACACGTAGTCCAGGTGCTAGAATCACACCGGCCGTTTGGCTGGAGGTTGACTCCACACCTGCAAACAGAGCGACGGCACTCACGCATGGCGCAGCACCTTAGCGAAGTGCCGTGACATGTGGAGCTGGGAGAGCGAATCATCCCCGCGTCCTGAGAGAAACGGAGTAGAGGGGAGTCTCAATCTGTGACCAACCTAGATCAAGGCGTCAGGCCACCGGGACTGGTGGTCCTCTTCGGATCGGGAGAGATCGCGCCCAGCGGCCGAAAGGTTCACGACTGGGTGATGCGCCAGCTGTCGCTTCCCATCAGAATGGCGATCCTCGAGACGCCGGCGGGTTTTCAGCCTAACTCAGATGTGGTGGCCCGCAAGATGGCGGAGTTCGTGAGCCATAGCCTTCAGAACTACGATCCTCAGGTGACGGTGATTCCTGCCCGCAAGCGGGGCACTCCGTTCAGTCCCGACGAACCGGAGATAGTGGCACCTCTTCTCCATGCCAACTACATCTTCTGGGGACCAGGAAGCCCCAGCTACGCCGTGCGACAGCTGGAGAACAGCCTGGCCTGGCGCCTGATGGTGGCCCGGCACCGACTGGGAGCAGCGATGGTTATGGGCAGCGCCGCGGCCATCGCCAGCGGCTCGCACACCCTTCCCGTGTATGAGATCTACAAGGTGGGGGCTGACCTGCATTGGACCGAGGGGCTGGATCTCTTCGGGGCGTACGGCCTCTTACTGGCCATCGTGTCTCACTGGGACAACACCGAAGGCGGGGCAGAGCTGGACACCTGCTGTGGTTTCATGGGGCGAGCCCGCTTTGAGGAACTGGTGGCTATGCTCCCTGGTGAGGTGACGGTGGTCGGAATAGACGAGCACACGGCGCTGATCATCGATCTGGAGAGCGGAGCATGCCAGGTCATGGGGAAGGGTGCCGTCACCCTGATCCGAAGTGGCCAGGAGACTCAACACCAGGCCGGGGAAAGGTTCGCTGTGTCTGAGTTGGGGCCTTTCCGGCTGCCAGCACCCGAGGAGTTGATACCGCAGGATGTCTGGGAGCAGGTCCTCGCTGCTGATCGCGGGTCAAACGAAGAACCGACCTCCGACCCTCCTCCAGACGTGGCCTCTTTGGTGGCAGAGCGTGAAGCGGCCCGCGAACGGCGGGATTGGGCCACCTCCGACGAACTGCGAGACCGCATCGCGGAGCTGGGCTGGCAGGTGAGGGATACCCCCTCTGGTCCCGAAGTGATGCGCATGTGAGGGCCGGTGACTGCGGCGGAGGAGGAGGGTGAGGCCGCGCAGGGAGAGGGCCGCGGTGGCATCTGTCCTTGCCCTGGACTATTCTTACCGTACTGCGCGGCGCCACTCAAGCGGACGCGTCCGGAGCGTGGCCGGGAGGGGCGGCTGGGCTGGGAGTTCTCCCACCTGCGTTAGAGAGCTCGAGCAACGGACTACACAGAGGTCAATCGGAGGCGGAGATGGACATAAGCCACGCCGAACTCAAGAAGCTGATGGACAACTGGTCCATGGGTGCTCCGTCACCATTCTATAAGCGCGGGGACAGGCTGCGCAGTGGGGAACCGATAGCCGTGGCTACTTTTGTCGGAGAGCGTGTGCGATGGATCGGCAAGGTGGACACAGAGATGTTCTCCACGCGCAATAACAAGGACTTTGGGGTGTACATGGGTATCTCGCCGTACCGCGTGGTCTTCTACAGGGCCGCCTCGGTGTTCAGCGACCTCTGTCGCTCCTACTGGTTCGCGGTGGACACCGAAGGTCGTACGTGGCAGAAAGGCACGGTGAGGAAGAGAGAGTACGCCTCCTTGGGCCTGGTCCGCCCCAGATTCAAGAAGGGCATCGTAGGTCGGCAGATCATGATCTCAGGTGTCCTCACCCGCACCGACGGCAAGGAGGATGAAGCCTTCGAGTACGAACTGTCCGGCCTCGAGTGGTTGAATTCGGAGAGCGGCAAGTTCCAAGGGGGAAAGGGTCGTGAACTGTACGACCAGCTGATGGAGGCTTACGACAGCCGTATCCCTGTCTCGGCAGGTGAGCTGTGGCTGATGGAGAACGATACGCGCCGTGCGATCAAGACTCCGCCAGGTGGAGGCTCAGAAGGGCGCGAGGCAGTGGAGACGGACACACCTGCCACAGCTGCGGCAGCAGCGGATGAGAGACCGAGTGAGGAGAAGGCCCTGGTGCAAGTTGCAGTAGCGGCGGTGGCTGAGGAGGAGGCAGCGGTCTGTGCGGAATGCGGTGCTCCCCTCAGATCTGGTGTCCAGTTCTGCGGCAAGTGCGGCCATAGCTTCGACGCTGAGGAAGCGGAGGCTAAGGAGACGGTAGGAGATCAGTGCTCCAACTGCGGCGAGTCTGTGAGACAAGGGGTGCTGTTTTGTGGCAAGTGCGGTCATGGCCTGGGAGAGGCTGAAGAGCCGGCCCTGGAGCCAGAGGTCGAGGAACCAGCTGTCGAGGAACCGGCGCAGGATGAACCATCTGCGGAAGAGGCGCTTGCCGGCACCTGTCTAGAGTGTGGAAAGCCCATCGAGGAGGACTGGCAGGCTTGCCCATACTGCGGTACCAGGACGACGGCTGAGTGTCCGCAGTGCGGCAAGACAACCGAACCTGACTGGGTGGCGTGTCCTTATTGTGGTCTAGCATTGGCAGATCGATAGGCCCTGCCGCCTGTAGATTGACGCATCGAGCAGCAAAGGAGATGAATGGCGATGGATTTCGATATGGTTGAGGGCTTGGTCCAGATGATTGTGCCTCTGGCGGTCTGCTGCGTCCCCATAGTCCTGGGAGTGGGCGCGGTGATCGTGTTGCTGGTGGTTTTCGGGCGCAAGAAGCCCAAGGCCGAGCCCAAGAAGGCGAGTCCACCCAAGGCGGCAGTTGTGGTGGAACCCAAGCCCGCCGCTGAAGCGAAGCCCAAGGCGGTGGCGGTGCCTGACCTGATCTCGTGTGGTTCCTGTGGGGCGGACAACCCGGCGGACAACGCTTTCTGTGAGTATTGTGGCGCCTCGCTTGCCGAGAAGTGAACCTGCTGCGTCAAGACGTGGTGATGTAGTGTGTGTGGCAGAGGCAGGTCGGGCGGTTCGCCTAACCTGGTTGTGATGACTGCGGCGCACCTCGCTGGCACTTGAAGCGGCCCGACAATCCTCCATAACATGCAATGGATGTCTGCAGGAGGAGGTCCGAGCCGTGGAGAAGTATCGTATCTACGAGGTTACCAGCATCAAGATCAAGCCCAACAAGGGCGGAGACGCGGCAGAGTCGCGCCTGGCACCAAGTCTGTGAGGGCCCACGCCGTGCAGTTCGGCTTCGGTGGGGAGTATCAGCTTGAGATCTGGAGAGAGATCGAAGGCTACGGCACCTACGACCGGCTGGATGAGGATCTGACCTCCACCCCAGAAAAGCACGCTGCCTTCAGGGAGGTCTCCGACATTCTGGAGTTCGGCCCCACCCGACTGATGGGGGACTGGCCTGAATCCCAGTTTAACCCATACCAAGAGTAGAGGAGATCCGACGGGCTATCCAAACTGAGAGGCGAGAGGCTTACCCCTCCTCGTCCTTGAACATGGTGGTCTGGTCAGGCCACAGGCTGTGGGGATCGACGGTGGGCAGGTCCAGCAACTCAGCCAGTCGATTCACTGTGGCCGGGGCGTGGCCCGCGTAGTGGTTGTTGACAAAGACGTAGACGCGCGGGACCCGGATCGCCAGATCCTTGATCGTGCTGGCCCACATGGCCAAGTCCTCTGACCTGTCCCTCTGCACCTCCCCCAGGTATTTGAACTCCCTGTGGTAGCCAACCAGGCGCAGGTAGGCAAGGTCCGTGGTTGTCTCCACCACGGGTGGCAGGTCCTGCCAGTGATTGATACACCAGGCAACGTTGAACTCCCGCAAGAGATCGAATACCTCGTCGTCGTTCCAGGATGGGGAGCGGAACTCGGTGACGAAGCGCACGTCCTCGGGCAGCAGGGGGAGGAAGTCACGTAGGTTTTCCTCGAAGCGCCTGGTGAAGGAGCCTGGGAACTGGATGACCACCGGTCCCAGCTTCTCCCCCAGATTCCCCATCTGGTCCAGGAAGATGGCGAGCCGGTCTGCCGGCCCCTTGAGGCGCTGGTCATGGGTGATCTCTTGTGGCATCTTGCAGGCGAAAACGAAGTTCGGCGGCGTTCGCTGGGCCCATGACCGGACGGTGGAAGTAGAGGGTATGGCGTAGAAGGTGCTGTTTATCTCCACGGAGCCGAAGACGCGAGCGTAGAACGGTAGGAACTGGTTCGCGGGGAAGCGGGGCGGGTAGAAAGTGCCTTTCCAGTCCTTGGGGCTGAACCCCTGAACACCGAGGCGAATCGTGGTGGCTGCGGGCTCCATGCCTGGTGATCGCCTCTTTCAATCTCTAGTGCTAGTTGGTTGTACGAACAGGAGGCCTGGCTCGGCGTCCACGAGGTGAGCTGGGGTCGCAGCAAAGAGGCCAGTTGCTCGGCGTCTTTGACGGGGAAGGCCTAGGCGACGTGCATCCCGAAGGGACTGGGTTTGCCGCAGGAAGTTTCCGCCAGATGCTGCCGACGCTGTGCTGTATGGACCTTTGACCCGGCCCGTCGCCTCAGCCGACCGCAGTACCCGACGGAAACACTCCTGGTCTTGGTGGCTCAGGAACTCTTCTTGACGAATCTCGTCATCTTCGTGCCGCAGACCGCACAGGTCCCTTGAACGGCATGGCGCCCGTTCTTGAGCACGACTTCCTTAGGATCGACTATCTCCCGCTTCATCTTCTCCTTGACGCAGTAGCCTTCCATTGTTCTCGTTCTCCTTTCCGTCTCTTGCCTGCGGAGTACATACTCCCTCATCAATGCACGGGCACGGGCGGGGCGGGAGGGTGCTCGCCACGGCTTGATTAGTCTTCCTCTCGCCTGGTCCCGGAACCGACTGCCCGTGCGCTGGCGGCGATGTGCTCGACGTTTTCTTCCGACTACGCTGGATGGCAGGGCCATGGACCCTACCGACATCCTAGTTCAATATAGCACAATCAAAGCTACGCTGCAAATGCAGCAGGTGTGGCACTGGCGATATAGGTAGGCAAAGCCGGCTGAGCGTCCTGGTACGGGTATGCAGCTTGGATGGGCCAGTCCGCGACCCTTTGGAGCAGCGTGCGAATGATGCCAGGAGGAGCGCTGAGCGCTCGCAGCAGGGTCCTGGAGTCAAGGCAGTTCTCCCCTCATGGCTTGCTGGCTACGGCGGTCTCCCAGTCCTTAGGCATGATGGAGGTGGAATCCAGCTTCGCGCCTTTGAGATGGGCACCTGCCAGTTCCGCCTTCTTGAGGTCGGCGCCCAGGAGGTTCGCGCCCTCCAGTCTGGCCTCTACCAGGCGGGCCCCTTTGAGGTTGGCCCCTTCGAGGTTGGCCCTTTCCAGACTCGCGGCCTTCATGTTAGCTTTCTTGAGCTCCGCCCCCTGGAGCTGGGCCTCTCGGAGATCGGCCCATTCCAGGTTTGTATCTTCGAGCACCGCATCGCGCAGATCGGTTCGTCGTAGGCTGGCCCCGGCCAAGTTGGTGTACGTGAGTACCGCGGACCGAATGGTTGCGCCCTCCAGGTTGGCCCCTTCCAGCGCCGTCTTCGTCAGGTTGGCTCCTGTCAGGTTTGCCCCCCTGAGGTCTGCGCCGATGAGGTTGGCCTCCTCCAGGTTCGAGTTGGAGAGGTCTGCGGCGCTGAGAGTCGCGCGTTGGAGGTCTGCTTTGGCGAGGTATACTCCGGCCAGGTCCTGCTCAGCCAGGTCACAGCCCCGCAGGCTCTCTTTGGTGTTGGCGTAAGCCAGTGTGCGGGCGTAGTGCTCGCGCCTGATGCGCTCCCGCTCCTGTCCCTTGGCGAACTCGCGACTCTCCGCTTCTCTACGCTGGGCGAGCCAGTGCCGGAAGTACGTGACCAGAGCGCCGCTGAGGGCGCCTGTTGCGAAGCCGATGATGACCGGCGTCCATTGAATGTCCATCTGCTGCACCCAGCCAGGGATCTCACGGGTGGAGTGGTCTCACTATAGCTATTCTACGCCGTTCGGCCAAGAGTATGCAACTTGGACTGCGGGTCATGGCGTGGTGGACTGCTGTGTGACCCAATGGTCAGGCACAGGGAGTCACGGGCCGGCTAGTCCGCGAACCATCGGGCGAGGCTTGACAAATCCAGCTAGACGTGAGAGAATTGCGCATGCATGGGCGTACGGTGACTTCACCGGCGCACGCGTTGAGTGCCGGGCATAGGAAGGAGACTTGCTGATGTGGAGCGGGGGCAGAACGCTGTTGCTGATCTTGACCGCCTCGATGTTGCTCGGGCTGATGGCCTGTGATGGAGGGGCGGCGTCCCCGACGGTGGAACCGGCCAGGGCGACGCTGCCGGCGGACCCCGAGCCTACGACCGTCGTCACGCCCAGCCCTGTGCGCACGCCGTCCTTCGGGCCAGTGACCTTCAGCAGCGATTTCGACGACCAAGAGCAAGAGCCAGTGGATGTGGGGATGGCCTTCGACCACGGCATTGCCAGACTGTACGCTTACTGGCCGTACGAAGATGTGGAAGGGGGAGAGCGCTTCCGGTGGGACTTCTACCACGATGGCTCTCATTTCTACGGAGAGTACGGAACCTTGGAGTACGAGTCGGGCAATCAGTGGCAGTGGATCTTCGGCAAGGAGGGGAAGCCCCTTGAGCCCGGCATCTACGAGCTAGTTGTCAAGGTTGGTGATCGGGTGGTGCTTCAGGACAGCTGCGAGGTCCGAGAGGCACCAACGCCGACCGCGACTCAGGCGCCGACGCAGACTGCGACTCAGCCGCCAGCGCCAACTCAGACCGTTGCTCCAGCGCCTACCAGTACACCCACATCCCGACCAGAGCCGACCGCTACCTTCAGCCCGACAGCGGAGCCCGGGCCAGCGGTGGGGTGGGTGGAGGTGCAGAACTACTGCGGCACCAGCATGACCTTCACCATCTCGGGTCAGATGTACACGGTGGAGGCCAACTCCAATCGCCGCATCGAGTTGCCACCTGGTGAGTACACCTACACCGCCAGTCTTGGTCTTGGCCGCTTCGGGGACATCAACGGGAGCGTCATCGTGCAAGCTGGTGTCGTCTCACAACTCCCATTCAGCGCAGACGTGTAGTGATGTGCCGGAAGCGCCGAGGACGGGCAGGCTGAAACCCCGCCGGTCAGCGGGATGGCATCCCTCATGCGCTTGCGGACTTGCCCAGCGCCTGCGCCATGGCTGAGATGTGCTCGGGTGTGGAACCGCAGCAGGCGCCGATGATGGTCACTCCCGCTTGCGCGAAGCGAAGGGCGTGGTCGGCCATGAGTTCGGGCGTCGCGTCGTACTCCGTGCGCCCTTCAACCAGGCGCGGGACCCCCGCGTTAGGCTTGGCCACCAGCGCGGCGTCGGGGACGGCCTCCTTCATCTGTGCCAACACCTGCTCTACCTCCTGGGGACCTGTGCCGCAATTGGCTCCCATGGCGGCTACGCCCCAGCCGCTGAGCCTCTCTGCGGCCTCCTTGGGGGTGACCCCCATCACCGTGTGCAGCTTCTGCTGAAAGGTCATGGTGCAGAGGAGGGGCAGATTGGTGTTCTCGCGCGCGGCCTGGACCGCCGCTTCCACCTCTTGGAGATCGGACATGGTCTCGATGACCAAAAGGTCCGCACCGCCGGCGGCCAACCCTCTTGCCTGCTCACCGAAGGTGTCTCTGGCGTCCTCCGGACTGAGAGTGCCCAGAGGGGCGAGGAACTCCCCAGTGGGGCCAATGGAGCCAGCGACGAAGGAGGCACCTGCCTTTCGGGCGATTTCCGAAGCGCGACGGCTGAGCTCATAGATTCTGTCCGCCAGACCGTACTTCTCCAGCCTGAAGCGGTTGGCGCCGAAGGTGTTGGTGAGGATGAGCTCGGAGCCAGCATCGACGTATCCCTTGTGAACGGCCAGGACTTTGTCGGGCTGAGTGAGGTTCATCTCCTCGGGGGCATGTCCCTTCTCCAGCCCAGCGGCCTGTAGCATGGTACCCATGGCGCCGTCGGCCAGGAGCGTCTCACCGGTAGCGAGCCTGTCCAAGAATCCCATTGCTGCCTTCCCTGCCCTGCGGTTTTCTCGCAGGGATCATACCATCCCGGCCATGCCCTTACAAGGGCGACATCCTCTGGGGGGATTGCGCGGCGCTGCCCCCAGGGGAGATCGCGCTGGCTCTGCGACCATTGCTGGCGGGCTCCCATTCGCCTATAATGTGACCAGCAATACGAGCGAGGAGGCGTGGTTCGATGGATTTGCTGGAGAGTCTGGTGCAGGCTGTGGAAGACGGTGAAGACGAGGATGCCCTGGCCCTGGCCCAACAGGCTATGGCGGACAAGATGGATCCTCTGGCAGTGGTGGATGCCTTGACCGATGCCATCCGGGAGGTGGGGGACCGTTTCGAGCGCATGGAGGTCTTCCTGCCGGAGATGATGCTGGCGGCCCAGGCCATGCAGAAGGCCCTGGAGCCAGTAGCTCCCCACCTGGAGCTACTGAAGGAGAAGCGGCCCCCGAAAGGCACAGTGGTCATCGGCACGGTGGAAGGAGACATCCATGAGATCGGCAAGAGCATCGTGGCTCTGCTTCTCGAGGTGAACGGCTACACTGTTCACGATATGGGGCCCGACGTCAACGCCCTCGATTTCATCAAGAAGGCACAGGAGGTTGACGCTGACGTCATCGGCGCCTCGGCATTGATGACCACGACGATGCCCGGCCAGCAGGAGATAGTCGAGTTGTTGAAGGACATGGGGCTGCGCGAGCGCTTCATCGTCATGGTAGGAGGCACGCCCGTGACGGATGCCTGGGCGGAGGAGATCGGCGCCGATTCGTGGGCGGAGAATGCCATGCAAGCCGTGGCAGTCTTGGGCAAGGTGATGGAGTTGAGGAGAGGGGATGCCAGCGCCACCGTATAAGATGTGGGAGATCCTGGAGCGAGCTCGCACGGGCCCCTTCTGTGAGGACGAGGCGTTCACCATGGACCGCTTCATGCCCAAGATGCAGGAGGTGATCAAGAAGTACGGCATAGAGTACGATCCTGCCACTCCTATCCCCAGCGATGATGCGTTGGCCGACGCCGTGTGGCAAGCCGGGGTGGAGTTCTTCCTGGAGGTGGGCGTTCTCTGCGTGGATACCCACCGCATTCTCACCTTCGATGAGAGTGAGGTGCGGGAAGCGCTATACTTGATTCCCGGACAGTACACGGTCGGTTTGGGCAAGGATTCCTGCCTGTTGAGATGCCGTGACGTGGAGGACGAGGACCCTCCCTTCGTGATCTTCAGTCCTGACATCTCCTGCGACGAGGAGCTGTTCCTGCCCATGTGCGTGGCGTACTTGAGAGAACCCCTGGCCGACGGGTTTTGCGCTCCCATTCTCGAGGAGAGCATGGGTCTGAAGATCAAGGCCAAGACGCCCACCGAACTGGCGGGGAGCATGGAACATGCTATGAGTCTGCGTGAGGCGGCCAAGCTGGTGGGGCGCCCGGGCATCTTCCTGGTCGCCGCGGGGACCGCCGAGTCGGACGTGGGGCAGATATCGATCAGCAGTTCCGATTGGGGGGTGCGGACTTCGGACAGCCGCCTCGTTGGAGGACTGACCGAGCTGAAGATCGACAACGCGCTGCTCAATAAGGCTGCTCACTATCAGCAGTTCGGCTGTTTCACCGGGAGCCTGACAGGACCGATCTTTGGTGGATACGCGGGCCGGGCTGAGGGGACGGCCGTGCTTCAGGTGGCCTATCATCTCATGGGTCTGCTGGTCCATCAGGCGCACTACCAGATGAACTTCCCCTTCCACATCCACTACACGTCCGGAACGAGCAGGGAACTGCTGTGGGTGGCCAGCGCCAGCCATCAGGCCGTTGCCAGAAACAGCAAGATCATCTCTGTGTCCAATGGCTTCCTCAACGCAGGCCCGGCAACGGAGATGGTGCTCTACGAAGCGGCAGCTCACGCGCTGACCAGCACTGTGTCCGGCGCTAATCTCTGGGAGGCGGCGCCAGCGCGCAACAAACACAAGAATCGGGCCACCCCCATGGAGGCGCGCATGGCTGCTGAAACGGGACACGCCGTCGCCAATATGCGGCTCAGTCGCAAGGAGGCCAACGATCTCGTCTCGAAGATCCTGGACAGGTACGAAGAGCAGATCGCCGATGCACCTCTGGGCAGTGAGTTCCGGGAGTGCTACGATGTGCGGACATCTCTGCCGAGTGAGGATTATCTCGGCCTCTACCGGCGAGTCAAGGAACAGCTAGCAACTCTGGGCCTCCAGTTCCCCTATTGACCACGGAGCACGCGTAGCGAGCTCCCTGTCCCACCAAGGTGCCCGGCGACCGCAGGTCTGAACGCTGCACCCCCTTTGTCGCGTATGATCTCTCTGTGTGTCTGCACCTCGCGCATCAGCCTCGGCGACGTTGGAGCAATCCTGAAGGGGCATTGTCAGATCATTGTGGTACAATAGCACTCATTGTCCAAAGTCCGTGCCTGAGGTGGAGCTACGTTCCAGTGATGCGGCTCCGACCTCATAGGTTGTGGGGATGATTTCAAGGATCAGAAACACCATAGCCGAATACCCTCTCCAGTTCTGGATCCTGTTCGTGGCCAGGTTCATCGGGGCCACCGGGGGTAGCCTGGTATGGCCTTTTCTCACGGTGTACCTCCGGCAGAGGCTGGAGATCCCTCTGACTACAATAGGGGTTCTCTTCGCCCTCAATGCGGGGGTGGGCCTGTTCTCTCAGGTGTTGTGGGGCCCCGTCGTGGACAAGTACGGGCGGAAGACGGCCATGGTCGCCGGGCTGGCGAACGAGGTCGTGATCATGATGGGCTTCGCACTGCTGGGTTCGCTGCAGGCGTATGCTGTTCTGATCGCCATGAGCGGACTCATCGAACCTGCTTCCCGCATAGGATCGGACGCCATGATCGCCGATCTGATAGATGAGGAGAAGCGCGCTGGGGCATACGCCCTCTTGAGGATGGTGTCGAACGCTGGCATCGCCATAGGTCCCGCCGTGGGCGGCTTTCTGGCCGCTGCTTCCTATTTTTTGACCTTCAGCGCTGCGGCAGTTGCCGCCAGCATCGCGCTGCTGTTGGTTGTCTTCCTGGTCAGGGAGACCAAGCCAGAGCTTTCTGAGGTGGAGAAGGTGGAGCGGCCGGGAGGCGGTTATGGGTACATCCTGCGCGACTACTACTTCGTAGCCTTCTGTCTGGCCTCCATCCTGCTGTGGATGGCGTACGAGCCGTTCATGCAGCTTCTCCCAGTGTACATGAAGGAGGGGTTTGCCATCCCGGAGAGCGGTTTTGGCCTGATCATGACCGTCAATGCTCTGATGGTGGTCTTCTTCCAGTTTGCAGTGACCAGGAGGACGGAGAAGTACGCGGAGGCCTACGTGATGGCCGCCGGTGCCTTGTGGACAGGGATGGCTGCGTTTGCCGTGGCCCTTTCATACAACATATGGTGGTTCCTTCTCGCCATGATCGTTCTTACCGTCGGAGAGCTGATCTGGGCTCCCACCTCCGTGTCCTTCGTGGCCAGGATGGCGCCTATCGACATGCGCGGCAGATACATGGCGGTATATGGCATAGTGGGCAGCATCGCCTGGGGAATCGGCCCCATCGCCAGCGGATACGTATATGACAACGTGGCCCCCGTGGGAGTCTGGTACCTGACCCTGGGCCTGGCCGCGGTGGGCACGGTGGCTTTCTTGATCATTGGGCGCAGGCGTCCCTCGCCGCGGCATGACCAACCGACACCGCACCCCTGGGAAAAGGAGGCGGAGTAGGCCTTTCTGGATGCCCTAGTAGTAGGCCGCTAGTCCGGGCATCGCCCTGACCCCGCCCCGCTTTGCAGACGCCCCGACTACGCAAGCCGCGTGCACCGGCCGGCTAGAATCTTGGTCGAGGAAGGGATCCGATGGCGCTGCGTGCTTGAGCAGCGCCGCTGAAAGGTGAGCTGGAATATCCTGGAACAGCGTCTTGGAGCAACGCTTGCCGGTGCTAACATGCCCTGATAGAATCCTCTCGGTAGCCGTCGGTGGCGGAAGTGCTTGGTAGCTTGAAGGAGGGCCGGATAGATGTGCGCTAGAAAGCGTAGCTGGGAGCAGGAGAGTCTGAGCTTTGGAGACGTCCTGAACTTCTCCAGGAAGATGCTGTCGATGGCCAAGCAGGCCCGCGATCTCGGGGAGGCGGCGGGGGTCCCCAGGGGCAGCCTCAGGAGCCTGGCCTCCTTGCTGCTGGACATAGAGGACGGTGTGAAGACCCAGACAAGTACTGGCCTGACGGAGAAGATGCAGGAGTACCTGACGACGCTTATCCCGCAGGCCTCAGGAGATAAGCCGCCTGGCAGCGACGTGTCCCACGTGGACAGGAGGATAGAGGATGTCAACGCCACTCTGACCGAGCTGTATGGGGCAGGGTGGCTTCGAAGTCCAGAGATGGCGGGGCAAGTCTTCAGAGTGTGGGAGAAGCTGGTGGCGGCCGGGTATCACCTCCCCCCGGAGCAGTTCCAGGAGGGATCGGAGTACTCAGAACTGATCGAGGACTTCTACGACCGGGCACGGCAACTCCAGCCTTCAGCTGAGAGCGCAGAGTCTCTGGCTTCGATGGTTGAACCCATGGTGGATAGGGCCAGGGAGCTGGTACGGACCCACGGGACGGAGGAGCTTTCGGATACCGGGTTCTCCCGGGAGGTGCGGGGGGATCCGAACTACGTGCGCATCCTTCTCGAGGCGGTGGCAAATCGGCATCCCCGGCGGTACTGGTGAGTGCTGGCGAGGGGGTAGAGCGACGCGTGGGAAGGGCGGCATTGTCTGGAGCCTTGCTGGTCATACTGTTCTGTGGTGGCTGCGCCCTGAGAGGTCAATCGAACGGAGATCTCGGCGGGCGGGGCGCCGGACCCGCTGAGCTCTGTGAACTAGTTGCCGAGGGTGAGGTCATTGTCTACAACAGGCCAGATCCCAGCGCCGCCGTCTTCGGCGTGATGCAGCCAGGCTCCCGCGCGAGGGTGGAGGGCAGAACGCTGGATGGCTGGTGGGGTCTTGAGCCCGGTGTCGCACAGGCGGCCAACGTGGGAGTCTTCAGGCTACGCTGGGTCGAGGGAAACGGCGCTGTTCGTCTGGAGGGTCAGTGTGGGGGAGTTCCGGAGCTGATCGGGCCTCCTGCCGGGGTCTGCTTCACCATGCCCATGGACGAGGTCCAGGTTCACGCCGAGCCTGACCGGTCGTCTGAAGTGGTGGCGACACTGTTGCACGGCGACTATGCTGCAGTCTTGGGCATGAGCGGCGACTGGGCTCAGGTCGACCTGAGTCTAGGTAGCACAGGGATGGACATAACAGGATGGGTCCCTGCCGCGACCCTGAACATGAACGGCCCCTGTGACGATCTCCCGGTGCTGGAACCGTGATCATGCGTGGGAATGGGCCTACGGGCAATCGTACTCGGCAGATACGCGAATGCTGCACGCGACCTTTCTCCAAGGGGCGCTCATGGTCTGGAGGTTTGAATGAACAGTCGGGAGAGAGTTCTTCTTGCTCTGGACCACCAAGAGCCTGATCGGGTGCCCATCGACTTCGGGGGGCTGGTCACCTCGCTGCACCACGAGGCTTATCGCAACCTTCTCCTGTATCTGGGACTCCCGACGGACGACATCCCCATCATGGACACCTTCCAGCAGATAGTGGACCCGGCACCTGCAGTGAAGGATATGTTCCATGCGGATGTCGTGGGCTTCTTTCCTCACGATGCAGCCGATTTCGAGTTCAAGCTTGACCCGGAGACCGACAGCTTCGTGGACGAGTGGGGCGTGGTCTACCGGCGACCTCCAGGGGGATACTGGTATGATCTGGCAGGTCATCCTCTCCAGGAGGGGACCATCGAGGAGTTGAAGAACTTCCAGTTTCCCGACGCGGGCGACCCCAGTCGAGTGAAGGGCCTGGCGGATGAGGCCAAGCGCCTGCTGGAGGAGACCGACAAGGCGGTAATGATTCACGCGCCCATCGGCGGTGTCTTCGAACAGTCGTACTGGCTGCGCGGACTTGAAGCGTTGTTCATGGACATGGCGGATAACAGGGCGTACGTGGAGGCCCTGGCCGAGAGGGTGCTGGAGTGGCTGCTGGAGTTCTGGAGCCTGGTGCTGGACGAGGTGGGACCATCCGTTCACGTGGTCGAGTTGAGCGACGACCTGGGTGGCCAACACGGGCCTCTTTTCTCCCCCGACCTGTACCGGGAGGTGTACAAGCTGCGGCATCGTCGCCTCACGGATCTCATTCACCAGAAGACCGATGCCAAGATCTTCCTGCACTGCTGTGGATCTATCTACTGGGCCCTATCCGACATAATCGAGAGCGGAGTAGACATCATCAACCCGGTGCAGGTCTCAGCCAGGGACATGGAGACGGACAGACTGAAGCGGGAGTTTGGACGGGACATCGTCTTCTGGGGTGGAGGCGCCGATCCAATACGGGTGCTGCCCTTTGGAACGCCGCGTGATGTGAAGGAGGAGGCAAGGAGGCGTATCAACGACTTGGCGCCGGGGGGAGGATTCGTTTTTGGTACTATACACAACATACAGCCCGATGTACCCCCGGATAATATCGTGGCTCTGTTCGAAGCCGCACACGAATACGGCCAGTATCCTATCGGAGGGTAATCGGAGGGCTTGGAGACGGGCGCGGATCGGGAGTGCAGTATTCCCAATAGGTCATAAGTCAGCGGCAGTTGGGCCGGAGAACGCAGGCGGTGCAGGAGGCCGGAGGATCATCGATGGACGTGAGAGAGATATACGACGCGGTGTTGCGAGGCGACGGGACTTCTGTTGAGACACTGGTGAAGCAGGCTGTGGCAGAAGGTGCAACACCTCAGCAGGTCATCGCCGAGAGTCTCGTTCCGGCTATGGCGGAGGTGGGTGCTCGGTTCGAGAGAGCCGAGTTCTTCGTGCCTGAGATGCTCATCGCGTCTCGTGCGATGCAGGCTGGACTCGGTGTGTTGAGGCCCTTGATGGTGGGTGAACAATCGACCGCAGTCGGTCGTGTGGCCATGGGGACCGTGCAGGGCGACATGCACGACTTGGGGAAGAACCTGGTCTGTACGATGCTCGAAGGAGCGGGCTTTGAGATCGTTGACCTGGGAGCAGACGTGGCTCCTGAGAAGTTCGTAGCAGCGCTGCAACAGGCCAAGACGGATATCGTGGGCATGTCGGCGCTGATGACTACCACCATGCCCGCTATGGAGAGGACCATGAAGGCGCTGGCCAAGGCCGGTCTGCTCGATGGGGTGAAGGTGCTGGTGGGCGGCGCGCCCTTGTCCCAGGAGTACTGCGACGAGATAGGTGCCAACGGCTACGCTCCAGATGCATCCGCGGCGGTGAGGAAAGCGAGCGAGCTTGTTGGAGCTGGGTAGGGGCGGATGCGAAGGTGGGCGCCTCCACCGTGGGTGCGGGCAGCCTTCGTGGCAGGAGGGAGAAAGGGACGATCGTGAGAGACGAGCGAAACGAAGTCCTGGCGAGACAGCTTCTGGGGTACTCCATCGAATTGCAGCCTGGCGAGCGCTTGTTCATCGAGGTCTCCGGGAGAGAGGCTCTGGAACTGACCAAGGTCCTGGTCAGGCAGGCTACGCAGAGGGGCGCCGTGCCCTTCTGGTACTTCAACGACGCATCGTTTCAGCGCCAGTGGATTCCGTTCGCCACGGAGGAGCAGTTCAGGGCTCGCACAGACTGGCATCTGAGGCTCGTGGAGCAGAGTGATGCCTGGCTCGTGGTGATCGCCGACGACAATCCCTTCGACCTGGCCGATGTCTCAGCTCAGCAGTTACGGATGAACCAAACGCTTTACGTGAAACCGGTCCACCAAGAGATCCGTGTCAGGAGAACCAAATGGTGCATACTCCATTACCCTTCCAACTCCATTGCTCAGCTGTCGGAGATGAGTCAGGAGTCCTATGAGGACCTCTACTACGACGTCTGCTGCCTGGACTATGCCAGGATGTCGAAGGCCATGGACCCTCTGGCAGAGCTGATGGAGAGGACAGATATCGTACACCTCGTTGCGCCAGGCACCGACCTCACCTTTTCCATCAAGGGTATCCCCTCCATGAAATGGGACGGCAAGAGCAACATCCCGGATGGCGAGCTGTTGACAGCCCCCGTGAAGGATTCTGTCAACGGGACGATCACCTTCAACACCCCGGGGTTATTCAAGGGGTCGGTGTTCCACGATGTTAGGTTCGAGCTGCGCGATGGCAAGATCGTTGACGCCACGTGTCAAGGCGACAACGAGCGGTTGAATCAGATTCTGGACACCGACGAAGGTGCGCGCTACATCGGGGAATTCGCTCTCGGTCTCAATCCCTTCATCCTGCATCCCAGCAGGGACGTCCTGTTCACGGAGAAGATAGCCGGCTCCTTGCATCTGGCCGCCGGTAACTGCTACGACGATGCGTCCAACGGGAATCGGTCTGCCATACACTGGGACCTGGTGCAGATCCAGCGGAAGGAGTACGGTGGCGGGGAGATCTACTTCGACGGCGAGCTCATTCGAGAAGATGGAGTGTTCGTCGACGAGGAGCTGGAGCGGTCATTCTCGGCAGAGGCGCTGAAGGGAGTGTAGGTGGATCAGCGCTGTGATGGGCGAGGCATTCCACGGCAGGTGTGTGGCGTCGCGCCTACGAAGCTTGATGTGAATCCTGCCACCTCGGTCCGGGCATTCATGACTCTACCTGGGATGGAGAGACCTTCCCTCTGCACGCCTCCAGGGCCTCCTTGCGTGCTTTCTCGAGCTTGTGGCGGCTCAGGAAGGGGATGTCCCGTTCCGGCAGCTCGCGACAGAAGATGATACCTTCCCCGAGGAGCCTCGCCTTGTCCTCTGGGCCAAGGGACTGGAGAGAGGTCACAGGGAGCAGGCCGCTCTCTTCTACCATCAACCTCAGACTGGCTCTGGAGGGGTAGTTCCAGCTCGTCACCCGCATGCCTGCGCACTTGGCGTATTCCCTCACTTTCGACGTGACCTTGGTGTTGGTGATGAGCCAGGCCCGGTGCAGGTGAGCCCGGTGGCCGGCGATCTCCACCCAGATTTGCTCGACGTCCAGAAACCTGGCATAGGTGTACAGTGCATCTTTGATGTCCGATTTAAGGCCGGGCTGGTTGTGAAACTTGGCCTCGATCATGTAATGCCTGTGACCCTTCTGGGCGATCATATCCACCTCATGGTCGACGCACTTACCCTGGACTATCTGCCCCACCGCCACGGTGAACCCCTGGGCCTGGAGGACACCGGCCACGAACTTCTCGAAGGGAAAGCCCGAGGGACCAAGCTCCATGATCGATCTCTTCAAGTCATACTTGGACACCAGGGGGCTCTGGAGTTCTCTGAGCAGTGCGAAGACGTGGGCATAGATCTCCCTGGTGGAGATGCCATCGTAGAGCTCTCTCTCGACCCGGCGGACGATGGCGTCGATGAGCCCATCATCTGCTCCGGCCCTCATGAGGGAGGTTCGAACCTTTCTTTCGGAGAAGGGCTCGTATTCCCCGGAGCGCTTCACGACCGTGATCTTCTCGCTGGTCATGGACTACTCTCCCTCTCTAGATGCGCTGTCAGGTTGTGGCTTGCTCCAGCTTCCGTATCGTATCGAGGACCTCTTGTGGGGAAGTGACGACATGGTAGATGCGGAACTCGTCCTCCCGCATGTACATGTACTCCTTGAGGCAGTTGGTGATCTCCTCCCAGAACCCTCCGAAGAGGAGCAGGGGGACGCTGTGGCCCAGGTGAATCCTGGACAGGGCCCAGCTCATGCCGAATTCACTGATGGTGCCCGTCCCGCCCCTGAACACTATGTGGACATCTCCCATCTCCAAGAGAGTCTGGGTACGCTCGAAATAGTCTGCCGTTACCACCTCTTCATCGAAATGGTTGAGGAAATCCCTGCCTTCGTACGTGGCGTGTTCGTACTTGGGGTAGTAGGTGACTCCCACGGCGCGGCCGCCGCCTTCATGAGCTCCCTCGGTTGCAGCTCGCATCACACCGGGGCCGCCACCGTTCAACACCGTGATGCTGCTCTGAGCCAGGAGTCTGGCGGTCTCGAAAACGTCCTTGTAGGTCTGATCGCCTGATTGGAAGTCGGCGCCTCCCAGGAATGATGCTTTCTCGATACGCATGGTGCCCTCCTACCCTTCTGGCTATTCGCGTCAGGGACCCGCTTGATGCCGGGGGTCCTGTGCTCGCCGCCGACCCTGCCACCCCGCACTGGTTCCTCGGAGCATGCCCCGCGGGAGTGATGCGCCGTCTCCTAGTTGACTAATGATACGCTGAGGGGCACAAGCGGGCAAGAGTGGGGTACATCCCTTGCCGGGGGCCACGTGGCAGCAGCTGTACTGTCATTGCCCTAGAGTCCGGGATGCGTTGAAGTCATCCGTGAGCATCTCTCCAACGTACTGCTACTGTGGGGGTGGCTTCTACAGGGGCATCTGGGAGGAGATACTGCAACAGAGCGTCGAAGTGGAGATGCTGGAGAGCGTGCTCCAAGGCGACGATGTCTGCAAGTTCGCGATCCATCTCCCTTCTGGCGTGTGATCCCGACTGTCAAGGAGTCGAGCCGGGGACATGGGCACGGATGCATCGGTAGCTGCGTATATCGGTCTAGCATCTGTACTGTCAATAGCCATTTCGGCCCATGCGTGTTGTCTGTTGCAGGACAAGCTAGGTGCTAGGACCATGAGGCGACATATCCGATGAGGATGCCGTAGGGTGATTCGTCGATGGCATCGTCGGCGAACGGCGTGATTGGAGGAGCTAGGCTGTTCTATTCTCTGGAGTGCATCGCAAGTTCTTCCACCTTCTCCTCCAGCTCTCGGACGCGATCCTCCAACAGTCTGGGATGATGGCTTAGCATCTCCCAGCCCTGCCAGAGGAGTCCCATCTGGGAGACCGCTAGCCAGATGAGCAAGAAGTATAGAGAGACTACAGTGATGCGGATCCAATTGGGGAGACTCTCCCGGAGATTGCTGACCCTGAGGGTCAGTTGTTCGATCGTATCGCTGTAGGTTTCCACACTCGACTGGGCTTCCGACAGGACTGCCTGGCTCTCAGAAAGCGGGCCGGTCAGCTCCGTGAATGTGGTTTGCAGGTCATCGAGATTCTCTTGAGTTGCGTTCAGGCTTCCATCAAGCTCGGCCAGTGATTCCGGAAGCGCATCCAGGCTCTCGTTGATGCGAGCGAAGCCTTCCGTCAGCGAGACATCCGGGTCATAGGTCACACCGGTGAGTCTGGAGATGGCGTTCAGCCCGTAGAGCAACTCCTCTATCACCGCGGCGCCCTCCTCCGCGGCGGCCAGCGAGAGCTGTGATTCCTCAATCACGTCTGGCAGATCCTTCAGCAGCATGTCACCCACCGACCCCACCAGCGCACTGGTGTTCTCCATGCCTTCGCCTGCGCCCTCTACCAGGTCTTGCATGGCGCCGAGGGCAACTTGTGCCTCTCCCAGTGCCGTCTGGGCCAGGTCGAGGTTCTCTTGGGTCGAGGTCAAGGCGGCGACGGTCAGTGTGAGGGCCTCGTCAGCGCTGGCGGCAACTGGTCCGCTGAACCTGCAGACGCCCCCCAGTCCGAGCAAGCTGATCACCAGGCCCAGCGCCGAGAAGACCATCAGGCTGCCGCCAAGAACGCGTTTGATCAGTGGTCCCTTATCCGACACGAATCTTCTGAGAAAGCTCATGATGAGGGCCTCCTGATATGTCTAAGGCTCCGGATGGAAGACTGGACCGACCAGACCACCTGTGGCGGCCATCCTGCACCGGAATCGCATAAGAAAAGCCGCGTACTACCCTACGGAGGGGTCCGCTGCCGCGGGCAAACCAAGGGACTCAGCTTGCTGCGCTACTCAGCGCCGACGAAGCCCTCGTCGAGCAGCTCCCCTCCGACCCTCGCCACCTCTTGGATGAGGAGATCGAAATCCTCTTTGCGGCTGCGGTGATTGGTGATCCCCGCGCGGAGGGCGTACGTGCCATTCAAGGTCGTGTACGAGATGAGCACCTTCCCCTCTTCTTGAAGGCGAATCATCAACTCCTCATTGAGCCGGTTCATAGTTGGCTCATCGAGCTGATCGGCATGGAAGCGGAAACAGACCGTGTTGAGAGGGACGGGTGCCAGCATCTCCAGTTTTGGCGAGGACTCCACGAGGTTTGCCAGGTAGCGCGCCTGGTCCACGTTCTGCTGTATCAAGCGCCCGTACTTCTCGATGCCGTGCTCTTTGAGGGACATCCAGGCCTTCAGGGCCCGAAAGCTCCTCGAGAGCTGAATGCCATAGTCGGTGAACCAGACCTTTCCGCCGGCCAGTCCCCGGGTGTGGTGCTCAAGATAGTCCGGGCTCAGCGAAAAGGACCGACGGTGGTCTTCCGCGCTACGCACCAGGACGCACGCTATCTCATAGGGCATGTACATCCATTTGTGCAGGTCGCAGGCGAGGGACTGAGCACGCTCCATACCCGCCACCATCGGCCGCAGCTGAGGGGCGAGGGCGGCCCACGCGCCAAAGGCGCCGTCAACGTGGAACCACATCCCCTCGCGCTCACAGATGTCCGCCAGGGAATCGAGATCATCGAAGGCGCCGGTGTTGATCGTACCCGCGTTGCCCACGATACAGGTTGGCTTGTGACCAGCATCCCGGTCCTCGGCGATTGCCTGCTGTAGTGCCGCGAGGTCGATCTGAAACTCCTCGTTCACAGGTACCTGGCGCAGGTATTCGGCGCCGAGCCCCAGCAACTCTATGGCCTTCTGGACCGAACTATGAGTCTCAGTGGAGCAGTAGAAGGTCATTCTATGGCGTGAAGCCTGTAGGCCTTCCTGGCGGAGGTTGAATCCGGCCATGGCGTTGCGCGCCACGGTCAGTCCCACCAAGTTGGCCATGGAGCAGCCGCTGACCAGCAGCCCGCTGGCCTCCAAGGGAAAGCCAAGCATCTCCTTGCACCAATCGAGCACCTGCAACTCGACATCGTTGGGCACCTGCTCTCCGCCGCCAGGGACGGAGTTCAGGCCCGACGACAGCATCTCCGCCAGCATGCCGAAGGGTGTGCCGGTGCCCAACGCCCAGCCCCAGAACCTGGGATGTATGTTGCCCATGGGGTAGGGTAGCACCAGTTTCAGGAACTCCTCGTAGATCTCTTGCGGATCACCTGGCTCGAGCGGCAGAGACGTGCGGAGGCGCGCCTTGACCTCGTCGGGGATAGGTTGCCATACGGGGCGCTCTTCTACCGTTTCGAGATAGGTCATCATGTCGTCCAGCATGCGATGGCCGAGCGCGCGCATGGACTCCCAGTCCTGGGGATCAAGGGTCTCTTCCATAGACGTGTGGTCCGCCACTGTCATTGCTGATCTCCTCCTCGCATCAGGGGTCCTGCGCGGTGCAGCCATTGTACACCGGCTCTCCGGCGAACGGCTAGCCTGAGCCCGGCATGTGGTGAAGTGAGGTGCGGAGAATCAGGCAGCAACCCAGCCCCATCGCCTGGCCACAGTCTGGGTCGTAGGGGAGTGACTGGCCGATGTTTCAGCTGGACCCCATGGGCAAATCAGGAGGAGGCCTGGTCCTCGTCTATTGCTTCCACCGTCTCCTCGAGCATCTGGCCGACGATATCTAGCGGGAGCTGGTCGATGCTCTTGAACCTGATGCAGCTTTTGCCGAGATTGAGGTGCTTGAGCTCTGGCCTGTGCCTGTCCACGATGCGCGGCTCCATGTACAGGCTCATGTACCGCTTCTGGGAGGTAAAGGCACAGAGCATCGCGCCATCGCAGTCATAGGTGGGCATCTTGTACTTCACGCTCTCCAGGGCGTCCGGTACGGTTGCCAGGATCAGCGATCTCACTTAGGTCAGGGCGGCTCGGCGCTGAGGATCGAGCTCCTCCAGGTAGTTGGCCACTTCTTGAGTCTTATTGGTCACGGTCTTCTCGCTTGTTGTCTCCCGTTGCATATCTCTGCTCTGCGCAGACCGCGCGCCGTATTTGGGCTGTCGAGCGGTGATTCTTGCCATCTCGCCCTTCAATGAGGCGCAGCTTCCCTCAAGCGAAAGGCCGCCGCCGCCTTCTTCACGCCGTTGACAATCACGGAGATCTTGTGCTGCCCTGGATAGTGCTTTCGGGTGGACTGGTCCGCAAAGGACCGCTTCTTGGAGATAGGGTGACTGCCGGGGCCAAAGCTCGCTTCTTTGAGCTGGAATATCTTGCGCGATGTCTTGCCCCTCGGTCTCACGTACTCGATGACGTACTCCAGGCGCACCTTGGAGGGGGTAGGGGTGTCAACTCCGAGATCGAATGTGAAACGCAAGTCGTCGCCGATGGCGAGGGCTTCTCTATCCAGTATCAGGTTCTCCACGCTGATTTCGGTGGGGTCCGCGAAGCCAAAGAGCAGCATGGCTCGTCTATTGCCTGCTTTCAGCAGAGTGCGGCAGGCATGTTTGACTATCCAGTCGGTGTCTGCGCTGTGTCCATACCAACGCTCACAGATGTCCAGCACCAATTCCGGGTGGTCTTTGGAGATCTCGTTCAGGTTGTTGGCGACGCTCTTGCGCACGTACTCCGACGGGTCATCCTTCAGTTTCTCCAGAACCGGCAGTATGAGGCTGGGGTCTTTCTTGAATTGGGGCAGCGCCATTCCCCAGGGAAGCCTGGGGCGGCAGCCCTCGCTGGCCAGGCGCCGCACATGGTGGTTCTCGTCCTCCGCCCAGGCATACAGAAACTGCATCGCTCGCTGTGGGTCCCGGTCCAGAAAGGGGCGGATGGCGTACTCGGAGCTGCACAACGTGGTGAAGAAGGCCAGAGCGTGAATGGACAGGTCCCAGTGCTCCAAGCCGTACCGCTCTACGTAGTCCGGGAAGATCATGGAATCGAAACCAGTGAACGATGGGGCTACCTTGAGCAGAATCTCTAGCGCCTCGGGGTACTCCTTGTTCAGCGTCTCATGCAGGCACTCAGTGATGTGGCGCATCCTCTCTTTCAGCTCTCTGGTCTCCCAGCCGGCGTCGAATACGAGATCGTTCAAGTTCGCTTTGTCGAAGTTGGGGAGGACTTGCTGGATGGCATTACCCAGTTGGGCGACAAACGAGGGGGTGAAGAAGAGATCCTTGAGTTTCTCAGGCATGAGCACTCCTGGGTATTGATGGGGGTTCCAGTGCGGACGCAACTTCTGACGTGAGACTGATTCCTACTCAGCCTGGACGAGCTCGCTGGCGCTCCACCTGACAGGCAGGGGTATGACGCCAGGTGACGCCGTCAGTCAGTCAGGCTGACGTCAGGGGCTGGCGATACCGCCGGACCGGATGCCGTGTCGCCCATCTCTTTCCGATAGATGGTGTTGCCTTCTGGCTCGGGGATCAGGGGGTCCGAGTCGACCTTCTCAAAGCCGCACTTCTCTGCATAGAAATGGTGGTTCTTCGTTGCCCAATCTGGGGTGGCCAGCCGCCAGCTCTTGGTCTCAGGATAGGTGGCCTCGATGAACTGCCAGGTTTGCGCTCCCACCCCACGGTCCTGGTAGGCCGGGTCGACGAATATCGTTCCCAAGATGTTGTGTCCTTCTGGCAGTATCCAGACGATGATGCCGCCGATGAGTTCACCTTCCGAGAGAATCTTGTAGCCGACGCTCTGCTCATACGGAAAGAGCCACGTCCGGAAGAAGTCCCCGTTGTCGTATCCTTCAGGGCCTCCCCGCTCCAGTCCCCGGTGCTTTTGGGAATCGTCGTCGAAGGCTCTGGTCATCACTTCTGTGAGCTGGGGTATATCTGCTTCCGTGATTTCCTCATACGACAAGGGTAGTTTCTGCTGGCTCACGATGTCTGGCCTCCTCCGTCCGTCAGACGATCAGCTTTCACCGTCCCCGTGGCGGGCTCTCTTGAGCTGCACCCGCCGCAGCCGGTGCTCCAGCTCCCCCAGCCGCCTCTCGGTCCACCACGTCCCGCGACTGGCAGCCGAAGCCTGTACGAGTTCCATGGCTCTCAAGACCAGCGCCTCAGCCGTTTGGAAGTCCTTGGCTCGGTGCTCGTAGTACTTGGCCAGCTCCAAGAAAGGGTACAGCCTCCCGTGATTTTCTTCGATGGCCAACTGCCACAGCTCAATGGCCTCTGGCCACATGCCCTGGCGCTTGAGATGGAAGGAGAGGTGGTGGACCGTCTGCCACCTCAGTTCTTCAGGGATAGGTGCATCCAGGGCAGCGCGGAGCGCTATCTCGGCGCGGTCACCCAGCCCAGCGAGGGAATAGAGCCTTCCCAGGCTGTAGAGATCTTCGCCGCACGTCGTCTCGTGGCTCAGGGGGTCCTCATAGACCGTGCATGAGAGCGCGGTCAGGGCCGCCAGGGAGAGGATGTCCTGAGCGTTGTGGTAGAACACTCCCTCCAGTGGCTCCGCGCGGCCGTGCCTCAAGTAGTCGAAGTAGAGTTGGGGCACGAGATGGCTGGGCACGTCACCGTGACGTTCGAGTCCCAGGATCTCCGTCTCCAGGCTGGAGAGCCGGCAGTTCTCCAATCGCAGACTCCACAGACGGCGCGCCATGTGCAGGAGGTCAAGGTGTGGTGCGGAGGAGAGGGGGAAGCGCCGCCGTGACATGATGAAACGGGTCTCCAGCAGGGGAACGTCGAAGGCCTTGCCGTTGAAGGAGACTACGCCTGATAGAGGCTCCAGAGTTTCCTCTAGCGCAGAGACGAGGGCTGGTTCCTCTCCGTAGTCGCGCATGAAGACCTGGCGGAGGCGGAAGTCCTGCCCATCGAACCATCCTATGCCCACCAGGAACGCGTAGGTGCCCGCGCCTCCTGCCAGTCCCGTAGTCTCCACATCGAGGAAGGCGCTCTTCTGGAGCTCCAGCGCCTCCAGCCCGGGGTCGCGACCTATGCCGGCCACCGTCTGCGAACGGTGAGACAGCGCGCTGCTGATCTCCACCTGTCCTTGCTGGTACCCGGCTGGGTAGATCTGATCCACAACGACGCAAGTGCCGTGCGAGGCCTCTCTCACCTCGCCGCCGACCAACTCCTCGATGGGTCGGGAGCGCACCCTCTCTGGTCGCTGCAGATGAGTGGTCCCTAGCCGGCCCGATACCAACCGCTCCAGTTGCTGGCGCAGGTCCTCGACCATAGATGTCTTCTCTGTGTGCCTGCTGTGAGGTTGAGCGATGCTAGTTGTCCTTCCTGGCTTCCTCCAACAGGCGGAGGGCGTTCCTCTTTCCCCTTGTACCTATTTCGTCCTCCGGGCCCACGCAAGAGGGACAGCCAGTGGGACAGCCACAGTCGCCGATCAACTGCTCGGCCGCATGCAGAAGCTGGCCATGAACGCGATACAATTTCTCGGCGAAGCCTATGCCCGCTGGTACCCGGTCGTAGATGAAGATGGTGGCTTTCTTGGTGTGAGGGGAGCGCACCTCGGCCTTCACACCAACGTCGCCAGGATCGCACATCAGAAAGAGGGGGGCGACGTTGGCCAGGACGTTGGAGAGCCCCACCAGCCCGCTTTCCACGTCGGAGGCCTTGAAGGTCGCCGTCAATTCTTCTGGGAAGCTGAGCCAGTAGGCGGTGGTTTGCATCTCTTGCTCAGGGAGCCGCACGTCCCCCCAGCCGATATTCTCGTGGGTCCACAGCTTGATCTTCTTGTAGATGGTAGCCAGGGCGGAGAGGAGGACCTCTCCGTGGGCCTTGTCGCATCTTTGGATGCGCTCCGCCTGGAACTCATCTATGACCCTCACCTCGACGGCCAGGCTGGCCTGCGTGTAGTAGTCGACGTCCACGTGGGTGGCGTAGGCCTTCTTCCCTTCCCAATCCAGCGTGTCGATCTGATACTGCTCTCCCTGGTGGATGTAGATGGCATCTTCGTGGACCGTGGTGGGGGCGCTGAAGCTATCCACCTCCCCGATAACGCGGGGCTCGCTGCCAGAGGTGTCGATGATCACGAAGTTGTCGCGGGCTGCGGTGCGGAGGCTAATCTCCCCTGCAGGGTACGCGTCGGCGCTCCAGTGGTAGGTGTCTCCCGCCTTGTGGAGGATGCCTTGCTCTTCCAGGAATTGAAGGATCTGATCGATGGATTGTCCACCGTACGGCTCACCTTCTTGGAAGGGCAGCTCGAAGGCAGCGCATTTGATGTGGCTCAAGAGGATGAGCAGGTTGTCGGGATTGACCAGAGCGTGCTCCGGCGGCTGTGCAAAGAAATACTCCGGGTGGGTGACGATGTACTGGTCCAATGGCGACGAACTGGCGACGAGGACGGCGCAGGAGACGTCGGCCCGGCGGCCGGCGCGACCGGCCTGCTGCCAGGTGCTCGTTATCGTACCGGGATACCCGGTGATCACACAGGCGTCTAGAGCGCCGATGTCTATGCCCAGCTCCAGGGCGTTGGTGGCCACCACGCCCCGCACCTTTCCTTCGCGAAGCCCTTTTTCGATCTCCCTGCGCTCCTGGGGAAGATATCCTCCGCGATAGCCTCGCACCTGCTTTCTTCCCCTGCGCGTCCCCTTCAGGTCCTCTTGGAGGTAGGAAAGGAGCACCTCCACCGTCTTGCGGCGGCGGGCGAAGACGATAGTCTGCACGTCGTTGAGCAGGAAGTTCCTGGCCATGGAGCGGGCCTCGTGGACCGAGGAGCGGCGGATGCCCAGCTCCTTGTTCACCACTGGAGGGTTGTAGAAGACGAAGTGCTTCTCCCCCTTGGGCGAGCCGTCGGTGTCAATGAGGCGCACGTCCTCCTCGATGAGCCTACGGGCCAGTTCGTCCGGATTGGCGATGGTGGCGGAGCAGAGGACGAAGGTGGGATCGGCGCCGTACCACTGACAGATGCGCTTCAGCCTGCGGATGACGTTGGCCAAGTGGCTGCCGAAGACGCCGCGGTATTGGTGGACTTCGTCGATGACCACGTACTGGAGATTCTCGAAGAGCTTGACCCACTTGGTGTGGTGGGGGAGGATGCCGGTGTGCAGCATGTCGGGGTTGGTGATCACCACGTGCCCGGCGGCGCGGATGGCCTTTCTGGCGTTGACCGGGGTGTCGCCGTCGTAGGTGTAGGTCTTGATGTCTACACCGAGATCGGTGATCAGCCCGTGGAGCTCGTCCAGCTGATCCTGGGAGAGGGCCTTGGTGGGAAAGAGATACATGGCCCGGGACTCGGAGTTCTCCAGCAGGGAGTTGAGGATGGGGACGTTGTAGCACAGTGTCTTGCCCGAGGCGGTGGGCGTGACCACGACCACGTTTTCGCCCTGGAGCACGGCCTCGATGGCCTCCCTTTGGTGGGTGAAGAGGCGCTCGATGCCTCGCTCGCGCAGGACGCTGACCAGGCGCGGGTCGACACTGACAGGGAAGTCGGCAAAGGTTCCCTCGGAGCGGGGCGTGACCTTCCAGGCGGTGACGTGGTCCCGAAGCTTCGGGGTGGCCTGCATCTGGGTGAGAACCTGGCTAAGCTTCACACTTGGCCTCGAATCGGAGGAATAGAACTGATGTTCAGTATATCACCTGAGGTGGCTTTTCGCAAGGGTGTCATGGAGGAGTTGACTCCCGGAGGGACCTGTCGACCCTAGCGGGGGAGTTCATTCCCTCGCCTGTTGGTTTCGCGCGATATTGGGGAGGCGAACTTACTTGTTCGCTACTTGCGGCCCACGAGGAGTGCATACCCCAGGTAGTCCCAGATGCCCCTGGGCAGGCGGCCCCGCTTCCTCATGTACTGCCCTGCCTGAAGGGGGCGCTAGTGAAGTACAGCTTCGTCGTGCGCCAGAGCAGGGTGAGGAAATCCCGGCAGCCGTACCGTGCCAGCTCGCTGACGTTGGTCATGACGCCGAAGGTGCGCGGGCTGGCGAGGGTGATCTCCAGGCCGGAGGCTTCGAGGAGTTCCACCCAGCGGTCAAGCGTGACGATCTCAGTGTGGATGTCCCAGGTCTTGGCGGCGTAGTCGACGATCTCCTCTGGAGGTGGCGTCTTCAGCCAAATCTCCTCGTTGAGCCCCGCGCAGCCGCCCGGCTTGAGGACCCGCGCGTACTCTTGGATGGCCGCGGTCTTGTCCTCAATGAAGGTGGTCACCGACTCCACCAGGGCGGCGTCGAAAAGGCCGTCCTCGAAGGGTAGGTCCGTGGCGTCGGCCACCCTGAACTCTAACCTGTCCTCCACATGTTCTCTAGCTGCCCTTTCCTTGGCCCGCTCGATCATGCTGGGGCGGATGTCCACGCCCAAGACACGGCACCCGATCTCTTTGGCCATGTAGCAGGCCGTGGCACCGACGCCGCAGCCGATTTCCAGCACGTAGGTCCCTTCGTCTATGCCGCACAGCTCTATCAGCTCCTTGGTCGTTCTCAGGCCTCCCATGTGCTTGGTGGCACCGGTGTAGGCGTGCAGCTCGAAGTAAGTGGGGTCCTCTTCCACGCTGGGTGCTGGCTTCTGTTCGCTCCTCTCTGGTGGCATGTGGCCCTCCAAACTTCCTGGTCTGTGGCGTCTCCTAGCCCGCCACAATGTACGCTCGCGTGTTCCGAAATGCAAGCCCCAGCGGACGACAAGGACACGGCGGAACGAGACTTCGAAGCGGAGACAGCTGGTATTCGGGATCTGCACGCGGCCGCACACATCCTGAGCACACCGTAGGTCGTATCCAA
The DNA here is from genome assembly GCA_030603665.1 of Chloroflexota bacterium. Taxonomy (GTDB): domain Bacteria; phylum Chloroflexota; class Anaerolineae; order UBA7937; family B3-Chlor; genus JAUVXJ01. The sequence continues at coordinate 43,386 of JAUVXJ010000013.1, read as the reverse complement.
GGAACGATTCGGCAGCGCCTTCTGTGTGGCGCACGTATGCTCTGAGTTGACGAGGACTTGACGTGAAGACGCTCCTTGGCTAACCTCAGAGCGGAGAGGGCAGGATGTTCGACCTGATCGTCGTGGGCGGTGGTCCAGCTGGCTCGTCTGCCGCCAGGCTGGCAGGGAATCTGGGTTTGGAGACCCTGCTGCTGGAGAAGGAGCAGTTCCCCAGGTACAAAGCCTGCGGGGGCGCCGTCACGGAGCAGGCGCTGTCCTATCTCGATTTCGATCTCCCCGCTCACCTGCGTGAAGCGACCATCTTCGCGATGAGAGTCCACTATGAGGGCAGATCCATCGAGGCCCGGGGCGAGAATCCACTGGCTGTCATGGTGAGCAGGAGCGCTTTCGACGCTCTTCTATTGGAAAAGGCACGGCAAAGCGGCATCACCGCGCGCATGGGCGAGAGGGTCAGGGGACTGGAGGAGAAGGAGAACGCTGTGGAGGTCTTCACCGACCAGGGGGCCTACGAAGCAACGTTCGTGATCGTCGCCGAGGGTGCGCAGGGGACACTTCAGCACGGAATCCGCAGCAGAGACCGGAAGGACGAATACGGTGTCTGCCTGGTCGCGGAGATCCAGAACGAAGGCACCTCACAGGAGTATCCCCAGGACGCCATCGATATCCACTTCGGCATCGGGGGCATGGGCTATGGCTGGGTCTTCCCCCACGGTGAGTACCGCTCAGTGGGCATCGGTGGGCTGGCCAGTTCGCTGCACAGGCCCAGGAGAATCATGGCCGGGTTCCTTCGCGACCGGGGCTTCGATCCAAATCACAGGATGACAGGACACATGATTCCCGCGGGAGGGATCAGGCGGACCCTGGCCAGCCGACGGATCCTGCTGGCGGGGGACGCCGCCGGGCTTCTGGATTCCTTCACGGGGGAGGGCATCGCCTACGCCATCCGCTCGGGCCAGAATGCGGTAAAGGTGATAGGTGATTCGTTGTCCTCCAGCGGCGATTCTGAAGCGCTGCGAGAATACCAGACGATCTGTGAGGAGGAGTTCGGGGCTAACTTGCGGTACTCGCTGCTCCTGGCCAGGTTGATGCACCGCTTCCCCGGGGTCTTGTTCAAGCTACTCGCTGGTAGCCAGGACGTGATCGACAACTTCGCCAGAGTGGCTACTGCGCAGTGGACCTACGAGCGGTATCTCAGGTGGCTGATTCCCAGAATGCCGAAATACCTTCTGCAGCGCCAGCGAAAGGCAGCGAGAAGTGCAGGGGGCAATCGCAGGTGAAAGACCATGAAGAGTGATGAGGGCAGAGATGGCCGCTTTCCGCGCCTGCCGCTGGCCCTCGGCGCGGGTGTTGACTAATTGCTGTCAGGACCTGGATACGCGAGGAGCCCTCACACCACAGGCACACCGAGGCCCAGGTTCGACAGCACTATGTTGCCTGCTACCACGATGGACGCGAATACCAGCCAGCCGATGATCACGGTCACGATGGTATGAAGCCACGCTAGATCCAGCGCTTCCTTCGTCGCCACGAGCCAGGCGATGAGCCCCAATACCGCGGCCACAGCGACTGCAAGAGTCGTCACGCCGGATAGGGCGGGTGAGAAGGCGGCCACGATGCCGATGGCTCCCACGATTTGCCAGACGTAGGCCAGTCCCAGGGTGCGAACCATCTCGTCGAAGTTCACTTCGGCGTTATATGCCGCGCGCCCCACCAGGTTGACAACGAAGGCGCCCAGGGCGAAAGCGACGACTGCAATGACTGTGCCCACCGCCGCGCCAATCAGCCATCCTGTGAGGTTTGGGGATGCAGCTGCCCCAAGCTGGTTGAAAAACGCCACCACGACGACGAGGATCCACGCAGTGGTGGAGAACGCGGCATCCTGCTCGACTTCCGCATAGACTCCCTTGCGGAAGGTGAACGCTCCGATGATGCGGTCTACTAGCACTCTGCTACCTCCTTCGGTCCAATATCTGATGAGTACAAGCGTTCCAAAACGTCTCTCACTGTGACTCTAGCACATCGCGCTGCCTTGCGCGAGGGACGGCGGGGTTACCGCATCCGGTTGCTTCTGAACCACACCTACTCCACCCCGCCTGGTTCGCGGCGACCGTTCTACCATTCTTCCCAAAGAAAGCGCACCTGGGCGGTCGAATCGGGGTGCAGGTGCAGGATCTCGCCGCGCGGTCCGCGCTGGAAACAGACCCAGTAGCGCATTAGCGATAGGGTCATGCATTGGTGGGCGCTGTCGAAGGCGAATTCGGGCTCAGTCGCCCAGCCCAGGCGCTCACGTACGTCGGGGCGGATGCCGTTGATCTCTCCTCGCCAGACCATGCCAAAGCCGCTCACCGGCTCGAACAGGCCAGCTGGCGTCGGCTCCCCAACCCGGTTGTCGGGCGAGGCGCCCCGCTTGAGCGCCGTGCCGGGATCAATGACCCAGTCGAAGGTCTGGAACCCTGCTGCGTCCTGGCCTTGATAGAAGACGTAGAAGCTGTCTGGCTCCTGGATCCAGATCATGAAGCCGTCCTCAAAATACTGACCGACAGCATAGGAGGTAGCGGCCTGGGCGGCGGGGCAGTTCTGCGGGGGGTTGGGGAAGAACCACTGGCGCAGGTTCTGGCACTGAAGCTTGACTTCGACGACCTTCAGCGTATTGGCCGTGCCATACCAGGCCCGCAGGGCAAAGCCGGAGTAGCTCATCGCCTCTTCGTCGGTCGTCCACTGTGTGCTCCCTGACACGGACACGGCACGGCAAAGCTGCTCGATGGGTCCCAAGGCACCGACGGGGCAGATCTCGGCCCGCTCGCCCGTTGCCTGCCAGGACATCGTGAGTACGTCGCCCACGTTGGCCGTGGCGGTCGGCGTGATCTGGAAGGCAAGTATCCTTGGCCCCGGTGTGTGAGTAGGGATATGAGTGCTGGTCGGCGTGGCAGCGGGCGGAGGGGCGGTGACCGTTTCAGGCGGTGTAGGTGGCACAGTGTTGGTGGGCGGCGGCGGAGTGGCCGATGGCTCTGGCGGTAGGGTCGGTGCAGGTACCTGTGTTGCCAGTTGACCGCAGCCGGTGAGGAGCGTCAGCAGGGCTACCGCGAGGAGCGCGGTCGCTACCAGGGTCCTCGTCATTTGGACTCTCCTTTCGCGCGCGTCGACTGGGCGGCTCCTTGAGGGCCCCGTCTGCCCGCTGCCATGGGAGCCGGCGGTCCGATACCGGAGACCAGGACACTGCTGCTTGCTGGCCCCTTTGCCGCCCCCTCGCTTGGTACAGGGGCACTACCTTCTCGTCCTCCAGCGCCAGCTGGCATATCCTGCCAGCCCAGCCATCCCGCTACCTAGGAGGACGATGGTACCGGGCTCGGGCACGAACTCTTCCTCGAGGACGATGGCGTGGTCGGTCATGAGAATGAAGCTGCCCCCGAGCTGGATGCATCGCCCACTCTTCAGGTATACCCTCACCAGATTCTGGCTGGGGGCCACTCGTACGTGAGCGGGGTCGATGTGGCCTTGCCACCAGACCCAGGTCCGGCCGTCTGGATTGGTGTGGACGTACTCTATCTCCGGTTCCCACAACGATCCATTTAACTCGACGCGTTGAATATCCGGCCACAGGATGCCGGTGTCCAATGCGTTGAGGGAGAGTGTGGCGTCGGTGTTGAAGGGCGCGCTGGGCACGTCGATGGTGGACTCGATGGGATGCTTGGCATTGCCCTGGCAGGTGCGATATATGGCATCGTACAGCGGCCGATTCCATCCCATGTCATTGTCGGCGGTGTCCACACCGGCGTTGTTCAGGTTGTCCTCGTTGGTGACGTAGGCGCAGAAATCGAGCCCACACATCACGAATTGGGCCGGCCCAGCCTGGGAAGCGAGTTCCTGTAGTTTCTCCTCAGGCGATGGACCCTGAGCGAACGCTGGCGTCACTAGCAGTATCCACAGGGCCAACACCGATGCTGCTACGAGCAGCGATTTCCTCCTCATCTCTCTCCTCCTTGGTGATCCAACCTCCTCATCTGTCTCCGCGATACTGCGCAGAGGTCCAGAAATCTGCCGTTTCTGGGTTGACGCCGCCCCTCCCAATGAGATTGCGGAACTGAGATTGCCACCCTCTCGGGCAGAACCCCCTGGGCTAGGCCCATCGAACGCACCAGTAGTAACACTCCTGTCTGCGCGAGTTGGCGATGCTCCTCATCGCGCATCCAGAGCGTCGCAACAAGCCGACAGACTTACATGTGCGTCCTGGGCCGGTACTGGATAGCCTCGGCCAGGTGGGCGGTCTCGATGGTCTCCGACCCGGCCAGGTCGGCGATGGTGCGGCCCAGCTTGAGCACGCGATGGAAGGCTCGGGCGCTCATCTGCAGCTGCTCCATGGCTGCCCGCAGCAGGCTCCCTCCCGCGTCATCGACCTGGCAATACTCTCTAACCTCGGCGGGGCCCATGTCTGCGTTGCAGGTCATTGGCGTGCCCTCGAAGCGCTGGCGCTGTGCGCGGCGGGCTTTCTCCACGCGCTTGCGGATGGCCTCCGACGGCTCGCCCAGACGATCGTCGGTTAGCTTCTCATAATCCACCCGCGGCACGTCGATGTGGATGTCGATGCGGTCCAGTAGGGGTCCCGAGAGGCGCTTCTGGTACCGGCTGACCATGGACAGGGCGCAGGTGCACTCCCGGCTAGGGTCTCCGAAGTAGCCACACGGACAGGGGTTCATGGCTCCTATCAGGGTGAACTTGGCTGGGAAGGTGAGGGTACCCTGGGCCCGGCTGATGGTCACCACCTTGTCCTCCATGGGCTGGCGCATCACCTCTAGCACCCGGGTGCCGAACTCTGGGACCTCGTCCAGGAAAAGCACTCCGTGGTGGGCTAGGCTGATCTCCCCTGGGCGAGGCCACTGGCCGCCGCCCACGAGACCGGCGTGGCTGATGGTATGGTGGGGGGCGCGGAAAGGACGGTGGCGGATGAGGGGGGTCTCAGGGGGCAACAGACCAGAGACGGAGTAGATCTTGGTCACGTCGAGGGCTTCCTCGATGGTCATGCTGGGCAGGATGGAAGGCAAGGACCGCGCCATGAGAGTCTTGCCAGCTCCGGGCGGTCCAGTCATGAGCACGTTGTGGACAATACTCCAGCGCATCTGGAGCGCCTTTCAGCTTGGTGATACATCTATAGTCAGTGAGGCCAACCCATTGTACGTTGGATCGAGCGGGGCGGCAATTCGTTCTGCCACGCTGGCACCACATTTTGGCTGCCTCATAGTGTGGGCTTGGTCAGCTTGGGTGCCTTACCGCAGTAGCCACACGCCTGCCCGTGTGGAGCGCAAATACGGCGGTAGAGCTGGAGCGGGTGTTGTGCTTGGGTTGACATTCTTGGAGAATCGATGTACAATGTCTCCATTGGCAGTGAGTCCGCCGGCATGTGATTCGCCCGACTCTGCGTATGGTGAGCTGGCGGTTGCGTCAGCACTGAGCGGGCGATCGTGTAGTGCTCGGGAAGCGCCATCCAACGGGCTTCCTGCTCGTATGCTGTCGCGCAAGACAATGCGGACGCCCGTGAGAGCGAAGAATCTAATGACGCCCGCGAACTACCTCGCCATCGAGCGCTAATGGCTAGCGACCCCTCAAGACTCGACCTAGTACGATCATCTGCTACGGAATTGGCCCTTGAGGCCCTATTAGAGCTCGATTCCGCATCCTTCACCGACCTACTGGTCGAATACGCGGTGAGAGCCTCCTCAGGCAGAAGCGTCGCTTTCTTCTATACTGAGTACCGGAGGAGTCGGGTCGAACACGCCTGCTTGGGTAGCATTGTCCAGGTCAAACCAGGAGGTGAAGAATATCGGCTTGTTTTGACCTATTCGGTTGGCACGACGGCATCTGTGCCAGTGCCCGAGGGGACAAGACCCGTGCTTGACATGCTACACATGCTTTCTGACATGCCTGAGGAGCACGCGTTCGACTGCCGAGCCAGTTTCCGATATCGAGCGAGCGAATATGTCTCGTGTGTTCCCATGCCTCTTGTAGTCGGTCACGCAACGAGATTGCCCTACACCGATATCCGAGGGGTGCACTTGGCCAAGGTGCGAGACGAAGCACACTTGTATGACATAATCATCGATCATGCACCACCTAAGGCCGACACGGTGAGACATTTGATATCGTTTGAGTACTTGTCAAGATTCACGCCAGAGCTGCCTAGTGACGTCCTGCGATTCGCGGCGGGTATTTCGAAGGAGTTTGGTGGGCCAGATGAGTGAGTGGAAAGAACTGGACGGTGCGTGGAAGGACGACCCCACAATCGCCCGCGGCACCCTGAAGATTGGCGAATCGGTACGCTTGGTGTTGAAGTACGACGAGGGTCATTGGGAGGATCCGGTTGCCTTGTCGACGGACATCCTACCACTAGAGTACTCTCAGGAGTGGCCCACACTCGGCCAGCAGTGGCTCTCCATGATGCGCACGGGGGAGCTTGGCACCCGCACGCCGGCCAACCTCGAAGACAGGTTGGAGAGGCTGGAGGGTGCAGTATTGGAGCTAAGCGAAGCATTGCTGAGTAGACCGGTCGTGACCAGCACCGCGATCGTTGATCTAAACTCATCGTCATACTCCCTCCGGCATCCGATTCCCGTCGTGGTCGAAGAGTACCGCGACGAAGCGGTCGCGACGTTCCTGGAAGTGGAGGCCCGCGGCTGGGGCACCACGCCTGCTGAGGCAGTCAATGACCTCAAGGACCAAGTCATACTTCTATACGAGGAACTGACTGAGGCCGACCCGGAAGAACTTGGCAAGCTCCCCACGGCTTGGTCGAGGGTACTTCGAGACTATGTCGCCAAGAGCGAAAAGATATCGTAAGCAGAAAGTCCGATCGGCGGTGGACAAGAAGGTACCGGGCCAGTACAGATCCGGCAAAGAGGAGATCTACTGGGTTGTCCTAGAGGGACGGAAACGCTTCAAGGTCCGAGTCCCAAAGGGGCGTGGCGAGTGGGGAATCGGTTTTCAGGAATCTGTCAGGAAGGATCTTCAGCTCAACCATGACGAGTTCGACCACCTTGTCGATTGCACTCTTACCGGCCCCGACTACGAGGAGATGCTGCACGAGAAACTGAGTCAAGGCCTGATCTAGCGCAGGCAACATGCCCCGGCTGCCGTGAGGACCGAGGGATACCCTGAACGCTGTAGTGATCTGTCATTCCGCCCCAAGACATCCCGTGCGATCTGAGATTCTTGCCGCGTCCGCTGGGCATGGTCAACGGTTCCACTATCGGTGATGCTCCCGCCTTCCCAAGCTTGACCAGCTCCGTACCACTGCGGCCAAACTCAAGGTCCGATTCGTCCGCCGCCCCCGCCCCCTTGTGATCCACGCCTGGCTGTGGCTGGCAGCAGAGACCGACGACGTTGAGGACAAGTGGTGCTTTCTACAAGCGGTGCTACAGTTGAACCCGGAACACCAAGCCGCTCGTGCAGCGTCAGCACTGTTGTTTCAGCGAGAGGTCAAGCGTATCGAGAGGGAGTCGATTGCCGACGATGGGCGTTGCTGCTAGAATCCCCTTGAGGCCCCGTTGCGAGATACAGAGGTTGATCAAACCTTCTGGTACATTCTCTCCTCAACAGCGGGGCCTCGTTCCACTATAGGCAACCTGGCTTGCCCTCTCTCTCTACTTGTGCTATCATCCAGTGACTTCGGCTCTACTCCGGCAGCCAAGTGACCGCCGTCCCTAGAGTAGGGAAGTTGCCCGCACATGGGAATGAGCTCACACGTCAGTCGAAGGATGCAGTCTCCCTACCTTGAAGGAGGTAGCAAATGACTGCCTCGCAGTTGGAGCGTGCCCTCAGACGCTATGGCAGCAAGCTCACTGTGCTGGAAGACGCTGCCCCCCATCCATCAGCCGAGCAAGCTCTTGAAGCCCTTGTCGCTCGCGATGCCGTTCACGCAAGATTGACTGACAAGACGCAGGACTCCGCGCACACCCTGATCACCCTTGTCGAGCTAGATGACCGGCTGAGGAAGCAATCTGAGTCTATCGCCCAGGTGGCGGGACTGTCGCAATGGCGCAGCACGTTGAATCCATCACCCGAGGCATGGTGGTGGTTCTTTGAGACCTCCAAGCAGCCTCAGCGGGCGGCACGCCTCGATTGGCTGTGGAGCGTCCTGGCTGTTCTGTGCCTGATAGCATCCTTGAGCCTGATAGTGGATATCTCCTGGAGGTTCTTAGCTGACGGTCCAGATGCGCTGGGGGTCTTTGCGGTCATCGCTCAGATTGTGGTGACCATGCTGGTAGCTGGGGGCGCGCTGAGTACATCTGGGCGGAAGGCGATCGAGCGGATACTCATGAGTCTGCGTATTCCTAGGAGTGCGTGGCAGGAAACCGAGCTTGGCCTCACGATGGTACTCTTGCTTGGCCTGATGCTTTTCCGTTCCTCCTTGCCAAGGATCGCGGTCTCCTACAACAACCGCGGTCTGGAGAACTACCGTGGCGGTCGATGGGATAGCGCCCAATCTGACTACTCCCGGGCCATCAAACTCAGGCCTGACTACGCGGAAGCTCACTACAACCTAGGGCTGCTATACGAAGATCTGCACGATCTCGACCTTGCCCGCACGGAGTACAGGATTGCGATGCAAGGCGGGCTCGACGCGGCTTACAACAACCTCGCTCGCTTATACGTGCTGGACGGAGACTATGCGGCAGCTGTCTCCCTGCTGTTGAGCGGTCTAGACCTCGCCGAGGAGGACCAGGTGAGGTACGACATGCTCAAGAACCTGGGTTGGGCACGACTGGGCCAAGCTCGCTATGACGAGGCAGAGTATCACCTACGGAGCGCCATTGATCTGGCGAAGGACGAGGCCCCTGCTCACTGTTTGCTCGCCCAGGTGCTGGAAGGCCTGGGCGACGCAGCACGTGCTCGGCCTGAATGGGAAGACTGCCTGAGACTTGCCAGTGCACGCAACCCAGATGAAGATGCATGGATCGGATTCGCTAGCCAACGCCTGGAAGCAGAATAGGAGGAACGATCAGACGCGCAGCATCTTTGTCGATAGCACTGATACTGATTCCGATAGCTCTTGCTGGCTCTTGTAGTCAGCCAACTCCTGCTGCCCCCGCTGACAGCAGTGTCAATCTGCTGATAGTGGCCGAGGGCGAAGTGTGGTTGAGGCGCGGGGTGTGGTCGGACTACCACCGTACGGCCTTTGGCGCAGTGCTCCATCGCGGGGACCTGCTGAAACCGACGAGCGAGGCGAGGGCAATTGTCCTCTGTGACGACCTTACCGCCTGGTCTCCGCTCGCCGGCAAGGTATCTGGCGTGATGAATGGTTGCCCGGCGCCAGAGGAAACTGCGCGAATGCGTGAAGGAAGCGGGCTTGGCAGTACTCGCGGCGTAGGTGATCCCTCTATTCCCTACATCATCAGCCCACGGAGAACTCAGCTCCTGAGTGGTACGCCGATACTGCGCTGGAATGAAATCCCAGGTGCATCCATCTATAGTGTGCAGATCAAGGGCACCAACACGGGCCGGATCATTTGGAGCACGATGACGGATGAGTCTGGTGTGACCTATCCGGGTGAGCCAGCCCTCGAATCTGGGGCTACCTATCTACTCATTGTTGAAGCCGACAATGGCGCATCTTCTCAGGATGAAGATGTGCCTGGACTGGGGCTCACCTTGCTCAATGCCAATGACGCCCAACGCGTGCGGGCCGCTGCTGGCAGACTCGCTGACCTGGGATTGACACCTGACGCGGAAGCCTTTGGCTTGGCTCAGCTCTACACTGGCTATGATCTCACTGCCGAAGCGATCGAGATTCTCGAAAGGTTGGTGCAGGCTGGGAGCCAGTCCGCGGCCGTTTACCGGACGTTGGGCGATCTCTATCGGCACATTGGAGTCAGCCTTGAGGCTGAGGCTCGATACTCGACGGCCGTCGAGCTGGCGGAGGCCGCCGGAGATGTAGAGGGGCAAGCGGCGGCGCAGGCTGGATTAGGGGAAATGTATGGAAAGATGGGGAATGTGTACCACGCAGTACGCTGGCTGGAGCGGGCGCTTGCTGGATACGAAGTCTTGGGGGATGCGCAACGAGTGACCGAGTTGGAGGAACGTCTCGGGGATTTGAGCCAGTGAAGAGGAGCGGCAGTAGTCTGAGGAAGTTGTGGGTCAATTGCATAGGTGCCTGGCTGCTGGTCGCGACGCTAGTTCTGGCCCTGTTTCCAGCCCAAATCGCCGCTACTCCAGCCACTCAGGATGATCCGCAGGCACAGGCCGATGCCCTCTATGAGGAAGCCGTCGGCCTCTATAATGACGCAGACTACCAGGGAGCACTTAGTACGTTGGAAGCTGTGCTCGCTATCCGACAGGAGATCGGAGACCGGGCGGGGGAAGCAGAGGCGCTGAACGACATCGGGGTGGTCCACTACGACCTGGGGCAGGATGAGCAGGCGATGGACTACTACGAGCGGGCGCTAGGCATCCAACAGGAGATCGGCGATCGGGAGGGAGAAGGAACAACGCTCGCCAACATTGCTGCCTTCTACGCGAGCGTGGGCCAGTACGAGCAGGCTCTGGACTACTGCCAGCGCGCGCTGGGCATCCAACAGGAGATCGGCGACCGGGAGGGAGAAGGAGCAACGCTGCATAACATCGGGGCGATCTACTCAAGCCTAGGCCAATACAAGGAGGCTCTGGACTACTACCAGCGGGCGCTGGCTATCCAACGGGAGATCGGCGACCGGCGGCACGAAGGAACGGTGCTCGACAGGATCGGGACAGTCTACGGGAACTTGGGCCAGAATGAGGAGGCTCTGGACTGCCACCAGCAGGCGCTGGCTATCCAACAGGAGATCGGCGACCGCGCGGGAGAAGGAAGGGCGCTCAACGCAATTGGGGCAGTCTACCGGAGCTTAGGCCGATACGATCATGCCCTTGACTACCACCAGCGCTCGCTGGCCATCCGACAGGAGATCGGAGACCGGGCGGGGGAAGGAGCCACGCTCCAGAACACCGGTGTAGTCTACTGGCTCCTGGGCCAATACGAGCGGGCTCTAGACTACCACCAGCGGGCGCTGGCCATCCAACAGGAGATCGAGGACCCGGCGGACGAAGCACTGACGCTCAACAACACTGGGGCAGTCTACTGGAGCCTGGGCCAATACGAGGAGGCGCTGGTCTACTTTCATCAGGCGCTGGCCGTCTACCAGGAGATTGGATACCGGCTGGGACAAGGATCCGGGCTCAACAACATCGGTCTGGTCTATGACTACTTGGGGCAAGACGACCGGGCGCTGGAGTACTATCAGCGGGCGCTGGCTGTCCAACAAGAGATCGGCGACCGGATGGGCGAAGCAACGACGCTCAACAACATTGGTCTAGTATACCACCGGCACGATGATGCTCTCGAGGACACTGGCGACCAGACGGACGAGTCAGCCACGCGGGACAGCATCGGGGCCGACGAGAGTCCGAACCAATACGAGCAGGCTCTGGACTACTACCAGCGGGCGCTGGCTATCCAACAGGAGATCGGCGACCGGGCCGGGGAAGGAAACACGCTCTACAACATTGGGACGATCTACTGGACCCTGGGGCAACATGAGCAGGCTCTGGTCTACCACCAGCGGGCGCTGACTATCCAACAGGAGATCGGCGACCGGGCCGGGGAAGGATACACGCTCGACAACATCGGCTCAGTCTACGGGAGCTTGGGCGAAAATGAGCAGGCTCTTGACTATCACCAGCGGGCGCTGGCTATCCAACAGGAGATCGGCGACCGGAGGGGGGAAGGAAAGACACTCAACAAGATTGGGTTGGCATACGAGCAACTCGGTCTTGTTTCAGAGGCGATCGCCTTCTACCAGCAGGCCGCTGATGTCGTCGAGTCCATTCAGAAAGAGATCGGGATCCCAGAACTGAAGGGAACCTATGCAGCTCAAGAGGTCGCGGTGTACGATCGTCTCGTCAACCTCCTTTGGGAAGAGGGTCGCCTCCAAGAGGCCTTCGAGTATGCGGAGCGTGCTCGAGCAAGGGCACTCCTCGACCAACTTGCGGGTGGCCTGGTAGACTTCCGAGCCGGAGCCCCCCGTATACTGCTAGACCAAGAGCAGACGCTTCGCGCGGAAATCGCAGCGCGACGCGCCCAACTAGTGACTCTTCGCAATCGTCCCCGTGAGCAACGGGACACTAGTGCGATCATGGACACGCAAGCTGAGCTCATCACTCTTGAAGCAGACTACGAAGCCCTGCTGATCGAACTCAAACTACAGAGCTCTGAGCTCGCCTCGCTCGTCAGCGTCGACGTGGCCTCGTTGGCTGAGATCCAAGGTCTGCTTGACGCCAACACCACATTGGTCGAATACTTCGTAACTGAAGGACGAACACTGGCCTTCATCATCACCCATGATACCTTCAATGCCCTAGCGCTGGACATCAGTCGCGAAGACCTAACGGAGACCATCACAATCTTCCGGGATTTCGCCAGGCTGGAGGATCCCCACCCGGCCAGTCTGCAACAACTCTATGCCTGGCTCATCTCCCCGCTGAGAGCATATCTGACCACCTCGATGCTCGGGATTGTCCCCCACAACGTGCTCCACTACCTTCCCTTTGCCGCCCTCACCGATGGCGACAGGTATCTGAGCGACGACCATGGCTTGTTCACCCTACCCAGTGCCAGCCTACTGCCCTTCGTTAAGGGGAAATGCAAGTCCGAATCTGGCAACCTGCTAGCGCTAGGCAATCCAACCATTGTCGAGCCAATGCCTGCGTTGCGCTTTGCCGAACAGGAAGCCATAAGCATCGCAGCACTTTTCGGGACGCAGGCCATGACGGGAGAAGACGCTACGGAAAGTGTGGTGTGGTCACAGGGTGGCGGTGCAGGTGTCTTGCATATCGCAGCCCATGGCGAATACGACCGCAACAACCCCTTGTTCAGCACAATCTATCTGGCAGAAGATACCCAAAACGACGGCCGTCTGGAAGTCCACGAAGTCTACGGACTAGACTTGACGGCAGCCACCAATCTGGTAGTCCTCAGCGCGTGCCAGACGCAACTCGGCACGTTGAGCGCAGGTGATGAAGTGGTGGGTTTGAGTCGAGCGTTCCTCTACGCTGGAACGCCGAGCGTGCTTGCCAGCCTGTGGAGCGTCGATGACGAGGCGACGGCGCTGCTGATGGAGCGGTTCTACACTCATCTTCGTGCCGGGATGGGCAAAGCGGAGGCGCTACGTCAGGCACAGATTGATGTGAGAGCAGAGTATCCGCATCCATACTACTGGGCAGCTTTCGTGTTGACAGGGGATGGAGGGAAGTTGACAGGCGACGTGGATGTTGGCGTTGCCACGGAGGCTACGACGGAGGTTGCCGAAGCTGCTTTGGAGCCAACGCCGACGACTGGCGGACGCGGGCCGTGTTGGGGCGCTGCTCTGCCCCTAGTGTTGGTACTGCCGGCGGGGGTGCAACTCTGGCGAGGACTGCACAAGGCGACACGATGAACCTGTTGTCAATCCCTTAACCGAGCAGTTCACCCCTGTACCAGTGCGCGCGGCAGAAGAGGTCTCGATATCGATAGCTTACGATCCAGCATCTGTTGCAGCGAATGCGCACCAGACCGCTGCGGACCTAGCCCACAAGGGAATCGGTCGCCGGAGGGCCGCATCCTGCGTGTGACAGGCGGATCCTGCTGATGACCCATCTGCCGACTTGCGGCGCGTCATCTCAGCGAGGCCGTTTTGCTTCGCCTGCAAGGAGCGGCACCGCGGAAACGCGACGTCCGCGTGAAGGAGGTCAGGGATGGAGCTGAGACGATTGCCTAGGTTCCTCTTTGCGCTCGCGTTGCTCGTGGCTTCGTGCCCAGCGGTCTGGTCAGCAGCACGCTCGCGCACAATGGAGCAGCCTCCCAGTGCCGTCCAGTCCGGTAACACCTCTCGAACTCCCCGCGCGGAGGTGACCGGCCTACCTAGCGTTGTGCTGTCCGCGTTCGTGGAGAATGCTGGCCAGTATGATCCCCAGGTGCGGTTCCAAGCGGTCGGTAACGGAGCGTCCTTGTCCCTTACCGAGAATGCGATGTGGCTCTCGCTCACGCGGCCCTCTCGTGCTTCGGTAGGTCTTGGCGCATCGCGAGAGCTCTTCAATCGGTCGGCGGAGAGTGCGGCCGCAGAGTTGCGTGGCGTGAGCCTCAAGGTCACCTTCGTTGGTGCCAACCCTCATCCTGCACTCGTCGGCTTCAATAGGCAAGACACTCTCGTATCCTATTTGACCGGTGACGCACCGTCTGAGTGGCACATAGGAGTAGCAGCCTGGGCCGGTGTGCGCTACAAAGACCTGTACCCTGGCATTGATCTTGAGGTCAGCAGCGAGAATGGTCAGCTGATGCTGCGCGCAGCCATGGCTCCGGACTCCGACAGTAGTGCTGTTCGACTGCGGCTGGATGGTGCAACTGGGGTGCAGACGGACACCGATCACTTGCTGGTGGGTACTACGCTGGGTGATTTGGCCTTGCCTTTGTTGTCAGTCGAGCAGTTCGACGTCAGTGCCGAACCTTGCATCTACCAGCGCGGAGAAGGAAGCTTCGAGATCCTGTCTCCATTCACCGACAGGGTTCCGAGTGGTAGCGACGCCCATCTGGCAGAGGGCTCGTTCAGTCTTCTCTACAGCACCTTCCTTGGCACGGTGGGCGAGCCGTGGCCGGATCCAGTGGCACAAAGCGCGGTGGTTGCCGTCGATGGTTCTGGCGCTGCCTACGTGGCGGGCGAGACATACTCGTCGGGCTTCCCCACCACTCCTGGTTCCTTTGACCCGAGCCATGGAGGAGGATTAGATGTCTTCGTGGCCAAGCTGAATCCGAACGGCACGGCTCTCGTCTACAGCACCCTTCTCGGCGGGTCGGGAGACGACCGTAGCTACGACATAGCGGTCGATGCTTCGGGCGCCGCCTACGTCGTTGGCTCGGGCTCGTCCGACTTCCCAACCACACCGGGGGCATACGCAACGGGGAGCGGTGCCTTCGTGGCGAAGCTGAATCCCAGTGGAAGCGACCTAGTCTACAGCACTTCGCTCGGCGGCGGCACAGGATTCTCGATCGCGATAGGCGACGACAACTCCGCGTATGTGGCGGGCCGGGCGGGCTCTGGATTCCCCACAACGGTTGGCGCCTATGACAGCACGTACAACGGAGGTACCGCCGACTTCTTCATCACCAAGCTGAACCCCAGCGGAAGCGATCTCGTCTACAGCACGTTTCTGGGAGGAAGCGACTTCGACGAAGCCTTGGGAGTTGCGGTGGATCCCACAGGGTCGGCTTATGTGGCAGGCTGGACGCGCTCGACGACGTTCCCCACAACTACCGGTGCCTTCGACAGAACGCGGGATGGTGAGAGTGACGCTGTTGTGGCCAAGCTGAACCCTTCTGGCACTGATCTCGAGTACTGCACATTGCTGGGAGGAAGCTACAATGATGGCGTCGACTCGTATTTTGGGGGCGGGGTCGCCGCTAACTCAGCAGGCGAAGCCTATGTCTCTGGCTATACGAGCTCTTTCGACTTCCCGACCACGCCTGGAGCATTCTGCAGGACCTACGCGGGTGAGGACGAATGGGATCTTGATACTTTCGTGACGAAGTTGAACAGCAATGGTACGGGCCTGGTATACAGCACCTTCATGGGATGGCAATACCTGGGACAGCGAGTCTGCTCATGGCCCGGGGCGATTGATGTGGATCAGAGGGGCTCGGCATACATCACGGGTTCTGCCGGGCCGGGCTACGCCATGGCTTTCGTGGCGAAGCTGAATGAGGCTGGAACAGACCTGGTATTCCGCCAATGGCTGGGTGGCAGCTGGTGCTGGTCCGTTGCCTTCGGCATTGCTGTGGATACCGGGGGTGATGCATATGTGACCGGTCACACTGAGTGTTCAGGCTTTCCAACGACGCCCGGGGCCTTCGACAGAACCTACAACGGCGGCTACGACATCTTCGTGGCAAAGGTCTTTGGCTGGAGGCGTCAAGTAGTCTTGCCCCTTGCATTGAGGCTCTACTAACAGCCTTCGCACACACAATGCTGGCCGGTGCCGGTCCCGCGTCCTCAGACGCCTCCAACCACCGAACCGTGGCCTCTGCGGTGCGGTGTTGGTCATGCGCTATCTTCCCCAGCAACCCCAGCAGTTCTTTGTCGTGCATAACGTCACGGTAGATCTCCTGGTCCAGCAACGATCCCCGCAGGTTGTCCAGAAATGCAGTTAAGACGGCTGTTACGGCGTTGCTTTCTGGGCGCTCACCCCCAGACCATAGCACATCCCACTTCAGGCGCTCTTGGCAGTATGTCGTCATGCGAGCGATGTCTGGGTCCTCCGAGAAAAGTATGAGCTTGGCAGCTTCTTCAGCCAACTCCTCAGCAGCGCTGTCCGTCAGCCCTTCGTCTAGTACCTTGAGAACCAGCTCTGTCTGCACTCTCTGCAGTGGATCGTCCTCAGCCTTGAGCAGGGTCAAGTTCCGGGCTTTGCCTGCGGCCCTTCCGAAGGCGATGCGGCGTTTCCGCTCGTCGCCACTTCCAGCCCAAATGGTGAATCTGGCTTTCAATGTGTCGTCTACGGGCTCCCACGCCGCGTCGAAGCTCTTCTCCCAAATCTTCTCCATTGTCCTATAGAGCGCGACAATGAATACACCAGTCAGGACCTCCATGGTGAGAACTCCCCCTTGCCCATCAAGAACTGACCAACGAAAACTGGTTGTTCCATTGTTCTGCAGATGCCCAGTTCACGGAATCCCTGGTCAAGCTAGGATTCTCTCATCGAAACCTTGTGCTATTCAAGGGAAGGGTCAGGTTGAGCGCATATGGACACGGGCTCGCGCAATAGCACAACCCACCACAGTTTCGGTACTTCGCGTCCAGGTCTTGGGTCTCATCCTTGCCCTGCCTTGATCGAGGTCTGCTGTGTCATCGGTTGATGCAGACTCCAGGAACTCACGATGCAAGAGCGCACCTGGGGGCTGAAGTCAATGTCATCTTGCATGGCAGTGGATCCTCAGAGATGAGGGTGGCATAGTGCACAGCCTCGCGAGTCTATTCTAGCTCGGCTACCTACATGAGTCAAGGCTGCGACCCGGACATTGATTTGACCGGACCATCCGCAACCTGACTCAATGTTCGCCATTCAGTGCTGCCCGCTGAAT
This sequence comes from Chloroflexota bacterium, assembly GCA_030603665.1. Classification (GTDB taxonomy): domain Bacteria; phylum Chloroflexota; class Anaerolineae; order UBA7937; family B3-Chlor; genus JAUVXJ01. The sequence goes on along the minus strand of JAUVXJ010000013.1, from coordinate 26,258 downwards.
GATATCTCTGTGAGCGTGCGCCAGAGGGCAAGGTCCTGTCCCGGGAGGAACTCCCACAGGATTCGGTACCTCGTCTTGTCTACGTACGATTCCCAGATGTCTCTGCCACTGGGAGAAGCGTGAACCCTGTGGCTGTTCAGACTGGGGTGGCGCGGGTTTCGTTCGAGAAAGGGGAACTTCGCTACGGTGCGAGTTTGGATCTTGCGGGGCAGGCTGTCGAGATCAGCTCTGAATAGGTCGCAGGTGACCAGACAATGCGCCATCAATCCTCTCCTCTCCGCCGGACCTCTGGGACACACGAAAGGGTGCCCATCCCTGACCTACGTGAGCAACGCTGGCCGCATAGGGCCATGGCCAAGAATGCACCGACTTAGCACCGCTATCACAAGTTGACCTCCATTGCCCAGGGCTGCCTACGTGGACCACGTCTCGTCCGCGCGAGAGCGGAGCAAGCGGACATAGGCTAGCTCAGTGGCAAGGTTGAGCATCCTGCTCTATGGTGAGCCGCAGATACGCGGGAGATGTCAGAATCCCCGCAGGCCCTGCACTGCCCGTATGCCGGAGCGCGTGCACTACTCGGCGGGATCACGCTCAGCCACAGCCATTTGCCGCCCCTCGAAGGGTGAACAACGACTGACTCTGGCCAGCGCGTCCTCGCGCCGCCCTACATGTGCGTCCTGGGCCGGTACTGGATAGCCTCGGCCAGGTGGGCGGTCTCGATGGTCTCCGACCCGGCCAGGTCGGCGATGGTGCGGCCCAGCTTGAGCACCCGGTGAAAAGCTCGGGCGCTCATCTGCAGCTGCTCCATGGCCGCGCGCAGCAGGCTCCCTCCCGCGTCGTCAACCTGGCAATACTCTCTAACCTCGGCCGGGCCCATGTCTGCGTTGCAGGTCATTGGCGTGCCCTCGAAGCGCTGGCGCTGCGCGCGGCGGGCCTTCTCCACGCGTTTGCGGATGGCCTCCGACGGCTCGCCCAGACGATCGTCGGTTAGCTTCTCATAATCCACCCGGGGTACGTCGATGTGGATATCGATGCGATCCAGCAGAGGTCCCGAGAGGCGCTTCTGGTACCGGCTGACCATGGACAGGGCGCAGGTGCACTCCCGGCTAGGGTCTCCGAAGTAGCCACACGGGCAGGGGTTCATGGCTCCTATCAGGGTGAACTTGGCTGGGAAGGTGAGGGTACCCTGGGCCCGGCTGATGGTGACCACCTTGTCCTCCATGGGCTGGCGCATCACCTCTAGTACCCGGGTGCCGAACTCTGGGACCTCGTCCAGGAAGAGGACGCCGTGGTGGGCCAGGCTGATCTCCCCTGGGCGAGGCCACTGGCCGCCGCCGACGAGACCCGCGTGGCTGATGGTATGGTGGGGGGCGCGGAAAGGACGGTGGCGGATGAGGGGGGTCTCAGGAGGCAACAGGCTCGAGACAGAGTAGATCTTGGTCACGTCGAGGGCTTCCTCGATGGTCATGCTGGGCAGGATGGAAGGCAAGGACCGCGCCATGAGAGTCTTGCCGGCCCCGGGCGGTCCAGTCATGAGGACGTTGTGGACAACACTCCAGGACATGTGGAGCATCCTTCAGCTTGGTGGTCCATCTGTAGCCTGTGAGACCGGCCTATTCTACGCTGGATGGCGCGAGTCGGCAATTCCTTCTTGCAGGCTGGCACCACTATGTTGGCTGCCTGGTACTGTTTGCTCGGTCAGCCTGGATGCTCTGCCGCATTTAGTAGCTGCACGCCTGGGCGTGTGGGTCGCAAATACGGCAATGGAGCTGGAACGGGTGTTGTGCTTGGCTTGACAAGGAATAGCCCGTTGCGTAATAGTATGTGAAGCGGAACAACTTGACAGGGCGCAGATTCTCTGATAAACTGGCTATGGTACTTCGGAAGAATCTCGATGAGGACGAGGCAGGGTACACAGGATACGTCTGGAGGAGAGACATGGATAGTATTGGATTCTCACCGACAGTACTTCACAGCCTGATGTTTTTCGTTCTCTCTGAAATGGACAGAGAGCCGGGTGCTATCGAGCTTGCAAAGATTGTCTACTTGATCGACGTCGAAAAAGTAAGGCTGATTGGCGAGACGATGACTGGCGAAAGCTATACTCGCCAGAAGAAGGGACCACTCGCTAGGAATTTCGATTCCTCCGTTGAGGATATGGATGGCTTCGAAATCAGCGTCACCATTGCGGCAAGTCGCAGAGCTTCGCCGTATCCCAAGAAGGCTCATGCACTAGGTGGGAAGCCGCGCCTTGAGCCTTCGCTTGACACGGTCGACATAGTCATCGCGAGAAGAGTCTTGGCCAGGGTGAACAACCTGAGCCCATTGGAAATCGAGAGGCTGGCTCACGACACTGGGCCAATGAAAGCTATTGTGAAGGAGGAACGTAGGACAGGCAAGAGACAGCTTAGTGCCCCCATTGATTTCTCTCTTGTTGAACGCAATCCAACCGTCCAAAAATGGCGAGAGAACATGGCAAAGCCACCAGAACCCGACAGTGGGTTTGAGGCATTTCTCCAGCAAGAGTCAAAAGAAATCGATCAAATTCTCGCATCTCTGGAATAGCACGTGAAGTACGCGCTCAAGCGCGTCTTCGCAAGAAGAGGCGCGGTCTTTTATCTGCCTAGGGTCGAATTCAAAGACAAGACCAAAGGCAAGTACTGCATTCTGATGGAAGACTACGCTAATGGGGCAGAGACACTTATCGTAGTCTTCACTACTCACAGAACAAGGTACGCCAGTCAACCGACCTCTGTACTTGTGGAGGACAAGGCCATTGATGGGATTGATGGAGACACCCTGATTCAATGCGAGAACTGGAGAGAGATCAAAGCTGATACAATCTTGTACGATGACAGGGTAAGATTAATCGGCGACCTACTCCCTGAGATCATGGAAAGAGTTGACGATGCCCTTACTCATGTGAGAAGAATCGATGAGGCAATTCTGATAAGGATGCTGGGCTAGGAACATTGTCGATTCCAAACCGCACAACCCCCGGAAAACCCATCGTAGCTGTGAAAGCTGGCAGGCAAGAACGATGCTTGGTGGGTACAGAACCATCCTCGCTCGATTCATAGTCCGCCACCTCCACCGCCCCCGGCCCCTCGTCATCACCGCCTGGCTCTGGCTGGCAGCGGAAGCGCACGACATCAAGGAAAAGCGTCGCTGTCTGGAAGCAGTGTTGGAGTTGAACCCCGAGAGCCAATCCGCTCGTGCAGGGTTGGCGCTCTTGTATCAGCGAGAGGTCAGGAGTGCTGGGAGGGCGTCGATTGCCTTCCGTGGCTAACGCTGCTAGAATAGCATTGAGGCTCCGCTGTCAGATTCCTCTGAAGTAGGAAATCGAAGTCACGTTTACCCCGACGGCGGGGCCTCGTCCTATTGACCTCTGCCCAAAAAGAAAAGGGCCATCCCGCACAGCGGACGGCCCTCTAGCGCCCAAGTCGTTTCAGTAGCAGAGGAGACGGCGAATGGTAAACTCACCAGGACGCGCAGTGTCTAGCCATCGCCTCGGCGCTTGACCGCTGTCTGCCCCTGATGGTCAATCGCCACTCAGCTACAAGAACCGACCTAAAGCAGAGTTTCCAGGTATGCTACGAGGGGGTCTATCTTGCCCGCCAACACTTGCTGTGCGGCTGGGTCCGTTATCCAGTCGTTCTTTGGATTTCCGCCCAGAGAGCCGTCTAGCTTAGCCCTTATGTCGTTCTTCAGCTTGCCGATAGCGTCCTGTATCTTGCCTGCTTGTATTAGCTTGGCCACGCTGTCGGGGTCGTGCAGTAGCTTGTTCTCCAGAGCTTTCATCCTCTGGAGGGCGGGCTTACGGAATGCCGACTCGGGCAAGTCCTGGATATAGTCGTTTATGGCACTGGGCGGCTCGCAGGGATAGGGATTCGCATGGAGGCACACGGTGGCAAAAGGATCGGGCAGGCAGTCCGCGCCCATCCACTGCTCGGGCCACATGAATTCGGCTCGGGCAGCCGGTCCGACCCACCTTCCGTTCTCCTCCCGCTCGGGCCACCAACTCCACCCACCGCCACCAACCCCAAGGGGGAAGCATTCCCCGAGTGCGACCTTGTCGAGATAGGAGTCTTCGAGATCGATCGCCCACTCCCACCAAAAGGTCTGGGCAGCCGCAGCGGCCACGTCGACCCCCGGACCCATGGGCCACCCGGGCCAGAAGCACCCCCAGCAGTCCTCTTCAGCCCCGGGCAAGAATCCTCCTTCTCGGTACTCGGGATCGTCATCCCAGCCGCTCTCATAGCAGCCCTCGTGAGTGGTTGCGTCCAAGCACCATTCGGCGGCCCACTCGCCGTCCCACCGGTCCCCCTCATCACTGAAGGACACCTCCGTGTAGCAATTCCAGTTCTCGGGATTCGCCGTGAAGGTGTCGAAGGTTGCCTGAATTCCTACGAAGAGGTGCGTCGCATCATTCATAAGGAGCAGGACCCCTGTGTCTACGTCCTCGCCCGTGGGTTTGGGAACCCCATGGCCGTCATAATGCTCCCAGAAGACGACCCTGCCCGTCAAGGGCAGGCGGGTTGCAGGCTCCGAACGCGCAGGCGATCCTCCAGGGCACGTCGGAAGCTCGCACTGCTGTCGTAGGTCATCAATTCCTCTCCTCGTGTAGTGTCTCATCGACGAGTCGTCCGATGGATTTCATCACGTGGGTAGCGGTGGTTCAACCGATTCTGACAGTGTGCTCGTGAAGCGATTCCGGCCCAGGTGGAGCAGCGGGTGAATGCGACTCAGGTCGTATAAGCCGTCGGCGAGAGACCCTGGCCGCGCGTATGCTGCCAACACCTCACCAATGACGAAGCGGTGGTCGCCGGCTTCAATATCTCGCAGAACCCGACACTCCAGGTGAGCGGTGCACTCCTCGATGATGGGCGGGTGCACGCGCAGTGCCTCTCCGGGGGTCAAACCAGTGAGGGCGAACTTATCCACGTCGCGCCCGGAACGAAGTCCGCAGAAGAGCGCCTGTTGGCTGATTTGATATGGAGCGGTGTTGATCACAAACTCGCCGGTCGCTTGGATGAGCCGATATGAGTGTCGCGTAGGACCGATGCTCATTCCTACCAACGGTGGCCTGATGCTCACCGGGATCAGCCAGGTGATGGTGATGATGTTGGACCGCCCTTCCGCATCGCAGCAGGTCACTAGCAAGGCGTTAGACGGACACAATAGATAGCGGAAGGGTGACACAGGTATTCTCTCGTTCGACATCATATCTCCTTTCATGTGACTACCACCCGTTTTGCGAAAGCGATTGAGCGTGAAATCGTGCCTCCAGACGAATGAGGCTAGTTCCTTCTTCTCGGGCATCGGCAGGTGATTAGTCTTTCACAACTCCTTGCGAAAGAGATCGTCGTTTGGAAGTACGTGCCATACGCCGAGGCATCAGCAGCAAGTATCACATCCTGCACGGCCTCCGCTCCGCCGGAGGGCGCGACACGAGGGTAGCCACCTACAGCAGGCAAGACGAGGAGCCGCAGCGGAGCCACAAAGACATGCTCAATAAGCTCGTGGAACATTTCCCCTTTCCCTCCCCCCATGGGACTCATCTCATCGATCCTGGCTCTCAAGAACTCCTTCGCCGCCTCCTTCGGCGTGACCTCGTTTTCGGCAGCTGTCACCAGGAGGAACCTCCAAGGCTGGCCGTTCCCCGCGCAAGGGCAAGTTGCCCCACTTCGAAGACTACTGGAGATCCTGCGATGACTGGTCATCGGGGAGGGACTCCGGCACCCATGTGCAGCCCTTGATTGCGTCGAAGGCATCCGTTTGTCGTTTGTGCCCTCAAGAACAGATGTCTATCATGCTCTCGCTGAGACAGAGTTCAATCTCTTCGAACAGCAGGCAGTAAGCGCGCTGGTGCCCGGGCGAGAGGCCCCTCTCCTGACCAAGGTGACCACAGCCATGAGGGTGAGTAACACAAAGAGTGCCAGGCTGCCCTCTACTTATCGTCTGGGCTATGGTAGAGGGACACATCACCGTAGGGGATACTAGCACGCGATTCGGCACCCCAACGCTACCATTACTTCTACGGTATCCCCCAGAACTTCATTGCTTGTCCCCTCTTCTCTTCTGACCCTTAACATTCTCGACACGAGTGTGCTGACCCGTGAGTATCTGGGTCGTTGCCAAGGCAATTGTGTCACGATACTTGACTACGGACACCACCGCGTGATGTCCGTCAGAGCAATCTTGCCCCCGATAGGAATAGTCTGCGATGCTGCAACATCCACGACATCGTCTCCCACCTCAAGCCGTACGGAGTCTCCCCGCTCAAGCTCACGTACGGCCGTGGCCACATTATCCTTCTCATCAACTACAATGACGCTCTGTGACAGCGTAATTCTTCCCCTTCCACTGTGGTATCTATGTTCGTCCCACATTTCGAACACACCTAGTACGCCCTCGGGCCGTGTGAGCGAGGTATCCACACCTCGGTAAGGGCCCAAGCAACCACACCGCGCCGCCTAGACGGCGTCTTAGCTACTGTCTTGTCAGAACCGAGGAGTCACCGCACAGCGTGTCGGAGACCGGGGGCTACTCTCGACCCCCTTGCCACCGCAGACATGAGGAGCACTATCGCCAGGTGATCGACAACTCCGGCAGACTTTTAGTCGGACACATACAGCTTCTCCGTCCCCATGTTGGCATGGTGCTCATACACTCACTGCCCTACGCGCTGACGTCTTCGTTTCAGCCACGCGTCCTCATCCTGGGGTGAAGGGCGTCCCGCAGGCCATCAGCCAAGAGATTGATCCCCAAGACACTTATGATGGTGGTCATCGCCGGAGCGATTAGGAGTCAGCAGCCATCGCGAATATGCCCGTGCGCGTCGTTGAGATCGCGACCCCAACTGAGTAACGGTGGGCTCACTCCCAGGCCCAGGAAGCTGAGAGCCGCCTCCGAGATAATCGCTGGGGAGAACCCCGTATGGTGGCCTGGAGGACGATTATCCCAAACACGCTAGGGAGGATGTGGTGCAGAAGTCAAATGCGGGACCTCCTGCTCTTCGCTCGCACTGTGCACCGTGAAGGTCATGGGTGTCTCAAGTCTTGGGTGCAAGCCAGGAGCAGAGCTGACGAATGCACCTTTGAAGTGAAGCGAAGGGAGCACTCCATCTGGCAAGAAGGCAATTTGTCACAGCACCGAGGACTCACTTGAAAGGAGAAGCCAGGTACGTGCTGGCGCTCTTCGCCAAGATGGCCGCGCCGATCGGCATCGCCTCTTCATCCAGATCAAAGTCAGGACTGTGGGCCGGGCGCATCTGCCCTCTCTTTACCCCTAGACGGAACATAGCTCCTGGTGCCAGGGCTAAGAAGTGACTGAAATCCTCCGCTGCCATGTTCGGTTGTTCCTGGAACAAGACCTTCTCCTCGCCTAGGATGTCTACGGCTGCCTCTCGTATGAGTTGGGTCATTCTGTCCTCGTTCACCATCACAGGACATCCCTCATCAATATCGAGGCGGAAGTCGCCGCCCAGGGCTCTGGCTACGTGGAAAGCCTTCTCCAATTCGATGTGCAGCTGTGCTCGCACACCCTGCTGAAAACTGCGGATGGTGCCAGCCAACTCTACCCTCTCTGGGATGACATTCTTCACCATTCCCGCCTGGATGGTACCAATCGAGATGACAGCCTGCTTTGAGGGATCGATGCGGCGCGAGACAATCCCATGAATAGCCAAGATCACTTCGGCCGTGATGAATATCGGGTCCAGCCCTTGATCGGGATGAGCACCGTGACACCCCCGACCCATGATAGTGGCCTCGAAAGAATCGACCGCAGCGTTCATAGGGCCAGGGCTTATTCTGACGACACCACTCTTGGTCTCCGGTCCGACATGCAAGGCCAAGATGGTGTCTACGCCCTCCATGGCGCCTTCTTCGATCATCCGCATGGCCCCGCTTTTCCCTTCCTCATCGGAATGCTCCTCGCACGGTTGGAACAGGAACCGCACTTCTCCTTCTAGTCTCATCCCCTTAAGCAACGTGGCCGCCCCCAAGGCCATTGCGACGTGGGCGTCGTGGCCGCACGCATGCATGACGTCGGGTACTTGGGATCTGTAAGGCACCTCGTTCAACTCTTGAATCGGGAGAGCATCCATATCAGCTCGGATAGCGACAACAGGTTTTCCCGCCCCTAGATAGCCGATGACCCCAGTCTTACTCACTCCCGTCTGAACCTTGATACCCAACGATTCCAGGGTCTCGGCTATCAACGCTGCGGTCTTCACCTCCCTAAACCCCAACTCGGGGTGGCGATGAATGGTGCGACGCAATCGGATAAGCTTGGCTTTCAACTCTTTGGCTCTGGCAAGCACCCGGCTTTCCTCTCCTCTTGTGAGTAACAACTGTCCAAGTTCCATTTCTCGATCGTCTCCTGAGCCAGGTCGACGGTGCGTAGCAATTCGACCGGGCCACCGGCCATCATGCACGCCACGCTGGGGGAAGCGATTTGGACGATCGCCGCGCCGTCATCGGTCACCTGCCAACCGCCGCAGCACATGGTGTCAACGGGACGCGGGCCACGTCCCTGACCTGCAGGGCCGTGGCACAGGATGTCAAACGGCTAAGCCGCCCGCTGGGACCGGACCAGCGATGATCCCAGGGTCGGCCACCTCACCAGCCGCACGGCCTTTGGCTAAGTCGGGTGGATCTCGAACCGGCCCACCTCGAACCCCTTCAGTTTAGAAATGTCCAGGTCGCCCCCAAGGCCCGGCGCGTGGGGCACCAGCAAGCAGCCATCTTCGAAGGGAACAGGCTCCGTGCCCAGGTCGTCTTCCAAAAGAAACTGGCCGGTCGTCTCACAGCCGAAGGTGACGTTGGGCGTAGAAGCGCCGAAGTGCAGGCACGCACGAGCCGCGATGGGGCCTTCCAGTGCACCGCCGATGTAGCAGCCAATATCAGCCGCCTCGGCCACGATCGCCATCCTCTTGGCCGCGCTGACGCCGCCCCCGTCATTAATGTAAATGCTGACCAGGTCCGCCGCACGTCTCCGGCCAAGTTCCAGCACATCGCGTGGTGACTTCGCACTCTCGTCAGCCATGACGTAGCAACCGACGCCGCGGCGTACTTCTGCTAAGCCATCCAGGTCCCAGCGCGCCACCGGTTGCTCAATCAACTCTAGATCGGCACTATCCATGGCCCGTACCACCCGGATCGCTGTGGATACGTCGTAGCCCTGGTTGGCATCGGCTCGTAGGCGCACTCCATCACCGACCGCCTCCCGTATCGCACGCACCATCTCCGCGTCGTCCATCGGGTTCTCACGTGCGCCGATCTTCACCTTGAGGATGGTGAACCCCTTGTCCACCATGGACGTAGCCTCTTCCTCACTCGCATCAGAGGGCATAATACCAATGGACCAGCTCGCTGGGATGCGGTCACGCACTAGACCTCCCAGCAGGTTGTACACAGGGGTATGCAGTGCCTTACCAGCCAAGTCGTACAGTGCCATGTTGACTGCGCTCTTGGCGCGGGGATTCCAAGGGATGGATCGCTCCAGGTCCATCTGGCGGGCCTCGATTTGCATGGGGTCCTTGCCCAGTATGGCTGGCATAAGCCGCTCGCGCAGTTGCAGTGCCACGCTCGACTGTGTCTCACCGGCGCCGGAGTAGCCCACCATGTGAGGGGCCTCGCCCAAGCCCACAAGCCCGTCGTCGGTAAAGAGCCTCAGATAGACACACTCTTGGAACAGCGTCGTACCAATGGCCATCTTGTGGGGCCGACGAACCGGAACTCTGGTCAGTATCACCTCAGCATGCGTGATCTTCACTGCACTAGTCCTTTCTTGATTGCCTGCCTTCCACTCAGACTCTGCTGTTGCGGCAACTTCCCTGACCTTCTGGCAACTGCTAGATCTCGTGACTTCGGCAGTGCAGGGAGATGCTAGCCTCTGCTCGCTCGCCAGTCCGCACATAATGATTGATTTGCTGCACTGTCAGCCCTGCTAGACCCAGCCTCTCCGCGGTACGCCCGATTTCCGAGAAGTCTTGCTGCTCCACTACCCCTAGCACGGTGTTGATGCTGTCACAAACCGGTGTCGGCACTCCAATGAGCCTGCCGAATGAGGACATCAGCACCGTGCCGAAGGGAACATCCTCGTGTACGTAACGCGACCAAATGCGGTCCCGGATCTGGAAGGGTTCGCCCGTCCCACGGTAAATGTGCGGGTCGCTGCCACACTCCCGATACAGGTCGTCTATGCTGATGGGATCCAAGCCCAGGGCCTTGCAGACGGCCATCTTCTCAGCGTCCACCGCGTCGAGGCAGCGCAAGACACCTGGGGTCATTCCCTCATTCATGAGGGAAAGGTAACCATCCGCCCGCTCCACGGCCGCATAGTTGAGCAGCATCGGCGCAGGGTGGATCAGGAAGTTGGGGTTATTGAGTCCAGGATCCAGAACGTTGGGTCTCGGTAGCAGCTGCAACGCATCGCCTATGCGCTCCATGAGTTCGGCCGTCCGCCGGCCAGGCATTGCCGCTGCGCGAACCTGCGAAGTCACCATGACCCGCACCTTGGCCGGTCCCACCAAGCGAGCCCACACCGGCAGTGTGACGGTTTCGCCCAACAGTAGCCCCCCGTCGAGATCGACGCCGGCCTCGCGCAGCCGCAGCGCCACCTCCAGTGAGCCACACGAGCCCGGGAGCAGGAGCAGGATGGTGTTGGGGCCCACAAACGTTTGGGCCATCTCTGCCATCGGGACCTGCCCATAGGCAGGAACCACGACGAGCACCAACTGCGCGTCATGCAGTGCGGCTTCCCCATCAGTGGTGATCACATGCAGTGGCACAAAGTGCTCACCCAGTTCACCCTCGATCTCGAGGCCGCCTCTATGTTGTGCATCGGCGAGGAGATGCTGATCCACTGAGCGAGTGAACAGGGCAACGCTGTAACCGCGCCATGCAAGCAGCGCGGCGGTACCCAACCCGCCTGGCCCGGCCCCCATGACAGTGATTTGCTGTATACTCTCCATATACTCCCCCACTAGGCCTTGACGATATGTAATTCCTTGGGGAACAGGCTCAGTACCTCGTGCCCCGTCTCGGTCACCAGGATCTGGTCTTCTAGGGCGAAATTGCCGATGTGGTAGTCGGGCTGATCGGACCAAATCGGCTCCACGGTTAGGACCATGCCTGGCTCAACAACGGTGGACCCGTCCCTCGCGACAGACGGCGGCTCATGGAGGTCGAGGCCGACGCCGTGACCAACTCGCTCCAGTTTGGCATGTTCGGCAAAGCCCCGCTGGACTAGGACGTTGTGGCAAGCATCGAAGATCTCCCCAGTCGTGACCCCTGGCCTAATGGCCGCAACACCGGCTTCCTGTGATTCCAGCTCTGCGTCGAAGAAGCGGCGTTGTTCCAGGGTCGGCTCGCCGATACTTGCCATGCGCATGAAGTCGGCACAGTAATCCTTGTATTTGGCACCGGCGTCCACCACTACCAGTTCGCCCTTGTTGAGTGGCTTGTTGAAGGGTGTAACGTTCACCATTGCATACTTGCGGGGGCCGGAGCGCACCATCACAAAGCCGGGTAGCTCGTTGGTCTCTTGGGCCATGCGGGCGAACATGATGCCCGCCAGTTCCTTCTCAGTCATGCCCTCGCGCATTGCAGTGAAACCACTGTCGAAGGCGGCCGTGGTGGCTGCACACGCCTTACTCAGCGCATCCACCTCAAGTGGCGACTTTATCATCCGAAGTTGCCACAACAAGTCAGATCCGTCCACAAACCTGATCTTGGGGAGACCGCTAACCAGACCATTGTAATCATCCTGGGACATTCCTACCCGGTGGCCGTAGCCTAGCTCCATGCCGATGACTGATCGGGTCAGACCGAGGTCCGCGATGGACTGCTGAATCGCGTCCACGGGGTCCGCTGCCGCCCCAGGCACCCGCCAACCGCCCCAGGGACGCAGCGTCCGGATCCATGACGTAGCGCGGGCGACCTCGAGCAGGGATTCGGGCAAGATCATCACTGCCTCTTGATCGGCTGCCTGGGGCAGGATGAGTCCGAGCGGCCGGTGCTTCGAAGCCCAACCGATCGTCTGCAGACCGGAGAAGTAGATCACATTCTCCTTGCCCGTCAGCAGGAGCGCATCGATGTCTTGTTGCGCCATCAGGCCCTGGGCCTTCCCGTAGCGGGCGACGTACTCTTCAGGGGGAAACGGTGAGAACTCAGGATTGTGCATAGTAGCTTCACCTCTCAATAGAATTACAGAGCGATGGTTCAGATAACTCTCGAACCGAAAAACCAATCTGAATGCTATCCGGCCACATGATGCCCTGCGGGTCAGTTAGCTCCCCGCAGCGGACGCTGTGACCAGTACCCCAACCGACGATCCCAAGGACCCCCGGAGCGTCATACGCCGTCGGTGATGTGGAGTTCGTTGGCCTAGCTCGATCGCCGAGTGTCCGCCGGCCTGCGTTGACGCACCGCCAGATTGGGTAGGCACAGTTGGAACGACACAACCGTGCTCTGTCACTCACAAGATTGGTGTCCCGGTGTCTAGTCCTCGATTTGGGTCCGAAGTGTGGCCATGTACGGGTAGGGAAATCATGCGCATCACGGACTTCACCTGCTCGCACGCTGGCAGGATGAATTGCAGCGATCCCTCGGGCCGGCCACCGAGCATGCCACTCGCCCTGCGGACGCGGACTGACAGGTTCCTGCCGGCAGCGGAAAGAGTGTGGTTGACGATGGCGTTCGCTTGAATGACCACTCCGTCCTGGGCGGCACGCGGCCGTCCCTCAGTTCCTTTCGAAAGCAACTCAGTTGTGGCCACCAGCGTGAATGGAAAGGATCGCATGCCTGTCTAGCCGATCATCTCGTCAATTACCCTCGCCAGCATCGCCTGTGCCAGCATTACAGGTCGATTGACTATACTGCGCATGGTGGCCTGCATCTCCCTGTTCATACCCATGCAGGGCATCCAGACGAGATCCACCCGCTGCTCCACGAAGAAGTGCGCTGCCCGTCTGGTCTCATCGATCGCGTCTTCCACCCCACCTAGTGTCGCGTACGTGGCGACCACATCAGCTCCCAAGCCCCGATAGTCACGTTCGACCGTCTGAACTTGATCGATTGTAGGTAGCACGACCCCCAGTTTCAGGCCGCGGCTCAAAGCGACGACCAGTTGGGGCATGATGGCGCCTGGATTGATCAGTAACCTGTTGGACTTTACGGGCGCCCAATCGGAACCACAGAGAACCGCGATCAACTCCGCTCCCTCCGATTCTAGCCAGTCCACGCAGTCTTGAACTAGTGGAAGGACTCTCTGGTAGGATATGGAGGCCTCTTGGCCCGGCTCCACTTTGCAGATCAGCAGCTTCTCACCCTCCCCAGGGGCCAACGCCCTGATGTCCTCCATAGTCAGACCATCCAGGGCGCCACGCTGGACGACTTGCACCGGGCGCGATAGTCCGCTTACTACCGCCGAAGCCTCATCAGCTACCGCCGAATGCCCCAGAGCCACAAAGCCAATTCTCTCTATCATGATGCCTCCTCACACGTACTGTGTTCATCAATCCCTCGCTTCTTGAGCCCGGCTATCTGCGCGGAAGCCTCCTCTGGTGTGCCGATGATCGATGGCTCTGCCTGTCTATCCTGGTAACATGATCACGAGCCACCAGCCCGTCGACTTGGCAGGTTCCCTTAAGAGCATCCATTGTGTCTCTCTCGAGGCCCCGGACGTGCAAGGCACCACACCGTGGGCCACTCAGAAGGTGTACAATATCAGGTTCCCTTTGTTCGCACGATCAAAATCGGCAGACTATGCATCTGGAACCGTAGAGTCACACCCTTGCAGACCGCTATGTCACTGCGATGGTTGACAGTCTCGTGCGCGATCAGTCTGTCGATGGCGATGCCTGCCTCCTCGCATCTGCAAGCTGCTTGGGTGTGCTCCAAACTCCATCAGAAGCTATCGTCGATTGCTCGCACCGATGCGCGGGGCGAGGCGCCGTCACTCGCCTCGTTGGCGACGCCGACCGCCCGGGCTGTCATGGCCGGATGCCCGTCACAAGGATTGGTCACACCAATACCTAGCCCTATCCTCTCGCTGCTAAACCCACATGCAGCTATCGGGACCAATAGATGTCGATAGAAGGTTCGATGAGACAAGCACGCGCCCGACAGTACCCCAACTCCCGGCTCATCGGCAAGCGGCCTCTGATCTCCAGTACGGATCCTCGCACATGGATTCCCGAACCCAGTTTCATGCTCGTCATATCTCGGCAGTCTGCGGGGTAGACAGGATTCGCACCATCGACCTTTTGCTCATTTCTCTTCCAACTAGTCGTACTCGCGGAATCTCTCGCGGACCACCTTGGCGTAGATAGCAGTCCAGTCATCCAAGTAGGAGTTCCCAAGCTCGACGCTCGCTCCCCGGGGATCGCCCAACACGCCGATTTGTGAGAGCGCGTGTGTTCCTTGGTGCAGAAGCAATCCCATTGCCCGGTCGTCGAAATCTCCTATCCACCCCTCTTGAGCATCTTCCATGTGGATCAAATCTGGTCGGTGAGCAAGCATCAACGACGTCTCCATGAGGCCTGCATGTGCACCAGCCCTCTGCGGATCGAGTCCGAGTTTCGATTGGATCTGGCTGTGGGCGGCACGGGAGTCCTCACGTCCGAGCAGCACCACTTTGACATCAGGCAAGGCTGCCTGGATCTTGGGGAGCAGCTCCGCCATGTCCGCATAGTTGCCCCCGTGAGTGGGCATCAAGACCATCTTGGCAAATCCATGCTGCGCTACAGAGACACAGAACTCGAACACGAGCGCAGCAAATGTGTCGCGTCGGAGGGAGATGGTGCCAAGAAACGTCATGTGATGCTCAGAGAGGCCAGGACGGACCACCGGAGCGACTAGCGCTTTGCCCAATTCCCTCGCGAGACGCGGTCCACGCTGATAACCCAGCATCGCATCCGTGCCGATGGGCAAGTGAGGACCGTGCTGTTCGACGGATGCTGGCACAACCAACACTGTATCCCAGCCCGCCTTCATAGCCTCACCTATCTCTCGCCAGGTCATTTGTTCGAGCAGCAACTGTCCGGAGCCATGCTTCTCAATCGAGGTCCCTACTCCAGCGAGTGGTCCCCCGGGCTGTGCCAGTTGCTCTCGGATCTTTTGCGCGTAGCCCGCAGCACGACGCTCTATGATCGCATCTCCGAGCGCGCCGGTGGCCTCACGAGGATCACCCAAGATTCCGAATTCGGAAAACGCCTGTATGCCCTCATGCATCAGCTTCTCCCCAAACTCCAGCCCAACTGGTCCCATCCAGCCCTCCTCAGCCCATTCCATATGAACCAATTCAGGGCAGGTGGCCAGAAGCATCGACGTCTCCGTCAGACCGGCGTGTTGGCCACATTTGTGAAGATCCAACCCCAGCTCCTCATTCACACTCCGGCTGATCTCTGCCGAATCCTTGCTTCCCACACTGATCACCTTGACGCCTGCCAACTCCGCCTGGATCTCCGGCAATACCTCGCACACTGCCTTATGGTTTCCGCCATGAGTTGCCACCAACGCCAGCTTCCCAAAGCCGTGGTCAGCGAGGCAGCGGCAGTAGTCCTTGACCACCGCCTTGAAGGTTTTGTCGCTCAAGGTAATGGTTCCGGGGAAATGCATATGGTGGTCGGACCGCCCCGGATAAACCGGCGGCGCCACCAGCATATTGCCCACCTTACCGGCGATTGAGCCGCAGAGTACATGACCCAGCCAGGCGTCGGTGAAAATCGGCAGGTGGGGGCCGTGTTGCTCGATAGCTCCTAGCGGGATCAGCACCGAATCGGCCCCGTTCTCCATGGCTTGGCGGATCGCCCTCCAGGTCATCTCGTCCATAAACACTGTTTCCATCATCCAGGCCTTCCTCCACTGTTGTCGCAAGCGAAAACTCGATGGGCCCTCATTGGCTAGAGTCTCTGTATGCGAAGGCGTGGATCAAGAGCGTCTCGAAGCCCGTCGCCGAGGAGATTCATCGCAAGTACAGTGATCAGAATAGCCAAACCAGGGAAGGTAGCCACCCACCACTCGTGACGGAGATAGCTCCGTCCCGAACTGAGCATCAAACCCCACTCGGGCATAGGGGGTTTCCCTCCCAGGCCGACAAAGTTCAGGCCACTCGCGTATATGATCGCCACACCTATGTTCAGAGTAAAAAGTACCACGATTGGTGCAAGCACATTGGGCAGGATGTGCCGGTAGATGATACGTACATCGCCGCACCCAACACACCGCGCCGCTTCCACGTAATCGTTCCCTTTCACCGACAAGGTGGCGCCACGTACCACCCGGGCGAAGATCGGGACGGAAAACGCGGCCACCGCGATGGCCGCGTTCCACATACTGGGTCCTAGCGTGCCTACAATGAGGATAGCGAGGAGGATGCCTGGAAACGAGAGCAACACATCAATGAAGCGCATGATGGTCTCCCCAATTCTTCCCCCAAAGTAGCCAGCGGCCAAGCCGAGTGGAACACCAACAAGCATTCCCAAGATCACCGAGAAGATCCCTGCTGTCACTGATATTCGTCCGCCATGCAGGATGCGCGTTAACACATCCCGACCCAGCTCATCGGTCCCCAGCGCGTGCTTTCGGCTAGGTGGCTGGAAACGATCTGCCATCGAAGGGTTTGTCGGGTCGTAAGGCATCAAGAACGGCCCAACAACAATAGCCAATAGCTCCAAGACTATGATACAGAGACCCAAGACGGCTGTTCGTCGCCTGAACAGTTGTCGAAGCACCCGTTGTCGTTCTGTAGTGTACACCTTTGTCGAAAGGGACCATTCTGACTTGCCTCGTGTTCCGCTTGGATAGCTCACTTCAGTGGCCATGTTAGATTCCTCAGACTGGTGCCGGCCGTATCGCTTAGGTGTATTGGATGCGCGGATCGAGATAGAAATAAGAGAGATCGACCAGCAGGTTCACCAGAACAAAGCCGGTGGCCAGAAACAGTACTGAGCCCTGTACCAGGGGGAAATCTCTGGTGAGGATGGCGTCCACCACGAGGCGACCCACACCAGGGATTGCAAAGACCATCTCAGTGAGCACCGCCCCCCCGAGTAGCATACCAAGCTGCAAGCCAGCTACCGTGACCACAGGGATTAGGCTGTTTCTTAGCGCGTGACGAAAGAGAACGCTCCAATAGGCCAGCCCCTTGGCTTTCGCCGTACGAATGTAGTCCTCCTGCAGCACCTCGAGAAGACTCGACCGCATCAGGCGCGCAATGCTGGCCATTGATATTGTGCTGAGGGTAATGGTTGGCAAGATCATGTGCTTCCATGTGCTGAATCCAGACACAGGCAACCAACCCAGACGAAGTGAGAACAGGAGCATCAGCATCAAGCCAAGCCAAAAAACGGGCATCGAGATCCCAAACACGGAGGAAAACATGACAACATAATCGATGAGCGAGTTCGCCCATACCGCCGAGGCGATGCCAGCCAGCATGCCAACGATGATGGCTAGAATCAGAGACGCCACGGCCAGTTTCAACGTATTGGGTAACCGGCTAAAGAACTCTTCGGTGACCGGGCGATTACTCCGAATGCTGTGCCCCAAGTCCCCACGCAGGGCACGGGTGGCAAACCTGAAATACTGAACGGGAAGAGGATCATTCAAACCCAGACGTTCCCGAATGGCATCTAGATCTGTGATCTGTCCACTTTCAAAAGTCAACATTTCGACTGGATCACCTGGTGCCAGGTGGATCATGGAAAAGACGGCAACCGAACTCGCAAAGAGAACGAGCACGGATACCAACAGTCGCCGGACTATGTACGCGGTCATAGGATTCTGCCTCGTTGGTCTGTTCTTGGGGATCCCCAGTATCGAGTAGAGGCCGGCGGCTAACCGCCCCCTCTCACACCACCGGACATGCGGGTCCGCATCCGGCGGTCCGTCAAGGATGACGTAGGTGGTGATGTCTCACCTCCTACGCTGGACTTTCTCTTGTCTCGTGCCGGAGACTGCTCGGCCCTCCAGTCAAGTCCCAGCGGCTTCACCCCCTTCGCTTGTCCTGAAGTACCCCTATCCGGGGCAGGCTGCCTTCCATGCTCGTCCCTCGAACTCCTCAAGTCCAGCCCTCCTTAACGTTCGGCCCTTCCCGCTCTCACGGTAGCGGTACTATGGCCTCTGCTGACCCCTGTTGCCTCAACCTAACCTCTCGATTAGGGTTACCGCCTCTCGCGGCTTGGCAACAGGTCTCCCCAGGTAAGAACGTTGACTTTCCCTGCACACCTGCCCCATTTGCCAACCCAGCCCTTGATTCCTTTGGGCTTTGTTGCCCATTGCCAACTCGCCCGACTGGTATGGCCTCCTATGAGGTTCGTGTGCCTCAGGTCGCAGTTTTGCCTATGGATTCCTTCAGACCCCACGTCGCGGTGACGCCCTTGCCCTCAGCTAACGGTTGGTGCAATCAACCTCCGTAGGAGACTTCCACTCCCTAGTCAACGCCCATGCTGGGCGCACAATGGACGCACGGATACCCCTCACGGTACCCGTGCGTCCTTGTCTACCTGCTTCTACTCAGCTATGTAGACGTCGTAGAACAGCGGTAATGACTTGGGGTCGAATAGCAGACCGTTCACGTCAGAAGACGTGATGAAGTAGTCGACCTGAGCGTAGAAGGGAACATAGGGAAGGTCCTCCATCACGATCTCCTGGATTTCTTTATAGATACCGCATCGCTCGGACTGATCCATTGTTCGGAGGGCCTCTCCCAACAGGCTGTCGATCTCAGGATTGTTGTAGAACGCGGCATTCCAGCCAGTAGGATAGATTTGAGCGGAGTCAAGAGCCTGGAACATCACGTGAGGGTCGCTCCCGGGACCCAACTGGTTGTCGGAGAAATTGCACTCGGCCTGACGCAGGGCAGCCATCCATGCAGCCTGCTCAAGCGCCACGATCTCCACCTCAATCCCCACCTCGGCGAGCTGTGCCTGGACCACCTGGTGCAGTGTCATGAAAAGTGGTGTCTGAAAGCCACTCATCGTCACATGGAACCGCTGGCCATCCTTCACCAAGATGCCGTCAGCGCCAGGCTCCCAACCCGCCTCAGCCAGAAGCCTATTGGCCTCATCAAGATCGTGGGAGTAGCCGATGCCAGAAGCCTCTGCACCTTCCCAGTAGCACGGCGTTCCAGGGGCCAGGAAGCTGCTCGTCACCAGGCCCACCCCCTCGAACACGACGTCGAGGATCTCTTGACGATCAAGAGCATAGGCCATAGCTTTGCGGACCCGAACGTCATCAAAGGGCCACCGGTCGACCGGCAAGGTGAGCTCCCGGGGCATGCCCTGGCGGGGGACTGGATAGGCCTCGAATCCAGGATCTTCGATCATCCGTGGCACCTCACGGTTCTGTGGGTACATGGTCATGTTCAGTTCCCCGGTCTCTATCGCCGCTTGCCGCGTGATTTGGTCCGGGATAATCCTGTAGGTAACGCTGTCGAGGTACGCCTGCCCGGTGTGGGAGAAGTAAGGAGGCGGCCAGTTGTAGTCCGGGTTCCTCACCAACGTGATGTGATCGTCACGCACCCACTCCTTGAACACAAAGGGTCCGGTCCCGCACGGGTGCTGTCCAAAGTCATCTCCCCACTCTTCCACCGCGGACTTGCACACCACTGAGAGCTGCGGGTAGGTCAGCGAATCCAGGAACACCCCGGACGGATACTTAAGGTTGATCTTGAAGGTGTAGTCATCTACGACCTCCCAGTCCTGGACCGGTTCAGCATAACTGGTCCGGACATTGGGCTGCGTGTTCTCGTCGAAGATCCGTTCGAATGCGTAGTCGAGATCGTTCGCATCCATAGGAGCGCCATCGTGGAATTTGACGCCCTCCTTTAGGTAAAGCGTGATGCTCATACCGTCCTCAGAGACCTCCCAGCGCTCAGCCAGCCCGGGCCCGATCTCGCCGGTGGCCGGGTCCCGCGTCAGAAGCATATCGTAGATGTTGGGCATGATCTGGGTCGCATAGAAGAACCCGGTCCAGTTGTGAGGGTCCAGCGCATCGATGTCGGCCTGCATACCCATCACGACATCTCCGCCCTGCGGTATCACGTCCTCAGGCGTTATCGCCGCGGTCGCGGTAGCGGGTGCAGCGGTCGTGGCCTCAGGTGCCGGGGTCTCCGGCGCCGCGCAGCCAGCGGTCAGCAGTAGCAACATGGTGACCACTGTCACACTCAGTATGCAGAATCTCACTTGCGATCTCATAGTCCTCTCCTTTCTACGATCTAGGGCAAGCAACGCCTACTACCATAAGCGACACACTTAGAAGCACAACATTATGATCCCCACCTCCCTTCTATACATCTAGGGATACTGCCTAAGCCTAGTGTGTCTTCCCACATTCGCCATCTCGTTCCGTGACACGGTTCGGGGAGCACCAAAAGATGCCTAATTCCCCCGGCAGGGCGCCCAGGGCCCAGGGTCCCTCATGCCAAGGCTCTCTAGCTATCAAGCAAACCCAGGCAGAAAGCCTACTTCAGTTCATCAATCAAGAACTGGCCTTCCGCAAGTACTTGGAGATCATCCACCCAGAAGTCGTTGTTCCGGCACTGAATGTCTATGTGTGCCCTAGTGTCGTTCTCACCGCCCATCTGACCCATGTTGTTCCCAAAGGCGATCTGCATGTTCCCGTAGTAGGATTCGCAGTCCATGAAGCCCCCGGTCCCCAACCACGGGTTGCCCATGCGGTGCCAGCTAGCTTTGTCATGACAACCCCACCCGATGTGGGACACGATATAGGCCTTGGGATCGTGCCATGTCTCAAACCAATCTTGCAGTAGGAAGGCCTCCAGCCCACCATCAATGTTGGTGATAGCTCCTTTCTCGATGATGATCCGGACTGGGTCGGCGACATACCGCGCCAGGTTGAGAATGATATCGCCCACGTCGAGCACCAACGTCCCCTCAACGCTACCTTCAATCGGCGCACAGGCGACTTGGCCCCCATTCGGCATCTCCCAACGCCCGGGTTCGTCGGCCCGGCCGTATTGGGCACCCGCTGGTCGCCCGGTCTTGTCCATAACCAGATCAGTTCCCGCCTTCGAGGTCACTCGAAGTTCATTACCTGTGGCCAAAACCGCCTGGGAGCGCAGCGCACGCTCCTTCACCGAGTCGGTCGGCCACATGCGCCTCAGGTCGTCCAACTCCGCCATGATACGGAGCACTCGCGTGCCTGATTGCCGGGCCAACTTTGTGATGGGCGTGTAAAGCTGCCCGGCGCCGGTGATAATGTCCACAACCAGATCCGCGCCCATCCATGCCGACATGATCATCTCCGGCTTCGCTTCGGGTACGTCCGGCGCCCATGGCTGAACCGCAGGCGAAGTCGCGGGCACCATCATCTGCGCCACAATCGCTCCCATCTGGTGCGCTGCCCCCATCGCCGCTGCTGCGTAGAAAGGCGGCGTCAGCGTGTCGCAATAGACCAACACTGTTTCGCCCTTCTTCAGATTGGACAGACTCAATAACTCCTCGAAAAGCCCCACGATCTCCGTGGCTGCCGATGGTGACGTCGGTAAGCGTCGCATTTTTCCTTTACCTCCCAGTTGGTGTTCTCTATCAAATCGATTTCTAATCCCCTGAATCCACGCGCTACCAAATGAGTCGGTGGCAAAGTACCAACTGCAGTTGAGCTTTCCACCAGCGGTCTTGGTGCAAAGGATGGCACGGCTGTACGGTGGCTAGGTCTCACCCTCAATGTCCAAAATCAAGTCCCGCACACTTGACAGGTGCTGCCGGATCGCTTTGCTTGCCGCTTCGGGATCGCGAGCAGCGATGGCCTCCATGACCAGCCGGTGCTCCTCCGCCGACTGCTGGGCGCGGCCTGGGATGCGCAGCGTGGAGTAGCGAGGTCCAAACAGCGTGGCGACGATCCCGTCGCCCAGCAGCTTGAGAAAGCGATTGCCACTCGCCTCGTACAGCAAGTGGTGGAACTTCCGGTCAGCGCGGGTCGCGTCGACCAGCCCACCCTGCTCCACACAAGAGATCATCTCGGTCACTACATCCCGCAGTTGGACCACCATTTGGGGCGAGCCACGTTGTGCCCCCAGGTAGGCAGCATGGCTTTCAAGGATCGCGCGGACCTCGAGCACATCGAGCACTTCCTCATGATGTTCTTCGAGCCAAACCATCAGTCCTGGCAGCGCGTTGGCCTTCGACACCGCACCCACCACGAAGGCGCCCTTGCCACCCAGTACTTCGACAAGTCCCTGTGACTCCAACAGCCGGAGCGCTTCGCGCACAGACGCCCGACTGATGCCCAGTTGCTGTACCAGTTGCCGTTCACTGGGTAACTGGTCGCCCACGGTCAGGCGCCCCTCCTCGATTAGGCCTGTGATCTGATCCACAACGATCTGCGACAGACGCCTGGACCGGATCGGTTGCAAGAGGATTTCAGCGTTAGAAGGCATACAGGCTACCGGTGAATCTTTCTGTGGAGTTGGCCGGGCCGCGGGCCTCGCCCGACGCGGGGCCAGATCCCTGCCATACGGGCCCAGCTTCAATCACCCTTGTACCTCAGTTCGTCGACCACAAACTCACCTTGCTCCATGACCTGCTTGTCGTCCACGCAGTAAGAGTGGTACCGACAGGGGAAGTCGTGATGGGCACGGCTGCGGGTACGTCCTTGCACAAAAACGCCCACGTTGGCACCAAAGGCGATCTGCATGTTACCATAGTAGCACTCGTTGTCCTGGCCCGGCTTCAGCCAGTCGGCACGTCTCTCGCAGCCCCAGCCGACGTGCGCGAGTCGGTAAGCGTTGGGATCATTGAACTTGCGGAACCATTCGTTCAGCAAGTCGGCTTCTAGACCTCCCTTGATGCTGGTGATGCACCCATCACGGATTTCCATGTGCACGGGCTCGCGCACATAGAGCTGCAGGACCAGCATCATATCACCCGGTCCGATTACCAAGACACCCTCGCCCTTGTCCTCGATCGGCGCGCAGCAGACCATACCACTGGGCCAGATGTCCCAGCGGCCGGGACTGTCAGCAATGCTGTAAAGGCCCAGCGCATCGCGGTCCTCTTTGTGGAGTGTCAGATCGGTTCCGTGCGCCGAAGTGATGCGCAACTTCTTTCCAGCCTTCATGATCTTGGCGCCAGCTTCCACGCGCTTGCGCATCTCTTCGCTCGGGAGCAGCCGCCGCAGCACATGCTCCGGCGAAGCTACGCGTAGGATGCGCGTGCCAGCGAGGAGTGCCTCCTTAATGATGTCCCCGTAGGCATGAACGCCTGACGAAAGGTCGATCACCAGGTCAGCCCGCTTCCACACCTCTACCACCGCTTTTTCGGGTGCGCTCGGATGGACGATCTGAAACACATCGGCGCCTAGAGCCATTGCTGCGCCCATGAAGGCAGCTCCATACGCACCACGGGTCCCGCTGTCGCTGTGCAACACGACTCGCTCGCCCTCCTTCACCTGGCATAGCTGCAACTCATCCTTGAAGAGAGCGACTAGTTCTGTGGCAGCCAAATGGGAGCTGGCAAAGTGTGTCAATTTCGACCTGCACTGATGGTACTCGGTGAACGCTGGTCTACTGGTCAGTCCAGTATCCTTACCATACTTAGTATACCACAATTTTGGTAATTTGTCAAGCGGCCGTCTTCGACAATCGCCGTCCACTCTGTGCAGGCGGAGACCCTACCTCAGCGTCAGACTCTCATCACATAATAGACGTTATGCGGGCAATCCGACTGGACATTGCCCACATAACCTGCCATAATCAGGCAAATAACTGCCAGGATTTTCCCAGCGTAACCTCACCACGCAGCATTCTGAGCTATTCCACCCTATTGGGAGTTGTCAGATGTCAGCACAACCACTGACCAGATTCCGACAGTATCTGAGCGCTTCGGATAGAAGCGAAAACACCATAGAAGCCTACCTCCGGGATCTGCGCCTGTTCAGCGAATGGTTCAAAAGCAGTAGTGGAGATCAGATGACGCCTGAGGCGATCACGCCTATTGATGTGAGAGAGTACAAGACCTATCTACTTCAAGTCAACGGTTTCAAGCCCGCCACAGTCAACCGCAAGCTCGCATCAATCTCAGCCTTCTGCGAGTGGGCCAGGAAGAGCCGTCTCATTGACGCCAACCCCACGGAGGGAATCGGCAACGTCCAAGAGGTTGAACTGGCTCCCAGATGGCTGACCAGAAAGGAGCAGTATGCCCTATTGCGCGCGGTGCAGAAGGAGGGCAATCCTCGCGACGAGGCAGTGATCATGCTTCTCCTCCACACGGGCCTAAGGGTGAGCGAGGCCTCCAATCTGCGAGTCTCGGACATCGAAGTCTCGGAGCGCAAAGGCCAGGTCACGGTCCGGGATGGTAAGGGTGGCAAGCACCGAGTGATTCCGTTGAATGCTGATGTGCGCCGGGCGCTGAGCTTGTACTTGGAAGTGCGCCCGGACGCCCAGCACGACTACCTATTGGTGGGAAAGCAGAGGGGCCGATTGAAGCCGTGGGGGATTCAGTATGTGGCTGGCAAGTATGCGTACTTGGCCAAGCTGGACAACGTCACTCCGCACACCCTGCGCCATACATTGGGGAAGAACTTGGTCGATGCGGGCGTATCTCTCGACAAAGTGGCTACTCTGCTAGGCCACAAGAACCTGAACACAACACGGATGTACACGAGGCCGAGCGGCGCTGATCTGGCACACGCAGTCGAAAGGCTGGAGATCAAGTGATTGCCTCCGAGGGGCTTGCCTCAGGAGATGGGCGGCGAACCGTGGAGGCGTCGCCGAACCGAAGGCCCGAGTCAGGACAGTGGGCGAGCGGTTCGCACAAGGATTCAAAGAGTGGCACCCTCCACTTGACGGGGTCGGTGGCGCACGGCCTGGAAGGGCACCTTATGGTCGATACTGTTAGTGCGACCTTGCGTCTGAGTCCGCCATGACCAGCGCATGCGACGGTCTCCTCCTACTATCACCGGTCTGTGACGAAGGTGTGCGCGTTCGAATCCCGGGCGCGGTTCGTTATAAAGGGCAGCACATTCCAGCCACTTGTGGTGGCCTTCTGATGGCGCCTCCAATCCCAGTCCCGAGGTGTACCGCATCATGGGAACTCTGTCGTAGCCGTCCGCTGTTCAACACACAGGCAGTTACTCAGTGTAGGAAGTACCCCCAGGGGAGTACCTATCTAAAGGTCCCGTTGTTCTGCGACGAAATCGAACTGAGGCGGTAGCGGTAAATCCTTGACATAAGTAGTCCTCTCAATCAGCCTACGCAGCCAGCGAGTGCTCAAGAGTCGTCGAATTCCGTACATAAGCGGCGACTGCTAGCGAAAGAGCGTCTAGAGCACTCAAGTGGCCTCGCGAGGTTGACATCGACTAGGAGCTGGGAGAAACCAAGCCATCATAGGGGGTAGATGACAGCATGGCCGGTCACTCCTCACTCTTGTGCGCGCGTTCTGACCCCGGGGGGAGTACTTCCTACATATACCCTCGAACTTGTGTTTCGCTGAGTCAGTCCGCAGTGCGCGAGTCTCCCCCCAATAAGAAAAGGGCCATCCCGGACGGGGACAGCCCTTCTTGTGCCAATGTTGAGAACCTTACCCTCTCGTCCTCCAGCGAAATGTGTCGTATCCTGCCAGGCCGACCAGACCGCTGCCCAGGAGCGCTATCGCCCCCGGCTCGGGGACGACCTGTGCCATGCCGGGATCCAAGCCGGCCTGGGCGAATCGCCGATGGTGCTTGTCGACTAACCATTCCCCTGCGCAACCATCGAGGTTGATGGACACAGGGTCTTGGGAGCACCGGGTTGCATGGGGGGCTTAGCAAAGAGTTGGCCATCTGGTGACCATCTGTGGAAACAAGAAGGCAACTCATTGTGAGCTAGAGTAGTCAAGTTCTGCTCTCTACCCGACTCCCGACCCTGATGAGGAAGTGAACCCCGAGTTCAATGGCCACAGCACACATAAGGTTCATGGCTCCTCCTTTCCAACCAGCAAGAGCGAATAGGACGAGAGTGCCCAGAAGTATCGGGAGCGTTCCCAGGTTGTTAAGTCTGGCATGTCGGTCGGTAGCACCAGCACCCTTGGAGGGTGTCGGGAATCGAGTACAGAGCAGAGTCGACCTACTCATAGTATAGCATAAACCCCCCTGGAAATCAAATCGTCGTATTCACTCACGTATAATGTTACCGAAGTGGTATGGTTCACTCAAATGATAATGTTACTGAGGGGACTATGCCCAACAAAGAGAAGATGACGATAGACGAACGTAGGAAGTATCTGCGACTGATCAAGAGGCGGTATC
>JAUVXJ010000024.1 GCA_030603665.1 Chloroflexota bacterium | reverse complement strand
GTCCGAGAGAGCCATGATCTCGTCCAACTCCACTGAGACCAGAAGCACGGCGACCCCATTATCGCGCTTTTGGACGATCTGACTATGGATGTATTCTATCGAACCCACGTCCAAGCCTCGGGTGGGTTGCGCAGCGATCATCAGCTTGATAGGACGGGAGAACTCACGGGCCACAATCAGCTTCTGTTGGTTGCCGCCCGACAGGGTTTGGGCTGGGAGGATGATGCTGGGGGTTCGCACATCGAATTCTTTCACCACACGGTCAGCGTATTCATATACCTCCTCGAATTGGATCACCGGCCCCTCGGCGTAGGGCTCCAGGTAGTATGTGGACAACACCACGTTGTCGAAGATGGGGAAGGTCATCACCAGACCATCCTGCTGCCGGTCCTCGGGAACGTGAGCCACGCCCAATTCGGTGATGCGTCGAGGCGGGGCGTTGGTCACCTCCTGACCCAAGATGCGGACCGAGCCGCCCTCCGCCTGATGGAGCCCGGTCAGCACTTCCACCAACTCAGTTTGGCCGTTACCCTGTACGCCAGCCACGCCCAGTATTTCTCCAGCTCGCACGAAGAGGTCCACGCCGCGCAAGACTGGATAGCCTCGAAGGTCTTCCGCCTTCAGATCCTCTACCTCGAGCACCACCTCACCCGGGGACGCCGGTCCCTTATCCACGACCAGGTCCACCTCCCGGCCGACCATCATCTCAGCCAACTCTTCCTGTGAGGTCTCCTGAGTCGTCGTCTCTCCCACCAGTCGGCCGTCCCGCAGGACGATCACTCGGTCGGCGATGTTCATCACCTCCTTAAGCTTGTGGGTGATGAACATTATGGACTTGCCCTGGTCCGTCAAAGAGCGCATGATCTCGAAAAGCTCTTCGGTTTCCTGGGGGGTGAGTACGGCTGTGGGCTCGTCGAGGATGAGGATCTCGGCCTCGCGGTAGAGGGTCTTGATGATTTCCACACGCTGTTGCACTCCCACTGGAATGTCCTCAACAAGCGCGTCGGGATCCACCGCCAGGCCGTACTGCTCAGAAAGCTCCCGGATGCGCTGCCCAGCTGTGCGGCGGTCCAGGGAGGTCATGATCACCCGTAGGGCTGGATGGGAAGCTGCGGCGAAGAGTATGGCTACAAAGATGAGGAATGGGATCTGTCCTGTGGCACCCAGCGCAGCGGCCATGGCCGAGAGCAAGGCCGCGACACCGACCGCCGTGATAGGAAAATACAGGCGGAACTTCAACCTGGCCAGCCAGCTGAGCAGTATGATCAGAGCAAACGTCCCTGCAACCGCAGCGCCACCTGAGAGCGCGGCCAACAGCCATTGCATGGGGTTGTCCAACGCAAGAACGCCGCCTACGAGAAACAGCAGTGCTCCGGCGGCGCCGGCGATCCCCGCCGTCCGCCAGGAGAAGGAGGGCCTGGTGGGCTCGGTGCCCATGACGATGTTCTCAGCCACGGTGAAGACAGGTACTAATTGAAAGTGCTGGTGGACCATGCCGATGCCGAGGCGGATAGCATCGTTGGGGTCTTCGATCTTGACCTCTTGGCCGCGAACGGCGATCTCACCCTCATCCGGTTCATACAGGCCATAGAGGATGTTCATCAAGGTGCTCTTGCCAGCACCGTTCTCACCCAGAAAGGCCAGTACCTCTCCTTGGTCGAGGGAGAAGCTCACGCGATCATTGGCCAGCACCCCGGGGAAGCGCTTGGTCGCGTTGCGGACCTCCAAGATCGGCGCCATCGTCGGTCCCTCCTGAGACAGCAGGCCTCAGCCATCGAGCTGTGAGGATAAGATCAGCTGATCAACTCGATCCGCCGCCTCCAGAATGGGCGGTGCTGGATGGGAACCCAGCACCGCCCTGAACTACATGCCGAGAGACTGAGGCTAGCCTTCCCAGCCAGTGTCGATCGTGCCGGCGATGAGCGCCGCTTCGATCTCTGCCAGATCCGCTACAATCTGCTCGGGGATCTGTCCCTCAAAGTCGTGGAAGGGCGCCATGCCCACGCCGCCGTTCGGCAGGGTACCCACATAGACCCCACCACCGGCGAATGTGTCGTCCAGCACGGACTCCACCACGCCGAACACGGCGGCGTCCAGACGCTTCATAGTAGACGTGAGAAGGATGTCCTTCTCGTTGGGCAGTGTGCTGTACTGGTCAACATCCACACCTATGCCCCACTTGCCTCGCTCCTTGGCTGCGGCGATTCCCCCGTTTCCGGTCTTGCCGCCGATGCCGAAGATGACATCCACACCCTCGTCGATCAAGGAGAGGCCCTGCGTCTTGCCTTCATCGGCAGCCTCGAAGTCCCCCACGTAGGTGCCGCTGAACGCCACGTCCTTGCCATACTTCTCATTATAGTAGGCAATTCCAGCCGCGTGGCCTGCGACGAAGATCTCCACAGTGGGGATCTGCATGCCCGCCACATAGCCTACCGCGGGATCGTCCGGGTCCTGCAAGTCAGCCCACGCAGCAGCCAGGTAGCCGGTCATGAAGGCGGCCCCGTCCGTGGCGAAGACGATGCCCACCACGTTGGGAACCCCTGGATCGTAGGCATAGTCCACGATGGCGAACTTGACGTCGGGATACTCCGCCGCCATCTTCTCCGTGGCATCGCCCAGCAGGAATCCCACGGTGACGATCAGGTCGTAGCCCTGCTCGGCGAACTCCGTGATGTTCTTTTCGTAGTCCGCCTGCGCCTGGCTCTCGATGAACTGGGAGCATACACCGAGCTCCGCCTCCGCGTCTTCCAAGCCTTTCCACGAGTTCTCATTGAAGCTGGCATCGTCGATCCCACCTATGTCCGACACCATGCCGACTTTCAGGGCGCACTCATCCTCGGGCTCCGGCGCAGCAGCTGGCGCGCAAGCGCCCACCACCATCGACAGTGCGAGCAGCACAATCAGACTTGTCAACATCCACCTTTTCATGTCTTCCTCCCTATCAGTATAGTAGTCTGTGAATACTCACTCTGTTTGTGGTTCCTCTCGTCGATACAACACCTCCCTTCTGATGGATCACATGCACGCGCTTCGAACTCGCTAGGGCTCACTCGGGAGACACGTGCACCCGACGCCTCACCTGTAGATGGGTGCCTGCTAAGCACCAGACAGATTCTATCCCATGCGGTCAGGGTTGGCAAACACGGGCTGCACATGGGCCTCGCCACCCTCTGCCTCACGGATACGGGGTTTCATCAGGTCCCACACCTCCTCGGCCTTCCACTCCCTGGTGCCATCAAGCACAACAGCACAGGGATGCTCAAGCAGCCACTGATCATGCAGTTCCTCCAACTGCTGCAGATACTCGAGGCTCACCCCGGCCTCTTCGCTTCTGCCGCGGGCCTTCATACGCTCCACACACACGTCGGCTGGCGTGCGGTAGTATAGGACGCAATCCGGCTCCACGCAGTAGTTGGAAACGAGGAACTCCCACAGGCCACAGTACACCTGCCACTCCGCGTCGGTCATGCCCCCCAGCCGATGGCTGTTGGTGGCAAACACATAGCGGTCGGTGAAGATGGAACGCTCCAGGACAACGCGGCTATGATTGGTGCGAGCCAAGACCTCTTTCCAGGTCTTGGCTCGCGTGATGAAAGCCGTGATCTGGAATGTGAACGCCCAGCGCTCCATATCGCTGTAGAAGGCGTCAAGCAGATTCGCCGCAAACCCCTCTTGCCAGGCCTCCACTGGCTCCTCAATGAAGTCAACAAGGCCGGACTTCTTGAGGATCCTGCCCATCGTGCTCTTGCCCGCACCGATGTTGCCTTCGAGCAATATCATCGTCCGATCCTCCATCATGATCGCCTCTTCTTTCGTCACTGTCCCCTCTCCGGTCAATTCCTACCTTGGCGGATCGTCACCATCACTTCAATCATCGCCAGTCCATTCCGGACACTCTGAAACCATCTGCTCACGATAGAAGCTGGAAGCCAGGTGCGCTGTGACTCACAAACTGGCTCCCAGCAGCGCCTTCTAGGGAAGCTCCCAGACGCGGACCTTACCGTCCGCCGCCGCCATAGCCAGCCACTTGCCGTCACCAGAAAAGGCAAGCTGGTACACTCCCTTTACACTGACCGGCAGCTTCACCGATGAGCCGCCGTCCTCCACCGACCACAGCAGCACTTTGTACTCCGTTCCTATGGCGAGGGTGCGGTCATCGGGGGCAATGGCCAGGAAGCCAGGCCTTGCCGCCAGGTCCAGACTGCGCACTACAGCCCAATCCTCCGTAGACCACAGCTTTGCGGTCTGCTCGTATCCAACAGATGCCAGATACCGCCCGTCTTTTGTGAAGGCGAGGGATCCCACCGCAACCTCGTGGCCTTCCAGGGTGCCCATAGGCTGACCATCCGGCAGAGACCACAGCAAGATGGCGCCACCCAGCCCGCTCGAGGCCAACGTTCTGCCATCAGGGGAGAAGGCAACGGCGGTGACGTTCTTCCGGTGTCCCTTGAGAGTGTTCAACTCTTGGAGAGACTCCAGCGACCACAGTCGCACCGTACCATCGTAGGAGGCCGAGGCCAGGAGAGAGCCATCGGGAGACATCCGCACACAGGCCACGGTCTTCTTATGTCCCTCTAGGGTCTCGAGTGGATCCCCAGAAGGAAACGACCACAGCTTCACGGTGGTGTCGGTTGAACCCGTAGCCAGGGTTGCCCCATCGGGGGAGAACGATAGAGTGTTGACGCTCTTCTCGTGCGCCTGCAAGGTTGCCATCAGTTCCCATGAGGCAACGGACCAGAGCTTCGCGGTCCTATCCATGCCGGCAGAGACCAAGATGCGGCTGTCGGGGGAGAAGAGCACGCTGGCAGCGTGCCTGGGGTGGGCGACTATCGTCGTTGGTTCCTTCATCGCATCCTGCATGGTTGTGAATGCCCAGCAGCGCGCCCATACCGAGGCGAGAATGACTAACATATTCTACCACAGTGTGGCTGAGATGCGCAACGTGGAAGGGCCCTAATGGGGCTCAATCCGGTGGCCATCCGACGGGATGGCTGTTCTGAGCCGCCCTCGAAGAGGCCTCGTCCCCAGTGTCACCAAGTTGGCCACGCCACTTGGAGAGCCAACCTCCTGGTGGCATCATTCCAGACACCTTGCCGAAGGATGGCAGGGGTGTTAGAATGCTAGGTGCAAAGATCGCTACCTATCTCCCATCGGAGGTGCGACGGGTCGCCAAGCTGTGAACCGCAATCGGCAGGCTCATCGTCATATGCTCGATGAGCCCCTCTTGTCCCTGATGTGCTTGATTTCGACCACAACGTGTCCACGGTTGTTCGCCGTCACAAAACGGGAGGGAGCAGATGCCAAGAGTGATTCACTTTGAGATTTGCGCCGACGACCCAGACCGGGCCGTTGAGTTCTACACAGAAGCCCTTGGTTGGAAGATCAGCAAGTGGGAAGGCCCGATGGAGTACTGGCTGATCCGGACAGGGGAAGAAGAAGGCGAGCCGGGCATTGATGGCGCCATCACGGGGCGCGAGGATGATTGGACCACCATCAACACGATCAGCGTCCCATCCCTTGACGAATACAGACAGAAGGTGGAGAAGGCGGGCGGTAAGGTGGTTTCGCCCAAGCAGACCGTCCCCGGGGTTGGTTACCACTGCTATTGCCTCGACACGGAGGGGAACGTGTTCGGGATTCTCGAAGAGGATCTGTCGGCTCAGTAGAGGAGTTGGATCACACGTTACGGCGCATCATCCCCGCTAGGGGTACTCTGTTCCCAGCTTGGCCGCCCCCAATAATGTCACGCCAGGGGAGCGGGTCCGATGGGCACGCCACATGAAACGGGACAAGTTTCTAAAGAGAGTCGCTACGATGTGCGGCCCCATGGAGACGGAAGCGGTCCGGCAGCTGGCCGAACTGCCCCCCGCCCGGCGTCGCAGCGCTGCGCAAAAGCTAGGCGACGCAGCCGCCGATCACGGCCTGACGGACTTCCTCTTGTCTCTCATCGAAGAGGACCTCATAGAGGATCTGGCGGCCATTCTGCCAGAAGGGAGCAGCCAGGACGAGGCCGAGGAACTGCTGAAGCGCTTGTGGGCGCGGCTGCTACTGCTGGTCACACCAGAGGCCAAAGACGTCCTGTATGCTCACAACCAACTCCGCCTGATGGCAGAGCAGAGGGCGCAACGAGGTTCCAGCGCCAGCGCCCCTACCGTAGACAGGGCGTACCGGAGTGCCCTGGACAACGCAAGAGCGGTACTGTCGGCCACAGAAGAGCCACAATCCGAGGAGAAGGTGACCGAGGAGCTCGAGACCAACCAATTGGGATCGTAGACCGCAGTGCGCTCAATGGCTGTGAAAGCAAGGCTGTCCGTCCCGACTGCTGAATGATTGAAGATCGAGCCCACGCGCTCAGTGAAATCCCGGGAACCCTCTCTGTCTTGGTCCCCTGAGCCGACAGGCGAATTGCTGATCCCCGCTCTGAGCAGCGCGTAGCGAATCTCCCGCCTCGCAGAGGTTCCCACCGCCCAACCGCGGTGCAATCCGCACAGAAGGACGCCAACATGACCATCCGCGTCGTCACGGACAGCACCTGCGACCTCCCAGATTGCGTTGTCACAAGCGGGTTCTCGCGAAGCTCTGGCTCCGGCGATCCGCTCGCACCAGCAGTGCTTCGAGAAGCCGAGCCCCAAGCACCTAATCGCGGGTCGATATCGAGAATAGGAGGCAGATGAGCATCATGGCGGAAATAGAGGTCAGAATGACAGAGGGCGACGATCAGTACGAGTTCGTGGTGACGGTCGCCAAAGGCAGGGGTGAGACTCGCCATCAGGTCACACTTCAGAAGAGCGACTACCAGGATCTGGTGGGGAGCAGAGCTAGCCCACAGGCTCTAGTCGAAGAGTCCTTCCGCTTCCTTCTGGAACGAGAACCCAAGGAATCGATCTTGAGATCCTTCGATCTCATGGTCATCGGCCATTACTTCCCACAATACCGGCGCGACATCGTCAAGCGGCTGTGAATGATGATCCCATAAACTGATCATGCAGCGCTCCACTTCAATTGAACACAGTGATCGCAGCTCATGGACCGGAGGAGGTAGTCCCAAATGAGATTGGATCAGGTATCACAGTACATGGAACAGGCTGGGGTTCCCGGACGAGATGCGTACGATTTGCCCTCGAGCGACAAACGCTTTCCAGATGGCGGCTCCTACCGTATCGAAATCTCTGGAGTTGAAGGGCCCAGAGTCCTGGAGGCCCTAGCCGCAGAGAGGCGCGCCCGCAACGTGCCCGTCCACCGGCTCATCTCCCTCGTCCAAGGAGGAATCCTGTTTGACACGACTGAATTGAGGGACTTTGCGCAGATAGCCGCTGAGGAGGAGATGGAGGTGGTGGCCGTGCCTGGTCCTCGCAACGGATGGGACACCGGCAGGCAGTACGCTTCCTCGGAAGGAATGCGGGCCGGGATGCACCATCGCGGCTCAGACGAGCTTCGTAAGGTTATCGCCGATATGATGCGTATGTATGACGCCGGGATCAGGGGTTTCATGCTGGTGGACGAAGGCCTGCTCTGGCTGGTCACCCGGATGCAGGACCAGGGCAACTTCCCCAAGGATGTGGCGCTGAAGATCTCTGTGTGGACCTCGCACAGTTCGGCTGCCGGTGGCAGACTGCTGGAGGAGCTGGGGGCCAGTTCCTTCAATCCACCTGGCGACCTGACGCTCCCTCACTTGGCCTCCATCAGACAGACCGTGAGCATACCTCTGGATTTCTACATCTATACCTCCATCTCCTTCGGGGGTTTCAACAGATTCTACGATGCGGCAGAGGTAGCCAGGGTCTGCTCGCCCTGCTACTTCAAGTTCGAGCCGGGTCCCGCGTTGTCTGCAGGCGGTGGACAGAGCCTGTACCAGCCCTGGGTCACCGATGAAGAGCACATCCACTTGGTGCGGAAGAAGGTCAAGTGGGCCGCCATAGTCAGAGACCTCATCGCTGAGAACGAACCTGAGGTTAAGATCTCGGAACAGGGAGCCGATGATCTCTGTATCCCGGCGCCACGCTAGCTAGCTAAGGTGGGGGAAAAGCGGGATCACGGCCGCCGCTGGACGCATCCTGAGTAGGCCGGAGGCCGTATCGAAGGAGCGATCCAGCGGAGGGACACAACATGGGCTGGCGTCGCGATGAGCGCCAGCCCTTTGCCCCTCCAACTAGAGCGATTGGGGTCGGAAACTCAGTTGGAGATCCACGGAAGCTTGTCGAGATCCGCATTTCCGCCCGAGAGGATCACACCGACGCGCTGACCAGAGAGATCGATCTTGCCCTCCAGAAGGGCACCTACCGGCACGGCCGCAGAGGGCTCGATGACGATCTTCATCCTCTCCCACACGTGACGCATCCCGGCTATGATCGCCTCCTCGCTGACGGTCACAATCTGCTCCACATGCTCTCGGATAATGGCAAAGGTATTCTGGCCAAGCGAGGTCAGGAGTCCATCGGCCACCGTCTGAGGGTTCACCGAGGGGATGATCCTCCCCTCCTGCAATGAGCGGTAGGCATCATCCGCGCCTTCCGGCTCTGCCCCAATGACCCTGGTATCAGTGGAAAGCCCGGCTACAGCCAAAGCGGTTCCACTCAGCAGTCCTCCGCCACCAACGGGCGCCAGGACCACATCCAGTCCTGGAGCTTCCTCCAAGAGTTCCACTGCCGCCGTACCCTGTCCGGCGATGACCAAGGGGTTATCGAAGGGATGAATGAAGGTCGCGCCTGTCTTCTCCAGCACCTCGGCCATGGTCCTCTCCCGCCCATCCTCGCTGGGTTCGCAGAAGAAGATCTCGGCACCGTAGCCGGACACAGCAGCCACCTTGACCTCGGAGGCGTTCTTGGGCATGACAATGAAGGACCGGATGCCCCGCAATTGGGCTGCGAGGGCCAAGGCTGCCGCATGGTTGCCCGAGGAGTGGGTGCCCACACCCCGGCTGGCCTTCCCAGCCGACAGGGAGAAAACGGCGTTGCAGGCCCCACGAAACTTGAAGGCTCCCACCTTCTGGAAGTTCTCACACTTGAAGTACAACTCGGCGTTCCACATGTCATCGAGGCCAGCGCACGTCACCACTGGAGTACGATGGGCGTACGGCCGGATGCGGCGAGCCGCCTCCTGGATGGAATCAAGATCCGGAAGTGAGTTCATGGTCAAGTACCTTCGACTGTGCTGCACCACAGCACCTCGGCCTCGCTCAAGGAACGGTGGGTGGCATGGATCCGGAGATGGGGTTACCATCGACCCTTCACGCGCAGCATTGTACCACCGGGAGTGTGCCCGCACAAGTCAGTCCCGCGCGAACGCTGGCTGGTCCATCTACGCTAATTGGCGCGCGACAGAGGTTGCCTGAGACAGCACCCACTTGACTTATGACCGGTGTTGATATATAATGTGAACGGGCTATACATAACAGATGAACGTATCGCACTGGTCCCAAATCCACACCCACATCTTCGAGCTGGAACAGGAGGGGCTGGTCACTCGTACCTTCCGACGCCTCGATCCAAACCGCCAACAAGCCGTGCTGGCCGCCATCCTCGATGAAGCCGTCGAGCGGGGCCCGGAGTCGCTGCATATCAAGCAGGTCGCAGAGCGCGCCGGCGTCTCCGTCGGGTCCTTGTATCAATACTTCGACAACCGAGCTGGCCTGGTCAACTTCGCCGTGGAGTTGTGCGGACGCTACCTAGTTGACGAGTTCAACCGGTACCGCCCTCTGCTGGTGTCGATGCCTCTGCGCGAAGGACTCGCCGCCTACCTCACCGGTGGGGTCGAGTGGAGTCAGATGCAGATGGGGCTGGTGCAGTTCTTCCTTCGGGCAGCCTACCAGGGCGACCCCGACGTTGGAGAGCGTCTGGTGCGCCCCATCGGCGTTACCCTGCGCGAGATCGTCCACGAGATGCTGGTAGAAGCCCAACGGCGCGGCGAAATCCGGCAGGACATCGACCTCGACGCCACGGCCCGCATCGTCAACACACTGATGATCGCAGTGGGCGACTCCCTCTTGCTACCGTATCTAGACACCTACTACCAGCTCTCCGATGGCGAGATACCCCTTGACCACCTTCTCGACACGCTGCTGGACCTCATCTTGCGCGGCATCGCACCCACCAGGAACCGCGACGTGAGTTGAAAGGACCAGCCATGCCAGATGTTGTGCTGCGGGCCGATGGCCTCACCAAACGGTACGGCGATCTTGTCGCCGTAGACAATCTGAGTCTGGACATCTACGCAGGAGAGGTGTTTGGCTTTCTGGGGCCCAATGGTGCCGGCAAGACCACGTCGATCAGCATGATGTGTGGCCTTCTCAAGCCGGATGCGGGTCGGGTGCTGGTGCATGGCCAGCCCATCGTCGGTGGCACTGCCAGCGTACGCACGCGGGTGGGGATTTGCCCACAGGAGATCATCCTGTGGAGCCACCTGACCT
Source organism: Chloroflexota bacterium (assembly GCA_030603665.1). Taxonomy (GTDB): domain Bacteria; phylum Chloroflexota; class Anaerolineae; order UBA7937; family B3-Chlor; genus JAUVXJ01. The sequence continues at coordinate 25,135 of JAUVXJ010000024.1, read as the reverse complement.
GCATCGAGCAGCTCCAGTTCATCGGCGAGATGTACGGGGTGCATGGCCATGAGGCGCGGCGACGCGGCGAGCGTCTTCTGGAGGACCTGGGTCTGGTGGAGAAGCGGAACAAACAGGCGCGCACTCTCTCTGGTGGGCTGCAGCGGCGCCTGAACCTGGCGCTAGCGCTTGTGCACGACCCGGACATCATCGCCCTCGACGAGCCAGAAGCCGGGCTCGACCCCCAGAGCCGGGTCGCCGTTCGTAACTACATCAGGCAACTTGCCCGGAAGAAGACGGTCATCCTCACCACCCACAACATGGACGAGGCCGACCGCCTGGCCGATCGCGTGGCTATCATCGACCACGGCGAGCTGCTGGTGCTCGATACCCCGCAAGCCCTTAAGCGCAGCGTCGGCGAAGGAGACGTACTCGAGATCGCGCTGACCGGCGACGATGCCGGTCGCGAGCAGGCGTTGGCAGCCCTGGCAGGTTTGAAGGGTGACCCTGTCGTCAGTGCAACCAATGGCGCGCTCCACGTACGGGCACGAAACGCAGTGGCCCTGCTGCCACCGATCATCGAGAAGTTAGAGGCAGCCGGCGTACCCTTCGGCGAGGTACGCCTGCGCGAGAACTCCCTCGAAGACGTCTTCATCCACCTCACCGGCAGGAGGCTGAGACAATGAGATTCCTCTCAGTCTTCGTCAAGAGTGTGAGGGAGCAGGTTCGAAACCTCCTGGTGCTGGTACTCACCCTGGTCTTTGCGCCGGTTTTCGTCTTCGCCTACTGGCTCTTCTTCCCCGCCGAGGGCTCCACGGCCTATGGAGTGCTCATCGTCAACGAGGATACGGGAGTTCAGATAGAGGGAGCGACGTATCAGGCTGGCGAGGAGGTCACGAATGCCATCGCCCAGGTGACCTATGCCGGCGGCAGCCCTCTGCTCACCGTGCGGGAGGTCGCCGGCCTGGCAGAGGCAGAAGCTCTACTCCGCGACCGCAAGGGGGTGGCCTACTTCTTCTTCCCCGAGGACTTCTCTCGCCAACTGGCCAACATGAAAGCGGGAGATACCTCCGCGACTACAGAGTTGGTCTTCGGCGGCGACCTTACCAACCCCTACTACCCCATCGCGGCCATTCTCGCAGCTTCGGCCGTCGATTCCTACATCCAGGAGGCCACGGGCCTCACGCCGCCGGTGCAGTACGTGGAGCAACCGCTGGGCGGGTCCGGAACGCGCACCGAGTTCGAAACGTACGTACCGGGCATGTTCGTCTTTGCGGTGATCATGCTCGTCTTTGCAGCATCGATGACTGTGGCGCGTGAGGTCGAGAACGGCACGCTGCGCCGGCTTCAGATCACGCGCATGACCGCCTTTGACCTCCTGGGCGGAACCAGTCTGACCCTGGTTATCGTGGGGGTAGGGGCAGAGCTGCTGGCCCTGGCGGCAGCCATGGCGCTTGGCTTCCGCAGCTATGGCCCGCTGTGGGTGGCGGTCCTCGTGGGCGCGGCGACCAGTGTATCCGTGATCGGCGTGGGCATGATCGTTGCCGCGTTTTCCAAGTCGGTTTCGCAGGCGTTCGTCATCGCCAACTTCCCGCTGGGGGTGTTCATGTTTCTCTCGGGCGCCATCTTCCCCATCCCCTCCGTCACGCTGTTTGAGATCGCCGGGCAGCCCATCGCCCTGTGCGACTTCCTGCCGCCCCGGCACGCGGTCATCGCGCTCAACAAGATTATGACGCTGGGCGCCGGGCTCGATGAAGTGGCGTACGAACTGGTGGCGCTGGTTCTGCTCTCGGTACTGTACTTCGCCGTCGGCACGTGGATCTTCCAGCGGAGACATCTGCGGCCGGCGTGACGGATAGCAGCAACTCTCTCCATCGCGTGACTGTGTCATACCCCTCGCTGGCCTCGATGAGATCGAGAGCACTACGAACGTCAATCCCTTGCCCACCAACCATGGCTCTGCTATACTGCACTCCCAGAACCATCCTGGTCCCAGTCGACGGCACGGAGAACGGTGCGGCAGCCCCCGCTGGCCCGCTCCTTCGATACGGCCTTTGGCCTGCTCAGGATGCGTCCAGCAGCGAAGCGAACGTGAATGCTGTGCAACCCAGGTTCGACAGCCTTAGCCACTCGTTTCAATCGCCGTTTGCTGCCACGGAGGAATCGACTATGACGCAAGACATCCGCATCCTGCTCGTCGGCCTGGGCAACCTGGGCCGCAGGTTCTGCGATATTCTCGTGGAGAAAGGCCCGCAACTGGAGGCCGAGTTTGGCCTCCGCTTGCCAGTCGTCGGTGCCGCCGACAGTCGCGGCTCCGCCTACGACGAGAAGGGCCTGGACCCCGCCCAGCTCTCTGCCATCAAGGAGGCCGGAGGTACCGTTGCCGACTATCCAGACGTCGGCAGCGCCACGGAGACCGGCGGGGACCTCGTCGCCCACCGTGATGCCGACATCCTCTGCGAAGCCTCTCCAGTCAACCTCAACCAGGGCGCCGAGCCCGGACTGACCTACATTCGCACCGCCCTGAAGCGCGGCATGCACGTGGTCACCCCCAACAAGGGACCTCTGGTCGTGGCCTATCGTGAGCTCCACGACCTAGCCGAGCAGCACGGTGTCCAACTACGCTTCGACGGCACCGTCGCTGGTGGTCTACCGGCTATCAATCTTGGAATGCGGGATCTGCGGGGTGCCACCGTTGACTGCATCGAGGCGGTGCCCAACCTCACCACAGGCTTCATTCTGGAGCTGCTGGGCGATGGGCTATCTTGGGAAGAGGCCAGGGAGCGAGCCCGGGAGGAAGGTTCTCTGGAAGCGGACCCCTCTTTCGACCTGGACGGCTGGGATGCGGCCGTGAAGCTGGTCATTCTAGTCAACGCCGTGATGGGCATCCCGGCAAAGCTGGCGGACGTGGACCGCACTGGCATCACCGGGCTGAGCCAGGACACGGTGCTGGAGGCACGTAAGGCCGGTCGAGTGTACAAGCTGCTGGCCACCGCCGAGCGGCGTGCAAACGGCGGCGCCGACCTGCGGGTAGCTCCCACCATGATGCCCACGGATCACCTCCTGGGCAGGCTGGGGCGCAAGCAGATGGGGGTAGTCTACCACACTGACATCTACGGCACCATCATGGCCGCCATCGATGAGCCGACGCCGGTACCGTCAGCGGCGACCATGCTTCGTGACATCATAGACATCTTCGTCCGATAGCGGGGCGCACCGCCATCGGCACCGTTGGATCTTCTGCTCAAAGAGTGGTGGGGCTTTCCCGAAGATGTCAGCGTAGGTAGCCGCGGGGGATCGTGAGGCTACGCGCCAACAAGTGTGGCTCTGTCATTGCACGAGTCCAAGACATGCCACGGGTACGGTGGAACAGGAGGACGCCATGGAGTGGGGTCGCTGCTCAGAGAAGGAACTCAAGGACCTGGAGGCTATCGTGGGAGCCGAGAACCTCTCCACCGGAGAATCGGCCTTGGGACTGGTCAGTCGCGACGAGTCATACTACACCCCAAAGATTCCTCCTCAAGTCGTGGTCATGCCCGCTTCGGCCGAGGAGATCTCTGCCATCTTGAAGATCGCCAATCCTCGCAGGATCCCCGTCACTGCCCGGGGAGCAGGGACCAGCATCGAGGGGAACCCCGTCCCTCTCTTCGGCGGCATCGTGGTGGATATGCAACGCTTCGACAGTATCATCGAGATCCGCCCGGAGGACTTCATAACCGTCGTTGAGGCGGGAGTAGGGTACAAGGACTTGAATAAGGCCCTAGGCAGGCATGGCTTGTTCTTTCCTCCGGACCCGGGCGCCGCGGCCACCATCGGCGGCATGATCGGCAACAACGCCAGCGGCGTGCGCACCATCAAGTACGGAGCCACCAAGGACTACGTCCTGAGAATGACCGTCGTGCTGGCCAACGGCAAGATCATGGAGATCGGCAGCCTGGCCACTAAGAGTTCGTCGGGATACGACCTGGCGCGTCTCTTCGTGGGCTCCGAGGGGACCCTGGGCATCGTCACCCAGGCCACTTTACGCCTGGCGGGAATACCGGCTCACCACTCTGCTGCCGTGGCCACCTTCCCCACCCTGCAAGCGGCCGCCCAAGCCGTGTTCGACATCATGCGCTGGGGCTTCTCCCCTACCGCTCTGGAGGTGCTGACCGCCGACCTGGTTCAGATGCTGAACAGGGACAGAGGCCTGGGTCTGCGAGAGGAGCACACCCTGTTTCTGGAGTTTCAGGGTGCGAGCGAGATCGCTCTCGAGGAAGAGCTGGGTGCGGTGCAGGACCTCTGCCAGGAAGCCGGTGCCCTCTCGTTCCAGCCAGGCCTGGGTATAGACGAACGAAACAAGCTATGGGAGGCCCGATACGAGACCTACGAGAGCATCAAGCATACCCATCCCGGAGCCGATCCCTTCGTGGCCGACGTTGCCGTGCCTATCTCCCGCTACCCTGAGATTCTAGAATACACTGCTGAGATCATTCGCGACCACGGCGTGACGGGCTACCCGTTCGGCCACGCCGGCGATGGAAACCTGCACGTCGTGTTCATGGGCGACGCCTCAGACGAGGAGGAATGGGGAAGAATCGTGAGGGCCAACGAAGCCATCGTCTCTCGCGCCCTGGAGCTGGGCGGCACGTGCACGGGCGAGCACGGCGTGGGGATCGGCAAACAACCCTTCATGGAGCGCGAACACGGGGCAAGCCTGGGCCTGATGCGCGAGATCAAGAGCCTTCTGGACCCCCAAGGCATCCTCAACCCCGGGAAGGTATTCCCCTAGTTCGATCGTTTCCTCAGCAGCTGCGCGGCTTCCGCTGCCCACGGCGATGGCAGGCCGTGTCGACGCCCTAGATTAGCATCCCATCGAGGGAAGAGAACCGAGAAGAGGCTACCAACCAGTAAGACTCATGCCCTGGGGAAGGGCCTTCGCGTCCGATTGCACAACACTCTGAGTCCCGGCTCACCTCTTGCACCCACGCAGGCGGGCACAGCCCACCAGGCCCGCTAGTCCACTGCCCAAGAGCAGCAAGGTCCCACCCTCAGGGATGAACTCCTCTAGCCTGTACAGACCCTTGTCCTGGTCGTAGTCATCGGCCATCAGATCAAGATGCCGTATCTGAGCTGAAGCGGGATCGGCATCGGAATCCAGTGTCTCGTCGGTCCCTTGGTCCTGGGAAGTAATGTCCCAGCCCGATGGTATACCGGTGAACTCTATGCAATGGGTGCCGCTGAGCACATTGGTGAACAAGTAGTTACCGTTGGTGTCGGTGATCTCGGTCCACAAGGCGGGACCTGTGCATCTCCCGTTCGCATACAGAGAAGCGACAACGCCTGGTACCCCAGGCTCGCCCACGTCGCGCACTCCATCCCGGTCCGCATCGTCCCTGACCAGGTCGCCCAACCACAAGACCTGCCGCGGGCGAAATGAGAAGTAGATATCTTCATAGATGGGATTCTCTCCGCCGCGCTGGTCGCGCCACAGAGTGTAGACGTTGCCCTGCGGGTCCACCGCGATCGAAGAATCCGACTGCCATCCGCGTTCTGGACAAGGCTGGCTTCGTCCAGCGAGGAAAGGGTTCAGAGGAAGGTCTGATCCGCTTCCAAAGGGTGCGATAGGATCAAGAGGGCCGATGAAGGGGTCCAATCCCGCCCGTCGTCGGAACCATGCTGGGCTTACTCACTGTCCAACCGGGATTCGAGCCTCTTAGCTTTCTGGTTCATGCTCTCCAGATACTCTTCCAGTGACACCAGCTCACGACCTACGATGTCGAGCGTTTCTTTGGATACCCGTCCTTCCCTCGCCAGCTGGCGACCCGCCTCTCGGGCTGCCTCCAGTACGTCGTCTACAAGCTCACCTCGGCGGAGGACATCCCGCAGGGTCTGTCCATGGGGCCTGAGCAGCGCTCCCACGAACTCCCTATCCACGTGCCTGCAAAACCCCTTCACCTGAGCGACGAGAGGTTCAAAGTTGCCTATCTCCCACAGGCCGCAGTTGGAGACCAGCACCACCTTACCCCCCTTCACCTCGTCCTCCACCAGGTGGCGGCTGCGGCCACTGCGAACTTCCGCAGGCAGCCGCAGGAAGGCCGTCATGCGATCCATGAGGTTCTTCAGGGATCCGCTTGGCCCATCGAAGTATAGCGGGGAGGCGAAGACCCACATATCCGCCTCCCTTAGCCAAGGCAGCAGCCCCGCCATGTCGTCCTGCTGGACGCACTGGCCCGGGGTCTTGATCCAGCAGCCAAAGCACCCGAGGCAGGGATTGATGTCAAGGTCCCGGGTGCAGACAAGCTCGACGTCCGCGCCCGCATCCCGCATCCCCTCCAGGAAGGGGTCCAGGATTAGCGCCGTGTTGCCTTTCCCTCCATGAGGGCTACCGTTGATGGCGAGGACGTTCATATTCGATGATCCCCTACACAACCTGCACGGCTATCCGACAGCCCTCGTAGCCGCACGGCATGCCGTGCGGCTACAGAAGTGTTTAGGCGGGAATGGCCGCTGCGATTAGACCCGCGTAGAAGCACGCGGCTGAGTGGCACATGGTTCTACTAATCGACTTGCAGCGACCACCGCACGGGATTCTGAAGCACGTATTTCCGGTGCTCGTTCAGCTCGCGCTGGTCCCGTATGACATGCTCATAATACCCTCGTTGCCATACGAAGCCGCCCGGGCTGCCGCGCAACTCGTTCACCCCCTTCGTGACTGCAGACTTGAAAGAGCGGATGATCGTGGGAAGCGAGCCGCGGACTGGATGCCCGAACTGCTCGCCGCCCCCGTGCGTCTGTCTACCGAACCGTTGATGTTGGTCACGCAGAATGATGATGACATGCACATGATTGGGCATAATCACGCAAGTGTCCAGCCGGGCATGGGCGAAATGCGTGGGGATCTCTTCACAGTAGTTCTGTACAACGTGTCCGTGGGAGTTGAGACGCATTCTCCCATCCACCACTTCGCCGAACAACGCTTGGGCTCTCCGTGTTCGAATGGTGACCGCGTAAGCTCCGGCCTGCGTGTAGTCGTAGCCCGGTAGCCGAAGCGAGCCGCCTCGATACCTTCCTGACTCTCTCTGCTTACTCGACACGTGCAGCCCTCTCCCACGTATCAGAGCGCGCTGGCTTGCTCCTCAGCCGGGTATGCCGAGTCCTGCCTCTCTGAGCGTCGTGAGCCTGTGGCCACACCATGGTCCGACCCCTGCCATGCCCTGTCCTTCCGTAACCGCACGGCATGCCGTCGAGCTACGTAATCCAGGCACTATCTCACAGAGCCACGTATCTGTCGATGCGCTCCTCGATGACCTTCATACTGCCCTGCCAGAAGGCGGGCTGCTTGAGATCTATGTCGAAACGGGCAGCGAGTTCGGCGGCCGTCCCCTCGCCGGTGCTCCGCAGGAGCGCATCGTAGTCCTGCAAGAAGTCCGCCCCCCGCTCCTGGTAGATGGCGTACAACCCCAACCCGAAGAGCAGCCCAAAGGCATAGGGGAAGTTGTAGAACGAGAGCGAAGGGCTGTAGTAGTGGGGCTTCCAGGTCCACATGTAAGGGTGCAGATGCTGCGGATCCAATGCCTCCGCGTAGGTCTCCTTCTGAGCACGGCTCATCATCTCGCAGAAGTCGTCGGCTGAGAGTTCTGCCGCCTCTCGGCGCTGGAACACCTCGGTCTCGAAGAGGTAGCGCGAGTAGATATCCACAATGACCTGGCTCGAATTGAGGAGGAAGACCTCCAGGATTCCCAACTCCTCCTCGGCATCCGCGGCCTGAGCCAGCGCGGCATCCGTGACGATGGTCTCATTCATGATGGACGCCGTCTCGGCCAGGGTCATGGGCGTTCGCCTCTGCAAGGGGGTCTTTCCCATCTGGGTCTCGTTGTGATAGGCGTGACCCAGTTCGTGAGCGATGGTAGAGACCTGATCCAGTGAGCCGTCGAAATTGCACAGCACTCGCGACTCCTCGACGCCAATCACCCTCATGCAAAAGGCGCCTCCTCGCTTTCCATCGCGGGGCTCGGCGTCGATCCAGTTGTGGTCGTATGCACGCCGGGCCAGGGCCTCCAGCGGACCTGAGAAGCTCGCGAACTGCCCCAGGATGAACTCCCTGGCTTCATTCCACGTGTACCGCCGCTCCAGGCGCCCTACTGGCGCCCACAGGTCCCACCAGGCCAGCGCCGGCTTGCCCAGTCTCTCCGCCTTGCAGTGCCAGTAGCGGCGGAACATGGGGAACGAATCGTGCATCACGCTGAGCAAGGTCTCCAGGGTTTCACGGTCGATGCGGGCCTGATCGAGGGTCTCGTGGAGAGCATCGGTGCGACCCCGCCTCTTGTACAGAGTGATCACGCTTCCCTTGACACCATTCAGGCTTGCCGCGAGTGGCTCTTTCACGCTCTCCCACGCGTTGAGTTCTGCTTCGTAGGCCCTGCGCCTTACATCCTCGTCTGGATGGTTGCGCAGGTTGATGAGAACGGTGATAGGCAGATCCTCAACTCTGCCCTCCAGTTCGAAAGGCACCTTGACCTGAGAAGATACCACTCCCTGGAGCTTGGACCAGGCGGTGGCTCCGCTGAGCGAGAGCTCCGAGGCCAGAGTCTCCTCAGCCTCGCTCATCAGATATCTGCTCAGCTCTGCGATCTCTGTGAGGAAGAAGGCGTGCTCCTTCGCCGAACCGTCATGCTCCACCGCCGCAGGCAAGGCGTCGGGATCCTCCACAATGGTGCGGATCCATCCCTGGAAGAACACCCCCAACCGCTGCAATCGCACGCCTAGCACCTCGAGTTCTGACTCCAGGCGCTTGGCAGTTGTGTCATACGAATCTGTAGACACAAAACCATGTACGTAAGCCTCGAGCGTTCCAAACAACCGCAGAAGGTCGTTCCCCCTGTCCAGATAGCCACCTATGATCTCCGCCAGTTGCCTGGAGTCCTTTGGCCTGGCGCCTGACCTGCTGATCTGGTGCTCGGATACGTAGGCATCCAGGTCGTCCAACTTGGCTCTAGCCTGGCTGACGGCGTCAATGAACTCCCTCCCTTCCAGATTGGGATAGATGTTCGACAGGTTCCAGTGGGGAAGGCTCCCCACATCGGCTTCCGTTTCCATCGCCATATCCTTTCAGTGATCCTCACTGCCAGCGCGCCACCGGGACGCACCCCGTTCCAGCACGACGGATTCTATATGCTCTACTGGGGGGAGCGCAAAGCAAACGCCCTCCGGATAGCTCCCGGAAGATCCAGGATGCCTAATGAGGAGAAGGGCCGGCTGGGCCATTTACAGAAGCACAAAAGCCGGCGAAGCATACGATGACTGCAGGACGCCCATAGACGGAGTCCCTGAAGAGAGGGGGAAGCTCGTAGTCTGCTGCCACCACGCGGTGGTAGACAACAACGACCATCATGAGCCCCAAGATGACCAAGTAGATCACGCTCACCGCTGCTTTGCTCACGGGCATCCTCCGCGACACCATACTGGAATCCGCGAGAGCTAATGCGCGGTCTCAGACGTATCCAGATGTGGCTCAATCAGACGCCAACAGATCCAGGAGGCCCTCCGGATACAGTACAGCTCGGCCTGTCTCGAAGTCGGCAAGGGGAATCCAGTAGGCCGGGAACTCGCCATCATCGTCCCGGCAAAGCACCGAGGCTGCTCCATAGATCTCCGGATCTTCGAAATCCGCCTGATAGATGAGTACGATTTCGTGGCCCGGCTTTGCATCGTAGATGAACATGTTCTCCAGCATGCCTACGAAGGCCAGATCCTTCACCTCTGCTCCCATCTCCTCGCGCAGTTCGCGGATGATGCAGTCGCAACCCCGCTCCCCAAAACAAATCGCACCCCCCAGAGGCCTGAAGAACGTCTCACCGGTGGAAGGATCGACATACCTTCCTACGTAGATCTTGTCCCCATCCCTGAAGACGCAGATCGCAACCGGTCTGATCTCTCCCGGCTCCATCCCTCAAAACCTTTCTTCTGCCGACGGACAGCCTGGATGACCCTGCTGAGGAAGAGAGAAATGACAGCCACCAAGGACACGAGAAGCAGGACCCATTTCGTAGAGGCAACCGCAGAGGCTCTTGTGACAAGAAGCTCTCGCTGACCATCCATCGATTCGAGAAGCCAGATGAGTAGCCCGTTCTCGACTCTGTCAGGAGCGCCGGTCACTCCCGTGCTATCCCCCGGACTCGTCCCGCAGCACCAAGGGTCTCAATCCTACCATGCCAGCGCTACCTCAAGGTTTGGGGCACTCTGGCCCCAAGCGCCCCCCGGATCTGCCAGGACGATGTGCACAACATCTCCCTTCGCTCTGGAGACGTTCAGCGGCCGCTGCCCTCTCCGCCGCACCATGTCGGCCAGGCGCACCGTCGCCCGAGGTGAAGCCAGATCACCGACGAAGATGACCACCTCAAGCCCGGGATCTAGCGAGCTAGGATCGAGCTCCTTCTCAGGGAAGCGCACCTGTATCAGACGTATGGTCGCCGACTCCGGAAGTGTGTCTGCATCCTGGTCGCGGGAAGAATCGAACAGGACAGCCTCGGTCCCCACGAATGGCGGGACCCCGGAGAAAATGACAGCAGGCTCCGCCGGTTTGTCAGGCTCTGCAAGGAAGGCACCCGTGGAGGCAAGCTGCGCGCCCATGGCTGCCGCGGAGCTGTCCATCGCGGTCCTCATGAAAGACGGGGGGCCAGTAGGTGCAGAGAGCGCCACCCCCTTGGGGACCGCGCCAGAGCGCAGCGCGTAGGGACCCATACTCATGGCCAGGAAGTGATCCGACCATCCTGAGGGGAGGGCGTTGGCCACGGGCACTGTGCCCTCTACCAGCTTGCCTTCTTCCTTGCGCACCGCAACGAAGGCGGTCTCCGCACTAGCCAGGCCGTACTCCAGCGCCTCTTGCACCAGCAAGGAGCGCAGGGCTTTGCGGGCATCCTCTCGCACGTTCTCCGCATAGACCTTCGACGGCACGTCTTCCTTGCCAAGGACCTCAGCGGCATCGTATTGCAGGTGCGCGAGCTGTTCTCGCAACTCATCAATGGAATGGCCGGAGTTGATCAGATATTCCAGCCCCAGGACCCTTCGCGCCCCAAAGAGAGCCTTGAGCGCCGGGCGCGCGGTGCTCTCCTCGCCCAGCTCAACCTTGTGTGAAGCGACCTCATCACCACTTGCTGTGGCCACACGAAAGCGCAACTGGGTGCAATCAAAGCGAGGCGCTCTGCCCGCCACCCACAGCGCTCGGCCGCGAGGCAGGTCTCCCAGGTCGATGAAGCTCCCACTCTCTTCACCACCACTCGCCACCTGCCGGCTCCCGGATTGCACCCCAGGTCCGTCTACCTCCAATCGTACATCGGCCAGAACCGGCTGGGCCCAGTCCTTCAGGACCCCATCAAGGGCGGTAGTGATATCCAGCTCGTCTGGGGAACTGGTGAGGAACCTGGAGACACCGCCTCCCCGCTCCGCCACCTCCGAGGCCAGGAAGGAGTTAGGCGACGCATCGATGCACAGCACGCTGATCCTTCGCCCATGCTCGCGATCCGCCTCATCGTCGGCCAGGCGAAGAATACGCGCTGCATCGCTGACCTGGGCGTCGGTCACAATGACCACGTGCCTGGCCCGTTGGTCAGCCGATCGCTTAAGGTGAAGTCCCTGCTCGAGGGCCACACCCAACTCCGTGCCGCCGCTGTCCTTGTGCTTCAGCAGAAACTTGACGGCCGCTTCCACGGCCTTCTGCTCGGCGCGGCGGGGCTGCTTGGCAAACCAGCGAGGGGAACTATGAAACAGGCTCAGGGCGAAGTCGTCCTGAGGGGTCAAGTCCAGCAGGAACTGCTCCACGGCCCAATCCGCCGCCTCCCACTTGGGGCCATGCATGGAGCCAGAATGATCGACCAGCAGGATCACCTCCCGTGGAACTCCGGGCGCCTCCTTCTGGCTCGCCGCCGAGGCAACCAGTGCCAGGAAGTAGACCCAATCCGACGAGGGGTCCTCGTGGAGCATGACTTGAAGACTCGGGCGTCTCTCTTCTAGCCGTGGCAGCCATGACAGCACGCAGTCTCGGTCCGGGATCACCTCCCCGTCTCGCAGCTGCACGCGTATGGCTCCGTCAACCTCGCTCAGATCGAGCTCGTGGGTGTCGCTGGCCACTGAATCGGTTCCATCCAGAGTCACGTCGAGAGAGAAGCGGTGGCCCGGGTCCCGCAGAAGAAGCAGCGGCTGCCCATGGGCCTGGCTCGCGGTCAACTCGTCGCTGCGCACGTATCGTGGCGCGGTGGTCAAAGGCACTCTGAGGGACCACCCGTCTCCCTCGGCCTTGGCAAGCTGCACATACGAGGTCTCCACCTGCACGTCCTCGTCAGGCCGGATACCGGCCACCTGGAGCGCAAAGACATCGGGCGACTGGCGAGTGGCCAGCGCGGCCTGTCTGCCCTCCTTCTTGGCCTTCTCGTAGTCCTCCTCGGCCTCCTTGCGCTCCTTCAACTCGGCCTTGATCTCCACCTCTCCGAAGGTCACCGTCACGCCAGTCACGGCGGCGTCGCCGGGCAGCGGAAAGCGGTAGACCGCTTCCAGCACCTTGTCCATCTGCTCTTTGGAATAGCCGTACACCTGGGTCAGGTGCAGTGAGGCCAGCGGACCGGCTATCTCCCCCTTCAACTCCGTTCGTCTGAGAGGTACAAAGAGACGTGGCTCGTCCTCACTGGGCTCCGCACCGTTAGCCACCTCCAGCACACCGATGCCGCCCGGCCTGGAGTTCTCATAGGCAGCGCGATTGAACATGGCTCCTCCTCTCTCTTTTCCCCTTCATCCGCCCACCGATCCGCGACATCAGCACACTTCCGGAACGAGCCCCACGCTTCGTATCCATTAAAAGACAGGGCGAACCGGCCAATCTCGTGCCACCCAGCATCGGGCAGAGGCACGTGGCTCTCCCTCAGATCCGAGTTGGCGATCTACCCGTGCATACGCCTCTCACTGAAGGCAGCGTTCGAACTATTGGCTGAGAAGATGCACCACGCATCTGGCCCTCGTGTCGCTCTGCAGGGTTTGTGGTCGGCGAGAGACTGACGTAGATTGGATCTAGCGTCGAACGCGGCCACAGGCTTATGGGTCAGCATGTGGTGGACCACAGAGTCCTGCGTGCCGTGTTGCTGTCCCCAAACCTCTGTGCTATAGTAGCTCGGGACGATTGTGGTTGCCCGCGCCCATCAGATTCTCTGGCATGGACCACAAGCGAGGCTCTTCTTCCCTCTCCACAACAAATAGTATCATCGCCCGCAGTCCTCGGCAAGGCAATCCTCGACGGGAGTATCCGCCGCCACCCAGATCGCTGAGGCCTCGCCATAGATGCCCTACCACGGAGACGCAGATGAACATACCACTCAGAATACAAGACATAGCCCCGGCGATAATGGACGAGATTGGCGCACGTGTGAAAGAACTCACGGACCACGGCGCCGACGTGGTCAACCTCGCCGGTGGAGCGCCCAGCTTCCCGCCAGTCGCCAGCGCCCTCAGGTCAGCCCGGCAAGCCATCGAGGATCCCGGCACCCATCTCTATGGTGCCGATGCCGGGTTGCTCTCCCTACGCGAGGGGTTGAGCAGGCGGCTGGCTGAGAATGATGGCATCAAGGTCGACCCGGCCACAGAGATCATGGTCACCGCCGGAGCCAACCAGGCCTTCATGCTGGCGGTGCTCACTCTCCTGGAGCCGGGTGACAAGGTGCTTCTACCATCTCCCTTCTACTTCAATCATGAGATGACTGTTCGCATAGCGGGAGGAGTTCCTGTGGAGGTGCCTCTCCGCGAAGAGATAGACTTCCAGCTCACCCTCGCGGATCTGGAGCCATACCTGGACATGGAGCCCCGGATGCTGGTGATGGTCTCGCCCAACAACCCCACGGGTGCCGTCTACGACCCGGAGGAGCTACAGCGCATAGCCAGGCACCTGTCCTCCAGAGGGATAGTCATCATCAGCGATGAGACCTACCAGCACTTCGTATTTGGAGGCGCCCGGCACTTCAGCGTCGGCTCTCTCCCCGAATGCCGCTCCCAGGTGATCACCATCGGCAGCTTCTCCAAGACCTTCAGCCTCTCAGGCTGGCGCGTGGGTTACCTCGTGGCGGAGGCAGACTTCGTCCAACAGGCGATCAAGGTCCAGGACTCCATGCTGGTGTGCGCCCCGCTCATCTCACAGAGAGCTGCCCTGGGCGCGTTGAGCACTCCCGCGGAAGAGCTCGCTCGACGCCGTGCCGTCGTATCTGAACTGAACCAGTTGCTTGCCCGGAGCCTGGCAGATATACCACGTCTACAGTGGCATCCCACCCAGGGTGCGTACTACGCCTTCGTCCACGTGGAGGACTGCGCCGACTCGGCTGGGCTGGCCACAGATCTTCTCGAGACCGCCCAGGTGGCGGCCGTGCCGGGCACAGTTTACGGCCACAATGGGGAAGGCTTCTTGCGGCTGTCCTACGGGTCCGCCAGCAAGATCGAACTGGAGGAGGCCTGCGCGCGTCTTTCCAAGTATTTCGCCGCGTGCTAGGGGCGCCACTTTCACCTACCGAGCTTGATACACCTCAACGCAAGGCCTATGCCAGAGGCGCGCCAAACAGAGGACTCCGTCCCACCCACAGTGGAGCCGTGCCGACCAAGCGCGATGCCATCACCTAGTAGGAGCCCTGAAGGTTGAGAATGGATCCGGATGCGGCAACCATACCGGACAGGATACGGGCCGATCTCCAGAATCAGGCCGATCCCGAGTTCAGGACTCGGATTGCGGAATACTGCGGGCACGAAGATGACAGGTTCCTGGGAGTAAGGACGCCAGTTGTCAGGGAGATCAGCGTGAGGTACTTCAAAGAGGTCAAGCCCCTCGGCATCGACAGGATCATTGACCTCTGCGAGACACTGCTCGAGATTCGATTATCCGAACACAGGACCATCGCCTTTGACTGGAGCTTCCGGTGCAGAAGGCAATACCGGCCGGATCACTTCGACGTCCTGGAGAGATGGCTGGAGGTTTACGTGGACGGCTGGGCCAGTTGCGACGACCTGTGCACTCACGCCCTGGGTGACTTCGTCCTACAGTATCCTGAGTTCATACCCCGGGTCAAGGAGTGGAGCCGGTCAGACAACAGATGGCTGCGCCGGGCCTGTGCGGTGACCTTCATCTACGGAGCGCGGAGAGGCAAGAACCTGGAGCACGTCTTCCAGGTAGCGGATGCCCTGCTCACCGATCCAGATGACACGGTCCAGAAGGGGTATGGGTGGATGCTCAAGGTGGCCAGCAAGACGTACGAGGATGAGGTTTTCGAGTACGTGATGCACAACAAGGCTGCCATGCCCAGAACGGCCCTCAGGTACGCCATCGAGAAGATGCCCGAGGAACTCCAGCGCCAGGCGATGAAAAGAGAGTAGGGGCACGGCAAACCGTGCCCCCACTATCGACTGATGCAGCTGTTCGCGGCAAGTGCTTACGCGGCTGACGCCGCCGGATCAGCCAGCTCTCCAGAGTTTTCCTTTAGGCCCTCCGGGGCCCGCAGCTCCCGGTAGGTCAAGGTCCAGACGCTGGACTTGAATACCTCCGCCAGGCCCCCCAGGAAAACTGAGGGCACCGCCACGATCAGGATGAAGATGGGTATTCCAACGCCGAAGCCCGCGATCCAGGGTATCGCCCCCTCGAAGACCAGACTCGACAATCCGCCGACGGTTAGGCCCGCGAGCCCGCCCAGCGCTCCACCCGCCAACAAGAGGAGGAGGACGACCGGGATCATCACTATCGCCCAGCCTATCTGAACGCCGATCATGATCAGCCACATGATCACCGTGTCCGTCAAATGCGTCTTGATGAAGTCGAAGCCAACACGGAATGAGTCTATCACGCCTCGCTCCTCCAGAGCACAGACGCGGAAGATCAACGGCCGCACCAGGGATATCGCCACCGAGATCACGATGGAGGCAAGGATCACCAGGAATCCCACGCCGATGCCCGCGATCACACCAATGATCTTCAGCACCACACCATCTCGTATCAAGACCATCAAGCCGAAGAGCCCTGCGCCCAACAGGAGCAAGACGAACAGCGTCAAGAAGCCGGGTATTCGTGTCAGCAGGTCTATAACGAAGAGGCGCAGAGCGGTTCGCGACCAACCCAGGCGGAACCCCTCCCTTACGCCGCGCTTCTCGCCCGTCTCCTCGTAATCGTCCACCATCCGTATCAGCGCCGTCTCCCCAACGTAGAGGAATACCACCTTGGCGATGGTCAGAATGATGGCCAGACAGCAGAGCACGGCTACAAGGGCGAGAATGACCCCCGCCACGGCAGCCAGAGCCGCCACAATCTGCGGCATGACCTCAGCGAAGGGCTCGCCCTCCCACTGCCACTCGCCGGTCCAAGGGCCTCCGTTTGCTCCCTCGTACCCGCTGCCGTCGCCCAGATTCACGGTGGGATTGGCTGGAGCCCCTGCCGCGCACAGCAGCACGATGACTCCGAAGACCCAGAGTACGCGGTAGCGCCACAGGATCTCCCACGACCGCTTGAGAACCTTTGCATGATCCATCTCTTACCTCTCCTCTCTGTATGGCCTCTACCCCAAACCATTCGAGGCCGTTAGTTGCTGATGTCGCCGACGGACCCACCAGCTAGCCAGCCAGCTCCAGTACAGCATACCGATCACAACCAGCAACAGAACATTCAACACTGGTAGCCACGCCAGCGCAGCTCCGCTCCGCACCAGCCCAATAGTCATCTGGAAGGCATCCACCAGACTTGCCTGCGATAGAGCGAAAACATCCGGGAAGGATACCCCTCCGGCTGACGATGGGAACACCACCGCCGCCACGTCGCCTCCGAGACCTAGCCACAGAGCCACCCGGATCGCGCCGGCCACGATGAATACAGTCTGGACGAAGGCCAAGACGAGCAACAGCCCCACTGGGACCATCCTCCAGCCCATCTCCAGCGCCCTCACCGCCGGTGGTTGCTCCTGGCGACGCGGCAACTTCAGCGCCACCTGGGCCGCGAACCGGCCGGAAGCAATGGCGGGCTCCATGGCCGGACTCTCTTGGAGCAGCGCCCTCAGCGTCTTCAAGGAGTTGAGCTCTCTCTGGCACGCGGTACACTCCTCCAGATGAGATTCCACCCATCGGCGCCGAAGCCTCCGCAACTCACCGTCCAAATATGCGCCCAGCCAGTGCGAAGCGTGATCTCTCATGCTCCCTCCATGTACGGGGTCAGCGTCTGTCGCAAGAGCCCCCGAGCGTAGTTCAAGCGCGACATCACGGTCCCAATGGGGATACCCAGCGTGTCAGCGATCTCCCTGTAGGAAAGATTCTCATACTCTCGCAGCACCAGAACCGAGCGGCTGGCGGGAGGAAGGTTTAGCACGGCCTGGCGGACTCTCTGGCTGCTCTCCTCAACTTCAGCCGCCGCCTCTGGCCCCCGCTCTGGGCTAGCCACGACCACTGAATCCATGTCCACCGACGGTCGCTCCCGCCGCAGCGCGTCGCGAGCCACGTTGACGGCAATGCGGTACAGCCAATTGCGGAAGGGCGACCGAGGTTTGTACTTGGGGAGGTTTGTCCAGGCGCGGATGAACGCCTCCTGCGCAGCTTCCTCAGCCAGAGCTGCATCCCCACACATGCGATAAACCACATTGATGGTCCCTTCGCGATGGCGTCGGACCAGTTCACCAAAGGCCCGTCTGTCTCCCCGCTGAGCCTGCCTGATCAGCCCCAGTTCGATCTCCACTGGTCGGCTCTTCCTCCTGGCTGCCCTTCTCACTACCTAAACGCCTCCGCCAACCATTGTATTCGGTTCAGCCAGCAGAGGCGACAACTGCTGCTGGCGCATACGATGCGATGCACAGTGAACACCGCCACGTCAGGCGGCGTACAGGCCGCTCTTGGACACCTGCCCGATCTTGGGGCTTGATCAGGCGCGGATAGGCTGCTGCGTGGTGCTGTGCGACACCACGTCTGAAGAGGAGGAATCTCTGAGGTCAGTCGTGTAGGCCGATCAGCCGTCCGTCAGTCAGGGCGGGGAGCCCGTGGTGACTGATTCCGGCTACTGATACACGTGCAGCACTGCGGGAACGTAGGTCCTCAACCCACCGACCACGATGAGTGCGTCGTCCTGGAACGGGCCATAGCCATTCATGGAGAACTGCACCTCGTTGAGGATGGCTTTCGGTGTCGCGAGGGATGGATCGACCTGTGCACTGATGACGATGCTGCCCTCGGCCCCAGGAGCGAGGCCCCCTGGTACGTCCCAAACGTACCTAGTGCCGCCCTGCAGGCTGAGAGTAGGCCCGCTGGAGGAGTAGCCGGAGTCGATCAAGTCGTCGGAGAGGATGTCACTGATCACCACCCCGGTCACAGTGGACCCGAAGTTGTTACGGTAGGTGATGGTATAGGCGATGAGATCACCAGGATCAACGACCGCGTCGTCAACCTCCTTGGTCACCCACACCGGGTTGAGGTATTCGTCAGCCCCCCTGTCCCACGCTACGTTCCCATCGCCGTCCAGCGGCCGCCCATCTCCGTCGAAGTCCGCGGCCGGAGCCCCGGACTGCGTCCCGTTGTCGATCACACATGAACCGGCGGTCAGGTGGTAGTCTCCACCAGCCGGATTCACGAACCCAGGGTCGCAGGAGATGTGGCCCGGATTACCGTTCACGCCCTCGTAGTCCTTGATGCTGCTGTTCCACACGTCGTTGTACTCGACAGTAGGCGCCGTCCCGTCTCTGAGACGGACTCCGTAGGTGTGTCCTACCAGGACGTTGTTGGCGATCCGTATGCTACGGTTGCCTCTCAGATTGATCGCCTCGCCACCCGCCCCCAAGTTGTTGTTGACCAGGGTGTTGTTGATGATGTTACCCCGGTTGTCCGAGGTCGCGTGTATGCCACCCCCCTCGGAGGTGGCTTTGTTGCGCGCGATGATGTTGTTGGTAATATCGAAACCACCGCAACTGACCAGGTAGATCCCTCCAGCCGTCGACGCCTGGTTATCCACAATCTCGTTGCTGTCGATCCGTATGGCGCCATCATAGCCGAAGATGCCGCCGCCCCTACCGGACGCCGTGTTGTGGCCAATGGTGTTGCCGACCAGCGTCGGTGCCGAGGTCACAGCACTGTTGACGCCCCCACCGTGCTCGCCAGAGTGATTGTCTGTGATCACGTTGTCCTGGATCAGCGGGCTACACTCCTCTATGTGCACTCCGCCACCCGCCCTACCCGCCGTGTTGTCGGTCACGGTGTTCCCGATGAACTGCGGTGAGCTCCGCCAAAAGTGGATGCCGCCACCCCTGGAATCGGCTCCCCCTTCGTTGTCCACGATCCGATTGTCGCTGATCAGGCCTGTGGAGTCGACGGTGTACTGGAGCCCGCCCCCGCCCTTTTCACCAGTGTTCAACGAGAAGTCGTTGTCGACGACATCCACCTGCGACTCGTAGACAGTGAGACCGCCACCGATGTGAGACGTAGTGTTGAACTTGATGTCGTTGGCCTGGACCACACCTTCCGAGGCCTCAACACGGATGCCCCCACCCCCTAGGTCCGCCCGGTTCCTCCGGATAAGGTTGTTGCTGATGGTGAAGTGGGAAGAACCGTCCACCATGATCCCCCCACCACCCTTCTGCCGGGAGACGTTGCGTTTGATAGTGTTGTCGTCTATGGTAACCGTCCCGCCGATGACGTGGATGCCTCCACCGTTGTTGGTGGCGGTGTTGTCGAGTATCTCATTGCCAATGATGGAGACTGTGGAGCCTTGCACGCGGATGCCGCCGCCGTCCGCGGTCGCGATGTTGTCCTCGATCACGTTGTCCTGTATGACCACGTTGGTCGCGTTGGACACGGAAATGCCTCCGCCCCTGGCCGCTTCGTTGTTGTGGATTCGATTGTCGCTGATGGTGGCCCGGTACTTGCTGACGAAGACGCCTCCACCCACCCCCGAGGTGTTGGCCCCGGTGATGGTGAAGCCATCTAGCGTGCCGATGTAGGTGCCCCCATCCGGGCCAACCAGCTTCACAGTCGGGGAGGCAGTGTTGGCCTTGATGATGGTCACGTACGCTGCGGGGTCTTGCACGTTCCAGTTCGAGCTAGAGTATCCACCCCGGATAGTGAGGGCCTTGTTGTAGACATGCACCACCTCATTGTAGGTGTCCTGGGCGACCTTGATCGTGTCGCCGGAGCTGGAGGCGCTCACCGCAGCCGTAATAGTGGAATAGCTGCACCCCGACTTGCAGACCAGAAGAGTCGTCGCAGCCAGGGGCGCAGCTCGTTGCCCACGCAGGTCAGCAGAGGCTGCCTGCTCTGCCCCACCGAAGGCGGCTACAAGCAAGGCCAGCATCAGCGTTGTCACGAAGAAAACCCGCGAGCTCTCAGACGTCATTCTACACTCAGCCCTACGTCTGGAATCACAGAGTCCCCAAAGAAAGGTGCGAGGAATGAGTGACGCACTCCACCCGTATCAAGACTACCGAGATCATTCGCGCCTGTCAATGGGAAATTGGTACCGTCTTGACCTCCTCCACTATCGGTGCTGAGAATGACACCCTGCGAGACCCACGTGAGCGCTCGCACTACTTGTCTGAGGGTCGTCTATACCCACAGGTGGCGAGTCACGGCGCGCCATGCTATCATTCGTGCGAGAACCGTAGCCTTCCGGGCGCTGTTTTCGCTTCGATTGAGAGCGGTTGCCACCGTGCGGCGCCCGCTACGCAGAGAGGAGTTCCAAACCCATGTCAGTGGAGAAAGTCGGAGAGAAGTACAGGTGCAACATCTGCGGCAATGAAGTGGTAGTCACCGAGGCCGGTGGAGGCACCTTGGTCTGTTGCGGCGAGGATATGGAGAAGATCGAGGGCTAGGCCTCGTCCTGATCTCTACCCTTCGCCACAGTGGACGTGGCCTGACGACGCAATGTAGCCGCCTGCCCCGAAGCACGGCGTCTGTCGCTCCAAGCACGCTAGTGTCTTGCAGGCCCTAAAGCGACTCCGGGAAGCTTACCACAGCTCGCAGGATCGGGGCTAGCTCCCAGGTATCCATCGTACTCCGTGGCAGTGGCGATCTCACTTCTTGGCTTGCATGGCCCACCACACCCGCTCGGCCGTGGCCGGGAACTGGTCGATCCACACCCCCGCCGCGTCGTGGATGGCAGAGATCACGGCCGGCGCGGTGGGCAGGGTGGTCATCTCACCAATACCCTTCGCACCGTAGGGCCCGCTGGGGTCGGGAACCTCGACCGTTATCGACGTGAACTCCAGGGGCATGTCCATCACCGTGGGCACGTAGTAGTCGGCCAGGTGGCGGGTCTTGGGCACTCCCTCCTGCTGGATATACTCCTCAGTGAGGGCGTAGCCCACTCCCATGTGCACCCCACCGGCAGACTGTCCGTCGATCATGGCAGGGTTCACCGACTTCCCAACGTCTTGGGCCGCCCAGAACTTCAGGATCTCGGTCTCCCCCGTCTCCGCGTCCACCTCCACCAGAGCGACCTGAGCAGCGTAGCCATAGGCGAAATGGGGCACCGTCATTCCCGTCTCAGGGTCGTAGGGGTGCGTCTCATGAACGCTTCGTCCGTGGAACTCGTGTTCGGTTTCCACGAAGGTCTCCCCCGTCTCCGCCAAGAGTATCTGGTCCCGCCTCTCCAATGCCTCCTGGCAGGCGCGTACCAGGGCATTCCCAGAGATCCACACCAGGCGCGAAGCTGAGCAACTGCCTGAGTCAGGCACCTTTGCGGTGTCCACCATGGCGACTCGGACCTGATCGTAGCTGACCCCCAGTGCCTCAGCAGCCATCTGAGCCAGGAAGGTCTGCGCTCCCATGCCCACGTCACAGGCACCGCTGAGCACGGTCACTCGAGCTATCTCTCCCGACTCATCAAGGGCGAGCTGCACGCCCACGGTGGCCTTGTCATCGGAACCGAAAGAGTAGCCCACGTTCTTCAGGCCGCAGGCCACCGCCATGCCGCGTCGTTTGTGGGGCCCCGAAGCAGCGCCCAGGTCCGGCTTGGACCAGCGTCCCCGCTCCTCTTTCCACCCCGCGGCCAGAGCCACCTCCTTCAGGGTCTCCCCGATCCCGACGCCCTGCGGCATCTCGTGCCCTGTAAGACCGATGGAGCCATCCTGAAACAGGTTCTTCATCCTCAGTTCCACCGGATCCATATCCAGGGCATCGGCCAGCTTGCTCATCTGCATCTCGTAGATGAAGGCCGACTGCGTGGTTCCGAAGCCCCTCATGGCCATGGTCACCGCGTTGTTCGTATAGACCGCGTATGAGTCCACCTTGGCGTTGGGCACCACGTAGGGGCCAGCGGCGAAGCTGGTGCCCGCCTCCAGCACCGGCACTGTAGTCGAGGCGTAGGCCCCCGAATCCGAGATAATCTCCATCTCCACCGCCGTCAGCGTGCCGTCCTTCCTGGCGCCGGTCCTGTACTTGACGTACCAGGGGTGCCGCTTGCCGGTCCTGATCATCACCTCGTTCCGGTCGAAGACCATCTTCACCGGCCGGCGGACACAATAGGCGCAGAGGGCCAGGAGGTGTTGGACGTGCATGTCCTCCCGCCCGCCGAAGGCGCCGCCAATAGCCGGCACTATCTCCCTAGTCTGGTCCTGGGGCAGGTCCAGCATGGGCGCGATCTGTCGCTGGTCGTGGTCAGGCCATTGCGCGGAGGAGATGACGGTCACCCTACCCTCATCATCGATGTAGCCTATCCCGGCGTCGGGTTGCATGTACACGTGTTCCACGTAGGGAGTGACGTAGTAGCTCTCCACCACCACGTCAGCCTCGGCGAAGCCTTTCTCCCAGTCGCCCTTTTGGATCTTGATGTGCCGGAAGACGTTGCTGTCGCCCCGCTCCTCGTGAACGAGGGGGGCTTCCGGCTTCATGGCCTCGCGTGGATCGCTCACCACAGGTAGAGGATCGTACTCCACCTCCACCAGCCGGCGGGCCTCGCGGGCCACCTTCTCGCTCTCAGCCACCACGATAGCAATCCGATCGCCCAACCAGCGGACTCTGTCCCCCTCTCCCGCCAGTACGTGTTGATCCTGAATGATGATCCCATACTCATTCACAGAAACGTCCTCGGCGGTGATGACCTTCACCACCCCCGGCAGAGCTTCGGCACGGCTAGTGTCGATCTTGACCACATGGGCATGAGGATGCTCGCTCCATATGACCTTGGCGTGGAGTTGCCCCTTCATGTCGAAATCCTGGGGAAACCTGCGACTCCCCCTCACCTTGGTCGCGGCGTCCTTCTTAGGTACATTCTGGCCCAGAACTCGGGTGCTCATGGGGCACCTCCCTCCTCCGCCATCCGCTGTGCAGCCAGCTCGATGGCCTCCACGATCTGGTAATAGCCGGTGCAGCGGCATATGTTGCCCGAGATGCCCATCCTGATCTCTTCCTGAGTTGGATGCGGGTTCTCGTCCAGCAAGGCCTTGGCCGACATCACCATGCCCGGGATGCAATAGCCGCACTGGGGAGCGGTGACGTCCACGAAGGCCTGCTGAATGGGGTGCAGCTGGCTACCCTTTGCCAACCCCTCGATGGTGGTTACCTCACGCCCGTGGGCCTTCATGGCCGGATAGATACAGGAGGTCACAGTGAAGCCGTCCACCAGCACAGTGCAAGATCCACACTCCCCCTCTCCACAGGAGATCTTGGTGCCGATGAGACCTAGCTTTTCCCGCAGCACGTGAGCCAACAGATCCCCGGGTTCGACCTCCACGGAGACCTCCTTGCCATTCAAGATCATCTCAAGAGTCGGCATGTCCACCCCCCTCTCCGGAGGCCAAGGCCAGCGCGCGCGTCAAGGCGCGACGCACCAACACCTCCACCATGCTCTTTCGATACTCTGCACTACCTCGCAGTAGGGAGTATCGAGGTTCAGCTGTCTGAGCGGCGAGCTTGGCTGCGTTCGCCGCTGCGGCAGCATCAGGCGCTTGTCCTATCAGCCACTCGGCGGCGTCGGTGGCCACAAAGGGCTTGGTGGCAACGGGCCCAATGGCGATGCGGGCGCTCTTGACTGCGCCGCCATCCACACCAACGACCACCGCCGCGTTCAAGATGGGCAGGATCAAGGCCTTCCGCTTGGCCAACCTCTCGAAGGCATCTCCCTCGCCGTCGCCCAACGCTTTGAATCGCAGTTGCGTGATCATCGCCTGGCACGAGTCAACCGTGCATCGCCCCACCCCAGCATAGAGGTCGGAGATGGGCGTCCACCGCCGGCCCGTGCGCTCTGCCACCTCCGCCTGGGCGTCCAGAGCGGTGAGGCCAATGGCCCCGTCGGCAGCGGGCAAGGCGTTGACGACATTTCCAACGAGAGTCCCCACGTTGCGAATCTGGGGACCACCCACAGACCCGCAGGCCTCGGCCAGCACACCAGCCCGCGAGCGGATCAGAGGTGAAGCGGCCACCTGCGCGTGGGTCACCCGTGCCCCAACATGGATGTACCCATCTCGCTCCTCGATCCGTTCCAGGCCGGAGATGCGCGTGATGTCCACCATAACTGTGGCCGGGTTTCGCCCACCTTGGCGCTGTAAGGCCAGGTCGGTACCTCCCGCGATGATCCGGACGTCGGCCCCGCGGGCCTCCAGCATATCCAGCGCCTCTTTCACGGAGTGGGGAAAGAGGTAGTCATCCCACATACGTTGTGCCTCCTTCCTGCTAGTAGCTTCGGCTCTCGGAGCAACCTACGGTCGCAGCTCCAGTGTAGGATCTCCCAAGAGGATCGCTGTGCCGAGGTGGAATTCCCTCGAATCTGACCAGGGCGGAATCAAGGGCACGTTGATGTGATTGAGACTGGCTTCGCCCACGCTTTGGCCGCTGCACAGGATGGGTAGGGGTGGCAGTGAGCAGCCAATCAGGCAACGGCGCGCAGACCAGAGGGCCCCTAATCAACAGGGCCAGCGTTGCACAAGCCATCTGCCCGCGTGTCATTCCATCTCCCTGAGCGCGGTCTGGACTTGCCAGGTCTTGTGGGGTCATGCAGGGTGCGTTCTGCCGGTCTTCGCAGTCGGCGGGTGGATTCTATCACCACGAGGGCGGCCTGAGCAAGTCACCGTATTCACTCACGTATAATGTTACCGAAGTGGTATGGTTCACTCAAATGATAATGTTACTGAGGGGACTATGCCCAACAAAGAGAAGATGACGATAGACGAACGTAGGAAGTATCTGCGACTGATCAAGAGGCGGTATC
>JAUVXJ010000009.1 GCA_030603665.1 Chloroflexota bacterium | reverse complement strand
ATGGTTGCCATGTCCACGTTCCCAGACACCGGGGCAGATACGATCTGCATCGCCGATGACTTGGGTCCAGTAGCCACGCAGTGGATGAGGTACGAGTACTACTCCAAGTTCTGGGACAAGCCGGAGGGAGGCACCTTCCAGTCGGCTTCCTTCTACAAGAACCCGGACTTCGATGCCCTGCTCGAGCAAGCAGAGAGCACGGCCGACGAAGAAGAGCGGCTGGCACTGGTTGTGGACATGTAGGCCATGGTCATGGAGGACATCCCGTCGATCATGGTTTACACCATTCCCAACATGCTCGGTTTCTTGGACCGGGTCAAAGGCTACGAGTACACTGGGTACATAGCTCTTGACTTCTGGCCCTTGTGGATAGAGGAGGCTTAGCGGACAGCTTAGTCGTGAGGGAGGTTCTCCCAAGGTTCCTCCCTCACGACCTGCCCACGAACACTGGACGGGTTGCTGGGCTAGCGTTCCGGTGGTTGCCATCTGAGGCTGCTATCTCAGCATCGGGAGCCACTGCGCGTTAGCTTACCTCTCCATGTAGACGCGAATTCCAATCCCTGTTAGTCGGCTGGGCGTGGGGTCTTGCAAGCACTCTGTGGCTAGGCCGCACCCTTCGACACGCTTCGCTACTCAGGATGCTTTCGCTTTAGCCGGTTGGACGTTTCCACCGTCGTGTGTGGGGCCACCTGAAAGAGAGAAAGACGTGGGACTTCGTTACTACTTGTTACGGCGACTGCTACTAATCATACCCGTGCTGATCGGGTTGTCCATTGTAACCTTCGTCATCTCGCACATGATCCCGGGGGATCCGATCAGTTTGGCCGCTGGGCCCCAGGCTACCGCGGAACAGATCCTCAAGCTGCAAGAGGAATTCGGTGTCGACAAGCCCTTGCCCATGCAGTACCTCACCTACATGAAGGGCGTCCTCAGGGGTAACCTCGGCACCTCCATGATGAACCGCCATCCGGTGTCCATGGACCTGAGGCGGTATTTCCCGGCCACTTTGGAGCTGGTCCTCGTGTCCACAGTGCTGGGGGTGATCATTGGCGTGCCCATGGCCATGGCCGCCGCCGTCTTCAGGGACAGGTGGCCTGACCAGGTGTCCAGGATAGTCGCTCTCTCCTCCATCAGCATGCCCGTCTTCTGGCTGGGCATGATCCTGCAACTAGTTCTGGGGATGACGTGGCATCTGTTGCCCATCAGCGGGCGCTTCGATCCGCGGGTTCCTTTCCCTCCCAATGTGACTGGCATGTTGCTCGTTGACAGCTTGCTGGCGGCCGACCTGGAGAGCTTCCGCATAGCCTTGAAGTACATGGCATTGCCTGCCTTTTGCCAGGCCTTGTTCGGCATCGCCTTGATCACCAGACTGTTGAGGGCGGACATTCTCGAGGTGATGCAACGAGACTTCGTGGTTATGGCTCGAGCCAGCGGTCTCCCTGAGCGGGTTATCCTCTTCAAGTACGTGCTCAAGAACGCCCTCATCGCCACGGTGGCTATGCTGGGCTTCCTCTTCGGATGGCAGTTGAGCGGCTCGGTGATGATAGAGACCGTCTTTGACTGGCCAGGTGTAGGGCTGTATGCTGTGAAATCCGCCATGACTTTGGATTTCCAGCCTATCATGGGGATTACCCTGTTTGTCGGCTTGCTCTTCACAATCGTCAACCTGCTGGTCGATATCTCCTATGGAGTGATCGATCCGCGGATCCGGTACGGGTAGGCTTCTCCCTTGGAGGATGGATAAGAGGCATGAGCGTGGCGGTTGAGGCCCGAGGGTGGTGGGGCCGTTGGCGAGCAGAGAACCAAGGCCTGATTGAGGAGTGGAGACGCAGCCTGTATCGTTTTCGACAGAGTCGTCTCTCCGTTCTGGGTGTAGCGATCATCATCTTTCTGCTCTTCGTGGCCTTCACCGGCAGGTACTGGGTGCCGTATCCGGACGACGCTGGCTTCACCACCCATGTGGAGATACGTTTGCAGGGCCCCAGTCGCGACAATCTCTTTGGCACCGATGAATATGGACGCGATGTCTTTACCCGCACCGTGTGGGCGACTCAAACCTCTCTGATTGCAGGAACCGTCATCGTCTTGGTGGGTGGCTTCATTGGCATCATCCTGGGGGGTATCGCAGGCTACTTCGGCGGCCGCGTCAGCGAAGTCATCATGCGCCTCACAGACATCATGTTGGCCATGCCGGGCATCTTTCTGGCCCTGGCCATCACGGCCGCGCTTGGTCCTAGTATCCTCCACGCGATGCTAGCCCTATCCATCACCTGGTGGCCTGGGTACTGTCGCCTGGTCCAGGCTCAAGTGCTTTCGGTACGCGAGGAGGACTACGTCGAAGCAGCGCGCGGCATCGGCGCTAGCCGCCCGCGCATCATCTTCAACCACATTCTGCCCAACTGTCTGTCTGCCATCATGGTCAAGGCATCCATGGATTTCGGCTTCGCGGTCCTCAGCCTGGCTGCACTCGGCTTCATCGGAGTGGGGGCACAACCACCCGTTCCCGAGTGGGGCGCGATGATCTCCAAGGGGCGGGAGTTCCTTCCCTATGGCTGGTGGTACTCCACCTTTCCCGGGATTGCTATGTTCTTGACCGTGTTTGGCTTCAACATACTGGGAGATGGATTCCGGGACGTGCTCGACCCCAGAGCGCGCCGGTAGTGCTCGAGAGCAACGGTGACTATGGACAACGACCTGTTAGTAGAGATCAAGGACCTTCGCCTCAACTTCCGCACTTTTGATGGCATCTCCAAGGTCCTGAACCGGGTCAATCTCAAGATCTGGCGAGGAGACATATTGGGGCTGGTCGGCGAGACCGGATGCGGCAAAACGATGACCGCTCTCAGCATTGCGCGTCTCATCCCCTGCCCCCCTGGCGAGATCGTCGGGGGAGAAGTGTTCTTCGAGGGAGAAGACGTATTGCACAAGACCGACGAAGAGATGCGGTTGCTCAGGGCCCAGAAGCTGGCCATGATCTTTCAGGATCCCACCACCAGCCTCAACCCCGTATTCACCATCGGCGATCAGATGATAGACATCATCGGCTCCAGGACCGACACCTCGAAGGCCTCCAGGTTGAGTATGCTGGGAAGTCTCGGTAGCCTGATTCCGACCGTGAGGAAACTGCGCCGAGGCGCAAGGGAACGAGCGCTGGAGATGCTGCGCAGGGTTGGCATCGGCGATGCTGCAGAGAGAATCGACGACTACCCACACCAGTTCAGTGGTGGCATGAGGCAGCGCGTGTTGATCGCTACAGCGCTATCGGGGACACCTTCCCTGCTCATCGCCGACGAGCCCACCACCGCGCTCGATGTCTCCATCCAGGCCCAGATATTGCGCTTGATCGAGGAGTTGGTGGATGAGCTGAATCTATCAGTGCTGTTGATCACCCACAACCTGGGCGTGGTAGCCAAGATGTGCCAGAAAGTGGCAGTGATGTACGCCGGCGTGGTAGTAGAATACGGGAGTGCCATTGACATTTTCAAGAGCCCCAAGCATCCCTATACCATAGGTCTGATGAGGGCCATTCCTACCTACGGCACGAAGAAGGGGGAGATCAAGGGGATTCCCGGAACGGTCCCCAATCTCCTCGACCCTCCTCGGGGCTGTAGATTCCACCCTCGCTGTGAGCACGCGATGCCTCGCTGTGCAGAGGAACCCGCCCCTGCGCCGGTGGCTGCAGGGCCGGATCACGAAGTGAGCTGTTTTCTGTACTCTTGAGCGGGAGCCGTCATGGGCGATACCCTTCTAGCGGTCAAGAATCTGAAGAAGTACTTCCCGGTGAGAGGGGGTCTCTTTCGGCGGGACATAGGAAGCATCAAAGCCGTTGACGACATCGATCTAACTGTCGAGGAGGGGCAATCCTTCGGACTCGTTGGGGAGTCGGGGTCCGGGAAGACGACCGTGGGCAAGACGATCCTGCGTCTGGTCGAGCCGACGGAGGGCGAGATCCTCTTCGAGGGTCGGGACCTGTGTAAGCTGTCCGAGTCAGAGATGCGACATCTGCGGGCAGAGATGCAGATGATATTCCAAGACCCATATTCGTCACTGAACCCCAGGATGACCGTGAAGAGGATCGTCGGCGAGCCCCTGTTGATTCACAAGTGGGGCAAGGGTCGCGCCCTGGAAGAAAGAGTGCGCGAGTTGATCAGTCTGGTGGGGTTGATGGAGGACCACCTCTTCCGATATCCCCACGAGTTCAGCGGTGGTCAGAGACAGAGAATTGGCATCGCTCGCGCCCTGGCCGTGGAGCCGAAGATGTTGATCCTCGACGAGCCTACTTCGGCGTTGGATGTCTCGGTGCAGGCGCAAGTCCTAGACCTCTTGCTGGAATTGCAGAAGAGACTGAACCTGACCTACCTGTTCATCTCCCACGACCTGGCGGTCATTCGCTACATCTGCGACCGCGTGGCGCTGATGTACATGGGCAAGGTGCTGGAAGTTGCTGCCGTGGAGGACATCTTCCAGAATCCGATGCACCCTTATACACAGGCTCTGCTCTCAGCAATGCCAGTGGCAGATCCCGAGTATCAACCAGAGGAGATCATCCTGGAGGGGGAGATCTCCACTCTAGGCGGGCAAGAGGGCGCTTGTCGTTTCGGTCCCCGCTGTCCAGCCCGAGACACTGCCCGCTGTGGCAAAGAGGAGCCAATGTTGCAGGAGGTGGAGGACGGACACCTGGTGGCCTGTCACCTCTACGACTGACGTACAGGTGGGTTTCTTCAGCGCCTGGACATCCTGGTCATGGACCTCATCCAGACTGGCAATAGCTCGAAGGAAGCGCAGAGTGAAGCAAGAGTGAGCTTTCAGTGTCACAATTGGTCTAATCGGCGCGATGAGTAACGAACTGATGATCGCCTCTCACTCGTGTGGAAGGCGTTCCTCTCGTCTTCCTCGGCGTTTGGGAATCATCAGCGCAGATTGAGGAGGGCAGATGGGCACCACGGTACTGCGGACTGAGCAGGAATGTGAAGATTTCGTGCGTGGCCTGTGTTTCATGGGAACTGGGGGAGGCGGAAGCCCTGCCATCGGCCTGAAGCTGCTGCTTGATCAGTTGGAGAAGGGCCGCGAAATACGGTGGGTGGACCTAGACAGCCTGCCCGACGAAGCATGGACCGCCACAGTAGGCGCCATGGGCGGTAGGGCGCGCGAAGGTGGCACGGAGCAAGAGCTGGCCGACCTCGGATGCGTAGAGGAGAAGCACGACTCCCTGAGTCTGATGACGGCCGCGGTCCAGGCACTGGAGAACTCCGCAGGCATCAAGGTTGAAGCCCTCGTGCCCGGAGAGGTGGGCGGAAGCAACGTTCCTGCTCCCATCGGGGCAGCATTGGAGCTTGGACTGTCCGTGGTAGACGGCGACTACGCCGGTGGGCGAGCCATCCCCGAAGTGCCCCAAGCGATACCGGAGATTCTGGGAATGCCGGTCTGTCCGATGTCCTTCGTCACGCGCTGGGGTGATATCATGATCCTGCAAGACACTGTGAGCCCGGCGATGTCTGATCGCATCGGCCGCATGATCACCCTCGCGTCCTACGGATGGATAGGGTTCGCCTGGCGTCTGAGACAGGCCAAAGACATCAAGCAGTCGTTGGCTGGCGGCACACTGACAGAAGCCCTCGAAGTGGGCCGGCGCATTCGTGAGGCTCGCGAGAAGGGGCTGGACCCAGTGGCTGAAGCGGCCGATGCCGTGGGTGGCTGGCTCCTCTTCGAGGGAGAGGTAACCAGCACAGAGGAAGCGGACGAGCAGTCGTACGGTTTCGGCGTTGGCAGTCACAGCCTGAAGGGTCTGGGCAGCTACGAGGGCCACACCTTCCGGATTTGGTACAAGAACGAGTACCACGTCAGCTGGATGGATGACAGGCCCTTTGTCACCAGCCCCGATTCCCTGGAGATGGTTGACTTGGAAACAGCTGAGCCGCGTATCAGCTACGATTTCTCCGTGGGAGATCGGGTAGCGATCGTTGGGCGCAAGGCCCATGAAGCCCATCGCACGGCAGGAG
Source organism: Chloroflexota bacterium (assembly GCA_030603665.1). GTDB lineage: Bacteria > Chloroflexota > Anaerolineae > UBA7937 > B3-Chlor > JAUVXJ01. Next base: position 176,955 of record JAUVXJ010000009.1, on the reverse strand, counting down.
GTATCGAAGCCTTGGGCCCACGACACAACGGCTTCGGTTTCGATTATAGCCCCATTGAGGACAGGCTGAGGGAGTTCGGCGCCCAATAGGACCGACACATGCGGAGCACGGACCTTGTGTCGCGGGATTCCGTGGCCGATCGTCTATCACATGTTGGACCCAATCGGAAGTATGGTGAGATCGTGACAGACAAGGAGGTTACCGCTGGATGGACGTAATGGAAGCCATCAAGGGCAGAAGGAGCATCAGGCAGTTCACCGACGAGCCGATAGAGAAGGACAAACTGGAGAGGCTTCTGGAAGCGGCGAGGTGGGCGCCCTCGGGGGGCAATCTACAGAAATGGCGGTTCGTGGTCGTCACTTCAGCCTCCCAGAGGGAACTGGTCAAGAAATTCGCCCCCGGCATCTTCGCCGTGCCTACCGCGTTCATCGTCATCTGTGCCGAGGTAGAAGCGGATGCCAATGAATGGAAACAGAGGCTATACCTGGCCGACTGTTCGATAGCATCGCAGAACATCATGTTGGCCGCCTACGAGATGGGCATCGGGACCTGCGTGGCTCTATCTTATGCCAAGTCTGCCATCAGCGAGATCCTGGAGTTGCCTGAGAATGTCGAGCCTATGCTGGTGGTGACCTTGGGCTACCCGGCGGAGGACCCTCAGCCACCCCCCAGGTTTGAGTTGTCCGAGATGGCCTTCGAAGAGCTATATGGAGAGGAGTGGAAACCATGAGCCAGCGTATGGTAGTATCCGAAGAAGGGCTCTATGAGGTCCTGGCCTTTCTAGTCTCCAGCGCCCAGATACTGGTTAACGAACCTCACCTCTATGGCACCTTTCGCCTGATCGATGGCGCCAGCAGACTGATCGGTTTCGCCCTGGAATCCGGTCAACTGGAAGATGAGGAGTTCTTTCGCCGGTTGAAGGAAGACGTGGACGAGAGAAAGTTCCTTCTGATGACCGACGAAGATACTTACTTCCAGCTGTTGGAGGACTCGACTCGAGCGATGGCCAGAGAGATGAAGAAGAGGGCCAGTGCACAGGAGGCGGGTGCTTGATCTTCAGTCGTGAACCATGTGAGCGAGCGGAACGGCGAAAGAGAAGGAGACATAGTCATGAGGATTGGGGTTGACGTAGGTGGCACCAACACCGACGCGGCGCTGATGGATGGGGAAAGGGTTGTTGGCTGGCACAAGACACCCACGACACCAGAGGTCACCGCCGGCATCACCACCGCCATGAGGACTGTGCTGGAGGAGTCCAAGGTCCCAGCGCAACAGATCAGGGCGGTGATGATCGGCACCACGCACTTCACCAACGCTGTGGTAGAGCGTAAGAGGCTGATGCAGACCGCCGCCGTCAGGCTGGGGCTTCCGGCCACGGAATGCCTGCCGCCCATGGTAGACTGGCCTCCCGATTTGCGGGACACCATCGGCAACCATAAGTACCTCGTCCACGGCGGGCACGAGTTCGACGGGCGGGAGATATCCCCGCTAGATGAGGACGAAGTCCGCGAGGTGGCCAAGGACATCAAGTCCAAGGGTATTCGAGCAGTGGCCATTTCCGCCGTCTTCTCGCCGGTCAATAGCTCATTCGAAGAACGGGCGGCTGAGATCATTCAGGATGAGATTCCGGACGTGTCCGTCAGCCTGTCCCACGAGATAGGCCGCATCGGCATTCTTGAGCGAGAGAACGCGGCGATCGTCAATGCCTGCCTCGGAGATCTGGCTAGCGCCATTGTGGACTCCTTCAGGAAGGCTCTGAAGGACATGAAGATAGACGCGCCCTTCTACCTCAGTCAGAATGACGGCACCTTGATGGGGGCCGACTTCGCGGAGAAGTACCCGGTCCTTACCTTCGCCTCCGGTCCCACCAATAGCATGAGGGGGGCTGCCTTCCTGTCGGGAGCGCAGGATGCCATGGTAGTTGACCTGGGAGGCACCACTTCGGACGTGGGTATGCTGCTCCGTGGATTCCCGAGAGAGGCGTCTGTCGCGGTGGAGATCAGCGGCGTGCGCACCAATTTCCGGATGCCCGATGTGTATTCCTTCGGGCTGGGCGGAGGCAGTCTAATCTCAGACGACCCTCTCAAGATCGGACCCGAGAGCGTGGGCTATGAACTGACCACCAAGGGCCTGGTTTTCGGCGGTTCTGTGCTGACCACTACCGACCTTGCCGTGGCCGGTGGTCTGGTGGACATAGGAGACGCCAGTGCGGTCAAGCATCTGGATTCCACATTCGTTGGCCAGGCCCTGGACGAGATGCAGTCCATGGTGGAGGTAGCCGTGGATAGGATGAAGACCAGCGCTGAGCCGGTGCCATTGATTCTGGTGGGCGGCGGTACTATCCTGGTCTCCAGGCAGGTGAAAGGGACCTCGGAGATGATCAAGCCCGATCACTTCTCGGTGGCCAACGCCATTGGTGCTGCCATCGCTCAGGTCGGTGGCGAGACCGATCGAGTGTTTGCCCTCGAGGAGTTGGGGCGGGACGAGGCCCTCGCTCAGGCCAGGCAGGAGGCCACAGACAAGGCCGTAGCTGCCGGTGCCAGGGAGGAGACGGTCACCATTGTGGATGTCGAGGAGGTGCCACTGGCCTATCTGCCCAGCAACGCCGTGAGGATCCGCGTCAAGGCGGTCGGGGACCTGGCCCTCTTAGGAGACGGTTGACAGAAAGGACGACATGAGATGAGACTGCTACACCCAAAGAACGTCGAAGATATCGCCCTGGGAGCAGCCGTCCTGGGCACTGGCGGTGGCGGCGATCCCTACATCGGCAAACTGATGGGGATATCGGCCATACAGGAGTTTGGTCCAGTGACACTGCTCTCCCTGGATGAGATAGATGATGACGCCTTGATCGTGCCCACCGCAATGATGGGCGCGCCCACGGTCATGCTGGAGAAGCTTCCCAAGGGTGACGAGATCATCAAGGCCTTCTATGCCTTGGAGAGTTACCTGGGACAGAAGATCACGGCCACCATGTCTGCTGAAGCGGGTGGCTTGAACTCCGTCACACCCCTTACCGTCGCCGCGCGGCTGCGGATTCCCATGGTGGACTGCGATGGCATGGGGCGCGCCTTCCCAGAATTGCAGATGGTCACGGCCACCATGTATGGCATCTCGTCCACCCCCTTCGCCATTGGAGACGAGAAAGGCAACAGCGCCATCTTGAATACCATCAATAACCGCTGGACGGAGACTTTCTCCAGGAGCATCACCGTTGACATGGGTTGCGCCGCCATGATTGCGTGTTACGCAACTACAGGAAAGGAGCTGAAAGAGTGGGCGGTGCCTGATACCATGACTCTGGTGGAGGATATCGGCCGTACGATCAGGGAGGCCCGGCAAGCCAAGGCCGATGTCGTCGAGACGGTGAGAGAGTCCGTTGGCGGCTTCGAGGTCTTCAAAGGCAAGATCGTGGACGTGAGACGTCGTACCGAGAAGGGCTTCGCCAAGGGCGAGGCGGTCATGGAAGGCGTTGACGAGTACGCCTCACAGACCCTCGAACTGGACTTCCAGAATGAGAACCTGGCGGCCAAGGTCGACGGCGAGATCGTGGTCTCGGTACCGGACCTGATCACGGTTCTCGATACGGAAACCGGCGAGCCCATCACCACCGAGACTTTGCGCTACGGCTTCCGGGTCACAGTGCTGGGAATACCGTGCAACGAGAAGTGGCGGACGCCGGAGGGACTGGAGTTGGTGGGCCCGCGCTACTTTGGCTACGACATAGACTGGGTGCCCGTGGAGGAAAGATACGGCAACTAGCCTCGGACCCCCCGACCAACAGCACTGCGAACAGAGAGAGAGGGCGCGATGAAGATCCGGGCGGTGACCCCCGTCATCACGACGGCCTTCGGGCCGATGATCATCGAGGAGTTGGAGCGGGTCGCCAGGCCCGATACTGAGATAAGCAACGTCTTCCTGGATTCAGGCCCGGCGTCCGTGGAGTCCGCCTACGACGAGGCCATAGCCGCCCCTGACGTGGTGGCCAAGGTTCGCGAGGCGGAGGCGGACGGTATAGACGCCGTGATCATCAACTGCTTCGGGGACCCCGGCCTGGATGCTGCCCGCGAACTGGTCTCCATCCCGGTCATAGGGCCTTGCGAGACGTCGATGCACGTGGCGGCCATGCTGGGTCACAAGTTCTCGGTGATCACCGTCCTGGAACGTATCATCCCGGAGTTGGAACTCCACGCCCAGAAATATGGAGTCGGCTGGAAGCTAGCCTCCGCCAGATCCATAGATCTACCAGTACTGGACCTGGAAAAGGGGCGTGACCAGTTCGTGGGGCGAATGGTGGCGGAGGCCGTGGCAGCCATCGAGGAGGACGGCGCCCACGTAATCGTGTTGGGTTGCACCGGTCTTGCCGGCCTGGATGAGCAGGTGAAGAGGGGTCTATCCAAGGTGGGCTACGTGGTTCCTGTCATCGACCCGGCGAGCATCGCTCTGAAGATGGCCGAGGCCTTGGTCGATGCAAATCTCACACACAGCAAGCGCACGTATCCCCATCCGCCTGAGAAGGAAATCGTGGGCTACGGATAGCCCACGGTTTTCGAACGCGCTGCCAGTACATCGAGTTGCGCCGCCCAGCGAAGGTTGCCCACCGGCTACCTGTTCACGACGCTCGATGCTCCCACAGATTCTTGGCCCCTGCGCTGCCCACCCTAGAAGATCGTATACTTCGCGTCCTTGATGATCTCCTCCGAGGTGCCGTCTTCGTACTCCAGGACCAGGCTGGCGACGTCTACGGCTCCGCCTTTGGCGTACACGATGTCCTGATGCACCACGTGAGCTGGGTCGCCGAATTCGGACACGCCGACGATTCCGCCGATGTGATCGCTGCGTCCGTAGGCCCAATGCATACCCAGCACCTTCTCATCCTCCAGCACGTATCCGGAGACCACCGCCGCGTCGTTGCAGCCCAGGCCTAGTTCAGCGATGTTGCATCGCGCTTGATCCACCGAGAAGTAGCTCCGCATTTCAGCAGCCTTCGGTCCATCACCGATGACCTCAACGATACGGTTCTCCTGGATCTCATATAGGACCGGTTCGCCCTCGTACGCGGCAGGGATGGTCCCTTCCGTCTTGCTGAACTGATCCTCCACTTCCCCCTCGTAGGGAGCGATACACGCTTCGCCGCTGGGCAGATTGATGAGGCGGATGCCCGTCTTGTCAGTATGGAGTTGACCATCATCGGCCTCAGCGTGGCGATTCCGCAGGTCAAAGTATGCCCGATGCCCCGTCGAGAAGTCCACCCTCGCGCCAATGGCGTCATCAAGCTTGGCCGCCAGGATGCGGCTCTTGCGTGCCACCTCGCCGTAGTCCGCTGCAAGGGCTGTCTTCTCCATGCTCCTCGTAACCCTGGGCATGCTGGCGGCCCGCAAGGCAGGGAACTTCTGACTGTACTTGATCAGCGGTGCAGAGGCCGAGTACTCCGTGAGAGCCACCGCAATGTTGGTGTCGGACAGCACGTCGTCAAACCGCACTGCCTTGCCCTCGATCTTTCCCTCTTCCGGCAAATCGGAATTGCTGGCGCCCGTCGCTTGATAGGTCAGCAGAGGGTGCACACTGAAGCCCTGCTCGTCCTCTAGCCTATGAAAGGCGGCGTGCCACTCCTCGGCCATCTGGCGTCGCTCGGCCCATTCGTCGTGATCCTTCAACCCCCCGTGGGGCACGTCGACCATGACCAGGACTCTCTCGCCCGCTTGAGGGGCGAAGACATCAACTATCAGTTTCTCCAGATCAAAAGCATCCACCATGATTGCCCTCCCATGAGGCAGCTCATACTGTCGCTATCACTCAGTTGACGGGAACGTAGCCTCCCTCATAGCCGAACCTCGCGAGAATTGGCCTCCAGTTGCTGACGCCCTTCGGGTTCTTGAACCAGTTCTTCGCCGCTGTTCCCCCGAAGACAGCCACATTCTGGCCCTCTTGGGTGTCGGCATTGGTCAAGGGTTCCAGCGTGTCAATATCGACCAGGGAAATCAAGTCAGGGACAGTCGCCATCACCTTCCCGGCCTCGTCGCGGAGCAGCATGTTCTCGTTCTTGAAGCCGATGTTAACGGACTTGCCCACGTAGGCACCTGTACCCTCTACATGTGTGTTCCCAAGATCGAATCCACCCTCACTCTTCAGCTCCACATCTGATATGGTCCCCGCGAACAGCTCTCTTGCACCAACCGCATCCCCGAGAGCTTCAGTGAGTTCCCCAATACCAAGAGCTTCACGAAATGCCCTGCCAATCCCCAAACAAAGTGTCATGGTGCCCGGCGCCAGCCTATCAACGATGGTGTCGCGAGTGACCGCAAAGGTACAGAAGGCAGCTGTCTGTCCGTACGCCATGCAGATATGTCGAGCGATGTTCTCTGCGGAGCGGTGGTCAAGTGGATCGCTCAGGTTGATGATCACCGAGTCACCGCTGCTACTCGCCATCGCTATGGGGGAGTGTGGAACCTCTGCCGCAGCGTACAAGTCCGCCCCCATCTCGGGAACTGCTCGTCCGTTTCCATCAGCATCCACGAAGGGCACACCCTTGAGCGCTGCCACATAGAGGGGGACCATGGTATTGAAACCCCCTAGTTCTCCGGCCATCAGATACTTGATGCTCCTGCCTGCATGAGCGGCTGTCTCCTGCATCACAGTAAAAGCCGTGACCGTTTCAGGAAAAGAGTCTATCTCAGAGAAGACCTTGGGAGCACCGATCTCGGCCACCATCACGGCCAATTCGTCCTGCCCCATCTCCTCTGGGCTGATCAATGTCAGTTTGCTCTTCCGCAGCGACACCAGGTCCTCGAGGAGCTTGAGACCGTCCTTTGGTGACCCGCCGCCTCCAGCTCCCATGAAGGCAGCCCCGGCGATGATATCCCTCAACTCCTGTTCCCCAATAGTCCGCGACATCTTCCCCTCCTGCATGGACATAGCACGTCTACTAACAACTCTGCCTCGCGGCGAACCTGTAACCGATAGTCGCCCCACTCAACGGCCGAATTCCCCTATCCGATCCTCCATGGGCACGTAGTCGAAGTCGAATCCGAAATGTCTGGGGCCCAGCAGCTCAATCCCCCTGGGCGTGCGATGCTCGTCATGGGCCTTCCGGCCCACGACGGCCACCTGGTCCCCCACCGAGAAATCGTAGCTGGTCGCAGGCTCCCCGTCCGCCAAGCGTACCATGATCAGCGAATCTGGACTGGTGACGAAAGGCTTGCCGTCCAGCCAGCTCACGTGGTACTCGTTCTTGTACCATATCTTGAAGGAGTGACCCTCGGACTGGGCGAGGCCGCGCAGTTCATGGCTCCCTAGCCCGAAGGCGAAAGACTCCTCGTCTGCTATGTCCGAGCGCCTCACCTCTCCCACGAAGAGCAGCCTACCGCCAACTTCCGTGGCCGCCTCCGCGACAGGGTCAGCTCCCTTCTCCCGAGCCTCCCTGATCGCTCGTCCCACCTCCAGTGCCTTGGTCAGTGTGCCTTGGGCCATGAGACTTTTCGCCTGCCTGACCTGGAGCAAGTAGCATGACACACCCACCCCTCCGTGCGCGGCCACGCAGATCTGGCGACCGATGCGATCCGCCATCGCTGTACTGACGGTGTCTTTGAGGATGACGACATCGCCCCAGCGGGTCACGAATGACATGGGACAGACCGGCACTGATCGGACCTCAGGTATCGTTTGGGGCACCTCGGGAATGGCTCTGCCGCCAGCGTAGTCGCCGTCCACGGCGGGTATGCCGAGCTCCAGCGCCGCCGCTATGGGCGCTGGGACGTTGCTCGCCCCTATCTCCACCGGCACGATGGCCTCAACTGTGACCCCTGCATCTTCTTCCAGCGCACGCACGGCCGCTACCATGCGCCCCAGGGCGTCGTGTTTCTCCTCCACGCACCCCAGGCTGGCCAACTCCCCTGCGGCACCGTTCGGCACGCCTCGCCCCCCCATGCCAGCCACAGTGGCTGTCCAGGCATTATTGCCAAGGCTGTCTATGTCCACCCAACGGACCTCACGACCGCGGTCAAGCTGGTCTAGAAGCAACTCCAGGCCCAGCTCGGGCCTTCCCCCGCCACCCGCGCCCATGAAGCACAGCCCTCGCACGAAATCCTCGCAGTCCTGTCGGCTGTGCAACGCTGCATCGGTCATATCCGGCTCCTTTCACGCCTCATGAGATTCGCACCAGCTGCATGCTGGACCAGTCTCGCCGCTTCAAAGGCCCGACTCTTTCATCCTCTCTTCAATGGGCACGTAGTCTATGTCAAAGCTGAAATGTCGTGGGCCCAGCGCCCGGACTCCTTCCTTGGTCCGATGTGCTTCGTGGGCTTTGCGCCCGATGACAGCCACCTGATCTCCCACTGAGAAATCGTAGCTGATGGCCGGCTCTCCGGTATCGCGATGCACAATGATCATGCAGTCGGGACTGGTCACGAAGGGTTTGTCGTCGAGCCAGCTAACGTGGTATTCATTCTTGTACCACACCTTGAAGGTGTGACCCTCGTGTCCCGCCTGGCCCTGCAAGGTGTGCGTTCCCAGTCCGAATGCGAATGATTCCTCATCCGCCACCTCGGAGGCGGTGATCTGGCCCTGGAAGAGCAGCCACCCGTCCACCGCCTTGATCGCCTCGGCCACGGGGTCAGCTCCCTTCTCACGGGCCTCTCGAATAGTCCGGCCCACGTGCAGGGCGGCACTGAGAGTATCCCTGGCCATCACTTCCTTCACCTGCCCAGCCTGCATCAGATACCAGGAGAAGCCTATGGATCCGTAAGAGGCCACAGCGATCATCCGCCCGATACGATCGGCCATTGCCGTGCTCACCGTCTCCTTCAGAATCACGATGTCACCCCACCGAGTGACAAACGACATCGGACAGACCGGCACCCCTCTGAGCTCGGGGAGGGTCTGGGGAACCTCGGGGATGGCTCGCCCCCCCGCATAGTCCCCATCCACGACGGGAACGCCGAACTCCAGCGCTGATGCAATCGCGTCGGGGCCGGCGGTCCCCCCCGTCTCCCCAGGAACGATAGCCTCCACCTTCACCCCCTCCGACTCCTCCAGTGCCCGGACGGCAGCGACGGCAAGACCAAGAGGGTCATACTTCTCCTCAAGGCAGCCCAGTTTGGCCAACTCCTCCTCGTTACCACCTCCGCCAGCTCTGCCTCCCATTCCGGCCACTGTAACCGTCCAGGCTGTTTCCGGCAGACTGTTGAGATCCACCCAGCGTATCTCACGCCCCGCCTCCAGTTGCCCAAGTAGGAGTTCGAGACCGCTGGACGGTCGGCCGCCGCCACCCGTCCCCCTGAAACACAGTCCTCGCACCAAGTCCTCGCATTCCTCTCGAGTCCGCAACACGACGTCGCCCATTGCTCCCTCCTTCGTTGGCTACCTGCCGTTGGGCCTTCTACAACACAAATGGGCCGTCCAGATCTCATCAGATCTACCTGACGGCCCTGCTTCCTCTCCTCCTTCTGGCGTCCATATGGTCGGAGGCTCAGTGCCCTGTTGACCGACCATTACCAATCCGACTATACCCGAGCTCCTGTTCCATGTCAAGAGTGACTTCCCCTACCATGCCTTGGCACCCATCCCCCGGTATGTTAGTATCTCCGCAGTGGTGGCTATTCTCCGTTGCGGAGGCGCGAAGTGGGCCTGGTCAAAGGGCATCGCGCGGTCAAACTGATCGTGGGCATGTTCGCAGCCCAGGAGAGGCTGTTCGAAACGGCGCGCATCGAGCTGTCAGAATCGTACGGCCCCGTCGACCATCTCAGCCCCGTGTGGCCGTTTGACTTCACGGACTTCTATACCGAGGAGTTCGGCGAGAACCTGCTGCGGCAGTTCCTCAGCTTCGTGGAGTTGATGGACGCCGCCAAGTTGCCAGAAGCAAAGCTTCATACCAATGATCTCGAGCAGCGGTTCGCCGCGGACAACGGCCGCCAGATAAACCTCGACCCCGGCTACGTAGATCTCTCCAAGATGGTGTTGGCCACCACCAAGAACCACCAGCACAGGATCTATCTGGGAAAGGGCATCTACGGAGAGGTGACGCTGCGTTTCACGCGCAAGAGCTTCCAGCCCTGGGAGTGGACCTACCCCGACTATCGCACCGATCACTACATCAGCTTCTTCAACGATGTCCGCCAGACATACCTCGGGCAACTGAAGGAACTCTAGCATCGTCTGTGTGGCGAAGCCAGCTAGCTGTTGCCATCGGCTGAAGAGTGGAACCAGTGTCTAGGGGGGAATGCAGTGAACCAAGGTGTGCAGCGTCCAGTTGTTCTGCTCCTCGCGGTGGCGCTCCTCCTTCACTTCGGCGGTTGCGCGACACGCCCAGCAGCAAGCGGGTACCTGACGCCCGTTCCGGAGTCTGGCGAGATCGCTCTCCCTCCGCCGCACTTGACAGGAGACGTGGCCCTCGAGGAGGCTATCGTCAGCCGCCGCTCTGTACGCGAGTTCACAGACGAAGCCCTATCCCGGTCCGAGATCTCGCAACTGCTCTGGGCGGCCCAGGGGATCACGGATGAACGCGGCTTGCGGGCGGCGCCCTCAGCTGGCGCCCTGTATCCCCTGGAGGTGTACATCGCACTACCCGACGGAACATACCATTATCTACCACGGAGCCATGCGATCCAGTTGGTATCTGAGAGGGATCTGCGTGAGGATCTCTGGGAAGCGGGACTCAAGCAGGACGCCCTGCGACAAGCACCTGCCATCATCGTGATCGCCGCCGTCTACGAGCGGACTGAGGCCAAATACGGAGATCGAGCCCAGCGGTACGTCCAGATGGAAGCGGGCCATGCGGCGCAGAACCTGCTGCTGCAAGCTGTGGCACTGGGTCTGGCCGCGGTCCCCATCGGCGCCTTCTACGACGACCAGGTTCAGGCCTCCCTTGGCCTGCCCGCCAACCACCGAGTCTTGTACCTCATCTCGGTGGGGCACCCCCTGAGATAGTTATCGGCAGGGGCTACTCCCACTCAATTGTAGATGGAGGCTTGCTGGTCACGTCGTAGACCACCCTGTTGATTCCAGGTACCTCATTGATGATGCGAGTTGATATCCGACCTAGAACCTCAGGGGCCAGAGGAAACCAATCGGCGGTCATGCCGTCCTCGCTGGTTACGGCGCGTATGGCGACGACGTACTCATAGGTGCGCTGATCACCCATCACTCCGACGCTCTTGATCGGTGTCAGGACGGCGAAGCACTGCCAGATGTCACGGTACAGCATTGCCCTCCTTATCTCATCCATGACGATGCTGTCCGCCGCTCTAACCATCGCCAGCCGCTCTGGCGTTACCTCTCCCACAATCCTCACGGCCAGACCAGGGCCGGGAAACGGATGACGATGCACCATCTCCTCCGGCAGCCCCAGCTCGAGGCCCACCTGGCGCACCTCATCCTTGAAGAGATAGCGCAACGGCTCGATGAGAGTGAAGGCCATGCGTGAGGGTAGCCCCCCCACGTTATGGTGAGCCTTGATGCGAGCCGCACCTCCTCGACCCGTCCCGGCGCTCTCAATCAAATCAGGGTACAGTGTGCCTTGAGCCAGATACTGAATGGGACCCAGCTTGACCGCTTCTTCCTCGAAGACCCGGATGAACTCCTCTCCGATGATCAACCGCTTCTGCTCGGGGTCGACCACTCCCTGCAATCGGTCCAGGAACCTCTCTCGTGCATCGACGTAGACAACGCTAAGGTCCAGATGGCGCTCGAATAAGTCTCTGTTCCGTTCCACTTCTCCCTTTCGCAAGAGGCCATGATCCACAAAGACGTTGGTCAAGCGGTTGCCAATGGCCTCATGCAGCAGGGAAGCCGTGACTGTGGAATCTACGCCTCCGGAGAGCGCACAGATGACCCTGCCCGAGCCCACAAGCTTCTTGATCTGTCTCACACTCTGCTCAACGAAAGACTGTGGCGTCCACGTCTCCTTGCAGCCACAGATGTGCTGTACGAAATTCGAGAGAATGTGCCCACCGTGTCGTGTATGTGACACCTCAGGGTGGAACTGAAGGCCATACAGCTTGCGATCTTCGTCTCCCATGGCGGCGAGCGGCGAGTTGGCTGTATAGCCCAGCGATTTGAACCCGGCAGGAAGTTGCTCGATGAAGTCACCATGGCTCGTCCAGACCGGTTGCGAGAAAGGGGCTCCGGCAAACAAGGGAGACTCGAGATCGCTGACATGGAGTTCACTCACACCGTATTCTCGTTTCTCCGCTCTGGCGACGCGACCCCCAAGCTCGTCTGCGAGGAGTTGCATTCCATAACAGATACCCAGCACCGGAAGACCACTCTTCAGAACGTAGGGAGGCAAAGATGGAGCCTCCTTGGCGTACACGCTGGCTGGACCTCCAGAGAGGATGAACCCGCTCGGCCGAAGATTGAGTGCCTCTTCCTCAGGTGCGTCGTGGGGGATCAGCTCACAATAGACGCGGGCCTCCCGCACCCGGCGAACGATGAGCTGGCTGTACTGGGACCCGAAGTCTATCACAGCTATGGTATCGCTTCTCCCTGCGATCATCCCCCCGCCTATCTGAAGACTATCCTGCCATCATCCATGCTCTCGATGATGACCACGGATTCGATCGGCACATCGAGGTGTGCTAACAGCTCACGGCCCCCCTCAAATGACTTCTCTATCACCGCACCGATGCCCACCAAGGCAGCTCCGCTCTCCTCTACAAGGCTAGCCAGAGCCCCTATCGTCTTGCCCGAGGCCAGGAAATCATCGACGATGAGCACCTTGTCGTCGGCGGTCAGGAACTCGCGAGCCACGATGAGCTGAACCATGGTGCCTTTTGTATGCGATGGGACCATGCGTTCATACGAATCCGGCGGCATAGTGATGGACCATATCTTGCGAGCGAACACGACAGGAACCTCCAGAGCGGCACCTACCTCCAGGGCCGGGGCGATTCCAGAGATCTCAGCGGTCAGAACCTTGTTGGCTTCGTCGGCGGCAAACCTGGAGGCCAGCTGCTGCCCAATACGGACCATCAGCCCGCAATCCACCTGATGGTTCACGAAACTGTTCACGTTCAGGATGCCACCGCCCATGTTCCTTCCATCAGCCAGGATTCTGTCCTTCAACTCCCTCATCTCACCTCCTCGCCAATTGCACCGAGTACCTCCGCGGTAACGCCTCACACGGCAATGGCATTGATTCGTCCTCACGGATTCACGAGCCGATCTGTCAAGAGCCTGGACACGGCAAGAAAGCAAAACACTATGCCACCCGTGGTCGAGGAACCGCGTCCCTCTCTCTTGCTCACCTCTGCGTCACAGGCCAAGACACTTCGCTGGATGCGCACCGGCCATTCGCGATCTATCTATGAGGAGGCCTACTCCGATTGAATCATGGAGGCAAACGTGAGTCCTGCGGCTAGCTGTCGCTACCGAGGTGCCCGGTCCGCGTCCATGCTAGCGCGACGCCTCGCGCATCGGGGCAATGTGATGTAACAAACGAGGTCACTCCAGAGTTCCTCACGTCCCCCTCGACGGATTGGCCGGGTCCATCCCCGAGCCCGCCGTTGTCCAACCCTGAACAACACGAAGCTACGAGGCAGCTCCGCTACGTGGACTCTTCCTGCGACGGGCGGGGAGAGGTGGCATCAAAGCTACCGGCAGTACCTCCTCCATCCGATCCACGAAGATGAATTCGAGGTCCTTCCTCACTTTTCTGGGTATGTCCTGCAAGTCCTTCTCGTTCTTCTTGGGAAGGACAACCCTCTTCAGACCCGCTCGATGGGCGGCCAGGACCTTTTCTCTGAGGCCCCCGATGCCCAGAACGCGTCCCCTCAGGGTGATCTCACCCGTCATCCCGAGTTCCCGGTGGACCGGTCGCTTGGACAATGCTGACACGAGCGCCGTGGCTATGGTAATACCAGCCGACGGTCCATCCTTGGGTATGGCACCTTCGGGCACGTGGATGTGGATGTCCAACTTGTCGAACTTGCTCTTCTTGACGCCCAATGCAGCGGCATGGGACCGCGTATAGCTGAGGGCAGCTTGTGCCGACTCTTGCATCACCTCACCCAGCTGGCCAGTGAGGATGAGATTGCCCTTGCCTTCCATGAGGCTGACCTCGACGGCCATCGTATCTCCACCAGCGGCAGTCCAGGCGATACCCGTGGCCAAGCCCACTTCGTCTTTGTCCTCTATGATCCCGTAAGAGTACTGGGGAGGTCCCAGGTACTTCATAAGCGACTGGGGAGTGATGGTGCGAGCAACCTTCTTGCGCTCCGCGATGGCCCTGGCTACCTTGCGACAGATGGTGGCAATCGACCGCTCCAGGTTTCGCACCCCTGCCTCGAGAGAGTACTCGCGAATGATCCTGCGCAGGGCCTGGTCGGAGAACCTCAGATCCTTGAGACCGTGTTCCTCCCTCTGACGAGGGATCAGAAACCGCTTGGCGATTTCTACCTTCTCTTCTTCGATATAGCCTGGGAACTCTATGACTTCCATGCGGTCCTCCAGCGCTGGCGGAACCGGATCGAGGAAGTTGGCCGTAGTGATGAACATCACCTTGGACAAGTCGTAGTCCACATCCAAGTAGTGATCGGAGAAGGCGTGGTTCTGCTCGGGATCCAAGACCTCCAGCAGGGCAGACGCGGGATCGCCTCGAAAGTCAGTCCCCACTTTGTCTATCTCGTCAAGCATGAATACGGGGTTGATGCTCTTGGCACGCCGCATGGTCTGGATGATGCGACCTGGCAGTGCCCCGATGTAGGTGCGCCGATGACCTCTGATCTCCGCCTCATCACGTATTCCACCCAAACTCACCCGGACGAAGTTCCTGCCCAACGCCTTGCCAATCGATTTGCCCAGCGATGTCTTTCCGGTACCTGGAGGGCCGACGAAACATAGGATGGGGCTACGCATCTTGTCCCCGGCCAACTTGCGCACCGCGATGTACTCCACGATGCGCTCCTTGGCCTTGGGAAGGCCATAGTGCTCCTGGTCCAGGAGTTTGGCTACGTCGGACACGTCAGCGTTGTCCTTGGTCTTCTCCGTCCAGGGGAGGTCGATCAGCCAATCCAGATAGGACCGAATCACGCCTGTCTCTGGGGACATGGGAGGCATGGCGTCCAGTCGAGCCAGCTCCTTCCCAGCCTTCTCCCTCACCTCCTCGGGCATGCTCGTCGCGTCTATCTGCTCGCGGAGTTCGTTCTTCTCCGCGACCAGCGGATCCATCTCACCCAGTTCGGCCTGGATGATCCTCATCTGTTCCCGCAGCACGAATTCCCGCTGGCTCTTGTCGACCTCGTCCTGAACCTGAGACTGGATGTGATCCTCCAATTCCAAGACGTCCAGTTCTTTGGCCAGCAGCACGCTCAGCTTCTGCAAGCGCAAAATCGGATCCAGCGTTTCCAGTATCTCTTGGCGTTCCTCTATATCGAGATTGAGATGAGAGGCGATGACGTCTGCCAGCCAGCCTGCATCTTCAGCGTTCATCGCCGTCACAAAGGCATCTTCAGGCAGAGACCGGCTCAACTGCACGCACTTCTCGAAGAGAGCCAGTGCCGCCCGTATGAGCGCTTCCGTGAGCGGTTGCTCTTCCACCTTCTCGAAGATGGGCGAGGCTTTGACTCGATAGGAGCCATGGGTCTGGGTGTACTCGGCTATTCGTGCGCGCTGCAAGCCCTCAACAAGGATGCTGGTGGTACCGTCCGGCATGCGCAGCATTCGGGCGATGGAAGCAATGGTCCCTACGTCGTACATGTCCTCAGGAGCGGGATCTTGGAGGTCGGGATCTTTCTGGGTCACGATAATGATGCAGTGATCGCTGTCCAGAGACTCGTCTACCGCCCGCAAGGAACGATCCCGGCCCACGAAAAGAGGTATCATCATGTGAGGGAAAACTACTGCGTCACGGACAGCCAGAAGGGGGTATTCAACCAGCTCGCTGGCCTCTTCCGAACCCATGATTTCTTTCTGCTCCATACCAATGCCTCCGAGGGCAGTGTTCAGCCCTAATACATACTACACCATGGTTTCCCGTATTTCAAGCAGTTCCGTGGTCACCTGGCCCGCCCGCCTACACGCCCAGTTGCGGCCGGAAGCCTGGGCTCGACACCGCTTGGATACTCCTCAAGCCCTTGACAAAACCTTGACCCTCACGTATGCTTGTGGCCGGAGGCGACGACTGGTGGGCACGCTCTACGTGGTTGGCACGCCCATAGGAAACTTGGAGGACATAACCCTGCGCGCCTTGCGTATCCTGGGTCAGGTTGACCTCATCGCCGCAGAAGATACCAGGGCCGCTCGCAAGCTCCTTTCCCACTACGACGTCAAGACGCCTGTCACCAGCTACTGGGAGCAGAATAAGTTGGCCAAGCTGGCATACATGCTCGAGACCCTGCAGGAACGCGACGTAGCCCTGATCTCCAGGGCTGGCATGCCGGGCATCTCGGATCCGGGGTATGAATTGATCAAAGCCGCCATTGAGAACGGCTGTACCGTGGTGCCAATCCCCGGCCCCTCCGCCCTCGTTGCCGCCCTTGTCGTTTCTGGCTTGCCTACCGACAGCTTCCTGTATCTGGGTTTCCTGCCGCGCAAGCGGGGGAAGCGAACCCGCCTGCTCTCAACCTTTGTGGGCGAGACTCGCACCCTCGTGGCCTTCGAGGCCCCTCACCGCCTGCTCCGCACTCTGAAGGACATTGAGGAGACCTTGGGCGAACGGACGCTGGCGGTCACGCGGGAACTCACCAAGATGCACGAGGAAGTAGTGCGCGGCACCACTGACGAGGTTATCCGACACTTCGAGAGTAACCCACCGCGAGGCGAAGTAACCCTGGTCATCCAGGGAGCCGAGGCGTCAAGCTGGGACCAGGACAGAGTGGAGCGCGCTCTCAGGCGACTCCAGAAAGAGGACCTCTCTGGATCCGAAGCTGCAAAGGAAGTAGCGAAGATGAGCCGCCGACCCAGGGCCGAGGTGTACAGTATCTGGCTATCCATGGAGGACGAATGAGCACAGTCGACCTGGACGACATCGGTTTCCTGGAGAGCATTGACACCGAGGAGATGGGCAGACGCATCTCTGAACTACCTATGCAGTGCAGAGAAGCCAGGAGCCTGGTCAAGGAGTGCTCCCTACCTGACGACTACCGTAACGCCGAGGGCATCGTGATCCTGGGACTCGGCGGTTCGGCCATCAGCGGCGACCTGGTGTCCACTCTTGTGCGGGACGAATGCTCCGTGCCGATCTTCGTCAACAGGGACTATGACCTGCCGGCCTTTGTCAGCGCTCAGACCCTGGTTGTCGCTTCCAGCTATTCCGGCAACACCGAGGAGACGCTATCTGCGTTCAGGCAAGCACTGCATCGCGGCGCCAGGCCGATGGCCATCACCACTGGTGGAGAACTGGCAGATCTCTGCCAGAGGGAGGCTCTGCCTCTGATCACCTTCGACTATGAATCTCAACCTCGTGCCGCCCTGGGCTACTCTTTCGTGACCCTGCTCTCGGTCATCCAGGAACTCGGCTACGTCTCCGACAAGTCGGCGCAACTAGAAGACGGCATCATCTCTCTCGAGCGCCTCGGTTCGGAGACCGGGCTACAGGTTCCGGAAGCAGACAACCCTGCCAAGCAGCTCGCTCGACGGCTGCAAGGGAAGCTGCCGGTGATTTACGGGGCCGGTCCCCTCTCCGAAGTCGCCCGACGCTGGAAGTGTCAGCTGAACGAGAACAGCAAGAACTGGGCGTTCTGGGAGGTGCTGCCAGAGTTGAACCACAACGCTGTGTCGGGATATGAGTTTCCAGGGAGTCTAGCACCGGAGATCCACGTGTTAATGCTATCATCAGACCTCTACCAAGCTCGCCACCGAGTGCGCCTGGAGGTGACCGGCGAGATCCTCGATCAGCACGGCATCGCCCATGAGGCGATCCACATTCGGGGCGCGAGCCCCCTCTCCCAGGTACTCTGGGCGATCCATTTCGGCGACTTCGTGAGCTACTACCTGGCTGCCCTCAACGGCGTCGATCCTACCCCTGTGAGGGCCATATCATACCTCAAGCGAAGGCTCGCGGAGATCCCGTGAGCCGCCCCTCGGTGTTGGTGGAGGTAACCCTTTGAGTGCCAAGCGACCACATACTGCCCTCGAGGTGATGCGCTCGGTGCCCTACTTCGCCCACCTCGACGCGGCCGCCATGGAGGCCGTGGCCGGCAAGGCTACCAGACGGCGATACTCCAGGGGCGAAGTGATCTTTCTGGAGGGAGACCCTTGTGCGGGCCTCCACGTCATCCAGAAAGGTCGCATCAAGCTGTATAAGCTATCGGTGGAGGGCAGAGAGCAGATCGTCAGGCTGCTGGGTACGGGAGAGTTCTTCAACGAGGTCGCTGTGTTCGACAGGGGGTCCAACCCGGTGAGCGCCATGGCCGCGCTGGACACGACAGTGTGGGTGGTGGACTGTAGCGCGATGTTGGACCTCGTGGGCAAACATCCAGCCCTGGCTGCGGCCATCATCGAGAACCTGGCGTCCAGCTCCCGCCATCTTCTCTCGCTGGTGGAGGATTTGTCGCTGCGCACTGTCAGCGCCCGTCTGGCCAAGCTGCTGCTGGCTCAGGCGCAGTCCTCGAGCGAGGGTTCGCGGCGCATCACCCAGCAGGAGATGGCGGCCCAACTGGGCACGGTGCGTGAGATGGTGGGAAGAGTCCTCCGCACGTTCGAAAATGATGGACTGATCCGCTTCGACCGGCACCGGATCGTGGTGCTGGACCGGGAGGGTTTGGAGAAAGAGGCGATGATCTAGCTATCATCACAAGGTGAGACTTTTGTCACAGACACGCGGTCAGCTTTGTCGTACAATGAAGGTGCTACAAGGCTGACCGATTTCTATTATGAGGAGCGAGATGGACGCAGTGGATCCAAGCACACCATCGATAGACGACGACTTATGTACGGGATGCGGTGACTGCGTGGCCGTGTGCCCGGCGGAGTCACTCGCTCTGCGGGAGGAACGCGCGATTATCATACATCCCGAGGATTGCTGGTATTGTGGCGACTGCGAGGAGATGTGCCCAGTAGGGGCGATCTCACGGAGTTTCGAGATCACATTTGCGGACGGAACATAACAATCGGAGGGCAACATGGAAATGCGTCAGATGGTCAGTATAGATGAGGAATTGTGCAACGGATGCGGACTGTGTGTGATCCCTTGCGCCGAGGGTGCTATAGAACTTGTTGACGGCAAGGCCCGGGTGTTGAACGAGGAACTATGCGACGGCGCGGGATTCTGTTTGGGTGTGTGTCCCGCCGGAGCACTCACTATCGAACAACGAGAGACGGTGGCCTTCAACGAAACCGCCGTCGAAGAACGACAGCATGAGCAGGGGCAGAACTATATGGTTCAGAGCTGCTTCCAGTGCGGTGGCTCAGAGCAGGAAAGCACGTTGCTCCCCTGCCGCCGCCACGGGCAAAGCCTGTGGGTCTGCACCAGGTGCCTGCCCGCTCTGATTCACGGCTAGACAAGGAGGAGAAGATGTCCATATTCAGTGGGTGCCCTGGAGCGGTCAGCATCCGAGAAGCACAGCCCGAGGACATTCAATGCACGAAATGCGGCGCCGAAGTGGAGATCTGGTCTGACGAACTCTCTGCCAGTTGTGGTCGTTGCGGAACGCGCGTCAGCCGGGACCAGGGGCCGACCTGCATAGACTGGTGTTCCTTCGCTGAAGAGTGCGTCGGCACGGAGAAGTTCCAGCGCTTGAAGGGCGAGGAGCCGGCGCAAGAGAACGAATGATGAGCAATACCGATCTCTGGGACACGCTCAGCGCTAACTACGACCGCTTCGTGAACTGGGAGCAGCGGTTGGCTCGAGAGATGCCTTTGCTGGAAAGCCATCTGGCCAGCCGTGGAGCGCGACGCGTGCTGGACGTGGCCTGCGGTACGGGACACCATTCCATCGCCCTCGCCCAGAGAGGATACGAGGTTGTGGGCACCGACATCAGTGAGGGCATGGTGCGCCAAGCGCGCCAGAATGCGGAGTCGGCAGGCGCCTCTGCTGTCTTTCATCAGGCCGGCTTTGGCCATCTGCGCGAGGCGGCGAAGGAACCATTCGATGCCCTGCTCTGTCTGGGCAATTCGCTGCCCAGCGTCCTCAGCGAGGAAGCCCTGATTGTCGCGCTCGCTGATGTGGCTGCGATGCTGGTTCCTGGTGGGCTGATCGTCATCCAGAATCTGAACTACGACCGCGTATGGCCCCGGCGCGAGCGGTTCATGCCCCTGCAGACCTACCAGCGAGGCGAGGAGGAGTGGCTGTTCTTCCGTTTCGTGGACTTCCACCAGGAGACACTGACCTTCAACGTGGTGGTTCTTCACAGAGACGGCGAGATGTGGAACTATGAAGCAGGGGCCACGGAGCTGCGCCCGATCTTCAGTGCGGACCTGAATCGGTTGCTGCATCGGTCGGGTCTTACGAACGTGGACTTCTATGGAGACTACGATCAGAACCCCTATCAGAAAGATACCAGTGGGGACCTGATCGTCGTGGCCAGAAAGGGGTAGACATGTACGAGGTCTTCCAGAACCGTACCAAGCGCGTCCAGGAGAGGATGGCCGAGGAGGAGGTAGACGCCTTCCTCGTCTTGAGTGGGGAGGACTACTACTACTTCACCGGCGACATGAGGAGGCAACCTAGGGTACTGATCCCTCGCCAGGGAGAGCCGATTCTGTTCGTCTTCGCACCTGAGATAGGGGAGGCGGAGAACCAAACCTGGATCACAGACGTCCGCGGCTACCGCGGGTTGCACGAGATGATGCTAGGGATCATCGGTTTCTTGAAGGAATTGGGCGTGGATAAGCCCAAGGTGGCGCTGGAGATGGAGTTCGCCACTCCTCACTTCCTGGTGGAAAGGTTCAAGACGGCCAATCCTTCAGTCGAGATCGTGGACGCCAAACCTCTGGTGGCGCCATTGCGGTCCATCAAGGAGCCCGAGGAGGTGGAGCGCATGAGGCGAGCGGCGGAGCTGGCCGACTTGGGCATCCAGACTGCCGGTGAAATCATTCGCGCTGGGATGACCGAGTCGGAGGTGGCCACGGAGGTGGAGTACGTCTTGCGGAAGAACGGGGCGGACAGGCTGGCCTTCCCCATGTTCGTCAACTCAGGGCACCGGTCCTTGTGGTTGCACGGCACCGCAACTGGAAAGCACATCGAGAAGGGTGATTTGATCGTCGTGGACATCGGTCCCGTTCACACGGGGTACTGCGCCGACATCTGCCGGACCTTCTCAGTGGGAGAGCCATCTGAAGAGGCCCAGGAGTTGTATGGACTGTACCGCGAGATGCAGCGCGTGGCGCTACAGAAGGCCCGGCCCGGCGTGGCCACTCATCAGATCGAGGCCAGCGCCGAGGAAGTGCTCAAGACAGGAGGCTACGAGGAACACTTCATCCGGGGCTTCCTTCACGGCATCGGGCTCAGTTTCGAGGAGATGCCCTTCCCTACCATCTTTCCAGAGGACGTGCTCGTTCCCCTGGAGTCTGGCATGACACTGGCTTTCGGGCACCCGATCCTAGCCGTCCCCGGCATCGGCGGCGTACGGGTGGAGGACACAGTACTCCTCGAGGATAGTGGCCCCGTGTTCCTGACCAGCTCTCCTCGCGACGAGATCATTGTAGTCTGAGATTGGAGAATAGTGACCATGGCCAAGGGCACCCAGAGCTTTACGATCCAGAAATCAAAGGATGAAGTATACCGGTTCCTATCTGACCCGACGGCGGTGGGAAGTTGCCTGTCCTTTGTGAAAGAGACGGAGAACGAAAACGGACTGCACTGGCGGATGAAGAGCCCCATGTCCACCATCACCAGTACCAAATCTCTCGCCCTGGAGTTTGAGGCCCATCCCACTGGCGAGATCAGCTGGCGCGGTCAGGGCGACCATCTCCAGAGCAGAGGCCAGATCGTGCTCAACGAAGGCAAAGAACAGGAAACCGAGGTGGACATCACCATGGAGATGACCGGTCTGGGGCCCATGTCGATCGTTATCGAGCCCTTGGCCTCGGT
Source organism: Chloroflexota bacterium (assembly GCA_030603665.1). Taxonomy (GTDB): domain Bacteria; phylum Chloroflexota; class Anaerolineae; order UBA7937; family B3-Chlor; genus JAUVXJ01. The sequence continues at coordinate 154,991 of JAUVXJ010000009.1, read as the reverse complement.
GCAGATCGCCAACCAGATCGACTACTTCTCAGCGTGCGTACGAGAGAAGCTTGAATCAGGCGGGTAGTTTGGTCATCTCCTGATATCTTGCCCGCGGCTTCACCGCGCGGTGGTCGGCAGATGGCACACCGATTGTTACTCCGGGAGGCAGATAGCATGGAAGACAAACAGCAAGAGATATGGGAGCAACTGAAAGAGGTCCGTGACCCCGAATTCGGCAAGTCGATCATGGAGCGAGAGTTGGTGGACGAGGTAGTGGTAGAGGGCAGCAAGGCTCGGGTGCGGTATCACCTCACGGTCCCCTTCTGTCCCAAGCCCTTTGCCCTGCATATCGGACAGGAGATCCGAGAAAAGGCCCTTCAGGTGGAGGGCATCACCGCGGTGGAGGTCATTGTCCAAGAGCACACGCAAACCGACGAGATAAACGAGGAATTGAAGGGCTGAACCGCGCTCTCGCAGGACACGAAGCATGGACAGCGCACTTTAGCGGGCTTGGAGCACGTGGGAGCGGCGCGAGACCGTGCCATGGACGCAGCTCACCGCACATATGGGGAAGATGCAATTGTGAACCAAAACCAGAAGGACCAGCACATCCTGGAGCAGTTCGTACACATCCACTGCAGGGGCAAGCACAAGATCCCCAATGGGAAGTTGTGCGCTGATTGCGATGACTTGCTGTCCTACTCGCTCCGGCGGCTGCAGCGGTGCCCGCAGGATCCCAAGCCGGCGTGCAAACACTGCGAGATCCACTGCTACAAACCTGTTTACCGGGAGAAGATCCGCGACGTGATGCGCTATTCCGGCAAGCGACTACTCCTGCACGGGCGGCTCGATCTGCTGTGGCATTATCTGTCTTGAAGCCGACTGCGCCCTCCTGTGAGGGCAGCGGGATCTCTAAGCGAACGCGCCCGCGAGGGTGCAGGTCGATGAGCATTGACCACAAGAAGGGTTAACGGGATGGACGACGAGCACGGCAACGGCCTGGTTGAGGAACTGATCGAGGTACTGGAAGCCAAACTTGGTGAGCGGGACGTGAAAGCGGATAAGGTGGCGATTGGAGTCTTCTACACCGCCGTCGAGTTGGACACCGGACACACCGGCGTCGCTTTCACGCCCGTACGTGAGATTCCGGAGGCGGTGTGTTGTCCTCGCTCCGCCAGCCGCATGCCTGCTTCCGGCCAATTGGCGGGTGAGAGCGCGTGGGATCTTCTGAAGTACGCCCGCAGCGATAGCCCCCTCAAGGTCGCCGTCGGCATCGCGGCCCTCAACGCTCTCTCTGCTGTCGCCATGGAGGATAGATTGGGCGATTTTCAGGTCCTGAAAGGGGCGGACGCGCTAGACGTCGCGAAGGTGGGAGCTGATGACGAGGTCGCGCTGGTGGGCGCCTTTGTGCCCTTCATCAAGAAGCTGAAGGGGCGGGTAGGCCGCCTATGGGTACTGGAGAAGAACCCCCAGGCCCTCAAGGCCGATGAGATGTCCTTGTACCGGCCAGCAGAAGAGGCGCCGGACTTGCTGCCCAGGGCAGATGTGGTGGTCATCTCCGGTTCGGCCATCGTGCACCATTCACTGGACTATCTATTGAGTCTCTGCACTTCCGCCCGTGAGGTAGTCGTGGCTGGACCGACGGCCAGCATGTACCCGGACCCTCTGTTCAGTCGAGGAGTCACCGTCCTGGGCGGTATCGCCATCAACGACGGGGACGAAATGGTCAGGCTGGTGGCAGAAGGCGGCTCGGGCTACTTCTTCGATGGCTGTGCGGAGAAAGTGGTGGTCGTTCCCTGAGTCGTGCCCAGGCCTGCGCCCACAGTATGAGTGGTGATCTATTGGTTGTGGTGCAGAAGAAAGGGGCATGCGGGGAAGCTGATCTGTGACAGCGGCGCAGACTGCGCTATGCAGAATCGCAAGCCAGAGCAGAACACCACAGCTGAATTGAAGATTCACGCCGCAGCTTGATGGCTGGACACACACAGCCGCAGTGCGGGGTTTGATCACTTGTAGGGGAGGTGAACGATGATTGCCAGTTTCGTGATAACGTTCAGAGAGGCTCTCGAGGCGGCCCTGATAGTGGGTATCGTCCTCGGCTATCTTTCCAAGACTAATCAGACGAAATACAACAGAATAGTGTACCTCGCAATCGGTGCTGCCATAGCAGCCAGCATTGCCGGCGCTGTGGCCTTTACGCGCCTCGCGGGCGGATTCACAGGCCGCGCAGAAGAGATCTTTGAGGGAGCGGCCATGCTCATCGGCGCCGCGCTGCTCACGACGATGATCCTGTGGATGATGAGGCAGAGGCACGTAGCGGCAGAACTCCGCGAGAGAGTAGCCACCGAAGTTGCTGAGTCACATCGATTTGGGCTGTTTGCGCTGGTCTTCGTGTCCGTCCTGAGGGAGGGCATTGAGACGGTCATCTTCCTGGGCGCCGCAAGCTTCGTGTCAGTAGACAACAGCCTGATCGGGGCACTGGCAGGGCTGCTGGCGGCCGTGGTCCTGGGATATGCGATCTTCGCGGGGTCGATGAGGCTTGATCTCAAGAAGTTCTTCACCTTGACCAGCATCCTGCTGATCCTCTTCGCCGCAGGCCTGGTGGCGCATGGGGTCCATGAGCTTCAGGAGGCCGGCATCATACCCGTGGTCGTGGAACACGTGTGGGACATCAACCCAGCTCTGAATCCCGATGGCAGCTATCCTTTGCTCCACGAGAACGGACTGGTGGGCAGCATCTTGAAGACGTTGGTCGGCTACAATGGCAACCCATCACTGCTGGAGGTAGTGAGCTACGTCGGCTATCTCCTTCTGGTCTTCGTGCTGTGGCGGCGCATAGAAAACCAGCGCAAGGTGGAGGACTTGCGCATTGAGCGGCAGGCCGAAGTTTCTGAATCCGCAGCAACGGTGGCGCCAGCAGGTGGGGACAAGCCAACACAAGAATCTGCGATCGTTTCATCATGACAATAGAAAGGGAGGATTACAACCATGCAAGTGTATGACATCCGGGAGATATCCGGCGGTGTGTACTGGGTAGGCGCAAGAGACTGGAACCGCAGGCTCTTCGATGCGCTGATCCCCCTGCCGCAAGGCACCACCTACAACGCCTATGTGGTCAGGGGCAGCGAGAAGACCGCCCTCATCGACACGGTGAATCCGGGTTTCGAGGAGGAGCTGGAGGCCAGGATTCGACTGGTAGCGGACGCAGAAGGCCTGGATTACGTGGTCATGAACCACGCCGAGCCAGACCACGCGGGCGCCATTCCCCACGTCATGAAGCTGAGCAAGGATGCATCACTGGTCACCACGGAGAAGGGCGCCAAGATGGCCCAGATCTACTTCGGGGTCCCGCAGGAGAGGATCATCATCGTCAACGACGACGACACCATCGACCTGGGGGGGAAGACCCTGAAGTTCATCGAGGCCCCTTGGCAACACTGGCCGGAGACCATGTTCACCTACCTGGTGGAGAACAAGGTGCTCTTCCCCTGTGACTTCCTCGGTTTCCACACCGCCTACGGCTCCTACGGCGATGAGATTGAGGAGTTCGTGCCCTTTGCGCAGAGGTTCTTCGGCGAGATCTTGATGCCTTTCAGGAAGATGGGCCAGAAAGCTCTGGAGAAGATTGAGGCGCTCGACATAGAGTTCATCGCCCCCAGCCACGGTCCTATCCACAGAGATCCTGAGAGAATCCTGAACCTGTATCGCACGTGGACCGCTGGAGACACGCGAGAGAAGGTGGTCGTGGTCTACGTGTCCATGTGGAACTCCACGGAGGCGATGATCAAGGCCATGGTGGATTCGCTGATGGCGGAAGGAATCGAGGTCAGTCTCCACAACCTGGTCAACGCAGACCTGGGCGACCTGGCAAGAGACCTGGTGGACTCGCGCGGCATCGTCCTGGGGACACCGACGGTGCTGGGCGGTATGCATCCTCTCGCCATCTACGCGGCCCATCTGGTCAAGGCGCTGCGACCTCCCTTGAAGTATGGCGTTGTCCTCAGCTCATACGGCTGGGGTGGGGGTGCGGTGAAGCAAGCCGCGGAGATCCTCGGGCCCACCAAGATCGAGGTAGTTGGCGCCGTGGACGTCCACGGCCCTCCGACCGACGACGTCTACCAGCAGATCGCCGATTTGGGCAAGCAGCTCACAGACAAGATCAAGGGACAGGCTTAGCGGCAAGAGGTGCCGCGGTCACAACTTGCTTCTCGCGTGACATCAGCCTTGCGAAGGTTTTGAACCTTCGCAAGGCTCCCGCCGCGCCACTGCGCGCTCGACACGGGCTGCGGGAGATGGTATCATCAACGTGAACTGCGACCGTGCAGCACGCACCGCGACCAGGAGGAGGAAGGACCATGGCCAAGGTCGATTTCAAGAAGCAACTCAAACACCTGTACCAGCCGTCCGCCAAAGAGGTCTCAGTGGTCGATGTTCCGGAGATGAGCTTCCTGATGGTGGACGGCCAGGGCGATCCCAACACCTCGCAAGAGTATCAGGAGGCCATCGAGGCCCTCTACGCCGTGGCCTATCAACTGAAGTTCACGATCAGGGGTCGAGATCCCGAGCTGGACTTCGTCGTTCCTCCCCTCGAGGGTCTGTGGTGGGCGGAGAACATGGAAGCGTTCACCAAGGGCGAAAAGGACGCCTGGCAGTGGACGGCGATGATCTACCAACCCGACTACGTGACGAAGGAGTTGTTCGAGGAAGCTGTCCAACAAGTCAGGGAGAAGAAGAACCCATCAGCGCTGCCCCTGCTCAGACTCGAGCGTAATCACGAGGGACTTGCTGTGCAGATTCTATACTTCGGTCCCTACGCGGATGAAGGTCCCACCATCGAGAAGCTCCACGCCTTCGCCCGGGAGCAAGGGTACAAGCTACGGGGCAGGCACCACGAGGTATACCTCAGCGATCCACGCAGGACAGCGCCAGAGAAGCTGAAGACGGTGATCAGGCAGCCGGTGGAGTGAACATCGGGCTCATTCGAGCGGCAATGCAGCCGCTGACCGACTTGCTGACAGATTGCAGGCAACATGGGTGTAGCGATGGAGAAGCGTGATCGGCCCCGGGTGGTGATCGCCGGAGCGGGCTTCGGGGGTTTGGCCGCTGCCCGCACCCTGGCCCATTCGCCAGTGGATGTCTTCATCGTCGATCGAAACAACTACCACACCTTCCCACCTCTGCTCTACCAGGTGGCCGCGGGGGAGCTGGAGCCGGGGGATATCGCCTATCCCGTACGTACGATACTGCGGAAGATCCCAAACGCGCGATTCTCCCTCGGCGACATAAGAGGAGTCGATCTGGAGAAGCGCGTCCTGGAGATCGACGGCCGCAGCGTGGCCTACGACTACCTGATCCTGGCCACGGGCACTGTGGATCACTTCTTTGGCGTGCAAGGGGCAGCGGAGTACGCCTTCTCCCTCAAGAGTCTGGAGCACGCCATCACGCTCCGCAACCACATCCTCGGTTGTGTGGAGCAGGCAGCCCTGGAGGTGGACGCGGCGACCTGTGGGCGGCTGCTGAGCTTCGTCATCGTGGGTGGCGGACCTACCGGCGTGGAGACGGCAGGCGCCCTGGCTGAGTTGGTCCAGGGCCCCGTGAGGAAAGACTTCCCCCGTCTGGACCTGAGCCAGGCTCGTATCACCCTCATCGAGGCCGTCGATAGACTGCTGCCCACTCTGCCGGAACCCCTGGGGAACTACGCTGCCCGGCGCCTCCGGGGCATGGGGGTTGACGTCAGGCTGGAGTGCCCGGTGGCGCGGATCACACCCGACGAGATCTACCTCCAGGACGGCACGGTCATCCCGGCTTGCACGACCGTCTGGGCGGCTGGAGTCCGCGGTGACCCGCAAGCAGAGGCTTCCGGCATGCCCACCGCCAGCAGGGGGCGGGTGGCCGTGGAGCCCACGCTACAGGTCCCGGGTCACCCCGAGGTTTACGCTGTCGGTGACCTGGCCTACTTTGAGGAACATGGCTCTGCGCTGCCCATGGTGGCCCAGGTCGCACTCCAGGGCGGTGTAACCGCGGCTAGGAACATCGAGCGCCAGATGGCCGGACAGGATCCGCAGCCTTTCCAGTACCAGGACCGGGGGACGATGGCCACCATCGGGAGGAACCACGCCGCTGCCCACGCCTTCGGCCACAACTTCACCGGCTTCCCCGCCTGGCTCCTCTGGCTCAGCATCCACCTCTGGTATCTTATCGGCTTCCGCAACCGGTTTCTGGTGCTGATCAACTGGGCGAGGCACTACCTCTTCCGGGAGCATGCTGCCTGCCGGATCTTGCCTTCGGAACCGGCGACGTCCGAATGAGTTCGCGTGGTCAAACGGTGCGGAGAAAGACGTGCGGGTCGAACTGTGAGGCTGGGCTTGTCTTGATCGTTCAAAGATAGACTCTGGCCCTTCGCCCAGGCAGAGCAACCTTGTCTTCGCCCCCGAAGCCGCGAGGCGCTAGCCCGCCGCGGTGTTGCCCAGCCCCTCTCGAGATCTCTTGCCCTCGTGCCTCAGGGGACCGCTCGCTCTGGCGGCAATGTCATTCTTGGCAGGCGGGCTTCCCCTCCACACGGCTCGGCTTCATGGGATATCGGCAAAAGCCTCCAGAGAGGCGTAACCAACACCCACCATACTAGGGCCAGTATGGGCGCCTAGCACAAGGGACATAGGACCGACTGGCAGCCAGGTGCAATCAAACCGTTGATCTACTAACTCGCGTAGCATAGCCGCCCCTTCGGGATTGTGTGAATGGAGCACCTGTACACGCAAAGCACTGCCCGGCGCGTGCTGCTGGGCCATCAGATCAACTAATCCTTTGACCGCTCGCTTGAACGTTCGTCCCTGGCCAAGTTGTACGTAAGTTCCGTTCACTTTTTCCACCCCGATTAGCGGCTTGAGATTCAGCACCGAAGCTATTAGCCGTTTCATATGACTGATCCGTCCGCCGTGAATCAGGTACTTGAGTTCTTGCAGAGTGTACATGCTGTCGCTGGCAGCACCGATACGCTCCATCAAATCCAGAGCCTGCTCTATCGGCCAGCCAGCTTTCAGTGCTCGGGCGGCCGCCTCCACTTGCCATCCCGCTGCGGCAGACAAGGTTTTTGTATCAACGTGGGTAATGTTCGCCTCCGCCACCAGTCTCGCTCCTGCTTCAGCCGCCGCGAAGGTGCCGCTCAGACCTGAACTCATGTGAATAGACAGAATGTCTGGGTCGGTGACTGCCAGCCGTCGATAGGTCTCGGCAAACTCCCCCGCCGAGGGCTGCGATGTGGTAGGAAAGCTGTCGGTCGCTACCAGCAAGCGATAGAATTCGTCCGGTTGGATATCCACGCCTTCGCGGTAAGACTTGCCTTCAAGGGTGACCGTGAGAGGCACTACGTGAATGTCCAGTTCGGCTAGTTGCTCAGGGGGCAAGGATAGGTCTGTTCCACTATCAGTTACAATTTGCATTTCTACTGTCCTTTCAAGAATGTCATCCAAGTGAACCACTGTCTCCGACAACGGGCGCCCGCCAATCGTACTGAGGATCCATGGGGCGCGAAGCCCCCAGATGATCCAGGGTTGAACCAGGCTGAGGGCTGCACAGTGTAGTCGTGTTGGGGGTTGAAGGCAAGACGCCCCATCGGGGAGCCGAGCAATCTCGGGGCTGGTGGAGACCGGTTTACCCCAGGAAGGTGGGACACCGGTTCAGATCATAGTATCACCAACACCCTGGAAAGCCAGTCCGTCCCTCAGGGGGCATTCCCATTCCCCTGACAGGGTATCGGAACCGCGTGCTGGTGCTGATCAACTGGGCGAGGCACTACCTCTTCCGGGAGCACGCCGCGTGCCGGATTCTGCCCTCGGAACCACATCGGGCGGCGGAGTGATATGCCGTCGTCAGGCGAGGATACGCGCAGCGACGTTACATCTCATCGTCGCCTTCAAACCGATTCTCGAAGCCAGGGAGATTTCGCCAGGTTAGATCCGAGACATCAACGTCCCCGTTACGGTTGTCGATTGTGCGCGACTTGACCACCTCTCCCTTCGCGATCTTCACATGGTACTCCTCTTCGTACACAGAACCGAAGCCCATATGAACGTAGTGGAGCTGCTCTCCTCTTGGAATCCGAATCACGCCGGTGAACCAGTCTGCGAGAATGGGGTCACTGCCAGCTATTCTGTATGGTCCGGCGATGTCCACAAGATAGAACCGACCATCCTTGATCTCCCAAGTGCCAATGTAGCCGCGCCAGCAAGCCGTTGATCCCAGTATCGGAGGCATACTCTCGCGCTCCAGCTCTTCGCCATCCAGTTCGGTGATCCTGGGGTGACCTGCGGGCAAAGGGGGACAGAAGGCCATGGACGTCTGCTCGCCATCAAGAATCAACCTCTCGTGCACCTGAGCCGTCATAATTGCCGCCGGTCTTCAGCGCTCATGTATTGTCGGCTGTCCGACCACAGAATGTGCGCCGCCTATCGCGCCGAGTGACCAGACGCGAGCAACGGCACCCGCGTCGCGCGCCTGCCTAGGGTCGGGGTGTTCACTTCGTTATCACAACAAAACGCATTCCCCGCTTCCTGCACCAACTCTTTGCCGCTTCGTGCTTGCGGATAGTGTTTGGATCATTGATGAATTGACCACCTTTGACTTCGTGTAGTTCCTTTGTCTCGTCATTGCATTCGATAAGAAAGTCCGGTCGGTAGCCCCGCACGTTGCCTGCTTCGGTGACGTACTGGACCGTGATACCGTGGTTCTTGGTCCATTTGGCGACCGTCTTGTCGCGCTCCAGTTTCTTCATGTACTGAAGCTCCCACGAGGAATCGTAGCGCTCGACGGAGTATGCACTCTTCGTCGGGTCCTCAAAATCGCCGCGTTCACTGGGTGGCATGTTCAGCCTCCGGCTTGTACGTCACGATGCTGGCAACCAGACCGGGCTTGTTCTTGAAGTACGACGCCATCTTGTGGCGGCGCTTGATTGCCCGCCGCAACGCCTCAACACTAGCCGTTCCCACCGTCTTGCCCCCCAACATCATCCTACTCACGTGGCTCATCAGCACACCATACAAATACCCCAACTCGTGCGAGCCAACGCCTTCTTCAGCCAGGAGATCGACGGCAATATCACGCACGCTGTGTTTGAGCATTTCCGCCAGATCTGCCGGGTCGCTGACTTCGTCCAGCGTCTTATGCACCGTGTAAGCAGCAGGCGCCTCACGGATTTCGAGGAAGCCCGACCCATTCAGAAGCCGCCCCTCGACGCTCACGATCTCTACCCGCGAGATCTCAGTATCCAGGTCATATTCGAAACCGTCTATGACTGACTGCCACTCGGGATAGTCGGCGGTTTCCACCTTGATGTTCATCAACTCCTCATCGAAGTCGGCCTCTTCCACCTCGATGGGTTCGGGGATTTCGATGAGCAATTCCGGCTTGTCAACGAACTGGGGCTTCCGCCTGGGGGGGAGGTCTTCGTCACCGAACATGCTCAATTGGTCGATATCCTTGCGAACCTTCGCGCCCACTATCTCCCACAACCAGTCGTGCTGTAGCTTCTCGTGGTCAACGATAGCGCAGATTTCCTGGATATCCTCGGTCCGCACGTTGAGCCGCAGACCGCGCCCGACGACTTGCTGCCCGTATACACGGGAGGAGAACTTACGCAGCAGCAAGATCACGCACACGGCCGGAACGTCCCACCCTTCGCGCAGCATGAGCACGCTCACTACCGCCTCATATGGGCTCTCGGGCTTGCCAAGATGCCGGGCGGCTTCGCGGTCCACCTCGTCTGACTTCTCGGTGACGAGCAGGGTCTTGAGGTTGAACTCCTTTTCCAGCATATCTCGGGCCTGCTCGGCGTCCTTGATCGTGATGGCTACGACGAAGAGAATGGGCTTATAGGCGCCCCCCGCCAGCATGTTAGCCCGGCGACGCTGTTCTTGCAGGCGGTCTAGTGCAATCCGGATCTGCTTTCTCATCGGATCGGGATCGGTGACCCACTGCGTGGAACTCAATCCCTTCTCGATGCGCTCGAACTCCTCGTCCATCTCGTCGACGGTGCGACTCTCGCCCGTCTCCGGGTTGGTGTAGGTCAGTTCCACCGAAGCGAGCTTCGGCTGGTATACCACAATGTTCTTGATGATGGGCGGTACCTCGGCTTGGGCGTCGGTGATGCCGTACTTGAGAACCATCTTGGTGTCCGGCGCCTTGCCATCGGCGCGGTCGGGAGTGGCGGTGGTGTCCAGCCGGAACCTGGAGATTGGCTTCAGCGCAAACAGGGTGCTGTCGTATTCTGCCGCCGGAGTGTTGTGCGCCTCGTCGTTGAATACGGCTATCTTCTCTTCCGAATTCATGAGCACAGCCAGGTTCCGCTGGCCGCTCATGTTGGACTGGTACAGCTGGTGAATGTTGCCCAGAACCACGCCGCTGTCGCGGATGCCCTGCGGGCCCTCGCCGGGCTGCATGACGTGCAGGCCAAGCTGGTTGGTGTAGTGCTCAGTACCGGGAGGTAGGAAGCTAAACTTGCGGAACACATGAGCGTCTCTGAAGTCGTCCTCCAGTCGGTCCCGCACGATGGTATTGGGACAGAGCAGGATAAACTTGTGCATGTCGTGGCAGACCTTGAGCCAAGCGACCACCGCGCCCATGATCGCTGTCTTGCCGCCACCCGTGACGATGTTGAGAAGAAGCTCGTTCCACTGGAGCAGCTCGGAGGCATAGACTACACGCATCAGAGCTTCTTCCTGATGACGCCACAGACGGAACGGTGCGTCGTGGCGGGTGATGTGCACCAGGAAGTCCCGAGTGAGAGGGTTCACATCCGGGTAAGTGCCGGCCGCTCTCCACTCGCGAAAGTCCTGTTCGTAAGGAGCGAAGGAATGATACATCTAGCTGACCTCGATCACCTGCACCACGGTCCGCTCGCCTCCCTGGTCGTCCTGTACGGAGCACGCGACCGTGTGCGTACCTGCTTCGGGGAAGGCATACTGCACGGTGAGAACCGGACGCTTTGTCTTCTTATCGCGGAGAAAAGTGTACCCCTGGGTTGAGACAAACTTCCCAACCTGGTGCTCAAAGTCCCACTGCACGTTGGCAATCGCACCGTTCTTGTTCAGACTGACCGACTCCGACACGTCGAACTCGTAAATGAGCGGCTTGACCCTGCCGATGGCGATCCGCACTTCTGGCGGCTGAATGAAATACAGCAACGGCTCATAGTCTTTGTGTTTGCTCACCACGTGCACGCGGAACTCATCGGACTCCAGTCGGATGAGGCTGAGGCGGACGAAGTCTATGCGCTTGTTCTCGCGGGCGGCCAGAATCTCTGCCGCTTTGCGGGCATCCGGGCCGAAGTTCCAGGCCAGAATGACCCCGTGATTGGCGCGGCGTTCCTCGTATACGGCTTTGGCAAATCGGGCCACGTCCGCTTTGCCGATCCGCGACCGGCGCGACGGTTCGCCTACATAGAGTGGGACGCCGTGCCGGACGCCGTGAATGGCGGGCGACACGCCCTCCGGCCTGCCGCCGAAAGCCCTGACGACGAACTCTCGGAACCGGGTCTGGTCGTACCTCTCCAGCCTGGGCGCCTCGTATACACCCCAGTGCTCTACGGTGAAATCGGGCACGGGAAACAGGGCCCCGACTCGCTCTTGAACAACCTTTGTCACGCGGTCGGCTGTGATGGCGACGGCGATGCGCGATTGGTCGCAGGCAACCCAGCGCCGGCCCAGCCGCTGTGCCACCGCTGCCGTCGTCCCGCCGCCAATGAAGAAGTCCGCAACTACCCCATCGGGGGGACACGATAGGAGTATCGCCCGCTCGACGAGGGCCTCCGGCTTTTGCGTCGGATACCCTATGCGCTCTGTCTTGTCGTGTTGGCCCATCTGCTGGATCGTCCAAACGTCGTCAGGTATCTTGGGGTCGTCGAGATAGTATCTATAGGTCTTCTTCTTGGTGCGCACCTCCTGGTATTGTCGGCCATCCGGGTCCGTCTTGAAGTAGCTTGAGAACTTGTCAGTGTCTTGGACGCGGGGAACTCCGGCGGCCTTGTAGTCGAAGAAATGAGTGCTGCCTCTTGCGTAGTAGAGCAGCACATCGTGCTTGCGAGCACATCTCTTCCCGGAGCGGCCACCAGCATTCGTGTAGTACCAAATCACCTCATTGACGAAGCTATCGTACCCGAAGATCTTGTCCATTTCGACTTTGATATAGTGACTCGCGTGCCAGTCACAGTGGACATAGATGCTACCCGTCTTCTTGAGCAACCGCTTCATCTCGTAGAGGCGAGCGTTGAGCCATATCAAGTAGCCCGGCATCCCGCCTTCCCATATGTCCGAAAACGAGCGGACCTCATTGTTATCGCCGAAGATGATGTTGTATTGCCGCCCAGAGAAGAAGGGCGGATCAATGTAGATCAGATCAATGCTCTTGCTGGGCAGTTGCCGCATGACATGCAGGTTGTCGCCAAAGAACAACCGGTTGGCGCCGGTGGGGAACAGTTCTCGAAGCTTGGGGGCTTGCTCATTCTGCGCCAGGAATTCATCACCGTGTCCGAAGTCCAGCCGCTGGACTTCTTGAAAAGGCAACCGGATGGTGGGGTAGGCGTGCTGGAACTTGGTGACCTTCGTTTCACGGGGGCGCGTTTCCACCTCCCAACCCAGCGGTGCTTCGTCTACCGGCACTGCCCCAAAACGCGCAGGCAGCTGGTAGTGCTGTTTCTGCTCGGGGATCTCTACCTCGTCGGGCGCGGGTGGTTCGATGAAGGAGATTTCGGCCTCAGCCTGCGCGGCACGTTTGCCTGAGGGCGCAGTCTTGTCCTCTGGGGGCATGGTGGTCTCCCGTTTGTACGTCTTCGCTGGAGCGGACTTAGAACCGTTGCTTATCTTCTTCGGCGATCTCCTGCATCACTCTCAGCCGGTGCACATCGATGCAGTATGGTTGTATGATTACGTTTGCGGCCCACCGACTCCGATCTGAGCGACGCGCGCCAGGGCATCCGCTGCACAGCATGGGCAACGGCATCGCGTTTGGGAGGCCGATTCCACCTTTGGTGATTAGCAGCCCTCTATCTCTGCTCCTCTGATATCCCGGCTCAGACCATCCAAGTCTGGGAACAGCGTGAATTCGCTGATACCCGCACACCTGAGCTCACGCCTCATCTCGATGCAACAGTCTTTCGCAAGATGGATCTTTGCTAGCCTAGTCGCGAACTGCTCATCGATTCCGTCGCGGTTTGACCCATGCACCGAAAATGCACCTCGCTGGACGGTAATGCGAGGGCTATTGTATGGTGGAACGATGGCAATAGGGCGCCTGGGTATCTTCTTCTGGTGGTATACAGGGTGTAGATACTTCTTCGCGGCAGAATCTGCGCTCAAGACCAACTCTGATTTGCTGATGCTCCATTTGTTTAGTCGCCAAGGATCGAGAACCCATACTGCGGCATCGCTTTCGCCTGTATCATGACATACAGCAAAGTGGAGCCCAATCAGCGACCCGGCCGTCCAGTCCAATAGCCTTGTCGGAAGCCCATGATGCTGCATCAGAAAATACCATTCCCAGTCAGTTGTTGGAGAATCATCGAGAAGAGCTCTAGCTTTCAGCACAAACTCAGAACGTATCTCATCTGGGTTTATGTCGGTGAAGCGAAACTCACCTGGGACTAGATTCCAGTCGGCTCGCTTGTGCCCACGGAACCACGGCCTGATCTCTCCAGACTCTGGGCTAGACCACTCGGCTATCAACCCCGAGACTATCGATAGGTACTGCGATACGGAGGTGGCTTCCTTCTCGACTATGGGCATCGTCTATCCTCGTGCTTGGGGACCTTAGCGCTAGATGTGAATGGGTGTTGGAGGGCTTCCTCTGAAGATGATAGGTCCGCCGCACTCGTAGCATATGTACACACTCTCGCCGACATATGAAGCAACGGCCCCTTTCCGTCCCGTTGTGGGCCCGATCAGATAGTTGGGTTCGATGGAGACCTTCTTCTCCCGCACGAGACGACCAAGCTTACGACGCTGTGTGACTGATTTGAGATCAACTATTCTTGACCTCTTATGAGGACCCACTGTGACCGTCGTCTTCTCACGCCTTCTTGCCTCGATTGCTGGAGCAACGTCAATGCTTACGGGCTGTTCCGAAGTGTTTACTATCTGGCCGAATCTCCATTCATATGGCACTTCCACAATCTCTATGCATTCTCTCGCCTTCAAGGATTTCCACCCCTTTGCCCCAATCAACAGGTGGTGAGCCAAGGGTGGAGTTTCCTGATCTGGGCGAAGAGTATACTTGCTCGGGCGCCCTCTCGTTGAACTTGATTCCTTCTTCGCTCGAGCACGCCTCAGGTAGACCTCAACGGTTTCTTCACAATGGTTTGTCACCTTCACGTATCTCAGCTCTGACATGGACGACCCTCCCTGAGAGCAGCGAGACACCGAGCGCGCAGGGTGAACCACTTGGGGGTTCCGGAGGGTACCGGGAAGTGCACGCAACGACCATGAAGGGCGAACCCTCCGTGTCCCCCGAATTGGCTGGCGTGGTCACAAACCATAAGGCAGCAGCTCGGCTTCCGCATCAGCCTGGTGGCATTGTATCACAACTCCGCTTGTGGGGCAAGGTGAGACGTCCCGAGACTCGCATGGCACAACAATACAAGAGGCTATTCCACGACCTGCGCGATGGAGTGGACTCAAGAACTGCATCAACTGCGATCTAGCTTCGCTGGATCTCATTTCTTACCGTACCCAATGGTCTGGCTGGCATCCTCGATCTCGGGCAGGACGGCGGGGTCATCTATCGCGGGGGGGGGGGGGAACTCGGTAACTGTCGCCGTCGGCGATCTTGCGCTGGTGAGGAGGATGAAGAGCTACAGGAACCCATACAGTTGACCGATGGTTATCTTTGAAAACATGGGTTCCTCCCCACGAAAACAAATCTAAGTGTCGCAAATCAGGATAATCTTGCCCATCACGGACGCTTCACCGATAAGCTCGTGAGCGCGGGCTGCCTCAGCCAGTGGCATTCGCGTGACAATGGGCTCTATCTTCTTCTGGGCCAGGAGGTCAAACAGCTTGGCCAGATCCTCGGGATACCATTTGGGCCGGCTATTCTTCTTTGCTCCTCCCCTCATGATGTAGTTCAGCGTTGCTTTGTTGTCCGGGATGAAGTTCAAGATTTTGGTCAACACCATATTATTCCATAGCATGCTGAGCATTCCCTCTTTGGCAAACGAGACGCCGCCGAAGACGACCAATCGTCCTCCCGGGCGCAGCGTCTGGTAGGAGCGCCACACGTAACTCCCGCCGATGGCATCACATACCACATCAACACCATCACCCGTCAAGCGAAAGATGCGCTCGACGAAATCCTCCTTCCTGTAGTCTATTGGGGTTGCGCCCAGGTTGGCTACGAACTCTTGTTTGCCGGCGGATGCCGTCCCGTACATCTCCAGCTCGGCTAGCTGGCCCAGTTGGAGCAGGGCCGTCCCAATGCCGCCCGCGGCGCCGTGAATCAAGACTCGCTCGCCGGGCGCTACCTGGGCAGCGCGATGTAGCACCTGGTAGGCCACAGCATAGTTAGCCACCAAGCAGACAGCCTCGGCCGGGTCCAAGCCTGGAGGCACCGGCGTCATGTCGGTTTCTGGCGCACAAAGATACTCAGAGTAGGCGCCAAACCCTGTTAGAGAGGAGGCGACCGTTTGCCCCACCTCCAGGGTCGACACCCCGTCCCCGAGCTTGTCCACAACGCCCACCAGTTCCTTGCCGGGCGAATAAGGCGGGGACGGCGCGCCAAGACCTGGTACATTCCTCTCTCTCAACATGGCATCTGTATTGGCCACCCCAGCGGCCAGGATTCTCACACGGACCTGGCCAGACTGGGGTTCTGGCAGCTCATCCTCTACGATCTCCAGAACCTCCGGGCCGCCATGACGGGTGATGACAACGCGCTTGTACTTCATGGTACAACCTCTCCTTTCGTGATGGGCTTGCGTTATGCGGCCCAGTCATGTTGCGTGAGCTACACCGGACCGCCATGCTGATGCCGTTGGTCACCTGACCACACACAGCGCCTGTCGTATCTCACCCAGGTGATAGGCCGTGTGGGCCAGAATGGCGAGTGAACCGCCAATATCGTCCTCGCCCTCCCAGGAGTCAAGGCTCTTCATGACCTTCAATACGCTCTCATGGGCCTCTCTGAGTCTTCCCTTGAGGGCTTCCCACTCCTCTGGCTTTACCTTCTCCAGTTTCCAGCTCTCCTGCCAGTCTATCTTCCCAACCGGCTTCTTCTGTATGACGCGTTCGAGCACCTCAAGATAGAACCGTACGTGTTCCACTTGAGCAGCGATGCTGGCACATTCCGCTGACACTGGGCGAGAGGCCTGCTCAGCGGAGACGGTTTCCAGTGTCTCAAAGAGCGATGTCCCCTTGTCGAGATAGATGCCCTGAACTTGCTCGAATGTCTCATCGAGCACGTCAAAGAGCTCATTCGTGAAGCGATCGTTGGGGATTTGTGTAGACAAGCTTCCTCCTTGGTTTGCTCTGGGAAGTCCGCGCACAATGAAGGGAGTTGTTTCGACCGGGGACCGACGGACGCGCAGCAGGACGCACAGGACTGCTTCGTTCCACTACACTTCGAAGGTGTCCTTCAGAGCCGCTACAGCATCATCGAGACGCCTCTGGTCAATCACGCAGCTCACGCTGGACATGGATGTGTTGATGGACAGGATGTTGATGCCGGCGTCCGCCAGGGCCGTGTACATCATGCCGGCGACGCCCGATGTCTCCCTGAAATCGGGTCCAAAGATCGAGACTAGCGCCACCCCAGCCCGGTGTGTCACCTTCCGTCCCCCGAACCTCTCCTTGAGAGGTTCCAGTAAACCCATGGCCACAAACACGTCCTTGCTAGCCACACACAAGACGACTTGAGTGTTGTTGTCGAGGTCGATGGATGCCACGATGGAGAGTGCGTTGATGCCCCTCTTGCCCAGAGTCTCGAATATCGCCGCAGCAATTCCCGGGCGGTCAGGGACGGCCATCATTCCCACTAGGGCCAAGTCCGTGTGCTGGAGGATACCCCCGATCTTCACCCTGCCCATTGGCATGTCTCCGTGATCGGGTAGTCAGATCCGACCCGACATCGCGAGGAGTAGACTCAGAAGCGCAGTCCTTCAAGACCATTATACCACAGTTAGCACGCCCAGTCAAGGTCTTCGACCCAGGCGGAAGGCGACCTGCCCTCTGAGCCTGCGGCGCCAGCGCGAGGGACGGACGAAGCTGATCGGGCGTAAGCTACTTCTTCCCGTATCCCATGGCCTGCACAGCGTCCTCGATCTCCGGCAGGACGGCGGGGTCATCTATCGTGGGGGGCACGCGGTAACTCTCGCCGTCGGCGATCTTGCGCATGGTGCGGCGCAGGATCTTGCCCGATCGCGTCTTGGGCAGGCGCTGCACCACCACCGCTTTCTTGAACGAGGCGATGGCCCCAAGTTGATCCCTCACCATCTGCACCAGCTCGCCCACCAACTCGTCATGGTCCCGAACAGCCGACGATTTGAGGACCACCAACCCCACGGGAACCTGCCCTTTGAGGTCGTCTTGCACTCCCAGGACAGCGCATTCCGCCACGTCGGGGTGCCTGGCCAGGATCTCCTCCATGCCCCCGGTGGAGAGGCGGTGTCCGGCAACGTTGATCACGTCATCCGTGCGCCCCATGACCCACACGTATCCGTCCTCGTCGACGAACCCTGCATCGCCGGTGAAGTAGTATCCCGGATAGGGGTCGGTATATGACTCCTTGAACCCCTCATCGTTCTGCCACAGAGTGGTCAGATTGCCTGGTGGCAGGGGCAGCGTCACGGCGATGATACCTTCTCTGTTGGGGCCTAGCGGCTCGCCGGTGGCCAAGTCCAGGATCCTGACGTCGTAGCCAGGCATGGGCAGGGACGCTGAACCGGCCTTGGGCGGGAAGTACTCGAGGCCCCGGAAGTTCCCGGTGATGGCCCACCCGGTCTCCGTCTGCCACCAGTGGTCTATCACCGGCCGCCGCACCAGGTCGGTGGCCCAGTGATACGTGTCGGGGTCGGTACGCTCCCCTGCCAGGAATAACGCGTCGAAATGCGAGAGGTCGTGCCCCTTCAGATACTCACCTCCGGAGTCCTCTCGTTTGATAGCTCTGAAGGCCGTAGGGGCGGTGAAGAGGACCTTCACCTTGTGCTGGGAGATCACCCGCCAGAACGCCCCGGGGTCAGGGGTGCCCACGGGCTTCCCCTCGTACAGCACGGTGGTGGCGCCCTTGAGTAGAGGTCCATACACGATGTAGGAGTGGCCCACCACCCAGCCCACGTCGGATGCGGCCCAGAAGACATCTCCAGCGTCGATACCGTAGACGTGTTTCATGGTCCAGTTGAGGGCCACAGCGTGACCGCCGTTGTCGCGGACCACCCCCTTGGGCACACCGGTCGTGCCGGAGGTGTAGAGGATGTACAGAGGATCCGTGGACTCCATGGGTACACAGTCCACGGGCTGCGCTTCCTCCTCTTGCTCCTCCCAATCCAGATCCCTCGGAGCAACGAGCTGCGCCTCGGCCTCGGGTCGCTGCCAGACCACGCATTTCTCCGGTGTGTGTTCGGCTATGCTGATCGCCTCATCCAGGAGCGGCTTGTAGGGGATGATCCTTTTGACCTCGATGCCACAGGAGGCGGACAGGACCACCTTGGGCTTTGCATCATCGATGCGAATGGCCAGCTCTCTCGGGGCGAAGCCTCCGAAGACTACCGAGTGGATGGCGCCGATGCGCGCGCAGGCCAGCATAGCCATCGCGGCCTCTGGGATCATGGGCATGTAGATCACCACCCGATCCCCCTTGGTGACGCCCAGTGAGCTCAGGAAGCCAGCTATCCGCGAGACCCTCGCCTGGAGCTCGGAGTACGTATAGATCTGGGTGGTGTTGGTAACCGGGCTATCATAGATAAGGGCGGGCTGTTGCCCTCGCCCGCCCTCTACGTGCCGATCCACCGCGTTATAGCAGGTATTAATCAAGCCACCTATGAACCACGACGTGAAAGGCATCTTTGACGTGTCCACCACCTCGGTCCACTTCCTGTACCACGTGATCTCCTCAGCAGCTCGGCCCCAGAAAGTCTCGGGGCTTTCCAAGGATTCCTTGAACGCTTCTCCGTATTTCATCGGGTCTCCCATGCCAGGATAGGCCATAAACAGATGCTACGCGGTATTGTAGGAGAGACAGCACTAAGTATACCGCAAGACGGGCCGGCTGTCAACGGGGTTTGGCTCGCGAACCTAGTCATCGGGACCACCTCTACGGAGGAGAGAAGCGCCCGCGAAGGCGAGGAGGTCGCAAGTGGTGGGGGATTGGCCGTCTGCAACCTGAAACCGCGGTGGTAGTCAAGCCCGGCGCCTCCTGATGGAGGCTACGCTCCACACAAAAAAGCAGGCCAGGGAGTCTATCCCTGGCCTGCCGCCTTCCGCTAATCCGGTCCGGCTGCCACTTGCTCCGGCGGGGGTCCTTTCAGACCATCTGACCGCCGAGCAGCACCGCCGCCCGTAGGAAGAGTCCGCCCAGAAGGATCAAGGAAGCCGAGGCTAGCACAGAGCCAACCACCGCCTCTTTGCCCCTCGCAGACACGACCTCCAGCACGAGCGGAATGACCAGGCCCACCAACACCACGCCGCCCCAGAAGATGAGGCTCATGGGGCCTGTGAGCAGCACTGCCACCGCTGCGGCGCCGGCCGCACCGGAGAAGAACGCCAGCCACACTATGTAGCCGACCAACACCACGATCTCTATGATCCCCAGCGCAATGCTGGCGATCCCCATGGTGTGCATCGTCTCGCTCGGGATAGGCTCGCCTTTGCCACCGAACAGATGGTTCAGCAGCCTGCCCAACCCGGTCCTCAGAACCAGTACCAGCAATGCCATCCCCGTGGAAATGGCCGAAGCCACAAACAGGGCTGGCAACAGCAAGATCCCCGACCACATCGGCTGATTGGTGGCGCTCAACAGCACACCTGTGTAAGCGATGAGCAGCACCGCCAGCGCGAACTCGATCCAGGAGAGTATGCCCACCACGGCCGCCGCTGGGCGAATCACCCTGGCAACCCGTGAGAGCACAGTGGGCTTCGCCTCTGATGGCTCAAAGCTCTTGGACCACCAAAGCGCGATCATCACCACGCCGTTCAAGGCGAAGAGCAGCAGGATCCAGCTTCCCATGGACATCGGTGAGCTCACTCTGAACCTGGTGAATAGGTGCCAGGCACGAAGCTGCTCACCCAGGTCAAATACCAGCAACAACGAACCCAACAACACCAGAGGGACGCTCGTGAACACCGCTATCTTAGGCAACTGCTCGTGCTTGCGCCCCGTGAAACGATCGATGAGGAAAGCCGTGAAGAACGCACCTCCCGCAATTCCGGCTATCCAGAGGTAGATCACCAGCTCCCATTTCCAGGTCAGCGTCATTGTCCTTCACCTCCTTCGCTGGCTTCCTTGGCTCGCTGGCGCTTGAACAGCAACCAGAAGGGCACCGCAGCCACAACGCCAGCGGTCACAATCCCGCTCAGCCACTGAGCGCCTACCGTGGACGTAGCATGCTTTGGCGCGTCAGGCAGGCCGTAGGCAGAAGGCCTATCAACGAGCACATACAGGCGATGCAGTCCGCCTAGTTCGTGCTCTCCATACAGGTTGGCTTTCGGGAATCCGCTAGCCTGCAAGACCCCGACGCGCTCCTTCGCTTTGGCGAGCATCGCATCGCGATCGCCCCAGCCCAGAGCATTGGCCGGGCACGTCTTCACGCACGCCGGCGGCAGATCGTTAGTGGTCCGGTCTACACAGAAAACGCACTTTCTGGCAGTGGCCTTCTGCTCCCCTCCGTCTTCCGACTCGAAGATCGAGTGGATAGCATCGAAAGGACAGGCCGCCACGCAGTATCCGCACCCTATGCACCATTCCTGATCTACGAGCACGTACTGCCCCTGGTGGCTAATAGCCCCCGTAGGGCAGACCGCCTCACAGCTGGCCTCGGTGCAGTGCATACAGCCCTGCTTCAAGAAGAGCCACTTGACCTCATCGCCCTCCTTCTTCTCGGTGAATTTGATCTTTGTCCAGGTGATGGCTGACAGCTCGGGCGGGTTCTCGTAGCTGCCCCAGTTATGGGTTTCCTCAGCCGGGTTGTCATTCCATTGTTTGCATGCCACCTGGCACCCGCGGCACGCCATGCATCTGGATTCGTCTATGAGCATCGCGTTCGCCATTGTCACACCGCCTTTCTGACGTCCACGAGGAAGGCCTTGTACTCCGGGATCCCCGTGTTTCCATCGCCCACGTGAGGAGTGAGGAAGTTGGCGGTGCCGCCTTTGGCCAATCCCTGCCAGCTGAAGTGCCAGGGAATGCCCACCTGGTGCACCGTCTTGCCATTCACCGCGAACGGCTTGAAGCGAGCAGTCACCATGGCGACTACCTCGATCTCGCCGCGGGCTGAGCTGACGATAACTCGCTCACCGTTGGCGATCCCCTTCTCCTGGGCCAGCTCCGGGCTCATCTCCACGAACGTCTCGGGCTGAGTCTCCGCCAACCACGGTAGCCAGACGGACATGCCGCCCGCCTGCCAGTGCTCACACAATCGGTAGGTGCTGCACACGATGGGGAACTGATCGGAGGTCCCGATGTTGTCACCCACGTCCTGGCCGCTATCCACGTCCCACCGCTTGACCACTGGGTTGAACTGCACCGAGGACAGCGCGTTGGTCACCGGCGACTCCAGCGGTTCGTAGTGCTCCGGGAAAGGCCCCTCGTTCCTGACGCCGAAGATCCTGCCCTTGCCCTCGGGCAGCATGATGAAGGGGTCATTGAAACCTGCGTCCCCTGGGCCCTTGGTCTTGGAGAAGTCAGGGACATCGTATCCCGTCCATTTCTCCTCCGCAGCGTCCCACCAGATGAGGGCCTTGTCCTCAGACCAGGGGTTGCCCTTGCTGTCCGCCGAGCAGCGGTTGTAAATAATGCGGCGGTTGACAGGCCAGGAGAAGCCCCAATACGGGTTCATTCCCAGGTCACCAGGGTCCTTCTGACCCCGTCGCTTGCTGGCAGTGACCATGTTCCCATCTCCATCATCCGCCGGAACCCAGTAGCCAGAATAGATCCAGTTGCCGCAGGCGGTGGACCCGTCGTCCTTCAGCTTGGTGAAATTGGCGACCATCTCACCAGCCGTGCCGACGACGTTTCCGTCGTCGTCAGTGACCTCCTCGGTCCAGTAGCCGTTGATCTCCTGGCATATCTTCTCGAAATCAGCGCCATGGGACCAGTTCAGTCCCAGCACGGCCTCGGGCAGCGCTCCGCCTTCTGCCTCGTACAGCTTGGCGAGATCTCGGTATATGAGGTCCATCATCTCGATATCGCCCATGGCCTGTCCCGGGGGCTCAGCTACCTTGGGCCGGTACTGGATCAGGCGACCGCTGGTCACGATGGTGCCTTCCTTTTCCATGGCATCGGCCGCTGGCAGCAGGAAAACCTCGGTCTGAATCGACGCTGGGTCCACATCGGGCGCCCGCCAGAAGTCGGTGGTCGCCGTAGGTGCGATCTCCTGCACCACCATCCAATCCAGCTTCTCCAGCGCCTTCTTCTCGAACCGTGCGTTGGGGCCGCCCACCGCTGGGTTCTGCCCCATGACCCACAGACCCTTCACCGTGCCCTCATTTATGGCATGGAACATGGCGATCCAGGCGTATGTGTCTATGCCGCCGCTGATCTTGGGCAGATAGTCGAAAGCAAAATCGTTGCGGGCCGTGGCGCTCTCTCCCCACCAGGCTTTGAGCAGGCTGACGAGGAACTTGGGCTTGTTAACCCAGTAGCCGCCGGACGGCGTCTCCTTCTCCAGATACTCCGCAAGATCCTTGTGCTTGGCCGCATTGGGCGTGGCCATATACGCCGGTATGATGTGGAACAGTATGGCCATGTCCGTGGAACCCTGCACGTTGGACTCGCCTCGCAGAGCATTGACACCGCCTCCGGGCCGACCTGTGTTGCCCAGCAGGAGCTGGACCATGGCCAGGGCGCGCACGTTCTGTGTCCCGACGGTGTGCTGCGTGCCACCCATGGCGTACATGATGGTGCCGGTCTTCTCCGGGGCACCAGTAGCGGCAAAAGCCTGTGCCACCTCCAGGAACTTGTCCCGAGGCATGCCACAGACACTTTCCACCATCTCAATGGTGTACCGCGCGTAGTGCTTCTTGAGAAGCTGGTACACACAGCTCGGATCCTGTAGCGTCTCATCCCGCAGAACGTTGCCGTCCCCGTTGGTCTGATAGGCCCAGGTGCTCTTGTCGTAGCTTTGCGTCTCCGCATTGAAACCGGAGTAGTAGCCATCCAGGTCAACCGGCCCCTGGAACCCCTCATCGATGAGGAAGGAGGCATTGGTGAAGTTGACCACATACTCCTCGTGATAGAGGTTGTTCTCCATGACGTAATTCATCAAACCGCCGTAGAAGGCGATGTCAGTGCCACTACGCAGGGGGGCATAGATTTCTGCCGTAGAGGCTGTGCGCGTAAAACGAGGGTCAACCACGATCAACTTGGCGCCCCTCTCGTCACGCGCCTTGTTGATGTGAAACATCGACGCCGGATGGTTCTCGGAGGGGTTGGCGCCGCAAACCAGCACGACGTCACTGTTCTTGAGATCCCTCCACTGGTTGGTCATCGCTCCGCGTCCGTATGTGGGGCCGAGACCGGCCACCGTCGCGGAGTGTCATATACGTGCCTGGTGTTCGATGTACACCAGGCCCAGCGCGCGAGCGAGCTTGACCGCGATGTAGCAGTCCTCGTCGTTGTTCGCCGCACCGCCGATGAAGGCTATGCCGTTCGTTCGATTGACGGTGACCCCATTATCATCCGTGGTCTGGAACGTGTCATCACGTGTGTCCTTGATCCTGCGAGCGACGAGGGGAATAGCCTCCTCCCACGTCATCTCCTCCCACTCCGACGCGCCTGGTGCCCTACGCATCACCTTGCTCAGTCGGTGAGGGCTGGTGGACAACTGGCGCACGGAAATCGATTTGGGGTCCAGCGCTCCCCGGTTGTTGGGGTGATCCGGATCGCCCTCAGAGTTGATGATGTGCCCCGTGCTATCCGTCGCGATCAGCAAACCACACCCGCAAGAGCAATATGGGCAAATGGTTCGCGCCTCGCCGACCTTCTTGTGCAGCGCGAAGGTCGGTACCTCCTGGCGCCCAGGCACCATCGGAGGTAGAAGAAGAGCACCTGTGCTCACTCCTGACCCCTTCAGGAACTGTCTTCTGCTAATCTCAAGCATACTCTCGATTCACCTCCCGTGAGTTTGTGAGTTAGGGACAACAAGACAAACTGCGTCGTGAATCACCCCCCTTCGGATTCCGGCACATCTGCGCCAACTATCGTTGGACTAGCCAGAATGGGCTAATTCCCAACCGACTATTATAGTCAAACTGACACTGGTTGTCAAGTATCGATCAAACATCCGGATGGGGCCTTCTTGCGTCTGCCGCCCTAGCCCGCTACGCCTCCTGTAGCAGACCGATCACCGGCCAGATTCGGCGACTAGGTCTCAGGGTAGCTCTCCGCCAGAGTACGCAACAGGCGTAGGCTCTCCTCTGCTTCCTCTTTGTCGAGCACACTGATCGCGTATCCGGCGTGCAAGTACACGTACTGGCCCACCTCTGCCTCGGGGGTGAGCCATAGACTGATAGTGCGGCGGATGGTGCCGATTTCAACCTCCGCCTCCAACCCGGTAATGGAGACTATCTGCGCTGGAATGGCAAGGCACATCTATCAAAGTTCCTCATTCATGGCGCGGGTAATGGCACCGCACCGGGATCGCTGGAGCCGCAAGCCGATGGCCAGCAGCAGCGGGCTTCATGGCACTCGCCCGAGGCCAGAGTCGGCACAGCGCGAACTCACGCCCCTCGAGCGCGACTTGCCCTCGTACCCACCCAAACCGCGCAGGAATATAGCATTCTCCGCCGATGCTGTCAAGTCGACCCATGGGCACGCCGCGCAACGCGCCTGGTAGGAGATCTGTATTGAGCCAGAACTGGGGATGTGCTGCGATGACTAGCGACTACCTGTCAAGTTCAAGGGGGAGAATCCGGACCCGACAATGAGGACCTCACGTAGGCGGCAAGCGCCTGGGGTTGAGCAGAACAAAGAAACGCGCCGAGACCCGAGGGTCTCGGCGCGTACGTAAGCCTCTATTCGCCGGTTGGTACTCACCGCTCTTGCGGGGCTACTCCCAGGGCTCCTCTGCTGCTGCGTTCTGATCGCCGATGCAGCGAAACGCAACCACCTCCGCTCCCGCGCTGAGGACTACCTGTTTATGCCAGTGCCTCTATCATACCCTGAGACCATTTGGCTTGTCGACCGGAGCGGCCCAGAAGTCTTTACCTCAGGCCTGGCGGCTAGGCTTTGCCCCTCTTGCTAGAGCTGGCCTCTGAGATATCTTCCTCTCCCAGGCCCTGACTGGCTTCTCTGAACTCCCTTATCCCCTGGCCTACAGCCTTGCCTATCTGGGGCAGCTTCCCCACCCCAAAGACCAGGATGAAGATGACCAAGATGATGAGGAGTTCTGGCACACCCAAATGAGGCATAACTCTGACCTCCGTTTGAAGAACGGGGGAGCCCGATTTCTCGGGCGCCCCCGTTGAGAGTTGCTAGGCTAGCAACTCTGGTGCCTCGGTGGCCTATGTCTTAGCGCGCTCGGCGGCATTCTCAGCGGCTAGTCGCCCGAAGACCAAGCAGATCAAGAGATTGCCAATGTAGGCAGGCCCGTGATAGTGAGCAGTACTAGGATCCCCCACAATTCCCCCGCCCACCGTGCCGAGCGCTACGTTGCCAGCAGCGTAGAGTCCGGGAATAGGATCCCCAGCACTCTGAAGGTCGCCAATATCCCCGCCGCAACTTAATACCTCGCCCTTAGCGTTGGTACGCAACCCGCCCATAGTCGATATTTGGCGAAATGCGAAGGGAGCACCATAGAATGGCGGCGTAGATATTTTGTTGATGCCCGCTTTCTTCGGAACCTTCAGATACCCAACCTTTCCTTCATCAACCGCCTTGTTGAACTCCTCGATTTCAACGACCATATGAAGGTTCACGCCGGCCTTTTCAGCGAGTTCCTCGAGTGTATCAGCCGTGTATACTGTTCCACCCCACTCGATGATTTTGTCAATCCGTTCCTTGTATTTTTCTTCGTATATCACCTTATCGTAGACGACCAACCCTGTGCTCTGACCATACCCACCACCTATGAGTCTGGCGCCCCAATCCTTTAGCTCATATGACTCGTCCGCAAGCCTGACGCCATCCCCATTGAACACAAGAGCCTCCCCGAAGGGAACGCTTGCCCCCCCAAGATCCTCGTTCCAAATACTGTCCTTTATGCAAGGATAGTAGCCCGTATAGCTGAGTGTTCTCGTAGCAGCACCGAGCTCTAAGGCCATCAATAGACCGTCTCCGGTTGCACCAGGGTTGACATAAGGGAGCAAGAAGTCTGCTTGCGGGCCCATGTACCTCACTTTCAGTTCGGGGTTTCTAACGAACCCCCCGGTGGTGAGTATCACGGACTTGGCCCTGATCTCGAATAGCCCATCCTTGTCCTTCGCTATTACTCCGACTACTTCTTGCTTCTCATCTGTGAGTAGTTTGACAGCTCTCGTCCCGTATACCGCCTTCCCACCCATTCCTTCAAACAATGAAAGTAGCTGCTCCGGTACCTTCTTGCCACCGTAGTTTGCGGCATCAGAAATCGCTCCGGGCTTTATTTCACCCCAATAGCTACCCTCCTTTTTCGGTGCCATTGTCCGCTCTTGTCCTGCCGGTTCCAGAAACTCCACACCGTTCTCCACCAGCCAATCGAAGCCTGCATGAATGTTCGTCACGTAGGCCTCGATTATCGCAGGAATAGCTCTGCCTCCGGTGCAGTCGTAACATACATTACGGAGCTCTTCCTCGGACAGCTCACTTGCGTTCAATCCAGCAATATGTATGGATTGGCCTGATATGATCAGATCTCCACCAGGTACCCACCATCCTTTGTCTTGCTTGTCAATAATGGTTACGTCGACCCCTTGTTCTGCAGCTCGCAATGCCGTTACACCGCCAGCCCAACCCATGCCCACGACAAGGACATCTGTCTCTATACGGGCAGCGGGCGTCTCAGGGGCCGAAGTAGGTGCCGGGGCTGCAGGTGCTGTGGTTGGCGCCGGAGCCGTAGTTGGGGCCGGGGCCGCGGCTGGGGCGCAACTGGCCAATGCGCCCGCGCCAGCCGCCGCCGCAGCGCCAGCGGTTGCGCCCTTGACAAACTCCCTTCGCGATAGTTTCTTCGGTGCTTCCTTTTCCTTTGCCATTTCTGCCTCCTTTATGAACTGGCTACCTGATACTGCATTTTCGCTTCCGTGTTCCTTACTCAACTTTGACCCTCCTTTGTGCGATGCTCGTAACTATATAAACCCAAATCCTGCCCTTGTCAGGCAGTAGAGCCGATTCATCACCCCCTCTTGATGAGTGCCCAACTAATAGCACCGCCCTGCCCCGAGAATCAGCGGGCCAATTGCCCGTCTCAGCTAGGCCAGAACAATCTGCTGGTCGTCGTTCTCCATTACCTCAATGACACGTGCTGCAACTCTCAAAGGTGCCCTGGTGGTGGCAGGTATAGCAGCCCTCGATCAGCGGTGATTCTTCATGCATCTGGTGGCAGTAAGAGCATTCAAGTTGGTCTGGTTCTTCGAGGCCCGCGTGTGGGTCGTGGGGGTTGATCTTTTCGTCATCAACGGTATAGTCTCTGGTGCGCTCGATGACCTCTTCGTATCTTGTGTGCTCATTGGCCACGTGGCAATCGAAGCAGAAACCCATCCCAAACTTCCGCGCTATAATAGGCCTACCGGCAACCGCCTGCTCATGTACCTCTTCTACCGCCTCCACCTCATGGCAATCCAGACACTCCAGCCCCTCTTCCGCGTGGGCATAGGCCAGCAGGGTACTGTCCTGCAACGACTCGAAATAGCTCTCCATGGAATGACAGACGGTACAATCCATGTCAGGAGCCCACAGATCGACCTCTACCGTTCCGGTCACCTCGGTCGTCCACCCTGGCCCTGTCGCCACGGCGCCATGGCACTGAGCACAGTAGTCCTCTGAAGGCCCATGCATCTTATGGCAGGTCTCACACTCCATCTCACCAAGGTGCGAGCTGTGAGGGTTCAGCTCCAGCCCCGCCGTAAGTTGAATGACCTCTTCATAACTTGTGTGTTCATTGGGCTCGTGGCAGCCGAAGCAAAACTCGTCCCCGTACCTACGTTCCTCCAGAGGAACCGTAAAGTCCCCCTGCATGTACACCACCAACTCGTCCACCTGCTGCTCCACCGTGGGCTCGTGACATTCCAGGCAAGTCACATCCTCTACCGCATGGGCGTAGGCGCCATAGTCCGACGATTGCCACGACTCCAGATAGGGATCCATGATGTGACAGGTGGCACAGAACTGGGGTTGCTCGTGGTACTTCCACAAACCAATCGCCCCCACTCCGCCTATCACCACCACACCCAGCAGAACCCCGATGACTACAATGCGGCTCTTAGACAACTCTCAGCATCCGCTCCCTACGCCAGTGTATCCTCCCACCCTGCCGAGAATCCCGGCCCCAGCAGAGGGCATCTCGTCTGTAGCGCACGGCCTCCGCCGTCGCCTCCCATCACTCAAGCGGCTGCCCCATCGCCGGCGACAGTGGAACCTGTGTCTCCCGGGTCAAGCCGCAGCAAATGTGTTGCACGGTGTCCACCAGGTCCCGAACTTCCCGTATGGGCTGCTGTTCGCCGCAGTAGATGCACAGGGTGTTGGTGGCCAGATGCACCTCCACGATCCTCATGCGAAAGCCTTCCCTCACCAGGCGCAGCAACTCCGCGTCAAGACCTGTCGCCGCTTCCCCATCGGTCAGGATGACGACGTCGGGATGGGCCTCCCTGATGCGCCCTATGGCCTGCCCTGGGTCTGTCTCCAGACCCACAATCTCCAGTCCGGGCTCCTGGCGCAGCAGCTCCTCGATGCCCTCGCCGAATAGAGACAGGCCAGAGGCGACGAGCACACGTGCCCTCGGCGTGACTCTCCGCTCCTTCCCCATGACACCAGTATACTATTGCGTCCCGGCGGCAGTAAGAGCAAAAATGCCCATTCTGGCAAAATAAAAGAACCATCTTTCGATAGTTCTTTTAGTCAATCGTACCCACCAATGGCTAGTACGGTAGGGCACTGTTATGTCTATATGCAGGGCTAGTTCTGCGGAGGATCCTCCACCAGCCCCTGGCGCACCGCGTAGACCGCTGCCTGAATGCGGTTACGGAGGTGCAGCTTGCCCAGGATGTTCCTCAGATGGTTCTTCACCGTGCTCTCGGAAATAACCAGGCTCTGGGCGATCTCCTCGTTAGACCTTCCCTCCACCACCAACTCGAGAACCTCTATCTCTCGCTCCGTGAGCGGCTCCGTGGCTTCCAACTCCTCGTCTGGACGTCTGCTGGTCGTCTCGAACTCCCTCAAGATCTTGGCCGCGATCGCCCCGGACAAGGCTGCCTCTCCTCTGGCCACGCCCTCCAGTGCGTCGAACAACTGCTGAGCTTTCAAGTCCTTGGTCAGATACCCTTGTGCGCCACTCTTGATCGCTTCGAAGAGATTTTCGTCATCGTCAGATACGGTGAGCATGAACACCTTGACGTACGGCATCTCCTGCTTGATCAGCCGGGTGGCTTCCAGCCCATCGCATCCGGGCATGCCGATGTCCATGAGGATCACGTCAGGCATGGTGTCGCGCGCCACGGCCACCGCCTCGAGGCCATCACCGGCCTCCCCCACTACCTCTATGTCCGAACGGGCGTCCAGCACAGCTTGCACCCCTCTGCGAAAGAGGATGTGATCGTCCACCAGTAGAACACGCAAGGGCTCGCTCATTCCGGTCCCCCGTCCTCGTACAGCGGCAGTTGCAGCACAACGGTGGTTCCGTGCCCGGGCTGCGACTCCACGGCCACGGTCCCGCCCACACTTTGTGCTCGCTCGCGCATGGTGCGTAGGCCCAAGTGTCGGCTGTCGTCCCACCCCCCGAGGAGGCTCTGGTCAAACCCCTGGCCCTCATCCACTACGCAGATCCGCAGACCGCCGGCGTGCCGTTCGATGCGCACAGTTGCCCTTGCCGTCCCAGCATGCCTGCGCACGTTGCGCAGCGCCTCCTGGACGATGCGCATCGCCTGCGCCTGCTCTTCTCCATCCAATGCGGCTGGCTCCCCCTCGTTTGCCTCCAATCGCACGTCCAGGCCATACTGGGCCTGGTAATGAGTCAGATACTCTCGCAATACCGTGACCAAATCCGTCCCTGGCTCTACTACGGTGCGCAGACCCAGCATGGCCTCGCGCAGATCCCGGTAGGCTCGACTGATCATGTCCTGCAACTCAGACAGGAGACCCCGCAGTTCATCGACTTGCTGGTTGGACAGCGAATCCTCGAGTTGGGAGGCCTTCAGTTGCAGGGCGCCCAGGGTTTGAGCAACGCCGTCGTGGATCTCGCGCGAGAGACGGGACCGCTCCTCCATTACCGTCAGCACCTTCGATCGTTCGTAGAGCTGGGCGTTCTGGATGACCAGACCCAGCATGTTCCCAATACCCTGGGCCAACGCGATCTCCTCATCGGTGAAGCGACGATAGTCGTCCACGGTGTACGCCCAGGCCACGGCTATCACCTTGCCCTTTACCATCAGAGGCACGCCCACGGTAGATTTGGCCCTTAATTCACGGGCCGTGTCCAGGGGAAAGCGCGGATCAGACTGCACGTCGTAGCTCGTCACCGGCTCCCGTGTCGTTAATACCTCATGGAAGTAGCTCTTGTAACTGTCAAAGGATCGAAAAACACGCGACGCCCAGTCGGCAGGCCGCCGAAGGAAAACCGCGGAACGCTGCTCCTCGTCCACCAGATGGAACGTACAGGCATCCACTCCCAGCGCAGTGACTATCTCCTCGGCCACGCGGCTCACTACATGGTCCAACTCCAGCGTAGAGCTCACCGTCTCCACCATGTCCAGGAGGATCGCCACCCGCGCTTTCTCCTCCTGCAACTGCCGGCTAATCTCGCTGGTGCACAGGCTCGTGAGACGACCGACCATCCAGCGCAGGCATTCCTCCAATTCAGAGACCAGGGCCCAGGTTGCGCTGGAATCAGGGCCACACGCGTCTCGAATGATGGGCAAGGCCGCATCCTTGCACAGCAGCAGGGTCTCGACCACAGCAGCCACATCAGGCACCGCTTGACCGCCAGCGGGGCAGATATCAGCGAGGTACTCGTCCAGAGCTGCCCGGGGACCAGTCTCCAGGCTTTCAACCATCGCCCCGATTCCCCGCAGTGTAAGAGAGCGCACTTCCTCCGGAGGCAGAGAACTGTACAACGAGCCCGGCAAGGCCTGCACCATCTCCGTCCAGGCTGTAGCGATCTCCTCCTGGCGCTCTCTTAGCAGCGCAGCTAGCTCAGCGCCCACCTCATCGTGCTCCCTTCTGTTCTGCTTCGCTTGCCCTGCCTTTGACTTGGCCATTACGCTCACCATTCTACATTCTACCAGACTCACGCGGGCGCGTCCAGAACGCAAGGATGGGGTGTGCCTCGCGTGCACATCGGAGGCTAGCGACTGGGCGTCGAGTATGGCGTGT
Organism: Chloroflexota bacterium; assembly: GCA_030603665.1. Taxonomy (GTDB): domain Bacteria; phylum Chloroflexota; class Anaerolineae; order UBA7937; family B3-Chlor; genus JAUVXJ01. The sequence continues at coordinate 123,323 of JAUVXJ010000009.1, read as the reverse complement.
CCGCCATCGCAATCGTAACAGGTGGCCACCGCCAGATCACCTCGGGCGAGCAACCGGCCGTACTTACTGAGTTGGTCGACGACGCAACACCATAGGCTAACCGGAAGACACCCCTTTCGAGACCGGAAGGTACGTTCCTGCGCACGGGTTCCGCTTTGCAGGGAGTGTTTGACAACAGAGTTCCCTGTCAGTATACTTGACTGGCATGCTCGGCTAATGCTCTCAGACCTGGCAGATTGTATGGGTGACTCAGTGTCCACTTCTAGACCCTCAACCAACGGCCTGATGACTGGCGGCCGACTGAAGTTCTTCATCGGAGGCGCCATCATCTTTGTCGTCCTCGCATGGCTCATCGTGACCAACATCGGGGGTGCCAGCGCTCAATACCTAAGCGTGGAAGAACTGCTGGCGCAAGGACCATCAGATCAAATGGTGAGAGTCTCCGGTCTCGTGTCGGGTGAGACAATTGACTGGGATCCACAACGGCTGGTTCTCCGTTTCGAGATGGCAGACGAAAGTGGTAGTATCCCTGTCATGTACGAGGGCGTTCGCCCTGACATGTTCCGGGACGGCGCGCAGGTCGTAGTAGAAGGCAAGCACTCCTCCGACGGCGTGTTCGAGGCCAACAACCTCCTCCTCAAGTGTCCCTCCAAGTACGTGGAGGAATAGGCTTCACGCACTCCACCTCCACTATTAGGAGGCAAGAATGTCTCAGATAGGTTACGGGGTCCTCCTCCTCTGCCTGTGCGTCTCGGTGTACGGCGCCGTTGCCTCTTTCATCGGCGCCCGTCGTGGTTCTCGTCGGGTACTAAGGAGCGGAACGAACGCTCTTCGGGTGATGGTGGACTTAGTCAGTGCGGCAGTGGCTATCCTCCTCTATCTCCTGCTGACACGTGATTTCGGCGTAGCCTATGTCTACCAGTACACCAGCACGCATTTGCCCTTCATCTATACGGTCTCGGCTTTCTGGGCTGGCGAGGCAGGCTCCTGGCTCCTGTGGCTCTGGTTCCTCACCATTCTCGCCGCGATAGCCGTAAGACAGAGTGAGAGGCTGGGGAAGATCGGACCATACATCCTGGCCACTCTGGCCGCCAACCAGGCTTTCTTCACTCTAGTGCTGATCCTCATTGCGAACCCCTTTGAAACCATGGCCTCCACACCGATGGAGGGCGTCGGTATGTTACCGCTGCTGGAGAATCCGGGCATGGTCATCCACCCACCGATCCTGTTCCTCGGCTATGCCGGCTACTCCATACCTCTCGCATTTGCGCTTGCCGCGCTGATGAGCGGAGAGGTCAGCAGCGATTGGGTGAAAGCAGTAAGGCCCTGGAATCTCCTCGCGTGGATTTCCCTGGGGTTGGGGATCATCATCGGCGCTTGGTGGTCCTACGTGGAGCTAGGTTGGGGTGGCTATTGGGCCTGGGATCCAGTGGAGAACGCCTCTCTCATCCCATGGCTCATTGGGACCGCCTTTGTGCATTCGGCCATGATGGAGGAACGACGCGGAATGCACAGAGTATGGAACCTAGTACTGGCTATCCTGGCCTTCGTGCTGTGTCTGTTCGCAACACTGGTGACCAGAGGAGGCATCATCGTATCCGATCTTCACGGCTTTGCGCGCAGTCTTCAGCCCATTGCCTACCTACTGATGTCCTTCATGGCGCTAATCCTCGGAGTCGGCTCTTTCCTCATCTGGCGCCGGCGGCACCGGCTCACGAGCGAACGGCAGATGGAGAATCCCATTTCCCGAGAGGGCAGTTTCCTTCTCACCAATGTGCTCCTCTGCGGGATGGCTCTGATTGTCGTTGTAGGAACGATATATCCAACCTTCGCTCAGACTGTTCGAGGTATCCAGATCAGCCTCGACGCGTCTTTCTTCGATCGAGCTACCGGTCCTCTCGCTCTGGCTCTCATCTGTCTGATGGGCATCTGCCCGGTCATCGCATGGCGGCGACTGACTGGTGACGGGCTTCGCCTCCTTCTTCCCGCTGCCCTCGGAGGAATATTGTCCGCTGGACTGCTGCTTGTTCTGGGAGTGAGAGAGGCGCTGCCGCTCGTCTCCGGTGCCATCTCCGCCTTTGTGGTCCTCTCGCTCCTGTCGATCTTGGTACGCGACGTGAGGAGTCGCCGCCGCTCAACGGGAGAAAGCTACGTTCGCGCCACCCTTACGATGCTCTCCAGGGCTCGCCGCCGGTATGGCGCCTACGTGGTGCATCTCGGCATCGTCTTCATCGCCATTGGAGTTACCGGCTCAAGGACCTACAAGAGCGAACAACTCATCGCTTTGAATCCCGATGAATCAACCACTATCGAGGGTTATGAGCTTCGCTACCGTGACTACTCAGTGCAGACGCTGAACCCAGAACCCGAAACCTATCAAAGCAAGGTCCGTTTCTCCACCACGCTGGACGTGTATGTTGATGATTCCAGGGTGGCCACCCTGACTCCGCAGAAGAACTACCACTATGCTCTCGAGAATCCCTGGGTGACGGAGGTGGCCATACGCAGCACTTTGAAGGAAGACCTCTACGTAATCCTGGCCAGCCTAGAAGATGATGGCCTGGCGGCCTTTCAGATAGTCATCAACCCCCTGATCACGTGGATCTGGATCGGCGGTGGAGTCCTTCTCCTGGGGACGGCCATTGCCGCCTGGCCAAGCGGGCGACGAAGGGCTGAGGAGAGATAGGATGCGCATTCGATTGACTGTCTTTGTTGCGATTCTCCTCCTGCTGCCAGGCGTAGTAGGATCTGCCTGGGCCCAAGGGTCAGGTGTGATCGAGGGTCAAGTGTCTGACGGTTCAGGAGATGGGGCTCCTCTCGAAGGACTGACCGTTACCTTGTCGGCATTCGCCGGCTCAGAGGCGGAGAGTTCCTTTGAGACAACAACCGACGAGGAAGGGAGGTTCCGATTCGGAGGCCTCGAGACGGAAGGGTATGCCTATCAGTTCGAAGTAGCGTATGCGGGGGTGCAGTACGGAAGCGAAGTAATGGCCTTCCCCGAGGGGGAGAATCTGATCTCCGTACCGTTCACTGTCTTCGAAGCGACCAGTAGCGACGAGAATCTATCGGTGCAACGAGCCCATGTGATTTTCGATTTCGAGCCCGGGACCATTAGGGTGCAGGAGGTACAGATCTTCTTCAACGCCGGGAACGCGACCTATGTCGGGCCGACGGGAGAGGAAGGAGAAGCAACCGTTCAGTTTGCCCTGCCCGAGGGAGCTACCGCCGTCCAACTGGTGGAAGGGCTGATGGAATGCTGCGTGGTTGAAACGGACACAGGCTTCGCCTCGACTCTGCCCATCTTTCCAGGCGTCAAGCAGTTCGTATTCACCTACGAGCTCCGCCCTCAAACGCGCGCGTACGACCTCACGCGCCATGTAGTCCACTTTACCGAATCCCTGGATGTTCTCGTCGCCGACGTAGGAGTGGAGGTCACAGCCGATGGGCTGACGGGCGGCGAGACCCTGTCGTTGCAGGGAGGCGATTACCTGCACCTGGCGGGAGAAAATCTGCCCGCGGGCGAGCGTATCGCTCTCCATTTCGCCAACCTGCCACTGACATCTGCGCCGGCCCAGCCCACTGGGGAAGGCACCCCATTGTTCGCGTGGATAGTCATGGGAGTCATCATCGCCGGCACAGGTGCATATCTGGCTTACCCCTTCCTGCAAAGGTCGAAGGAGACCTCTTAGATGATCCAGATCGAGGGCTTGGTGAAGTCCTTTGGGCATACCTTTGCCCTGCACGAAATCAACCTGGATGTAGCAGAGGGTCAGTTTTTGGCTATCGTGGGCCCCAACGGTGCAGGCAAGACAACACTGCTGCGCATCTTGGCCACGCTACTCAGGCCCACCAGTGGTCATGTGAACATCGATGGGCTTGATCTAGTCTCGCACAGCGGGGAGATCCGGCGGCGGATAGGTTTTGTCTCCCACCAGTCCCTCACCTATGGCAGACTGACGGTCGAGGAGAACTTGAGGTTCTACGGACGACTCTACGATGTGGCCGAGCTCGAGGAGCGCGTGGACTCTCTTCTGCGCGTCGTGGGACTGGACGCTCGCCGCCAAGACCCAGCACGCACCCTGTCTAGGGGAATGCAGCAGCGCCTCTCCATAGCTCGTGCCATAGTCCATCAACCCTCACTGTTGCTCCTGGATGAACCCTACACTGGGCTGGATCAGCAAGCCGCGGAGATGCTCCGAACGCTGCTGCAAACCGTCAACGCGGAGTCTCGCACCGTGGTCATGACCACCCATAACCTGCAGCGAGCCTTGGAGCTGTGTGACACTGTGGCCATCCTTTCGTCAGGACGTGTCGTCCATGAGACGGAGAGTGAGCCTCTGAGTGCGGATCGCTTGCGGGAGATTTACTGGGCATATGTCGGAAACGGAATGACAAGGGAGCACGCGGAGACATGGCATTCCTGAACAAGACACTGGCCATCGTATGGAAAGATGTGGTGGCTGAGCTCCGCACGAGAGAGATGCTCAGCTCCATGCTGGTCTTCTCCCTGCTCGTCACCGTCATTTTCAGCTTCAGCTTCGACCTGCGTGTGGAGAACATCGCCCAGGTGGCGCCGGGAGTCTTATGGGTGACCTTTGCCTTCGCCAGCACGTTGGAGTTGAACCGAGCCCTGGCCTTGGAGATGGAGAACGATTGCCTCGACGGCCTAATCCTGGCTCCGATGGACCGCAGTGTGATCTACTTCGGAAAGATGCTGGGCAACCTGATCTTCATTTCAGCTATCGAGGCCTTGATGCTACCGATCTTCTCTGTCGTCTTCGACCTCAACCTTCTCCAGCCCTCTCTGCTGCTCGTCGTTTTCCTGGGCACAATTGGCTTCGCCGCGGTCGGCACGCTTCTCTCAGCTATGGCGGTCAACACCAGGGCCAGGGAGGTGATGCTGCCAGTCTTGCTCTTTCCAATCATCCTGCCCGTGGTTATTTCTGCCGCAAAGGTCACCGGCGGCATCCTCGACGGCGTCCCCCTATCGGAACTGGCCCGCTGGGTACAGTTTCTTGTGGCCTTTGACGTCATTTTCCTGGTAGTCTCCTACATGACCTTCGACTTTGTCGTCCAGGGATGACCATCGCTGCGCGAAAGGAGCGGCAATCATGACCAAGAAACTACGCATCGACGATCTCCTCAATTGGCTCAGCGGGCTGAGTATTATGGCGGCACTCTATCTAGTATTCGTGTATGCGCCGACCGAGGCCACCATGGGAGACGTGCAAAGGATCTTCTACTTTCACGTCTCTTCTGCCTGGGTAGGCTTCTTCGCCTTCTTCGTCACCCTGATAGGCGGCATAGCCTACCTTCGTGGACGCAATCGAGACTGGGACACTCTCGCCCTTTCATCCGTGGAGATCGGAATCACCTTCACGTCCATGGCTGTCATCACAGGGTCAATTTGGGCCAAGGCCACCTGGAACGCCTGGTGGCCGTGGCAGCAGGAACCACGCCTGGTGTTGGTCAGTATCCTCTTGCTCCTCTACCTCGCATACCTGATGCTCAGGTCCTTCCTGGAGGGAGAGGAGCGGAAGGCTCGCTTCGCTGCCGTATATGGCATCGTGGCCTTCGTGAGCGTTCCCTTCACTTTCATGTCGATCCGGTGGTGGCAGGGACTTCATCCGGTGGTCTTTGAGAGAGAGGGCATGCACTTGGCCCCGACGATGCTGGCCACGTTCCTGTTCTGCCTCGTGGCCTTCACTATCCTGTATTTCACACTGTTGCTACATCGGGTTCGCCTCGGTAGATTGGAAGACCAACTCATAGGACTGAAAGAGCGGCTCCGCCAGGGAGCAGGAGGTTAAGTATGTACTACCTATTCGCTGCCTACGCGGTTTTCTGGGGTTTGACATTCGCTTATGTCTTCACCATCGCTTCCAGGCAGAAGAGATTGGAAAAGGAAATCGAAACTCTAAGCAGGTCCCTCACCAAGGACCAAGCGTAGCTGGCAGAACACTCAAGCAGGACTGGCGGTATCGACCATAGCCTCTCTCAATCCTGCTTCCGACTCGCCATTGGGTAGGCTTGCTAAGGCCCAGCGCACTCACACTCCAAGCGCCAACGGGCCGGCGGGCACAATGGCAGCCCGGTAACTGCGCGTGGTCCAGGCACTCGCCTCTTGGAATGACACCCCGGTCACAATCCTTGCGATCATGCCCGCCATGACTGATGGTTTTCAACCAGCCTTGCGGTCATCTAGTTGCCCGGCGACCACCAGGCCGCGTGACCGCGGGCACTGCTCTCACCACTCCTCGATACACATCGGTCCACTACGACTGTTTGAGCGACGTGTTCGGAAGAAGGGGGTGCTTGTGCTACAATCAACGGCAGCAGAGGGGCGCCCCGTTCCGTGGGAGGAGGCATGATCGTCATCCCTGTGGCACTCTTCGCCAGCCCAGCCAACATACCAAGCTAGCTGGTGGGGCCCTTCGCGGGTGAGGAACCACAGTACCAGGTGTCTACCGTCAACGACTCCGCGCTCCATTGCGATGATGGGCGAGCATTCCTCAGCCGGCCTCTTCCTGGCAGAGCTCCTCGTGATGCAGTGGCGGTCTAGGTACGACACACTCATCGTTGAGCAAAGTGCGACCATAGAGAATGAGTGATCTGGGATTCGTCGCGCTGACGTTGGCGCTGGCTGCAACCACCTACTCCTTCTTCAGCTTGGGCCAGGGGCTCAGGAACAGTGAAGAGCGGCTGGTGTCGAGCGGCAAGAAGGGATTACACGCCTCAACGGCTCTGCTGACCCTAGCCATCCTGGCGCTTCTTTACTCCTTGGTGACCCGTGATTTCCAGGTAGAGTACGTCGCCAGCCACACCAGTCGCGACCTGCCGTTGTCCTATACTATCTCCGCCTTGTGGGCCGGCCAGGAAGGTGTTCTTCTCTTCTGGGCCTACCTCCTCTCCATTCTCGCCTCTGTCGTCGTTCTGCGGGACCGCCGCAGGCGGAGCCCGCTGCTGCCCTATTCCGCCCTGGTCATGGCCGGCACACAGGCCTTCTTCTTGATGCTGCTCATAGTCGTCGCCAACCCCTTTCGTACGCTCAACTACGTGCCCGCGGATGGCCTCGGCATGAACCCCCTGTTCCAGCACCCGGTAACGCTGTGGCACCCTCCCATGGTCTTCCTGGGTTACGTGGGCTCCACAGTGCCCTTAGCCTTCACCTTGGCGGTTCTGATCAGCGGCAGGCTGAAGGACCCTTACGTTCCCATCGTGCGACCGTGGGCTCTGATCTCCTGGCTGACTCTCGGTTTGGGAACCCTTCTGGGGGCACGATGGGCATACGTGGAACTCGGCTGGGGGCAAGATTGGGCCTGGGATCCGGTGGAAAACGCGTCGCTCCTTCCCTGGCTGATAGCCACAGCACTGCTCCACTCCTTCGTGTTTCGCGGTACCAGGATGAAAATCAGCCACATCGCCCTATCCGTGGCAACCTTCGCGCTCTGCATCTTCGGCACCTTCATCACGCGGAGTGGCATGATTAGCTCCGTTCACGCCTTCGCAGTCTCCAGCATTGGACTGTACTTCCTGGGCTTCCTGACCATGATCATCATCGCCTCCATCGCGCTCAGCTTCAAGAGGCTGGCTGCCTTGAGAAGTACCAAAGAGGCAGCGAGTCTTGTTTCGCGCCCCTCAGCGCTCCTGCTGACCATTGCTCTCTTGGTGGCCGCCACTGCCGCGATTCTGATCGGCACCTTGGCTCCGCTCATCTCTGAGACCATCAACGTGGCGCTGACCTCGGACTACTTCAACCTGAGCACTGCCGTCTTCGTGGTGCCCCTAATCCTGCTCATGGGCATCTGCCCCTTCACGACCTGGAAGGGAGCCTTGGCCCGGTACCTTGCGGCCCCCTTCGTCGGCGCCGTCCTCACAGGAATCCTGCTCGTCGGGCTCGGCCTGAGGGACCCCTTAGGTCTGCTGGCGTTCTCCGTTTGTGCCTTCGTGGCGCTAGCAACCCTCTACCAGTTCTTCAGCGGGTTGCGTAACCATGGCGCAGCATCGGACAGGAACCGATTCGCGGCCCTGCTGTCCTTGGTCAAGAGGCAGCGCAGGCGGTACGGGGCCTACACTGTCCACCTGGGGATCGTGTTCATCGCTATGGGCGTTGTGGGCTCTACTGCGTACAAGACCGGGGATCGGGTCACGTTGGAACCAGGATCTACGCAGACCATCGGCTCGTACACCATCCGCTACGACGAGCTCTCTTTTCGTTCGGAACCCGGCATGGACGTGGCGACGGCCAGTCTGACCATTCTTCAGGACGCAACTCAGGTAGGGATCCTACAGCCGCAGAAGCAGTTCCATCATAGAACGCAGCAGCCCGTGAGCAAGGTAGCCATCCGCAGCACTTTCCGGGAAGACCTGTACGTCGTTCTGGCAGACTGGGAAGAGTCTACGCAGACGATCTCCCTTCAGGTGATGGTCATCCCCCTGATAGCCTGGGTATGGATCGGTGGTGCCGTGCTATTCGCCGGGACCGTCATCGCCATCTGGCCAACGCACAGCCAGGATGTCGCGAGCCAGGGCATCGAGGCGGCGATCAAGCGCCTACGGCAGGTCCAAGGAGAACCCGCAGTGGAGGGGCGCCCACGATGAGGAAGCTGACGCTATTGCTCTCCGCTCTGCTCCTGTGCCTCGTCGCTTCTCCCACCGCGGTGGTCGCCCAGAACCGAGGCATCATCGAAGGCCAGGTGGTGAACGCAACGGCGGGTGCCCTTCCAGAGAGTGTTGCTGGCCTGGAGGTGGTACTCTATCGAGTGGTTGGTGAGTCCACGGAACTGCTAGCCACTGCCACATCCGACCGCCAAGGCCGGTTTCGATTCGAAGGTGTGGACGCTGATCCAGCGCTCGTATACAGAACCCAGCTGGAGTACCGGGAAGTCGTGTGCGGCTCGGAGAGTACCTTCCCTCCGGGCGACACCGTCTTGCACCTGGTGGTTACGATCCACGAGACCACTGCCAGTGATCACTCGATAGTAGTTGATCGCCATCACATCATTGCCGATTTCGCCAGCGATGCTTTGCTCCTCCAGGAGATGTACATCCTACATAACATTGGCGACACCACATACGTCGGCGGCGAGAGTACCACGGTGCGCTTCTCTCTGCCTGACGGCGCAGCAAACCTCACCTTCAGAGACCCGGAAATGGAGTCGAGCCTGGTCCGGACAGACGACGGCCTGGCATCTGTACGTCCCGTCACGCCGGGCCAGAGTGAGGTACTGTATTCATACCGCGTACCGTACGATGGCAGTCAGATAGCGCTTTTCCGAAGGGTTCTCTACCCCACGGGCTACGTTGACGTCATGGTGGCCAACCTGGGCGTCCATGTGGAGAGCCAACAGCTAATGTATCAGGGCCTCACCGGAGGGGATGAGACGTCCTATCTCCATTTCGGCGCAGAAGACCTGCCCTCGGGCGCCAAGATAGACCTCCGGATCTCCGGCGCACCAAAGGGCGCAGCGGTACCTGTGCCCGCAAGGCCGTCTTGGAGCCAGGGCCTGCAAGAGGTTGGACCTGCGATCGCCCTGGCCATGGGGCTGTTGGGCGCGCTTCTCGCCTTCGCCCAACTGCGATGGGGCCGGGGCTCGGAAGTTCCGACAGATCGGGCTGCTGATGCCACCGTTCAGCGTGACGAACTGCTTCATCTCATCGCCGACCTGGACGATGCCTTCGCAGAGGACCGTTTGGACCAGCAAGCCTATGAACAGCTCAGGATGAGGATGAAGCGGCGTCTCCGCAACGTTTGGACAGAGTGGTAGTGTCCGCAGTAGTTGGATCGCCTCCTTCGCCGTCTGCGCGGCCAGCATCCTCATCCTCTGGAAGCCGAAGTGCAGTTGGGCATTCCGGCCCTTTCCTCTGCGGAGTTGGATGTCCTCTTCGCCAGTCAAGTGCTGGTCACCGGCGCCTAGAGCGAACTTGTAAGAGATAGATTGAGAAGCTGTTGGACTCAAAGCCCCAACGGTGGCCCTGGGCACGCCCCGCCTGGGTCCGGTGGCCGCCCTAGCCAGCCAGCGGCGACAAGTTGACGCCTTGGTGTAGAAACACTATAATGACTTCTTTCTCGAAGGAGCGCTGTAACCATGCTTGTGGAACGAACCGATCTGCGCAATATTGCCCTCATTGCGCACGTAGATCATGGCAAAACGACGTTGGTGGATGGTCTGCTCAAGCAGGCGCACGTCTTCCGCAGTAACCAGCAGATACCCGAGCGCGTACTGGATTCTGCCGATCTGGAACGGGAGCGCGGGATTACGATCCTGGCGAAAAACACGGCTATCAGCGTGTATGATGCGGAGGCTGACCAGCGGGTCAAGATCAACATCGTAGACACGCCTGGACATGCGGATTTCGGCGGTGAGGTCGAGCGGGTGATGAATATGGTGGACGGGGTGCTGCTGTTGGTGGACGCATCCGAAGGCCCCATGCCCCAAACCCGGTTTGTCCTGAAGAAGGCGCTGGAGATGGGACATCGCGCCATTGTGGTGATCAACAAGGTGGACCGCAGGCACGCGGATGTGGATCGGGCGCTGAACGAGACGTTCGACCTGTTCATCGAGTTAGGAGCCACGGATGCACAGGCTGACTTTGGCGTGGTCTACACTGTGGCTACGGCGGGCCAGGCGGGCAGGACGCCCGAGCTGGAGTCGGACTTGAGGCCGTTGGTCGACAGCATCTTGAGGGGTATCCCTTGCCCGAGAGTGGACATGGACGCTCCGTTGCAGGTCCTGGTGACTACGCTAGATCATGATAGCTATCGTGGCCTGACGGCCATCGGCCGGGTCTTTGCAGGGCGCATCACTGCCGGTCAGCCCATTGCGCGCCTCATGGTGAATGGGGAGCAACGGAACGAAACCGCCCGCTACCTTTACGTGCACGAGGGACTGAACCGGGTAGAGGTCCCGTGCGCGGAGGCAGGCGAGATTGTAGCCATAGCCGGATTGGAGCAGGTGGCCATTGGCGAAACGCTGGCTGACCCAGAAAACCACGCTGCGTTGCCGGTTATCAAGGTGGATGAGCCCACGGTGCGGATGGACTTTGCGGTGAATTCGTCGCCGTTGGCGGGGCGTGAAGGCCGCTGGGGCACCTCGCGCAGGCTGCGCGAGCGTCTGTTCGACGAGGTCCGCGACAATGTCTCACTGCGAGTGGAGGAAACGAGGCAGGCCGACACGTTTGTTGTGTCAGGCCGCGGTGAGCTGCACCTGGCGATTCTCATAGAGACCATGCGCCGCGAGGGCTACGAGTTTCAGGTCTCGAGTCCAAAGGTGATCCTGCACCAAGACGCAGATGGCCAGACACTTGAGGCCTATGAGGAAGTGCATATCCAGACACCGCCCGACACGGTGGGGGCAGTGGTGGAGATGCTGGGCAAGCGGCGTGGTGAGATGCTCAGCATGATGGACGCCACCGACGACAGCGTCCTGGTAAGCTATCAAGTGCCGACGCGGGGGTTGCTGGGCTTTCGCTTCGAGTTTCTGACTGCCACGCGCGGCATGGGCACGATGGATACCCTGTTTTCTGGTTATGGTCCGCTGGCCGGGCCCATAGGCTCTCGGTCGCGTGGCTCATTGGTCGCCTGGGAAGCCGGCGTGGCTACAACCTTTGGGCTGAAAGCTGCAGAGGAGCGGGGCAGCCTATTCATCGGTCCGGGCGCAGAGGTCTATGAGGGGGTGGTGGTTGGCATACACCAGCGGCCTCGCGATCTGGATGTGAATGTATGCAAGACCAAGCATCTCACGAACATGCGCAACTCGTTCCAAGACATCGAGATCCGGCTCACCACGCCCCAGGAAATGAGCCTGGACATGTGCATTGAATACCTGAGTGACGATGAGCTGTTGGAGGTGACCCCGGCGAGTTTGCGACTCCGCAAGCGCGTCCTGGACAAACAGGAACGCCGACGGCAGACCATGCGCGCCAAAGAAGGATTGGGGTAGTCACCTATATGCGTAAGCCTTGTTACGTAGAACCGACTATCAGGTATTGGTCGCCCGCGATGGCGAGGAGAGACTGGCTATCGCGCGGCGCGAGCATCCGGATCTGATCATCATGGATCTGATGCTGCCCCGGATCGATGGACTGGAAGTGTGCCGCGCCATCCGCTGCGAGTGCGACGTGCCCGTCATCATGCTGACGGCGCGCGAGTCGGAGACCGGTCGCCTGGTCGGCCTGGAGCTGGGCGCCGACTCCCAGGAAGATCAGAGGGTGTATCGCATTCCCCCTTCTGGAATTGACAGGGGTATGGGAGGTGCCCCCAAGGGAATTCGAGTCACGGTCGCCAGCGTGCTGTGTGATACGCGCACTACAAAACTCCTCACCAAGCAGCGTGAGGAGTTTTCCGCTGGCAGAGTCGGCGCGCTGTTCTTCGGTGAGTGCCTTCCGCAGCTATTCGACCATCAGAAAGGCGTAGCGGTTCATCGTTTCGGAGTAGTCTTTGAGGACCTGTATCGGCAAGCCGTACCGCCTAACGGTCGTGTAGACATCCACGGCCATCGCTTCGGGCGTTGGGCGGGCGAGCTTTGGGCTCTTGCACTCCCCTCTCACTCCTGTGCACTTGGGGCAGATGCCGCAGGAATCCATGAAGAGCAAGAGGGCTTTGTGGCAGCCAGACAGGAAGACCTCCCTCTCTAGCTCCAGAAGCCCCAGATTGATCTCCCTTGACCATTCATGGCGATCTTCAGGATTCTCCAAGCTGGTCTGGAAGTGAAAGACGGACGCTGTGCCGTACTCTCTGAAGAACTGGCGGCACTCCTCGACTGAAGGCACGTTCGGCGGGCAAGCTGCGTTTCTGCCGTACTCTCCGCAGCCGAAGGTACATTTCAAACGGACCCACTGGGCCACGACGATGTCTTTCGGCTCGATCCACTTGAAGTCTGTGTAGCCGTGCTTCTGAAACAGCGATTCCAGCTCTGGGCGACTATCTGCGCTCACGTTGATTCCCTCCACAGACACTAAGGGCGCTTGACAACGACTGGTCCGCAAGACTGGGCACCACGGCCCAAGCTACACCTCAATCGCATGCCCTGCGTCAGATAGAACCTTCTTGGCCGCTTCCAGGTCATGGACGCGCACCAGGATGTAGTCGGTGCCGTACGTGGAGATGGCAAAGATGCTGATGCCAGCATCGGCGAGGGGAGAGGCTAGGGAAGCAAGAATACCGGTAAGGCTGAAATCAAGAGGCCCCTGGACCTTCAAGCAGCGCCAACCCTTTTCCGACTTCCAGCTGGCGAACACGCTGGCCTCAGGTAGCACGACAGAAAGCTCCTCGTCGGTTCGAGTGACGGACCAGAAATCACACTCTGTCAGCCAGTTGGGGATCACATCCTCTGAATCGAGCCGGCAGACGGCGAATCGTTGCGGCAGAACAGATAGCTCAAGTTTCTTCACAAGCCCATTCTCCCTCTCCGTGTACGGGACATTCTCGCCGCCGAGCTCAATCCTCAGCGAAGGTGGAGACTGACTAGGCCGCCTCCACCCGCACGGCGCACACCTTGAACTCTGGGATCTTGGCCTGCGGGTCCAAGGCCGGGTTGGTGAGGAAGTTGGCCGCCGACTCGGGAAAATGGAAGGTGGCGAAGATCAGCCCGGGCTCTACGCGATCAGTCACCTCGGCTTTGGCCACGATCTCGCCCCGGCGCGAAGCGACTTTCATCAGCTGCCCGTCGCTGATTCCAGCCTGCTGAGCGTCGTAAGGGTGGATTTCTACCAGCCCCTCCGGGTACATCGCCACCAGGTTACGGGCGCGGCGAGTCATCTCGCCGCCGTGCCAGTGGTACAAGACGCGGCCGGTGGTCAACATCAGTGGGTACTCGTCGTCGGGCAGTTCGTCCGGCGGCTCGTGCTCCACCGCTGCAAACCGTCCCAACCCCCGGCTGAACTTGTCCACGTGCAAGATTGGAGTACCAGGGTGGTCCTCGCTGGGGACGGGCCATTGCAGTTGGGCACCCTCTTCTAGCCTCTGATAGGTGATGCCAGCGTAGATAGGCGTGAGCGCGTTGACCTCGGCCATCACATCGGCCGCCGATCCATAGTCCCAGCCAGCATGCAGGGCAGCCTTGCTGGGCCCGGCGGCGCCCTGAGCGATCATTCTCTTTGCCACCTCGGCGATGATCCATGCATCGTCTGCGGCTTCGCCAGGCGGGTCAAACGCCTTACGCACGCGCTGCACCCGTCGCTCGGTGTTGGTGAAGGTGCCTTCCTTCTCCGCAAAACTGGCCGCCGGGAAGATAACGTCGCCGAACTGCACCGTCTCCGTGAAGAACAGATCCTGCACGACGAGGAATTCAGTCTTCTGAAGCGCGTGACGCACATGGTTGAGATCCGGGTCGCTGACCATGGGGTCTTCGCCGATGACGTACAGGCAGCGCACCTGTCCTTCCTCGGCCGCACCCAGCATCTCGGTGACGGTCAGTCCCGCCTGGTCGGACAGGGTCACGCCCCACGCACTCTCGAACTTCTCCCGGATGGTCGCGTCGGTCACCGCCTGGTAGCCAGGGTAGACGTTGGGCAGGCCACCTAGATCGCACGCCCCCTGGACGTTGTTCTGTCCGCGAAGTGGATTGACTCCACCGCCAGCCACGCCCATGTTGCCCAGCAGCATCTGCAGGTTGGCGCAGCTCATCACGTTGGCTACGCCGACGGTGTGCTGGGTGATGCCCATGGCGTACAACAATGAACCAGGTCGATTCTCGGCCATCATCCGTGCGGCCTCTTCGATGTCCTCGGCTGGCACTCCCGTGATCTCGCTTGCCACCTGGGGGGAATACCTGGCAACGACCGCCTTCAGCTCCTCAAGGCCCTCGGTCCGACCGGCGATGAACTCGTCGTCCTGCCAGCGTTCACGGAGAATGACGTGCATCAATCCGTTGAGCAGAGCGATGTCGGTCCCCGGCTGGTGCCGCAGGTGAAGGTCGGCGTAGTCGGCGATGTCGATGCGACGCGGGTCGGCCACGACCAGCTTCGCCCCACGATGCCGCTTGGCTGCCCGGACTCTGGCGCCGATGACCGGGTGCTGCTCGGTAGTGTTGCTGCCGATGATGAATATGCACTGGCTATCCTGGGCGATGTCCTCGATGGAGTTGGTCATCGCGCCGCTGCCGAAGCTCGTCACCAGACCGGCGACAGTGGCGCTGTGTCAAAGACGGGCACAGTGGTCTATGGTATTGGTCCCCAGGACCTGCCGTGTGAACTTGTTGAAGAGGTAGTTCTCCTCATTCGTACACTTGGCAGAGGCCAGCACCGCAAATGCGTCGTTGCCGTACGTCTCCTTGACCTCGGTGAACTTACTGGCAACAACGTCTAGCGCGGTGTCCCAGTCGGTTTCGACGAGGCTTTCAGAATCCGAGATTGGGCGGTCTGGATCGTAGGCTCGCCACTGTCCAGTCTCTACCTTGCTCTCAACATTCGCGAGCCATTTGGCGCGTACCAGCGGTCGGGTGAGACGGTCGGGGTGGTGCACGTAGTCGTAGCCATAGCGCCCTTTGACGCACAGCGACAGGCCGTTGACCGCAGAGTCTTCGGCGCTGCTGACGCGCACGATCTTGCCGTCACGCACGTTCAGGTCGAAGGTGCAGCCCACGCCACAGTAGGAGCATGTGGTCCGAACCTTTGTCACCTGATTGGGGCGCCCCAGGCCCAGGCTCATCTTGTCGAAGAGGGCACCCACCGGACAGTAGGCCACGCACTGCCCGCAGCTCTCGCAGTTGGCATCGAGCATGAACTGATCAGCGCCTGCCACGAGTCTCGTCTTGAAGCCGCGCTGGGCGAAGGTCCAGACGTCCCGATTCTGAATCTCGCCGCACGCTCGCACACAGCGGCCGCACACAATGCACTTGTTGCGATCGATGAACACAAATGGGTTAGGGTCGGGATCGATATCATACGCATGCAGAACTCCGCTGTGCTCGGGCCAGGTGACACCATAATCGTAGGCCAGGTCTTGAAGCTGGCACTCGCCGTTTACCTCGCACGTCATACACTCATTCGGGTGATCTGTCAGCAGCATCTCCAGGACGAACTTGCGTGTTTCGCGCGCCGCCTCGCTCTCGGTGTTCACCACCATCCCTTCAGCAACCGGCGTGGTGCAGGCGGTCTGCACAGTCCGTGCCTTCTCCACCGATACCACGCACATGCGACACGCGCCCACATTGGTGAGGTCAGGATGATGGCAAAGGGTAGGGATCTTGATATCCGCGAGACCGGCAGCCTCCAGGATAGTGCTGCCCTCGGGGGCCACTACTTCTTTGCCGTTGATAGTCAAAGTGACATTCATT
Organism: Chloroflexota bacterium; assembly: GCA_030603665.1. Lineage (GTDB taxonomy): Bacteria > Chloroflexota > Anaerolineae > UBA7937 > B3-Chlor > JAUVXJ01. The sequence continues at coordinate 107,046 of JAUVXJ010000009.1, read as the reverse complement.
GTTCTCACCCCAAGTGACTAGTTGACAACGATGGCATCGAACCTGCAGACCTCTTTGCACAGGCCACACCGCTCGCACAGATCCGTATCGATGACATGCGGCTCGCGTTTCTCGCCGCTGATGGCTTCGCTGGGGCATTTGCGGGCGCACAACATGCAGCCGGTGCAGAGGTCGGGATCGATCTCATAGGTGATCAAGGCGCGACAGCTTCCTGCCGGGCAGCAACCCTCCTCGATATGCGCCTTGTACTCGTCCTCGAAGTGCAGCAGGGTGGACATCACAGGCGCCGGTGCCAACTGTCCCAGTGCGCACAAGGAACCTTGCTCCATGCCGCGGGCGATACGTCGGATTTCGTCCAGGTCACCCTCTTCACCCTCACCGTCGGTGATGCGCTGCAGTACCTCCAGCATCCGCGTACTGCCGATGCGGCATGGTGGGCACTTGCCACAACTTTCGTCACAGACAAACTGCATGAAGTACTGGGCGAACTCGACCATACACGTGGTCTCGTCAGCCACGATCATGCCCCCGGAACCCATAACCGAGCCTGCGGCGACCAGCGAGTCGAAATCCACAGGGGTGTCCAGGTGCTCCTTGGGAAGGCATCCACCCAATGGCCCACCGGTCTGCACAGCTTTGAACTCGCGGCCCATGGGGATTCCTCCGCCCACCTCATAGATGATCTCGCGTAACGTGATCCCCATGGCGACTTCGATAAGGCCGGTGCAGTTCACCATGCCTGTCAAAGCAAAGACGGCCGTGCCCGGGCTCTCCTCGGTGCCCACGCTCTTGAACCAATCTGCGCCTTTGATAATGATGCGCGGGGTGTAGGCGTAGCTCTTGACGTTATTCACGTTGCTGGGCTGCCCCCACAGGCCCGCCACAGCCGGGTACGGAGGTCGCGGCCAAGGCTGGCCCCGCTCCCCCTGGATCGAAGCCATAAGGGCGGTCTCCTCGCCGCAGACGAATGCTCCGGCCCCCTCCTTGACAATGATGTCGAAGCTGAAACCAGACCCTAGGATGTTCTCGCCTAGCACGCCCAGTTCTCTGGCTTGCTCCAGGGCGATCTCAAGCCGTCGGATGGCCAGAGGGTATTCTGCACGGCAGTAGATATACCCATCCTGCGCCCCGATGGCGTATCCTGCGATGATCATCCCTTCGACGACTGAGTGGGGGTCACCCTCCAAGACCGAGCGGTCCATGAATGCGCCGGGGTCACCCTCATCGGCGTTGCAGATCACATACTTGGGCCAGCTCTGGGTCTGGCGTGCGAATCTCCACTTGAGGCCGGCGGGAAACCCTGCGCCTCCACGCCCACGCAATCCCGAATCAATCACCTCTTCGATGACTTCCTCAGCCGTCATCTCGGTCAGTACCTTTTCGAGCGCGCTGTACCCGTCAAAAGCCAGGTAGTGTCCGATATTCTCAGGATCGATGATGCCGCAATTGCTGAGGAGGATGCGCTGTTGTTTGCCGTAGAAGCCAATCTCGTGCCAGCGCTCCACCGCTGTGTCGGTGGCGATATCGCGGTACAAGAGCCCCTCCACAGGCTTTCCCCCGACCACGTGTTCCTCGATGATCGCCTCTGCGTCGCCGGGCGTCACATGGGTGTAGAAGGTCTCCTCCGGGTGAACGACCACGATAGGCCCTGCTTCGCAAAATCCGAAGCAGCCAGTGCGTCTTATTTCGACTTCATCGCTAAGACCACGAGCATCCAATTCGTCACAAAGGGCCTGGCGTACCTCCGCGCTGGCTGAGGAGCTGCATCCGGTGCCCCTGCAAACAGCCATCCACCTATGTTCCGGGTTCTTGACCGTGGCTATGACGTCTCTCGGTATCGCCAATTGATCTCGCAGACCCATGATTACAGATCCGTCCTTTCCATCTCAAATCTATGCCATGACTTGTTGGCTTGAGATGTGGTTGCTCACTTGCTGTAACAGTGTCTCCGGTCTCAATCGTCCCATCACTTGTTCATCCAGAACCGCAACCGGGGCCAGTGCGCAGGAGCCCAAGCAATAGACAACCTCCAGACTTAGCTCTCCGTCTTCCGTCGTCTCGCCTGGGCGTATTCCGTACTCCTCTTCAATAGCGGTCATCAAGCGGGTAGTTCCTCTCACGTGGCAGGCCGTGCCGTCACAAAGCCTGAGCATGTGCTTGCCTCTTTGCTCCAGGTAGAACTGAGAGTAGAAAGTCGCCACGCCGTAGACCTTGCCCAACGCCACACCAAGACGACTAGCAACTAGCTGCAGGATTTCTGGAGGTAGGTAGCCATAGATGCCCTGTGCCTTTTGCAGGATGGGGATCAGGGCTCCCTGTTGCTCCCGATACTTCTCGAAGACTTGATCCATCAACGAGACATCAACTGCAGTGTTGTTGGCTGTTCCCATCGCCTCTTCTCCTGTCATCATGTTCCTCTAGTTTGGAGGCCGGACCACTGACTGCTGGGCTGTCAGGATCGTCCTGCGTCAGCTTGCCCCCCAGAAGCGTCATCTTCGTCACATGGGGTGTGGCCAAGAGTCACATCAGGGGTAATACGTCCGGCTCGTTCGGATGGTGGGGTTCGCAGAGCAGGCGGGCGCGATATGTCCGGGGGTTCCAATCCCTTTATGCCAGCACTTGTTCTATCGGTGTCAATCCCCGAATGGTCTCCGTGAACTCATCGACTATCCGGGCGAATCGCTCGCCCTCCGACGCTGATACCCATTCCAGCCGCAAACGCTCCGGCTCGATCCCAGCGTACTCCAGGATGCGCCTGAGGACGGCCACCCTCTTGACAGTGCGGTGATTTCCGCTGACGAAGTGGCAATCGCCGTAGTGGCAGCCCAATACGAGCACTCCATCAGCGCCCTCCCGGAAGGTGCGCAGGATCAACTCCGGCGAAACACGCCCCGAGCACAACACCCTTATGATGTTCACGTGGGGTGAGTACTGGATGCGTAACGTGCCCGCCAGATCAGCACCAGGGTAGCTGCAATATGTACAAGCGTAGGCCACTATCTTGGGTTCGGGCATCAAGCCACCTCCAACACCCGCAGAGCTCCTTGCATCTCTGCCAGCAACTGCTCATCGGTGAAGTGCAGCAGCGTGATGGCCTTCGAACGGCAGTGACCAACACAGACCCCACAGCCCTTGCACAACGTCTCATCTACTTCCACGTGCCCCTCAACCAGCTGCAGTGCGCTGTACGGACAGGCCACCACGCACTCACCGCAACCCGAGCAGAGTCTGACGTTCGCCTGCGCAACGGAAGGCTCCAGGGTCACCCGGCCCCGGTCCATCATCACCATCGCCGCCGCCGCCGCCGCGCCCGCCTGAGCCACGGTATCGGGTATATCTTTCGGGCTTTGACAGGCTCCTGCGATGAACACTCCGTTGGAAGCCGTTTCGACTGGCCCAAGCTTCGGATGTCTCTCCAGGAAGAAGCCGTCTGCGCTGCGACTCAGCCCAAACACATGAGCCACGTCTTGCGCCCCGCGCCGTGGTTCCAGACCAGCGCTTAGAATGACCATGTCAACCGGAACCTGTAGCAGTCGACCCAGGTTCGCATCCTCGGCCTTCACCACGAGCCGACCATCGTGGGGAACCACCTCAGCGGGCCTGCCCCGGACGAAGATCACTCCCTCTTCCTGCAAACGCTCGTAAAACTCCTCGTACCCCTTCCCGCCGGTACGCATGTCAATGTAGAACTCGTAGACCTCTGCGTTGGTCGCATCCTTGATCAGGTGCGCCAGCTTGAGCGAATACATGCAGCAGACGCGCGAACAGTGCCGGTTGTAGTTCTTGTCGCGGCTACCGACGCAGTGCACGATGGCTATGCTCTCGGGCTCTCGCCCGTCCCTGGTCACGATCTTGCCTCTGGTCGGGCCGCTGGCATCCAACAAGCGCTCCAGCTGCAGACTGCTCAGCACATTGTCGTAGGTGCCATATCCGTACTGGGAAACGCGAGAGCAGTCGAACAGATCGAATCCGGTGGTCACCAGGATCGTACCCACCTCCAACTCCACGAACTCGTCCTCCTGCTCGAAGTCCACGGCTCCCCTGGGGCATAGCTTCGCGCATATCCCGCACTTACCCTCCTCGAAGTACCGGCAGTTGTCCCTATCGATCACTGGGATCCGCGGAATGGCCTGAGCGAAGGGCAGGTAGATCGCCGTCCGCGTTCCCAGTCCGGCATCAAACTCGCTGAGGATCTTCTTGGCGGGGCACTTCTCTTGACAGAGACCACAGCCAGTGCACAGGTCTTCGGTGACGTACCGGGCCTTCCTGCGCACCTTGATCTTGAAGTTGCCGACGAAACCGGCGACCTCCTCCACCTCACTGTGACTCAGAATCTCGATGTTCTCATGCTGTCCCACGGACACCATCTTCGGTGTGAGTATTCAAGCTGAACAGTCCAAGGTGGGAAACGTCTTGTACAACTGCGCCATATGGCCGCCGATGCTGGGCTCCCTCTCTACCAGATAGACCTTCTTGCCCGAGTCAGCTATACGCAGCGCGGCCTCAATACCGGCAATGCCAGCACCTACCACCAAGGCCGCCGGTAGAACAGGCACCTCCTTGACGTGCAGCGGCTCGTGTCGTGCTACGCGAGAGACCGCCGCGGCCACGGCACGCTTGGCCTTCTCCGTGGCCTCCTCGGGGTCCTCGGTCACCCAGGAAACCTGCTCTCGGATATTGGCCATCTGGAAGTGGAAGGGATTGAGTCCCGCTTCCTCGCACGCTCGTCGGAAGGTGAGTTCGTGCATGAGGGGGGAGCATGACGCCACAACCACTCTGTTCAGGCCCAGCTCCCTTATCTGCTCCTTCACCAGATCCTGCCCTGGATCGGAACACATGTACTGGTAGGTCTCGGCGGTGACCACCCCTGGCAGTTCGGCCGCGTACCGGGCGACGGCCTCTACATCGACCTTGCCCGCGATGTTAGTCCCGCAGTGGCAGACGAAAACCCCTATCCTGCTCGGTCGATCACTCATGGCTTCATGTCTCCAGCTTGCTGACTCTCGGCATTGCGCATGGACTCCCACACGAGTTCACTTATGTCCATGGCCCTGATCCTGATCTTCGCCTGGCGGGCGCCGGTGAGCAGAGTCCGCTTGCATTGCTGACAGGCCGAGACCACCGCCGAGGCTCCGGTCTCCTCAACCTGCTGCATACGCAGCACTCCAACCTGTCCCGTCACCTCGCGATCTGAGATCTCCACATCACCCCCGCCGCCACAACACATAGCGTTCTCCCCACTGTTGGGCATCTCTCGGAACTCGAGCCCCGGAATGCTCTTCAGGATGGCACGCGGGGCATCGTAGACCCCGCTCTTCCGGCCCAGATCACAGGGGTCGTGGTAGGTGACGACTCTCTCCACTGAGCCAAGCTCGATCCCACCCTCGTCTAGCAGCTGAGCCAGGTATTCTGTCGCGTGCACGATCTCCAGTTCATCGGGCAATTGAACGAACTCAGGATAGAGGTGTGTCCAGGTGTAGTAGCACGACGGACAAGTGGTTACCAGCTTCGTCGGACCCAGCTCCTGGACCCGCTCTACGTTGTGTTCGGCCAATTCAGCAACTGCGTCCTTCATACCGGCGCCGTAGAGCGGGTAACCGCAACACCACTCCTGGCCCCCCATGGTGGTGAAGCTGGCGCCAGTGCTATCCAAGATCTGCACCAGTGACTGTGGTATGCTGTAGGCCTGAGGGTAGAAGGCGGAGACGCACCCCACGAAATAGAGCACCTGCGCCCCTTTCTTGCCCTCGATGCCCTCGGGCCTGCGCTCCAAGTTCTCCGCCCAGATGAGGCGGCTCTCGTTCTCGTCCCCCGAGATGTTGTGCTTCGTGGTCACCGTTTCTCTCAAGATGCCGATACCTTCGGGTACCTCGAGTCCTTCCTTGACGGCATACTCCTTGAGCATGAGCATCGTCTGCGTCAGCTCAATGCCCCGCGGACAGCGCACCGTGCAAGCCTTGCATGTGGTGCACAGCCAGAAGGTGCGGCTGTTCACCACCTCATCCTTCAACCCCAGCTGGATCAGCTTCCACAGTTGCCTGGGAGTGTAGTCCATGGCATAGGCTGTGGGACAGGACGCCGAACAGGTACCGCACTGGATGCAGGTGCGGAGCACGCTCAGATCGGGCGTGACCTCCTCGCCGAACTTCGTGTCTACCTTCCGAGTGACAAAATCCAAGATGTCTGTCGACATAAGCACCTACCCCCTCAGCACCGATTTGATGGACGCCAACCCTCTGTCCGACTCAGTCAACTCGCGAACCGCCTGAGCCAGACGCTCAGGCTCGAAGCCAGCACGCCCCAGGATAACCTGTGGCAAGGCATCGCTCCATGGCCTCAGCCGGCGCTGAAGATGAGACAGTCTATCCTCTGGTCTTGCCACCCTCTCGCCCTTGCAGCAGTATCTCTAGCCACTTAGCGGGGATGAGTTGCACCGGCTCAAGGCTATGGAGGATCCGCGAGGAATTGACGCCGCTGTCCACGGGGAGAGCATACCCAGATCGCAGGACATTGACAAGGTTGGCCTCATGTCCTGGCGGTGGCTCCTCTTCCCGCCTCATCTCCATGATGATGGCATGGATGTCCACACCCTGAGGGCAGACCTCCTGGCAGCGCCAGCAAGATGAACACAACCAGCTCGAGTACTGCTCTTCACCGCAGAGCAGGGAAGTGATGGAATGGGCGCCCAGTGCCTCGACGATGCACACTTCGCGGCACAGGCCGCACTGTGTGCAGTCCTCCAGTAGGGCGTCTAGGTCCCGCTCGCTCATGAGGATCTTCGCGATAGCTCGCGAGCACTCGCTGGCCCGACACCTAGTTCCCCAGGATCGATACCCATAGCCAGACCAAGCACTTGAGGCAGAGTCAATACCACCATTCTGCCAGTCGCAGCACTGGTCCCCATGCCTGGACGGAATCGCTCCAGGAGCAACTGGCAGTTGCCGCATGCGTCTACCAGCACGTCCGCCTGTGCGGCAGAGGCCAGCTTTCGTCGACCAGCCTCCAATCCCAGCCCCTCGTCCGCCAGGTAGAGGGTGGAGCCGCAGCAGTCGAATTCTGCGTCATAGTCCACCACCTCCGCACCTGTCAACTCGACGATGCGGCGCATGGCCCGGGGCTCAAGGGGGTCATCAAAAGAGGAGATCTCGTGAGGGCGAAGAGCCTGGCAGGGATGCGTCACCGCCACTCTCACAGACAACTCCCCGGTGACCTTCTCCCTTAAGTCTTCCACATGCCCGGTGAACAGTTCTACCAAGTGTTTGACCGTCGTCCTTCCCTCGAATCGCAAACCTATCTCATCCAGCGTCTCATTCACTTCAGATCGCAGGGAGGGTTCATCCAGCGCAGCCTTGGCACGCAAGAGCGTGTTGGTGCAGTTGCCGCACAGCGTCAAGATGTCGCGCCCCAGCCTCTCGGCAAGAGCGAGATTGTAGGCGGCGAGATGAAGCCACCTGTCGGTGAAGGATTCCAGGGGAGCTCCGCAACAGGCAGCATGGGGAATGTTCTCCAGATGGACGTCTAGTTCCGTCAGTACCCGCTTGGTGGCCTTCTCGTACTGAGGCATGCGCTGAAGAACCAGACAGCCTGGGAACAGAGCCATCCTCTGCACGGATCAATCCACCACCACCCTGGCAAAATCGGACGGTTCGACGCCGGGGGACTCTATGCCATGATCCGTATAGAACCGCGCGATTGTCTCTTCGACTTCCGCAGTCCTCTTGCCTACCACCGCCTCCGAGAGTTCACCGAGCTTCTCTGCCGGGTAGAAGAAGAAGTCGCCGGATAACACGAGCGAGGAGATCACTCCATCGGCAATCTCCACGTCCCCTCTGATCAGGCCTCCCGGCGCCTTGTGCACTAGATGCTTGACCTCCACCCCAGCCGCGATCTTGACAGTACGCCCCTGCGTCGGTCTCCCGATCCTGTGGAGCCACTCCTCGGTGGAGAACTCAGCCCCGAGCCTGGACGCCTCCTCCCGCAGCTCCTCGTCCACGCCGGCTCTGGGCAAGGGGCCTAGCAGCTTCTCGAAGTTGCGCGCCAGGCTCTCGGTCAACGACTCCCTCGGCGGTAGACTGCCCAACTCCCTGTTGATGGTGGTCAGGTTCTCACGCATACTCTTGTGGACCTTGTCGCGGAACTTCTCGTCCGGCACTCTGAGCACGCGGGTCATCATCTCGTAGTTGAAGTCGAGGATCAGGTTGCCCACCAAGACGAGGTATTCGCCTATCTCTGCCGCCCCATTCCCCGATATCTTTCGGTTCCCTGTAATGATGTCGTTGACCGGCTTGTACTCCGCCGGGATACCTATCTCCCGGTAGGTCTCGATGGGCGGCTGCAAGAACTTGCGATAGAAAGCAGCCTTATCGTGTGGGGCCAGGGGGTTATCCTTGTGTATGACCAACTGGTAGAACAGCTGATCGTTGTCGAGATAGACACCTCCCCCTCCTACCTCGCGCCGAAAGATGGGGATCTGGTTCGTCCGGCAGAACTCAGCATCCAGTTCCTTCTCCAGGTCCTGATGATACCCAATGCAGACATAGGGCGTGGCTGGGGAAAGCAGAACCAACGCCTCGCGCCCCAGACGAGGTAGCGCGTGGTAGACAAGTTGTGAATCGGTCCAGGGCACGCTCCCCAGGTCATAGAGATGCACACATCACCCCCGCAAATAGGACTAACGCTATCTAATTATACCATACTGCATGGGCCATATCGATCCTTACGCTCACGCGAACAACACGTCCAGGGTCATGGCCACGAAGAGCACGAACAGATAGGGGCTCGAGATCTTGAACATCACCCAGGCCTTGTCTCGCGAGGGACGCAACGCCAGGACGAAGTTGCTCACAGTCATGAACAGCCCAAAGCCCAGAGCCGTGATCAGATAGATTGGACCGAACCCGCCAACGAAGTACAGGGCCAGCGAGACGAGGTACATCAGAACAACGGTGGCCATGGTGCAACGCGTGGTCTTCTCCAAAGAGACAACCGCCGGCAGCATAGGTACCTGGGCCCTCCTGTAGTCATCGGCGTGATAGATGGCCAGGTTCCATATATGGTTAGGTATCCAGAGTACCACTATCGCGGCCATCAGCAGGGCAACGAGATCGATGCTGCCCGTGACTGCTGCCCACGCCGATAGAACTGGTATCCCTCCGCTGAATCCCCCCAGAATGATATTCCAGGCACTTCTCCGCTTCAACAACAGGCTGTAGACCAGAACGTTGTCGGCGAAACCGATCAGTCCCAGCACGAAGACCAGGGGATTGATCATCCAGGCTAGGGCCAGGGAGACCACGGTAAGAAAGAGCCCCCAGTAGAGAGCCCTTTCTGGCGGTTGGATTCTCCCACTGGGCAGAGGACGACCTTTGGTCCTCTCCATCACCTGGTCCATGTCGCGGTCGATGTAGCAGGTGAGGGTGTTCGCGCCTGCACAGCCCAGGGTGAGGGCAGCCAAGGTGATCAAAAGGAGCTCAGGGGGAAGGCTCCGGCCGCCAGCAGCGACGATCATGGTGGCCAAACCTGTGAAGACCAGCAGCAGCACGGAGGCGGGCTTGGTGACCTCGATGTAGGCCCAGAGAATCTCCAACTGGGATGGAGACCTCAAGTCGTCTGCACGGCCGCTCGGCCCATCTTCCTGAGGGTCAGAACCGTGGGGTCGCACAACATCATTCACGGTCGTGGATCACTCTTCCATGGCCGCCGCGACCAACTCCACGAGGTCCATGGCGCGGATTCTCACCTTCTCCTGCCGTGCCGCTGTCATCAACGTTCGCTTGCATTGCTGGCAGGCTGAGACGAGCACTTGCGCTCCTGTGGCCTGAGCTTGCTGGAGACGACGTCTCGCCACTGCTTCCACCAATTCCTGATTGCACATCGCCACATCCCCTCCGCCACCGCAACAGAGCGCATATCGCCGATTCTCTTCCATCTCGGTGAAGGATACTCCGGGTATGCTACGGATGACGTTGCGGGGAGCCTCGTATATCCCGCCGTTCCTGCCAAGGTCACAGGGGTCGTGATAGGTAACTGGCCTAGGGAACTCGCCCAGCCTCAGGCGCCCCTCGTCCAGCAGTTCCTCCAGGAGCTGGCTCATGTGCAGTACTTCGAACCCCAATGGTTCTCCGATGATCCTGGGGTACTCATGTATCCAGGTGTCATAGCACGACGGACAGCCGGCCACGAGTCTCTGAGCTCCCTTTGCCCGCACAGCCTTGACGTTGTGCTGCACCAGCTCACTAATAGCATCGCCCATGCCTGCGATCATCAGGGGATATCCACAACACCACTCATCGCTTCCTAGCGTGGTGAAGTCCAGCCCGGCCCTCTCCATCACGGCCACTGCGGCTTGAGGAATCCCATACGTCTGAGGGTAGAAGGACGGGGTGCAGCCCACGAAGTAGACTATCTCCGCCTGCTCTTTGCCCCGCACGCTGTCAGGCACTTCCTCCAGATTCTCGCTCCAGATCAACCGCTCATCGTTATTGTCACCGGAGATGTTGTGGTTCGTGGTCACCATTTCGCGTAGGGTGTCGAAAGGCTCAGGATAGCAGCCTCTATCTACCATCTCCTCCCGGGTGACCAGCCAGAGGGAGCGAGTATCTATGCCTACGGGGCACACCTCGGCGCACCGCGCGCACAACGTGCAGTCGTAAACGGCTTTTGAGAGACTCGCCAGCGCTTCTTCATTGGGAGTGCTGGGACCTCGCAACCGGGCGCGAATGCCAGAGCCTCCCCTTACCAGCGACCTCAGACTCTTGATCTTCTCCCTGGGCCAGGCAACGGGCTCGCCGATCTCCAGACAGTTTGAGCACCACTCTATGCACAATCCGCAGCGCGTACATGCGTCCAGTTCGATCAACTGTCTTACAGTGAGCTTCTCGAGTCCCATTAATGGCTATTCTTTCTCTCTTAGCAGCCCACTGATTGTCACCAACATGGGTCCCACCAGGATGTGGAAGAACTTGCTGAAGGGCAGGCAGGCAACGAAGGCAGCCACCAGAGCGGCGTGCACCCACCACAGATATGGATATGCAGACGCCCAGTCAACGGGTACCAGGCGCAGCACTAGCGAAACAGCGTAGCCCCCAAAGGAGTATACCGCCAACTCGACGGGCACTTGGGTCACGATCAGGCGCGCGCCCTCAACAACGAAACCAAAGACGAATAGCCCGCCCAGGAGAGCAGTGATCGCTACGTCACCTGCAGTGGTGACCTCCCTCATCTGCCTATCGAGAGCCCGGCGCATCAGAGCCCAGATGGCGCCGACGATGACCAGTAGGGCCAGGAAGTCGTACAGAAAGGCCACCGGCGGAGCGTTCTTGTCGACCAGGGTCTGAGTCAGGGGGGCTGTGGGCCAGAGCTGAGCCATCCACCACGTCGAGATTCCCAAGAGGAAGCGCCCCAAGAAAGCCCAGAGTATGAGTCCGTGCATCAACCAACGGCCTACGCCCTCCTTCAGCGTGCGCCGCAGGAGAACGCCATCCAGGATGAAGTACTTGAGTAGAGTGAGGAGGCGGCGGGAGAAGATGATCCCGCACGCATCGGCCACGATGTACGATAGCTTCTCTCCCACCGAAAGATCCGCTTTGCCATGAACGGTACCCTTCAACCAGAAGGAGGCCGCAGCAACCAGGCCGAGGCAAAAGACGACCAGGGCAGGAGCGGACACCCAGTCAATGCGCACGCCAGCGTTCGGTGCGCGAAGGCTACCCGCATAGAGAGCTAGCGACGCATCGTGGCAAGCGAAGCAAAGCGGGCCCTTGGGCGGCAGGGCAGCACTGGCGGCCCCCAGGTCGTTGCCCGCGAAGTGGCATCGGCCGCAGTCCACAGGCTTGGTCATCTGGTGTCCAGTTCTGTCGAGTGCCCTTCCCTGCGCATCAAAGGCGCTCAGTTCCACGACACCCGTCTCAGCATCACGAATCACCGCATCGGGCTCGAAGTGGCATGCACTGCACTGCACCGTGAGGTGGGCGTCTCCGCTGGCGATGTGCTGAGACAGATTGTGATGGCAGTCTCCGCAGGCCAAGGGTGCTCGCTCCTCGTGAGGCGAGTGGGCCACGGTGCTGTGGCAGTGGGTACATGACAGATGACCGTGCCGCGTTGCCCCATATGCCTCCTCTTGGACCTGCAACGGGATTTCCTGTCCGTCAGTCTCCTTGGAGATGTCAGCTTCGCTGTGGCAATCCAGACAGAGGGCGATGGCGGCCTGAACACCTGCCACAGTGTCCAAGTTTGGCTGTCTGTGACACGCCCAGCACTGCTCCTGCTCAGGCTCAGGCTCCTGAGCAAACGCTGGGGCCAGAGTAAGCGCCACGAGAACGGCGAGGCTCACGACGCAGAGACCAACCAGGCCTGCTCTCACTTGACCCTAGCCTCCTCCATCAATGCTGGGTCCTCTTGCATCCGCTCCCACTCCAGTGCATGCTCCTTCTTCAACTCGTCTTCGCTTACCTTGCCAGTGAAGATGGACATGTCTACGGGGAACTTCTCCGCCCGCATGTGGGTATTGAACATGTGGACCACGAAGATGAACCCGACCGCAAGCAACGCCTCGTCACTGTGCATGATCTGAGCGATGTTGATCGCCACGCCTGGCAAGAACTGCGTGGCAATTTCGGGGAACCAAAGCACGAGTCCCGAAAGACCAATCATCAGCACTCCCCAGAACACGGCAAAGTAATCAAACTTCTCCCAATACGTGAACCGGTCGAACTGCGGTCGTGGTCGTCGGCCAAGGAAGTACATGAGGTGCTGCCACAGATCGACGATATCCTGCGGACGCGGGAGCATTGAAGACCCGCGGAAGATGGAACCCTTGTGTCTCGCGATGTCGTAGACGATGTAGATGAAGTGCAGGAAGCCGTAGAAGGCGATGACCATCGCGCACACCCGGTGGAGCAAAGCTGCGCCAGGTACACCGCCCATGAGCTGCATGGCCAGCCTGGCCCAGGCGGCGGTCGTGAACTTGAGGGCCATTCCAGAGAGGGCCGCACCCGCGAAACTGACCATAACCAAGACGTGGATGAAGCGGTGGAAGAGGTTTAGACGCCAGTAGTGTGTAACTGTTTCCGACATCTTCATCGCCTCCGCAGCTTCTCGTGAAGCCCGCGCAGAAGCCAGAGGAAGGTATGACCGTAGAAGAACGCCAAGACGCTCACCGTAAGCACCACAAAGAACAGTTGGACCAAGAAGAGCAGCACAGACTCGCGAGCGTGTGAGGCGTCAGCATCTGGGGAAAGGGTCTCCTCAGCGTGGATGAGGTAACCAACCATGTTCTCAGTGGCATCAGGATGGCACTTGCGGCAGACCTGCACCGCCTTCTCCGGCTGATCAAGCGCCACCACTTGATGAGATCCGTGACAGTCCGCACACGAGGCTGAGTCTGCGTAGTCCAGGTCGACGGCCGTCTTTCCGTGGTAGTTCTCCAGGTAGGTCTCTAACTCCGACGGGTGGCACTGCCCGCAGATGTCCACCTGCGCATCAATGACCTGTAGGCGCGACAACACCTGGCGGTAGTGGGGATCGTGACAGTGTCCACAGGTAGGCGCGGGGTAGTCAATCTCCGATTGCACCGTCCCGCTCAGGACTTCCGCGTGCACCCCAAGATGATAGTGCTCATACTCCTGCGGGTGACAGCTGGCGCACGCCTCATAATCGAAAAGATCTGTGGCGCTCTCACTGAGGTTCTCGGAGTCTGGATGCTCTTCAGGATCGATGTCCGTGTGGCAAAGTGAGCAGTCCATCCCACCGTGGACACCCTGGTTGTAGCGCTGTACCTCAACGTACCAGGAACCGAACTCCGGCTCATGAGAAGGTCGCCCTGAGATTGGCTGACCACAGCGCGTCATCAGCACCATGACAGCCGCTACGATCACCACCGCGATCGTCAAACACCATACCAACGCTGGCCTCTTCAACGGTGCCGCTCCTCTTGGTCCTGTCGACACAGTAGACTACCCTGAGGCCACATCACCCCAGGGTGGTAGGTTCCGCGCGTCATTCAGCTCGACAACAGACAAAACAAAGGGCGGAAACCCCACCCCTTAGCAGCCACCTACCGAGACCCCCATGCAGCGAGACTCAGGCCGAGAGCAGGGAGCAGCCGGGTGCAGCCGCCCACTGCGCCTATCCGAGGATGTCTTTGAACTTCTCTACCTCCGACTCTATGAAAGACTTGAACTCGTCATCGGAGGCCTTGAGTAGGTTGTCAAGTTCACCGGGCTCTGAGGCCTCGATCTTGGCCAGCCAACCTTCCCCGAAGGGATCGTCGTTGATGGGAGCTACGTCCCATTCCAGCTCCTCGTTAGCCTCGGAGATCTTGCCACCGACCATAGCGGCGATACGCCCTACCCACTTGCCCGATTCCATGGACATGAAGGTTTTGCCTTGCTCAACCGTACGGCCGGCCCTGGGGACCTCAACGTACACTATCTCCTTGGATATCTTCTGCGCGAATTCGGTCACGCCCTGAGTGACCGTATTCCCTTCCACGGATGCCCAACCGTGGCTCTTGTCGTAGTACAGTCCATCAGGGTAGTTGTATCCACTGATGTCCATCGCTTACGCACCTCCTCTCCAATTCTCGTGGGTGATTGTAGCACAAACGGGACGAATCTTCAATAGCCACGAACCGTTGTGGCGACCACAGGATGGTCAAAGATAGATGGGACTGCAGCTGTCAGGATCGAGCGCAGCGCGCTCCTACCCCGCCAAGGCACACGCTGAGCCAGGGACGCGACTGGCGTAGGTGTGCTTCCGCTTAAGACCCCAAGTTCTGCCCAGATTGCTGATCTACTCTTCTCTACGGAGCTCAAACCTGTCGAAATCCCTGGCCACAATGGCACCGGGGAACACTCTCTCCGCCTCTTTCAATACTTCTTGGACAGGGTAACGACGGGAGATGTGATTGAGATACAGAGTGCGCACACGCGCCTCCCGGGCCAGGGTCGCCGCCTGCGCAACGGTCAGGTGTCCGTATTGCTCCGCAAGCTCAGCTTGGTCCTCCAGATACGTGGCCTCGATGACCACACCGTCGGCCTCCAGGACGTGAGGAACCAGATCATCGACCCGAGCGGCATCGCCGACATAAGCGAGCTTCACTCCAGGGCGCGGCGGTCCCAGCACCTGATCTGGATAGATTGTGCTTCCATCCGCCAGAGTCACCGCTTTGCCTTCTACAAGCCGCTTGCGCTCCTTTCCCGCCGGCACGCCCAGTCTCTCGGCTTCCTCCACCAGAAAAGGTCGCTTGCTGCGCTCCTCGAAGGTGAACCCAAAGCAACCGGGACCACGATGCGTAACGGGGAATGCCGACAGGGTAAAATCGTCATCCTCCAGCAACACCCCGGGTGACAACTCGATGAATTCCAGTTCGATGAGGGGTGTGGCACCTCGCAGCACGACGCCGAATATCAGATCCTGCACCCTGTCCAGGGCCCATCGGCCACCGTATATTTCCAGTGATTCGACTGCCTCCCACCGGCTGAAGGTCGAGACCAGACCTCCCAACCCCAGGATGTGATCCAGATGCCCATGGGTGAGGAGTATGCGCTTCAATCGCTTGAAGCCTAGACCACTCTTCAGCAGCTGTCGCTGGGTACCCTCACCGCAATCGACAAGGAATCGGTGCTGTTTGTAGATCACCATGCACGCGCTCAGATTCCTCGCCACCGAAGGGGCCGAGGCCGACGTGCCCAGGAAGACGATCTCAAACATCCCTACGCCCTGCTATGCTCACCTTTCCCGCTCTTCCTTCCTTTCCTTCAACGCCAATTCGCCTGTTCAAGAGTCGTTCCACGATCCAAGCGTTGGTCATGAGATGCTGAGTAATGCGGCTGGTGGTAAACGACGAGGGACCCTCAGCCAACGCCAGGGGCAGGATGATCTGATCCGCAAGATGCTGGTCGAGAGCAGCCCCACTCCGGTAGTACTGCAGGAACTGGTTGCAGGCCTCTTCAGCCACCTGCTCCGCGGGCTTGCCCCGCCTGCCGAGCGATGTGAAGCCAGCTCGCACATCTTCGAACTCTGCACCCAGAAAGAGCACCGTTCCCCGCCCTGTGGCGGGAGCGTCGACGATCTCTATCTCCGGCTCGAAACCCTCGGCCCGCAGCACGCTCTCTGCCTGACGTTTCTGACGCTCTGCGATGTGCCCGGGCAGGTTCGCAACAGCAGATATCCCCGATAGCCTCCTGAGTTCTCCGCGGTCGTTGCACTGAAGACCTGGCATCTGGGTGAAGGTCTCCCGTCCACCGGCGATCTGGGCGGTCATCACACCGCCGCCCACAGGGTACCAGCCCCACCGCTCAAGGTCAACTCGCGCGTTCACACCCACCTGGCCTAGTGCGGGCAGGTAGACCGACTGCAAATAGTGAAAAGATGGGCTCCAAGCAACGTGGGTCCCGCCTCCCAAGAACAGTCTCGAGTCGCCGTCAGCGACAAGCAGAGGCACAAGCAAGGCCTGGAAAACCAGACTGGCGGAGCCCGCACTCCCGCCCTTGCGGGCCTCTGCTACGTCCCATGAGTACTCACCGCTCCGCGGCGCCGATTGAGGCTCGAAGGTCAACGTCGAGGATCTCAGCTCCGCCCCTTCCACCTTCGCGCGACAGACGCTCGCCAGGGCACGAACCGCGGTCAGATGCTGGGCCTGTAGACCCGGATTGGGACGCTTGACGCGAATGTTCTCCACCGTTATCGGCTCGCCGAGCACCGCAGAGAGAGACAAGGAGTTGCGCAATACCGCCCCGCCCCCCTCGCCGTAAGAGCCATCTATCACCCGCATGGAAAGTGCTCACCTCGAGTCTGGTCCACGCATAACTCACCGGCCCCAGGTACGATACACCCTCAGCGATGCAGCAGTGTGCCCGCCTCAATACCTGGATCGATCAACGCCTTCCTGATGAGTCCCTTCTGCTCGCCTGAGATGATGCGTACTGTGAGATTGGGCTGGGCCTCGATCAGCTCAAACATGGTCTTCACCTTGGCCAGCATCCCACCGGTCACATCTGTGTCGCGCGAGCCGGTGAGCATTCTTCCTACCTCGGGGAACGAGGAAGCGGATATCTCGCTCAAAAGGCGAGTGCCCCCTTGCCGCAAAGGATCTGCCGTGAATACGCCGTCCACATGACCAGCCAGAATCACCCTCGCAGGCATGAGGCGTGGGGCGATGTAGGCAAAGATCTGTTCCGTGGAGACAATAGCACTGCCACGCACCATGTCGAAGGAGACGTCGCCATAGACCACCGGCACCAGACCACGCCTCAAGCACTCCTCAATGGGGGCGGCGTCAAGGTGAACCAGCTTGCCATCGTGGCAGCGAGCGGACGCTGATGGCTGGAGAGGCACAACGGGTATCCCCTGAGCGAGGAATGCGTCGATGACCAGGTGGTTCAGGCGACCAGCCACGACAGCAGTTTGGGCATAGCCCCACCAATCATCGCTTCCAGCCAGCCCCTCGTGGACACCGTATCTGCTGGCGGTGGGATGCCCGAAGGACCCGCTGCCATGGCCCAGAACCAGTTTCAGCTCTGGAACCTCGCTGAGAGCAGCCGCTATCTCCCCAGCCACACGCTGGATTAGCTCTTCCCGCGCAGTCTGAGGTGATCTCTTGTCCGTGATGAGAGACCCCCCCAGCTTGAGGAACACCAAGTCGCCCAAGGTCTAGCCGTCCTGTGATCGGTACTTCGTGTCGCCGGATCTACTCTTTGGAGGCCAGCAGAACCACCGCGCTCTCCGAAGCCTGTGTCCGGTATGAAGCCCCGTGGGGAATCACCGTCATCTCACCTCTACCCAAGGTCACCGTGCCAAGCTCGGTTCCCAGGGTAAGACTATCTTGCTGCACCAGAAACAGTTCACTGCCCTGACTGCAGAGGTGCTCCTCGGTCTCGCCCTCGTATCGGATGACAGACAACGCCAGATCATCAACGGTAGTCAGCTTGCGGGCCTCAGAAGGCTCCTTCAGGCTCAGGGCCGCGGCACCGATGCTCACAGGTTTGATCTCACCTGCCCCTTTCAGCACAAATAACCTGCGCTGCCCGTTCTGCCTGTTGGAGAAGAATCGCCTCTCGAAGACCAGGGCAGTGGTGCGCGCCGCTGAACCACAGCGGTGAGTGACCGCCTTCGGCACCACGGCCATCTCTCCGCTTCGCAGCATTGTGTTGCCCCATTCGCTCTCCAGAGACAGTTCCCCATCGATTGCCAGGAAGAGCTGCTCCTGATCTATGTGCTTGTGCCAGGCGACCATGCCCTCGCTGACGAAAAGACGAGCCGCAAAGTCGTCGATCTCGGCCAGATCTACGACCAGGAAGGGCTGGGTTAGATTCTTGGCCTCCTCAAGCACATTGATCTTGACGATGGGCATAACACCTCCCAGGGTCTACGCTAGATCAGATCATCCAGTCATCAGTCTTCGCTGGCGCCGCGCTCGACGCCAGGCAAAGCGTGGGTCCCGTTTCCGGTAGGATTTCGGTGTGGATCACGCATTCCGCCCCCGCGGATGCCAGTGCACGTTGCACCCCGTCACGAGTCTCTGCGGAGACCAGGGCGATCATGCTTCCCCCCCGGCCTGCTCCCGACAGCTTGGCCCCCAACGCCCCACGACGTTTGGCCACTTCCACGAGAGAGTCTAGCAGAGGGGACGAAACATCCATCTCTTGAAGCAGGCGGTGGTTCTCATCCATCATCAGCCCCACCGTTCCCAGGTCTCCACTCTCCATGGCCTGGCGCACTTCCACCGCTATTGCGCCCACCCTGTCGAACAGGTCTTCGTGCCTCTCTCTGTCCCGTTGCCTGGCCTGGCGGACGGCGCCCACCACGTCCTTCGTAGGGCTTGCCGTACCCGTATCGCCGATCAGCAGCGTCACAGCACAACCCACATGGAAGGTCTCCAACCTCTCCCCGCGGAGGAAGTACACAGGCCGCTCATAGGCGATCACCGTGTTGTCTATACCACTGGGGGTGCCATGGTGAAGCCTCTCTACTTCGAACACCAGGCTGGAAACCCCCTCGGAGGTCAACTCCACAGCGAAATGCTGCGCCACCGCCCTGGTGACGGCCGTGGACACTGCAGCGCCGCTACCCAGACCTCGCGCAATGGGAATAGTTGATCTCACCGTGATCGTCAGGTTCTGCTCCAGGCTCAAGCCCAGGTGTTCCAGAACTCCGACGACGGTCATCTCCAACGGATGGAGCGCTCTATCCGGGTCTAACTGCTTCAGGGAAAGAGTCAGGTCCAGGTCCGCGGCCACGACGATGACACCTTGCCCCTCTTCGCCATCCTCCACCGTTGCTTCGGCCCGCACCTGGTTCACGGGCAACGCCACGGCTGGCCGACCGTAGACGACGGCATGCTCACCAACGAGTATAATCTTGCCTGGCGCGCAGGCCACTGTCACAGTGCGCACACCTCCGGGGGTATCACAACTAGTATATCACAGCACGGGAAGCCCTCACAAGGACCGACAGGTCTGGAGATACACTTCTCACCGCCATCGACGGACGCGGCCCGCTCAATAGGCGTCCTTCCACGAAGCCTGATCTTGATGCGGCGGCCGATGTCCTGAAGAAACGCTCCTCAAGGGCACCCCTGAGCGCACCGCGTGCTCGGCGAAAGGGGCAAGCCGCATGAGCGGCGAGGGTCTGCCTCCCGGTCCCACCACCGGACATGAAGGACAATTCGACATTTGAGCCAGTTGACGGTAGCGGCACCCGCACCGAGATGGTATAATCGCTCTTGGGAGGTCCATTCTCGTGGGAGAGACTGCGCTCCCCATAGGGGAGCCGAATACGCTGGTCAGCCTGGCCATCCTTCTGATCAGCGTCTTGGTGGTGGCCTTCTTCGCCAGCTCCGAGGCGGCTTTGATCTCCGTCAGCAAGATCCGTATCCGCAGCCTGGCTGAGCAAGGCAACAGTGCGGCCCAGGCAGCGAAGAACCTGTGGGAGAATCACGACAAGCTCTTCGCCACCATTCTGCTCACCGAGAACGCCTTCATCATCTTCGCATCCTCGGTAGGCACCACCCTCTCTCTGGTGATCTTTGGTGAGCGAGGCTTGCTTGTGGCCAGCCTGGTCATGACGGTGCTCATCGTGCTCTTCGGGGAGATCACTCCCAAGACTTTCGCCGCGCGGAACTCAGAGCGCATGGCCCTTCTGGTGGCCAGGCCCATCAGCATCATCGTCAAGGTCCTCACTCCCCTTGTCTACTTCTTCACGCTGATAGCCAACTTTCTCATCGGCCTGGTCAGCAGGGGGAGGGAGATCCAGTCTCCCTTCGTCACCCCGGAAGAGATTCGTATGCTGGCCACGATTGGGGAACAAGAGGGTACCGTTCTGGAGATGGAACGGGAGATGGTGCACAAGGTCTTCGAGTTCGGCCAGCGCCAGGTGCGCGAGGTCATGATACCCCGGCCCGACATCGTCGGCATCGAGGTGGGCACGGCCGTCGAAGACTTGCTGAATACGTGCGCCAACTCCGGCCACTCGGGATTCCCCGTCTACCATCGAGATCTGGACAATGTGATCGGTTTTGTGTCCATCAGAGACATCCTGCTCGCCGTGGCCGACGAATCTGTCGAGCCTGGCTCGGATCTGCACGAACTTGTCCGGCCCACCATCTTCGTGCCTGAGACCAAGCAAGTAGGCCAGCTGTTCCACGACATTCGCACCCAGCACATGCAAGCAGCCATCGTGATTGACGAATACGGCGGCACAGCCGGGATGGTGACACTCGACGAGCTGGTGGAGGAGATTGTGGGGCGCCTGACCGACGAATGGGTGACGGAACCGCTGCTGGTGGAGATCGATGAACACACCGTTCAGATCGATGGCCTGATGCGCATAGACGAGGTCAACACAGAACTGGGCACCAACCTGCCTGAGGACGACGAGTACGAGACCGTCGCTGGCTTCGTCCTGCATCAGCTGCGGCGCATCCCGAGCGAAGGTGAGAAACTCACCTATGGTGACATCGAGCTGACCATACGAGAGATGACGGGCCCCAAAATAGAGAAGCTGTTCCTCAAGAGGGACTGACGCACCGCCCTCGGATCTCCGCGACCCTCTCCCTGACTCGCCGCCAGTGAGTGCCTCTCCAGTACACCTTGTCACACTGCGGGCACGAAGTGAAATCCCTGTGGCGGTGAAAGACGTACGAAGGCACCCGCCCCTTGACCTCGCCCCTCTCGATCAGCTCGAGGACCGTGTTGCAGCGAACGCATCGTGGTGGCAAGCTCTCGATGTCCAGATCCAGGTCGCGCAGCAGCTGCTCCAGCTGCTCTTCCAACCTGTCGCTCTGCACAAGAAGGCACCTGAGACCCTTGCGTCTGGTCAGATCTCTATCTCGAGTTAGAAGTAGGCGGTCTTCGGCGCGGGCCAGGCGCACCAGTTCTCGATCTTCCAGTTGGGGAAAGTAGGCGGTATCGTGGCCCAGGATGCGCAGCCACCTAGCCAGGCGGCCCAGCATAGCATCTGCAAGGATCTCCATGTCAGACACACACAGCTACTTGCCCATGCGCCATCGCCCGCGGTAGGCGTGCTGCATTTCCTGCACGGTGATGAAGGCGCTCTCGTCTACGGCACCGGCTACGGCCGTGACCGAGGGTACCTCCCTTCTTCTGACCACTGTACGAACCATGTCCACTATGCTTTCTTGGCCTGCTCCCAGGAATTCGGTAGCTCCAAAGCCCTCCTCGCGCAATGCTTCCGCTATCTCTATCCCTCTGCCCATGGAGACAATGTTCACCTCAGCCAGGCCAATGGCCAGCTTCTTCTCGATGGTCATGCCCAGGATCGTGCCCACGGCGAAACCGCCTGCGTATCCTAGCACATTCCACCAGTTTCCAATGTTGGTGAGTACCTGGCTGATGGCTACCAGGAAGATGGTGACTTCAAAGAAGCCCATCACGCCCGCCACCAGCCTGCGACCGCGCACCGCCATCAGAATCCTGACCGTACCCATGGAAACATCTACGAGTCGCAGGCAGAAGATGAGCAGTGCACCCAGCAAGGGTTCCATCCAAGGTTCCATGGCCCAGCCTCCGATCAGTGGCCAGCTAGAAGCGCGTAGGTCCTTCCCATCTAGTCTCTCCCCGAGGAAGACAGCATCAAGATGTCACGCTGCCCAAGGGGGACGACGCGCCATCACCTGCCGACTCAGGCCATTGTATCCCACAGGCTGGCTTTGTCAAGCATCAGCCCAGAATTCCCCGGCTATAGAGCAGCAACATGGCGCCGGCATATCCCAGGATGATCAGCAGCGCGTCCACCTCCACGAAAAACACACGGCGTTCAACGTCGGCCACAATTCCAACCAATCCGAGGGTGGTGAGCAACAGCCCGGCCATACCGGTCAGCGCCAAAGCGGGGTCTATGGTTCCCAGGAATCGCCCCTGTAGATAGAAGATGTCTGCCGAACCGAGTGCAAAGATGTTGAAGATGTTGCTTCCGAAGAGGTTGCCCACAGCCAAGTCATGCGCGCCGATACGCATGGCGGCCACAGCGGTGACCACCTCGGGTAGAGAGGTGACCAGGGCCACCAAGGAAGCGCCCACGAAACCTGTGGACAGGCCTGCGAGCTCCGCTATGCCGACAGAGCTGCGGACGAGCCAGGGTGTGACGATGACTAGCACTGCGGCCGCGCCCGAGAAACAGAGCACAGCTGGACCCAGTCCAATCACCCCCTTCATCTCAGCCGGTTCGGACCGTGTCGCCCCAGCGCTCCTGCGGTACTTGCTGTATATCAGCCCCATCCCCAACCAGTATCCGCCCACCAGGACCATGCTGTCCAGGCCGACCCAACCGATCTGAACCTCTACGTTGGCGAGAATGAAGAAGACGGCGAGACCGGTTAGCAGCACGGCTAGTCCTGCACTCAGGGCGTGGTTGACCGCGACTCTTCGCAGGATTCTCGTGCGGGGGTTGGCCAGGTCCAGCACAGCGAGCATCAGCATATTGAACATGGTGCTGCCGAAGATGTTGCCTGCCGCCAACTCTGGCACCCCCAGGTTGATGGAGTTAAGCGTGGTGAACAACTCGGGGAGCGAGGTGGCCCCGGCCAGAAGCAGCGTGCCCACGAACATGCCGCCCAGTCTCGTGCGCAGGGCGATCGCATCCGCGCACTCAGCCAGCTTGGTGGCCGCCACGACGATCAGGATGGCGCTGACGACGAATTCGAGCCAGATCACTCTTCGGCCCTCAGGTCGCCACCCTCGTCTGGCACCCCTTTGGCCAGAGATAGCTCCCACGCGGCGAAGACTCCAGTATTGGGCTCCTCCAGGTCACCCACGACTCCCTCTGTCGCATCGAGACACAGTTCCGCCGTCCGCTGATCCGGCACCATCGCGAACAACGTATACTGGGACCGACCAGCGCTGCCTGCCAGCCCGGGCAGCCCGAAGAGATAGCGACCACGCACCAGCCCAATCTGTCGCCGGTAGGCACCCATACTCTCCAGAATGGTCGTGCCACTGACCCCTGCACTCCGCCAGGCTTGCATAACCTCGTCCAGCCGGCTGGGATCATCGAGGACTAGCATTACCATGTGCATGATTCATACCCTCCGACGCGCCAGGTTGCCCATTCATGGAGTGACGGATCTGTCAATTCAATGGGCACTGCAGTCTACAGTTCCCGAAGAGACACGAGCGTCAAGGTCAGCCAGACTCTCGGGTGAGAGGTGTGACCGGCACTGGTCCGGCGGGGGAAGGCGACTCCAAGCCGGGCGGCTTCTCCAACCGTGTCGCGCCGACCGTCCGCAGCAGGGCTGCCAACAAACGACGCGCGCCTCCACACGCGTCTCGGCCTCTATCTCCTGAGCCACTCTCGGACCACCTGTCGCGAGGTGAGCCAGCGACGAGCTGTCTCGCGGATGCTGCTCATCTCATGTTATGTGGTCACAAGTCGAAGTCTTGCCTCGATCCGAATCATAGCATAGACTCCCGAGCCCAGAGAGCCCGTAGACAGAGAGATTCTAGAGGTGCTCCGGTAGAGAGTCAAGACAGCCTTCAGAACCCCGAAAAAGTGGTCGCGATGTCCAGGCTCACCTACGCTCGCCGCTGTCCTTTGGGTTGAACATGTGCTACAATAGCTCGCTAACCACAGCAAATGGGCAGGCCGGAATACAGCACACGGCCGACGGAGAAGGGATTTCGGGTATGGTCTCTGGGGCGACGGACGCTTCACCCGAGAAATCGAGGTGTTGTTTTCCCGCGGTGGACATTGTCGAGACCTCCGGATTGCCAGCCCCAGCGTTCGCGGCAGGCGCCCAGCGTGGCCAAGTTCGCCTGACTGGTGTTGCGCGCACAACCTAGCGGCACACCGGCCTGGTAGAGAGGATAGAGGATAGATGATGATCACCGAGGTTTGTATAGGCGAGTGCATGAAACGAAAGGTCGTGACCGTGACCGCGTCCACCACCGTAGAGGAGGCGGCCCGTGTCGTGGTCCAAGAACGTGTGGGCACGCTCCCCGTAGTTGATGAGCAAAGCATTCTCACCGGGGTAGTGCGCCTCCAGGATCTATTGCAGATCTTCATGCCAGATTTTGTAGCCCTACTGGACGACATAGACTTCGTTCACGATTTCGGTCCACTGGAGCAGGTGCTGCCACAACACATGTCGCAGGAGCTGCAGCTCACGATGACCGACCTGGCAGCAACGCCCGTAGCCGTGGAGGAAGACGACGGCCTGATGCGTGCTCTGGTTACGATAGTGAAGCACCAACTCCAAGACCTACCCATCGTGGACAAGGCGGGACGATTAGTCGGCATCGCCTCGCGTGTCGATATCGCGCGCGCTTTCTTCGCCCCGCGGGTCGGGGATGGTCTCTCGCCATGACCACCGCCCAAGTCGTCTCCACCGCCATTTTCGTGGTTGTCTTTGCGATGATCCTCTTGGATCGCGTCCATCGCACGATAGTGGCTATGGCCGGCGCGGCGGTGATGGTGGCGGTGGGCATGCTGATGGGTTTCTATTCCCAGGAGCAGGCGCTCCACGCCATTGACTTCAACACTCTAGGGCTGCTTCTGGGAATGATGATTCTGGTGCGAATCCTCGAGCAGACCGGGTTCTTTCAGTACGTGGCTATCCTCACCGCGAAAGCCTCCCGTGGCAACCCATGGTTCCTGCTGGTCATGCTAGGGACCACCACAACGGTACTTTCCCTCTTTCTGGACAACGTGACGACTGTCGTTCTCATCGCGCCGGTGACCATCTTGATCGCCGAACTCCTTGGCATCAGCCCCGTCCCCTTTCTGATCGCGGAGGCTCTGCTGTCCGACACTGGTGGCGTGGCGACGCTGGTGGGCGATCCCCCCAACGTGATTATCGGGTCGGCGGCCGGCTTCACGTTCGGCGATTTTCTCACTCATACCGCCCCGGTGGTGCTCGTCGCCTGGGTAGCGACACTCCTCCTGTTACGTTTGCTGTTTCGCTCGGAGCTCGCCAAGCCGCCCCGGAACATCGATGGTTTGATGCGTTTGGATGAGAACGAGGCCCTCCACGACCGTGCTAGCTTGGGCAAGACCATCATCGTGCTGGGTGTGGTCATCTTGCTATTCTTTCTCCACGGCCAACTGCACCTGACACCAGGCTACATTGCTCTGGGCGGGGCTGCTGCTGCGCTCCTTTGGGTGCGTCCCGACATGGACGAAACGCTGCCCCCTGTGGAGTGGAGCGTCTTGCTGTTCTTTGCTGCGCTCTTTGTCGCCGTCGGCGGGCTGGAGGCCGCCGGCGTGCTGGGGTTGCTCGCCGGCGGAGTGGCGGGATTGGCGCAGGCCAATCTACTGGCTGCCAGCCTCTTGGTACTGTGGGTAGCTGCCATCGCGTCGGCGACGGTCGACAACATCCCCTTCACTATTGCCTTCGTTCCGGTGATCCAACAACTGGGCCATCTAGGTATCCCCACCTCCCCCCTTTGGTGGGCGCTGGCGTTGGGCGCGGGCTTCGGGGGGAATGCCACTCCCATCGGTTCGACAGCGAACATCATCGTTGTCTCATTGAGCGAGAAGACCCGCACTCCGATCACCACGCGGGCGTGGGTCCGCGTGGGGTTGCCGGTCATGATCGTGACCTGCATTGTGGGCAGCGTGCTATTCGCCCTGTTCTTCGGTTGGATGAGCACGCCGTAGGGCGATAGGCGAGAAACCTGGCCGACCCCAATCTCGCCGCTAGCATACAACGCGGGTTTCTATGCCCGTCCCGGCCTCGATCTCCTCGGCGAACTTGAACAGCATCCCGGGATCGAAAGTGCAGGTGGGATCGTCTTCAGTGGATTGGCCCAGGACCACCATGGTCGCCTCTTCCTCCAGAGCGGCCGCCTCTATCTCCGTCCGCACGTCTCCCTCGCGAACAACGTACTCTGCGTCCCACCCCTGGTTGCGCGCCCGCTCCTGAGCCATGCTCAGCAGGAACTCGCCCAGATGCCTCATCTCCTCGGCCACGACGTCGGGCCGCACCGCTCGCTCCGTCCTGTTGAGGAAATCAAGGTCCACCACGTACAGGAATACCAGCTCATCACCTCTCTCCCTGGCCATGGCGATAGCCGCATCCTGCGTGCGATAACTGCCTTCTCCACCCCGGGTGGGGCACAGGATCTTGCCCATGTTGCCCTCCGTCACCTAGAACCGGATCAGTAGCCAGATCGTGCCTATGGCTACGGTGATGATGGTCGCTGGCAAGCCCACCTTCAGGAAAGTGATGTAGCTGATTGGATAGCCAGCGCGCTCACTGATGCCAGCCGTTACCATGTTCGGCGAAGAGCCAATCAGAGTGCTGTTTCCACCCATGGCTGAGCCAACGGACAGCCCATAGAAGAGCGCCTTGCTTGATGCCCCGGGTATGGTCCGGGTAAGGTATCCCACAACGGGCAGCATGGCCGCTGTGAAGGGGATATTGTCGATCACTCCAGAGAAAAGAGCCCCTGACCAGATGATGACCAGCAAAGCGAAGGTGAGGTTTTCTCCCACCAACTGCTTTATCCCACCCGCGATCAAGCTGATGAGGCCCACCTCCTGAAGCGCCCCGATGACCATAAAAAGCGCCATGAAGAACATCAGTGTCGTCCAGTCCACCACCGTCAACATCTCTTGTGTGTCAACGTCCACCACCAGAAGCATGACTACGGCACCCAGGATCGCGGTCACGGCAGGGACAAGGTGGATCTGCTCCCCAAAAATGAACAGCAGTATCATGAGCACAAAAACCGTGCCCGCCTTGACCAGCGTCGCTGGCTGAGTGATGCGGCCGTTCTCCTTCAGTCGCTCCAGCATTGCAGGCGACAGCCCTCCACTCACCTCCCGGTATTGGCGGCGAAACACGACCAGCACGTATATGGTCAGCGCTATCTGGGCCAGCACCACGCCAGGGGTGAGATTGATGAGGAAGTCTGCGAAGCCTATGTCAGCGTAGGAACCTATGAGGATGTTGGTAGGCGTGCCGATGAGAGTGCTGATGCCTCCGATATTGGAGGCCAAAACCTCCGGTATGATGAGCGCCAGCGGATTGATCCCCAGGGCCAAAGCTATCTCCAGGGTGATGGGGGTCATGAGCAGCATGGTCGTCACGTTGTCCAGCAGGGCCGAAGCCACGGAGGTCAGTATCATCAGGATGATCACCAGCAGCCAGGCGCGCCCCCGGGACAGGCGGTACGCCTGATAGGCGGCCCACTGGAAGATGCCCGTGGCCTCCAGGATACCGATGACGATCATCATCCCCATCACCAGGAAGATGACATCGAAGTCCACGTACTGCAATGCCTGCTCGAAGTCAAGGATGAAGAGATTTGGGTTGAAAGGGCTTCCCACAGAGCTGACGCCCAGGACGATGGCAGCACCCAGCAAGGCAGCCATCGTGTTGTGCAACTTCTCCAAAGCGATGAGGGCCAACATGCCCACGAAGGTGAGGGTAGCCACCCAAAAGCCCAGCGTGATTCGCCTCTCCATGGTGATGTCAGGCAAGCGAATGGTAACACCCTGGCTCAACAACTCCAGTTCGTCAGGGGTAGGGGACCAGGTGTACGAGTGGAAGTGCGGGCGGGACACATCGACTGACAGGGTCTCGAAGGGAACCTCGGGAACTTCAAGGGCAAACTCGCCATCTCCCTGGCTCTCCGCGACCGCTATGGGCTCCTTCATTCCATCCGCGTACATGCTTACTTCCGCGTTCTGGACCGGCTCGCCAAGGGCATCGGTGACCCAGCCTACCAGCTCAGGCCTTCTGGAATCAGCGGCAGAAGCCGGCAGCAGCTGGTGAACCACACTTGATGCCGCGACGACTAGCAGCAGTCCGGCGAACAGCAGGCGAGAGCCCTTCTGACGTCGGCGTTCGCAACGCCCATGTTCGGACAAGCGGACCTCCTCATCTTCGATCAGTGATCATTCTAGCACATGCTATTGACCCTCGCTAGAATCCATAGGACGAGCCCGCAAGGGCGGACAACACCGAAACGAACCCATGCATCGCTCAGGGAAACGTGTGCCTCCGGGGCGTGGCTCAGTTGAGGACTGGAAGTGCGCGGGGGCACTTGCAGTAGAATAGTCACGGGTGGGATGGCCCCCGACGGGGCCGGGGTCAGCAACCAACAGGTGGTTGAGAGGATCTATCGGCAAACACGTCTTGCGCGTCGCAGTGGAAGCCGCCGGAGCTTATCGCCGATCGTTTCGGGAAGAGGGGTGCTACCTCGGGGGGTCACGGGGAAGTCCAGGAAATGACTCTTTCGTTGGCCCCCTGATACGTGATCTTCAGGCGATCGGTGACACTGGCCAGGATCTGCCTCTGATCGCTGCCATCGGCGTTCATCACGTAGAACTCCCAATCACCGCCGCGATCGGAGAGGAACGCAATCTGTTTGCCATCGGGGCTCCAGGACGGCGACACGTTGTTCGGTCGCCTCTCCAGCAGTGCCGAGCTGCCCGTCAACGGCAAACGTCCGCCCCCATCCGCGTTCATCACGTAGATCTCCCAGTGGTCGTGTTGCCAGTGCACGAAGGCTATCCGGCTCCCATCGGGAGACATGATCGGGAACTGGTCGTGTACGTTATCGTTGAAGGGCCGGTTGTTGGGCCCCTCGACGGTGGTCATGCTCAGACCATGGTCTCCGTCGTACACCAGCCATTCCCCATCCCCCGACCACGTGGGCGAGAATGATCGTCGATCGCAGTATGGCTGGTGAAGATAGCCGTCCGCGACGTCCACTACACCAACGTGCCATTCCTGCTGAAGCATGGCGGGGATGAGAGTGAAACAGCCCAATCCCTCAAAACACTCCTTCCACGGAGCGGTCATGCCTTCAGTCTCGAAGTAGAACGCTATCTGGGTGCCGTCCGGCGACCATACGGGTGCTCGAGCCACATTGGAGCTGAAGAGTAACCTCTCGTTGCTGCCGTCCGCGTTGATGATGTAGATACCCCACGGAGTCGTCCAGCGGGCAAGGGCCAGCTTGCTGCCGTCAGGGGACCAGCTAGGATCCATTCCTTCGGTCAGACGAGTCAAGCCTGTTCCATCGGCGTTCACCACGTAGATATCACCACCACTCGCCACCTGGAACACAAAACGACCCTCCAAGGGCGGCCGTGTGGTGATGCTGGGTACCTGAGGCGCGGTCGCGACAGAGGGCGTGGGCGTCGGCGTGGGTGTGGGGGTCGACGTAGGGTCAGGTGCCTCCGCTGGCGGCGGTGGGGTCACGGTAGGCGTGGCGGTTACGGTGCGCGTCGGTGCCGGTGATTCCGGTTCCTCGGGGGGCAAGGGGATGATGGTCGGCTCAGGGGGGACATCTTGACCACAGGCGGTCAGCAAGAGCACCACCACCAGGCATAGAACCGAGATTACCGCCGTTCTACTCGTACTCGGCATCCTACTCATATCGCAAGGCCTCGATAGGGTGGAGGCGCGCTGCTCGCAGCGCTGGATATAGCCCAAAGACCACCCCCACTATCAGGGAGAAACTTGTGGCCAGGACGATGGACTGCATCGACACCACGGTTGCCAGATCCTCCGAGAGCTGTGATACGCCCAGAGCTAGGAGAAACCCCAGGGCGATGCCTGCGCCACCGCCGAGAAGACTCAACACCATGGACTCCACCAGGAATTGCAGCAGGATGTCCCGTCGCTTGGCGCCCACCGCCTTGCGAATGCCGATCTCGCGTGTGCGCTCGGTGACCGAGACCAGCATGATATTCATGATACCGATGCCTCCCACCAGCAGGGAAATGGCTGCGATGGCACCCAGGAAGAGAGTCAGGACACCTGTGACTTCAGCCATGATGGCCACCAGATCTGCCTGACTGATCACCGAAAAATCGTCTTCGTCCTGGAAGGAGATCTTATGCCTGTATCTTAGTAGGTCGTTGACCTGCTGGCTCGCGGCATCCATGCCCTGATCGGACAGCGCCTGCACGTAGATCATCGTAACCATGAATTTACCGCTCAGATCGCGCCGCTGGGGGAAAAGGCGGGACTGGGCAGTGGTAATGGGAACGTAGATGTATCCATCCTCACTACCCATCATACCGGCGCCCTTTTCCGCCAGCACACCGACGACTTTGAAGGGGATGCGGTTGATCCTGATGGTCTGGTCCAGGGGGTATCCATCTTCCCCAAAGAGTTGCTCCGCAACATTGGAGCCCAGGACAGCTACCCGCGCCCTTCTGTCTATGTCCTGGGTGGTCAAGAACCGACCCAGGACCACCTCCAGGTTGCGCACCAAATCGTGTTCAGCCAAGACACCGGCGGTGGTGGTCGACAGGTCCTCGCCATCATAGCTCACGGCCGTGTTGCCTTCCATGGTGGGAGCCACAATGGCGGCATCAGGCACGTTCATCGGATCGGCCATGGCCTGGGCATCTCCGTAGGTCAGCGTCGGCTTAAACTCGAAGCCGCCAGCCTCGGTGATCTGTCCCGGCAAGATCATCAGCAGGTTGGATCCGGCGCTCTGGATCTGCTCGGTAACCATCTTCTGCACCCCCTGTCCAATGGAGAGGAGGGCGATGACCGCTGCCACGCCGATGATGACCCCCAGCATGGTCAGCGAGGAGCGCATCTTGTTGGCACTCATGGCTCCGATGGCCACCCGTAGGCTATCAGCTAGGTCCACTTCTCGCCTCCTGGACGCCGGTTGGCTCCCGAAGCACCTCTTCCCGCACGACTCTCCCGTCGTGCAACCGGAGGATGCGCTGTGTTTCAGCAGCGACACTCCGATCATGGGTCACGAAGACCACGGTGATGCCCTGTTCCTCGTTCAGACGCTTGAAGATCTCTACAATCTCGGCTCCCGACTTGGAGTCTAGATTGCCCGTGGGCTCGTCAGCCAGGATGATGGAAGGGTTATTGACTAGAGACCTGGCGATGGCGACCCGCTGCTGTTCACCTCCGGAGAGCTCATTGGGGTTGTGCTTGGCTCTGTCGCCCAAGCCCACCGCCTCCAGTGCGGCCATGGCCCGGTCCCTCTTGTTGCCGTCACCCCCGTAGAGGAGGGGCAACTCAACATTGCGCAAGGCCGAGGTCCGCGACAAGAGGTTGTAGTTCTGGAATACGAACCCGATCTTACGGTTTCTGATCTCCGCCAGTTCGTCGTCGTCCAGCTCACTCACATCAATGCCATCGAGGTAGTAGGTACCAGACGTGGGCAAATCCAGGCAGCCAATGATGTTCATCAGGGTGGATTTGCCGGATCCCGACGGGCCCATGATAGTCACCCACTCGCCCTCTCTGATCTGGAGCGAGACACCGCGCAGGGCGTGCACCTCCACCTCACCCATCACGTAGACCTTGGTTGCTTCTTCGATCTTGATCATGATCTATTCACCTCGCAGAGTGCAGACTTTCCTGTCTGCCTCTACGACATGCCCATACGTAGCCTGTCCCTTATTGTCACCCCACCGATCACCAGTTGATCTCCTTCTTCCAGACCCCTCAGGACCTCCGTGTAAGTTGCATCCTGTATGCCGATCTCGATCTCTACACGCTCGATCTCGCCGTCGTCTACCAGCCTCTCCACGTAGAACACGCCGGCATCGCGGTCCACGGAGATCGCCCTGCTGGGCATGAGAAGGACGCCCTCCCGACGATCTGTCACGATGGTGATGTTGGCCGTCATTCCCGAGCGCAGGGGCACTTCGGTGGGGTCAAAGCAGACCCTGACCCGGTAGCTTACCGCTCCCAGATCCTCGGTGGCTACGGGTGAGATGTACTCCACGTGACCTTGAAGCTCATCGTCGGGGTAGGCGTCGAGGGTTATCTTCGCCTCCTGCCCGAGCTCCACCTGTCCCACGTCTATCTCGTCGACGCTCACCTCAACGTGGAAGCCCGAAGGGTCTATAAGTACAATCATTGGGGAACCAGGAGCTACCTGTTCTTTGGCCTCGGCGCCGACAAATGCGACAACTCCATCGAAGGGCGCCGTGATGGTCGCTCCCTCCAATTGCAGTTGGGCCAGCTCCAGCGAAGCCTGGGCCTGGTCTACAGCCACCTGGGCCATGGTCAGGTCCTCTTCGCCTGCACCATTCAATAGAGTGCTCAGCTGACCGCGAGCCTGGGCCACCGCTGCCTCCGCTGCCCGGAGTTCGCTCGCGGTGGGGCCTTGCATGGCGATGTTGTACGCGGCAAGCGCCTGCTCATAGTTGATCGTGGCCTGCTGTAGGGCCACTGACTGAGGCAGGGCGCCTATGCCACCGACCCAGGCATACTGATCATACCGCTCCTGAGCTTCCTGAAGGGCGATCTCGGCCCTTCTAAGGTCCGCCTTGGCGATGGTGATCTCGTCCCCGGTAGGTCCCTCGCGCATCCTGGTCAGTGCAGCCTCCGCACTTGCCAGATTGGCGCGCGCTGCTTGGATATCATCCGCGTCGGCACCTCCCGCGAGTTTCGCCTGGCTAGCCTCGGCGCTTGTGAGCGCCAGCCGCGCCTGCAACACTGCCACCCTGAGTTCGGACGCGTTCACATCTGCCAGGATCTCACCTTCGCGGACCTCGTCCCCCTCGGACACTGCAACAGTCTCCAGTGTCCCGCCCGTGCGGAAGGACAGCGTCACCTGCGCCGCAGGCTCCACGCTGCCTGTGGCATCGACCGTGGCCTCTATGTCCCCCCGCTCGACAGTTGCAGTATCCAGGTCTTCCGGAGCCGCGCCGGTCGGCACCGCGCCTTGCTGGAGAAACCAGTAGCCGACAATTCCAGCAGCCACGAGGATAGCAGCGATGATTACCGCTCTTCGCATCTTTTCCCCTCTCGTCTCCTACACGTTCCTATCTGAAAGAGAACGGTACACAGACGCCCCTTATTCGGACACCCACAAAACCTTGTATCGCCAGGGATCGTATGGCACCGCCTTCGTCTAAGTTGTGGTCCACACCCAAAGGTCTGGACTGTCTCACTGTTATCACTATGCTATCACTATGCCAGATAGATTCCATGGTGTCAAATCCGTGCTGCAGAACAGTGCCGTTAAGGAGCGCGGCCACTGTTCATGCAGCGCGGGATTGATGCCCCTCCGGTGCCCTGCCCTAGAAGGCAGCACTAGTGAGCATCCCCAGGAGCGACGGAGCCAGACCTACCGCCGCCGTCACGGCCCAATACCCGACTGTGCCAAGAGCAGTCTTGAGCCTTGTGGAACGCGTGCTTAGCGCCAAGCTCACGCCAACCAGAATCAGATGCCACACCAGGAATGGGTCCACTTGAGACAAGAGACCGTAGAGGAGATTGCCCGCGTTCTGTGCCTGATCGCTGCTCGCCACCAGGAAGGATAGCCCCTTGTTGAGCGGGAGCTGGCCGTTGATGACAACATAGACCGCCTGCACCAGGTCACGCAGAGCGAACGGCAACCAGCACCACAGGACCAGGGTGACCATCTGCACGTATCTATTGTCCGTACCGAACAGATAACTGATGAAG
Organism: Chloroflexota bacterium; assembly: GCA_030603665.1. GTDB lineage: Bacteria > Chloroflexota > Anaerolineae > UBA7937 > B3-Chlor > JAUVXJ01. Next base: position 73,181 of record JAUVXJ010000009.1, on the reverse strand, counting down.
AACAAGACCGCGCCTCGGAAGAGCCACGTGAGGACCAAGCCCAGGATTCCTAGCACGATGCCCGTCGCCGCCAGGAACAACGGCGACGTGAAGGTCTCCAAGGTCCTCTGCACCTGCTCCCCCTCATCCCCGGAGAGCGAACCCATCTGCGCCTCCATCTGTTGCGCAGCCTGTTCCTTGGTCAGTTCCGACATCGCCGGCGCCGACACCACCGTGACGATGATCAGCGAGACCACGATCACCAACGCGGGAGCCAGCCAGAGGGACCATCGTGGTTGCTCCATGACGTAGCGCAGGGTCTTCTTGGGCTGGTCGATCCACCCGAAGAGGGCGCGCCAGATGCTCATGCGATTGTCGTTCACAATAACGTTCCTCCTTGGTCCTGGTAGTTCTCAGAGCCCAGTACTAGTAGTGGGTCGCGGCCACAACGGATTCACTGCCTTTGCCGGAAGCACACAGCGTCATCGCTCCGCTCCCTCCTCGAGGCAAGAGCGAAATCCCTCCTAGCCGCTGCTGGCCGACCGCCCATGCGTCGATCGGAGGGATCTCTCCCCATGGCGGTTGTAGCCCCCACATCTCCTCGGCGTCCGACGATGAGTCGTGTCCAATCACAATGCTACTATTTTCGCTAGTACAATTATACCAAAAGTCGAGCTGCTTGTGAAGGTTCGAACCTGAACATTTTGCTTATTCAGATAGTACAATTCCAACGCATGGCACGATGAGGTCTCTGGAAGCATGCGGATACTGACTTAGGCCAGAAACCCTTTCTCAACCTGCTCTCACAGCACCCTGATCCTGGTGCCGTACCCTCTGCACGCGAGATCCTTGCGTGCCTGCTTGGCTATCGCCTCTGGATCCAGTATACAAGGAGAATCCGGCAGACGCATCGGCCATCCGGGGGATTTGGCCATCGGCCACCTGGCCAGTCTTGCTCTCGGTCAGTTGACCAATACTCTGGCTCACAGGGGCCTACGTACCGGCTGCCAACCCCTAGAGCCCGTTCATCTCACCCCCGACGCCGCGCGCGGCCGAACGTGCATCCAAACATGAAGCGCGTGGACCTCTGGGCGTCACGCGCTTCACCGATACCAGTGCGGCTCTTGTAAGCGGTCTACAAATCAGGCAGCGTCCGTTTTAGCACCTCAAACTCCTCGAATGCCTTACCGCAACCGAGGGCAACGCAGGCAATAGCCTCATCAGCAACGTAGCACGGGACCCCCAGTTCCTGCGTCAGATATCGGTCCAGGCTACGCAGCAGAGATCCCCCGCCTGTCATGACCACTCCGCGGTCTATGATGTCGGCAGCCAGCTCAGGAGGCGTCTTCTCCAGCACACCCTTGATCGCCGAGACTATGGTGCCCAGCGGCTCAGTGATGGCCTCCGAAACCTCCGTGGAGGAGAGCGTCACGATTCTGGGCAGCCCGGCCACCACGTCCCTACCCCGGACCTCCATGGTCAGCTCTTCCTCGAGAGGCATCGCAGCGCCAATCTGGAGCTTTATTTCCTCAGCCGTCTGTTCGCCCACCATGAGGTTGTACTTCCTCCGAATGTAGGAAGCGATTGCCTCGTTGATCTTGATACCACCCACCCGGACCGCCCCTCCAACCACGATGTCATTCATGGCGATGACCGCGGCTTCACTGGTCCCGCCACCGATGTTGACGATGAAGTTACCAGACGGGGTGTCGACGGGCATCCCCGCGCCCAAGCCTGCGGCCAAGGGTTCAGGTATGAGGTGCGCCACCTTGGCCCCTGCCTGGATGGCAGCGTCGTGCACGGCTCGCTTCTCCACTGTGGTCACGCCGATGGGCACTCCTATCATGATCTCTGGCTTGAAAAGGCGAACGCGCCCCACGATGCCGGAGATGAAGTAGTGAAGCATCAGTTCTGTAACCACGTAGTCGGCAATAACGCCATCGCGAAGAGGCGATAGTACTTCAATGCTCTCGGGGGTGCGTCCCAGCATGGCCTGCGCTTCCCGCCCCAGAGCCACGATTCTGTTGTCGTGGGTGGAGAGGGCCACTATGGAAGGCTCGAAGAGCACGATCCCTTTGCCCTTGGTCCAAACGAGCACATTGACCGTGCCCAGATCCACCCCAATTTGTTTGGAGAACATGTATGCTCCTTACGAGAACCAGGCGAAGACCATCGTCTCCGCACTACCGTCCATTGAGCTCGCTCTCCATACCTGGACGCCGTCGTCTTCGGCGAGCTACCTTCAAACGTACCCGGGAGCGCCGTAGAGCTGCCTGCAAGCGAGCCATGTCCAGGCCCTCAGGTTTCTCGCGATACCGTCTTTCTGCCCGCTCTCTGGCCTCCTCAGCCCTTGCCAGATCAATCTCAGTAGCGGGTTCTGCCACGCTGGCCATGACAATGGCCTTGTTGCCCAAGACCTCCAGATACCCGCCGTGGACCGCAAAGGACTCTTCTTCTGCTCCCTTGTTAACCCTGAGCTCCCCAATGCCCAGTGCCGCCAGCAGGGGTGTATGGTTGGCCAGAATGCCCAACTCACCGTCGGCCCCCGGTGCGACCACCATATCAACTTCATCGTCCGCATAGACGATCCGTTGTGGTGTCACCAGCTCAAAGCGGAGTTGCGCCATGCGCGGCCCTCCTATCCGGCCTCGGCCTCTCCCTCAGGCTCCGCAGCGGTCGTTTCCTCTGGATCCCCTGCCAGCGTCCTGGCCTTCTCCACCGCCTCTTCTATCGTCCCCACCATGAAGAAGGCTCCCTCAGGCAGGTCGTCGTGCTTGCCGTCCAATATCTCTTTGAACCCACGAACCGTTTCACTGATAGGCACGTAGGCGCCTCCTCGGCCGGTGAAGGCCTCGGCAACGAACATCGGCTGTGACAGGAATCGCTGTATCTTTCGCGCCCGGGATACCGTAAGCTTGTCCTCCTCGCTCAACTCCTCGACGCCCAGGATGGCGATCACATCGCTGAGGTCCTTGTACCGCTGAAGCGTACGCTGAACCTCGCGCGCCACCTCATAGTGCTCCTCGCCGACGATGTTGGGATCCAGGATGCGCGACGTGGAAGCCAGAGGGTCCACAGCTGGATACAGACCCTGCTCGGCGATGGATCGTTCAAGCGCTATGGTCGCATCCAGGTGAGCAAATACAGCCACAGGCGCAGGGTCCGAATAGTCATCAGCGGGCACGAAGACCGCCTGAAGGGAAGTGATGGAGCCCCGCTTGGTGGAGGTGATCCGCTCTTGCAGTTCGCCCATCTCCGTGCCCAGCGTTGGCTGATACCCAACGGCGCTCGGCATGCGACCCATCAGCGCGGAGACCTCGGACCCGGACATCACAAAGCGGAAGATGTTGTCTACGAACAGCAACACATCCTTGCCCTGATCGCGGAAGTCCTCGCAGATCGTCAACCCCGTCAAACCTACGCGGAGTCGAACTCCAGGAGGCTCGTTCATCTGACCGAAGATCAGGGCCACCTTGTCCAGGACGCCGGAATCCTGCAACTCGTACCACAGGTCGTTCCCCTCGCGGGAGCGCTCACCAATGCCGCAGAACACGGATACGCCTCCATGTTCCACGGCGATGGTATGGATGAGCTCCATGATGACGACCGTCTTGCCGACACCGGCACCTCCAAAAACCCCCGTCTTTCCACCTTTGGTGAAGGGTGCCACCAAGTCTATCACCTTGAGACCAGTCTCGAATACCTCGGTGCTGGTGCTCTGCTCCTCGAAGGACGGCGGCGCCTGGTGAATGGGCCGTCTCTCCTCGGTCTCGACGGGTCCACGGCGGTCGATCGGTTCGCCCAACACGTTGAGGAGGCGCCCCAGCGTGGCCTCTCCCACCGGGACCATTATCGGCGCTCCGGTGCCGACGGCTTCCATACCCCGCTGGAGGCCGTCCGTCGAATCCATCGCCAGGCAGCGCACCCAATCGCCCCCTAGGTGCTGCTGAACTTCCAGAACCAGCTTCCCCTCACCATTCCGCGGTATCTCTACCGCGTCGTATATCTCAGGGAGCTGTTCCGGAGGAAACTGGATATCGACCACCGGACCAATAACCTGAACGATTCTCCCGCGAACTGCCTCTGCCATGGGTCCCTAATCCTCCCCGCAAGACGGCTCGTCTCGGCGTTACTCTATCTCGCCGCCGCACGCGCCTGGGCCAAAGCCTCGGCGCCTCCAGCGATGTCTAATAGCTCTTTAGTTATGGCTTCCTGTCGAGCTCGGTTATAGCTCAGGGTCAAGTCCTCGGCCAACCCCTCGGCGTTCTCTGACGCGGCACGCATAGCCACCATGCGCGCGGAGTGCTCACTGGCCTGCCCATCCAGAATCGCCTGATAGATCTGCAATACTGTGAACCCTTCGAGCACCTCGCCGATGACGGTCTCCGGGTCTGGTTCGATAGTGTAGGACAAGGTGCGCGTCGCCTCCGCAGCGGCCGGTTCAATGGGTAGCAACTGCCGCGTCACCGGACGCTGTATCATGGTGTTGACAAACTGCGTGTAGACCATGCATACCTGGTCGAATGTTCCATTGAGAAAATCTTCGATGACCAGATACGCTATGGGCGTGATATCGGTCATGGGCGGCAAATCGGGTATTCCAGAGAAATCGGCAGAGATGTCTCCGCCATAGCGGTGCATGAAGCTAGACCCTTTGCGTCCGATAGTGACGATGCGCACAGGATTCGGTTGCCGGTCCACAAAGGACACAGCCTCTCGTAAGACATTGGTGGGCAACCCCCCGCACAGGCCCCGATCCGGCGTGATGAGTAGCAACCCTGTATTTCTGATCTCTCGCTCTTCCAGCAATGGGTGCAGCACTTTCCCCGCCGCTGGTTGGCTGGCAAGATAGGTCAGCAGTTCCCACGCCCTATCGGCGTAGGGACGAGAGGCCAGTACCATTTGTTGGGCCCGCCTCATCTTGGAGGCCGAAACCGCTTCCATGGCGCGGGTGACCTGACCGATGTTGGTGACGCTGCGAATCCGTCTCCTTATGTCGCGCGCTGTGGCCAACTCTACTCCTCGCTACTGCTCACCCAAGTTCCGCTGCCATGCGGTTGCTGACATCAAACACAAGGGCCGGACGCTTCCAGCCCAGAAGCTACTACTTAGTGGTCTCCCCATACTCGACTATGGAATCACTGAGCTTGCTCTGAGTCTCCTCGTCCAGTTTCTCCGTCTCCATGATTCGACGGCCAACCTCGGGGTGCACGGTGTCCATGAAGCGCAGCAGCCCGTCCGCCCATCCCCGTATCTTGTCAACAGGCACATCATCTGAGTGGTTATGTGTCACAGCGTAGATGAGCATGACTTGGTGATCAAGCGGCACCGGCTCGTACTGCGGCTGCTTCAGAATCTCTGTAAGGCGCTGACCGCGCTCCAATTGGTCCCGCGTCGCCTTGTCCAGGTCCGAGCCAAACTGCGCGAAGGCAGCAAGTTCTCTGAACTGGGCAAGCTCCAGCTTCAGTCTGCCAGCGACATCTCTCATGGCCCTGGTTTGAGCCTTGCCACCGACGCGAGAGACAGAGATTCCCACGTTGAGCGCGGGGCGAATGCCGGCGTAGAAGAGGTCGCTCTCGAGGTACAGCTGTCCATCGGTGATGGAGATGACATTGGTGGGAACGTAGGTGGTGATGTCACCCAACTGCGTTTCGATGACGGGTAGAGCCGTCAGGCTGCCGCCGCCGAAATCCGGGTGCAGCTTGGCCGATCTCTCCAACAATCGTGAGTGCAGGTAGAACAAGTCGCCAGGATACGCTTCTCGCCCCGGAGGTCGGCGAAGCAGCAACGACACCTGCCGGTATGCCCAGGCATGTTTGGTCAGATCGTCGTACACGATCAAGGCATCCTTGCCCTGCTCCATGAACTCCTCACCCATGGCGCAACCAGCGTACGGCGCGATGTACTGCAAAGCGGCAGACTCTGAAGCTGAGGCCACGACAACAACGGTATGATCCATGGCCCCGAACCGCTCCAAGGTCGCCACCACCTGAGCCACGTTGGAACGCTTCTGCCCTATGGCGACATAGATGCAGGTTAGGTCCTTGTCTCCCTGATTGATGATCGTGTCTATGGCCAGCGCACTCTTGCCCGTCTGACGGTCACCAATGATCAATTCCCGCTGTCCGCGGCCGATGGGAAACATGGAATCGATGCCTTTGATGCCGGTTTGCACGGGCCTGTTCACGGACTCGCGAACGGTGACGTTGGGCGCGATTCGCTCGATGGGACGCAGCACATCGGTCTCGATGGGACCCTTGCCGTCGATGGGCACGCCCAGTGCGTCGACCACACGTCCAACCAGCGCCTCGCCAACGGGGACCGAGGCAATGCGACCTGTTTGACGGACCTCGGCGCCCTCTTCAATCTCGGTGTAGTCACCCAGGATGATCACGCCGACCTGGTCAGGCTCCAGGTTCAGCACCATTCCTATCACCCCGCTCTTGGTGAACTCCACCAACTCGCTAGCCATGACTGTCGCCAGTCCAGTAGCCCTGGCGATGCCATCACCCACCTCGACCACGGTACCGACGTCCACGGCTTTCAGGGGGGCCTCAAAACCCTCGATTTGCCGCCTGAGTGTGGCGGTCGCATCACCTACTGGTGAGGCCATTGGCACCTCCTAGGTTTCCTCTGGGGAATATTGATGTCCAAAGATGCTCCCGCTGCCATCCGTAGGGGGATGATATGGGCACACTCCACCCTGTGGCCGGGCACTGAATTCCTATGTGAGAGACCGCACTGCACATCCGAGGTCAGCAACTATCGTCTGGCGCCCAAGGTTTGCGTGAGGGCATCCAACTTGCCCCGTACGCTGCCATCCAAGACCTGATCGCCGACACGAACCGCGACGCCACCGAGGAGTGAAGGTTCCACCTCAAAGCGCAAGCTCAACGCCTGCCCGAATCGCGCCTTCAACCTCTCGCCCAGAGCCGCCTGCTCCTCGTCCGTCAAAGGGACTGCGCTACTGACCCTCGCCGTCAGGCTCGAAGATGTGGCTTCTGTATCCGCCATCATCCCAAGTCACCTACCTCGGCGATGAACTCCTGAATCAGACGCCGATGGGCTTTCTCATCCAGGGACTCGCCCACTACCTTCCCAGCTGCCGCCACCGCCAAATCGACGATCTCGTCCTGCGCCCCGATAAGGGTCTGGCGCCGCAACGCCTCCGTCTCTTCCTCGGTCTTGGCAACCAACTGCTGAGCCTCCGCCCGAGCCTTCTCGAGGATCTCCTCCCTCATCTTCTCGGCCTGCTCGTTGGCCTGAGCGACGATGGAGCGACGCTCCTCTCTGGCCTGCTCCAACTGTTTCTCATACTCCTGCTTGGCCGTCTCAGCCTGGCTTCTCGCCTTGTCAGCCTCGTCCAGGTCGGCCCTGATCTTCTCACGGCGCCTATCAAGCATGTTCACTATGGGCCTGTAGAGAAAAATGCGAAGAAGCACGAGCAGGAGCACAAAGTTTATGATCTGGGAGATCAGGTATCCCAGGTTGATTCCCAGTCCCTCCAAATCGACCCTCCTTTCGCCCACCACAGCTGGAACCACCATGGAGGGCGCCTGCACATAGCGATTTAGGGATCCCTAAACGAATTTGAGGATCAGGGCAGTAACCAGAGCGTAGATCGCCACCGCCTCGGCAAAGACGATGCCCAGGATCATATTGGTTTGGATCTGCCCGGCGGCCTCAGGGTTGCGGCCTATGGCCTGCATCGCTCCTGCTCCCAGCAGACCGATGCCGATTCCGGGGCCGATGGCTCCCAAACCCATAGCCAGTCCCGCTCCCAACAACTTGCCGAATTCTATCAAATCACCAGCCGCCAATTTGTAAGTCCCCCTTTCCCAAGATTAGTGTTCTTCACCTTCCGCACCATGGCCCATAGTGGCCATGCTCATGAATACCAAGGTCAGCATCGCGAAGACGAAAGCCTGCATGAGTCCCACGAAGAGCTCTAGACCCATGAAAGGCACAGACACGAGATAGGGAATGATGGAAGCCAGCACAGCGAGCAGCACTTCTCCAGCAAAGATGTTGCCAAAGAGCCTGAAACTGAACGAGATGATCTTACCCAACTCGCTCACCAGTTCTAGGGGCCCGACGACGACCCCCAAGAGATCCTTGAAACTGAGGAACTTGCTGAAGTATCCCAATCCCAGGGCCTGCACCCCCACGACCTGCGTCATCACAACCGAGACCAGGGCCAAGGCCAACCCTGTGTTGAGGTCGGTAGCAGCCGAACGGAGGAAAGAGAAGACCGTGTAGCCCGTGTGATGCTCGCCGGCCTCCTGGCCTTCGAGCAGATTGATGTTAACTCCCAGGACAGAAATTTGCTGAACCTCATAACCACCGTGATGCGCCTCGTGAATCGTACCCACGGTGCCGAAGCCCGGAAGCAGGCCCATCCAGTTGGAGACCAGCAAGAAGATGAATATGGTCGCTACCAGAGGGAAGAACTTCCTTCCTCGCTCGGCGGCCACGCTCTCCGTCAGTCCTAACAGCACGCCCAGGCCCCACTCCACCAGGTTCTGGAGACCACCAGGAACCATCTCCAGCTTGCGGGTGACGAGAATGGACCCCACGATCAGGAGAAACATGCTCAGCCAGGTAGCTAGCAGAGTATTGGTCACGGTGAAGCCCAGAGCGGGAAGCGTGAAGACCGGCTCTGCCGGAAGTGCAATCTCTGGCAATGCCACAGGGAACTTGCTCATCAAGAACGCCGCGATCACTACGATGACGATGTAGATGAGGCAGCCCTTGCCGGTCATGCAGCCGGGCAGGCAACCTTCGTCACCTATCACTGGCTCCATGACGTCTGACATCAATTCGTCCATCGACAAACCCCCTCAGTCCTTCGGGTCAACCTTCTCCCCGGATGTTCCCTCGAGAGCCCACATCACCAGGCGGGCAATGCTCCAACCAGCAGCACCTATGCCCAGCAAGATGAGAACCAAGGTGAACGTGGGCGATGTGCCCAATCTGTCGTCTACCCATTGGCCCGCCACGAGGCCCATGAGGATGAAGACGACCATCACCACGCCCACTTGGCCCGCCAGGCTCAAGATGCGCAGATTGATGCCTTGATTCACTGTCGTCTCACCTCGGCCCCATCATAGGGTCCGTTTCTGCGGCGCCATGCCGCAAGGGGCAGGGCAGAAGCACGAAAGTTTAGCGTAGTCCAACGCATCTGTCAAGTGAGCGATACCTGGGCTCCCCGCCGGACGCTCTACCCGGAGCTAGGTCCCTGTTCCTCGCTACGTCGCACGGTAACCTGAACGCCATCCTCTACCCGCCTCAGCACGGTGGCATCACCGATGACGCGACCGAAGACGGTCACGGCGCTGGCGGGCCGAATCTCGTCGCCTCGGCTAGCAGGAGTCGGCCCGAAAAACACGCAGATGGCCTTTCCTGGAGGCCAATACCCCAAGTCGCCCAACTCCACGACCTCTTGACCCTTCTCCTGCTGCAAAGCCAGAGGGGTCGAGAAGTATATCTCGTCCCCCCATGTGTTCACTGCTCCCTCGATGGGCAACCCATCCCATACAGCTTGAGCTGTCTGGGACTCATTCAGCTCGGCGTCTACGGTGACCTCACCTGCCGCTATCTCAATACGGCGGACCATTTTCGTCCCCCATCGTCTGTGCTATAATCATTCCCGGTGTGGAGCCCGTCCCAGAGAGGCCGGTTGCCTCGCTCGGTTCTCTCCACTGCAGCCTTGGCGCCGGACTATTATACAGCATTCCGTTCGACTTGACCAATCGGACAGGGCTTCCCCACCATGATCTGGAGCGGCCATATTAGGAGGAGATAGTGTCGGTCCTGGAACTCCAGAGAGACGTGCTCTACGGCCCAGTGAATTCCAGGCGACTGGGCCGCTCTCTGGGTATTAACCTGCTGCCCGCAAGTCGCAAGATCTGCACGTTCGACTGCATCTACTGCCAGTACGGGTCCGCCGAGGCTGTGTCCGGAGCCGGCAAGCAGACCGGATTTCCTCCCGTGGACACCGTCTTGGTCAAGGTGCACGAGGCGATCAAGACCCTGCAGACACCTCCGGACTACCTCACTTTCTCAGGTAACGGAGAGCCCACACTGCATCCAGAGTTTCCACAGATAGTGGCAGGGGTGATCCGCCTCAGAGACAGGGCGTGTCCCGGGACCAGGGTAGCCGTTCTGTCCAACTCGTCCCGAATCCACCACCCTGAGATCAAGAAGGCGCTGGAGCAACTGGATGATCCAATAATGAAGCTCGACGCCGGCGACCCGGTCACGCTAGGCCAGATCAGCCGACCGGCTCCAGGAGTAACCTTTGAGAAGATAGTGGAGGGCCTGGCATCCTTGCCCAGGCTCATCATCCAGAGCATGATCGTTTCCGGAGAGATTCAGAACCTCGAGGGAGAGCCCCGTGAAGCATGGCTGACCACGCTCGCTCGCTTGTCGCCAGAAGAGGTCCAAATATACACCGCCGAGCGACCGGTGGCCGAGAGTGGCGTGGAGCGGGTCCCCAAAGAGGCTCTGGAAAGCCTGGCCTGCCGCGCGAGTGAGAGGACTGGCATCCCGGTAAGGGCATACTGAGGATCTGTGCCAGCCCATCGGTCGAAGGAAAGGCCGTTGAGGATACTGCACGTCTACAAGGATTACTATCCTGTTGTGGGTGGTATGGAGAACCACATCAGGCTGCTGGCACGAGGGGCTGTGGCGCGAGGGCTGGAGCCTATCGTTCTAGTCACCAGTCGCACACGCAGGACTGAAATCACAGACATTGACGGGGTCAAGGTCATCAAGGCGGGCCGACTCGCGACCCTGGCATCCACGCCCATCAGCCCAGCCCTGTTCTCATGGATTTGGCGCCTCGAAGCTGACATCACGCATCTCCACTTCCCATACCCTTGGGGCGAGATGGCCCACCTGCTCTCCGGACGACGTGGAAAGACCGTCATCACCTACCACAGCGACATAGTCCGGCAGAAAAGTCTCCTCAAGCTATACAAGCCGTTCATACAGCGGATTCTGGCCAAGGCGGACAGCATCATCGCCACCAGCCCGAACTACGTCCGGACCTCACCTCAACTCAGCCAGGTCGCCCAGAAATGCACAGTGATCCCGCTGGGTATCGACATGGGACCGTTCCTCAAAGCGCAGAGCGAGGAAGTCGAAAGGCTCAGGCAGCAGTACGGTCCCCCTCTACTCCTCTTCGTGGGTCTTCTACGCTACTACAAGGGTCTCGAGTATCTCATCGAGGCTATGAAAGAGATCGACGCCAGGCTCGTGGTGGTAGGTTCCGGGCCCATGGCAGAAGAGTGGCAGTCTCTGGCCACCCAGCTGGGTCTGGCCGACAAGGTGTTCTTCGAGGGACGTGTGCACGATGAGCGTTTGCCTGCCTACTATCAAGCCTGCGACCTCTTTGTGCTCCCTGCTTCCCACCGCAGCGAGGCCTTCGGCGTGGTGCAAGTGGAGGCCATGGCTTGTGGCAACCCCGTCGTTTCCACAGAACTGGGCACAGGGACGTCCTACGTAAACCTTGACGGGGAAACGGGTCTGGTAGTGCCCCCCCGAGACCCCGAAGCTCTGGCACAGGCTATCAAGCGCCTCTTGAGCGACAACCAACTGCGAGCCGAAATGGGCGAGAGGGCAAGGGGGCGGGCCAAGCTGGAGTTCTCCCACGAGATCATGATAGACAGAGTGGTGAACCTCTACCAGAGCCTGCTACGCGGAGACTGAGTAGAGAAACAGCCACGCCTCGCCCGGGTGCCCGAACCCTCCCACCAGCAGGGTCGCCGCCTCTGGCATGCAGCGCGCCCGGGTCTGGCTGCTCCCGTCCGCCCCTCACGGCACACACGACGCTAAGTGGGCCCCAGATCCCCGTATCTGCCTGGGCATGCAAGGTTGATTAGTTCCCCCAAGTGGACTATGATTTGCGAGCATAAGGTGGCAATCGAACACCAGGGGAGCCATGCGGCGGCCGACCAAGGAGGAGTTGCCGGGTGGACTCGTCAAGATCATCGAGCACACCACGCGATGTCCACCCCAAAGAATAGTCTTATCCGGTTTCTCCACCAGCGATGACCACCACACAATAGGAGTTGGTGATCGTCAAGGGGCCAACACCCTGTCGCTGGACAGACAGCTTCGCCAAGGGTCTCGCTCTGTGCCACAATCACATCCCCTGGAACCGCTGACTCATACGCTGCATCATGTCGCCCAGCCAACAGGGGAGGGAGGCTCCCTTCGGGACAGTGTACCGCGAGGAGAATCATCGGCCACGCACAGCGATGGCGCCGATGCCGTGAGCCGGCTGGAACGAGCAAATCATGGAAGCGCTTGCCACGGCGGTGAGAGAAGATGAGAGTGCTGGTCACGGGCGGAGCGGGGTACATAGGCTCGCATCTGGCCGATAGACTCCTGGCTGAAGGACACACTGTGGTGGTGGTGGATGACCTCTCGCTGGGCAAGGTTGCCAATATGCAGCACAACTTCGAGAACTCGCGATTCAGCTTCGTCGAGGGCGATATCCTCGACGCACGTCTGATAGGAGATCTCGTAGACCAGTGCGACGCGATCTACCATCTGGCAGCCGTGGTCGGGGTGAAGCACGTCCTGAACGACCCCCTGCAAACGATGATCACCAACGTGTGGGGCACGGGTGTGGTACTTGAGGCAGCAGCCAAGTCCAAGCGCAGAGCGGTGTTGGCCTCCTCATCCGAAGTGTATGGCAAGGGCGCGGTGCCTCGCCTGGACGAAGACGACGATCGCGTACTTGGGACCACGCAGGTCTCTCGATGGTGCTACTCCACAGGCAAAGCGCTCGATGAGCACCTGGCTCTGGCCTACCATCGGCAGAAGGGGCTGCCAGTAGCCATCGTTCGCTACTTCAATTCCTACGGACCGCGGCTAGATCCGCATGGCTACGGCAGCGTTGTGGCCAAGTTCATCAATCAGGCCCTCGACGGTCAGCCGATCACCGTCCACGGCGACGGCCAGCAAAGCCGGTGTTTCACGTACATCGATGACACCGTGGAGGGAACAGTACTGGCAGCTACAGTTGACGCCGCTAACGGAGAAGTCCTGAATATCGCACGGGCCGAAGAGACGACGATCCACCAGCTTGCGGAGACCGTACGGGATGCAACCGGCTCCTCCTCGGAGATCACATCTGTACCCTACGAGGCGGAGTACGGGAAGCTCTTCGAAGATACGAGGCGCCGGGTGCCAGCGGTAGAGAAGGCCGAAAGGGTTCTCCGTTTCAGGGCCCAGGTACCGCTGGCCAAGGGTTTGGAGCGGACCATCAACTGGTTCAGGGACAAGAGATGAAGATCCTGGTGACAGGTGGCGCTGGTTTCATAGGCTCGGCCCTGGCCAATCATCTGGTTAGTCTTGGACACCGCGTCCGGGTCATCGATGACCTGAGTTCCGGGGACCCCTCGGCGCTGGACAACGCGGTTGCGTTCACCCGAGGGGAGGTGCGCGACATCCCCAAGCTGTGGACACTGCTGAGAGAGGTGGAGGTCGTCTTTCACCTGGCAGCCAGAGTCTCGGTCTCCGAGTCGATACTGTATCCGGTGGAATACAACGAGGTGAACGTGGGCGGCACCGTGAGCCTGATGACCGCAGCCAGAGACGCTGGGGTACGTAGGGTCGTGCTGGCATCGTCAGGCACCGTCTACGGCGACCAAGACGAGCAGCCGGTGAAAGAGACCGCTCTCGTGCGCCCGCCCAACCCCTACGCGGTCTCCAAGATCGCGTCCGAGTACTATCTGTCTGCGCTTGGTGCCCTGTACGACATAGAGGTGGTCATGCTCCGCATCTTCAATGCCTACGGGCCGGGGCAGGCAGTCCCGCCGTCGCACCCGCCTGTGATTCCTCACTTCATCAGGCAAGCGCTGGCAGGAAGCACTCCAACCATCTTCGGCAGCGGCAAGCAGACCCGAGACTTCATTCACATCAGCGATGTGGTCAACGCCCTCACGACAGCCGGGTTGACCAACAATGTCAATGGCTTCATTCTCAACATCGGAACAGGTCGCGAAGTGAGTATCAACGACCTGCTGAAGAAGATGGAGAATCTTCTCGGGCGGAGGGCTCTATCCCTGCACAATCCTGGTCAGAGTGGAGGCGTGTCACGCCTAGTGGCGGAAACCGAGCTGGCCCGGAAGGTGCTGGGGTTTCAGGCCAAGGTTGAGATTGATGAAGGCTTGCGCCTCATGCTGAGGCACTACGAGAAGATGGCTTCATCCAGTTCCGAGGCGGGTGCATGAGGGCAGTCAGATCGAGACTGCCGAGGTCTCAGGCCACAAGAGCCCCTCTAACCAAGCAGGCATCCAGGTAGAACCAAGCATGCAGACCAAGTTGTCCATCTTCTGCGACAAGATCATCGAAGCCGGCTGGCTGGCAGCGGCCATAGTCGTTCCCCTGTTCTTCAACGTCCACAGCAGCCGCGTGTTCGAGCCAGACAAGCTGAGTCTACTGCGCTCCATAACGCTCATCATGATCGTGGCTTGGCTGCTCAAGTCCATTGAAGAGCGTATCGGGCGATCGAGGAGTCCGGATGCGGAGGGCTCAGGCGGTTTGAGAACCTTCTTGGGGATGCCTCTCGTGATCCCTACGCTGGTCATGGTGGGCGTCTACTTCCTGACCACTGTCACTTCTGTGGTCCCGAAGATCAGCTTCTGGGGCTCCTATCCGCGGTTGCAGGGCACCTACACGTTCGTGTCCTACGTAGTGATCTTCCTGCTGATGCTGAACACACTCCGGTCGCGGCAGCAACTGGAACGTCTTCTCACTGTGATCATCGTCACCAGCCTGCCCATAGCCCTCTATGGCATCATCCAGCATTTCCAACTCGACCCTCTGCCGTGGGGTGGCGACGTGACGGTCCGGGTGGCGTCAAATATGGGCAACGCCATCTTCGTAGCAGCCTACCTGATCATGGTCGTGCCTATAACCATTGGCCGGTTCATCATCAACCTGCGGACCTTGGAGGAGGCTGCCTCGCTCGAAGAAGACGATGCGCGGGGCGCACCGGGCACCCTCTGGACCGTTGCCTACATGCTGCTGCTCACCCTCGAGGCTCTGTGTCTCACTTTCATCTTCGGATACCAGCTCTTCTTCCTGTCCGATGTTGACCACGTGGCCGGGGGGCCAAGCTACTACGCCCTGCTGATCAGCGGTTTGTTGGCCTCGCTGTCTATGGTGCTTTTCTCCACGCTTATCTCGGCCCGCCTGCGCCTCCCAAACGCAGTCCGCACGGCACGCCTCGTGCTTCTCTTTGCCGGGCAGTCCCTTTCCTTGTCGTACTTCCTCCTGCTCATCTTCCGGCTGAACTATGTGGTCGTGACCGGGAGTGTGACTACAGAGTTCCTCGCTCTCGGAGCAATGATGGTCCTCTTCGTGGTCTCCTTCTGGTTCACCTTCCGCGATGAACTCGTTGGCCCCCATATGCTGGGAGTCTTGTACGGCTTCGTGCTTAGCATCCAACTGATCTGCATCTTCTTCACCAAGAGCCGAGGGCCCTGGATAGGGCTGCTGGTGGGGCTGTTCGTCTTCGTCTTCATTCTTGGCGTGAGGCGCCGGATCACATGGCTCTGGACAGGTGCAGTCGCCGCGGCGATCGCAGGCATCCTGTTCCTGGTCATGCTCAACGTACCTGACACACCTCTGGCCTCGTTGCGCCAGATCCCTTACGTCGGTCGTCTAGGACAGATTTTCCAGACGGAGACAGGCACCGGCAAGGTAAGGGTTCTCATCTGGGAGGGGGTGATCGATCTCATCAGCCCTCACGAGCCCATCGGATTGCCCCCGGATCAGCAGGATGGCCTAAACGCGATACGCCCGCTTGTTGGTTACGGGCCGGAATCCATGTTCGTGGCCTACAACCGGTTCTATCCCCCTGATTTGGCTCACTACGAAGCCCGCAACGCCTCTCCGGACCGCGCACACAACGAAACCTTCGACGCCCTGGCCATGACGGGATGGATCGGCTTCTTCTCCTATATGTTCCTCTTCGCCAGTCTGTTCTACTACGGCCTCAAGTGGTTGGGCTTCGCCACGGATCGAAGACAGCGCATCATCTACATCATCCTCTGGATCCTGGGTGGCGTTCTCTTCGCTGTGGGTGCCAGGCTGCTGGAGGGAACCTGGAGATTCTCCGGGGTCGCCCTTGCGGTCGGCATCACCTTCGGATTTCTGACCTACCTGGTCATCCACGCCCTTGCCCAGCGCACCAAGCGCGAGGTCTACGATGTCTCGTTCCGAGACCAGATTCTGCTGATCGCGCTGTTCTCGGCCATAGTCGCCCACTTCATCGAGATTCACTTCGGAATCGCCATCGCCGCCACCAGGACCTACTTCTGGCTGTACTGTGCCTTGCTGGTGATCACAGGCCTCTCCCTATGGGAGCGCACCGAAACCGAAGCCAGTGCTGAGCAGGCGCCCCAGCCGCAATCAAGTTCCGGGAGATCTCAGAGAAGCCGTCGCCGCCGCAAAGCCAGGGCGCAAGGACAGCGATATGCACGACTCAAATCGTGGTGGCGAGGGGCCGGGGACGTGGTCACACTGTCCATCCTGATGGGGTTGGTGATGGCCACTCTGGGCTACGACCACATCACCGGCGTTTTTAACCCCGCCGCCGGGGGGTATAGCGTCCCCTGGCTGTTCGTCCTGACATGGCTATCCGGTGGTGCCGTCATCATGTTCGAGCGGCGCAGACACCCCGCACGAGCTATTGAAGCCGGAGTTGCTGCCCCCCTGCTAGCATACTTCATCATCAGCCTCGGCATCTTTGCCATCTCCAGCAGCATCCACTACTCCATCGTCAACTACGAACCCCAGATCGAAACGGTGGCCGAGCTACTTGACTACTCCAGAACACTGACCAACACGGTCACCATCTACTACGTCCTGGTCTTCACCGTCATCATACTGGTTGCTGTGGCTCAGGCTGCTCGCAGAAGCAAAGCGGCCCCACGGCTCTGCCACTGGCCCAGCGCCGTAATACTGCCCTTCCTGGTGGTCGGTGCCTTCGTCTTGATACAGTCCGCCAACTTGAATCTCGTGAGGGCCGACATCCTGTACAAGCAGGGCCTGAACTGGGACGAACGGGGGCAGTGGGATGCGAGCATAGCACTGTATGAGGAGAGCATCCGCCTGGCTCCCGAGCAGGACTGGTACCATCTGTTCATGGCGCGAGCCCTGCTGGAGAAGATAAAATCCATCGATACAGACGAGGGGCGCATGTCTGTCGAGATGGACTCCATCGAAGATCTGCTCAATCTGACCCCTCAGGAGGTGGCGTCCCTAGACAGAGACAGTCTCTTCCGCAGTGTATTCGCGGTGCTGACCAGAGCCAGGGAGATCAACCTGCTGAACACCGATCACTCGGCCAACCTGGGACGCGCGTTCCGGGTGTGGGCGGAATACAGCACCGAACCTCAGCAGAGACAGGAGAGGTGGGATCAAGCGGTCAGATACTACGGAGATGCCACCACATTGAGCCCGCAGAACGCTCTGCTCTACAACGAATGGGGCCTGGTCTACCTCGTTGTCGGGAGATACGACGAGGCCATCGACAAATATCTCGAGTCCGTGGCCCTGGACCCGGAGTTCTTGCAGACCCATCTCCTGCTGGGAGACGCGTACACCATGGCGGGGGATATGGAGAGCGCAGCCGAGGCCTACGAGAAAGCCCTGGAGCTCCAACCAGGCCAGGTGACGCCACACATCCAGCTGTGCACGATCCGCGGTCAACAAGGAATGCTGGAACAGGCTGCGGAACACTGCCTGAGAGCCATACAGCTATCCCCCAACAACTACCAGGCACATCGCAACCTGGCGATCATCTACCGTGACATGGGCCGCGTAGAGGATGCCCTGACAGAAGCCAAGATCGCGCGCCAATTGGCAAGCGAGGAAGAGAAGCCAGGCTGGGACAGCATCATCGCCCAGCTAGAGGCGATGGGCCAGTGATCAACCTTGTCCTCATTTTCGCCAGCGCCTTGATCCTGGTGCTCGGAACTACACCCGTCATCCGCCGCATCGCCAACCGCCTGGGAATTGTTGACCAACCGGATGCCCGACGGCTCCATCTGACCCCGGTCCCACTGCTCGGAGGGGTAGCCATCTACGCAGGTTTCATCATAGCCCTGCTCGTTTTCGGCGAAGGGTGGGTAGTCTCCCAGGCGATCGGAATCTTCGTCGGTGCGACCATCGTGTCTTTCTTGGGCATCTGGGATGATCGAAGGGGCCTGCGTCCCCTGCTCAAGCTGCTGGGACAGGCCATAGCTGCCTCTATCATCATCATCTCCGGCATCCAGGTAAGCTTTCTCCCGCACCCTGCCCTCAATGTGGCCATCACCTTCATCTGGATACTGGGCATCACCAACGCCCTCAATCTGCTGGACAACATGGATGGGCTCTCGGGGGGGGTGGGAGCCGTGGCCGCTGGCTTTTTTCTGCTGCTGGCGGCCTGGAACGGCCAGTATCTGGTAGCGAGCCTGGCGGCGGCCCTCATGGGTGTCTGCATCGGGTTCCTGGTCTACAACTTCAATCCGGCTAGCATCTTCATGGGAGATGCCGGCAGCATGTTCCTGGGGTTCATCCTAGCGGTGGTGGGCATCAAGCTGCGCTTTCCCGGCCGCCCCAATGTCATCACCTGGATGATTCCTGTGGTGGTACTGGGCCTGCCCATCTTCGACACCACCCTGGTGGTTTTCTCGCGTCTGCGGCGGGGCATCAACCCCCTCACCAACCCAGGTCAGGACCACGTATCACACCGACTGGTCTCGCTAGGTCTGTCTCACAGACAGGCGGTGATCCTGCTCTACGGAGTCTGTTGTGCCCTGGGGCTGGTGGGCCTGCTGATCATGCACTCCGACGTCTTACAGGCCTATCTCCTGGGAACGACTGTGCTTGTGGTCGGACTGGCGAGCCTTTTCGCCCTCGAAAGGGTGCCGCTGGAGGGAGGACATGGTGGACCTCGAGCGTAAGATCGAGAGTAAGGAGGCCCGCATCTGCCTCATGGGATTGGGCTACGTAGGGCTGCCCCTGGCGATTCAGTTCGCCCGCCTGGGGTTCCCCGTCACCGGCCTGGACGTGAACCAGGAGCGCGTGGCGGCCATAGGTCGCGGCGAAAGCTACATCCAAGACATTGACACGCCGGATGTGGCCCAGGTTGTCGACCAAGGGCTGTTCCACGCCACCACCGATCCCGATGTCCTGAGCAAGATGGACATCATCTTCATCTGTGTACCCACACCCTTCACCAAGACCAAGACCCCCGACCTCTCCTATGTGGTAGCTGCCAGCGAGGAGATAGCGTCACGTCTGACACAAGGGCAGCTGATCATCCTACAGAGCACCACCTATCCCGGCACGACCCAAGAGGACGTACTGCCCATCCTGGAGACTTCGGGCCTCAAGGCTGGGCGGGATTTCCACCTGGCTTTCTCCCCAGAGCGGGTCAATCCTGGGGACAGCGAGTACACCGTGGCCAACACTCCCAAGGTCGTGGGCGGCCTCTCGCCTCGCTGCGCAGACTTGGCCCAGCTCGTGCTGGAGCAGTTGATGCCGGAGGTGCACATTGTTTCCTCGCCGCGCGCCGCTGAGATGACCAAGCTCCTGGAGAACATCTTCCGCAGCGTCAACATCGCGCTGATCAACGAGCTGGCCAAACTCTCTGAGCGTATGAATATCGACATCTGGGAGGTCATCGAGGCCGCCGCGACCAAACCCTTTGGCTTCATGCCCTTCTACCCGGGACCGGGAGTGGGCGGCCACTGCGTGCCCGTCGACCCCTACTACCTCTTCTGGAAGTCCAGGGAGTACGATTTCTACCCCCGCTTCATCGAGTTGGCCGCTGAGCTGAATCAAGGGATGCCCTACCACGTGATGTCCAAGATCGCGGAGGCGTTGAACGCCGCGGGCAAGACACTGCGGCAGGCCAAAGTCCTTGTCCTGGGTGTGTCCTTCAAGCCGGACGTAGACGATGCCCGCAACTCCCCCGCCCAGAGGGTCATCGAACTGCTCCTGAGCACCGGAGCCAGGGTGAGCTATAACGATCCTCATATCCCGGAGTTCACAGTGGGCAAGGATGTCTTCTACCACGACGAGCAGACCCTGACCTCCGTCCCCGTGACCGAGCAACTCCTGGAGAACCAGGCCTGCGTGGTCATCGTGGCCGGCCACAAGTCGTATGACTACAACTGGATCGTGGCCCACGCCCCGGTGGTCGTGGATACGATGAACGCTACCAGGACGGTGAAGGCCAACAGGGAAAAGATCTACAGGGTCGGCGCCCCTTCACCCCCACAGTGACGAGATGATCCCCAAGTCGGTCCAAGCCCTGATCGGGGAACTAGCAGCGGACAATACGTCTGGGGCCGTCGAGATAGCCACCAGAGCGGCGGAAGCGTTGGCGCTTTTCGCCGGCGAGGCCGACGCTCAGGACGCCAGCTCCTTTCTCTGCCAACTGGTATTCACGGGCAAAACACTGATCCAGACACAGCCCTCCATGGCTCCGCTCTTCAACCTGGTCAACTCTGTGATCGCCAGCGTGCAGGGGGCCCGCGACGTGGATTCTGCCAGAAGGGCTGCGATCTCCGCGGCGCGCGACTTCGGCGCAGAACTGCACACGAGAAGCGAGAGAATCGCCCGGCAAGCCCTCTCTTTGCTTGCCAGCGGCTCCGGCGTGCTGACCCACTCGCGGAGTTCCACGGTACTGGCGGCCCTGCAATTGGCCACCACCCACGGACGCCAGTTGGAGGTGGTGTGTACCGAGTCCAGGCCTATCTACGAAGGTCGTGCTGTCGCCGCCAGGCTGGCCGAGGAAGGTATCAAGACTACACTGATCACAGATTCGGCGGTCGCGCACTTCATGAGCCAGGTGGACCTGGTGATCGTGGGAGCGGACAGTGTCTCCCGGCACGGTCTGGTGAACAAGATTGGCACCTACCCCATAGCGCTGGCGGCCAGGGCGCAGGGCGTGCCCTTCTACGCATTATCCGGCACGGAGAAGTTCCTCCCCTCCAACTACCCCCATTTCCGTATCGAGCCCAAGGACCCCCAGGAGGTCTGGCCTGGGCATCCCGAGGAAGTGAAGGTACTCAACCTCTACTTCGACGTGACGCCTCTGGACTGTGTGAGCGGCATGGTGACAGAGAGAGGGATACTCGCTGGTGGAGAGTTGGACGAGATACTCGAGCAAATGAAAATGAATGAGATGCTGCTCGACCAATAGACAAGGAAGGGCTATCGAGACGTGAGCAAACAGGCGAAGGTAGAGATCATCGCTATCGGCAACGAACTCTTGTTGGGAGACGTGTTGGATACCAACACCAACTGGCTGTGTAAGAGAATCACCGGGGTCGGTGGGCAGGTGACCAGAGCAGCCATGATCAGGGATGACACTGTGGCGATCGCCGACGAGATCCGATCCGCTCTGGACAGGCTACCAGACCTGATCATCACCACAGGGGGACTGGGCCCCACCGGAGACGACATCACACATCAGGCAGTGGCCGAAGCTGTGGCTCGACCTCTCAAGTTGCACGCCGAAGCGCTGACCCTGGTCAAGGCCAGGTACGAGACGCTGGCAGAGAAGGGTTACATCAAGGACTCTGCCCTTACCGAAGCCAGAAAGAAGATGGCTTACTTACCGAAGGGTGCCACCGCCGTCGCCAACCCCGTGGGGACAGCACCCGCTGCCGTGCTCCAGATCGGCGTCTCCACGCTAGTCTCCTTGCCCGGCGTCCCCGAGGAGATGAAGGGCATCTACGAAGAGACTCTTCCTCCCACCCTGCGGGCCATCTTTGGCGACAGCTACTACCAGGAGAGGGCCATCATCGCCCACTGCGGGGATGAGTCCTCGCTGGCGCCCATCCTGGCCGAAGTGGTGGACGCGCACCCCGAGGTCTACATCAAATCCAGGGCCAAGCGGTACGGGCCGGAGGTGAGGATCCTCCTCACTCTATCTGCAGCCGGAGATGCCAGGGACGAGGTCGAGCGCCGGATACAGAGCGCGCTGGATGCTCTGATCGCAGTCCTTGCCACAGCGGGCTTCGGTGTGGAAGACCAGCCACCCGACTGAGTTCGCCTCCGTAGAACACGCTTGAAGCTTCTCCTACACGTCGGCTTCCTGCTCTGCGCTGCGGACTTGGTCGTAGTCCCCACGCAGCCGGCCCAGTTCGCCGAAGGTCACCGGCCGGTCGCCGTAGTGAACACGCATGTAGGCAAGCGTGATGCGGGACAGGGCCTCCCGATGCCCGCCGAAGGCCTCAACCAGGTCGGGCAGATACCGGTCCGGTGGCTGGGCAGGGTGTCGGGGATAGCCTCGCCCGCCGGCCAGACGGCTCAGATTGGCGTACATGTTTTGCACCGAGATGGCCGCCAGCAGCTCGCGGCCAACACCGAATCGCCTCACCAACCCTGCCTTATCTCGGAGCCAGCGCAGTCCTCGTCCCAGCGTCCCGCCGCCAAGCGTGATCTCCTCCTCTAGCTCCTCCTCAGACCCCTCGGTGTGCTGCCGGGCGCGGATCCTCTCCAAGGAGAGCAATACGACGCCCAGCACGATCAGGAGGGCCAACAGCACGCCGCCGTATCGTACAGCCGTCAGCAGCGACGGTGGCAAGGTGAGAGTAGCAGTCTCAGACCCCTGCGACAACGAAGCCAGCTCGGCAAAACGCTCTCTCAGTTGGTCCAGGAACTCCAACCTCGTACCCACCATCAAACGGCTCAGTATCCAGTACAGCCCGTTGACGATGACCTCTATCACCCATAGCAGGATCAGCAGCAGCGGATCCACGAGAACACCCAACGCGGTCCACAGGGGACTCAGCCAGCCGAGCACAGTCCTAATGCTCGATGGTGTGTAGACAAAGGACAGACCGGCCACGCCACCCACCGTCAGCCCCACCGCCGCGGCCAGCTGGCCCACCTTCCTCCCAGACATCGGCTTCCCCACGCTGCCTCCACTGCTGGCCTTGTCCTGAATGCGGGCCAGGGACACCGACATCAACCCCAGCGCCAGATAGAGCCAGAACAAGCCCGTCACATCGTACCCCGTGACGTGCATCAGCAGGGCGCCGCCCAGGATCATAAACAGGATCCCCAACCGGAAGCTGACCCCCACGTTGAAGAAGTCCAGAGACCGGCTGGTGGCGCTGGTGGCCCTGTGCCACAGCAGAAGGTTGATCAACACCACGACCAATTCAGGTCGCAGCCCCTGATGGAAGTTGAACAGGGCATCGAACGTGGCGCGCAACCAGGACAAGTCATCCAGGGCAGCGTCCCCGTGGAGCCAGACACGCACGACAGCCAGGGTGCTCACCGAGAGCAGCAGACCCACAGAGAGTTGGTGCCAGGGAGAACCCATCTCCAGTCGATCCAGCAACTCCAGGAGTAGGATCCACAGCAGCAACGCCGCAAGCAAACGGAGGAAGGTCACCACAGGCGACCACCCCAGCCCGTGCTGGTGAAGCAACAGGGTGGCAAAAGGCGTGAACAAGGCGATCTCCATGCCCACCAGACAGAGATGCATCAGTGCCCGGCGGCGATCTGCAAGCAACATCAGGCCACCACCTCCTGAGGCGCGATCAGGTCGTCTACCAAGTGAGGAAGGTGATAGACCAGGACGCCCGGGAGTTCGCGTCGCGGGGGCTCTTCGGCCAACGTTAGCAGCACCACCTCTCGTCCTGCCTCGTCCAACTCCAGAAGAGCGGCCAACAGATCCTCGTGGGCGGTGGCTGTGACCACGAGCAGAGTGGAACCCCACGGCAGTTTGGGCGATTCCCTCAGCACCATCTCTTCGATGGGCAATGAGGCGAAGGCCGTGATCCCAGCCAGGGCCTCCAGAATGCGCACCAGTTGATTGGGGCTGCGGCCTGGCAGGAAACGAACTGGTTGGTCACTGCCGGGCAACATGCCGTTGGAGATCAATCCCACCGGCACCCGGGCTTCAACGCACATGGATGCTAGGCTTGCGGCCACACTGATCACCCTCTCCGTCAATTCAGGGATGCTCCCCTGCCAGTGACGAGGCAGGGAGGTCACGTTGAGGAAGACCAGTATCTGCGGATCTTCGCTGGGCTCGTAGATGCGGCTCAGCATCCGCTGGTGGCGGGCGGTCGCCTTCCAGTGCACTCGGCGCAGATCGTCCCCAGGCTGCCACTCCCTGATGCCCATGGTGCGGAGAGGGTCTTCGAACAAGCGATCACGGGCGCCGCGTACCCCAAAAGGGTTCTTGGCCGGCAGCCGCAGATCACTCACTGAGTACAGCCGGGGATAGACGATGAGGTGATCCGGCTTGGCCTTCACAGCCTTGCGCGAGAAGAAGCCAAAGCCGTCGCCAGTGCTGATCGTGGCCGGACCGTAGGTGTGATACCCTCGCCGGGTACAATGAACAGTGAACCGGCGCCGGAGCCCCTGAAAGGCGCCGGGCATCCAGAAGGTGCGGAATTCACCCAGGTTGCTGGCCCTGTTGGGGATCACCTCTCCTCCGTCCATGGACAGGCCCACCGGGAAGAGGTCTAGTATCTCGAGCCAGGTGAGAGGAAGGAACTTCCGGTTCCGCACCTCCAGGGTGAGCTCTATGGTCTCGCCCAGGAAGGCCCGCGCTTCGCTGAGACGGCGGTCGTAATGCAGACCGAAGAGGCTCAGCTGGTTCCACAGCCAGCTTACGGCGGTGACGCCAAAGAGACTCAGGGCCACGACTAGCAGGAACTGATTGTTGAGCACGACACCAACGAGGGTCAGCACCACGCCCAGGATGATCCAGGCCTCGCTGAACTGGGTATCCTTGTCCAGATCCAGATACCGGTCACCGCGCAGTTCCTGCAGGGTGCGCTCGAAGAGATTGAGCGCTTCTCCCTCCCCGCCCGGCAGGACATCTGGTCGTCCGGCCTCACGGCGGCGTTCTGCTTCTGCCAGTTCGGACTGGCTCTTCATGCCCTGCTACTCCACCACTGGCACCGGCACTGAGCCCACGATCTCGGCCACCACTTCGTCAGGGGTGCGCCCTCGCAACCGGATTTGAGGGCTGATGTGCAGGCGATGGGTCAGCACAGAGGCGCACAAGTGCTGTACATCGCTGGGAATGACAAAGTCGCGGCCCCGGAGGGCCGCCAGGGCCTGGCTGGCCTTGAAGAGCGACAGGGTTCCACGCGGCGATGCCCCCAGATCCACGGCCTCGTGCTCTCGCGTGGTGCGCACCACCCGCAAGATGTAGTGGCGCACGTCTGTGCTGATGTGTATCTCCCGCGCCGCACGCTGAAGTTCCAGCACTTCATCCGCAGAGACCACGGGTTGAAGCTCCACCAAGGGGTCATTGGTTTGATAAGTGAGCAGTATCTCCTCCTCCTCTTCCTCGGTGGGATAGCCCAGCCGGACTTGCAGGAGGAAGCGGTCCAGCTGTGCCTCCGGCAGAGGGAAGGTGCCTTCCAGTTCGATAGGGTTCTGAGTCGCCAACACCAGGAAGGGCCGGGGCAAGAGGTAGGTCTCGCCGTCGAGCGTGACCTGGCGCTCCTGCATGGCCTCCAGCAGGCCCGATTGAGTGCGCGGCGTGGCTCTGTTGATCTCATCGGCCAGGAGCACCTGGTTCAGCACGGGACCAGGTCTGAACTCGAAGTCCTGGCTCTTCTGGTTGTAGTAGTTCAGGCCCGTCACGTCGCTGGGCAGCAAATCCGGCGTGAACTGGATGCGTGCGAAGCTGCAGTCCAGGCTGCGGGCCAGAGCTTTGGCCAACGTCGTCTTCCCGATGCCGGGCACGTCTTCCAGGAGCACGTGTCCCTCGGTCAAGAGAGCCACGAGGAGCAGTTCGGTGACATCAGCCTTGCCGATGATCACGCGACCCACGTTTTCCTTGACCGCCTGGGAGAATTGACTGAAGTCCATCTAGCCTCCTAAGCTGCGGAGAGTGCAGGCGTCGCCGACCTCGGCCCTGGTGTAGCTGCCAGCTTCTCACCCTGGGCCAGGTCGCTCGTTGAATCGCCTCGCTACGAGACGTGAGGTGTGAAGCGCACGCTGTCCAGCATTCCTGTCCGCAGCGGACCAAGGTCGAGCAAACCGGCCAGCGCCGACGTGGCGAAGAGGTCCCCTTGACCATGGCTATGAGCGCAGCTCAACCCAACAAAGGCCATTATAGTCCACTTGCCACCAGCGGTCCAGACCCCACTCAACGCCATCGCCGGCTCGACCTATCAGAGTGTATGGGCCCCGCGTATCGCTCCTGCATATCCAACACCGATGGCAGGGGCATGAGGTTCACGCACCCCCTGTCCGATTCGCAGCCGGCCCGAGGCGAAAGCGGTGTGGCAAGACTGCCAGCGTTCCTTGGGCGCAACGACAGTCGCCACGAAGGACCGGCCTGCGTCAGGTCAGGTTTTGGAGATAGGCAGTGTGGAATCGCCATGGGTCCACCCGCTGGTGGGGATGACAGCGACAGACAATAGAGGGGTAGGAGCCTCGCTGGCATGTCAGCGAGGCTCTTTCTGGAACCTTCACCGCTGATCGGTGAAACTAGCTAGGATCTACCACCGGGCGGAGCTGGGCCGTTCAGCCTCCTGCGTGACCACCAGGTCCACAGCCCTGGGACCGCGAGTGTCGTCCTGGATGGCGAATTCCACCTTATCGCCGTCATAGAGGGAGCGGGGTCCCCCGGCACGGAAGCCGGAGTAGTGGGCGAATACGTCGTCGCCTCCCTCGCGAACGATGAAGCCGTAGCCCTTGCGGTCACTGAACCACTTGACGGTGCCTTCGATCCTCTCTTGATGCTCTTCCACAGCTGCTCTCCACTCCTTTCTTTGAGGCTTTGAAGGTGCGGCTGTGCCCCTATGAGCGTCAGCTCTTACACAACGCCGCGCCGTCCAGAGAGTGAAAGCAGCCACGGATGAGCCCCTTTCTTCTGCGACAGGCAGGACTGCTGTGTACCTTCAGTTGTAGAGTAGCACAGGTTGTGATGCTTGTCTCACTTTCGAATGCGGGCGAGATGAATGGTCTGGTGAGTCCACTTGCTTGACAAAGAGAAAGGTTCGCGTTATAATAAGAACATCTGTTCTATGGTGCGCCCCTGAGAGGCAGGGGAAGAGGCTGAAGCCTCATCGCTCCCAGAGCGAACACCGCGCGGGAGCCTTCGGATATCCGGTTGGCCATATGTGTGGTCAAGGGGATAGTCGAGGGTTCCCGCCTTTTATTTCTCCATAGTGAGAATCCGGAGGTAAGAATATGAAGGTCGCCTACGTCTTCGTTCCCCACTTCCCCCTGGCTGTGGAGGTACGAGAGGATCCCTCCCTCAAGGGCAGGGCCGTGGTCATCGGCGGGCTGGCCCACGAGAGGGGCCACGTGTACGAGGCCTCGCCCGAGGCGCTGGAGCAGGGTGTGGGGATAGGGATGTCCCTGCGCCAGGCGGAGGAACTCTGCCCCGAGGCCGTCTTCCTGCCCACTATGGAAGAGAGGTACACCTCGGCCTTCGAGGAGATGCTGATGGCCCTGGAGCCCTTCAGTCCCTTCATCGAGCCCCACAGTCTGGGCGGCGCCTACCTGGAGGCGAGCGGGTTGCAGCGCCTCTACGGGCCCGAAAAGCGGTTGGGCCGGAGTATCGCCGAGGCTGTCAGAGAGGCTACTCGCCTACCTGTGAGGGTGGGGATAGCCAGGGGCAAGTTCACGGCAAGGCTCACCGCCCTGGAGGGCGCTGCCGAGGACGTACAGGTCATCGCCCCTGGGAAGGAGAGAAGGTTTCTCAAAGAGTTGTCGGTCTCTCTCCTGCCCATCAGTGAGGAGATGCGAGGGCGGCTGCACTTGCTGGGCATTCGCACCATGGGGCAGCTCGCCTCCCTGCCCATAAGTGCCATTTTGGCCCAGTTCGGCCTGGAGGGGAGGGGGGCTCACCAACTGGCTCGAGGCAGGGATGGGAGTAAGGTCATCGCTCGCACAACCAGGGGCCCTCAAGAGCTGGAACATCGCTTCGAGGATCCTGTCGACGAGATGCAGGTCCTCCACATGACGGCCAAACAGCTCAGCACCCAACTCCTGGCGCGGCTTCATCGCTGCGGCCAGGTGTGTGGAAGAGTAAGCGTGACTTTGCAGTATGACAAAGGCGAGGAGGAGAGGCACATAGCCCTCAGCGAGCCCAGCGCCGAGGAGCACAAGATCGGGCTGGCGGTGGAGAGGCTGGTATCGAACTTCCATTATCAAGATAGAGTCTCTGCCCTGAAGGTATCTTTGGGACAGCTGAGCCAGGGGAAGGGACATCAACTGAGCCTCTTTTCCACCCGCACGCTGCGCCAGAGGAGGATAGATCGCGCCGTGGCCAACATCGTGGGTAAGTACGGCGCCAGCTGTTTCCTCCAGGCGCAGTTGCTCGACCTTCGAGCTCCCTTGCCGGAGAGAAGGTTCGCCCTGCTACCCCCTGAGGCACCCCTTGAGCATTTCCCGGTGAAGAGAAGCCATGAGCAGGCTATACCAACCAGCACAAAGTATCGAGTCCACGAGTGGCGATAGAGGTGAGCCTCTCGCCTTTCAATGGAGGGGAGAGGTCCACCGCGTCCTCCATCTGGGCAACCGCTGGCGGGTTCACCTGGACTGGTGGCGGGTGGAGATCTGGCGCGAGTACTTCCAGGTGGAGGTCCACACCGGCTTCACCTGCGTCGTCTACCATGATCTTCTCACCTATGACTGGTATCTGGAACGGGTCTATGACTAGCACCGGGGCGATGACTTGTGGAGTCCCGCAGGGACTTTCTAACCGTAGCGCCGGAATGAATTCCAGCGCTACAGGACTCGGACTTAGCGTGGAACTTCATTCCCACGCGATTCTCTCTATCTCTGGCGCGCAGCTCTATTGCAGCGCTACGTGAGAAACCATCCATCACAGGATCATGCCAGACTACGTAGAACTACACTGCCACACCAACTACTCCATGCTGGATGGAGCCTCCCACCCGGAGGAGCTCCTCGACCGGGCTCTGGAGCTAAGCATGGACCACCTGGCCGTCACCGACCACGATGGGCTATACGGCGCGGTGCGCTTCTACCGGGGCGCCCTGGAGCGGGGCATCAAGCCCATCATCGGGGCGGAGCTGACCCTGGACGGTGGTTACCACCTCACCCTCCTGGCGGGGAACAACCTGGGCTACTCCAACCTCTCCCGCCTCATCAGCCACGCCCAGCTGAGCCACAACAAGGGAGAAGCCTCCCTTTCCTGGTCAGCCCTGGCCCGGCACAAAGAGGGCCTGATCTGCCTCTCAGGCTGCTCCCGGGGGGAGATCGCCTCCCACCTGCTGGCCGGTCACAATGGGGAGGCCCTGAGGGCAGCCAGGAGATACCTCCACGTCTTCGGCCGGGAGCACTTCTTCCTGGAGCTGCAACAACATCTCCTGGAGGAGAATCAACGGCTGCTGAGAATGCTGGTCCAGCTGGCCGAGCATCTGAGGGTCAGGTACGTGGCCACCAACGACGTGCACTACGCCCGTCGGCAGGGACACCGCCTCCACGACGTGCTGACCTGCATCGCCAACCACACCATCCTGGACGAGGCGGGGAGCACCCTCCGTGCCAACTCGGAATACTATCTCAAGTCCCCTGAGGAGATGGAGGGACTCTTCTCCCACCTGCCCCAGGCCATCTCCAACACCAGGGCCATCGCCGAGAGGTGCGAAGTCGATCTCAACTTCTCCGCCCACCGCCTGCCTCCCTTCGAGCTGCCTCCTGGTGAGACGGCCGGGAGCTACTTACGTCGCCTGTGTATGGAAGGGACCAA
Source organism: Chloroflexota bacterium (assembly GCA_030603665.1). Taxonomy (GTDB): domain Bacteria; phylum Chloroflexota; class Anaerolineae; order UBA7937; family B3-Chlor; genus JAUVXJ01. Next base: position 43,471 of record JAUVXJ010000009.1, on the reverse strand, counting down.
GAGGAAGTACAAATCCGTTACGGAAAGGGTCCTGAATCAGTTAGATCATGAACTGGAGGTCATCGGGCGTACCCATCTGGAAGAGTACTTCCTCATCGTGTGGGATATCTGTCGCTACGCCCACGAGAGGGGCATCCCCGCCCAGGGCAGGGGTTCCGCCGCTAACTCCGTGGTGGCCTATGTGCTGGACATCACCAGGGTGGATCCCATCGCCCACAACCTCCTTTTCGAGCGCTTCCTCAGCGAGGAGGCCAATACCATGCCCGACATCGACGTGGACTTCTCCACCGACCACCGGGAGGAGGTGATCCAGTACGTTTACGACAAGTACGGCGAGGAGCACACGGCCATGGTCTGTAACGTGGTCACCTTCCGCGCCAGGAGCGCCGTGAGGGACCTGGGCAAGGCGTTGGGCTTCCCCCTGCCTCTGCTGGACCAGGTGGCCAAGGCCCTGGATACCAGGAGGGCCTCCCAGGTAGAGGAAGACCTGGAGAGGGTGAACGGCCTCGCTGACAAGACGACGCACCTCCCCTGGCGGCAGCTGCTCGAGCTCTGCCGGGAGATAGACTCCTTCCCACGCCACCTGAGCATCCACGTGGGAGGGATGATCATCACCGCCAAGCCCCTGGTGGAGATCGCGCCCCTAGAGAGGGCCACCATGCCCGGAAGGGTGGTGGTGCAGTTCAACAAGGACGACGTGGAGGACCTGGGTTTGATCAAGATCGACCTCCTGGCCCTACGCACCTTGTCCTTGATCTACGAGGCGCTGGAGATGATCAGGGAGCACAGGGGCGAGGAACTAGACCTGGAGCATATCCCCCTGGACGATCCCGTGGTCTACGACATGCTCTGCCGGGCGGACACCATCGGCACCTTCCAGGTAGAGAGCCGCGCCCAGGCCCAGACACTGCCCCGTATGCGCCCTCAGAAGTTCGAGGACATCGTGGTGGAGGTGGCCCTGATCAGGCCGGGACCTATCCAGGGCAACATGGTAAACCCTTATTTGCAGCGTCGCGCGGGCTTAGAAGAAGTAACCTACCTCCATCCCGCCCTGGAGCCAGCCCTGGCGGAGACCATGGGGGTGATCATCTTCCAGGAGCAGATCCTGAAAGTGGCCATGGTCATCGCCGGCTTCACTCCCGGGGAGGCCGACCTGCTGCGCCGGGCCATCAGCCGCAGCCGCTCCCGAGAGGCGATGGAGAAGCTCAGAGGGCGCTTCGTGGAGGGTGCCCTGGCCAAAGGGCTGGACGAGGACACGGCCCAGGCGGTCTTCGACCAATTGGCAGGCTTCGCCGAGTTCGGCTTCTGCAAGAGCCACGCCGCGGCCTTCGCCAGGACCGCTTACGAGACGATGTATCTGAAGGCCCACTACCCCGCCCCGTTCTACTGCGCCCTCTTGAACGCCCAGCCCATGGGCTTCTACAGCCCGGCGGTGGTCGTGGGGGACGCCAAGCGCCACGGGGTGAAGATCCTCCCAGTGGACGTGAACCGCAGCCGGGCGAGATGTATCTTGGAGAACGGCCATCTACGGCTGGGCTTTTCCTACGTGGACGGCCTGGGCGAGGCCAGCCTGGAGGTGCTGGAAGAGGCGGGGAGGGAGGGTCCCTACTATTCCTTGCGGGACTTCTGCCAGCGCACCAGGCTACCCCGGAGGTTGGTGGAGAACCTCATTATGGTGGGAGCCATGGACGGCTGGGGCAAGGCCAGGAGGGAGCTGATCTGGGAACTAGGCACCCTGAGCTGCGAGGAGGGGGAGATGGACCTCTCGCCGCCTCTGGAGGAGATCGACCTGCCGGAGCTGACCCTGGACGAGGAGATCAAGGCGGAGTACGGCATCCTCGGCCTCCCGGTGGGCGACCAGATCGTGGCCCTCCACCGTCCTCGGCTGGAGAGGCTTAGCGTGCTGAGGAGCAAAGACCTGGAGAGGAAGCAGAATGGCGAGAGGGTGCGGGTCGCGGGGCTGGTGGTGGTCAGGCAGCGTCCCCCCACGGCCAAGGGGTTCGTGTTCATCACCATGGAGGATGAGGACGGGCTGATGAACGTTATCGTCAGGCCCGATGTCTACCAGAGATACTACAAGGTGCTGCGCAACTGCTTCTTACTGATCGTGGAGGGGACTATACAGAAGCAAAGGGGGATCCTCAACGTCCTGGCCGAGGGGGCGGTGGGGATGTAGCGGCACCCGAATAACCTCAAAGAGGCCAACTCTACAGGTGCCGCGTCAGCCACTCGGGAGCGATGCCGATGAAGTATGTGTTTATCGCGGTGAACGTGCCCGTGACGAGAAGGATTCCCACCCCGATGAGCAGCAGTCCACTCGCAATCTCCACGGCGCGCATGTGGCGGTTCAGGCGCTTGAGCCACCCAACGGCTCGAGTGAGCAAGGCTGCCGTCACCAGAAACGGCACAGCCAGGCCCGCGGCATAGACCAGGATGAACCAGATGGCTCTGGAAGGTTCCGCGAACCCCAGTGTGATGACTGCGCCCAGCAGCGGTCCAATACACGGGGTCCAGCCAGCAGCAAAGGTCACTCCGAACAAGGCCGAACGCGCATAGCCCACCTGCAACCCGGATCCTATCTCCGCTTGTCTGGTCACGTTCAGAATGGGGACGGTGAACAGCCCCATCGTATGCAGGCCAAACACGATCAGGACTACTCCGCCCAATCTGGTGATCGGTTCGCTGTACTCCTGCAGCGCGCCAGCCAAGACAGTCGTAGGCAAGCCAAAGAGGATTACAAATACTAAGGTGAAGCCCCCCACGAAGAACAGGGCCTGGCTGAAGACATACCATCGGTCGTGCGATGCGCTGGCAGAGAAGCTGGTCCCTGACAGATAGCCCAGGTACACAGGCACCAGCGGCAGCACGCAGGGCGAGACGAAGGAGAGCAGACCAGCTGCAAAAGCCAGGGGAAAACTGACCGACGGCATGAGAAACAGCGCCTCCGTGCGATAGAGTTGGGAAACCAGCCGTTCTTCCAGTTAGTGTATTTGGCCGCGCCACCGACCGAGTGTGGACCCGGACAGAAGCTGCCAACATGCGGATATGCGGGGCCGCGTTGTCGCGGCTTCACAGTTGGCTCTGTCCCACATCCTTAATTGTAGCAGGTTGCGATGTGAAGAGGAAAGGACAGATGGGCAGTGTCTCGCGGGCTCAGCGTCAGTTGTAGCACCCGCAGGTTCCATGATATGATGGAAACGGCTGGGGATCGAGTGACGAGAGGTCAGAGTATGGGGAGAGTCATGCAGACTGAGCAACAGGCGGAAGCACAGGCTGTAGGACCCGAACAAGAACAACTGACGCCCACGGGGTCGCGTAGGCGGTCGGCGCAGCTCGTGGTGTTTGCTGCGGCTTCAGTGCTTGTGCTTGCTTCGCTGGCGTATGGCGCTACAACCAGAGGGTCAGGGCAACTCCAGGCGGGCCCGGCACCGGATTTCACCTTGGAGTTGTTCGATGGCGGTGAGATCTCCCTTAGTGATCTGCAGGGGCAGATAATCGTGCTTAACTTCTGGGCCAGTTGGTGCACGCCATGCAGGGACGAGGCTCCGATGCTCGAGTCTGTGTGGCAGCGGTATCGCGGGCAGGGTGTCTCCGTTATCGGTGTTGATTATAAGGATACCGAACCACCGGCGAGGGCCTTCATCGAGGAGTTCGGGATTACATATCCGAACGGGCCGGACCCGCGCAATCGGATTGCGAAGGCGTACGGTGTCCAAGGGGTACCGGAGACCTTTGTCATCACCCAAGAGGGAGAGATCGCCAAGGTCTTTGTTGGGTCACCGACGGAGGGCCAACTCACCGCGGTGTTGGAGGAGTTGCTGGCCTTGGCCGAAGAGGAGTAATCGAGTCCGCGCGGGCAGACCACTTGCCCCATGCTTGCACCAAAGCCACTCTGTGTGACATGAGGAAGGGCGGACAATCAGTTGACGTCCCATTGGACGAGCGGGCGCCAAGGCTCCCCCCACACGCCGCCGCTTTGAGGGAAGGAGGATCTAACTCCCCCAGGACAACACCCTCTCGTTGCCTCCCGAGTAGAAGATCTTCAACTGCCCGGTGACGTTCTCCAGGACCTGCCTCTGGTTGCTGCCATCGGCGCTCATCACGTAGAACTCCCATTCGCCCGACCGGTCCGAGAGGAAGGCGATATGTTTGCCATCCGGACTCCACGCCGGCGAGACGTTGTTGGGTCGCCGCTCAAGCAGCGCTGAGCTGCCTGTCAAAGGCCATCGACCAACCCCATCCGCCCCCGTGGCGAAGATCTCCCAGTGGTCATGCTGCCAGTGCTGGATGGCGATCTGGCTCCCGTCGGGGGACATCACGGGGAAGTAGTCGTGCACGTTGTCGGCAAACGGCACGTTGTTCGCCCCATTCGCCTCGCTAACCATTAACCCCTGCTCGCCATCGTACACCAGCCGCTCCCCATCGACGGTCCAGGTTGGCGAGAAAGAGAGGTTGTCGCAGTAAGGTTCATGGAGTCTGCCATCTGCCAGGTTTAGCACCCCCAGGTGCCACTCCGTCTGCTTGTAGCCCCGCTCGATATAGTACCAACCGAACCCGTCGATCCAAAACCTCCAGGCAGGGTGCCGCCCTTCGGTGGTGAAGTGAAAGGCAAGCTGGCTCCCATCGGGCGAGAAGACGGGGCTCCGCGCCACGCTTGAACTGAATAGCAGGCGCTCGTTGCTCCCGTCGGCGTTGATGGCATAGATCCCCCAGGGCTCCGTCCACCGGGCGAAGACCACCTGGGTGCCGTCGGGCGACCACGAGGGGTCCATGCCCTGGGTCAAACGCCTGAGGCCGCTTCCGTCGGCGTTGACTACGTAGATGTCGCCCCCGCTCCCCACCTGGAAGACGAACCTGCCCTGCAAGCCGGGGATGGGTGTTGGCGCTGGCGGCTCCGGCCTTGATATCGGCGTGGCGGCCGGTGGTTCCGTCGGCGTCGCCGTGGGCTGAGGTGTGTCTGTAGCCTCAGACGTTGGCGCCGGCGTCTCCGTCGGTTCCGCCGTGGGCTCGAGGGTGGGGCTAGGGGGCATCGGGGTCTCCGGTGCTCTCGTGGGTGCCAGGGGTATGGTCGTGGGCGTCGGTCTTGCCTCTCCACCGGCACCGCACCCCACCGAGAGCGCGATGAGGGCTGCCAGGCACAGCGCCCCCAGAACTCTACTCTTGACCACTGTTGTCTCCCTTCGCTACTGGCGAGACGATCCAAGCGGATCGCGCCTGCCGCGCCCTATTCAGTGGCGATCTCCACTTCCACACTCATCCCCAGGAGCAGTCCCTCTGGCTGTTCCTCCAGATTCACCACGACGGTGTACACCACGTCGCCGCCCACCATGGAGGCCAGCGGCGAGATGCGAGCCACCCGTCCTGGGACGTCCACGTTTAGCGCCTCCAAGTAGACCATGGCCTCCTGGCCTACCTGCACCTCCGTCACGTCCCTCTCGCTGAGGTCGGTGGTCTCCACCTGGAGCTGGGAGAGATCCGCCAGGGTGAGCACCACCTGGCCGGGCATCACGACCTGGCCTGGACTGACCTGAACGTCGGCCACGGCGCCACTGAAGGGGGCGGTCAGCGTGGCCTGGTTGAGGGTGGCGCGGGCGACTTCCAGCGCGGCCTCGGCCTGGTCAACCGCTGCCTGGGCGATGGTCAGTTGCGCAGAGGTGGGCCCGGCGCGGAGTTTGTCCGCCTGGGCGATGGCGCTCTTCACGTTGCCCCAGGCCGCCTCCAGGTCATCTGGCAGCGCTCCTCGGGTAACCAACTCGTAGTTGGCCAGCGCGCCCTCGTAGTCCAGAGTGGCCAGTTGGAGGGCCAGGGTCTGCGGCATCTCCGCCACCTCTTCCACCCAGGCTATCGCGTCGTACGCGGCTTGAGCCTGAACCAGGGCGGCCTCGGCCTTCCTCAGGGCGGCCAGGGCGATGCGGCGTTCCTCGTCGCTGGGACCCGCCTCCAGCTTGTGGTATTGGGCCAGCGCATTGGCGTAGGCAGCGTCGGCCATGGCCAGATCCTCTGGTCGCGGGCCGGACTCCAGCTCGGCCAGCTGAGCTCTCGCGGCCTCCAGACCGGCCTCGGCTTGGGCCACCCCGGCCTGAAGGGTGGAGGACTCCAGCGAGATGAGGGTATCACCTTCCAGTACCTTGTCCCCCAGGTTCACCTCCACCGTTTCCACCTGGCCGGCCATGGCGAAGCCCATCTGGGCCTGCTGGGCGGCCACCACCTCTCCCGAGGCCGTCACCGCGCCTCCCGTGGACCGCGACGGCAGCGCCGGGGTCGGCGCCGCGAGCACGGGCGTGGGCGACGGCTCGGGTACGCCGCCGCAGCCGGTGAGGAGGACGGCGACCAGCAAAAGGAGAATGATGGCTGTTTTCCACCACTTCTCACTCATCTCGTATCTCCTTCATATTGCTTGTCGTCTGCGACCTTCCCATCGCGGAGCTCGACCACGCGCCTGGCGAACGGGATCACGCGCGGGTCGTGGGTGGCGCACACGAAGGTGGTGCCCGTCTCCTCGTTCAATCGTAACATGATCTCCATCACCTGGCGCCCGTTCTCCGTATCCAGGTTGGCCGTGGGCTCGTCCGCCAGGATGAGGATGGGCTCGGTAGCCAAAGCGCGGGCCACGGCCACGCGCTGCTGCTCGCCCCCGCTCATCTGATCGGGCCGGTGTTTGGCTCTTTCCGAGAGACCCACCGCCTCCAGAAGCTCTGCCACGCGAGCTTTGCGCTGCTTACCGTTTGCGCCGCTCAGCAGCAGCGGCAGTTCGATGTTCTCATAGGCGCTCAGCCCGGGGATCAGGGCGAAGAACTGGAAGACGAAGCCGATGGTCCCCCTGCGCAGGTCCGCGCGCTTGTTGGCGCTGAGCTTGGTGACGTCCTCCCCCTGGAGGAGCACGCGTCCGCTGGTGGGCCTGTCCAGGCAGCCCATCAACTGGAGTGCCGTGGTCTTGCCAGAGCCTGAGGGCCCCACGAGGGCCGTGAACTCGCCGTCTTCAATGGTCAGGTTGACCCCGCGTAGCGCGTGGGTCTCCATCTCACCGATCTTGTACACTCTCGTGGCATCCTGCAACTCGATGACTATCATTTCACATCTCCCCATGCGCGAGCTAACTTGCCCGCCTCAATCGAGCTACAAAGCTCGCAGCGCATCAATTGGCTCCTTCCGGGTCGCGAACCAGGCCGGGTAGAGCGAGGCCAGCAGCATGATGATCCAGCAAACGACGGCTAATACGGCCGTATCCGACCACTGGAAGGCCGCATACATCGTTTCGCCATAGGCGATATCGGCGGAAGCCACACTGGCTGACATATCGCCCAGGTAAAGGCCTTCGGTGGCCAGATAATACACCCCCAGCGATCCCAGCAGTACGCCCAAGAAAACGCCTATCGCTCCCAGCGTGGCGGACTCCATCAAAAACATGGCCATGATCTGCCGTCCCTTCATCCCCAGCGAAGCCAGGATACCCATCTCCCTGGTGCGCTCAAAGACGGACATCAACAGCGTGTTGGCGACGACGACGGCTACCACAGCCAGCACTATCAGGTAGATCATGTACAAGAATCCCATAGCCGCATTCATGCCTTCCACCATCAGCTGGTTAAGGTCACGCCAGGTCATCACGTCCAACCCGGGTGCGCCCAGCGCTGCTGCAACAGTGTCGGCATCCTCCTGATCGTGCAGCAGAACCACGACCGCGCTGGCCCGCTCCCCCACTCGCGTGAAGGCCTGTGCCTTTGCCAGCGGCAAGAAGATCGTCGCCTCGTCGAAGCCGGGGATGCCAGTGTCGTACAGGCCGCGGATTCTGAAGGTCGCCTCGTCAGGCTGCTCGCCTGACGTGTTGATCAGCAGGCTGACGTCATCGCCCACGGTCAACCCCAGGCTCTTTGCCAACCTCTGGCCTATGAGCACACCGCCCCGGTCATCGGGGGCCAGGAACTCGCCGGCAACCAAACCTTCCCGGTAGGGTGCCGCCATCTCGGAAGGAGGGTCTATGCCAAACACCCGCACTCCGACCGACTCTTCGACCGTGACCAGGATGCCGCCGGCCCACAACACCGGCGCTGCTGCTCGCACCTCCGCCAGGGTCTGCGCCTGTGCGGCCAAGGCCAGCGGATCCTCCAACAGATCCTCCCACTTGAGGCTCACCTTGTCTTCGTCGTAGGATTCCCCGCGAACCTGCACGTGACCAGTCTGCACACGAATGTTGTTCTGGATGGAACCCTGTATCGCGCCCATCTCGAAGCCATGAAGCGTGATGACCAGCGCCAATCCCATCATCACCGCGATCAGCGTCAACGCCGATCGCCGCCTGTTACGTCCCAAGTCGCGAACTGCAATCCTCCACAGTCTGAATATGAACATAGTGTCCCTCCTCACGCTTCACGAATCGCTCGTCTTGTCTGCCACATCAGAGATTGTGGAGGCCTATACATAGTGTAGCGCCTCGGCCGGCTCCCGTCTGGAAGCTTGCCAAGCAGGGTAGAGTGAGGCCAGGGTCGCGATGATGGCCACGGTCAGGGCCCGTCCCAGCAGGACATCTATCCCGATTCGGAAGTAGATCCGATCACCCATCAGTCCGATCAGTTCGCCGAACTCGCCCACGTCCATTCCCCCATACAAGGCCATGAAGTCGAGGCCGACTCGTCCAAAGTAGGCTGCTATCGCGCCGCCCAGCAGGCTGCCAACCAGCGCGCCCAACAATCCGATTAGCACCCCCTCCAGCAGGAACAGCACCACGGTCTCCCACCGCTTCAACCCCATCGCCGCCAGGACGCCGATCTCACGCGTGCGCTCAAATACCGCCATCAGCATCAGGTTGAGAATGCCAACGCCGGCAATCAACAGGATGATCAGGCCAAAGAGGCTCATCACCTGAGCCTCCAACTCCATCATCTGCCTCGTCGTGGGATCCAGCGTGTCCCAGGCATCCACCTCGTACCCTGGCAAGGCAGTCTGCAGCCTGTTGACCACCGGCGGCTCCTGCCCCACCTGTTCGAGGTGAACGGCAACCTCGGTAGCCTGATCGCGCAAGTCAAAGAGCGTCTGTGCTTCGAGCAGGGAGACGTAGACCAATCTCTCTTCCACCTCCTTGATCCCCAGGTCATAGATGCCGATGATCGTCATCGTGCGGCGCCGCATCTGTTCGTGGGTGGCGCGTCCTACCAGCGTGACGCGGTCGCCTACGGTCAGCTCGAGCCGCTCGGCCAACGCCTCGCCGATGAGGAGGACGTCTTCATCGTTACCTTCCAGGTAGCGGCCCTGCACGATATTCTCCGCCACCAGGCTCACTGGCGCTTCCTGTTCCGGTTCGATGCCGGTGATGACGACCGCCATGGTCCCCTCGCGGTTGCTGACCATGCCGCCGGTCTCGATGCGCTGTACAACGGCGACCACCTCCGGCTGGGCCCGCGCTGCCTCCACCGCCGCGCGCGGGTCGACCAGAGGCAACAGCGGCATCCTGTTCGCCTTTTCCCGGAAGCCCAGCGCGTGTACCTGAACATGGCCGCCCTGCAGCTTCACCGTGTTACCGTATAGGGCCTGGTTCATCCCGCCCAGCATGCCGTCAAAAACGAGCATAAGAGTCAGTCCCAGCGAGATGGCGATCACGGCGATCACCGTCCGTCTCCAATTGCGCCACACGTTTCGCCACGCCATTATCAAGAATTTCCCCATGTTCACTCACCTCCCAGCGGTGAATCTTACCTGCTATCTTCGATCCCCCCTCGCTTCGCTCGGAGCGAGGGAGTCATCGCACCTGGGGATTATGCCCCAAGACCCTTGACAGCGCCACTGCACGAGCACAGCCTCACGCAAGGACCGCCCTCTGTAGAGCGGGACCAGGGGGCTGCGGTCATACCACAGCTAAGGGCTTCGTATTGATCACCAGGTAGTGCAACCTGGCCCGCGAGTGTGCAATCGGCATACCTTTCGCCTGGGTGATATCGCATCATAGCTACCGATAGTTCCTTTGAGCGATTGCGCCGACGGCCGGCGAGGTTGAGCGGGAAACCCATATGTGCTCCGACGGCTCCGGGAATCTCATGCGTACAGTCTACCAGCTACGCCAGAGCCTGTCTCAATCACCTCCCCATTCCCGTCCAATGGCTGACCAATAATCAGCATTGGCCCAGAACATAGAGAAAGGGAGAGGCCGGAAACCTCATCTCATATACAGACCAGTTACTGATCATGGCTACTCGGGGATCTGAAGGCGCTAACCCTCTCCCGCCACAACCCGTCAAGGACCCGGCTCAAAGGTGATAGTGTGGTCCTCTTTGAGTCACATGGTACTATTGTGCTATTGACCCATTGACGGCGACCCGCTATACTGAAGTGGGTGCAGCGATTTGCGCTCCGAAAGTGAATCGGTGACAAGGGCAAACCCATCGAAAGGTGGGGACGCAAAGCCACGGGCCTAAAGTTGTTGCGACTAGGGCGGCCGGGTTGCCTCCGAAGGACCAATAGCAGGTCTTATGCACCTGGCGCCCTTCCGCCTGAGGTTCAAGGCGAAGGGCGCTTGCTGTTCCCTGAGAAGACGGTACGAAACGAATGGGGCTGACCGGCCCAGTAGAGGTCCTATGCAGGACGCTTTCCGACGGAATGGAGGTGATGTCCAAGACATTAGAAGCCGTCTGATTCTGCCCTTCATAGAGAGGGGCATCAACGTCCCGAGTCGATACCCATGAGGAAAAGGAGGAGGAAGTGAATTCAGTAGTGAAGGCATGCACCGTAGGAGGTACGCTGATTGTGCTCGTGGCCCTGAGCGTGGTACTCGTGTCTGCACAGGCTCCGGAGGAACTGATGTCAACTGTTCCGGTCGGCCGGATTGCCTTCTGTACTGATCGGGACGGCAACTACGACATGTACATGATGGACGCCAACGGCGACAATCAGGCACCGCTGAAGTCGGGCGGCGGGTGGAACTGGAATCCTGATTGGTCCCCCGACGGCACCCAAGTAGCCTACTTCATGGGTGGGGGTGGAGTGGCCGATCTATACGTGAGGGACTTGGCCAGCCAGACCGACACGCGCCTCACCTGGACGGGGAACGCCGCCAGCCCCCGGTGGTCGCCGGACGGTACCATGATCGCTTTCAATACGTTGGGTCAAAACAACGCGGATATTCACGTAATGAGGCTTGGCGAGAATCTGGACGTCATACATACGGTAAGGTTGACAACCGACAATGCCGAGGACAACTCCCCGAAGTTTTCGCCCCTGGGAAACCAAATCGCGTTCAACTCCTATCGGGGCGGTTCCTGGGATATATGGGTCATGGACGTGTTTGCTTGCGATAGCCAGTTCCTGTGCGCCGGCGAACCCCGCAACTGGACGAAGGACGGGACACAGGGGTATGGATTCGACTGGTCGCCTGACGGGACTCAGCTCGCGGTGGCGTCCACCCGCGGCGGCTACAAGACGGAGATCTACATCTTCGACCCAGAGGCTGGTAGTTACGACCCCCCTCTGACCGTGGACGGGTGGTATGACATGGGCCCGTCGTGGTCTCCGGACGGTGAGTGGATCGCCTACAGCAAGGAGATCGGTGGAGGCGAGATTTACGCTGTCAACGTAGAGACCGGGGTCGAGAGGCGCATCACAGACAATTCTGTGTGGGATTCCGGCCCAGACTGGTGGATGGAGTCCGGGGCCGGCCCCACAGCGCCAACCACACAGATCTCAGTTGACGGTACCCCGGGATGCGATGGTTGGTTTGTCTCGCCGGTGATCGTCACGCTCTCTGCGGCTGACAGCCCGGGAGGTCCAGGAGTAGCGTACACAGAGTATAGCCTGGACGATGGCGCTACATGGGATCTCTACACTGAGCCGCTAGGAATACAGGGTGAGGGCATTGCCACGATTATGGCACGGTCAGCCGATCTCGACGGAAACGTCGAGGACCCACCGGCAAGCGAGACCGTCAAGATAGACCTGCCCCCGTACGACCGCTCCGTGCCGGACATGCCAACAGGCCGGGCTCGAGGGGGCGCTGCTGTGATCGGCAACGAGATATTCGTGATCGGCGGGCACGGCGGTGGCCGGACGCATGAGGCGCTTGACGTGTCCACCTACTGCTGGACGACGAAAGACCCGCTGCCGCAGTCGGACGGCAGATACAGCAACGCTGTAGTGGCCCTGGGGGGGATTGTCTACTCAATCGGAGGCACAAACATCGGGGGTAACTACAACACCAGGACTGTGGACGCCTACGATCCCGTATCAGACTCCTGGAGCAGGGACGTAGCGAGCTATCCGGTCAGGGTCTCTGACCTAGCCTGTACCACCTTCGAGGGCGCGATATACTGCTTCGGAGGAAGCGACTATTGGAACAACAAGTACAGCCAAGCGTACAGATTTGATCCCGCAGTGGGGGTCTTCGACCCGCTGGAAGAGGACATGCCGACACCGCGAAACGATCTGGTGGCCGCGGCCGTCGGTGACAAGATCTTCCTCATTGGGGGAGCCGCCGTTAGTGGTTCGACCACCGTTGTCGAGATTTACGACCCCGTGGGGGACTCCTGGTCCACCGGCAATGACATGCCAATGCGGCTGGGCGAACCGACTGTAGGCGTCATAGGCGGCAAGATCTACATGACGGGTCGTGACATGGATGCCGGTTGGGCGAGTCCTGTGCTGAGATACGATCCCCAGAGCGATGCGTGGACCACCGTGGCCCATTTGGAGATCGCGCGCACCGGGGCTATGGGAGCCGTAGTCAACGATCGCTTCTATCTGATCGGCGGCCAGGGTCAGTTCGTGCCACACCTTGGATCAGTGGAGGTTGTGGATCCCCCAGCGGACGTGACACCTCCCACGACGACCATCTTGTTTGAGGGCGCCATGGGAAACAACGGGTGGTTTGTCTCTTCAGCTGCTGTCACTCTTTCGGCCACTGATGGCCCGGACGGGTCGGGAGTGGCCCACACGGAGTACAGTCTCGACGATGGAATGACCTGGAACACCTATTCGGCTGCCTTGACCATAGTGAACGAGGGCATCACCACGATCCTGGCTCGCTCAGCGGACAACGCTGAGAACCTGGAAGACCCGCCCGCGAGCGAGGAGGTAAGGATAGATTTCACGCCTCCCACCATCGACGGCTCACGATTGCCCACTGCCAATGCCAACGGGTGGAACGCTGAGCACGTGACCGTTCATTTCGATTGCTACGATTCGGTATCGGGTGTTGCATCTTGCACTGCTGACACCATCGTGTCCAATGAAGGCGAGGGGCAGTCCGTGGGCGGCACTGCGGTGGACGTGGCAGGCAACACCGCCTTTGCCACCGTGAGTGACATCAACATCGACCTTACGTCTCCGGTGATCAGCGGCAACAGGTTCCCAGGTGCCAACAGCTATGGCTGGAACAACGAAGACGTCACTGTCTCGTTCGAGTGCAGCGACGCCTTGTCCGGCATGGCGTACTGCACCCCGGACAGGCTCCTCCACAATGAGGGAGAGGGTCAGTCCGTCACTGGCAGTGCCATGGACCTGGCAGGCAACGCTGCCACTACCACCGTCGGCGACATCAACATCGACAAGACGGCTCCTACGGTCAACATCGCCGATCTCTCACCCAACCCGGCTAACGTCTCCGAGTCTACAGACTTGTTGGCCCATCTCGCGGACGAGCGCTCCGGAATCCAATCCGCCCAGTGGTGTGCGGAGTCAGAGTCACTGATCTGCGACTGGGAACCGATGACCCTCACCGGGGAGACTGGCGACCTCTATCGCACGGCGTCCGCAAGCATCTCTGGCCTGTCACCCGGTGTGTACTCCATCAGAGTAAAGACCCAGGATCTGGCAGACAACGGGAGCGATGACGCGGAGGCGTTGCTGGTCGTCTACGACCCCAGTGCCGGTTTCGCCACTGGAGGCGGCTGGATCATCCCCGGCTTGGAGCCCGGTGATATCCTCCCAGAAATCACAGGTGAGGACAAAGCGAACTTCGGCTTCGTGGCCAAGTACAAGAGGCGCGCCAACGCCCCTGAGGGCCAACTGGAGTTCCACGACCGGGTGGGCGACTTCAACCTGCACTCGACTGAGCTGCACTGGATGGTGATCAACAACGACTGGGCCAAGTTCCAGGGGTACGCCACGATCAATCTGCACCCGGATGAACTGTTCTACTTCCGGGTAGATGCAAGGGACGCCAACTCAAATGGCGGCAACCAGCCAGACAGCTTCATCCTCAAGGTGTGGGCAGCGGATCAAGACCCCCATCTCGACGACCCTGTCTATCGAGTATCCGGTGACCTCATGGGAGGGAACGTCGTTATCCACACCAAATAGACGCTGCGGAGAGAGTTGGGAGCCCCTTGTCCTGATACGAGGGGCTCTCCTCCTGTCCAACGAATGAAAGCGGCTGTGCGGTAGGGAGAGAGGGTCTACCTCCCCCAGGACAACACCCTCTCGTTGCCTCCCGTGTAGTAGAATTCCAGCTGCGGGGTCACGTTCTCCAGGATCTGCCTCTGGTTGCTGCCATCGGCGTCCATCACGTAGAACTCACATTCGCCGTCACCGCCCACGCCAATCCCACTTGACAAGACCCCCCTCATGAGGTATACTGTACAGTAAGTCTCACTTAGTGCTAGAAGAAGCCAGGCACATAGCGAAATGCAGCCTCATGGGTGAGATTCGTGCACCGTAGAGAACAGGCTCGCACTCCAGGCGTAGGCTCCAGGCAATGGGGCGCCAATCGCCAGCCCATGAGCGGCTGCGGGTTGGCGCCTTTTTCGTCCCGCAAGTGCGTGCCTCATGCCACCACCCGCGCCAGGAAGGAGGTGGAATCGAACAAGTCAGCACCAACTCGTGTGACCGACACGTAGTGAGTTCGCCTCGACTCGATCGATGGATTCACTACCATTCAGTGAGACGGAGGAAGAACCATGGCCGGAAGCATCTTGCAGATCAACTTCAAGTTTAACGTGCCGAGCGCCGATTACGTGCAGGCTGTAGCTCCCCTCGGCCCCGAAATCGCGGGCGTTGCCGGTCTGCGCTGGAAGGTCTGGATCATGAACGAGGGGGAGAGCGAAGCGGGCGGGATCATGTTGTTCGACGATGAGGCATCGCTGAAGGCCTACCTCGACGGGCCGATTGCCGCCCAGATCGTGAGTCATCCCGCCCTCAGCGACTTCAGCGTGAAGCAGTTCGACGTGATGGAGGCGGAAACCGCACTCACGCGTGGCCCTGTTTGAGAAACCCGCCCCGAACTGTCAGGCGGCCGCCCGCCTGCTGACGAGACGGTACAGACAACTCTTCGCCACTATGACGCCCCGGCGTTGATCTAGGCTGGGTCCGCGCAACCGGGAGGGGCTGGGCCCAAGTTGCGCCAATCCTGGCAGTGGTCCGTCGAGAGAGGGAGCGCAGAGTCCGCCCGCTCCTGTGCTCCCTTTGGTCGAGCTGTGGGTCGGCCTACGACAGTTCTGCTCGTGGGTACTGCGTGTGAATGGCGGGCCACAGGCCGCATCCGGTGCCAGAGCGCCCAGCAGGTTCAGTGCTGTCCCGACGTGACAGGAGGCAAACCGGGCTAGACGCCAACCGTAAGCAAAGAAATGATTCCTAGTACGCGAATAGAATCGATGAGATATGCTACCGACCCTATATCAGTAGGCTTCTCTACGATGGCGAACTCGCAAGATGTGGACTCTGTCTCCCTCGACGTCGTACCGTATCCGGTAAGGGCCTACCCACCAGCGGTGCTGTCCCGTCTCGGCAACGATCACCTTCCGCCCTGCATATGGCTCCTTTTTGATCTGCCTCAGCGCATCCAGGATCCTCTTCTGATCCTGAGCGTCGATCTGCCTGAGATCCTTGTAGAAACGCTTGGCGATGACCAGCTCATACCTCTGCGGCATGAGCCTCCTCGCCTACAGGGACAGCAGACAGTCCTAGCTTCTCGTCAAGCTCCTCCAACGTCATCGTCCTTCCCAGCGCGATGTCCTCCCTGGCCTCACGGATACCAGCCATGTACTCCTCATCGTCGAGCTCTTCCAGGGTCTCCAGGATACCGAGGATCTCGCGGTACTCATCTATGGAGAGCATGACCGCCCTGGGACGGCCCAATCGAGTGATCACGTAATGGCCGACCTTCCCAGCAACGTCGTCGAGAAGAGCGCCAAAATGGTTGCTGGCGTCCGTGGCGTTGATTTCCCTGGGCGGTGTGCTCAACCCGAACTTGAAAGCTCTCCCCATGATCGCATCTCCTATCTCTCCATAATCGCTAAACTAACTAAATTATACCGTGCTATCCATAGGCTGTCAAGTCCCCTAGGCCATAGCGGGCCGGCCGATCCCTGGTCCGTGTAAGCGGAGTCCTATGCCCCGGTAGTTTGGGACATACTGCACCTACCTGCCCCAGGACAAGACCCTCTCATTGCCTCCCGCGTGATAGATATCCAACTGCTTGGTGACGTTCTCCAGGATCTGCCTCTGGTCACCTCCATCGGCGTCCATCACGTAGAATTCCCACTCGCCCGACCGATCCGAAAGGAACGCGATGTGCTTCCCATCCTGGCTCCATGCCGGTCTAACGTTGTTCGGCCGCCGCTCCAACAAGAGCGAACTACCGGTCAGCGACCAGCGGCCAACACCATCCGGCCCCGTGGCGTAGATCTCCCGGTGATCGTGCAAAACCCAGCAGGAGGAATGACCTACGAGGCTCGCCAATACAGCCTTGAGAGACTGTACTCAGCCCCGTGTCTTGGGAGGGTATACGAACTCGTCCGGCACAGCGAGGTGCCTGAGCACCCTTTCTGCCTCCTTCGGCTACACCCGATAACTACTGCGGGGGCTCTCGAAGAAGTGGTGAACGGATACGAGGTGGGGCATCATGGAGGGGAAGTAGAGTTCCTCTCTCGTGACGTTGTCGATAACGAGCAGCTCGCCGTTGCCGCCTGCGCCGTCACAAAGGGGGCAGGGCACCATCATCCGATAGTAGGCGCTGGAGATGGTGAACCTGTCGTGGGTGAAGGTCTTGCAGTAGTGCTCGTCCTGTCGGGACAACTCTATGACCCACGCCATCTTGCGGGCCAATTGCTGAGGATCTATTCCCAGCTCGGCCATCGTGGCCTGGTCACGGGCGATGATCTGCTGCGGGTCCTCGTCCGGCAGCCAGAAGGCGGAACTGAGACCCTCTCTCTCCTGCGCGGGTCGAGGGTGAATGTACTCAGGCTGTGCTCGCTGCTCTTCTTCGGAGTTCATGGGGGACGCACGTCTGAGGTGCCGCGCACGCCTAGTGCTGCTTGAAGACGATGTTCGTGATCTGACCCATGGTGGCGCAGCCCGCGTAGTGGATCATCAGCGGCTCCGACAGAGGAGCCGGATTGTCTGCGCTTTCCACCACCTGGAGGACGAAATCCGTCTCCGTGCCCGGGTTCTTGGGGTAGTAGGTGAACTTGAACTCCCCGGGTTGCCACAGAAACTGGAGATCTCCACTGATGGCATGCTCCGTGTTGTTCCAGTGCTGCCACTGGACGGTAGCGCCGTTCAACGGAGATCCATCAGCCGCTTTCACCCAGCCCTGGAGGTACGGATGGGCACACTGCAACTCCTCCAACCTGCTTCCCTCCACATAGGAAAATGGGTACCTAGGGGTTGCGGTCGGCGGGGGCGGCGGGGGCAGCGTGGCGGTCTGCTCAGCGGTCGGGACCGTCGCGGTGGGTGCGGGGCTGGACACAGAACCGCCGGGCGTAGGGCTGGAAATGATGATGGAGTAGGTCGCCGTGGGGGATGGGGCGATAGGAGTGCTGCGAGCCACGGGGCCCACGACCACCGAGGGCGAGGCCACGGTGACTGGCACACCGGTCGGCCAGGATAGCGGTCCTCTTCCCTCTCTGGCCGGGATGATGACCGTCACCGTGAGAACCAGGCCACAGCAGAAGGCCAGCAATGAGCCTCCGACAATACCGCCTATCACGAGAGCCAGCTTTGACCTGGATTTCATGCTCTACCTCAGAAGGTTGCCCAAGGATAACAGTGCCGCCCCGATGAGGATCAGAAGCAGCACCGCCAGGAGAACGGCTAGGAAGACGATGGCAAAGCTGACAGGAGGTTCTTGCGTCCCCGTGACTTGTCCTGTGGGCACCCTCACGGGCTGCGCGCTCGCGGCCCGGCTACTGTACGTCGCTGCGCTCGAAGGCCTCGGAGGCACCTCCGGTGCTTCACTAAGAGTCAGTACTCTCGGCTGACTGGCCCTGATGTGATCGATTGCTTCTCTGGCCTCTTTGATCTTCCGAGCCGTATTCTGGCCGGCGCCCAGTTCCCGTCTTTGCGCCTGCAGATGCCGGAGGCCTTGGCTCGCCGGTTCATGATGGGGGTTGATGGCTACCACGTTCTCCAGGCAGATAATGCGCTCGTCTATTCCCTCCACCACCCCGCTCAGCCACAGCCAGGCCTTCTCATTCCGCTCGTCGAGATCGATCACCTGATAGAGTAGCTCTCTGGCCTCCTCCAGCCTTTGCTCTTCTACCGCGTCCACGCCGGCACTCAACAACTTGGAGACTACCGCTCTCGGATCATAGGCTTCGTACCGGCACCGGCAGGGGGGCGTGAGACACCCCTCCAGAGGCAAGCTCGGCGCCTCCAGCGGATCGTAGATCCGCCGCTGGACGGCGCGACAG
Organism: Chloroflexota bacterium; assembly: GCA_030603665.1. Lineage (GTDB taxonomy): Bacteria > Chloroflexota > Anaerolineae > UBA7937 > B3-Chlor > JAUVXJ01. Next base: position 24,863 of record JAUVXJ010000009.1, on the reverse strand, counting down.
GCGCGACAGGCGTCCGGATGCGCCACGAGCATCACCTTCAGCGCTTGCTCGGCCAGACCGACAAGAGCCTGCTGGACATTCTCGGCCATCGCCCGTCGAAGCTCCTCTACTAATGAAGCCTATTATACCTTGGTGTGCAGCACCCCGGCAAGATCACGGTCGCCCAAGGGTCTACCAAAAGTTGGCTGCATCAGGTCTAAGGCCACCGGAGGAGAATGCAACCGTAGGTCACACAGCAGTACTGTGGCCTTGCGGGCGCTCGCCACCATCACAGGCCCGCATTCACAAGACCACTCGCCAGCAGCATGTCATGCAGTGGGGTCACCAATAGCCCAGGAAGCAGCCCGAGGAGCAAACACAAGCCTACCAATGACAGGATGAGCACCGTGACCGGCAGTGGCTCGCGATCCTCACTCATCTCCGGCGATGGCTGGAGCATCGTGGACAGTGATCGCAGATACCCCAGCACCACACCTACCCCTGACAGCACAAGGACGCCCAGGAAGAGGGCATCGTGCTGAGGCAGAGATCGGTAGATCAGCCAGCGGGTGGCGAAGCCGTTGAACAAGGGAAAGCCTCCCAAGGCCAGGCCGCCGGCGATGTAACCCAAGACGCCGCCCGGTGCCCATCTCAGCGCCTCTTGCAGCGAGGATCCCGTTTCGCGCCGCAGGTGGGTGCGCACCGCCCCCAGACTCATGGCTACCAGGAGCACCGTCAGAGAGCGAGTAACCGAGTGTGCCACAGCGCTGGTGATGCCCCACGCCGATCCCGTTCCCAGAGCCACCAGCACGAACCCCATGTTACTGATTGCGGCATAGGCCAGCAGACGCCCCGGCTGCCGCTGCGCGAAGGCGAACAGGCCGCCGACCAGGGCCGTCAACAGGCCGCAGCCGGTGATCACCAACAACATCGGTGAGTCCGCCGTTAACCAGAGATTGTCCCTGAGCACACCTATCAAGAGAGCCAAATGCACCTGACTGAAGATGCAGATCAATAGTGCACCCGCCATCGGGGGAGCGCCCTCTACCACTCCGGGCAACCACGAGTGGAAGGGCGCTGCCGCCAGTAGGATACCAAAGCCGATGGACACGGCAATCACAGTGAATCGAATCAGCAGCAGATCCTCGGGGTGCAGCGTGTAGCTCTCTGTCAGCCATGGCAGGATGAGTAGGCAAGGGGCTGCCACGACAAGGGGAACCAGGTAGCTGATCGCCGCCCCAATTGGGGCGGGACGCCGGCCGTGGATCATGAAGACGAAGATCAGTCCTGCCATCTCCAGAAGCAGAACGGCGATGAGGAAGGTACGAATCATCATCGCTCCACTGAGAAGACCCATGATGGCCAACAGGGAAGGACAGAACGCCCATCCCTGTGGTTGCCGCCAGGCGTAGACGATCATGAGGCTGGACAGGACGTAAAAGAGGATCAGAAGGAAGCGATGGAAATCATCCAGGACCAGTTCCCTTCCCAGGAGGTACGCTGGCTCACCAAGCTGTGCGCGACCGCAGATAGCTATCAGCGCCACCACCGTCGCCAGAGAGGCAGCGACAGCAGCACTCCAGTAGCGCCTTAATAGATAGACTGGGCCGGCGGCGCCGAGCGGAAGAAAGACCAGAAGTAGCAAATTCATGCCGTATCGTCCTCGACGGTGAAGGCCATCTGAGCCGAGGTAAGGTACGCTATGGCCAGAGCGATGAGGATATCGACCACTCCCACCAGCGCGGCCACGCTAAGACTGTTCTCGAAAGTGGCCAGGAGTATCCCGAAGCCAGCCTGGAAAGTGATCAGGCCCAGGCCGACCTTGAAGATATCCGTGGTCAGGACGACTGTGAGGAGGCCGATCCCAACCAGCCAGTAGCAAGCCTGAGAGATGCCTTGCGGCTGAACCACGAAGGGGTGCCTGCTCCCCAGAGCGTAGGTGACTACCGCGACCAGCAGGGCTACAAGGAGTCTGAACCACAGATTCATGGTGAAGACCTCTCGCCCGGCCGTGCGCGCATCGTGGGAGCCGTGGGTAGCCGCCAACTCCCCTCCCCACTGCACTCTCCGGGCCGTGAGGTACAGAATGACACAGACCATGCCTCCGACGATGATCTTGACGAGCGCCACCTGGAGCGGCATCACCCTGACCAGAAGCACTCCCACCAACACAACTTGGGCCATCAAAGCCCACAGATTCAGCCTCCAGTCCTCAAGAACAATGATCACTGTGCCCGTGATGAGCAGTCCCAGCATCAGCTCCAAGTGGGAAAGGCTGGCCAGAGCCAAGAAAAGGTCTTGAAGTGTGTCCATCTCAGTCTCTCAGATAGTCAAGAGCAGGAGAGTGACAAGGGTCGCGAATACCAGAATCCAACCTGGAGAGCGAGTGTCCTCGAAGAAGCCTGCCACCTGTTCCAGGACGGCCGCCGCCCTCTGCCCCGTCCAGTCGACGGCACGAAAGAGCCACTCCATCTGCGCAACTGTCTGAAGCGTCTCCAGGGATATCCCGGCCCGGGCCACGATGGTCTCCCCGTTGCGGTACAAGAGATATCCCGCAGCCAGCGACAGGAGATTGCCCAAGAATAGCATCGCTGGCCAGGGGGTCCCAGCTGAGTAGACAAGATCTGTCAGGACGGGCCAAGCCGCCAGCGAGCTTTGTGGTCCCATCAACAGCCCCAGAGATGGAGGGTGGATGCCCCAAAGGACCAACGGCACAGCCAGCGCTGTCAGGCTACCCAGCAGGAGAGCAGGCGTTTTGTCTCCACCTGCCTGCTCTGACGGTTGCTCCAGACCTACCTTCAAGAAGGGAGCAGCCACCAAGCTATTGGCCAGCAAGCTCAGGAGGATGAGAGGAGCGAGCCCGGACTCTAGCAGGGATTGGTACAGCAGCTGGCGGCTCACGAACCCCAGCGTAAGAGGTGTGGCCGCTAGGGACGCGAAGGCCACCAACACGCAGCACCGCTTCCAGACCTGATACTTGCGCGGCATGGAGGCATCAGCAGTGTGTTGACTCAGGAGCAACAGGCTGAGAGCAAGCACCAGGGTGACGGCCTGTGATGCTATGATGGCGGCAGAATACGGCGCGGCGACGGCGGCCGCTAGAGCCATGTGGCCCACCTGGTTCAACACAAGGAAGGGGGCCATGCTTCTGAGATTGCTCGCAAACCACAGAGGAAAGGGACTGAGAATGACGGCCAGGCTCCCCAGAACCAGGGCAAGTTCCTGGCCAGGCAACGATGCCACCGCAGTCAGGCCAAGAACGCGAGCCAGCACGTATCCTCCCACGCTCACAGGGACTATGTGCCACAGGATCAGGGTGGGTAGCTTCATATCAACGCTCGACGGCAGGGCAACAAACGTTGGATACAGCCCCAGGCGCACCAGGGCAGCCAGCATTGCCAGCGAGATGACCTTCGTGGGGAGAGCCGCTGCCTGAAGGGAGAAGGTCTGGCCCTGTCCCTGGAACACCAGGAGGGCTGCCAGCAGAGCCACCCCTCCCAGGTAGTTCACCAGCAGCAGTCTCAGTCCGGTTCGAGAGGCTCTCCGTCCACCGTGTGCAATGGCAGTGACTGTCAGCAATCCAAGGTCAAGAAGCCCCCAGCTGAGGCACATCGTAACCAGGTTGGCGGAGAGCATGACACTGAATGCGCCCGCCATGAGGAGGAATAGTGCACCATAGGGCTCAGCCTGGCTGTGCTCCGAATCGAGAGATGAATTGGCAGAAAGAACAGCTATCATCGCGATGCCGGCTGTAATCAACAAGAACCCCAATGACAGACCATCCGCGCGGTACCCCAGCTCCACTGCGAACAGAGATGAAGGACGCCAGAGATCCGCGGCCCACGTGGTCGGCTGGTCCCAGTACAGCAGCAGGCAGGAGGCGAGGCAACTGGCCGCCACGACGAGCGCCAACACCTGTGCGATCCTGACCCTGACTATCCTCCCTACCAGTGGCAGGACAACGGCTCCCAGGATGAGGATGATGATAGGGCAGAGGGGGGTTATGAGAGGCATGATCTCTCCTGTGGCCAACTAATCGGAGGCAATTTTAGAGTACGTTGAGGCCTTTGTCAATGGTGGCACGTGACCAGGGCTCCGATTAACGCGGGGCCTCCCTGGCGAATGGGCGGTACGGCGGGGACTGGAATCGCACACGTGCCCTGTGTGGCAGGGCGGTCGCTCTGCCACAACAGGATATGATGCGTGCACGTCCCGACACTTGAGGAGACAGCCCTCACCATCGAGCGGCGTGGCCGGTAGAACAGGACAGGTGCCTCATGGGGTCGCTGTGAACACTGCCCTCACAGGAACTTGCACATCTGGCACATGTCAATGCCGTGCAAGTCGCGACGCAGGATGGCCTCCACCACATACCCCTGCTTCTGATAGAAGCGCTGCGCCTCGGAGTTCCAGTAGGTCTTCAGACTGAGCTTGTGACATCCCTCGCGGCGGCAGATCTCCTCAACCCTCGCCATGAGGGCCTGTCCTATGCCATGTCTACGACAGTCAGCGGCCGTGATGACCTGACCTACCTTTCCCAGGCCCGCTTCGATCTTGAACAAAGCGGCGCCCACGATCCTGCCATCGTCGTAGGCCCCCAGCGCGTGGCGTCCCACGTCCCACATCCCCGCATCATAGCGGCCGAACATGCGCTCATTGACGGACCTCCATTGCTGCTGAAGGAAGTCCTCTATCTCTTGTCGATCTACTTCGCTGATTTCCAATGGCCGCTCTTCCTCGCGCACAGCTCAGAGCCAAACTGCTAGATGGTCTCCGCCTGGCCCAGACAGGCGTCCAGGGCTTCCTCGATGTGGATGTTGTCCAGCCGCTGATCCCGGCTGAGATGGATGAAGAACTCCACATTCCCCGCAGGACCTCTCAATGGAACCGGCGTCAAGCCCCGTACCCGGAGCTCCTCTTCCATCGCTCGTCTGATGATCTTCTCCAATACAAGCCTGTGCACCGCCGCGTCTCTCACCACTCCACCTTTCTCGACCTGGTCCCGTCTGGCCTCGAACTGGGGCTTGATGAGGGCCAGGATTTCTCCTCGGGGCTGCAGTAGCTTCACGACCGGGGGCAGGACCAACTCCAGAGAGATAAAGGACACATCTATGGTCGCCAGCTCCAGAGGCTCAGGGAGGCTCTTCAGATGACGTATGTTCGTTCGCTCCAGCACAACCACTCGGGGATCCTGGCGCAGTTGCCAGGCCAATTGACCGTACCCCACATCGATGGCATAGACTTGCCGCACACCCCGCTGCAAGAGACAGTCGGTGAAGCCCCCTGTAGAGGCCCCAACGTCCACCGCGGCCTTCTGCGAGACATCTATCTCGAAGCAGGCGAGGGCGTGTTCGAGCTTGAGACCCCCTCTGCTGGCATACGGAAGGCCCTCACGAATGATCACCTGCGCGCCTTCCGGGATCTGCTTTCCGGGCTTGTCCGCCACCTGACCGTCCACCAGCACCTGGCCAGCCATAATCAGACCCTGAGCTTTGTGCCAGCTTTCGGCCAGTCCTCTCTCGATGAGCAGCGTATCGAGCCGAACCTTATCCATGAGCCAAAGCTAACCCCCTGCACGGCAAAAGTCAAACGATTGACTATTGCCGGTCGATAAGTTATCATGGTCTTTGTGCCGAAGCAGCTACTTATCTCCATGCGTCCCAAGCAGTGGACGAAGAATCTATTCATCTTCGTTGCGCTGCTCTTCGACCTGAAGCTGTTTGACCTCACCTACGTTGCCAGGACGGTAGCGGCCTTCATTCTCTTCTGCGTACTGTCTGGCAGCGTGTACCTGATAAACGACCTCACTGACGTGGAGAAGGATCGCCAGCATCCCGTGAAGCGCAACCGGCCATTGGCGTCGGGGAAGCTGAGCAGGTCTTGGGCCCTAGGGGCGGCAGTAGTCCTGCCGATCATCGCTCTGGCTTTGTCATTCCTCCTCGACCCAGGGTTCGGTCTCATTGGTCTCGTGTACTTTGTCATGCAGCTAGCGTACTCCTTCGGCTTGAAGAATGTCGTCATCGTTGACGTCCTGATCATCGCAGCTGGATTCGTGCTGCGCGTGGCTGCTGGCTCCGTCGTAGCTGAGGCCGCGAGATTCTCTCCCTGGCTTTACGTGTGCATGAGCCTGCTGGCGCTCTTCTTGGGTTTCGGTAAGCGGCGCAACGAACTCTCTGTTCTCGGCGACAATGCCCACGGCCACCGGAAAGTGCTGCAAGAGTACACGCCAGAGTTGCTGGACCAGATGATGGCCCTCGTGACCTCCTCGTTGGTGATCGCCTACTCACTGTACACTTTTTCGGCTGAGAACCTGCCTTCGAATAAGAGCATGATGCTCACCATTCCCTTTGCCCTGTACAGCATCTTTCGCTATCTCTATTTGGTTCATCAGAGAAACCTGGGTGGCAGCCCCGAGGAGATACTGATAGGGGACGCTCCGTTTGTGCTCAGCAACTTGTGCTGGGGCGCCGCCGTGTTCTTGATACTGTACGTGTTCTAGGAGAGGATGAGTTGGTTGGCGAGTTATTCGGCGCCATGCACCTCAGGCGCTGGCTGAAGAACATCTTCATGTTCGCACCCCTGGCCTTTGGCTTGAAGTTGGGGATGACTGATCTATTCGGACGCTCCGTGGTAGCCTTCGCCTGTCTATGTCTGCTCTCCAGTGCATCGTATCTTGTCAACGACTTGGTGGACACAGAGCGAGACAGGTACCATCCGGCAAAGCGGGACCGCCCGTTGGCAGCCGGAAAGCTCAAGAGGTCGTGGGCTTTGGGAGCGGCGGCAGTGCTGGCGGCGACCAGTTTGCTGGTCGCTTTCATCGTGGATTTTCGGTTGGGCCTGGTCGCTTCGACCTTCCTGGGGGTGGAGATCGCCTACTCTCTGTTGCTGACCAATTTCGTGATCCTCGATGTTCTGACCATAGCTGCGGCGTTTGTCCTGAGGGTCATGTGTGGCTCGCTTGTCGCGAGAGCCACTACCTTCTCGCCCTGGCTCTACGTATGCGCCGGCTTCCTGGCGCTGTTCTTGGCCCTGGGTAAGCGGCGTCACGAGCTGATCGTCCTCGGCGACCTCGCGCCCAAGCATCGCAGAACGCTGGCGGGTTACAGCTCCAACCTTCTCGGGCAGATGATCTCCGTGGTCACCTCGTCCACGCTCATCGCCTATTCGCTCTACACCTTCTGGGGCGCTCACGTGCCTGAGAACAAGAGCATGATGCTTACCATCCCCTTCGTGCTCTACGGCATTCTCCGCTATCTGGTACTCATCGAACGGCCAGATCTCCCGGCGAGTCCAGAGGAGATCTTGATCAAGGACCCCCCTTTGGTCATCAACAACTTGCTGTGGGGTGGCACGGTGCTGGCCATCCTCTACCTGTTCTAGCGGGGGGAGAGATGCCCTCGCGACCACGACACACGAATTGACTTGGTAGGTATCCCCCAGAGGCGAGGGTCGACAAACGAAAAAGCGCCGTGCCAAGGCACGGCGCTTCCCCTTCCTCTGTTAGTACTAGCGCTTGGTGTACTGAGGCGCTTTCCTGGCCCGCTTGAGGCCGGGCTTCTTCCGCTCTTTCATACGTGGATCTCGAGTCAGAGAGCCTTCCCTACGAAGCGCTCCGCGCAGCTCCGGGTTCGCCCTGGTCAACGCCCTCGCAATACCGTGACGGATGGCTCCAGCCTGCCCTGTGATCCCGCCACCCCGAACCTTCACCGTGATTCTGAACATCGCTTCGGTGGCCGTCACTTGAAGCGGCCGCTTAAGGAGCACGATATCACCAGTGCGAGAGAAGTACTCCTCCATAGCCAAGTCGTTGACAATGATCGCAGGCTCTTTGGAGGGGTAGAGGCGTACTTGAGCACTGGCTGTCTTCCGTCGCCCAGTGCCGTAATAGTATATGTCGGTCTGCCGCTCCAGATCGTCCAGCTCGGCCAGCGGCGGAACATGCTCCACCCGCTCGGCATCCCCAGAAGGGGTTGGCTCCTCCGAAACAGGAGCCGCCTCTGCCGCGCTGCCCTCTTCCGTGACAGGTGCTTCCGCCTCTGGGACGGCGGGCGTCGGGCCAGCCTCCTCGGATGCAGCAACTTCCAACGGCGCCTCGGCCGCTTCTTCCTCCATCTTCGGTGGTGAAGCTGCCTCGGCAGCCTCTGGTACCTCCTCGGCTGCTTGCTTCTCTTCCGCCAATTCCTTATCTTCCGCCACTAGCTGTAACCTCCTTCAATACGGTCCCGGACGGCGCCGCTTCAGAATTCCAGGGGCTTGGGTTGCTGGGCTTCGTGAGGGTGCGCATCTCCTGCGTACACCTTCAGCTTCTTCAGCGTCGCCCGACCCAACCTGTTATGCGGCAACATCCCCTTGACCGCAGAACGAATGACCCGCGTGGGGTGTCTTTTCAACTGTTCTCTCAGGGTTATGCTCTTGAGGCCGCCTGGATAGCCAGAATGCCGATAATACATCTTCTGGTCCATCTTGTTACCCGTGACGTGGACCTTCCCGGCATTGATGACGATGACGAAGTCCCCAGTGTCCAAGTGCGGAGTATAGATGGGTTTATGCTTTCCCTTCAAGATCTTCGCTATCTCCGAGGCCAACCGGCCCAGGGTCTGACCTCGGGCGTCGACCACGAACCATTGACGCTCGATCTCGGCGGGTTTCGTAGAATAAGTTCTCATTCCTCGATACCTCAGTAGTTCACTCTCACCAGGCATAGGCCATGGGGTGGAGCAGGCGGAGCAGCCTGACTTCTGTCCTTGGCCTCGAGAATTGTCTTCACATCCTCGGGGCAGCGCATGCTTCTGCCGACCAGCAGCAAAGTGCCCACTACAGTCCGCACCATGTGCCGCAGGAAGGCATTGGCAGTAAGATCAATGTAAATGCGGCTGCCCTGTCTAACACAGCTGGCATGCACCGCATTCCGAACGGTACTGTCACCTTGCGTCGGCTGCCCGAAGGAGGCGAAATCATGCGTACCCACGAGGCACTGCAAAGCCTCCCCCATGGCTTCTGCGTCCAGAGGCTGCCAATGGTGGTACGCGTAGCGCCCCTCCAGTGGCGAGCGGATTCTCTGATTCAGAATGGTATACCGGTACTCTCGGGTCACCGCACTAAACCGTGCATGGAAATCAGGTGGGGCCATCGTCATCTCCTTGATGGCGATATCAGCCGACAACAGCGCGTTGCAGGCTCGGTGCAGCTCCTCCAGCGATCGCTTCCACCCAGTCAGGAAGTGAATCACCTGTCCACCTGCGTGCACGCCGGCATCTGTACGACCGGCTCCCACTACCTTGGTTGCTTCTTGTGTCACCTCGGCCAAGGCTCTCTCCAACTCTCCCTGGATGGTCGCTATGTTTGGTTGTTGTTGAAACCCCGCATATGCGGTGCCATCGTACTCCACGACGGCTTTAACCTTGCGGGTTCCAGCAACAGTCCCCCGCATCCGACCACTCACTCCACCAGTTCTATGATAGCCATGGGCGCAGCATCGCCCTGACGGGGTCCCAGCTTGATGATGCGGGTGTACCCGCCGGGACGATTCTTGTACTCGGGGGCTATGGTCTCGAACAACTGCTGCATGACCTCTTTATCGGTTATGGTGCGCAGCACCCGTCGCCTCGCGTGAACATCGCTCTCCATGTCCATAGAGCGCTTGGCCACGGTTATGAGCTTCTCAGCCTCAGGGCGCACCGCCTTCGCCTTGGCCTCCGTAGTCGTTATCCTGCGGTGACGGAACAACTCCGTGATCAAGTTCTTGAACAGCGCCTGCCGGTGGCTGCTGGACCGCTTGAGTCTGCGGCCTGCTACTCTATGTCTCATCGCTCTCTTCCTCCTGCGGTTCTGGGAGGAGATCCTTATCTTCCAGCGCCTGTTTCAGTTCATCCAGAGATTTGCGCCCGAAGTTCCTGATCGCCAGAATCTCATCGTCGCCCTTTTCCAACTTCTCAAGAATCAAGCCTACCTTCGTTATCCCAGCGCGTTTCAGACAGTTGTAAGCTCGCACGGTGAGGTCGAGATCCTCGATGGGCATCTCGTAAATACGCTCGGGGATGCCTTCTTCCACGGCCTCCTCTGCCTCCTCTGCCAGCGCCCCTCCCACGTTGGCCACGAGAGAGAAGTGCCTGGCCAGGATCTGAGCGGAAGTAGTGAGCGCCTCTTCGGGCTGGATGGTACCGTCAGTCCAGATATCCAGTTTGAGTTGGTCAAAGTCAGTGATCTCGCCGATGCGAACTCGATCAACGGTATAGGCAATCCTCCTAACGGGGGAAAACACGGCATCCACGGGTAGTTGCCCGATGGCTAGCTCGCCTCTCTCCTCACTGGGGCTATAGCCACGTCCGCGCTCGGCGATCATCTCCAGCTCGACCCTGGAGTCTTTGGCATCCAGAGTGAGTAGGTGAAGCTCAGAGTTGACGATCTCCACCTCGCTCGGGCATTCGACATCGGCTGCTGTGACAATACCTTCTCCTTGGACCTCAAGTCGAAGTCTCACTGGTTCGTCGCCGTGTATCTTCATCCTGATCTGCTTCAAGTTGAGAAGCAGGGTCATCGTGTCTTCTTTGACTCCAGATATCGGTGAGAACTCATGATAGACACCATCCACTCTGACGGAGGTTATTGCTGCACCGGGCAACGACGCCAGAAGAACTCGGCGTAGTGAATTGCCAACAGTCACACCGTAACCGCTCTCCAGCGGCCCAATGACAAAGCGCCCATACCGCTCGGCAATCGCTTCAGTCTCGATCTTGGGCAGAACCAAATTGGGTAGCAAGGGTGTCCCTCCTCATCATAGCGTCCGGCGTGAGAAACTGCCCTACCTGCTATAATACTCTGTGATCACTTGCTCGTTGAGGGGCGCTTCGATCTCCTCGCGACTGGGGAGAGCCAACACCCGCCCGGACAATGTGCTGATGTCGACGCTGAGCCACTCCTGTACGAAGCGGTGCTCCATCTCCTGTGCCACGCTTTCGAAGTACGCGTTCTGCTTGCTCTTGCCCCGCACAGCTATCTCATCTCCAGGTTTGACCAGGTAGGACGGAATATCGGTCTTCTTGTCGTTGACGGCGAAGTGTCCATGCGTGACCAGCTGCCGCGCCTGAGCCCGCGAACCGGCAAAGCCAAGCCGGTACACGATGTTGTCCAGCCTGCTCTCCAGGATCTGTAGCAGGTTGGCGCCCGTCACACCCTTGCGACGTTCCGCATCCTTGAAATACCCGCGGAACTGCCTCTCCATCACACCGTACATGCGCCGAGCCTTCTGCTTCTCGCGCAATTGCGTGCCAAAGTCCGTAGTCTTGCGCCGAAAGCGGCGGCTCCGACCGTGCATGCCAGGCGGATAAGACCGCTTCTCAAAAGCGCACTTGGCCGTGAAGCACCGCGCTCCCTTAAGGAACAGCTTCGCTCCCTCTCTGCGACAGAGCTTGCAGGCCGGGCCTCTGTATCTCGCCATGTTTTCTCCTCTGGTAAGTTCGTCCTGGTACGGGCCGGGTCACGGCACCTGGGCTACACGCGTCGCTTCTTCGGGGGACGACAGCCGTTGTGTGGTACGCGCGTAACGTCGCTAATGGACCTGACCGCGATGCCCGCAGCTTGCATTGCGCGAACCGCCGCTTCACGTCCAGGACCTGGGCCCTTGACGAAGACATCCATCTCCCTCACGCCCATGGCCATCGCTTGCCTGGCCGCCTGTTGGCCTGCAAGCTGTGCCGCGTACGGAGTGCTCTTGCGCGAGCCCTTGAATCCCGCGGTACCGGCGCTGCTCCAGGTGATCACGTCGCCCCTCAGGTCCGTGACGGTAATGATTGTGTTGTTGAAAGTTGACTGTATGTGTGCCTGTGCAACGGGAACATCCCTGCGCACACGACGCGGTCCGCGTTTCTTGACTTTCTTTCGTGCCACCTATTCCTCCCTATTCGATACCGGGATTCAGCCGCCATACTGCAGGCAATTGGCCAGCTGTGCTCCTGCACGCAATCACGCGAAACTCGCTGCTACTTCTTCGACCTGGTCCTGCGCTTGCCAGGAACCGTCCTTCTCGCGCCACGATTGGTTCGCGCGTTGGTCTTGGTTCGCTGGCCACGCGACGGGAGATTGCGACGGTGACGCAAACCCCGGTAGGAGCCGATCTCTTGCAGGCGTTTGATGTTCTGGGTGACTTCTCGACGAAGGTCACCCTCCACCTTGTGGTCCTTGTCAATGATGACGCGGATGCGAGTGGCATCTTCTTCCGTCAAATCCTTGACCTTGATGTTGCGATCGATGCCCGCCTGATCCAGGACTCTCTGGCTGGTGGACTTGCCCACACCGTATATGTACGTCAGGGCGATCTCTGCTCTCTTGTTCTTGGGCAAGTCAACGCCGGCGATCCTAGCCATGGTCGTCCTCCTGTCTGTTATGCGCGGGTCCTTGAACCCTGCCCCGCCAGACTACCCTTGTCTTTGCTTGTGGCGCGGATTCTTGCAGAGGACCCGCACTACACCTCTCCGCCGCACGATCTTGCAGTTATCACAGAGGCGCTTTACCGATGGTCTTACCTTCATGATCAACCCCACTTCTCATAATCGGGTCAGTATCTCGGGCTCCCCATCAGTGATGGCGACAGTGTGCTCAAAGTGAGCCGAGAGCTCACGATCGTCAGTCACCACTGTCCAGTTGTCATCCAGCACCCGGGTCAGATAGCCTCCCACGTTTACCATAGGCTCCAGCGCAAAGGTCATCCCTGGTTTCAGGAGAATGCCTCTCCTCGGTGGGCCATAATTCGGTATTTGGGGGTCTTCATGCATGTTCCGCCCGATACCGTGGCCCACGTATTGCCTCACCACCGAAAAGCCTCTAGATTCCGCATAACTCTGAATGGCCCACGAGATGTCACCCAGATAACTCCCCCTCCTGCATTGAGCGATGGCTGCCTCCAGAGCGCCCCGTGTGGTCTCGATCAGCTCTTGGGCCTTCTTGTCTATGGGCCCCACCCCAACGGTGATCGCTGCATCACCGTGATACCCGCGATAGATGGCCCCAAAGTCCAGGCTGATGATATCTCCATCGTTCAACACCCGCGGTCCAGGTATGCCGTGCACCAACTCTTCATTGACGGACACACACAAGGACGCAGGGTAGTCCCTATACCCGAGGAAAGACGGCTCGGCCCCGTGTTTCGTGACCTCATCATAGGCCAGCGCATCCAGCTCCGCCGTGGTGACCCCGGGCCTGATGTTGTCCTGCAGAATAGCGTGGGTGTGAGCCACGATCTTCCCTGCTTCCCGCATCAGTGCCAGCTCACGATTGGATTTTCTGATGACCATCACGTGATCTGCAGGGCTTCCAAGATCTTCTGCTGTACGCGCTCAATGCCGCCTTCGCTCTTGATGGTAACGAGCAATCCCTCATCTCGGTAGTAGTCTATCAAAGGGCTGGTCTGCTGCCGGTAGACCCGAATCCGGTTTCTCACAGTCTCCGGCACGTCGTCGGCACGCTGATAGAGCTCACCACCGCATATATCGCACCTTCCCTCCTCACTAGGAGGGTTCGAAATGACATTGTAGATAGCCTGGCAATTCCGACAAGTCCAGCGGCTCGAAAGCCTCCTCACCAACTCGTCTTCAGCGGCGTCAATAAAGATCGCGGCATCTATCACCTTCCCCTGGTCATGGAGAAGTCGCTTCAGCGCCCCGGCTTGCTCGATCGTACGGGGAAAGCCGTCAAGGATGACCCCGCCATCGCAGTCTGATCTCGCCAACCGCTCTTCAACCATGGCGATGGTGACCTCGTCGGGCACCAGCTCACCGCGATCCATGTAGGACTGGGCGGTCAATCCCAGTCCCGTCTGCTCTTTGAGCGCTTCTCGAAAGAGATCGCCGCTGGCTACGTGAGGTATGCCCAGCTTCTCTGCCAGCAAGGTCGCCTGCGTACCCTTGCCGGCCCCCGGCGGGCCAAGCATTACCAGATTCAAGAGACCTCCAAGCGTGCTATCTCAAGAAGCCCTCATAGTGGCGCATCAGCAACTGCGCCTCCAACTGTTTCATGGTGTCGATAACCACGCCAACGACGATCAGCAGGCCTGTGCTGGTCACAATCATGGTTGTCATGGGCGTGAGCCTGCTCACGAAGAAAGGGAGCACGGCCACCATCCCCAGGAACAGGGCGCCGACCAGCGTTATGCGCCGCAGCACGCGATTCAGGTACTCGGCTGTGCGCGCGCCTGGGCGTATGCCAGGGATGAAGCCTCCATGTTTCTGGAGGTTCTCCGGCATGTTCTGCTGCTGGAAGATGACGTCTGTGTAGAAATACGTGAAGCCTACCACCATCATGAAGTACATTATCCAGTAGAGTATCTTCTCGTTATCGAAGAGATTGACAATGCCCTGAGCGATACCTGCTATGATCTGGCTATCCGAGAACTGCAAGTAGCTGGCAACCACCCCCGGGAGGATCAGAAGGGAAGATGCAAAGATGAGAGGGATCATCCCCGCAGAGTTGACCTTCATCGGTATGTGAGTGCTCTGCCCCCCGTAGATCTTGGTGCCCCTCACGCGTTTTCCGTACTGGACAGGGATTCGCCGCTGTCCCTCGTAAATGAAAACTATGGCGGCCACTGTCACCACACCGATGAGGGCAAAAGCTATGAGGCCTGGAATATTGGTGCTCATGTCCTGGGCAACTCTCTGAGGGATCTGGGCCACAATGCCTCCGAAAATGATGATGGATATGCCGTTGCCTATTCCCTGCTCCGTGATGAGCTCTCCCAGCCACACAGCGAACATCGTGCCGGCGGTGAGGGTAACGACCGTGGCCAGGCTGGACAAGAAGGTGTCGGCAGCGAACAGATTGAAGTTCTCTAGCACAGGCACGGCACCGCGGCTGAACATATTGATCTGCGCAAGCGCCTGAAGCGCGGCCATAGGGACCGTCACGATGTGGGTGATCTGGCTCATCTTGGCCTGGCCCGCCTCGCCCTCTTGAGCCAGCCGCTGTAAGGGCGGGATCAGCGGTTGGAGAAGCTGCATGATAATCTGCGCCGTGATATAGGGATAGACGCCCATGGCCACCACGGAGAAACTAGACATGGCGCCGCCCGAGAACATGTCCAGCAACCCCAGCAGTTGGTTGCTCTGGAAGAGCTGTTTCAACGCGTCTGCATTCACACCGGGCACCGGTACATGGGCCGCGAAGCGATAGGCAACCAGCATAGCCAGCGTGAAGAGTATCTTCCGCCGCAAGTCCGGCAGTTTGAAGGCATTCAGCGCATTGCGTATGGTTTCCACTTCTCTCCCCCTACCGAGGCCTGGGGCGCCGCCCCCTCTTTGGCCAATGAGCCGGCAGAGCCAGTTCCTCAACGCTCCCCCCCACGGCCTCGATCTTCGCCCTTGCACTGGCGGAGAAGCCGTGAGCCTTGATGGTCAACGGTTTCTTCAGTTCCCCTCTCCCCAGCACTTTGACCAGTTCATTCGGTGATTTGATGAGGCCTACCTCGGTCAGCGCAGAGGGAGTGACTTCATCGCCCTTGTCAAAGCGTTCGTTGAGCCGATCGAGATTCACCGTGGCGAACTGGGTCTTGAAGATGTTGGTAAAGCCCCTCATTCGAGGCAGCCGCCTAACAAGTGGCAATTGACCGCCCTCGAAGTGCGGGGGGATGTTCCCACCCGAACGGGACTTCTGTCCTTTGGTACCACGTCCGGCCGTCTTGCCGCTCCCGGAGCTGTCCCCTCTTCCTACCCGCTTTCTCTGTTTCTTCGACCCCTTGGCTGGTCTCAAATCGTGTAACTTCATGGCTCCTCCGAAGGAACACCTGCCCCACTAGTATCTGGCGTGGTGGCACGGCCTTCCCTAGTCCAGACCGATCGCTCTAGGTCTCCTGAACCTCCACAAGGTGCTTCACCTTGTGGACCATACCTCTGATCGAGGGATTATCGGGTAGCACTACCGTCTGGCCTAGACGGCGAAAGCCCATCGCCTTGATGGTAGCCTTCTGGTCTTGGGAATAGCCTATGCTGCTTTTCACCCAGGTTATTTGTAGCTGCTTGCTACTCTTGGCCATCTGACTGCTCCCAGAAAGGCAATACCTCATTCACGGGCTTGCCCCGTCGGCGCGCCTCTTGTTCCGGGTCTCTCAGTTGCTTCATACCTTCCATAGTTGCCGAGACTACGTTCAGGATATTGGCACTGCCCAGTGACTTGGTAAGGATATCCTTAATGCCAGCTGCCTCGACCACTGCCCGCACGCCTCCGCCAGCGATGACGCCGGTTCCCGGTGAGGCGGGCTTGAGCAGCACCCTGGCCGCTCCGAACCGGGCGATCACCTCATGGGGTATCGTGGTACCCGCGACGGGCACTCGAACCATGTTCCTCTTAGCCTTCTCGATCCCCTTGCGGATCGCCTCGGGTACCTCTCTCGCCTTGCCAACGCCAGAACCAACGCTGCCTCGGCCGTCGCCCACCACCACCACAGCTCGGAATCCGAAGCGGCGGCCTCCTTTGACTACCTTGGCCACGCGGGCGATGTGGACAACACGCTCCTGCTTGAATTCCTCTTCCATCAATGTCCTCTTTCCCTCAGTCTACTCAAGCCGTACGACACATGCGAGCTCGGCCGACCCCGGGACAGGGGCTGTGTCGCTCCTGCTAGAACTTCAGGCCCCCGCCGCGCGCGCCGTCGGCGAGAGACTGCACGCGACCGTGGTACTTGTACCCACCTCTGTCGAATATAACATTCTCGATGCCGCGGGCCGTGGCCCTTTGGGCCAGAAGCTCACCAACCACCTTGGCCTGTTCCGACTTCTTCAGGCCCGCAACCTGGTCTCGTATCTCAGGATCCAGAGTTGACGCAGCTGCCAAAGTCTGACCTTCGGTATCGTCGATAATCTGAGCATAGATATGCTTCAGACTGCGAAACACGGAAAGTCGCGGGCGATCCTTGCTGACCCCTATGTTCTTGCGGACCCGTAGATGTCTGCGATTGCGCGCCGCTCTGCGGTCACTTGTCGTGCTCATAGCATTCTGCTCCCACCACGACTGCTACTCAGCCTGGAGACGTGCTAGCCGATCTTGCCTGCCTTGCCTGCTTTGCGGCGAACGTACTCGCCAGCGTAGCGGATGCCTTTGCCCTTGTAGGGCTCTGGCTTTCGCACGGCCCTGATTTCCGCTGCTACTCTGCCCACCAATTCCTTGTCTACACCCTCCACGGCGATGGTGCGATAGCCTTTCTCCACGGAGAGTGTGATCCCTGGCGGGGGCAGGACCTGAACAGGGTGCGAATAGCCCACAGAGAGGATCAGCTTATCGCCCTCCAACTGAGCGCGATAGCCAACACCCTGGATCTCAAGCTCTTTCCGGAATCCTTCGTGGACTCCGTGCACCATATTCGCCAGCAACGCCCTTGTCAGGCCGTGCAGTGAACGGTGCAGTCTATGATCAGTAGGGCGGTTCACAATCAATTGATTGTCTTCAAGTTGCACCGACATGTCCCTGTGGACCGTGCGCGAGAGTTCGCCCTTCGGCCCCTTGACCTTCACATCGGAGCCATAGATGGTCACCTCGACCCCAGGCGGCACCGGTATGGGCAGCTTGCCTATGCGAGACATCAGAGCGTACCTCCTCTGCCCTCCCACCGAAGTGGAAGGTTTGCCCCTACCACATCAGGAGACAATGTTTGACAGTTCTCACTACCATACATAACACAGAACCTCACCACCGACGCCCAAGTTCCTTGCCTTCCTATCGGTCATGACACCCTTGGAAGTCGACACGATAGCTGTCCCCATACCGCTCCTCACCCTGGGCAGTTCGCCTCGACCCGCATACACTCGACATCCGGGTTTGCTGACCCGCTTCACGGCGATGAGCGCCGGCTCTCCGTCCTCATCGTACTTCAGCCATACGCGGAGCATGGCCTGGGGGCGGTCCTTGGTGACATCGTAGCCTTGGATGTACCCCTCTTCGTGCAGCACCTTGGCTATAGACACCTTCATCTTGGACGAAGGTGCTATCACCTGTGAATGTCGTACGCCTATCGCGTTCCTGATGCGGGTGAGCAAGTCAGCAATGGGATCGGTGTGCATGATACCAACGCCCTTTCTCGTTTACCAACTGGACTTGGTGACGCCAGGGACCTTGCCCTCCAAGGCCAACTGACGGAAGCATATGCGGCATAGCCCGAAGCGCCGCATGTACGCTCGCGGACGCCCGCAGATCGAGCAGCGATTCCGCACCTGTGTCTTGTACTTCCTTCGCGTCTCTCTGGCGATCATCGACTTCTTGGCCACGTGACCTCCATAAGTGCATTAATGAAAGATGAATTCCTTGCCTGTGACGCTATACTCTCTTGAAAGGCATGCCCAGCAAGGTCAGTAGGCGCCTTGCTTCCTCGTCGGTCTTGGCCGTAGTCACGATGCTGATCTCCAGGCCCCGCACCTTGTCAATCGAGTCGTAGTCTATCTCGGGCCACGCCAGTTGTTCCTGCAGGCCCAGGGTGTAGTTGCCCCGGCCGTCGAAGGAATCGCGAGAAACACCCCGGAAGTCTCGCAGGCGTGGTAGAGCGACGTTCAACAGCCGATCAAGGAAATCGTACATGCGCCGACCTCGAAGTGTGACCTTCGCCCCAATAGCCATGCCCTCTCTAAGCTTGAACCCGGCGATTGACTTCCGAGCTCGGGTGATAATGGGCTGCTGTCCCGTTATGATACTCAGGTCTCGAGTCGCCCCATCCAGGGCCTTGGCATCTTGCAGGGCCTCCCCCAGTCCTATGTTCACCACGATCTTGACCAAACGCGGCACCTGCATCACGTTGCCATAGCCAAGATCCTCTTCGAGGACGGGAACTATCTCCTTCTGGTAGGTCTCTTTCAGTCTAGACATGATGGCCTCTCTAACCAAGGTTCCTCGCTACTCTATTGTCTCGTTGCATTTCTTGCAGACCCTGGCTTTGGCTCCGCTCGGCTGAACCTTGAAGGCGACCTTGGAGCGCTGGCTGCACTGCGGGCACACCAGGGCCACATTTGAGATGTGTAGCGGGGCCTCCCGCTCGATGATGCCGGCTTGCGTGCGCACGCGACCAGTGGGCTTGGTGTGCCTCTTGATGATGTTGACACCTGAGATGATCACCTGGTCCTTGTCCGCCAGCACCCTGTGCACGCTACCTCTCACACCCTGGTAGTTGCCCCGGATCACTTCAACGGTGTCACCCTGCTTGATTCTCTTCATCTTCTTGACCCTTGTAGCCAGAAGTCCACTTCACAGAACTTCCGGGGATAGAGAGACGATCTTCATGAACCCACGCTCCCTCAACTCCCGGCCCACAGGGCCAAAGATGCGGGTGCCCTTCGGGTTCTCATGGTCGTCTAGGATTACCGCAGCATTCTCGTCGAAGCGTATGTGCGAGCCATCAGCGCGTCCGTACTCCTTGGCGGTGCGTACTATCACAGCCCTCACAATCTCGCCCTTCTTCACGGAACCGGAAGGGATGGCCTGCTTGACGGTGGCGATGATGATGTCTCCCACACGTCCGTAGCGGCGCTTCGATCCTCCCAAGACCTTGATGCACATGATCTCCCGTGCGCCAGTATTGTCCGCCACGCGTAGATGGCTCTCTGACTGGATCATTGCTCTACCCTCTCTGCCCTGCCCTCACTATCTCTTCCACCACCCAGTGCTTTTCTTTGCTCAGAGGGCGGCTTTCGACGATGCGAACCACATCGCCTATCTGGCAGGCGTTGTCGGCGTCATGGGCCTTGAATTTCTTCCGCGACTTGACCACTTTCTGGTAAAGAGGGTGTCTGCCCCGCCTTTCAACGATTACTACAACCGTCTTGTCCATTTTGTTACTGACTACCGCACCGACCATGGACTTGCGTCCTCCGCTCATGGTGACTCCTCCCCCGCCTGCTGTATCTCCCGCTCTCTCAGGATACTCTTGGCGCGGGCAATGTCTCTCTTGACTTGACGGATACGGTTGTGGTTGGTCAATTGATTGGTACTCAGCTGGAAGCGCAGGTTGAAGAGTTCCTCGTACATGTTGTCCAAGTCGTGCCGCAATTCATCTGAAGTCATGTTCCTGAGGTCTAGCGCCTTCATCAGACGGCTCCTCGCTATCACAGCTCATATCTGGAAACGAACTGGGTCTTGATGGGCAGTTTCTGCGAGGCCAGCCGGAACGCTTCGCGGGCGGAGCTTTCGGCCACCCCGGTGATCTCAAACAGCACCCGGCCCGGCTTGACCACCGCGACCCAGTGATCGACGTTTCCCTTGCCGCTACCCATTCTGGTCTCCGCTGGTTTGACGGTGACCGGTTTGTCTGGAAATATGCGTATCCACAGTTTGCCGCCTCGTTGAACGTAACGAACTATGGCCCTGCGTGCCGCCTCGATCTGTCGGCTCGTTATCCATGCGGGCTCCAGGGCTTGTAGCCCGTATTCACCGAAACTCACCTGAGCGCCTCGATAGGCTTTCCCCTTCATACGCCCTCGGTGAGCCTTGCGGTATTTCACTCGTTTAGGCATCAACATGATAGACTCCCCCCTGGGGGTGAGGATTACTGCTACGGCACAAACGCGGTGCCCTCCGCTGCCTCCTGATCTTCAGGGAAGACTTCGCCCTTGTACACCCAGACCTTGACCCCAATCCGTCCATAAGTGGTGAGTGCTTCGCTTTGGGCGTAGTCTATGTCGGCGCGCAGGGTATGCAGGGGCACTCGACCCTCCATCGTCCAGTCCCGTCGAGCCATTTCTGCACCGGTCAAGCGGCCACTGCACGCTATCTTCACCCCGCCAGCCCCAAGGCGCATAGCCCTTGATGCCGCCTGTTTCATCGCTCGCTTGTGAGAAATTCGCCTCTCCAGCTGGCTGCAGATATTCTCGGCGATCAGATAGGCGTCCATGTCTGGCTCGGGCACTTCCACCACCTCGATGCGCGCCCTCTTCCCCGTATCTTCTTCCACCTTGCGGCGCAGGAGGTTTACACTCGCCCCCTTGCGACCGATCACGATTCCAGGTCGAGCTGTGTGTATCGTCACAGACACCTGCTTGGGGAAGCGCTCGATATCTACCCTGGAGATGCCTGCGCGGGACATCTCCTTGAGGATAAGTTGCCGGAGTCTAACATCTTCGGCTAGAAGCTCTACGTACTCGTGACCTTCGGCGAACCACTTGGCCCTCCAGTCTTTGTTGACTCCCAGCCTGAACCCTATAGGGTGTACCTTTCTGCCCAAAGCAACCTCCCCTTCTTGTCGCCTCGACTCATTCTTCCTCTAACTCGCTGAGAATCACGGTGATGTGCGACGACCTCTTCAGGATGGGCTTGGCCCGCCCGCGTGCTCCGGCCCGGAATCTCTTCAGAGTCGGTCCGACATCGGCCGCTATCCGAGAGATATACAGGTCAGATTGGGATAGGCCGTGGACATCCTCTGCGTTGGCTGCCGCCGATCGTATGGCCTTAGCTACCGGCTCGGCGGCCGCCTGCGGCAGGAATCTCAGAAGCGCCAAGGCTTCATCCACCGGCCGCTCTCGGACCAGATCCACCACAAGTCTCGCCTTGCTTGGCGAAATTGGTATGTATTTTTCCACAGCCCTGATCTCAAGTCCCATGACGGCACCTACGTCTACCCTATAATACTAGTTCCTCTTTCACGATAGCCATGGCCTCTGAAGGTGCGAGTGGGTGCGAACTCCCCCAGCTTGTGTCCCACCATGTTCTCGGTAATGTAGATGGGCACATGACGACGCCCATCGTGCACGGCGATTGTGAGGCCTATCATCTCAGGGGAGATCGTGGACGCGCGCGCCCAGGTCCTGATCACGTGCTCGTCACCGCTCCCCTTCATACGCCTTATCTTCTTGAGCAGTTTGGCATCTATGTAGGGACCCTTCTTCAGTGATCTGGTCATCCGCTATCTCCTCCTCGCTCCTCGACGACGAACTATCCACTTGCTCGTGTCCTTGCGACGGCGAGTCTTCTTGCCCAGGGTCTTCTTGCCCCAGGGGCTCTTGGGGGATGGCATACCTATGGGGGCTTTACCCTCACCACCGCCGTGCGGATGGTCTCTGGGGCTCATTGCCGATCCTCGCACCGTCGGCCTGCGTCCCAGCCAGCGCGACCTGCCCGCCTTGCCCAGGTTGATGTTGCCCCAGTCAGTATTGCCCACCTGGCCAAGTGTGGCCAGGTTGTCGACGTTGATGAGGCGTATCTCGCCAGATGGCAAACGAACCTGAGCGTATTGTCCTTCTTTGGCCAGCAACTGGGCTGAGGTGCCCGCGGAGCGCACCAACTGCCCGCCTTTGCCTTTCCGCAGTTCGATGTTGTGGAGCAAAGTACCCACTGGTATGTTGGCAATGGGCAGAGCGTTCCCCACTCGAATGTCGGCGTCGGCACCGGACTCAACGTTGTCATTGACTTTGAGCCCCAGAGGAGCGATGATGTACCTCTTCTCGCCATCGGCATACACCAGCAGGGCGATACGCGCTGATCGGTTCGGATCATACTCGATGGAATCCACCCTGGCCGGGATGCCGAACTTATTTCGCTTGAAGTCGATGACCCGGTACCTTCTCTTATGCCCTCCACCGCGATGGCGAACGGTGACGCGTCCCTGCGCGTTGCGACCACCCTTCTTCCGCAGCGGCCTGAGAAGCGAGCGCTCAGGCGTGGTGCGAGTTATGTCGTCGAAGGTGGTGACGCTCATGCCGCGCCGCCCGGGCGATGTGGGCTTGTAGACCTTGATCGGCATGCCTATACTCCCTCAAAGAACCCTATGGACTGCCCCTCGGCCACCCTAACCGTGGCCTTCTTCCAGGATTGGGGCTTGCTGACGTGGCGGCCGTACCGGTGCCGCTTTCCAGGCATCGCGATGACGTTCACCGCCACAACTTCCACGTCAAAGATCTTCTCCACCGCTTCCTTGATCTGATGCTTGTTGGCTTGAGGATCAACCTCAAAGGTATATCTGCCTTGTCCTCCCTGCAGGGTCGTCTTCTCAGTCACGATGGGGCGTTTGAGAACTTCGTAAGCATGCACGGTGATCCCTCCTATCCTCTACTGGCCCAGAAAGTCCTCGATCACCTTGACAGCCGCTATGGGCACGACCAGATAATCGTGGCCCAAGATGTCTACCAGGTTCAGATATTGGGCACGCAACGTCTTCGCGTGCGGCAGGTTGCCCACTGACTTCTCCACATTCGTATCCCCCTCAGGCAGAAGGATCAACGCGCTGGAGTCGCCCGTCAGCCCGCTCAGGGCACTAAACACCTGCTTGGTATTCGGAGAAGGCAGTTCGAGCTTGTCCAGCAAAATCAGCTCACCGTCGCGAGCCTTGACCGAGAGGGCCGATCGCAGGGCGAGACGCCGCATCTTGCGAGGCATGGCCTTGCGATAGTTCCTGCCTGGCTGCGGGCCAAAGACTACGCCGCCGCCCCGCCACTGAGGCTCTCGAATGCTGCCATGTCGCGCCCGTCCGGTACCTTTCTGCCGCCAGGGTTTCCTGCCCCCGCCTCTCACCTCTCCCCTGGTCTTGGTCCTGGCGCTCGCGAGACGCGCATTTGCCAGCTGGCGCACCAAGGCTTGATGCATGACGGCTTCGTTCGGTACTATGCCAAAGATCTCGTCCCGGAGCTCAGTTTCGTCGATGACCTTGCCGGTGATGTCTCGAAGAGGAACTTTCATTTTTCCTTCCCCTTGACCGCACTCTTGATAGCCACCAGTCCACCCTTCGCGCCCGGCACGGCTCCCCTCACTGCCAACAGGTTGCGTTCGGCGTCGACCAGGGCGACTATCAGGTTCTGCACGGTGGTACGCTGGTTGCCCATGCGGCCCGGCATACGCTTACCCTTCCACACTCGTCCTGGGGTCGACCCGGCCCCTATGGAGCCGGTGGCCCTGGCACGATCTGACTGACCGTGGGTGGCAGGCCCGCCTCGGAAACGATGGCGCTTCATGGCCCCGGCAAAGCCTTTGCCCTTTGAGATACCGGTCACGTCAACCAGATCGCCAACGGAGAAGACACTGGCGTCGAGCTTCTGCCCGACCTCGTATGCCGATATGTCGTCGACTCTGATCTCTCGCAAGTGGCGGAGGTCCGGCACGCCTTTCGGCAGGTGTCCCCGCTGAGGCTTGTTGAGGCGCTTGGCTTCGCCGAACCCCAACTGGATGGCCTCGTAGCCGTCCGCCTTCTTGGTCTTGATCTGCGTTACATAGCATGGGCCCACTTCGATGACGGTCACCGGGACAGCTTCCCCGATATCATCGAAGATCTGAGTCATGCCTGCTTTCTTACCCAGAATGCCTTTCATCGCCACTCTCCATGCGAGGTGGTCTGGTGCATAGATGCGTCAGAAGCCCGACTTCAACTAGCTGCAACGACCCAGCCACTGGAGGTATGGGACCCTAGAGCTTGATCTCTATGTCCACCCCAGCGGGTAGGTTGAGGCGCATCAGCGTATCGATCGTCTTCGATCCGGGTTCCACCACATCTATCAGCCGCTTGTGCGTACGGATCTCGAACTGCTCGCGAGAGTCCTTGTCAATGAACGGCGAACGGATCACTGTGAACTTCTCGATCTTGGTAGGCAAGGGCACTGGTCCCACGATGATTGCCCCACTGCTCTCAGCCGCCTCGACGATTCGTCGCGCCGATTGGTCAAGAACCCTGTGATCGTACGCCTTCAAGCGGATTCTGATCTTCTCCTTAGCCATCTACCTGCTTTCTACCTCGCGTTCCTATTCTGGAGCGATGGCCCCCTTGGCACAGCCAGCGGGCGAACCAGATGGCAAGTCGCTCACTCCAGGATCTTGGTGATGACACCAGCACCGACCGTCCGCCCTCCCTCACGAATGGCGAAACGGGACCCCTCCTCCAGAGCCACCGGCACTATCAACTCTATCTTCAAATTCACGTTGTCCCCGGGCATCACCATCTC
>JAUVXJ010000006.1 GCA_030603665.1 Chloroflexota bacterium | reverse complement strand
CTGCCGTCCCAGGGGAGACGGAGGACGTCTACGAGACCCTATCTACACCTACCACGAGCCAGAAAGGAGAGGGCATCCCGGTAACATTATCATTTGAAAGAGCAGCTCCCTTCGGTAACATTCTCATTTGACTGGACACGGGAGAATGCGAGGAGTGCTGGCCTTTTGACCCTGCCTATAGTAAGATAAGAGGTCATGTGGAGAAGATGGAGGTTCTGGCTAGGGGTCGCCATCAGCGTCCTCTTCCTCATGTACGCCCTCAGGGGACAGAGACTGTCGGAGGTGTGGCAGGGTCTTCGCGAGGCGAACTACCTCTGGTTGATACCCGGCATTATCGTCTACTTCGGTGCTGTCTGGCTGCGCACGTATCGATGGAAGTACCTCTTGCGGCCCGTGAAGGCACTTACGGTGCGGACCCTCTTCCCCGTGGTGGCCATAGGATACATGGGCAACAACATCTTCCCTTTCAGAGCGGGGGAGGTGCTCCGCGCGTACGTTCTGAAGAAGAAGGAGAATGTCAGCGCCAGTGCAAGCCTGGCCACCATCTTGGTGGAGCGGATCTTCGATGGCATAACGATGCTGGTCTTCGTCTTTGCCATCCTTCCCCTTGTGCCGAGCAACGAGTTCTTGGGCCAATTGCTGCAGTTCATGAGCCTCTTCTTCTTCGGCGCATTGCTGGCTTTCCTCCTCGTGGCCTCTTCTCCAACGCGAACCGAGACGATCTACGGGTGGATCGTCGACCACTTGGTGCCGGCGCGGTTCCGAGATCAGGTGAGCGGTCTGTTGGCGAGGTTCATGGACGGGTTGCAGGTGCTCCGAAGCGGGCGCGATATGCTCTTCATCATGGGCATCTCCATCGTTCTTTGGCTGGTAGAGGCATGGAAGTACTGGTTCGTGATGCAGGGGTTCGGTTTCGACCAGCCGTTCTACGTGCTGGTGTTCACGTGCGCCATCGTCAACCTGGCTACCTCCATTCCTTCCACCCCTGGCTACCTGGGCACCTTCGAGGTGGCGGGCATACAGAGCCTGCTGTTGTTCGGAGTGCCGAGGCACACCGCCACCAGCTTTATGCTGGCGCTCCATGCAGCTCTGTGGCTTCCCATCACCGCCCTCGGCGCGTTTTTCGCGTGGAGGGAGAGCATCAGTTGGCGTGAGATGGAGGAGCTCCGGCTCTCGGAGGGTGATTCAGCCCCGCTGGGCGTGGCTTTGGGCGAGGATGTGGGAACGTGAAAGTAGGTGTGTTGGGTGGCGGTCTTGCGGGATTGACGGCGGCCTACGAGCTTGCGAAGAAGGGACATGAGGTCCTCGTGTTCGAGAGGGCTCCGTATCTCGGGGGGCAGGCCAGTACCTTTGAGGTCGAAGGGACGCGTCTCGAGAGGTACTACCATCACATCTTCACGGGCGACGCGGACATGGCGAAGCTCATTGAGGAACTGGGCCTGGCGGACAGGATGCAATGGCTAGAGTCCAAGGTGGGCTTCTTCCATCGAGGGCAGATATACGACTTCGTGACCCCCATGGACCTGCTTCGTTTCAAGCCGCTTGGTCTCTTGCAGCGGATCAGGGCTGGGCTGGTGACTGTTTACCTCCAGAGATTCGGCGACTGGCGAGAGTTGGAGAATGTCACAGCCCAGGAGTGGATACGCAAATACGCCGGCCAGCAGGCGGAAGAGGTCATCTTCGCGCCCCTGCTGCGGGCCAAGTTTGGCGAGTACTCCGATCAGGTGACCATAGCCTGGTTGTGGAGCAAGTTCAAGGACAGGGTCGGGTCTCGGAGCAAGGGCATGACCCGAGAGTTGCTGGGGTACATGGAGGGCAGCTTTCAACCCTTCATAGACGCCCTGGCAAACGGGATTGCTGCGCACGGAGGGAAGATACTCACTGGCACGCCCGCAGAGCGGTTGACCATAGAAGATCAAAAGGTGAAGAGTGTCACAGCAGGAGATGTATGGCCCGTCGACAGGGTCGTCGCCACTGTGCCCTCCTTCGTTTTCCTGGAGATTGCGCCTGATGTGCCAGACGATTACGCCGCGCAACTCCGGGAGGTATCGTATCAGACCGCGATGTGCCTGGTACTGAAGATGAAGCGGTCCTTGTCTCGCATCTACTGGCTGAATATCAGCGATCCGAGCTTCCCGTTTGTAGGGGCGATCGAGCATACCAACCTGATCCCATCGGAAAAGTACAACGGGAAGCACATCCTGTACTTGAGCAACTACGTGTCCAGGTCCGATCCTCTCTATTCAGCCTCGTCGGAGGAGTTGTTCTTGCGTTACCTTCCCTCCTTGAGGAAAATCAACCCGGAATTCGAAGAGGACTGGGTCGAGGAGATGTGGCTATATCGCGAAGACGCTGCCCAACCGATCATCACCCGTGGCTACTCGAGGCGCATCCCCTCGTATGAGACGCCGGTGGAGGGGTTGTACCTGGCCAACACGACGCAGATATACCCTCAAGATCGAGGGATGAATTACAGCGTCAGGCTGGGAAGGGTTGTGAGTGAGTTGGCGGCCCGATGAGGCCGGGCAGATCGGGAAGGGGTGCGGAGACGCGGGATAGCTACCACTGTGCAGGCTTTCTGACTACTTGATGAGAGGTGTGTAGATGGGCAAGATCTGTGTGATTGGGGGAGGTGGCTACGTCGGCCTGACGACAGGGGCCTGCTTTGCCGATCTGGGCAACGATGTGGTCTGCGTTGACATCGACGAGGCCAAGATCGCTGGCCTTAAGCGGGGCAAGCTGCCCATTTACGAGCCCGGCCTCCAGGAGTTGGTGGAGCGGAACGCCAAGATGGAACGGCTCTCGTTCACCACCTCCTATGATCAGGGACTGAAGAATGCCGAGTTCGCCTTTATTGCTGTGGACACGCCGTCCGGCAGTGAAGGGGAGGCTGACCTGAAGTACGTTCGAATAGCCGCGCAAACGATCGCCGAGCGGATGTCGGGTTCCGTCATCATCGTGAACAAGAGCACCGTGCCCATAGGTACCGGGGACTGGGTGGCTGAGATTGTGCAGGAGCATATCAAGCCCGATCTTGTATTCTCTGTAGTCTCTAACCCTGAGTTCCTGCGTGAGGGATCCGCGATCAACGATTTCCTGCATCCTGACCGCATTGTGCTTGGTTCAACCGATCGACAGGCGGCGGAGAAGGTGGCCCAGCTGTATCTCTCGCTACGTGCTCCAATCATCGTCACCGACTTGCGCACGGCCGAGATGATAAAGTACGCCTCCAATGCCTATCTGGCCAACCGCATCTCCTTCATTAATGAGATAGCCTCCATTTGTGAGCAGCTGGGAGCCGATATCAAGGAAGTGACTGTAGGCATGGGCTACGACAAGCGAATTGGCCATGCCTACCTTGACGCCGGGGTGGGCTGGGGCGGATCCTGTTTTCCGAAAGATGTCAAGGCGCTGGCCCATATGGCGGCCATCCACGGGCGCAACCCCCAACTGTTGCGCGCCGTGATAGAGATCAACCGCGACCAGAGAAGACGGGTGGTCCAGTCCTTGCGAGAGCTGCTGGGCACTCTGCATACCAAGACGGTGGCGGTCCTGGGGTTGGCTTTCAAACCCAATACGGATGACATGCGGGAGGCTCCTGCGGTTGAGATCATCCACCTGCTCAAGAATGAGGGTGCATCTATCAAGACCTTCGACCCCGTCGCTATGGAGCGGGCAGGGGAGATCCTGACCGGCGTCACCTACTGCGAGGATGCCTACGAGGCGGCAGAGGGGAGCGATGCACTGGTCATCGTCACTGACTGGAATGAGTTCAAGCATCTGGACATGGCTCGCATCAGGGAGTCCATGGCTCAGGCTGTTCTGATCGACGGCCGCAACATTTATGAACCGAAGCTGATGCAGGATCTGGGGTTCGTCTATCGCGGGATCGGTCGCGGGTACGACACTTCTGGGCCGGGTCAATCTGCCGAAGTCCTCAATGCCGGGCAGCTTGAGGAGTCTGAGATTGCCGGAGACGAGGCGCCCTAGCTGGGGGAGGAGGCTGTAGAGGGATGCTGAGCGTCGGCGTGGACCTCATCGAGACAGGACGCATCGCCCGAGCGTTGGAGCGCTGGGGCGATCGTTTCTTGTCGCACGTATATACTCCTGCGGAGGTGGCGTATTGCAGGAATCACGTGCCAGAATTGGCTGCTCGGTTTGCGGCAAAGGAGGCCATTTCCAAGGCCCTGGGCACGGGTCTGCGAGGGATCAGCTGGCGGGAGATGGAGGTGCTGTCTGACGCTCGCGGCAAGCCGCTGGTGCGGCTTCACGGTCGTGCGCGGGCGCGTGCAGAGAAGCTTGGACTGGAGGAGTTCGCCATCAGCCTCTCGCATTCCAAAAGATACGCCACCGCTTTCGTGGTGGCAAGCGACTAGGACGAGTTCTCTGATCGAGCAGCAAATGGCGCTGCCCTTAGCTTCGGGGGGTACGCATGCTGGAGCCACTACTCTTTCTCGCCGTTGGAGGCATCATTGTCCTCCTGGTCGTGGTCTGGGTGATCGCGCTGATCAGGAAGGTGGGTGGCTGTCTGATACATCTCATGCTCGTCGGCGCGGGTCTCCTCCTCTTTGTGTATCTGAGCTGGCTCTTCTGGCAGAGGATGTTGCAGGGATAGGAGTGGTGTTTGGCTTCTCGGCGCGGGCTCAGGCGTCGCCTTCTGCTGCCGCACCCCCGACAGTGGAGCGGTCTGCGGCCTTCTGAGGTCCGGCCCCAACTTTCATGACCAGATTGGGTCCGGACAAGACGTCGGACCGGGTGTCGAAGAGGGGCCATTTGACAAAGGCTCAGAATCGCGCTAAGATAGCCTGTGTTTAGAGGCTGAATACGCTGAACAGCGTTGATCGGGAGATAGTAGGTCTGGACAGTAGATCACAGAGAGCTAGTGAGTGCTGAGAACTAGTATCGCGCCAGACTGAACCGGTCCCGGGAGTTGCGAGCGGAACGGACTCGTCGGACAGTTGTCGGAGTTGGGTCCGGAAAGCTACGCCGGTTGGCCACCGTTATGAGGCCAGGGCGGCGCTATGATCGTATGGGGCTGTCCTCGCGACGAGAGAGGCCGGTTCTGCTAGCTGGCAGGGTAGGTGCGAGCGTTTTCTTAGCAGAAGCAGAACGGCCTAAGTAGGGTGGTACCGCGGGATCGCTAGAGGTCTCGTCCCTATGGGGCGAGACCTCTTTCTTGTGCTTCACGGTGCGCGTCACCGTGAAATCCTGGATTGAAAAAGGAGGCAAAGATGGCGCAGGGACTGACATCACGGGGTGAAGACTTCTCTGCCTGGTACAACGAGATAGTACAGAAGGCGGACCTGGCCGACTACTCGCCTGTTCGGGGATGCATGGTCATCAAACCTTACGGCTACGAGCTATGGGAAGCGGTGAAGAATGGTCTGGATCGCCGCTTCAAGGCTACCGGGCACGTGAACGCCTACTTTCCGTTGTTCATTCCGATGAGCTTCTTGGAGAAGGAATCGGAACACGTCGAAGGGTTCTCGCCGCAACTGGCCGTGGTCACGCATGGGGGCGGCAAGGAACTGGAGGAGCCCCTGGTTGTGCGGCCGACATCGGAGACCATCATCGGCCACATGTACGCCCAGTGGGTCCAATCGTACAGGGACCTTCCCATACTCATCAATCAGTGGGCCAACGTGGTCCGGTGGGAGCTCAGGACGAGGCTCTTCCTGAGGACGATGGAGTTCCTGTGGCAGGAGGGTCACACCGTACACGCCACGTTCGAGGAGGCTGAGGAGGAAACGCTGCGCATCCTGGATCTGTACGCCGATTTTGCCGCGAGTGATGCCGCCATCCCGGTAGCTGTCGGGCGGAAGTCGGAGTCGGAGAAGTTCCCTGGGGCTGTGACCAGCTACTCCATCGAAGCGATGATGGGGGACCGGCGGGCGTTGCAGGCCGGCACGTCTCACAACCTGGGGCAGAACTTCGCTAAGGCGTTCGACGTGACGTACCTGGATCAGAACAACGAGACGCAGTACTGCTGGGGCACGAGCTGGGGCGTCAGCACGCGTATGGTGGGGGCGATCGTCATGGTCCACGGCGATGACCAGGGCCTGCGACTCCCACCCGTCATTGCCCCCATCCAGGTGGTGATAGTCCCCATATCCAAGGGGGATGATGAGAAACGCGTCGTTTTGGAGAGTGTCACCGAGCTGGCAAGCGTACTGAAGGGTGCTGGATTGCGGGTGCATCTGGATGAGCGTGAGGAGCATACGCCGGGCTGGAAGTTCAACGATTGGGAGATGCGCGGGGTGCCCCTGCGCATAGAGGTGGGCCCCCGTGAGGTCGCTGAAGGGAAACTCACGTGCGCGAGGCGCGATGCTGAGCGCAGGAGTGGAAAGACAAGCGTGTCCCGAAGTGGAGTCCTGGAGGAGGTGAACGAGCTACTGAGCCAGATCCAGAGATCGCTGCATGATCAGGCGGTCGCCTTCCGCGACTCCCACATCCACGAGCCGAAGGACTACGGGGAGTTCAAGGAGATAGTACAGGACGGCTGGGCCTACACTTGGTGGTGCGGGGGCGCGGAATGCGAGGGGAGCATCCAGGAGGAGACGAAGGCTACCTCTCGAAACATACCCCTCGGCCAGGAAGGTGGCGAGGGAGTATGCATCCATTGCGGTGCTAAGGCGGTTGAACGCGCCTATTTTAGCCGAGCGTACTGAACTGGTGGGGTCAAACAGGGGCTAGAGCCGTCGCCTGTCCTACTGCGTCAAGATCCAGATCTCGTAGCTCACCGCGGGACCGGCGCGTCCAGCGAAATCTTTGGCCATGACGTAGTGGTGGCCGCTTGAGGGAGCCTTCCACACTATCCGAGACGCAAAGCTCTCCTCGCTCGCGTCATCATTGTAGTCCAACTCCACGCCGTCCCCATCGTAGAGGTGTATCACCGTGTCACAGTTGGACTGCAAGCTGCCTGTGGCTATCTCGTATTCGACACCCTCCTCGGCCGCGAACGCGACGTAGTCCGTGTCCGTCGTGGTGTGAAAGGTATGGGTCTGGCGAGTGCCATCGACGTCGATGAGGGTCGCCTGGTCGAAAACGTCGTCTGGCTCGTACACGTCCGCGCCTTCGGCAGAGGGGCTTTCGACGATGGAGATGGTGTAGCTGGCATCGAGCCCTGCTGAATCGTCTGTCAGGTCTCTGAGTCTCACGTAGTAGATCCCACTGCTCGGCGCAACCCACACAATACGCGAGGCGAGCGGTTCTTCGCTCCCGTCGTCGTTGCGGGCGATTTCCTGATCCTGGTCATCGTAGAGGTAGATGATGGTGTCTATTTCCGGACCGAGGTTGAGCGTCTCGATGGTATAGGCCATCCCCTCGACCGCCTCAAAGGACAGGTAGTCGTGGTTGCCCTCCGTATGTAGATTGCGAAGCTGGAGACTTCCATCGGTGGCAATGGGCGCAGCATCGGCGATACTGTCATCTGGCTCGTACGGATCGGGGCCGGGTTCCGGGAACTGGCTCAGAGGCGTAGGCACTGGTGTGGTGGGCGTGGCGGTGGCCAAGGAGGTTGGGCTTGGCTGGGCAGCTGGCTGTTGTGGTTGCGATAGCTGCACGCTGGCGAGGATGGACTCCAGAGTCGATTGTTGGACTGGCCACTCGCTGGCCGGGGCGGCGGCAGCGAACGAGTAGATGTGATCGTATGCTAGAACGGCGGCGACCCAGCCTTCTAGTGGCGTTCCTTGCGGTGCGAATTCCCCCTCGAATGTCATGAGGGCGCCATCCTGGCCGCCGATGCGGTAGGGCTGTATCTCGCCCAGTTCTGCATCGGGATACGCGTCGGACATCAGTGTGGCCATGTGCTGTGCTGCCTCGTATGAGGTCTCCACGGCTAGTTCAGCTGAGGCGTCGACGACAATGGCGAGGCTTGTGCCGCGCAAGAAATCGACCGGCTGGAGGTTCTCCTGCTGTGGCGCGAACATCACTTGGCCAAGATCGGCATCCTCCGCGATCAACCAGTCTTGCGGGTACTGCACCGAGACCCCCAAGCGCTGGCTTTCATACCTGAGCCAGCGGGCCTCGGGTGTCGGCTGAGACGCAGATGTGGGGCTAGGAGATGGGCTAGGGGTCCGTGTGGGGGTCGGAGAGGTGTCCAAGACGGCAGGCGGGTTGCCCCGGAGCAGCACTGCCAGGATGACGCTACCGCATATGCAAGCAGCAACGACCGACGCGAGGACGGCCACGGCCACAGGCCATCTTCTGCCGCCGGGCACTCCTGGTGATGGGGGCCATCGCTTGCCACATTCGCCACAGTAGGGATCGCCGGTCCCAACCTGCGCGCCGCAGTATGGACATTTCATAGGTGTGTCACTGGAATCGCCTCTCAGCCTCGCTCGTTTGGCTGCGTGGATTCTAAGTCCTCTTGGTCCTGGATCAGTTCCTCGTAGTCCAGCCCGCATGCGGCGCAGTAGTTGAGGCCAGATTTCGTCTTGGCGCTGCAGCGCGGGCAGAGTGTGATCAGGCGGGCTCCACAACTTGCACACAGTTCCGAGTCGGCACTGCTCTGGGCGTCGCACCAATGGCAGCGTCCATCCGGCGAGGACAGAACAGCATGGTTGGAGCCACACTGATCGCAGTAACGCATGCTGAGTTCCAGTCTGGTTCCGCACCGTGGGCAGTGCTTGGCCAGAGGTTCACCGCAACTCTTGCATGACCGCGCCTGCGGATCGTTGCGGAGTTCACATCGCGGGCATCGTACAGAGGAATCAGGCTCCTCGGGGCCGACAACGAAAACGGCGCCGCACCCGGTGCAGAGGACCTGGCCCCTGCCGCCGATCTCCCGGCTCGCGCTACCGCACTGCGGGCATCTCAGTTCCTCAACCATTGCTGGCTCTCAGGAGGACAATTCTAGCACACACGCTATGGCTCGGCAACGAGGCGGCCTTCACATTTGCCAGAGGATGTAGACCATGACGAGTACGCTCAGGGCAACGAGAGCTATCATCAGGGCTGAGCTGAAATCCACCATGCGACGAGAGGAACGGCCTGTCTTCTCGCCCCCCTCGAGTCTGTTGGCAATCGCGCGGGTCACGAGGTGGGAGTAGTTGAAGCCGCACCGGGGACAGAAGTTGAATGCGGCTGTGCTGAGAGCATCGCACTGAGGACACTTGGCCAGCAGGCGAGCCCCGCACTGCTCGCACTGTTCGGCGTTCTGGTCGTTCTGGAAGCCACAACCTTGGCAGCGTCCCGCTAGCAGCGTGGCTTGGGCCCCCACCAGCGAACAGCGTTCGCAGGACTCGAGTTCTGCGCCGATGCTCTGGCCACAATGGGGGCAGTACCTGAGCAGAGAGGCTCCGCAGTCGGCGCAGAACTGGCTCTGTTCACGGTTGTGGCCACCACACACCGGGCACACGGGCCGGAGCTGCTGGGCTGCCGTGCCGTGGCTGCCAGACGCAAGTTCCACTGAATTGGCTTGCGGGCTTCTGCCGGTGGTTGCTTGTTCCGACTGTGAAGACATCCTACCTTTGACTCAGAGCGCGGTGATAGTGGGGTTTGTTCAGCCGACGATCAGGCCCATGACAGCTTCTGTCTGATCATCACCCTGTGCGTCGCGTTGACTTCGAGATTGGCGATAGTACCGTTGAACTGCGCAGGCGATTGCATGAGCATTATAGGGGAGAGGGCGGAGGCAGTCAAAGGAGTCTCTGACGCTGGGGTTTGACAAGGCCGTGGATTCATGCTAGAATAGTGTGAGTGTGGCGCATTCGTCTAGTGGCCTAGGATACTGCCCTCTCAAGGCGGAGACAGGGGTTCGACTCCCCTATGCGCTACCTCTTTCTCGGCCCCAGCAAGGCACATGCTGCGTGGAGTTCACGTGGAATCCGTGCTTTTCTTCGCGTTGCACGTTCCAGACTGGTCTGTGGATGATCACCCCCCCGCAACCATCACCTCGGAACCATTGGAGAGATTCCGAAGACCGCGTGTGGAGCAGTTCGCATATTTGACAAATGAGGCCAAGGGAAGCTATAATAGTAATCTGAACGTCCAACCATCACTCGTGTAAGAGGGTTTTCATGCCCAAACGTACGTATCAGCCCAAGAAGAGAAAGCGAATGCGAACTCACGGATTCCGCGCCCGCATGCGCACCCCCGGAGGCAGGAGGGTGCTCAAGGCGCGCCGGGCGAAGGGGCGCAAGAGACTGACTGTCTGATCCGCCGCAACGTGACAGGATCGCGGCCACGACCGTGTCATGCAGAGGAGATACCGACTCAGGGACTATGAGCAGTTCAGGCGCGTGAGGGAGGACGGACGGTCATGGTCACATCATCTTCTGGTACTTTGCGCGCTTCCGAACGACCTGGAGCATAGCCGTTTCGGCTTCTCCGTGAGCAAGCGGGTCGGCAAGGCCGTAGTTCGCAACAAGGTGAAGCGAGTGCTGCGCGAGGCGACGAGGGCACGCCAGTCGCTGGTCGTGCCAGGCCACGATCTGGTGTTCATCGCTCGGAACCCCATTGGGGGGGCTGACTACCGGGAAGTAGATCAGGCCGTGGAGCAGCTTCTAGCGCGGGCCGGGCTACTGCTAGCATGACGGCTGGCGTGAGGGAGAGCCCGCGAGACCTAGGTATGAAATCATTCTTTCTATTCAGTATTGGACTGTACCAAAGGTTCATATCCCCAATTCTGCCGCCCACTTGCCGGTTCGTGCCCTCGTGCTCACGTTACACCTACGAAGCAATCGACAGGTACGGCGTTGTCAGGGGCGGCTGGCTGGGCGTCAGACGTGTGCTCCGCTGTCACCCTCTGCATGCCGGAGGACACGACCCAGTACCGTAGATGCATAGCGCCGTGAAGGAGATTTGTACTTGAGAGAGACGAAGATCAGGAAGAGACGAGTCACTCTGGTGTGCTGCGCGCTGCTGTTGCTCCCACTCCTGGTGGCGGGATGCGGGGGCAGCCCGGCTTTGGGCTGGTCGGCGCCCGTGGTCGAAGACGGGGTGTTGTACGCCGGATCGAAGGCTGGCAAATTGTATGCCCTTGATTTAGAGACACGCGACCCACTGTGGGTCTTCCCGTCGGAGGGAACTCTGGCAGGCATCTACTCGACGCCGGTGATCGGCGACCAAGCTCTGTTCTTCGGTTCCTATGAGATCGCAACCACCTCCTTTCTCATCTTTCAGAATCAGGACATCCAGGGCAGAGCCTATTCGCTGGATCTGGCCAGCGGTGAAGAGCTATGGCATTTCCCGGTGGGTGATGCCCAGGAGACAGAGCCCTTCCTGGGCACTCCTGCATTGGGGGAGGATCTGGTGTATTTCACCTCCTCGGATGGTAAGGTGTATGCTCTGGATATTGAGACGGGGGTCAGACAGTGGGAGTTCCAGACCGGGAACGAGGTCTGGGGCGGGCCGGCCTGGGATGACGGGATCCTCTACGTTGGTTCCGCTGACAAGAACCTGTACGCTCTCGATGCTGCCACGGGCGAGGTGAAATGGACCTTCACCGCCGGAGGAGCGATATACGGCACTCCCTACGTGGACGGCGAACTGGTCTACTTTGGAGACCTGGACAACACGGCACGAGCCGTCACTGCGGGGGGCGGAGACGAGGTATGGGCGTTTGTGGCAGGTAACTGGGTTTGGGACGCATCCGTGGAGCACGAAGATCTGGTGTACGTCGCTTCCCTCGACCAGTCACTGTACGCGTTGGACGCGACGAGCGGCGATCTCGTGTGGCAGTTCGATGGGGAAGACATAATGCGCACTGCTCCTGTGGTGGCTGACGGTGCAGCATACCTGACGGCCAACACCGCAGGGGTGTATGCTCTGAATGCCGAGACGGGAGCGCAGTTGTGGCACAGCCCGAAGGAGGGGAGTCTGAAAGTGATGGCGGCACCTGCCGTCGCAGATGGTGTGATCTACGTGAACGCTGACGACGGCAATCTGTATGCCTTTGACTCCGCTACCGGTGAGTTGCTCTGGGAAGTAGCTCCGGGCGAGTGGGAATGACGGGAGGGTAATTGATGCCCGATGTGACCCAACTTTGGAACCTGGCAATCATGCAGCCGATGCTCAATCTGCTGATGCTCCTGTACAGTGTGCTCTTCAACAACTTCGTTCTCGCCATCATTGGCCTGACTATAGTGGTGCGGCTCCTGACCTTCCCTCTCACGCAGCGGCAGATTCGGTCGATGAAGTCGATGCAAGAGCTGCAGCCGGAACTCAAGAAGTTGCAGAAGAAGCATGCTAAGGAAAAGGAGAAACTGTCGGCGGCAACCATGGAGTTGTACAAGGAACATGGTGTCAACCCCATGATGGGTTGCCTTCCTTTGCTCATCCAGATGCCCATGTGGATAGGCCTCTACCAGTCCATCTATCAAGCGCTGGGAAGTACGCCCGAGCAGTTCGTGGTGCTCTCCCAGCGGCTGTACCACACGATCCCGTTCATGCACAACATAGCGGCTCGTTCCCTGCCGCTGAATAGCCAGTTTCTGTGGCTGGACCTGGGGCTCCCTGATCCCTACTACGTCTTGCCCGTATTGGTAGTGGCCACCTTCTGGCTACAACAGAAGCTGACTGCTCAGCCTGCTGCCGATCCATCTCAGGCTCAGATGAATAAAACGATGCAGATGATGATGCCCCTCATGTTCGGCGTCATCACGTTGCAGGTCGCCTCGGGGCTGGCGTTCTATTGGGTCGCCTCGGGTGTACTGCAGATCGTCCAGCAGGGCATCACCACCGGTTGGGGAGATATTTTAAAGGCGCTGCCCGCGGGGATACCAGGGCTTCCCAGCGGAGAGCAAGCAGAGAAAGATGGAAAACGCAAGAAGAAGCGTTGAGGCCACCGGTCGGAGTGTTGACCAGGCCATCGAGAGGGCGCTGGAGGATCTGGGCGCTGAGCTCGGTCAAGTGGAGACGCAAGTACTGTCTGAGGGTAGCCGCGGCCTCTTTGGGCTCGGGGCAGAGGACGCGAGGGTCAGGGTGACTCTCGTAGAATCTCCCTCATCGCCCAGAGTGCAGATCGGGGAGGAGCCCTGGCCTGCGAGTGGGGAGGTTGCTGATATCTCTATCGATGTTGTCCGCAGCCTTCTGCAACACATGGGCGTGAACGCAAGCGTGGCTATTCGGGAAGTCCCGGAGGACGCGGAGATGCCTGTGGTTCTGGACGTCGAGGGCGAGGATCTGGGAATCCTCATCGGGCGCCAGGGTGAGACGTTACGGGACCTGCAATACATCACGCGACTGATCGTCAGCCGGAAGCTGCAGCGCTGGGTGAATGTTCTGGTGGACGTGGGAGGCTACAAGAGGCGGCGGGAGAGGGTGCTCAGGGAGCTTGCCGAGCGGACGGCTGATCGCGCTACGGACGAAGGCAGGCCGGTGACCTTGGAACCCATGCCCGCCCACGAGCGGCGCACCGTGCACATGACACTGCGCGGCCACGAGTTCGTGACCACGGAAAGCACCGGCGAGGGGCGGCATCGAAAAGTGGTGATTTTGCCCAAGAGGGGAGCATGACGTTCGTGCTTTCCCGCTGAGCCGGGAGATCATCCTGAAGATACTGGCCTATGAAGATCAGTCGTGCCGAGGTTGAACACATCGCCAACCTGGCCAGGTTGGAGCTGGCTGAAGACGAGATCGAGCAACTCCAGACCGACCTCTCGCAGATCCTGGAGTACGTCGATCAACTCAACGAGGTAGACACCACCGGAGTCCTCCCCACCGCGCACGTTGTGGCCCAGGAAGACGTTCTGCGACAGGACGTCGCCCGACAGTCCTTGTCCACAGAGGAGGTGCTGGCCAACGCTCCAGAAACTGAGGAAGGCTACTTCCGCGTCCATGCCGTTCTTCCCAAGGGGGAGCGGTGACCCTCCACCGGCTCACAATCCACGAAGCCCACGACTTGCTCCGCGAGCGCAGAATCTCCGCTGTCGAACTCACAGAATCTGTGCTGTCTCAAATCGACCGGCATGACGAGGAGATCAAGGCCTACATCACTGTCACACCAGAGGTGGCACTGGAGCAGGCCAGGCGTGCGGACGAGCTCATCTCCGCGGGTGAGGCGCGCCCCCTCACAGGAATCCCCGTTGCCATCAAGGACAACATGTGCACCAGAGGTGTGCCGACCACTTGTGGTTCAAGGATGCTGGAGAACTTCGTCCCACCCTACAGCGCCACCGTCGTCGGGAGACTGTACGACGAGGGGGCTGTTCTTGTGGGCAAGGCCAACATGGACGAGTTCGCCATGGGGTCGTCAACGGAGTACTCGGCTTTCTTTCCTACGCATAACCCGTGGGACGCGTCCCGGGTCCCTGGCGGTTCGAGCGGCGGGGCGGCTGCGGCGGTGGCGGCCAATGAGACCTTGTTTGCCCTGGGGTCGGACACGGGTGGGTCCATAAGGCAACCAGCAGCGCTGTGTGGCGTGACAGGCCTCAAGCCCACCTACGGACGCGTGTCCCGGTATGGGTTGATAGCTTTCGCTTCCTCGCTGGACCAGATCGGCCCGCTGACGAAGGACGTGCGGGATTGTGCTCTGGTGATGAACGCCCTGGCCTTCCACGACCCTCAGGACTCTACCTCCGCCTCCAAGTCCACGCCCGACTATACGTCATACTTGACCGACGACCTGACGGGGGTGGTGGTCGGGGTACCCACCGAGTACTTCGCGACAGGACTGGATTCAGGGGTGGAGGAGCGGGTGCGCGATGCCATCGCCAAGCTGGCCGAACTGGGGGCGGAGATTCGCGAGATCTCCATGCCCCACGAGCAGTACGTGGTGGCCACCTATTTCCTCACATCGTGGGCGGAAGCAAGTGCGAACCTGGCGCGGTATGACGGGGTGAAGTACGGGCTTTTCGCGCCAGATGCGCAGGACATTGGGGAGGCTCAAAGTAAGGCGCGCGGCAGAGGGTTCGGCAGGGAGGTCAAGCGGCGCATCATGCTGGGCACCTATGCCCTGAGTTCGGGGTACTATGACGCCTACTACCTGAATGCACAGAAAGTGCGCACGCTGGTCAAGGAGGATTTCGATCGCGCTTTCGCCGAGGGTGTGGATGTGGTTGTGGGGCCCACCTCTCCCATCGTGGCCTTCGGCATTGGCGAGTTGGTGGACGATCCCCTGGAGATGTACCTATCCGATCTATACACCATTCCCGCCAACCTGGCCGGATTGCCGTGTATCTCCATTCCGTGCGGATTCCATGAGGGGCTGCCGGTGGGCTTCCAGATCATGGGTCGCCCCTTTGCCGAGGGCACGGTCCTGACCGTAGCCTACGCCTTTGAGCAAAGCACGGATTTCCACCTTCAACGCCCTTCGATAGGCACCTGAGCTCAGCAGGCCATCTGTTCCAGGCTACCTGCGTACCTCGGTCACTAACACACTGAGGGCCAGGCGGTCCTCCATCGCCCCGCTCTTCACGCCCACGTCCAGTTCCAGCAGTTGGTGGTAGATGGTCTCCAATTGAGGATTGGAGAAGTTGCGGGCTTGCCTCGTCGCCTTCTCCAATACGTAAGGGTGCAGGCCCAGCAGCGACCTCATGTCCTCGGCCACCGTTCCCTTCCCCAGCAGGTCCTTGACCTGAAGCAGAATCCGAAACTGCCTGGTCATCATGCGCAGGAGGTAGAGGGGAGCCTGCCCGTCGTCCAAAAGTTGCTCCACCAACTCCATGGCCCGTCGAGTATCCCGCGTCCCCAGGGCGTCCACCATGTGGAAGATGTTGGCCTCCCGCACGTAGCTGACCAGGAGTTCAGCGTCTCTCTTGGTGATCGGCCTCTCCTCGCCCACGTAGGTCAGTAGCTTGTCTATCTCGTGATCCAGGAGGCGCAGGTCATTGCCGACGTACACAGCGAGTACGTTGACGGCCGCCGGATCGATTCGCCCTCCCTGCTCCACCACGCGTTCCACAATCCAGCGGTTGAGCTTACCGCTGCTCAGCGGCGCATACTCGCGCTCGTATCCGTGTTCGCTGGAGGATACGATCTTGTGGACGGGGTTGGTCTTCGGTATCTTGCGGTTCTCAACCAGTACGAGGCGGGCGGTGTCTGGCAGGCTTTCTACATACTCCTCGAAACCCTGGAGAAGCGCGGAATCCTGCTCGGGCGGGGTTGTGGGTTCGCCTCTCTTGCGCTCGAAGCGAGATGCCAGGTCGTTGACGATCACCAGCCGCTTCTCTGCCAGAAAGGGGAGGGCGTCGCAGGCGAAGGTTAGCTCATCCAGGGACAACCGGCGACCGTTGAGTTCCGTGGTGTTGAGCTCGACGGTCGTAGCATCGCCCAGTTTGGACTTCATCTTCTGGAGATCGAGCGATTTCCGGTATTCATCTTCGCCGTGGAGCAAATACAACCTGGGAGGTTTTGCCATGAGCCGTTAGCTCGAGTGCTCCAGTACGACCTTATGGACGGTGAGCCGGCCGACCACCTGCCGCGTGACCTCCGCTACCCGCAGGCCGGCTACGTCGGTGGATGTGGTGAACCGTTCCTGGACCAGGAGGCCCAGAGGCTGGGCGATGATCACGGCCAGGGTGGCCGCCAGTATGAATCGGGGGAGCTTGCTGAGGCGAAATCCGGACCTGCCGGTGGCGAGGAAGGCGGCTGACCCGGCGAGGAAGCCGGCGACGGCAAGATTGGTCCCGCACCGCGGGTGAACCGCCAGTTCATCGTGGCCGGACTGTAGACGCCCCAGGGCCTCAGCGGCCGCGTCGGCCAGTATCTTGGTGTCCACATCGCCGTAGACGGTGAAGCCATTGAGGGCGGTGCGAGCCACGGCGTTGAGGTATGGCTGTCTCGGCGCCAGGAGGTGCATGGTGGCGTGCTCTACCGCGTGGTTCCGCCTCAAAGTCGCCAGGATAGGAGAATCGAGTATTCCCATCGCACATCCTTTCGAACGCTGATTATGGGGCCCCTCGCTCGATGGAGTCGCGGTCCCCATCCGTCTACTGTGCAGTTGTAGCCTGGTGGCGATCAGCCGCAGCGACTACTCGGTTGCCGCCGCGAGGGCTTCGAGATCGCGCTGCATAGCCTCCAGTTCAGAGCCGTATCCGGACCAGTCGCCCTGCTGGAGATACTGGCGGGCTTGTTCGTAGTGCTCCATGGCTGAGAGAGCCAGTTCGTGGATGCCCCTTGTCTCGGGAGGCGCCGGCTCTTCGGGAGGAGCTGGTTCTTCGGGAGGAGCTGGCTCTTCGGGAGGCGCTGTGGGTGCACGGAAAAGGCCGGCCAGCGCCTGTTCGAGGGACTCGGCCATGATCACACGGTCTCCAGAGGATACGATCACCCTCTTCAGCTCGGGCAGCCGGCCAGTCTCGGCCTGGATGTAGAGGGGCTCCACGTAGAGGAGCGAGTGGTCGATGGGGATGACCAGCAGGTTGCCCCTGATCACCTGGGAGCCCCGCTGGTGCCAGAGAGAGAGCTGGCCGGAGATGGCAGGTTCTTGATCGATGCGGGCCTCGATCTGGAGCGGCCCATACACCAGTTCCTGCTTGGGGAATTTGTAGAGCAACAGCTTACCGTACTGTTCTCCGTCTG
Organism: Chloroflexota bacterium; assembly: GCA_030603665.1. Lineage (GTDB taxonomy): Bacteria > Chloroflexota > Anaerolineae > UBA7937 > B3-Chlor > JAUVXJ01. Next base: position 201,577 of record JAUVXJ010000006.1, on the reverse strand, counting down.
ATCGAGCCGCCATCCAGGCCACCATGTTCTGCTTGTTGGCGGGAGTGAAGGGCTGGATGAGGATGAACTCCTCCTCCTGGGAGTCTGGCAGCCGCATGATAACGTAGTAGGGCTCCATCGCCTGCTCGTTCCCAGCATACATCTCGTGCGCCACCGCCCACAGGTCCTCCTTGTTGTAGAAGACCGTGGGGTCCTGCATGTGGTAGGTGTTGTTCATCTGCGCCTGGATCATGAACAGCCCCTCGGGATACCGCAGGTGTGCGCCCAGCTCCTCGGGTATCTCTTCCCAGGGTGTAAACAGCACCGGGAAGATGGCCTCGTAAGTCTGGATCAGGGGGTCTTCGCGATCCATGACGTAGAAAGTCATATCACCATGGTAGGCATCTATCGCTACCTTCACTGAGTTGCGGATGTAGTTGAAGCGACCCTGGTATGGTTCTGAGTAGGGATATGCATCGGTGGCGGTGTAGGCATCCTGCACCCAGACCAGACGCCCATCCACTATGACCAGATAGGGGTCCGAGTCATAGAGCAGGAAGGGCGCCACGCGGCGCACGCGCTGGTGGATGTTGCGGTAGATCATCACACGGCTCTCGGAGGTGAGGTACTCGCTGAGAAAGACGGACGCGTCGCCGAAGCGATAGGCGAAGGCCGCCCTCTTGACAGGCGAATCGAGCAGAACGCCTCCGTGTCCCTGATAGGTCGTGGTCATGTTTTGATCACCGCTGGGATAATCGAACTCCTCGATGGTGCTGTTGACGAAGACGTAGGGGTCGGTCTCTTCGCCATAGTATATCTCAGGGCGGGTGATCTCCAGTCCTGGCACGGTATGGGGAGGCAGGTCCCTGATCCAGAGCTCAGGCAGTCCGTCGGGGGTGACCTCGTTGACGGGGCTCATTACCAGGCCATAACCATGGGTGAACTGGAGGTGCTCGTTCACCCAGGTGCGAGACTGCAACTGCTCTGTAGCCATCTCCCTTGGCGAGAGAGTGACCTGGCGGTAGGTGCCGTCGACATAGTAGCGGTCGACGTCGACGTCGACGAATTCGTAATACGTTCTGATCTCTTGAATCTGAGCGTAGGTGTCCTTGATGGGACGGTAATCCCAGAGCCTGATGTTCTCGATCGTCGATTGGGCTCCGGCCAGCGCTTCAGGCGTCAAGTCGCTGATGGACCCGAAATCGATTTCCTGAATGCCGTCCAGGCCATATGCGTGGCGGGTGAACTCGATGTTGTACTCGATGTACGGTTTCTCTTTGATCAGTTCGTTGGGCTTCACCTCGAACTGCTGCATGATGGTGGGGTAGACGCCTGTCAGCCCCACGGCGATGGCCAGCCATAAGGCTCCGCCAGCGGCCAGGATCCAGGGCTTGCGGACTAGCACCCCGCCGATGAGGAGGGCGACGCAGAGGAGGACGGCCCAGAACGACAGGTTGAATGCCAGCAAGCGTGCGTGTATATCGGTATAGCTGGCGCCGAAGGTGACCCCTTCCGGGGAGTAGAGGAGTTCGAAGGCGATCAGCTTGTACCCCCACGCGACTACCAGCAGGAACAGCGCGCCCAAGGAGGCCAGGTGCAAGGTCGCCTTGCGGGTGAGCCACAGCTTGAATTCGCGCCATGACGCCAGCTGGGCCAAAACGTACAGAGCAGCGCTGCCCAACAGGGTGACCAGGAGAAGCTCCAGCAGCCAGCTTCGCACGAAGCCGTAGACGGGCAGGGCAAAGACGTAGAAGCCGACATCCTGAGAGAAGATCGGGTCCAGGATGCCGAAGGAGCGCTGATTCAAGAAGAGCAGGATGCTGTCCCACTGGCCGACGGCCCCCAATCCGTTGAGCAGGCCCAGCACCAGCGCCACACCAACCAGCGCCAGGTTGATGGTCCTCGCGGGCACGTAGTACCTGTTGACGAGGAGGAAGACTCCTTGCCCGCCCGAAAGTCTTCTGGCGATGAGCAGGTTGATGAGAAAGAAGGCCACGAACACGAGACTGAAGGCCAAGAAGACCCCTATCTTGGCTTTGAGGGCTGTCCAGAAGACCGTGCTCAGCCCCAGGCCCTGGAACCACAGAAGGTCGGTGTAGAACCCGGCGGCCATCATGAACAGCAGAAAGAGCAGGATGAGAATCGCGATGATGAGCATCAGGATGCGTTGCACCTTTACCATGGACATCTCCTCGTATGGGTTGATAGGGATTGTAAGCGCTTCTGCCCAGGGGCGCCAACCTCACCCAGGCGGCTGCGCTCACTCTCAGACGAGCGTCCCCGTGATTCCCCCTCTTTAGGGGAGGAGGTTGCGGGTAGTTTGTAGTGCGTGCTCGAGCGCATGGGAAGGGCTGAAGCCCTCACTACGAACCAGCCCCCGATGCAAATACAAGCAAGCATCCTGAGCCACGTCCTGAGCTTGCCGAAGGATAGTCGCCAAGCGACGTATCGAAGCCTGCGCGCTGGTTTCACCCCTTCCTGGAGCGACCCGCGCGCTTCGATACGGCCTGCGGACTACTCAACATGCTTGTCGTGGCGGCGCCGCGACCTGGGTACAGCAACCAGAGCTGAAGCCCTCACTCCGAGCCCTTTCATCGGCACAAGTACTAGACAGCATCCTGAGTGTCGCGAAGCGACGTATCGAAGGATGCGCCTCCACTCACCCCCACTAACAGTCCTGCCCCCTCAAGGGGGAGGAGATTCTGAGCCGGTTCCACAGCAGTTCCTCTCCCTTGAGGAAAGGCCTGCCCTCAGTGGAGGCGAGGGGACCAATCTGGAGAGAGGCTCTTCGCCCAAACCCTTGCGAAGGTTTGTAACCTTCGCAAGGGTCAAGGATGAGACCTTTGCGTGGTCGGCGCCGATACTCGTCCCTGCACTATCTCAGACCGGAGCCCACGAGCAGCTCTACTATCGACGGTGCAAGTTCCGCTTATCCCCCTGTCAACAAGACCAGGGGAAGGGAAGAGCCTGACAGGAGATTCTTCGCGTCGCTCAGAATGACAGGACAAGATCAGACACTCATTGTGCCGCAAACGAAGAGCCTCCCGCGCATTGTTTGGATTCCACGGGAGGCTATGGATACCGACTGGCCATAGGGGCCGTGGGCTAGAAGAGGTCGTCGTCCGTGCGGGGTTCGTCCTTCGGTCGGGTCCAGATGGTCTGGTACCGGTGGCAGTCCTGCTCGTAGCACATCTGGCAGGTCTCAGAGTCGGGGTCCAGCACCACCGCCTCCAGGCGCACCTCCAGCCCCATCTGCTGATACATCTCCACCGCCTCGCTGAGACGGGGCTCATCCGTGTTGAACTGCTTGGTCCACCCGTCGGCGACGAGTCGCTCTTCGGTGGTCACCTCTGTGTCTGCCATGCTTTGCCTCCATACCAGACGCCGGTGCACCCCAGTGGTGAGGGCCGGGCGCACCGTCCTACGGCAGGTCCAGCTTGAGGTTCAGCGTGTTGGAGGCTCCGAAACCCCGGTTGGCGAAGAACCCCAGGAGGTCCGTGTCGGCCCAGTTGACCAGGGTATGGACCTTGGTGGCACCGGCCTTATCCACGGTGGTCTTGAATTCATCCAGTAGATAGCCGGCGACACCCTGCCGCTGGAAGTCGGGGTCCACCCCAATGGTGTCGATGTAAGCGATGCTCTCGGGGATGCCGAACTCGCCGAGATAGACGCTTCCCATGACGAAGCCAGCCACCTTACCGCCCACCTCCGCCACCAGAGAGGTCACCAGGCGGCCGCTCTCCTCATCCAGGACCTCCGAGATCTTCCGCTCGTAGTAGTCGGGACGCCTCTGTCCAAAGACCCTGTAGTCGATCTCCGTGACGGGGCCCAGATCCGATCCCCTCATCACTCTGATCTCAACGTCTTCCGCTCCCAGCTTGGCCATGCTACTCCTCCTTGTCCAGCACTGGTGTGCAGCGTCCTCATGTAGTGGTCATTATACGCCCAGCACGGGGTGGACACAACCGCGTTGCGCTTCCCTAGAAGAGATCGTCCAGCTCGTCCGCGCCGCCGCCGGGCAGCTCGCCGTGTTCCTGGAGGTACTGCTGTAGCAGCTCGCTCTCTCGCTGGGTGTACATCTCGTCCTCTTCGAAGACGAAGAAGCAGGCCTGGTCGTTGGTCCCCAGGTCCTCCTCCAGCGCCTGCCGCATGTCCATCACGCCCTTGATGGCCAGGACGTTCTTCTCGTCGTCCAGGAGTTGGTAGACTCCGGCTAGCTCGGGAACGATCTCCACGCTCTCGCTGGTGAAGGGGAGCCACTTCTCAGGTGGCAGTACCGGCGCCAGGATCTGAAGGCGATAGTCGCACCTCAGGCAGCGACTGGCTTCCTGGCAAGCCATCTCCTCTTCGTATCCCAGGTAGACCTCGTCGAACCCTTCGTGACGTTGCTCCACCGGGAGGGTGGGCATGGCCACTCGCGGTAGTTCGGCGAAGCCCTCCAGCCGCCCGATGTTCGGATCGAAACCCTCCGCTGGCAGCAGCGCCGACTCGATTTCACCCTCTCCGCCAAGGTGCCTGTCGATGGAGATGGCGGCATCTCGTCCCATGCTGATGGTGTCGATGACCATCGCCGGCCCGCTCGCCACCTCACCGCTGGCAAAAACGCCCTCCAGGCCGGTTTCCATGGTCTCCTCGTCTGCCTGGATGAGCCCCCCCTGAACCAACACAGCGGTGCCCTCCACGGGGGACAGATCCGAGGCCTGACCGATGGCCAGGATGACCATGTCCGTCTCCACGGAGGTGGTCTCAGACTCGTCGAAGCTGGGGCTGAACCGTCCTTGTTCGTCGAAGACGGAGGTGCAGCAGACCAGGTTCACGCCCTTCACCTTTCCGTTGTCGCTCTCGATGCTCTGCGGCCCCCACGAGAGGTTGAGGATCACTCCCTCCTCCACCGCCTCTTCGATCTCCCAGGGGTTGGCAGGCATCTCTTCGCGGCACTCCAGGCAGGACACCTGGACTTCTTTCGCCCCCAGGCGCTTGGCTGTGAGGGCCACGTCCATGGCCACCCCGCCGCCGCCGATGACCAGAACTCTGTCCTCGACCTTCAGCTCCTTGCCCTGTCTGACCTCTTTGAGGAAGTCCATGCCCCACAGCACCCCATCCAGGTCCGCCCCCTCGACGGGTATTCTCCTGGCAAGTTGAGCGCCGAGGGCCAGCAGGACGGCGTCGTGCTCCTGCCGGAGATCCTCCAGAGACAGGTCTCTGCCGAGGGCGGTGTTGGTCTTCAGTTCCACGCCGACGGACAGTAGCTCTTCGATCTCTTCTTTAACCACGTCGGTGGGCAGTCTGTAGGCGGGAATGCCCCAGCGCAGCATGCCGCCCGGCTCTGACTCCGCCTCGAAGACTGTCACGTCATGCCCCAGGACGGTGAGGTAGTAGGCAGCTGTGAGCCCGGTGGGACCCGACCCCACGATAGCCACCTTCTTGCCCGTGGAGGCGGCGCGCTGGAGACCTTCCTTCCACAGGTCCGTATCCTGGTCTGCAGCGAAGCGCTTCAGGTCGCAGATGGCCATGGGTTCGTTCAGTTCGCCACGGCGGCAGGCTTCCTCGCAAGGGTGGAAGCAGATGCGACCCAGCACTGCGGGAAAGGGAACCTTCTCTCGGATGACGGCCTCAGCCTGGGCGTGTTTGCCCTCGTCGATGAGCCGTATGTATCGGGGGGCATCTATCCCGGCAGGGCAGGCTGCAACGCATGGCACCAATGCTTCCTCTTTGTTGGAGGCGGTAATCTCTATCTTGTCTGTGAGCGCCCCCGTGGGGCAAACCTCGACACAGGCGGTGCAGAACTTGCAGGCGGACTCCGCCAGGGAGGGTCCGTCCACTGAGCCGACGACGATCTCTCCATCCTGATAGGCGAAGGCGATGGCCTCAACGCCCCGCAGTTCCTGGCAAGCGCGGACACAACGGGTGCAACCGATGCAGAGGTTATAGTCCCTGACAAACAAGGGTTCCTTGTCCAGCACCGGTATCTCTCTTGGTTTGTACTTGGGCAACCCTTCGGGAAGGCCGACGTAGTCGACTATCTTCTCCAGTTCACAGATCCCCAGCAGGGGACAGCAGCGCTCGTCTTCGGGGACGTTGGTGGAACACTGGGTACGACTGCAGCCTTGCTTCTGGGCGCATGTGAGACAGGCATGGGGATGGTGCTCGAGATACGGGAAGAGGTTCTTGCGGCGCTGTTGCTGAATCTCAGGCGTTTCAGTATGGATGGTCATCCCATCTGCCGCCTGTGTGTTGCAGGCGGTCTGCAACTCATCTATTCCGTCTATCTGAACCAGGCAAAGCCGGCAGCCTTCGTACGCCTCCTGCCTGTCTGTGGAGATCCTGTCCTCACCTCGATACACGAAGTCGTTGGGCTCAAGGCCTTTGGAGGTGGGCAGACTGGGGTGGTAGCATAGTGTCGGTATGTAGATCTCTGCACCGGCAGCGGCTTCAAGAATGGTCGTGCCTTCAGGCACGTTGACCTTGGTGTCATTAAGGGTGAGCGTTAAATCGCCCATAGAAGACCTCCTACTGTCCAGGCTGCTTCAAGAGAAGCACAACAGCCGAACGGGCTATAGACGGCGGACGTTCGGCTGATACGCGACTAGCAGAGCATATTCTCCTCGCAAGAGGAAAGAGGCTTCCGCTCTCACTAACTCCTGTGCCGCAGCTACCAAGAGTGGGCGATGACGTCCTCCGGGCAGGCGGTCATGCAAGGCAACGGCGGCCTATCAACCACGGGTTTGCAGGGGCCGCAGGTGTACTTGATCTTCTTTCGCTCTGCCTCGGTGACCACAGCCACCTGGACGTCGGAGAGGGGATCCACTGGGTCATCCACCACCTCCAGCACACCGTAGGGGCAGGCCTCGACACAGTCTCCGCATGCGGTGCACCTGTCGGTGTCCAAGGTAATGAAGAACTCGCCCGAACCGTCCTTGTAGCCATAGTTGGCTTTCATGGGTCAACCTCCATGGGATTGGGCTCAATGAGTCGTTCGGTCATGTCCCTGGAAGGGCACTCTGGTGTGGTTGGTCACTGAAATCATAGGCTGGGCATGCTGCCCACGAAAGCAGCCGGGCCGAAGAACCAGGCTGCGGATGAAGGGAGAGGTGAAATGCGTCGCCTCCCCCCTCGATGATTACTTGCTCTTGCGCCCCTTCTGCTCGAGGGCCCTGGCGAACAGGGCGCCGCCGAGTGCGCCTGCAATCTGGGTGTCGAGAGTGGGCTTCAGGGCCTTGATGCCCAGCTCCTTCTCGATTCTGCTCACCACACCGACGTTCTTTCCAATGCCGCCGGTGATGGCGAAGTCCTCCTCCACGCCCAGGCGCTCCAACAGGTCCACCACCCTGTGAGCCATGGCCAGGCAGTAGGCGGCTAGCACTTTCTCTTTGGGCCAGCCTTCGCGCAAGAGGCCGGATGCCTCTGACTTGGCGAAGACGACGCAGGTGCTGCTGACCATGGGGGGCTCTTCTTCGACCCGAAGCGACATCTCGCCCACTTCGGTGATGTGGATGCCTAGCAGATTCGCGAAGACCTCCATGCCACGGCCCGTGCCCGCCGCGCACTTGTCGTTCATGAGGAAGGCCACGACTTTGCCCTTCTGATCGACACGGATGGCCTTGCAGTCCTGACCGCCCATGTCCAGCACCGTCTTGATGGTGGGCCCGTACATGAAGTTGGCCCCCCTGGCATGGCAGGCGATCTCGGTGATGGCCCGCTTGGCGAAGGGCACGTTGACCCTTCCATAACCGGTGCCGACCACGTAGTGGATGTCGTCCTGGGTCATGCCAGTGCCTTCGAGGGCCCAATCCATGGCGTTCTCGGCGCTCTTGGGGCTGTCGGAGCCCGTCCGCATGTTGCTATAGGCGTACAGCTTGCCGTCTACGAGGATGACGGCCTGGGAGCTGACCGACCCCACGTCGATCCCAACGCTGATGATTTCTCCCGCTTTCCAGTCGATGTCGGGATCACGCCAGTTGGACTCCGTCCAACGCCAGTATTCTTTGCTGTTTGTATCCTCAGCCATTCATATCCTCCTTGGTTTGTTCCTGCCCGGAGAGCCTACACCTTCTCACTTGGCGATGCCTGCTGCCAGCAGCGCGGCTCCTAAGGCGCTGACAAACTCGGGATCGTCGGGAATCATGACCTCGAGCTCGAGATCACGTTCTAGGGACTCAACGAAGCCAACGTTCTTGGCCACGCCCCCAATGAGAGCCACCTCCGGCTGGACGCCAACACGGCGCGCCATGGAAGTGATTCGGGTTGCCATGGCGTCGTGGACGGCGCGAGCTATGTCCCTTTTCTCCGTCTTCTGGTGAATGAGGGAGACGACCTCCGATTCGCCGAAGACGGCGCACTGCGCATTCATGGGCACGGCCTTGGTCGAGGTCAGCGAGATCTTGCCCAGCTCCTCCAGCGGCATCTCGAGGGCCCTGGCCATGGCCTCTGTGAAGGCCCCTGCGCCGGCTGCACACCGCTCGTTGATGGCGAAGTCCACGACCTTCCCCCGCTCATCCACCCTGATGGCTCGCCCTTCCTCGGCGCCCACGTCAATCACCGTTCGGGCTTCGGGGTAGAGATAGGCGACGCCTGCCGCGTCTGCTCCTACTTCTGTATAGGAGTCGTCGGCGTCCTTGACTTCGTTTCTGCCGGCCCCGGTCGCGTAGAGCTTCTCTACCTTGTCGCGGGCGATACCGGCATCCTTGAAGGCAGCATCGAAGGCTTCCTTGATGTCTGCACCCATGTCCAGTCCAGCCAGGACGCTACCTTTCCCCAGGACCTTTCCATCTTCCTGGATCAGGACTTTCACGTTCTTGGCACCCACGTCTATGCCTGCGCTTATCATTCTCACAACCTCCTCGTGTCTAGTGAAAGCAGGAAGGATTGGGATTGCCAATCCTCTCCATGCTGCTCTAGTCTAGTTTGGGCACCCCCAGGCTCTCCATGAAGGAGTCGATACGAGCCATGGTTCTGGCCTCGTCGAATTCTCTCTCGTCTCCCATGTTGCCCTCGAAGACCATCACAGGGAAGCCAGATTCCAGGATGGCCAGCCTGTTCTCCGCGATCCCCAGACTGAGGCCCTCGCAGCCGCGGTTGTAGTGCAGCATCACTCCATCCAGCTTCCAATCCTTGGCGATCTGAATCATCATGTCGCTCTTGTACTTCGGATGGTAGAAATGCTGCCACTCGGGCTTGCTGAGCTCCCACTCGGTCAGGACGCGCAAAGCCTGGTCACGGTCCTTGATCTCCACACCCTGCGACTGGGGCGTTGGCCTGGGAACGAACTTGCCGTTATCCCAGATCCAGTTTCCGATGAGGGCGAAGGTGTACAGGGAGCCGACGGAGACTGTGCCATACCTGCTGGCCAAATAGCGGAAGACACGAAGGAAAGCCCAGGGCGGCTGGGTATCGGTCATCACTCTGGTCTGCTCGTTTTCCACGGCTGCGATCTGGTTGTCGACCCTGTCCTGAACCTCAGCCAGGAGCTCGTCGTAGAAGTCTGCCACGTCCTTCGAACTCTTCTGCAGCGTCCCCAGCACATAGAGGGAATACATAGTCTTCTCCTCGAGGGGAGCGGGGATGGCCTGATTCAGGGCGCAGATCTCGGCCCAGGTGGAGGTGGAACGGCAGGTGTTGTAGACGGCCTGGATGAGCTTCTCATCGTCGTACTTGCGGCCGGTGGTCTTCTCCAGCCACTCGATACCATCATGCATCTGGCCGACGATGTAATCGATGCCGTGCTCCGTCGTGTGTTCGTAGGGCCCGACGGAGACGTCTACACAGAACATGGGTAGGCCGCCCTCCAGGTCGCTGACCACCTGGTACCACTTTGCATGGCTGCAGCAGATGTGGTCCTGCCAGATGAAGTCTGGCTTCGGGAACGGCTTGCGCTCCTCACCGGGTTCTGCCCAGCCGTACTCGTTCAGAAGGATAGAGCCCCAGTAGTTGCGCATGTAGGCGCAGAGGTCTCGAGCGTATCCGGCTCTCTCTGCGGCCTGCAGACAGCGATCGGAGAAATCCTTCTGGAACGCTATCGTGGCCCCGTATGGCTCACTGGTGATGGGATACACGTCGTCGCCTAGCCCTGCGGGTATGGCATCGAAAGTCCATGCCCCGCCGGCCCAGCGGAGGCCGCCCTTCTCGTGGGCTGCTGCGTAGTTTCTGTAGTAATCGGCTCTTATCTCCTTGGCCCTTTCCCAGGACTTCAGAGGTGCTGTCTTGTACTTCGCCATTTGTCGGTTTACCTCCTCAATGTGGGCGCTCGCACGCCGGAACTGGTGATCCAGCGGACTTGCCCGGCTAGAACAGGTCCTCCTCGTCCAGAATCTCCAGGAAGGCCTCAACACGAGTCTTGAACTGCCCTATGGGGACAGTGACGTCAAGTTCCAGGAAGAGTGTGGCCAGGCCCTCTTCCTCCAAGGCGCTCTTGATCGCGGGGATGTCCAACTCGTGAGGGTCACAGAACTTCTGCTGGAGGATCACCGCTCCGCTCGCATCCCAGTCCTTGGCCAGACTGACGATGTGGGGCACCCTGGTGCGGACCGGCCAGTCCTTGGTGGGGCAGGGCACTCTGTTCACATACCTCTTGGCGATGGCTGTCAGAGGATCTTCGCCATTGAGGGACACCTGGTCCCAGAAGTACCTGGTGCCAGTGCAGTGATCATCGATCACGAAGGTGGAGCCGCAAGACTCGACCATCTTTATGAACTCATGGTCGTCGTTCTCGCTGCCCAGGATGATCAGGCGCTGTCCGACGGGGCGCCCCAGGGTGCGGTCCTCTAGCTCCTTGAGGCTGTCCTCCACGATGCGGGCATGCTCCCCCTTGTCGATCAGCTGACTGGAGACGACCATATACATGGACTCCAGACCACTGAGAGGAGGGTCCTCACGCTTGCGCAGCTCATAGACCTGCTTCATCAGCTGGCGGTCCTTGTTGACGGTCTCGATGCCCCGCTTCAGATCATCATCTGTGATCTTGTTGCCGGTCCAGTCTTCAAGCGCCTTCTTGAACTTCTCGTACTCTGCCAGCAGGTAGGGCACGGCACGCGGGCTCTGCACGTGGTGAGGCATAGGGAGGTAGTAGCTCCAGTCTGTCGGCACGTGAAGCTCCCAGCTGGTGTAGGCCTGGCGTATGTGGAGGCAGGACTGGGCGATACTGATACCATCCAGGTAGTCGTACTTGCCCTCGAGTCCCTGGGCCAGACAGTCACGGCAGAAGGGACAGTACATGGCGAATATGTGGGGTTCCGTCACATCTTGGGGCTCATGGCTGCCCAGGATGCGCACCGGCAAGACGCCCGCGGCGATGCAGATCTCCTCGGGCACATAGGTGCAGAAGTACCCCAGCACCTTGCCGCCAGTCTTGTCCTTCCACTGCTTGGCATACTCATGCCGGTTCTCATATCGTTCCTGAAACGTGTCGATCATTGTGCTAGTGAACCTCCTTCAACCGATAGTCTTGGCCCCGGCCCGATGGGCAGCCGCGGCTGGGTGTGCTTCCACCCTTGAGCGCAGCGGTCTACATCTACACAGCAACCCTCTACGAATATATGTCACTTAGATAGTATGCCGTCTGCTGTGCGCCACACATGCATTATAGCACATGTTGTTCGACTAGTCAAGCACTTGCTTCGGGTCATTCAGGGGCTTCTTGGAAGACCGAATCCACAAACTGGTTAGCCTTCGCCGTGAGCAGGGCGTAGTATTCCTTGAACAGCTCCGCTGCCCGGACTCTAAGCCAGTCGGACGGCAGCAACTCGGGGGGTAGATGAGGGTCAACGAAGGGGAATTCGCGATACTCGTGAAGGAGCATAAAACGTGTGGTGAAACACTCCGCGGGATCCACATGGTCCCAGTCTTCAATCGCCCCCTTGTCGCTCGCTAGCATGGGCTCGTACTTGTTGACAAAGGCGGCATACTGGCTGTTGATGCGTTCCAGGTCCCAGCATCGGGCGACCAGTTCCTTGGGATCGGTGAACCCAAGGTGCTCAGCGCGGAAGATCTGGACGAATTCCTCAATGCCAAGGCGACGACTGACCTCCAGCACGTTATCGGTCACGTCCCACGGGGAGATCCAGATGGCGGTATTGAAGGCCCCGCACCCCATCCAGGTCAGCTGCCTTCTCAGCTTGTTCCTTTGCTGGCGCTTGGATTCAGGGATGTTGTAGGCTACAAGATACCAATCGCCGGACCACTCTCCATCCTCGGGCTCGAAGATGCGCTGGGCGCCCGTGGCCAGAAGCTCTTGGCTCTTCTCTGTGAGGGAGTAGTAGCTCTTTCTCCCAACTCTGCGCCTCTGCAGCCAGCCCTTCTTCCACATGCGGGATAGCACCGAACGCACGGCCTGTTCTGACATCCCCAGGTGTTCAAGAAGCTGGATCAGGCTGCCGGTCCAGATCTCACCGCCGCGGTACCGTATGTAGTCCCCGTATAGGGTGAAGACCATGTCTTGAGCGCCCAGTACCATAACCTCTCCCAATATGTGTCAGAAGTGCAGCTCACCGCACCTTGAACGCCATACGATTATAGCATCAGCGAGGGGGCCATGCAAATTCAGCTTGGCTAGGCAACGGGAGGTGGTGGCACACTGACATGCGCGGTTCGCCAGCGAGAGCGTGATAGCAAGGGGAACGAACCGTCTGGCTGCCGGAGCGGCCTACCGCCGCAGGGCGTATTGCGCGAGGTTGAGCCAGAATGGCAGATTGCGAGGAGTGTCCGTGCCCCAGTTCGACCTGAGCACGCCGATATCGCCTATGACCAGTACCTCGCCACCTGTGTCGCCGTAGGGCGCCAGGGCCATGACCGGATCATTGGAGGCAAAGGCCAAGGCCTCTCCACCCTCAGAGGTGAACGGCAAGCCGTTGGACTCGGCAAGGCTGACCACCTCCAGTCCATCCATCAGCGGGTGGTCGGCGGGTCGACCCAGTTCGCTCCAGGTGGCTCCGTCGTAGAAGGACACTCCGAAGACCTGAGACAGAGCGTTCACGTCGGACCAGTCCTCGTTTTCGTCCAGAGGGGGGTAGCTATGCTTGAGTCTATGGCCGCTGTTGAGGATGACCAGCAGGCCGCCATCTTCCACGTACTCTCGCAAGACGTCGATTCCCTCTGCGCTCCACGCCACATCGTGCAGGCAGACGCTGCCAGCTCGCGAGAGTCAAGCCATGTGCCGCCCCGCCACACACTCAGACCGGAAAGAACCCCACCAGGTTCACTCCTCCACCAGGCGACCTGCGCGGCGTCTCAGGCTGCCCCTCGTGCGCAGCCGCCAGACCCACAACAAGAGCAGGGCCACGTAGAGGGCCACGGTGCTGAGCAGTCCGCCCTCCGGTCCGAAGGTGCCTCCCGTCACCAGGGGGTTGCCTCCAGTGCTGGTGAGAAGGAGGCCCTCTGACTGGAGGCCGCTGACGGGATAGGAGAAGATCGCGCCCTGTACGAAGTTCCAGGAGAAGTGGAAGGCCATGGGCAGCCACAAGCTACGTGTGACCAGGTAGCAGGCCGCCAGAACCACTCCTGCCAGGAAGATGTTGACCAGGGCCAGCCAGGTGACGTTGGGGTTTAGCCCGTGGAAGAGTCCGAACAGCAGGGAAGAGGCGATCACCGCGATCACGACAGTCCAGTCGGCGTTCAGGTTCTGGAGGATGTAGCCGCGATAGGCCAGTTCCTCGTAAAAAGTCACAGCGACCATGAGCAGGAAATAGATGAGGAGGTTGGCCATGATCAAGAGGGGCGATTGGACCTGCCACCGGAAGCCCTCCACGGTGAGCCAGCCCATGGCCCATTCCACCGCGAAGATCGCTGCAATGAGCACCGCGCCCAGAAGCAGTCCCGCGACCACGTCCCTCAGCCATCCTCGGGTCCTTGCCAGACCCAGGCTGAGCACGGTCTCACCGTCGAGGAAGCGGCGGAAGAGGTAGGTCAGAGGCAGGATGAGGATCAGATTGATCAGAGTGCTGAGCACCAGTAGCGGTCGGGAGGCCGCCAAATCCAGTAAGCTGGCCTCGTCGACGGCCCCCACCGCGACGGCCACGACGAGGAAGATGACCAAGGGTATCTGAATCACGAAGGACCCCACCAGCAGAGCCAGGGTGTAAGAGATCGCCCGCCAGGTAGGGCGCAGGCGCCCTTCCTTGATGAAGAACTGCTTGGCCGTCATGATCTGCCTTCACCTCCTCAGGCTGGATTGAACGTGCGCTGCAGGAGATACCACCACAGCGCCAGGACCTCTCGAGAGGTGTAGAACCCTCTCCTCGCGGGAACGGTGTAGGTGGAGCTGTCCAGTGCGGGCGCGCCGTAGGCCTGGATGCCAGCGTCACCAGCCATGAGCAGGGAGCGATGCATGTGGAAGGGATCGCTGACCACGATGGCGGTCTCCCATCCTTGCTGTTCCATGATCTCCCGCGCTTTCTGCATGCTCTCCCAGGTGGAGTGGGCTTCCTTGTCCAGGAAAAGGGCTTCCTGAGGTATGCCCGCCTCCACCGCCAGGCGGCGCATGACCTCAGCCTCCTCGGGTGGGTAGCGCCCCAGACCACCTGAGAGGAGCAGATGCGGCGCGTAGCCCTCGTGGTACAGCTGTATGGCTCGCTGGGTGCGGGCGCGCAACGACGGGCTGGGCTGCTCGTTGGGCCACACAGCCGAGCCCAAGACCAGAATCACGTCGGCTGGCCGGCTCTCATCTCGGCCGCTTCGCTGGTCTATGGTGCGGTAGGTGACCGCGAAGAGGGCAGCCACGACGACCAGGGCGAGGAGCAAGACCACGGCGAGGCATGTCAACTTCCGTCCCAATTCTCGTCCCTGCCTGTCGTCAGATCCTGGCGGCCAGGTCCCGCTCCAGGGCGGCCATCGACTGCCCAGAGCGATCCTCCAGGGAGCGAAGCTGCTCTTCCAGGCTGGCAGCGAGGGTCTCATCCCGCAGGGATCCCAGGTTCGTACGGACGTTGAGGGCTGCGCCTTTCACGGCGGCCTGGGCCATGTACGCTGCCACGCCCACGTCGCTGGCGGCGCTGCTGAGCCCGGTCTCCAGGATCGACGGCAGGAGCTCCAGGACCTCGACCGCCTCCTCCGCCGCTCGCAGTGGCACTCTGGCAGCCTGCTCCATAGCCTCCTGGATCGCCGCCGAGCGCTGTTTCTTATCCTGGGAACTGGCTTTGGGCAGACGGTACGCCTCCAGGACCCCTTGATAGGCGCTGGCATCCTGCTCGATGAGCGTGCTGAGCTCCCCTCTCAACCTCTCGGAGCGCTCCAGCACCTTTTGCACGGTCTCAGAGGCAGGCACTTCCGGCTTCTTGGCCAGAGTGAGGTTACAAACCATGCTCGCCAGGGAAGCTGCCAGCGCCCCCGCCAGAGCAGCGACGCTGCCGCCTCCCGGGGTGGGTGTCCCCGCGGTCACGGCGTCCAGGAAGGGTAGGGGTATGGTCTCGGGCTCCTCCAGGTGGCTCTCCAGCACCATCTCCGGCTTGTAGTCCTCTATCTGGAGGTAGTATTCCGCGGCGTCCAGCAGGGCCTGTCTGGGGATAAGACCCACCAGTTCGCTGCTAACCACGTTGACTCCGTACCGCGCCGCTTCTCTCCTGATCATCTCCACCACACGGTGCACCGGCGTGCGGCGGTAGTCGGTGAGGTTCATGGAGACCTGCACCAGGCCGCGTTGTTCGATGTACAGGCCCAGGGCCTTGACGAAGCGCAGCCCGCCGGTGGAGTGGCGTACGGCGCGGGCGATGGCCTGGGCTACCTTCAGGTCGGGGGTGTTCAGGTAGACGTTGTAGGCGATGAGGGGTTCCCGGGCCCCGATGACTGTGGCCCCTGCCTTGCCCACTTGCCGTGGACCGAAATCGGGCTCCCGGTGGGCTTCTGTGGCGATCTCCTCCTTCAGCCCCTCGTACTCCCCTCGGCGGACGTGGGCCAGGTTGACCCTCTCCGGCCTGGTGGCGGCCTTCTCGTACAGGTAGACCGGTATTCCCAGCTCAGTGCCCACCCTCTCGCCGAGCCGGCGGGCCATCAGCACGCAATCCTCCATGGTCACGCCGGAGATGGGGACGAAGGGGACCACGTCCGTGGCGCCCAGGCGGGGGTGCTCTCCCTGATGCTGGTCCATGTCGATGAGCTGAGCGGCCCGCTCTATGCCCCGGAAGGCAGCCTCCTCCATCGCCTCCGGTTTGCCAGCAAAGGTGATCACACAGCGGTTGTGGTCGGCGTCCATCTCCACATCCAGGAGCTTGACGCCCGAGACGGAGGCGATGGCGCCTTTGATCTGCTCCACTACGTCGCTGCGGCGGCCCTCGCTGAAGTTGGGCACGCACTCCACGATTCTTCTCATCTTCCCTACTCCTTACAAAGCCGAGGTGGCAGGGTCCACATTTCTTGGGGGGTGATCTGTAGACGGGAAAGGATAGCCAGAACCATGAGGGCTACCCTGTGGCGGACAAACCCTCGGGCATCCTCATGACCACGGAGTAGATGTTGGGCACCATGGTGATGGCGGTCTCGCCGTTCTCGCTTAGCCACTTGACGTTGCTGTACTCTGGCCTGCGATAGTTGGTGATCTGCTGCCGCTCCACCGCCTGGACGATCTCCAGCACAGCATCCTGCACAGTCTTCTGGGCCTCGAAACCAAGAACGCGCACTATCTTCTCGAAGGAGACCCGGTAGTTGCGCTCGTCCTCTGCGCTGCACTCCACGGAGACCTGGACGCTGGGCACCGTTTCTTTGACGATGTTGCCCAGTTCCACCAGCCGCAGATTTCCCATGTCCGAGCCTAGGTTGAAAACCTCGCCCCCCACCAGTTCCCAGGGCGCTCCCAGACATCTGATGATGGCCTCTGCCACGTCATCGACGTGGATGAAGGGGCGCCATTGGTCGCCGCCGAAGATGCTGATCTTGCCCTCGAACGCCGCCTGGGCGGCCAGGAGATTGACCACCAGGTCGAACCTGGGCCGGTGGGACATCCCGCACACGGTGGCGAAGCGCAGCAACACGGGGGAGAAGCTCTCCGACTGAATGGAAAGCAGCAGCCTTTCGGACTCGATCTTGGTCCTGGCGTAGAGGGACTGGGGAGCCAGTTGCGAGCGCTCGTCCAGAATCTCGTCGCTGGCGCCGTAGACGCTGCAAGAGGAGGCGAAAATGAACCTGCGGATGCCGTACCCCTTCCCCGCCTCGGCGATCATCCTGGTGGCGGCCAGATTGACGTCGAAGGTGAACTCCTCGTCCAGGGCGCACGCCGGGTCGCCCACCACCGCGCCCAGATGGACGATGGCGCCCATGCTCCGCACCGCCCTGACCACCGCCTCCACATTTCTGAAGTCGCCCTGGATGAGCTCGAAGTTCTGCCGACCGTACAGCTCAGAGAGGGCTTCCTCGCCGTAGAGCAGGCGGTCCAGCACCCGCACCCGCCAGCCTCGGGCCAGGAGCTTGCGCACCAGCACGGAGCCGATGTAGCCTGCCCCACCGACGACGAGGACGCTGCGGGGATCCGCCACCTCCACTCCATTGACCGCGCCCAGGTCCCGCAAGACCTCTCTCTCGATGAGGATGAAGATCACCCTCACCCCGCCGATGCCCAGCAGCGTGAGCAGCCAGGCCACCAGGAGCACGCTTCTGGGCAGGCCGATGTTGGCCCCTGCCAGGAATACCAGAGAGCCAAAGGCCAGGTAGGTGAGGGTCACCGCCTGGAGGATGACCAGGGCCTTGTACCGGCCGATGTACATCCGGCCCCGCGTGTAGAAGCCGCTGATGTAGAAGATGATCAGTGCGAGCAGGGTCAGAATCCACGCCGACTTGAGGTAGATGGAGAGGAAGCTGCCCATCAGGTCCCGGTCTACGAAGAAGGCGCCCGTCTGACTGAAGGAGGCCACCAGGTAGCGGGCAAAGAGGGCCAGAGCCAGGGGCAGGTTGACCAGCACGGCGTCCACCACCATCCGCTTCAGCATCTGGCGGTTGAAACGCTGCAGCTCTCGCCTGGCGGCCCAGGATTGGAGCGCGGATCTCACCTCGGAACTCCAAGATTGTTGTGCCATGGTTGTGGGGAATTATACTTCACGGCGCGGAAGTAAGCCACTCTGTCTACGTCGGGAGCATCCTGAGCTGCATGCTGAGCCACGTCCTGAGCCTGTTCGTCGAAGGATAGGCCGAAGGCCGTATCGAAGCATGCGCCCGGAGCCTGACGAAGGGTGCCCAAAGGGCGTATCGAAGGCTGCGCGCTAAGCTTGGCGAAGGAGATGCCGAAGCCTGTCTTCGGAAGCCACCCCCCCTCCGTCCTCCCTCGATGTGGAGGGATCTCTCGCTGCTAGCATAGTGGTTCCCCTCCCTTGATGGGAGGGGCGAAGGGGAGGGTGAGACCCCGGCTACCCATCCTGCCTCCGATCCCAGCGTGACTTCGCATCCAGACCCTCGCGAAACGAGTGCATCCTGAGTGCCCAAAGGGTGTATCGAAGGATGCGGCTCTAACCTCAGTGTCAACCCTCCCGGAGGTTCCGAACCTCCGGGAGGTTAGGGTCGGAATGGGGTCGACATTCTGACCTTGGAGAGCGCATCTCGATGCATCAGCACGTTGTATTGACAGACGGCAGAGATTGTGCTATAATGGACGAGTGACCTAAGGGCTGGCCTCACTACGTCGTCTTCTCTTCGATCCCGGGCCGGCTCAGCCGCGCATTTACCTTGTGTCTCCCGGGTTGTTGCCGGGTTCGATTTGGCAACCATCGGCACCGAGCACAGAGGTTCACATGCCCGTTTCGGTCTACCTCGCTCCGGCCGCCGCCGGAAAGACCTCGTACGTCCTCAATCTGGCCCGCGACGCTGCCCGGGATCTGGAGTCCGTCCCCCGCGTTGTGGTGCCCTCGCAGTTGCAGGTGCGTTCCTGGCGGAGGCGCTTGGCCGAGGCGGGAGGCGCCATTGGCGTGCGGGTGCTCACCTTCGATCAGCTGTACGCCGAGTGTCTGACTGCTGCTGGCGAGGTCTACACAGAACTGAGCGACCCCGTCCAGCACAGGCTGATCCGAAGCATCGTGGACGATCTCCAATTGGTCCACTACGCGCCGATCATCGACAGACCCGGTTTTTTCCACATCCTGATGGAGATGATCGGAGAGTTCAAGGCCGCAAGAGTGTGGCCGGAGAAGCTCTCAGAGGCCGTGGTTTCGCTGGGCGATGAACCCCGGTTGGGCGAGCTGGCCCGCATCTACTCTGCGTACCAGGAACGCCTGCAAGAACGTCAGTGGGCCGATCGGGCGGGACTTGGATGGCTCGCCGTTGAGGCGCTCGACCAACGCGCTCCCCAGGTGGCCCAAGACTGGCCTCTGCTGGTCATCGACGGCTTCGACAACTTCACCCCCGTGCAACTGGACTTCCTCGCTGTGCTTGCGGACCGCGTAAGCGACATGATTCTCACCCTCACCGGCACCGTGGACGGGAGCGAACGCCCCCTGGTGCACCGCCGGTTTGGGCGAACGCGAAGGCTGGTGGAGGAAAGGCTCGCTGTGCAGGCAACTCCGCTGCCTGAGCCTGTGTCAGGCCAAGCTCCGGCACTTGCTCACCTGGAAGCGAAGCTGTATCGCAGCGATGCCCATCGGATCGACGCCCAGAGCGTCCTGGAACTCATGGAAGCGCCGGACCGCGCTGCCGAGGTGCGGGCAGCTCTGCGCTGGCTCAAGGCGCGCCTTGTGGACGATGGGATGCGTCCCGGGGACGTGGGCCTGCTGGCCCGCTCCATCACACCCTATCGCCCCTTCATCCAACAGACCGTGGAGGAGTTCGGGATTCCCGCGCAGCTCGTGGATGGACTTCCACTGCGCGCCAACCCAACCATCGCCGCCCTCTTGGACCTGCTACGACTGATGTTGCCCCGCTCCGAGACGGATCCAGAGCCGGCTCTGCCCCGCCGTTTGGTGCTCGAAGCCTGGCGTTCCCCATACTTCGACTGGTCCGCCTACCCAAAGGAGGGCAAGGAGCCCATCGGCATCTCCCCGCAGGACGCCGATGCTCTCGATGCTACGGCACGCTGGGGACGGGTTATCGGCGGGCTCTCCCAATGGCAGGAGGTCCTGAGGGATCTGGCGGGACAGTCGGAGGAAGTCTCCGATGACGATGAAGAGCGAGGCCGGCCGGCAGAGGTGCCTGTGGGTGTCGCTGCTCGGGCGCTCCAGGAGAAGTTCGAGCGCTTCGTCGACAGATTGACACCACCGGAGGGCGAGCATTCCTACCGGGAGTTCGTTGGCTGGCTGGAGGAGCTCATAGGTGAGGATCCGGAGTTGGCATCAGCCCGCTTCCCTCTGCCCGAGGAGCCAACGTCTCTGCGGATTGTACGGCGGGCTCGAGAGGCGTCTGAGGCGGTGGCCGACCGCGACGTGGCAGCGCTCCGGGCCCTCAAGGATATCCTTCGCGGATTGGTGTGGGCCGAAGACGCGCTGGGGGTATTCACTCTGGACTTCGCTGCCTTCTTCGCCGAGCTGGTGGGGGCAGTGGACGCGGCCACCTTTCGCCTGCCGCTCCACCCCGACCGCGAGGAGGTTCTGGTCGCTGATGTGCTCCAGGCCCGCGGCGTACCCTTCCGGGCAGTGGCTGTGCTGGGCCTGGCCGAGGGGGAGTTCCCGGCCACCCTGAGCGAGGATCCGTTCCTGCGCGACGCCGACCGTCGCAATCTGCGTGAGAGATTCGACCTGGCCCTGGAGCCTTCCACTGAAAGCGCCGAGGCCGGGTTCTTCTACGAGACGGTGAGCCATCCTGCGGAGCGGTTGCTCCTTACGCGACCGCGGCTCGCCGACAATGGTGCGCTCTGGCAGGCGTCCCCTTTCTGGGAGGAGGTGCGCAGGCTCGTTGATGCGCAACCCCAGACGCTGACCAGCGAGAGTCTGCCCATCTCCTCTGCCGTCGCCTCCTGGCCTGAGTTGATGGAGAGTCTCTCCGCCCACTCAGGATACGAGGACGTTCGACAATGGGTTTCTGAAACCGAGCTAACGCGTTTCGCTGCTTTGGACGAGGCGAGCAGCGTGTTACGTGTGCGTTCGACTCTGCTCGGAGAGGATGATCTACCCGGTCCCTACGACGGCGACCTGACCACCCTGGGCGAAACCTTCGCCCGGCGGTTCCCCCCTACCCACGTGTGGAGCCCGAGCCGTCTGGAGAGCTACGTCACCTGCGGGTTCTTCTTCTTCTTGGGCAGCGTTCTGGGATTGGAGGCCCGAGAGGAACCGATGGAGGGGCTAGATGCTCGCCAGCTGGGCAACATCTACCACCGCATCTTGCAGGATGTGTATGGGGACGCCATGGTCACAGATCCCACCTCGCTGGAGCAACTCCTGGAAGTGCTTCCGAGAGTCGCGGAACAGGTCCTGGACGAGGCCCCCAGGCGGGAGGGGTTCCGGGAGACGGCCTGGTGGGTGCAGACTGGTCGGGAGATCGAGGACAAGGTCCGCCGGTCGCTGGAGGCGCTGCAAGAAGAGAACGGGAACTGGGTCCCCACGCACTTTGAGGCCCCCTTTGGCGTGCGAGGCCAACCGCCGCTGGTCGTGGACGCAGTGGACGACAGCCTGCGTCTGCGGGGCTTCATCGACCGTGTGGACGTGACCTCCGACGGTATGGTCCGTGTCATCGACTACAAGACCGGTGGGAAATCGGCGTTCACCAAGAAGGCTGTGACCGACGGTAAGAAGCTGCAGTTGCCCCTCTACGCCCTGGCTGCCCGTGACGCTCTGGGGCTTGGGGAGCCTTCAGAGGGGTTCTACTGGCACGTGCAGCAGGCGGAGCGCAGCGGCTTCACGTTGAGCAGATTCGACGGTGGGCCAAGAGGAGCGATGGGGGTCGCGCTGGACAAGGCCTGGGAGGCGGTGCGCGGTGCGCGGACCGGCCATTTCATCCCTCGGCCGCCGCAAGGCGGATGCCCGTCCTATTGTCCCGCGGTGGCTTTCTGCTGGCGCTATATGCCTGGATTTGGCGGCTGAATGATGTTACACCCTATCGTCGCGCAGATGTCCCTCAGCCCTGAACAGGAACCCGCAGTCCACGAGAGGGGCCGCGACGTCGTGGTCACCGCCGGGGCGGGCACAGGAAAGACCCGCACGCTGGTGGCCCGTTACCTGGCTCTCCTGGCGGATGGTCTGCCGCTGCGCTCCGTGGTGGCCATCACCTTCACCAGGAAGGCCGCCCGAGAGATGCGTAACAGGGTCCGCGCCGAAGCGCGCAGGTACCTGGAGCGGGATGATCTATCGGAGGAAGAGCGGCAGCGCTGGCAGGGGCTGTACAGCGAGCTGGACGCAGCCCGCATCGGAACCATCCACAGCCTGTGTACCGAGATCCTGCTCAGCCATCCTGCAGAGGCAGAGGTGGACCCGCGCTTCGAAGTCTTGGAAGAGGGGCAGACCAACATCCTGCGTGGCAGGGCGGTGGCCGAGGCGCTGGCCTGGGCTGCGGACGACTTGGATGTGGTCGAACTGTTTGATCTGCTGGGCGAGCGACGGCTGAGAGGTAGCATCGATCGTCTCGTGCAGTGCAGGCTGGACGTGGAGCAGGCCCTGGACCAGCTACCTGAGGACGTGCTGGGGCACTGGCAGCAAGCGTTGGCCGAGGGACAGGAACGGGTGCTGAACCAACTGCTCGGGATGGCGGCGTGGGATGACGCTGTTGACGTCCTGCAGAACAATGCCGCAACCAACCCCGACGACAGGATGGAGATACAACGTCGAGCCGTGCTGGAGGCCGTGTTGGGCGCCGTGGGGTCCCTGGCAGACAGGCTGGCCTCCCTCGGACGGCTGAACGAGATCAACCTCTCGGGAGGGAGTTATAAGGCCTGGCTTGGAGGCAAGGGTCAGCTTGCTGAGGTGAAGTCAGCTCTGCGCTCGCTGCGTGAGCTGTGGAAGAGCCAGTCCTCATTATTGGAACTCACTCTCACGCCGCTGGACGAGGAGCTGGCCCAGTCCTTGCCAGCGCTGAGTGCGTTCTTCTCCTTCGCCTGCCAGCGTTATGACGCATTCAAAAGAGAGCGCAACGTCTTGGACTTCGACGACCTGGAGTATGACGCGCTGCACCTGCTGGAAGAGAATGGGAGCGTGCTGAAGCGTTGGCAGGGAGAGGTGTTGGCCATCCTGGTGGATGAGTTCCAGGACACCAACGGGCGCCAGAGAGACCTGGTGAACCTCTTGAACGGCGGCTTGGGCAGGCTCTTTGTGGTGGGCGATGCCAAGCAGTCCATCTACCGTTTCCGGGGGGCCGACGTGACCGTCTTCCGGGCTGAGCGGGAGCGAATCAAGGGGGAGGAGGGCGCGGTCCTGGACATCGACGTGTGCTACCGTGCCCATCGGGACCTGGTGGAGGGACTGAACAACCTGCTGCGGCCGGTGTTGGGAGAGGAAGCGGATGCACATCGTCCCTGGGCTGAGCCCTTCGCATCGCTGCGGCATCACCGCGAGGCGCCTGGCCCTGGCTTCGTGCCGGCCCATGTGGAGCTGCATCTCACCGTCGGCACCAAGGGCGGCGGGGCGCTGGACCGGGCCGCCGATGCCCTGGCGGCACGCCTCCTGGAACTGGTGGAGGGTGACGAAGTTCAGATCGAGGTTGATGACCAACTGGTGCCTCTGGACTACGGTCACATCGCCATACTGTGCCGAGCTTCGACCTCTTTCGGCGCCTACGAGGACGCACTGGAGCGAGCTGGGGTGCCTTTCCTCACTGTGGCGGGCCGGGGTTTCTATACCCGTCCCGAGGTGCGGGATCTGCTGAACGCGCTTCAGGCTCTGGCCGACCCCACGGACGATCTGGCTCTGGCCGGCCTGCTGCGGTCGCCGGCCATGGCTCTCTCGGACGCAGGTCTCTATCAGCTCTGCCAGATGTGTCGCAACACCGAGCCGACTGGCTCCCTGTGGGCGGTATTGCAGGAGCCAGATAAGGGCCTTCTGGGCGACGAAAACCTCCGTGCCCGGCGGGCGGCGGCTATCATCGACGATCTCCACCACCGGGTGGGAAGAACCTCTGTGGCGGACGTGATCAAGGCTTTCGTGGATGCCACCGACTATCGGGCGGCGTTGATACAATCCGGGCAGGCCCGAGGAGCCCGCAACGTGGCCAAGCTCCTGAGCGATGCCCACACCAGCGGCATCGTAGGGGTAGGCGAGTTCGTGGAATACGTGAACGGCCTGCGGGACACGGGAACCAGGGAGGGAGAAGCCCGCGCCACCGCGGAGGGCGCAGTACAGATCATGAGCGTCCACGCGGCGAAGGGGCTGGAGTTCCCGGTGGTGGTCATCGGAGATGCGACCTACGGTGGGGGCGGCCGAAGCTCGGTGCTCGTCGATGGGGACCTGGGGGTGCTGCTGCCCGTGAAGGACGAGGAGGACGAACTGCCCGCCGTCTACCGCCTGGGGAAGGACCGTTCTGACGACCAGGAGGATGCCGAATCGGATCGGCTGCTGTACGTAGCGGCGACTCGTGCGCGGGAGAAGCTGATCCTCAGCGGAATCATCGGGCTGAAGAAGGACGGCTCTATCTCCAAGCTGGGTGGATGGTTGGGGAAGCTGAATGCTCCAGAGGGCCTGACCCTGGACAGCACACGTATCGATTATGACGAAGAAGGCTCGGGGGCACATCGTGTGGATCTACAGGTGGACGAGACACCGGTCTCCTGCACCATCTACGAGCCGGAGTACGCAGTCGACTACCCGCCGCGAGAAACGAAATCAGAAGCGCAGCACCCGGAGCGTCTGCCGCCGCCCCTCCTGGAGCCGGTATTGGCCGGGCAGGAGCAGGTGGACCAGCGGACGAAGGATCGGGACCGGCGACCACCCCAGCGGGTGTGGCGGGTGGTCCCAACCGGTCCGAAGCCCCAAGCGCCGCGCTGGGTGGTCGGCTTGCTGGTTCACGAGGCGCTGGCGGCGTGGCGCTTTCCCGAGGATGGGTTTGAGGCCTGGGTCTTGGCCCGGGCGCGCCAGCACGGCATCGCAGATTCCGCCCAGCTGAAGGACGCGGCCAGTCAAAGCAAGAAGTTACTGCGGCGCTTCCGCGAACACGAGCTGTACGAGGAGATGAACGGCGCAGAGCTACGGCAACACGAGGTGCCTTACAGCCGCACTGTGGACGGGCGAGTGGAGAACGGGATCATCGATGCCCTCTATTCGCAGGATGGGTCGTGGACCATCGTGGAGTTCAAGACGGACGAGGTGAAAGACCAGGCGGAGCTGAAGAGGTTGCTGGAAGAGGTGGATTACCTTGCCCAGGCGCAACGGTATGTGGCCGCGGTGGAACACCTGCTCGGGGAGCGGGCTCGGTCGATCCTGTGTTTGCTGAACTACGCCGGAGGCGTGCACCTGCTGGACCCGCTGGAAGGCGCCGAAGGCAAAGGCTCAGATACGACGTGAGCGAGGCCGAGGGTTTCCCTTCGCATTACAGAGGAAAGGAACGGATATGGCCAGAGTACCCATCAAGGACCTGGAGATAGGATCGACCGTCAGCGGCGAAGTCTATCTTCTGGCACAGTCGAATGTCGACAAGACCAAGAAGGGGGACCCCTACCTCAGAGCGACGCTCGCAGATAGTACGGGGCGCATCGAGGCCCGATACTGGGACCTCCCCCCCAAGATGGAGGAGCAACTGGAGGTGGGCTCTGGCGTCCGCATCGATGGCAGCGTGGAGGAGTATCCCGCGGGCTCTCGCCAGGTCCGCATCGAGCGCCTTCAGCTGGTGGAGATCCAGGATTTCTCCCCTTTCCTGCCCCAGGCCAAGCGAGACCTGGAGGAGATGCGACGAGAGTTGCAGCAGGTGCTGGCAGACATCGAGGACCCGTACCTCTCTCAGCTTCTCGATCATCTATTCTCAGACGAGGAGTTCGAAACCACGTTCGGCAGGGCGCCGGCGGCCAAGAAGTACCATCATGCTTGCATCGGCGGGCTGCTGGAGCATACTCTGGCCGTGGTCAGGCTGTGCTCCTTCGTTGCCCACGAGCACCCGGAGATCCATCGCGATCTGCTCCTGACAGCGGCGATACTGCACGACGTAGGAAAGGCCACGTCCTATTCCGTGGGCCCGGTTCTGGATTTCACCGACGAGGGGAGACTGATCAACCACGTTGCTCAGGGAGCGTTGGTGGTCCAGACGGCGATCGATGGCATTGAGGGTTTTCCTCAAGACCTTCGCAACCGCCTACTACATGCCATTCTGGCCCACCATGGGGCGCTGGAACGAGGCTCTCCCGTGGTGCCCAAGACGTTGGAGGCCTTGGCCCTGCATCACGCCGACTGGATGGACGGAGACATCCGTGGCTTCCTCGACGCCGTGGAGAGCGAACCCCTCTCTGAGGATGGCTGGACCGGGTATGTGAAGATGTTTGGCACGCGGCTCTACCCGGGGCCTGTGGAGTCGCCTGAAGAAGACGGTGAGGTGGAACAGCTCCCTTTCTAGGGTTGCTTGACTGTGCGCTCCGGAGCAAGCTCGCGGCCAGACCGGGCAGAGTGCATCCTGAGCTGTATGCTGAGCAGGCTTCAGGCCGTATCGAAGGACGCACGTCGTATTGACAGGCATCATGAATTGGTCTATAATGGAGCATTGGGGTGCTCGGCGGCGCCACAACATCGCCTCCTCTTCGCACAGCCTTGTACCCAACGCGAGTCCTTCTTGTCTTGCGAACAGGCCCTGCGACATTCATTGGGCCAATCCCGATGGGAGGTCGGTACATGAGCATTCCCGGTTTTCAGACTCTCATGCTTCCGCTTCTGACCCTTGCCGCTGACCAGCGAGAGCACAGCCTGAGTGAGACCACAGAAGCGTTGGCCTCTCAATTCGACCTGTCGGACGATGAGAGAAAGGAACCGCTCGCCAGTGGCAGCCAGCCGAAGTTCAACAACAGGATCGGATGGGCACGTACGTATTTGAAGAAGGCGGGGCTGCTTGAGTACACAGGCCGGGGGAAATTCCGGATCACGCAGCGCGGTGTTGAGGTGCTGGAGGAAGAGCCCTCGGAAATGAGCATCAAGTTCCTGGACCGCTTCCCGGAGTTCGTGGAGTTCCGTACCCCCAGGAAGAGGCCCGATGAGGAGGAAGATGAGGGGGAGGGCGAACTGACACCACAAGAGCTTCTCGAGTCGAGCTACAAGACGCTGAGAAGCCAACTGGCGCATGAATTGCTCGACCAGGTGCTGGCTCGTGACCCCGGGTTTTTCGAGAAGCTCGTCGTAGACCTCCTAGTCGCAATGGGGTACGGTGGCTCCAGGTCAGACGCCGGGCGGGCGGTGGGTGGCAGCAGCGACGGTGGAATCGATGGCATTATCAAGGAAGACAAACTCGGCCTGGATGCGGTCTATGTTCAGGCGAAACGGTGGAAAGACCCTGTTGGAAGACCCGTTGTGCAAGGTTTCGCGGGGAGCCTTCAAGGCGAGAAAGCAAGGAAAGGCGTTCTGATCACCACGTCACGCTTCTCTCCCGGTGCAAGGGACTTCGCGGAGAGGCTTGACAGGAGGATCGTGCTGATCGACGGCGAAGAACTGGCGGAGTTGATGATTGACCACGGTGTGGGGGTGAGTGAAGTGGAAACCTACGTCGTGAGAGCCATCGATCTGGACTATTTCGAGGGTGAGTGGTGACGCAATGGCAAGGGCAGGGCGATCCCGCCATGGCATCAGGGACTGGGCTCGGTTCTGGATCTCAGCGATGAGGGGAGGCTCATTGCCCACGAAGGGGCCTTGGAACGGGGCTCTCCCGTACCGCCCAAGACGTTGGAGGCCTTGCCCTCCACCACGCCGACTGGATGGACGGGGATATCCATGGCTTTCTCGACGCTGTGGAGAGCGAACCCCTCTCCGCAGATGGCTGGACGGGATACGCCACCATGTTTGGGACGCAGGTACGCGCAGGCGCAAGGGAGTCCTCCCAGGAAGCCAGCAAGGAGGAAGAGATCCCCTTCTAGGGCTTTGGTGGCCATACGATGGAGAGCAGGGTCCCAACCAGACCCGGGGGAGGCTGGGGTACGTAGCCGTTGAGTGAGTCCCCAGAAGAGCGGAGGTAACGACGATGCTGCAATCATCCATCGCCTGGATCGACTTCTCTGAGGAAGACCGGCGCAAGATGATGGAGGTGGTCGCGCTCTTCAAGCAGCGCGACACCCGCGATGAGCTGGGGCTGGGTTCCATACGCGATGCCTTCGCCGACCTATTCTTCCCAGGCACCAGCACTCTTCAAACACGGGCGCGATACTACCTCTTCGTGCCCTGGCTCTATCGCAAGTACGAGGAGCGCAGAGTTCCATCTCACAAGGTCGCCGCGCGACTGCGGTCGGACGAGGTCAAGCTCATGAAGACGCTGCAGGCAGCCGGGGAGAGTGACGGTGTCATCGGAAGCGTTTCTGGGGCCAGCTTGCAGCGCTTCCCTGCCAGTATCTACTGGAACGGCCTGCGCAGTTGGGGCATCCTGCGGTATTCGGGCTCCCAGGGTCAGTACCACCGCTGGCTTGACCACTTCTACAAGCGGCATCGCGATCGGCAATTGACTGACGACGGGGAGCCAGTAGAGGGATGGGGGGGTGCGAACTGGGGCCCTGGTCTGCCCACGATGCCGGACGGTTTCCCGGATCAGGCCGGTTTTCAGATCGCAGACGAAGAGGCGGCATACCTGCGGAGGAGGGTGATGCTGTCCTGTCACGACAGCCTGCTCGCAACCCTGCTCGACCGCTGCGAGCCGGTGGAGGATGTGGAGTTCATATGGCAACATCCGCAGTTGGCACTGTTTCCCTCGACCCAGCAAGGTTGGATCACCCATGCGCGCAACTTCTCTGAAGCGATGCGCGGGGTGGTGGTCCTCTACAACCTGATGTTGGCCGAACTCAGCGAGCGACGGGACCGCATCGAGGAGTACGAGGCCAGTCTGGACGCCTGGAGAGAGGGGTTGACGGCCAGGTCTGCACAGCTCACTGCCTGGAATCGCCACAAATTCTGGCAGCTGGTGATGGACCACGGGCACATTGCAGTTCCCACACAACGCTTTGTGAGCGATTGGCTGGAGCTATCGCTTGCGGATGGAGGACCGCAGAATCTTGCCAGCAGCGCGGCAGCAAGGGCTCTGATACGCAATCGTGAAGTCTGGCTCAAGCGGGGTCGCTCCCGCCTGGAGAATGAGCGGCACCTGGAGATGTGGAGCGGGGCAGCCGGAATAGCGCAGCTGGGGTATCGCTGGTCCATTGCCCGCCGGATCACCAACGACATACTTGGCGGGCTCACCACTTCGCAGAGGGGGAGATGATGCTGGCGCCAGATCAGAGGGAGTTGTTCCTGGATGCCCTCCGTCCCCCGGAAGGCTACCAGTTTGACCGGGGGATTGCTACCACCTTCACGTTGGATCTGCTCACCCTACTTGTTGCCTCGCTCTCACTGGCGCTGCTGGAAGTCTCGGATTCCGAATCGGCGCTGAACGACCCCGTCGTGCTGTTGGAGGGCGTGCGCCGCCACGCGGATCGGCTTTCCATCTTCTGCCAGGCTGGGCGCATCGCCATCCCACCTCCAGACAACTACCTGTACAGCTTTCTTGAGAAGAGCATCGTCGAGGTGCAGGCACCACGGGGCGGGGTCTTCCATCCCAAGGTTTGGCTGCTGCGCTACGTGGCCGAAGCGGAAGAACACCCACCTCTCTATCGTCTTCTGAGTCTCAGCCGCAATCTTACGTTTGACAAGTCCTGGGATCTCATGCTGAGACTTGAGGGCCATCTGGCGACTCACCGCCAGCGGGCTTACGGCCGCAACAACCCTCTTGGCAATTTCGTACAGCAGCTGCCGGAGCTTGCCGTCCATCCGGTGGAGCCGCGGATCGCTGCGGACATCGCACTGCTGCAGGACGAAGTCCGGAGGGTGGCTTTTCGAGTACCATGGCCATTCCGAGACGATCTGGCGTTCTACCCGCTGGGAATCCCAGGCTGCCCGAAGCTACGCCTTGACCGAAGATGTGATCGCATGCTAGTGGTCTCCCCGTTTCTGAGTGATCGACTGCTGAGGCAGTTGACGGAGCAAGGCGAGAGACACGTCATGCTGTCACGTGCTGAGAGCATTGACGCGCTGAAGCCCAAGACCTTGGACCGCTTTGAGCGGCTATACGTGCTCGACGACCCCGAAGCTGTAGAGCCAGACATGGACACGACAGTGGGCCTAGGAGAGGAAGTCCCTGGAGCCAGCCCCGATCCTTCAGGATTGCACGCCAAGCTCTTCGTCAAGGAGGCGGGTTGGAATGCGACATGGCTGGTAGGTTCAGCCAATGCGACTAACGCCGCCTTCCGGCGCAAGAATGTGGAGTTCATGATCGAGCTGCAAGGGCGCAAGAGCAAGATCGGGATAGACAAGGTCCTTGGTGAGGAGGGGGACGATCGTGCAATCCTCTCGCTGCTTCGCGCCTACAGGCCAAGTGGAAAGGTCGAGGTTGATGAGAAGCAGAAACAGGTGGAGGCGGTGGCGGATAGAGTTCGCGATTGGCTTGTGGATCTGAAGCTACGATTGGACGTCGCAGAACAGGACGCCGAGCGGTTCGACCTCGTGTTGTACAGCAACCATACCCGGCCCAATCCGCCTCAGGGCGACTACTCGATTGCTTGCTGGCCAGTGACACTGCATCCCGAGCAACGCATTCCCATCGAGCACACATCCCGGGCCACGGCGCTGACCTTCCCCAAGGTCACTATCCTGGCTCTCACCTCCTTCATCGCGTTTGAGGTCAGCGCCCGAGTGGAAGACCACAGACATGCGCTCCGCTTTGTGCTCAACCTGCCCATTTCGGGCATCCCTCAGGGGCGGAGTGATCGTCTGTTCAGTGCAATCATCTCCGAGCGTGAGCAGTTCCTGCGGTATCTGTGGTTGATCCTGTCACCTGAGGATGCCAACCTGATCCATTGGATTGTGGACGGCACAGGGGCTTCCTGGGATCGGGCATGGGGCAGCAGCGGCATGCCACTACTCGAAATGTTGATGCGCGCCCTCAGTCGCTCACCAGAGAAGATCGACCGCATCGCTGATCTGGTCGAGGGACTGCGACGCACGCCAGAAGGGCGCGAAGTCCTGCCGGAGGGATTCGAGCCCTTCTGGGAGGCGGTCACCCAAACAAGGAGTGATATAGCATGACGCTAGAGGGCTCCAGGCGACCCAACGTGGAAGAGGTTCTCCGCGGTCTGAAGGATTTCCAGCGGGACACGGTGGATTACATCTTCCAAAGGCTCTACACTGATGCCGATTCCGTTTCGCGCTTCCTGATTGCTGACGAGGTTGGGCTTGGCAAGACCTTGGTAGCCCGCGGTGTGATTGCCAAGGCTGTGGATCATCTGTGGGATAGCGTACCTCGCATCGACGTTGTCTATATCTGCTCCAATCTGGCCATCGCCCAGCAGAATATCGACCGCCTTAACATCACCGCCGATCGGCACTTCCAGTTCGCCTCGCGCGCTACACTTCTTCCCATCACGCTGCAGGAGCTCCGGGGCAACAGACTCAACTTCGTTTCCCTGACGCCTGCTACCTCATTCCACCTTCGGTCGCGCAGTGGGTGGCAACGGGAGCGGGCAGTGCTCTACTCGTTGTTGCGAGAGTACTGGGATGTTCGTCTGGGGAGTCTGAAGAACATCCTTCGCGGAGACGTCAGGCCGGATAGATGGAGGTCGTATCTGACCTGGTTCGGGCGGGAAGTGGCCCCTGCTCTGGATGAGGAGCTCAAGCAGGCCTTCTTCAGCGCGCTGGACGAGGTTCCTCAGCTTCGGGCCCGCTACGATGCTGTAGCCGAGCTCATTGGCCCTCGGCGGAAGCATCTGACGTGGGAGATGCGGTCAGAGCGCAACCGCTGGATCGGAGACTTAAGGCGGCTGCTGGCCCGGTCATGCCTCTCCGCTCTGGAACCGGATTTGGTCATCCTTGATGAGTTCCAGCGCTTCAAGTACCTCCTAGGCACGGAGGGAGACACAGCACTCCTGGCGCGAGAGTTATTCGCGTTCCCGGATGTGAAAGTGCTCCTGCTTTCGGCCACACCCTACAAGATGTACACACTCCAGGAGGAACGAGGAGAAGATCACTATGAAGACTTCTACGACACGGTGGAGTTCCTATTGAGGAATCAGCCAGAGGATTTGGGCGACCTGGTATCAGCCATTGGGCGCTACGGCAGGGCCATGTTGCACCTGGACAGCAGTGGGCGCGAGGAGCTGCGAGAGCCCAAGGAGACGATCGAGAGTGTGCTGCGCCGGGTCATGGTGCGCACGGAACGTCTGGCAGCCTCGACGGATCGCAAAGGTATGCTCTCAGAGAGCATAGTCGCCCAGGATCAGGTTCATCCGACCGACCTGGCAGGGTTCATCCATCTGGACCGAATTGCGGGGGCCCTCGACGCGGGGGACCAGGTTGAGTACTGGAAATCCTCGGCTTACCCTCTCAACCTGATGGAAGAATACAAGCTCAAGAAGAGCCTTGAAGCTGCCCTGTCAACACCTGAAGGGCCAGAGCTTGCGACGCTATTGAAGATGGGCGAACATAGCTTCCTCCGTTGGGAGACAGTCGACGCGTATCAGGCCATCGATCCTGGCAACGCCCGCCTACGCTCGCTCTGGCGAGACTCCCTAGAGAGCGGAAACTGGCAGCTTCTCTGGATGCCACCGTCTCTGCCTTATTATCAGCCTGATGGTCCGTTTCGGGGTATCGAGGCAGCAGGCTGCACCAAAACGTTGGTCTTCTCTGCGTGGAGGCTGGTGCCCAAGACCATTGCCATGCTCCTCAGCTATGAGGTTGAGCGGCGCATGCTGAGCGACGAGGAGAGAGACTTCAGCTACTCTGAGCTCACCGAGAAACGCAGGCCCCTTCTGAACTTTGCGCGCAGCCGGGGCCGCCTGACCGGTATGCCGGTGTTCTGTCTGACATACCCATGCTTGACTCTGGCGCGAGAGGTCGATCCACTTAGCATTGCGAAGGGCCTAACGACCACCACCCCTCCCTCGAGCAAGGCGGTCTTCGATGCCTGTAGGGGCCGCATCGAAGAACTGCTCAACCAGGCGACAGCTTCCATGGATGTTGTGGACAGCGGCCCCGAGGACGAGCTCTGGTACTGGGCGTCGATGGCAGTGCTGGACAGCTATCATAACAAGAAGACTGTGGGAAGGTGGCTCTGCGACCAGGAAGGAGAGCAAGCATGGAGTAGGCTGCTGGAAGCGGACTCGGACCACAGGGATGATGAAGGGGGAGAAACTAGGTTCGCCGAACACGCGGACGGGTTCGCTCAGTTCTTCCGCGCGCCGACCTCCCTTGGTCGGCCCCCATCCAACCTAGTGGATATTCTGACATATGTCGCCCTAAGTAGCCCTGCGGTAGCTTCCTTGCGGGCTCTACTGCGGATAGTGTCTCCAGAGTGGACGGCCTTCCTCCAATCTGCAGCAAAGGTTAGCTTAGGCTTCCGAACACTGTTCAATCAGCCCCAGGTCATCTCGCTGTTGCGGAGCCTCTATCCAGAAGGTGCCTATTGGCAGAAGGTGCTTCGCTACTGTTTGGATGGCAATCTCCAGGCTGTGATGGATGAATACTATCACGTGCTCCATGAATCATTGGGATTGGTGGGCCACGATGCGGCTGAGACCGCCGACAAGTTGAGTGAAACGGTGCACAAAGCGCTCTCTCTGAGGGCGCCTACCTTGCGGTTCGACGAGATTGTCCTGCAAGATGAGAGCGCGCCAGCCCTGGAGAAGAGGGGGCTTCGTTGTCGGTACGCGTTGCGCTTTGGGACTGAGAAGGCACTCGACTATGACGAAGGAACTCGCGATGTCGATGTTCGAATCGCCTTCAATTCCCCCTTCCGTCCTTTTGTGCTAGCTACCACTTCGATCGGCCAGGAAGGACTGGACTTCCACCAGTACTGCCACCGGGTTGTTCACTGGAATCTGCCCTCGAACCCGGTCGATCTCGAGCAGCGTGAGGGACGGATTCACCGTTACAAGGGGCACGTCATCCGTCGAAATCTGGCTCTGGGATATGGGCTCTCCGTGGTCGAGACAGGCGGGACTCAGGTCGATCCTTGGCAGCAGCTCTTCGACCGGGCAATTGAGGACCGCCCGACCGATGCCAATGACTTGGTGCCGTTTTGGATCTATCGGCCAGACGATCCCACTCAGGAAGCACTTACCATCGAGCGAAGAATACCTGTGTTCCCTTTGAGCCGCGAGGTCGGGCGACTCGAACAGCTGAAGAGATCTCTCGTAGCCTACCGCTCTGTGATCGGCCAGCCGCGACAGCAGGAGCTTCTAGAGTTCCTTGCGGCACGCTTCAGTGAAGAGGAGATTCGGGAGTTCGTGAACAACGCCACGATTGATCTTAGTCCTCCCGGGCGATAGAAGCTCGCAGGCTAGCCTGCTGCGGTGGCGCTGATCGGTGCCGGGTGACTAGGGTCGGTGCCCTTAGATCTAGGTTTGAGCAGTCGGGGTACGCAGCGGTGCGTGAGGAGGACGCTCGTCGCACGACGGCAGCGCGCATCGAGATGGCGAACATAGAGCGTTGAGCCACAAGAGCTCAGGAGGACTCCATGGTTACTCTGGACGATCTGATGGCCTTCCTTGATGACTTCATGGGCGATGTGGGGGACAAGGACTCCTACATGCCCAACGGCCTGCAGGTGAGAGGCAGAGAGGAAGTCAAGCTCCTCGCCACCGGCGTCAGCGCCAGCCTGCGCCTCTTCGAGGAGGCCGTGGCCCGCAAAGCTGATGCCCTCCTGGTGCACCACGGCATGAACATGCCCCCGGGACAACTCCTGGATACCATCTTTACCCAGCGGCTGCGCTTCCTCTTCCAGCATGAGCTTTCCCTGATCGGCTACCATTACCTCCTGGACAGCCACCCCGAGGTCGGACACAACGCCCTGATCATCAAGGGTCTGGGCGCTTCGCCCACGGTACCCTACGGCGAAGGCGGTTGGGGATGGTACGGGGAGTTCGAAACCCCGGTGGCGTTGGATCACCTGGAGGCTGAGTGCCAGCGGATGTTCGGCCAGCTCCGCGCCAGCTATCTCTTCGGGCCAGCGGAGGTGCGGCGGGTGGTGGCCGTGAGCGGCAAGGGCGCTCCCCTGCCGGCCGACATGGAGGGGTTGATCCGGGATAAGGTGGACCTCTACATCACCGGCGAGCCCCACGAGTGGAACCGGGAGCTGTTCCGCGAGGCAAACATCAGCTTCATAGCTGGCGGTCACTACAACACGGAGAAGTTGGGCGTGCTGGCCTTGGGTGACGTGATCAGGGACCGCTTCGAGGCGGAGGTGGAGTTCATAGATCTCCCCAACGAGGTGTGAGGCCCCGTCCATTCCGTTGACCGATTTTGTCACCGGCAGGAGATGAAGCGAGCGTGGAGATCCGGCATTGTAAGTTCAACCGCATCACTCTGGATGCGGGCAAGTGTTTCGGGAAGCCTTGCATCCGCGGGCTGAGGATACCGGTGGCCTCCATCCTCGGTTACTTGAGTTCAGGCATGACTGTGGAGGAGATGCTGAAAGAGTGGCCTGAACTGGAGAGGGAGGCCATCGACCAGGCGCTGGGCTATGCCGCCTGGGCCATGTGATCAGAGCCCCGCTTGACGTGGCGGTAGAGTTCCTTGACCTGCTCAACGAAGTCTGAGGCCTACTCCACGGTCACCCGCTCTGTGACATCGATCCCGCGATGGCGGAGTTGTTCCAGGAAGGGCCGGGCCGGTACCTGGGTCTCCACGCCCCCGGCTCCCGGCGGGATCTGCCCTCGAATCATCATCTCCGCTACGATGGCTGCGCTCCAGCCGGTGGAACGCTCCATCGCCGTGAAGCCCGTCTCCTCGTCGAAGTAGTCTATCACCTCCACGATGGCCTCGGCGTCCCGGCCGTCCTTCTTCCCCACCGACTTGACACGTACGATGACCATGTCCTTGTCCTCGGCGAAGGTGACCTTGGGCTCGAACAGTTCGTGAAAGACTTCCCGGGGCACGAACTCCACGTCTCCTATCTTGACTGGCGTCAGGTCCCATAGCCCCAGATCGTAGAAAGCACGCAGTTGGGCAAAGTTCCCCGGATGCCGGAGGGTCTTGTTCTGGAGCGTGCGAACCCTGCCCTCGAAGGTCCAGGGCATGGTATCAGTGCCGCCACCGGCGACGAACGCCTCCAGGGTGCCGATAGGCTCCGGGAACTCGACGGTCTCCAACTCCGTCATCGTCTCCACCTCGCTGACCTTCCAATCGCGGAGGAAGATGGCGGGCTCGGCGTACTCGTTGGTCAGTCCGGCGATATTGAATGAGAGCAGGTAGTTGAAGGGCGGCCGTGGGTCCTGGGGGATTCCCCCGTCCCACATGTAGACATCCACCGCCTCGTCCAGCAGCTCCATGGCGTAGACCATCAGCGTGGTACCCATGCCCGGCACCTGGCCGCAGTTAGGAACGATGCTAATGCCGGCGGTCTGAGCCTCTACGTCAAAGCCGTGTTGCTGGCGGGCGATGCCGGTGTGCCCTCCCAGGTCGCACATGTGGGCCTCGACCCGTATAGCGACCTGGGTGATATCCAGGTTGTAGTAGTATGGCACGGCGCTGAGGAAGGCGTCCACTCCGGTCAGCACCCGCTCGACGGCCTGCAAATCGGTGACGTCAAGCTGAACGGCCTCGGCGACCTTCGTACCGACCAGCTGATTCACCCGCTTTGCGGCCCGCTGGGATACCTCCAGATCACAATCCGCCAACACTACCCGCCCAGCGTCGCCCCAGCGGGCCATGTCGTAGGCAGCAGCGGTGCCCTGACGGCCCGCCCCCAGAACTGCATAGGTATATGACATAGCTCCTCTCTCCTCGTAAGCGATGTGACAAAGCACAGATTCTAGAAATAGGACCTCAGCTCGCCTCGCCGCCTGACATCCAGCGAGGCGCAATGGAAGCCGCCCCCTATGGTCTCAAAGTCGTAGAAGTTGCAGGGGATAGGCTTGAAGCCCCAGTCCTCCAGGGCTCTGATCAATGTGTCTTCCCCTTTGGAGACAATCACCCGTTCTTCATCCAGCATCAGGACGTTCATGCTGATCCATCTGCTGCAGTTGTACATGGGGTGGCTCTCAGGCATAACAGGTTCGGGGCACACCAGGACGTCCCAGCCGCTCTTCGCGAACATCTCTGGCACATGGGGAACCCGTTCTGGATTGATCAAGAGCTTGCCGGGAGCCAGAGGGTAGAAGGTGGCATCGATATGCATGGGGTGCGTGTCGTGGACCTCGACCTCGTGAACGCTGTAGTCGTTGCCCAGGTGCCGCTGCAGCCACTCGATGCCGAAGCGGTTGCAGCAGCTGCTCTGCGCCACGAAGATATCCCTGCCGCACTTGATCACATCCGCTGCATCAAGGAGGGGCTCAAACTCGGTGAGAATGGTTCTCATGGGCTCGCCTTCCTGGGGCGCCACAAAACCCTCTACATAGGATCGGTCGCTGAGCTGAGGGCGAGGAGCGGATACCCACCTGGCACCCTTCTTGAAGTACTCTTTGCATAGATCCTTGTACGCCGAGTGCTCGTGATATCTCGAGCGCCAGCCCATCGGTGCTTCGATGATCTGATCTCCTATGGCCAGCAACACGTCTCTCGGCATCAGGGCGTAGCAGCCGCTCTTGGTCTCGAAATCCGGTGTGGCGTAGGGTTTGGAGAAGTCGTAGGGCGTGGGCCGGCGGACCGTTACTCCCTCCGCCTCCAGGATGTGGACGAATTCGTCCAGGTCCTTCTTGGCGGCATCGATGATCTCTTTGGGCCAGGGAGATCCGCCAAACTTGCGGTGGAAATCCCACAATTCTCTCTCGTGTAGAGTCGCCTCCAAGATCACGTCCCAGGGTGGGATCATGGCGCCGTCGACAATGCCCACGATCACTTCCTCCAGTGGATCCCATTCGTTGTGGGCGTTGACGACAGGATAGACAGAGTGTTTCACATCATCCATTCCGGCCTCCTGGTTGCCTCATAATCTCCACATCTCGCAGTAGCGGTGCGCGTCTGCGAGGGGAAGCCCCTCGGCGCATTGACTCAAGCCGCGAGCCCAGCGGCTATACCCCCCTCTCGCCAAATCTGAGTAGTCGCAACGCGTTGGCCACGACCACCAGCGTGCTGCCCTCGTGCAAGATGATCGCGGATCCGATCCCCGCGAACCCCAACACGGCTGCTGGAATCAACAGCAGGACCACCCCCAGCGCGATGACCAGGTTCTGCCGGATGATTCTGTGAGCCTGCCTGCTGAGCCCCACAGCAAAGGGCAGCTTGGAGAGATCGTCGCCCATCAAGGCGACGTCAGCCGTCTCTAGCGCCACATCGGTGCCGCTGGCGCCCATGGCTATGCCTACCGTGGACGTTGCCAGGGCGGGAGCATCGTTCACGCCATCCCCGACCATCGCCACCTGTCCGTGCCGCTCCAGGAGCGATTTGATCGCACCTACCTTTTCCTCTGGCAGCAGATTGGCTTGGTATTCGGTCAGCCCCACCAACTCAGAAATGGCCGCAGCCACGCGCTCGTTGTCACCTGTGAGCATGATGATGGTTTTCATCCCCAGCGACCTCAGCCGGTCCAAGGCAGGTGCTGCGGTGTCCCGCGGCTCGTCTGCCATCCCGAGGATACCGAGAAAGCGATCATCTACTTGCACGAGCATGGTGGTCTTACCCTGCTTCTCCAGTTGCTCCACCTGAGCCACGAGTTCTTTCGGCACCGAGTGACCATCCCCGCTCTCAAACAGCTTCAGATTGCCGATTCGAACGACGCTCCCGTCGAGATTGGCCATCACGCCACGGCCTGTCAGGGATTGTAGTCCTTCGGGCTGCGGAAGATCGCCGAGTCCCGCTGCCTGCGCCCTCCGAACGATCGCTTGTGCCAGCGGGTGTTGGGATCGGCTCTCCACCGCTGCGGCCACGCGCAACAACTCCTTCTCTTCGATCCCGTTGAGGGGAATGACGTTCGTCACTTCTGGTTGCCCAAGAGTGATGGTGCCGGTCTTGTCCAAGGCGATGGCATCCAGTGCACCGAGGTTTTCCAGGTGCACGCCACCTTTGATCAGCACACCGTTTCTGGCTGCCTGAGCGATACCAGCGAGAACCGCCGATGGCGTGGCAAGCGCCAGGGCGCAAGGCGATGCCACGACCAGCATGGTGATGCCGCGCAATAAGGCCTCCCGCCACGGCAGCCAACCAACGAGCGGAGGTACAGTGATCACCAGCAGCACGCTAGACAGGACGGCAGGCACAAAGATTCGTGTGAAGCGCTGGGCAAGCTGCTGCGTCGGGGACTTCTGTGCCTGGGCCTCCTCAACCATCTGTATGACACGGGAGAGGGTGCTATCTCGCGACAGCTTGGTGACCCTGATCTCCAGGGCGCTCTCGCCGTTGACACTGCCAGCAAACACCTCGTCGCCTCGCGCCTTCTCCACCGGAACGCTCTCTCCGGTGATAGGGCTCTGATCGACCGCCGACCTGCCCTCAAGGACCTCTCCGTCGATGGGAATGCGTTCCCCTGGCCGCACGATGACCACGTCGCCGCGCAGTAACGCCTCCACAGGCAGCTCAACATCCCTGCCTTCCCGCACCACCCGCGCGGTCTTTGGTGTGATCTCCCCCAGCGCACGGATAGCGTGACGCGCCCTGTCCATGGCATAGTGCTCCAGGGCATGCCCCAGGCTGAAGAGGAAGAGCAGCAATGCCCCTTCGGCCCAGTGGCCCAGGATGGCCGCCGCCACAGCGGCCACGACCATGAGTAAGTCGACGTCCAACCGCAGGTTCAGGGCCGACCTGAGACCGTGACGGGTCACATGGTAGCCGCCAGCCAGGTACGCAAACAGGTAGAGCGTGATGGCAGCTGGCCGGGGTAGCCCGAGGAAGGTTTCGCCCACGTAGCCTACAGCAAGGAAGATGCCAGATGCGACGCTCGCAACCAGACCCCAATTTGCCTGGAGCCAGCTCTTGGGCGCTTCTTCCTCCTCGACGGTGTAGCCGAGGCTTTCCACCCGTTTGATGATGGCTTCACGGTCCAGGACGGTGGTGTCATACTCGATCCACATCTTCTCCGCGGCATAGTTCACGGACACATCCAGGACGCCATCTTGCCGGCCCACGATGTGCTCGACGCTCAGGGCACAGTCTGGGCAGTCCATGTCTGTGATGCGCATCGTCTCGTGGCGGTACCGCTCTCTCACCTGGGCGCCAGCCTGCTCCGCCCAGCGCTGAACCTGCGAGAGAGAGACCACGTTGGTGTCATAGTGCAAACACAGGAGGCCCCGTCCATCTTCCCTGACCACGTGGACTTTCCCCATCCCCTTGCGTTGGCTCAGCTGCTCCACGAGCCGCGAGACGCACTGGTCACATTCGTCCTCCACCCCCGGCAGCAGCACCGGGATCTCTACTTTGACGGTCGACGCACTCATTCCCTTCTCTTCACCTCATAATCGAATCGTTTCTCGATGAATCAGAGCTGAACGCGATGGCGGCCGAGGTAGTGGCAAGGCGACAGGGCCTCAACCGGGGCCAACCCGCAGCTGCCGATATGTGAACGAACACTCATATATGGACTCATGAACATGGGGCGAATGCAACGAGCGCCCCCGAATCATGCGTGCTCGATATGATTCAGTGCCTGGTCAAACAAACTGTGAACGTGCTCGTCATCCAGGGTGTAGTGGACGTGTCGGCCTTCCTTGCGAAACCTGACCAACCGCATCTCACGCAAGGTGCGCAGTTGATGAGAGACGGCCGACTGGCTGATGCCCACCGTTGCCGCCAGATCGTGTACGCACATCTCGTTGTGAGACAGGGCAGAGATGATGCGCAGGCGGGTGGGGTCGCTGAGGGCGCTGAAGGTCCGGGCCAGCTGGGTGGCGGCCCTGCCACCAATCAAGCGCTCCCGAGTTTCCCGGACACGACTCTCATTCACGTCGCCGTTCTCGCAAGTGTCTACGTCTTTCGCCTGCGTCCTCACCAGCTCTCCCCTGGTCCTTTGGCGAATATATGAATGGTCACTCATATGTTACAGTGGAGTGTCGCAAGTGTCAAGCTGGCGCTCGGACCAGGCGAGATGGAAGGGTTGATCAGGGATAAGGTGGATTTGTACATCACCGGCGAGCCCCACGACTGGAACCGGGAGTTGCTTAGGGGGGTTATGCCCGGTCGCCGAGGAGCAACGTCATCGCCGTCCGCCAGTGCTATGACTCGAGGCGGTCTTGGGCGATGACGATCTGGCTGTCTCTCACAAGATTTTGAGCCAGTACATCCGGTCTAGTCTCCAGATTGCTCTGCTTTACTCAGCGCTTGCACGGACGGTCCCGCAAGCTCGTCATAGAAGCTGACCATTGCTTCTACAGCCCAGGCCCGCACTTGCCTCAAGGTCTCTTCGTCGTCCGTGATGGCGCCTGGCCGGTACCAGGCGATTCGACATGCCCGGGCCTCGTTCAAACGCTCCCAGCTCAATTCATCACCTATGTTTTCGCCGATTCTATCCCGGCTTGCATGGAGTTGATCGAAGATGAGCTTATTCTTCTCCTTGTCTCCTGTGTCAATGTATAGCTCGACTCTGAGACGTCTGCCGCGGGAGAAAGAAAATATGAACTGCAGGCTTTTCGGGCCATCCTCCGGCAGCTTCGCTGCAATGTGCCAGCTCTGTCCGTCTGGAGAGAGTTCTCTCAAGGGAAACTCCGTTGCTTCGCGCACATCGGCGAGCACAGTGCTGAAGAAACGAATGTAGTCCCTCTCGCGCTCCTTGATACGGGCGAATGTCACCTTTTCTTCGGTCATGTTGATTTGCGCCACCCGCCAGCCCACGTCTAACCACTCCCGTGACTGAACATGACCCACGGCATCATTGGCCCACCACGATCTGTGTTTCCAGGCTGATGCCGGCAAGTCGCCCTCGATGATCTCTTCAATGCGCTGGAAGCTGAGTCGTACCCGGTTCTGATCAGCAGATCGGCTCCGAAGCCAAATCGCTAGGGGTGCATAGCGGCTGTCGCCGGGACCCAGCACCTCCTCTGCTGGGACTATGGGCACGTCAGTGTCGGCCGGTGCTTCATACGCAGCGACCGCTTCTGCAACCTTTGTATGCGCTTGATCGGTCGATGTCGTACCGAGTGGCCAACTCACTGGAATCCCCAATACGCGCTCCATTAGTTGCTCGGCCGGATTACGGGCGAGAAACTCCGCACAGAATCTGAGGTTGTCACGCTGAGCGGTCGAGATTTCGCCTCGGAAGTGTGCGAGCATATTCCGCGTGTCGCGCACACCTTCCAACATCGTGCGCAAGAAGTTGGGTGCCAGGTCGAAAAAGGAGCCATAGAGATGCCATCGGCCTGGGTGCAGCAGCAATTCCGTGTATTCCCACAGCCCCAGTTCGTCGAAGGCTCGGGCCTTCTGCTTCGGAGCAAGATGGTAGCAACTGTTCTCCACGCATTCCGAATCGATCCGTGGCTCCTCCTCGCCTCGACACTTCAAGTAGTCTCGCAACGCGTTCTGGAATCGGCCCCTCAGAGCTTCTGTCGAGTCTGTAGCCTCTTCGATGGCGACGGCTAGCCCTTCCTGATGGACATCTCCCGTCTCGTTAGTGAAAGGGACCAGTATCAGGTCTTTCACCATACTCTCTATGTCCTCCACCAACATCATGTCCTCCGCGCGCCGCCTGAAGTATTCGGTGGAGTCATAGCTGGTCACGATCCCGCTGAGCCTCCCGTCGCCGTCGACAATCAGCACGGCATTCGTTTCCTTCAGGCGATTGAGCAAATCGAACAGGTCATCTTCTGGGTCGTATGTGAAAGCTCCCACGGTGGCGTTGGAGACCTGTAGGTCATCGAGTTTGGCACCGAAGTTGCTCATCGCCCGCAGAATCGATTCATACGTGATCATCCCAAGCTGCTGGCTTGCATCGTCTATGACAGGCAGCTGGCTGAAATCGTGTTCGACCATGAGAGCCAGTGCCTCTTGCGCCGAGTCACCTGAGTGAGCAGTTGTGGGGGTCCCTCGTCCTTCGATGAGGTTCTCAACTGGGTATGGCATCGCTTCCTCCTTTCGTCTAACAGTACCTCAAGCCCGCACTATGGTGAGGTCACCTGACGGGTCTTACCGTTGCCCGGTCAAGTCCGACCGTGATCCCTCACGAGCAAGGTGATCCCGGTGCGCCAGAGGATCCTCAAATCCAGCGTCAGCGAGTGGTTGCGCACGTACGCCAGGTCCAACTTCAGTTTCTCTGGCATTATGCGAGTCACATATTCCTCGTCCACTGATTCCCCATGGAGCATGGAGGCCTCGTCCCGGTATTCCAATTGCGTCGGACCAGTGATGCCGGGCTTCACGCTGAGCACCTGGCGCTGCTCTGAGGTGTACAGTTCCACGTAGGAGGGATCCTCGGGGCGGGGCCCCACCAGGCTCATCTCTCCCTTGAGCACGTTGAGCAGTTGGGGGAGTTCGTCCAGTTTGGTCCTGCGCAGGAACCTCCCGGCCTTGGTGATGCGGGGGTCGTCTCTGTAGGTCACGGCCGGGCCTCTGCGCTCCGCTCCCTGCACCATGGTGCGGAACTTGTACATGAGGAAGGGCCGGCCATCGATGCCCACCCTTTTGCCCTGGTGCAGGACGGGACCCGGGGAGTCCAGCTTGACCCATAGGGCCAGGAAAAGCAGCAAGGGGCTCAGCAGAATGAGTCCCAGGCCGGAGATCAGGAGATCCAGAGCTCTCTTGACCATCAAATCACCTGCGCGAGCGGGAGACGACCCGCCTCACCGCCTCCACCACGTCGTCCACGTCCTCCCTGGTCATTTTGGGGTAGAGGGGCAGGGAGACGATGCCTTCGTAGACCCTCTCGCTGACGGGATAGTCCCCCTTCTGGAAGCCGTACTGCCGTTGGTAGAAGGGGTGGAGGTGCAGAGGGATGAAATGGACTGACGTTCCTATGTTCTCTCCCCGCAGGGCCTGGATGAACTGGCCCCGATCGATGGTCAGGCGGTCCAGATCCAGCCGGATGATGTAGAGATGCCAGGCGTGGCGGACGTGATCCTTGACGTGAGGAGTCACGATCTCGGGTAGGTCGGCGAAGGCTTCTGTGTAGATCCTGGCGTACTCCTCCCGCAGCTCCTGGAAGCTCTCCTGCTTGGCTAGCTGATGCAGGCCCAGGGAGGCCTGGATGTCGGTCATGTTGTACTTGTACCCCGGGAGTTGCACCTCATAGTACCATGAGCCCCGGTCGGAGTATCTCTTCCAGGCGTCGCTGCTGATGCCGTGCAGCCTGAGGATGCGCAGCTGCTCGGCCAGGTCGTCGTCCTCCGTGCAGATCATGCCCCCTTCGCCGGTGGTGAGGTTCTTGGTGGCGTAGAAGCTGAACACTGCCACGTCGCTCACGGTGCCGATCTTGCGGCCTTTGTACTCTGCACCCATGGCGTGAGCGGCGTCCTCGATCACCAGAAGCCCATGGTCCTGGGCGATGCTGAGAATCTCGTCCATCTCGCAAGGGTGTCCGGCCAGATGCACGGGGATCACAGCCTTCGTGCGGGGCGTGATCTGCTTCTCCATCTCCTCCGGATCGATGTTGTAGGTGTCGGACCTGACGTCGGCGAGGACGGGCACCGCCCCCTGGTGGACGATGACATTGGCCGTGGAGCAGAAAGTGAGGGGCGTGGTGATCACCTCATCCCCGGGGCCGATGCCTCCCGCCACCAGTGCCAGGTGCAGGCCCGCAGTACAGGAACTGACGGCGATGGCGTGGGAGGCACCAACGTGCTCCCTGAAGGCATCTTCGAACTGGCTGGTCTTGGGCCCCATGGTGATCCAGCCCGAGCGCAAGGTGTCCAGGACCTCCTCGTACTCCTGTTCGCCCAGGCAGGGCTGAAAAGGAGGCAGGAACTGGTTTCTCACAGGAGTCTCGTCGTTGGACATCTCAGCCTCTCGTGCTCTTCTCATAGGTGATGGAGTGGGAACCGTGATACGCAAAGGAGGATCTGCCGGCCCCCTTCCAGTCCAGGCTCTCGTAGAAGCGTCTGGCCGCCAGATTGTCCTCTCTCACCGATAGCGCGACCAGTTCGCAACCTCTTTGTTTT
This sequence comes from Chloroflexota bacterium, assembly GCA_030603665.1. Taxonomy (GTDB): domain Bacteria; phylum Chloroflexota; class Anaerolineae; order UBA7937; family B3-Chlor; genus JAUVXJ01. The sequence continues at coordinate 156,636 of JAUVXJ010000006.1, read as the reverse complement.
GCCTTCTGGAGGAAGAGCTCGCTCAGGCGGCGCCCTATGCCCGAGCGCCTCAAGGAAGGCTCGACTGCGATGGAGACCAGGCTGGCCGTCTCCGGCCCATCATCCGCCGCTCCAGTGGGTGGCGTCGACGTCTGCGAGCCGCCACGGGTCACTGACGAAACGGCTTGGCGGGCCAGGTCCTTCCTCTGCCACACCAGGCGAAGGGTCTCCACCGGGCTGCTCACAGCGCGCCAGCCAAGGGCGGCCAGCAGAGCGCCCCCCCTCTCACGGAAGAGAGAGCCGTGATACGTCTCCGCCCTGGTGGTCCCTGCCATGAAGCCGGCAACGCGTCCACTGCCGTCGAGAGCCACCTGGGCGATGGCATCAGGGTTCTCTACGTACCAGCTGTACATGGCCCTCAGGAACCTCGGCCCCAGCCGGGTCAGGTAGTACCCCTCAAAGCAGACCTCATGCAGGGCGGCCACCTCTGGCACGTGTTGCTGGGCCATCCTCTCGTACCGGAAGGGATCAAGGCTGGACATTACTCTCTCCGGTGCCGGCGATTCCCTGCAGCAGATAGCGCACCAGCCCCCAGAGGAACCCGGTCCCGTAGGACAGATGCAAACAGGCAAAGGCCGCGGGCAGAAGGGGCAGGCACCGCCATCCCTCCTTTCTGGCGATGTTGAAGGCCACGAGGAGGGATACCAGCACGTAGCAGCCCACAATAGCCCCGAAGAGCAGGGCGAACCAAGGACTGATCAGAGCGAGGGGCCCGCTCACCAGCAGGCTCAGCACGAAGAGAGCTGGGATGAAGTGCCGCAGCCTGACCTGGCCGGGATGTCTACGCATGACCCTCACTTTGCCCCGGCCGTAGGAGAAGTACTGCCTGCACAGAGCTCTCAACGAGGAGCGCCCGTAGTAGAAGGACCTGATGGCCGGCGTGAGGAACAGTTTGCCACCCTGGCTTCGCAGCCGGTAGTTGAACTCGTCGTCTTCGCTGCCCACAAGCTCCTCGTCGAAGAGGCCCACTCGCTGAAAGACGTCTCGACGGTAGGCCCCGAAGGCCAGGGTATCCACGTATTGCTCCCGGCCAGAGTACCGGAAGAGGGCGTCACCCACGCCGAAGGGGCTGCTCATGGCCAGAGCTATGGCTCTGGCGGTGTCGGTCTCGCCGATGGTCTCGATGGGCCCGCCCACGCAGTCGGCATCTGTCTTGGCCAGGTACTCCACGCAGCGGGAGACGTAGTCCGACGCCAGGTAGGAGTGGGCGCTGATGATGGTCAGGACCTCGCCGCGAGCCTCTCTGATGCCGATGTTGAAGGCCACGGGACTGATCCGTTTCTCGTTGTCCAGGAGACGCAGGTTGGGCATGTTCTCCTGCATGGCGGAGACGATCTCGCGGGAGCGGTCGGTGGAGCGCCCGTCAACGACCAGGATCTCCAGGAGTTCAACCGGGTAGTCCTGCTCGGCCAGCGAGTTTAGACACTTCTCGATGAACGCTTCCTCATTGCGCATGGCCACTATGGCCGACACGAGAGGAAGATCGCTCTGTCCGTCCATCACCGTTCCGTCTCAGGGTGTTGCTGGGGCGGTTCCCAGCAACGTCTCGTAGAGGGAGAGGAGCTTCTTCTCCTCCACCTGCCAGTTGTACCTCTCGCGGACTGCGCGGAGTCCGTTCTCTCCCATCCGCGCCGCTTCCTCCGGGTATTGAAGCAGTTGGGCCATCGCGGAGGCGATCTGGTCCACGTCATCCGGTTGTACGAGGAGGCCACATTCAGCATCCACCACGACCTCGCGGATGAAGGGGAAGTCGCTGGCGATGACGGGGATGCCAGCGCTCATGTACTCGAAGAGCTTGTTGGGGGTGCCGAGGACGTTGTTGGGCGTGGGTTGCAAGCAGAGAAGCCCGGCCAGGGCGTCCCGCAACAGCGGGGGGATCGCTTCGTAAGGGAGCAGTCCCAGATACTTGAAACGGCTGTCCGAGCGCTTGCTCTCCAGCAGCTGCCTGAACCCTTCTTCGGCGACGTGACCGATGCGACCGGCACACAGCAGGTCGGCGGTGTCCTCGCCGAGGCTCTCCAGGGCTCTCAAGCAGTGGTGGATGCCCCGATCATCGGACACGCGCCCTGCATACACGAAATACGGGAGGGCGCGGGCTTCTTTGTGCTCGGTCCTGTCCTCGTTGTTTAGAAAGGCTTCCAGCCGGGCGTAGTTGGCCACCCTGACCACGCGGGTTTTGTCTGCAAACCGCTCCTCGAGGTGCCGGTTGACCACCACCACGCCGTCCATCATCCTCACCGTAAGATTCTCGAAGATCCTGGCCATGGAAGAGACAAACCTGCGCAGGGGGCCGGGTATCCACTCTTTGGTGAGGACGTCCTCCGGGTAGTTCTCGTGCACGTCGTAGACGATGGGCCGTCGGGTGAGCAGCTTGATCAGACCAGCTGGAAGCAGCAGGTCGGGATCGTGGAAGTGGTAGATGTCAGCCCTCTCCTGCAAGGCTATGCGAAGCAAACGCCACCAGTTGACGGGCCGCAGCAGCCTGGATCGAGGCTGAGGCAGGCCAAGTACCCGTATCCCTTCCACGATCTCTTCTTCGAAGTCCCCGATAGCGGCAAGAGTCACCCCGTAGCCCGCCTGTGAGAGGCTCCTGGCTTGTTTCTCGAAGATGCGCACGTCGAAGCAGGGGTGCACAGAGCTTAGCAGACACACCTTCATGATTCGAAAACCGATTGCAGATGGAGGGCTATCCGCCGGCTGGCCTTGCCGTCACCGAAGACCTGTGGGCGCTCGCCCTGGGGCTGGAACTGGCGGATGGCCTCTGCGATTCGCGGCTCGCTCGCGCCCACCAGGAGGTTCCATCCACACTCGGTGGTCTCCACCCATTCCGTCTCCTCTCTGAGAGTAACGCAGGGCACGCCGAAGAAGTAGGCTTCCTTTTGCACGCCTCCCGAGTCGGTGAGGATCAAGCGGGCGTTCTTCTCCAGGGCAAGCATGTCCAGATAGCTCACCGGCTCAAGCAGGCGCACGTTGGGGGGCAAATCGAGACCCAAACGCTCCATGGCCTTGGTGGCTCGTGGATGCGCGGGGAAGACCACAACCTCGTTCGTCGAAGCCAGCGCACCAAGGATGCCGCAAAGGTTCTGTTCGTTGTCTGTGTTGGCCGGCCGGTGGATGGTGGCTAGCAGGTAGGAACGTGGTGCAAGGTCCAGGGAGGCCAGGATGCGAGACGTACTGTCCACGACCTCTGTGCTCCGCAGGACGGCGTCGTACATCACGTCGCCGAAGTTGAACACTCCTCCCGCTATCCCCTCTCGAGCTAGGTTGCTGCTGGCCGTCTCCGTGGGGCAGTAGAGCAGGCTGGCCACGTGATCGGCCAGCACCCGGTTGATCTCCTCGGGCATGCTGCGGTTGAAGCTCCGCAACCCGGCCTCCACGTGGGCCACCGGGAAGTGCTGCTTGACGGCAGCCAGGGCGCCAGCCAGGGTGGAGTTGGTGTCGCCATAGACCACGACGCAGTCGGGCTGCTCTTCCATCAGGGTCTTCTCGATCCTGATCAGCATCTCCCCGGTCTGTTTGCCGTGGCTGGCTGAGCCAACGCCCAGGTTGTAGTGCGGTTCGGGGATCTTCAGCTCCTCGAAGAAGACGGCCGACATAGCATAATCATAGTGCTGGCCGGTGTGGATCAGCACGTGCTGGCACAGCTCGCGCAGTTCTCGGTCCAGAGGGGCTGCCTTGATGAATTGGGGCCGCGCGCCCACGATGGAGGCTACTTTCATGGTAGGCCCTCAGCGGTTGCCCACACCGGCGTAGATGAATCCCAGGTCTTCTGTCCTGGTCTTCCCCCACACATTTCGTCCGTCGATAAGGACGGGTGTGGACACCCATGCTCTCAGATCTGCCAGGTCAAGGGCGCGATACTCGTTGTGGGCCACCATCAGGATCACACAGTCCCTCCCCGAAACCGCTTCCTCGAGATCGAGGTCGTATTCCTGGAAGTGTGGGTCGTGGATGGTGACTGTGGCTCCCATGGAGCGCAGTCTCTCCACCAGGGGTATCGTGGGGGAGTTCCGAGCATCAGAGGTGTTCTCCAGATAGGCGTAGCCCAGGACGGTCACCTTCGCACCTTCCATCGCCACACCTTCGGTCATCAGGGATTCTTCAGCCAGTTGGGCCACGTGAAGGGGCATACCATCGTTGATACTGCGGGCCGTGGGAATGAGCTTGGCCTGGAGCTGACCCTGGGTGCCATGCAGCAGGAGCCAGGGGTCCTTGGGGATGCAGTGGCCCCCGACGCCAGCGCCCGGGACGTGCATCGCTCTCAAAGGGGACTTATTAACCAGGTCACGCACCTGGTGCACGTCGGCGCCTACGTTCTCGCAGAGCAGCGCTATCTCGTTGGCGAAGGCTATCTGCACGTCTCGATATGTGTTCTCGGTCGCCTTCACCAACTCGGCGGTCAAGGTGTCGGTGATGTCCAGGTCTGCCCGCACGAAATGTCGATACAGTTCGCGGGCCAGCTCAGCAGCTTCAGGTGTTGCACCGCCTATCACCCTGTTGCACTCTCTCAGGTTGGCCAGCAGCTTGCCCGGCATGACCCGTTCGGGGCAGAAGGCGAGGTGGAAGTCTTGGCCAGCCTTCAATGAGGACGACTCTTCCAGCACCGGCCTGACCACATCTTGCATGGTCCCAGGTGCGATGGTGGATTCCACAATTACCAGAGCGCCAGGTTTGAGATGGGGTCCCAAGGAGGTCAGAGCCCCTCGCAAAGCCTCGTAGGTGGGAGCCCTGGAATCAGGATCCACCGGGGTTTCCACAGCGATGAGGATCACGTCGGCCTGGCCGCACTGCTCATGGTCGGTGCCCACCTGGAGCCTGCCGCTGCTGAGGGCCTCGGTGAGCAGCTCAGCCAGCCCAGGTTCCTGGTCACTGATGGGGGAGATTCCCTTGCTGATCCGTGCGGCTTTGGTCTGGTCTCGCTCGATCCCCAGGACCTTGAATCCGGTCTGCGCTAGTGTGCAGGCCACGGGCAGGCCCACGTATCCCAACCCGATCACAGCCACGATTGCCGTCTTGCCTGGGATGGCTTTCTCCAAGTTCTCCATGACCTAGATCTCGATAGCTGTGTGCTGGCGCCCAGACTCGACCATCGCCTGGGCCAAGGTCAGGGCCCTGATACCGTCTTCTCCAGTCACCGGCGGCGGCCTGCCCTCTTCCACCGAATGTGCGAAGGCTTCCAGTTCCACGTGCAAGGGTTCTCTCTTGCCTATCCTCAGCTTGATCATGTTGCCCTCGCCGACGCCCTTGAGCATGCCCAGCGTATCCCAGTCGCTGCCCACGTATTCGTTCTCGTACAGGTACAGGTCCTGGGTGAGATAGTTGACCATGAACATGCCCTTCTCCCCGGTGACGTACAGTTCCCTGACCTTGGTGGGGGTCAGCCAGTTGACATCTAGGACTCCCACCACTCCGTTCTGGAACCGCATCAGTCCCGAGAGGGAGTCTTCGTGGAGGGTGTGGATCTCTTGCTCGGTCTCCGCGTACACCCGCACCACATCGGCTTCCGTCAGATGGCACATCACGTCCAGGTCATGAGTTGCCAGATCGATGACCACTCCCACGTCGCGGACGCGCTGAGGGAAGGGGCCAAGACGGCGGGCGTGAATCTGGAAGATCTTGCCCAGTTGGCCGTCTTCCAGCCGGCGCTTCAATTCACGTACGGCCGGGTTGAAACGCTCGACGTGTCCCACCATGAGCTGGACGCCCTGGGCCTGGGCTCGCTCGATGATCTCCCTGGCGTTGGACACCGTATCGGCGATGGGTTTCTCCACCAGAAGGTGCAGGCCTCTTTCGATGACGTCCAGCGCTACCTGGTGGTGGCGCCCGGTGGGCACGGCCACTGAAACCACATCGGGCTTCTCCTGGTCCAGCATCGTTGCGTGGTCGGCATAGTACCTGGCCCTGTATCGAGACGCCGCTGCCATGGCTGCCTTGGTGTCGGTGTCGGAGACAGCCACCAGGGCCACCCCTTCCAGTGCGTCATAAATGCGGGCATGGTTCATGCCCATGGAGCCCACGCCGATGACGGCTGCCTTGATCATAGCTTTGACACCTCGCTCACTATCTGGTCCAGGTCCTGTTGGGTCAGCGCAGGGTGCACCGGCAGGGACAGCACCTCCCGGCTCATCCTCTCGGCGATGGGGAGAGAATTCTTGAATCCCAACTGCTGGTAGAGCGGCTGCTGGTGCACCGGCAGGGGGTAGTAAGCCCTGGCGCCGATTCCTGCACGTTCCAGTGCCTCCAGCGCGCCATCGCGATCGCTCGCAACCCTGACCGTGTACTGGTGGAAAACGTGGCCATACCCCTCTCTCACCTTCGGGGTGACGACGTTGGTGAGTCCCTGGGAGAGGTAGGAGGCGTTTTTCCTCCGTTTCCGGGTCCATTCCGGCAGTTTCTGGAGCTGGACAAGTCCGAGCGCGGCCTGAAGCTCGGTCATCCTGAAGTTGTACCCGGGCGCTTCGTGATGGTAGAGCCGGCTCTGGCCGTGATTCCGGATCAACCGAGCCCGCTCGGCGATTTCCTCGTCGTCGGTGGTGATCATGCCGCCTTCGGCGGTGGTCATGTTCTTGCTGGGGTAGAAGGAGAAGCAACCGGTGCCATAGCTTCCCACTTTCCTCCCGCCGATGGTGGCGCCGTGGGCTTGACACGCGTCTTCAATGATCGCCAGGCCGTGTTCGTCGGCGATGTCCATCATGGCGTCCATGTCGCACGGATAGCCGTAGAGATGGACGGGCATGATGGCTTTGGTGCGCGGGCTGATCTTCTCTGCGATGTGTTCGGGATCTATGTTGTAGGACTCCTGGTCTATGTCCACGAAGACGGGCCGGGCCCCGGTGAAGAGGATGGAATTGGCGGAGGCGATGAAGGTGAATGGCGTGGTGATCACCTCGGCGCCAAATCCGATCTGGTGGGCCAGCAGAGCTGTGAGCAATGCGGCGGTGCCCGAAGAGGTGGCCACAGCGTGTTCGACACCGCAGAAAGCGGCGAATTCTTTCTCGAACTCCTGTACTCTTGGCCCTTGAGCCAGCTGACCCGACTCCAGGACAGCGATGACCGCTTCCTTCTCTTCTGGGCCTATGATGGGCTTAGATATTGGTATCATCTTCTTCCTCGTTGAGAGTAGCCGGGGGAATGGTGAAGCTGACCTGGCAAAGGGTACAGGCCATGTACGTCTGTTCCCCCTCGCTTTCTTGCTCGGTCAGCTTTCTGCCACACGCGCACACGAGCCCCACCAGTCTTGCAGGATTTCCTTGCACGAGTCCATGGTCGGGAACGTCTCTGGTGACCACGGCGCCAGCCGCGACCATGGCGAATCGGCCGATGCTAACACCGGGCAGGACGACTGCCCGCGCCCCCACTGAGGCGCCACGCCTGACGGTGACGGGGTCTACCTGCCAATCCTGGTCTCCCTTGAGATCACCAACTGGAGTGATGGCCCGCGGGTATTTGTCGTTGGTCAGACAGGCGCCGGGGCCGATGAACACTCCGTCCTCCACAGTGACTCCGTGATATACGAATGCTCCGTTCTGGATCTTCACGTTGTCACCTACAACCACATCGTGGTCGATGTAGACGCCCTTTCCAATGATGCAGTTGTCGCCAACTCTGGCATTCTCCCTTATCTGGGCTTGGTGCCAGACCTTGGTGTCGTCACCTATCTGCGCCTGCGCCGAGACCTCTGCCGTTTCGTGAATCTGCGCCATGTTCAGCCTCCATGACTACGATTCTAACAATGACCCATCTGACCCCGCACCTTGCTCCAGGCGAGGAGGGCCAGCTGGCGATAGAGGAGCCAGTCGGAAGTCTGCGGCACCACCACGGTGGTGAATGAGTTGCCGGAGAGTCTCATGTACAGCCAGAGCCGAACCATCGAAGTCGCACCGTAGGAGATGGTGGTGGCCCACGCGGACCCTGCGGTTCCAAATCGAGGGATCCAGGCCAGGTTCAGGAGCACCTGCGCTGCTATGCCAATGGCTCCTACATAGGTGTTGAGCAAAGGTTTGCCCCGCCCGGCGATGTCGTTGGCCAGGATGCGCCCCGCGCTGAGGAATACGATCCCCGGCAGGAGAATGCGAAACAGGTGCACCGCGGGCAGATATTCAGAGGAGAAGAGGAGGACCACGACCCACTGACTCAGCAGGAACAGGGCGGCCGCACCGATGGCTGTGATCAGAAGGATGCTCCTGCTGACCAGGGGCGTGAGGGTCTTTCTGGCGTGTTCGTCTTTCTCAGCAGACACCGTGGGAAAGAGGACTGTACTCGCCGACTCAGAGAGAAACCACAGCTTCTCTGCCAGCAGGACCGCGACGGAGTAGAAGCCCACCGCACTCGCCGGTAGAAAGGCGCCGAGCATGAACACCTCAACCCGGTAGTTCAGGAAGCCCACGATGTTGCCGAGATGAGCCTTGAGGCCATAGGTGAGCGCATCGCGGACATACCGGGCATTGAGCCGAAACCGGACTCCTGCGGCGATTCGTCTGACCCAGGGATACAGCACAAAGCACATAACGAGCGAACTCACGAACGTGGCCACAATCGCTCCACCGATGCTCAGCCCAACGGTCACGCTGAGCAGGACGACCAGGACGAGAAGAGAGAGTCTGTTGAGCACCGTTGCCGCACCGAACTCCTTGATGCGCCGCGCGCCCAGCAGGATTTGACTGATGTACTGCTGCCCGAACAGGTTGACGGGGACCAGAAGCAGAGCGAGCAAGAGGTAGGGGAGGGCTACGGTGGGAAAGAGATAGTCGTGAAGCGTGACGGCCACAACCAGCCCGATCAGGCTGGCGATGGTTCCCACGATGATGCTCAGGATGATGTTGTTGCCTAGAACTTCCGGCAAGGGGTACCTGTCTTGAGCGACGTAGTAGACTGTTGCTGGCCCTATACCGAGATTGGCGAAGGTGATGATGAGCAGAGGAAAGAGCGTGGCCAGTGTGTAGACCCCAGTCCCGCCGGGACCAAGTGTGCGCGCGATGACCACGGACGCAAGCAGCGCCAAGACTAGCCCCAGGACTCGGGCGGTCAGGGTCACGCCGGTCTGCTTTGCGAAGGTTGCCGCCTTCATAGGTATCCGAGCGCCCTCAAGCGTTCCTCTATCTCAGCCTCGCCCTCGTCTCCGTGGACCTCGACCTCGACATCTAGGGTCTGGCCCTCCGAGATGCGCTCGTGTCGGATTGGCCTGGTGGCGGTCTCGGAGTGAGGTTCGAAGATCTCGGCCAGTACTCTCCCGTCGCAGTCAGCCGGCACCGCGGCCTCCAAATAGTGCAGGGCCGTGGGCATGACGTCCAGCAACGACGGGAGCGAGGCGAGCGACTTCCCCCGCTCGATGTCCTGTCCGCTGGCGATGAGAATGCCCTCCTGGTGATGGCATCCTCGCACCTCGTCTCGTGATGTGACGAAGTCATCTGCGAAGAAGGCGTTGGTGATATTGTAGCCGTCGTGCAAGTCCAGGATGATGTCGGGGGCGCGTTCCACGTGGGGCCCCGAATAGAGCTTCTCACGGCGATGGGCGCGCCGAACGATGCGGGCGCCGGTCTCCGGGTCCCGGAGCGCTTCCAGCCTGTCCACGAGTTCGTTACAAAGTCCCTCTCTGGATTGGCCATCGGGACTGATGATCTTGATCGCTTTGCTCTCCGTGGCATACAGTTGATAGGCCGAGGCTTGTGTCCTATCCCAGTCTACGTCATATATGATGTCTTCGCTGGCGGGGATGCGATCTTTGATGCTCCGCGGGAGTGAGTTCTTCACGCTCCGTCGCCAGGCCCTTGGAACGAGCCTTCGCAAGTTGTGGCCGGTGACGCCCAGCCTAATGAGGAGCCGCGAGGTATCTGAGGTAGTTAGCTGTTTCTGTGCCAGCTCCCTGCGGCCGTCCAGCTCGCTGATCTGTCGCCAACGAATGAGGTCCGTCTTCCGGCCTCGCTTGATGGACATGTAGCCCATATCTATGAGCCATTTGTTGATGTGGAAGTCTCTGCGCTGAGCTTGCAGCCCGTGGTCTGAGATCAAGAAGGTGGTAACATCGGGGAAGGCGGTGAGTATCTCACCTATGCAGCGATCCACCAGTCGGTAGCCCTCGTCAAGCAGGTGGTGCTGATCCCAGAAGTGATGCTGGATCACGTCAGTGGCTCTGAACATGATCATCGCGAAGTCCCAATCCTCATGCCTCAATAGGGCCAGGAATCCTTTCTTCTGTTTCTCCGTGACTTCGCAGACGTCATCTATAAGGTGCTGGCCCGAAAGGTGGCTGCGGAAGTTGACGCGGTACCCATCTGCCGCTTGATGTAGATAGTCGATCACTCTGGGCGGCGAAGCGAACTGCGACTCCGTCGGGGTGAGCATTCCGCTAACCACGATGCCGTTGATTCGAGCCGGAGGAAACGTGGCTGGTACGTTCATCACCACGCTGCGTCTGCCCGCATCGCTCAAGACCTGCCACAGGGTTGGGGCTCGTACATCTCCGCTGTTGGAAAGCCTACGTTTTGGTCCCGAGAAGCTGAAGAAGTCGAAAACCCCGTGCTTTCCCGGATTCTTCCCTGTCATGAACGAGGGCCATGCCGGAAGCGTGGCATAGGGAACGGTGCTCAGCAGCCGGGCTCGGGTGCCGTTGTTGACTAGGTGCGCCACCGAGGGCAGTTGGCCCTCATCCAGCAAGGGGTCGATGACGTCGAATGTGGCCCCATCCAGGCCGATGATGATCAGCTTTCTCTTCATTGGCGACACCTGACGAGAGACCCATGTGACGGGATAGGGGTAGAGTTGAGGCTCGTCGATGAATTGTAGATTAGCCCATTTGGCTTGTCAAACAGTAAATCGCTGGAAGTGGCCACGAAAAGGCCTTCTCATCAGGGCCGCCTTTTCGCCGATGCGTTCCGCTACACCGGTGACACGCTCGGCTCGCTAGCCTTGCACGGCCTGCTCATACAGACTCAGAATCTGTGGGGCGATCGTATCGTACGCGTAGTTGTCTACAGCTCGCTGACGGATGACCGGGGGAAGGAACCGGGTACCATCGCTGAGCGTGTCCTTCAGCGCCTGGGCGAGGGCGGCTTCGTCCGCGGGCGGGACGAGAATGCCTGTCTGCGGGGTGACTATGTCTTCCGGTCCGCCGCACGCGGTGGCGACCAGCGGCTTTCCGCAGGCCATGGCCTCCACGAGCACGACCCCGAAGCCTTCCGTCAAACTGGGAAGCACCAGGAGGTCACAGGCATTCATCCACAGGGGGATCTCTTCGTTTGGTCGCTTTCCTGCGAAAGTGACGGAATCGGTGATGTCCAGCTCGCTGGCCAGGAGTCTCGCCCGGTGTTCGTAGTCGCCATCGCCGAGGAGGACGAGCTCGACGGGCTCGCTGCTGCCTGACAGCAGCAGCTTGAACGCTCTCAGCAGGTAGTCTATCCCCTTGGGCGTGGTGATGGCGCCGACGTAGAGGACCGTTGGTGTTTCCGTTCGGAGTCTTAGCTTGTTCCGAGCCTCCGATTGTGGCATGGGTGCGAACCTGGTCACGTCTACCCCGTTGGGGATGACGGTGATCTTGTCATCGCCTGCTCCGAACTCCTCCACTGCGGTTCTACGCAGACTGTTGCTCACCGCGATCACGCGGTCCGCGTTGGCCAATGCCCAGAGGCCCAGCTTCCGGCCGAAATAGCGCTGAAAGTAGAGGGTCACGTCGCCTCCGTGCAGGGTAACGACCGTCGGTAGGTTCAGGTCCCTCCCCAGCATGACGGCTGCGAAACCGTCGGGGTAAGCGGTGTGGGCGTGGATCAGGTCGATGGGGAAGTCCTCTTCGATCTTGGGCACCCATCTGCGCAGGGTGAGGTAGGAGAAGAAACCGTAGAGCGGAAAGAGAAGGCTCCTCGGGAGCAGGAGCGTTCGGGGTCGGAGGACCTCAATGCCCTTTCGCGTCTCACGGATCGGGAGTTGGGAGTAGTCGTACCACTTGGGCAGGATCTTCAGGGGCGGAGACCAGGGCGCGGGCGATACGACCTTGACCTTGCAGAGTCGAGCCAGCTCCCTGGCTTCCTCTTCGACGAAGATGCCCAGGGCTGGATCCGCTGGTTGCGGGTACAGGCGGGAGACTACAAGGACGTTCATATCATCCTGCCGGGTGAGCATCGGCCTCGTGCTTTCTGTGTAGATTGATCACTGCCATGCTAAGGCCGAAGTGGATCCACATGGGGGTGAAGTGGATGGCGCTGCTGGGCGACAGCGATCCCAAGGTGTAGCCCAGCAGAGCTGCGAAGAGCGCGACGGCGACGAGGGCCATCAGTGCATCATCGGTTCTGATGGCTACCATGAAGAGACCGTACAGGAGGGCCCCGTAGAAGAACAGGTAGCCGACGAAGACGAGGACACCACCATTGACCAAGACCTCCAGCCACCAGTTGTGGAGATTGTATACGGTCTCCAGACTAGGCACCTGACGCAGATGGTACTCTGCGTTGCCTGGGCCCACGCCGAGCAGCCGTGAGCTTCGCGCCACCGCGAGACCACCCTCGATCAGCCTAAGCCGCGTGCCGCCGGACCCCGAGCCGGCTTCGATCTCTGCACCGAGAGTGTCAAACTGCCAGTGTAAGACTCCTACTTTGGGAAGCTGAACCAAATGCAGCGCGCCACGCATTCCCAGGTAAGTGGTGCACACTACGGCACAGACTAGCGCAATCCCCAATCCCCACTGCCGCCGGCTGCTGCTGGTTCCTTTGCGCACGGCAAGGATCAGCAGAAGGCTTGGCACGGCGAGCGCGAGGGCCAGAAGGTTGGTCCTGGAGCCGGTGTAAAGCAGGCAGATGACGGAGACCAGGGACCCCACGGTTGCAGCCAAGACTGCCGGCACACCACGCGAGATGAAAGGTGTGACCATCAGCAAGGGAAGCCAGAGGGCAATATAGGTCGCGAAATCGTTCTGATTGTGGAAGATGGAAGTCACGGCCCACTGATAGCGCTGGTCTCTGCCGACGAGCCCTGAGGTGGGAAGCCGGAAGTCGGTGGCGATCTCCAGCAGCCCTATGGCTAGAGAGGCTGCGAAGACAGCGAAGAGGACGATCAGCGCTATGCGTAGCGTCCTTGTGTTGTCAACTGCCAGCACCGCGCCCGCGCTAAGAGACACCATCATCACCAGAAAGATGGCGTATCTGACGCCCGCGCCCTTGTCATCCGCCCAGATCAGCGAGACAAGTGTCCAGGTAACCCAGAAGGCCAGGAAGAGGAGAAGGCCGCGCACCCGCACACCCCGTGGAAACCTCCGCTCACGAAGCGCCCAGATCGTTCCCCCGACAGCGAGAGCGACGTAGAGGATCCGAAAGAGGGAGAGCGCCCTCAACCCTGGCCACGCGGCCACGGAGCCGAGCACGGCGGCCGGCAGCATGAGGACAAAGCCCCAGCGCAGGATGTCAGAGAGCGATCGCTGTCTCATATACTTACGTAAGGTGAGAGCGCACGTGGCGACTCCCGTTGAAAGTGTTGTGGGTGGGTCTCACCGCGGCAGCCCTGGGACGAACAGGAGATTAGTTGCCCTGCTCGGTGGGCGATTCCTGCAAACGAGTATCACCATTGTGGGGGTTCGCCAATAGGTCGAAGGGCTGGTCTGAGCCACTCAGACTGCCAGCAGGAGTAGAGATGAGTGAGTCTGCACAGTCGCCAGAAGCGTCGGAGCCCCGTCTCTTGTCGGGCGGCTTGTGAGAGTGTACGACCTAGCTCCCACACTGGAATTGCTTCACCAGGCTCACCACTCGTTCCAGATCCTCCTCCACCAAGCTGTTGTGGAACGGTAGGCGCGCCAGCCGCTCACTCACATCCTCCGTGACGGGACAGTGAGCTGCCTCACCGCCAAAGTGTCGGCCCATCCTGGAAAGGTGGAGGGGAAGATAGTGGAAGACGCTGGCCACGTTGTTGGTCTTCAGATGAGCCATAAACGCCTGGCGCTCTTCAAGGGAGGGAAGCAGTAGATAGAAGAGATGATACGGGTGTTCGCAGTAGTCGGGCACGCTGGGCAACTGTACTCCGTTCTCCTGGGCCCAGTCTTGCAGATTGTCGCAATAGTACTCCCAGACACGCTGCCTGATGGACTGAATCTGATCGCGAGCCTCCAGTTGGGCACAGAGAAACGCGGCAAGGATTTCTGAGGGAAGATAGCTGGATCCCAAATCCACCCACGTATACTTGTCCACCTCTCCGCGGAAGAAGCGGCTGCGGTTGGTGCCCTTCTCGCGGATGATCTCGGCACGCTCGATGTATCGAGGATCGTTGATCAGCAGCGCTCCTCCCTCACCGCAGGTGAAGTTTTTCGTCTCATGAAAGCTCAGAGAGGCCAGCGACCCAAAGGTGCCGAGGTAGCGGCCCTTGTACCTGCCGAACAGCCCGTGTGCGTTGTCTTCTACTACGGCCACATCGTGGCGCTGGGCGATATCGCAGACGGCATCCATCTCGCATCCCACTCCCATGTAGTGCACGACGAGGATGGCCTTGGTGCGAGTGGTGATCAGTTGCTCCAGCTTCCCTTCATCAATGTTCAGTGTGTCACGGCGAATGTCGGCGAACACCGGCGTGGCTCCCCGCAGGGCGAAGGCGTTAGCCGTGGTAACAAAGGTGAAGGAGGGAACGATGACTTCATCCCCCGGTTGGATGTCCAGCAGCAAGCTTGCCATCTCCAGAGCGTGGGTGCACGATGTGGTGAGCAGGACACTAGGAACGCCGAGCGTTTCTTCGAGAAGGGCACTACATCTCTTGGTGAACGGCCCATCGCCAGAGATGTGCCGATTGGCGATGGTTTCCTGCATATACTCGAATTCGTTTCCGGTCAAGGACGGCTGATTGAAAGGAATGTACGGCATGAATCCCTCTTGCGTCGTGCACTAGAGGCGGGTCTTGGAGCCGGAAGAGTCCGACACCCGCTGCTAGATGCCCTCTGGAACGATGTTGCCGGCTTACATCATACAGCAGGTGGGCAATCTCGGCCAAGGGAGCTGCGAGTCCGTGGTCTGCTGCCGGGAAGCGCGCAGAGTGGAAGCGCGCGAAGGGAGCAGAACGTTGAGAGCTCTGGTGCGGAGCTGCCCGGACAGCCTTCGAAACGCTCGTGGTGGGCGCCGAAGTACCGAACCTGTACCAGTTGTCGGGAGCGTCGTGGGGACCATGTTTGGTTCAACCAACGAGAAAGCTCCCCCTTAGCGAGGGAGCTTTCTTCCGTTACCTGTTGCGAGGACAGGTCCCACCGTCGCCGAGAAGGCTTGCCGGGCTGAGCTATGGACCGATCCTACTTCGCGTACTTGATGGTCGCGAAGTCAGACTTGGTCCCGACCCCACGGCTACCGCCCGTCACGTAGACGTTGCCGGTTGCCTTAGCAAAAGCGATGGAATTCCCCTGGTCGAAGCCGCTGGAAGGTCCGTCGTAGCGGTCTGACCATTTGTGAGTCCCAGTAAACATGCCGTAGGCTACGGTGTAATAGTCCCCGCTGGTGCCACTACCATTGCTGTAGCCAGTCACATACACTCTCTTGTTCCGAACGGCGAGGGCGTTGGCCACGTCGGCGCCAGACGCAGGTCCGTTGTACCGCTTGACCCACTTTTCCGACCCGCTGAATACCTTGTAGCAGACAGTGGCATAGTCGGTGTCGGTCTTGCGCCCGAAACTCGACCCCGTCACGTAGACGCGGTTCCAGAAGTAGGCGATGCCCCAGGCAACGTCCGGCCCTTTGGCCGCGCCGTCATACCGCTGCGCCCACTTTCGAGTTCCATCTCCAAGGTACTTGATGGTTACGTAGTCGGAATTGAATTGGCTACGGTAGCTGTAGCCAGTGACGTAGACGTCGCCTCTGGGGTCAACGGCAATGTCGGTCGCCCCGTCGGCCATGTTGTACCCGCTATTCCACCTCCTGACCCAAAGCTGCGCGCCGGACGGGCTGTACTTGATGGTGCAGTAGTCCGAGTTGGTGCCATCGCCCTTGCTGGGACCCGTGATGTATATGTTGTCCGACGGATCAACGACCACAGCCTGTGCTAGATCACCACCGTTTCCCGGGCCGTCGTACCGTTTGACCCACTTCCTCGTCCCGCCCGGGCCGTACTTGATGGTGAGGAAGTCGAAAGCCGATCCCGGACCTGTGCTGAACCCCGTCACGATCACGTTGCCAGCGGAGTCGAGCGCGATGTCCATCGCCCCGTCATCTTTGTAGCCCGCACTGCTGTACCGCTTGGCCCACTGCTGAACGCCGCTCGAGTTGTACTTGATGGTCGCGAAGTCGCCGTGGCTTCCCGAGCCGAAACTGCGGCCCGTGACATAGACGTTGCCGCTGTCATCTACAGCAACACCTCTAGCTCCATCCCACAGACCTGCCGCATCGTAGCGCTTTTTCCACTTCACGCCGCCGCCCAATCCATACTTGATGACCACATAGTCCTCTCCCGTACCCGTACCAGAGCTCCTGCCTGCGACGTAGACAAGGCCGCCCTTGTCAACGGCCACCGCCGCAGCCGAGTCAGTACCGTTGACCGGCCCGTTGTATCTCTTGACCCAGATCCGCGTCGCCGCAGCGTGGGCGGCGGGCATCACCAGGGCCAGTAGCACAAGGGAGAAGAGGAGCACTTTTGCTGCCCGGCCAAGGCTTGCTCGCAACATATTCATCTTCATGACCACCCTCCTACGTGTCTTGCTGCCAGGTGCGCGCACGAGGCCAGTCCCGATGCCGCGCAACTGCACACAGTATACCAGCATCCGCTAGACGTGTCAAATGACCGTATTCACTCACTCATGATGTTACCGAGGAGACGATGCCCAACGAAGAGAGGATGACCTTAAGCGAACGTAAGAGGTATCTGCGACTGATCAAGACGCGGCATCTGACGGCCAGCACAGCTGACCTTGGACCTCAAATCGCGAACATCAAATGCAAGAGCGACGAGGGAGTTGGTGAGCGAGGGGCGCAGATCCATGGGCCATGGAGCTGTTAGCTCTTACTTGGAGCAGCCACGGAGGGGGCCCTGCGGTCAGTCAGTGATCCTGATGTGGTCGAGGACCATGGTATCTCCAGGGAGCCTCTGTCCACTCTCATCCCATACTGGCAGACGTTCTCCGGTCTCCCAGTAGTATACTCCGGCCTTCACTGTGTACTCACCAGGGGGCGTGCCCTGAGCCAACTGCAATTCGTACTCACCCTTCACCGTCTGCCCGATGTTCCAGCTCGAAGTGGGATAGTCGCCATGTTGCAGCATTGCGTCCTGTTGGGCCCAGATGCGGTCGTCGTCGCCCACCACGTGAATGAAAGCGGAGTAGTCTCTGTCCATGTCGCCCAACGCTTGCCAGAAAAGCGTCACGTGCAGCGTCTCTCCGGCCGGCAGCCTTCTTGGGCGCACGTCGTGCGCGAGGAAGGCCAGGACCTGGCCCAGGTTTGGCCATGATGGTGCGGTAGGGATGAAGTGGTTGTTCACCCAGATTGGACTGGACCACGCCTGATGACCGTTCTTGAGAGTAACCCTCACGTAGAAGTAGTGTTGCTCCTCGCCGAGCCACTGCCGTTCCTCGAACCGAAAAGTCGCTTGATTGGGTTGCCAGCTCGTGATCACCTGTCCGTCGATCAGAAGCTCTACTAAGGAAATGGTTTCACTCTTGCTGTCGATCTCTCCGCCAAGGGTGACAGAACTTCTGCTGGTGAGAATGCTTCCCTGTATCGCTCCGTCACCAAAGAAATGAAGAATGATATCGCCGTGAGATGTGGCGTACGTGCGTCGATCTCTCAGGGCATCAAACAGAGCATCACGAGTTAACGCAGGAGCGAGTATGGCGGTGATGCCACGTGGCTTTCCAGGCCGGCCGTTATGGTTATCTGATCCTCCCACCACGCCCAAAATCTGTTCACTTGCCCAGCCATTTTGGATAATGTCTGTCTCATAACTGTCCCTGAATTGAACGATTTCCACCAAACGGTCGTAGGCTGGATTGATGGTGGACCAGTCAAAGGGATGAACTGGGTGACTGGTGTGGTGAGGAATGGTGGTAGCGAAATCCGGTCCGGGCAGGGCGCCGAAGAGCTTCATTGGGGTGTCATAGTTCGGATCATTACATCGACGGAGCGGAGAAGCGTTGGTGTCGCGGAAATGGACACATCGATGTCCCCAGGCCGGATAATCTTGGCGCGGGGGATCGCAATGCCGGCCGCAGGGGTGGCTAGCGGTCCATTCAAATGCAGGAAAACTGGTGAAAACACCATCTTGAGTGAACTCATCGGCCACTTCCTTGGTGACTTCCCACATCCAGTCTTCTAGCAGGTAACCGTGATTAGTCACGGAAACGAAGTCATGATACATTACGTCTCGAGCGTAGCTATTGGCGGCCTCGATTTGCTCGCGGGAGAACTCCTCCGCGAAAGTGTCTGCCTGGTGTATGCGGGACGTATGAACGTGAAGATCCCCAAAGTAGACGTTGTACGAAGTCTCTTTCGTAGATGTGCTCCCCGCAGATGTGGGCGTGGCCGTCGGCGCGCAACGAGCGGTCAAGAGCAATCCAGCTCCTGTGCCCAGTGTTTGTAGGAAGCGGCGCCGCGTGATGCTCTGCCGCGCGCGATCTTCCCTGCCCGATGTATTGCTGGCGAGTATCCCCTTCTTCATACTCTACCTCGGCGCATATCCGCCGTGTTGATGGTGACGATGGTCCCAACTTCTTCGCCACTCGCTGCAAGCCCGCAAGTCCCACACTTCGTCAACCCTGGCGTACGGGCGAACGCGCAGCTCGGCTCTCGGTGTGTTCGGAGTTCTTGATTCCCAGGATTGTGGTGCCTAGCAGTCTGATGATGCCTGAAGCGGCCTGGCGTGACCCCCGTGTCTGCTCAAGACCGCTGTGAACACTCTCTTCAATGATACTACATCTCTCCCTACGAGTCGACCGGTCACGGGCTGACTAGTTCACAGACTTGGTCCGACGATTTCGGCGGAGCCCCGGCGCCGCAAACAAGGGTTATCGGGAAGCCTCTCGTTGGCTGAGGAGTGAAGAGGGGATACGTTCACTTTGGGAGCTGCGTCACCTATTCACGGAGAGAGTGGTCAGATGGATCATGTCGTCATCCAAACTCTGCCCGTTCTCATCCCGGACTGGTAGCCGCTCTCCGGTCTCCCAGAAATATATACCGATATTTACGGTGTACTCACCAGTGGGCGTGTCCGGGGGCAATTCCAGCTCGTGCTCGGCCCTGACCGTCTCTCCCACCAGCCAGCCTGAAGTCGGATAGTCGCCATGCTGCAGCAATCTGTCCTCCTGCGCCCAGATGCGGTCGTCCTCACCTACGACGTGGACAAAGACGGTATAGTCCCTGTCCATCTCGCCCAGAGCTTGCCACCAGAGCGTCAGGAGGACAGACTCTCCCGCTCGCACGCTCCTCCCATCAATGCTGTATCCAAGAAAGGCGACGACTTCGCCCAGACTTCGCCCTGCAATACTCTGGATTGCGGAGAGTTCCTGCAGCTTCAGCTGGGCCTGAGCGCAAGAGGGATCGATGTTCAACGCTTGCTGGTAGGCGATCATCGCCTCCTCGAACCAGCCCGAATGCAGGTATGTGTCGCCCAGAGTGGTGTATTCGGCCGCGCTCAGACGCTCATCCTTCGCGGCGCGCTGATACTCGGCGACGGCCTCTTCGAGTTGGCTGAGATACTTACCGGCGCTATCTGGATCCGTCTTGATCAACTCCGATGTAATGGTGAGCGTCTCCTTCAGAGAAGCAGGACGCACCCTCTGGTAGATTCGGGCGTGGGATCTACCGGGAAGCGGTAGGTCTGCGATCAGCACGTGGCTCGCGTAGAAGGCACTTTCTTCGTTGTCGAGCACCTGGAATAGCAGGCGGGCGTTCTGCATGGCGGTTCTGGCTCCGCTAGGCCACCGACCCGTCTTCACGATGACATAGTCCATGTCCAGGAGGGTAGGCCAGGGACGGAAACCGGTGGCATACTCTAGCTCCAGGTCCAATGCTTGCAGCTTAGTGTAGTAGGAGAAGGAAGCGAATGAAAACGAGTAGTCATCAGAAACAACCCCGACTGTCCGTGGGGTGGAGAGCGATTCTTGTCCCTGCAGGAGAGCATTAATCTCTTCTATTCTCCAGTCCTCCGGGTGGGGTGGGTGAGTGGGTATCCCGAGCGGCTCGATCGGAGACTGGCCGGCTGGCTGGCGCGAGGGTGCCATGCTCCAAGAGGCAACCGCGAGCGTGAAGATGCCTATCACAATGATCAATCCAGTCAGGAGACTCTGGACTGTTCTGTTGTGGACATGGAAGATCCAGAAGACGGAGACTATGGCAATGGGGCAGTAGAGCGGAGCAAAGTAGAAGAAGTCTTTGGATAGGGGCAGGGATACGAGGATGAATGAACTCGCAAGCCAGAATAGCAGGAATCCAATGCTGTGTCTGTGCCTGCCGCGCGCCAACATGAGGAGGGCCAGCGCCGCACCAATGACGAAAAGCCCAAAGAACAACCAAGAGATGTTATGGGGCATGTTGAACAAATACCAGAACGGTGATTGACGATCCGCCAGCCACGATCTTTGTGCGACATCTTGTTTGACAGAGACTTTGCCGAGTATGTCCGCGGAGTGTGTCAAATAGAATGGGCCTGCGATACAAAGCGCAATCAGCAGCGCGGGCAGAAGACCCAGGGCGATTCGAGAACGGAGGTTGATGAGGAGTTGTCGCCACGGATTGTGAACGGCCCGAGCATCGTGTACGGCCAGATTGGAGAACAGTGCCTCAACCGTGACGAACAGAGTTGGGCCAAACAAGAACAACGCCGGATAGGCCGGTCGCATCAGCAAGCCAACGCCAAGCAACGCCCCGAATGCCAGGGTGTGCTTCTTGCTCTCAAATCTGCGACTGCGCAGCAGCAAGTAGGTCCCAACGGCGGCTATAGCGACCACGCTGAAGTGGGGCCAGTACAGGGTAGACAGCTCGTTTATCTCAGGATTGACAGACACCACAAATGCTGCCAGTAGTCCAACCCTTCTGTCAAACAGAACCTTGGCTAGGCCGTAGGTGCCGCACACGATGAGCGCGTAGAAGATGCTGTTTGTGCCCAGAGTGGCCACGTCTGCGGTGGGGCCGAAGAGCAGATAGAAGGGGGTGGCAACAGCCACAAAAACAAAGGTAGGACGGGGGCCGAGCCTCTGGAAGTACAGCGAGGCTAGGGTGCGCAGGCTGGGGCTCTCAACCGCCTGCAGGGCGTCGAGGCTATTGATCAAGTACCCTGCTGCATCCCATGCTGGTGGGGTATCGTCTATTCTCAACCATGTCGCATTGTTCACTACAAGGAGGCTGATCAACAACGCCAAAAGGACGTAGTCGCTCTTCGAAGAAGCGAGCATGCCTAGGAGTTTCTGCTTTGTGCTCCACCCTCGGATCCCCGACCACATAGCCCTCATGAACACCTCAGCGGACAAGAGAATGGAGAATGCATTCAAGCATCCTCAGGGAGCTTATCCAACCTCGCCCAGTTGTCCAGTTGCCGAAAGGCGATATTCTCGCGCCAGAGAAAGGCGAGGCCTAACACGACGTTGAGGACAAAGCCCAAGCCATGCGTCACGAGGGCCACACCAAGGGCTTCAGTCTGGCTAACGGCAAAGAACGAGAGTGCCAGCACAATCAGATAGTGAGCCACACCCACGAAACCTGGGGAAGAAGGGATCGCAATGCCGAGGTTCAAGACGACGATGGTAAAGGTACCTGCATACCAAGGGAGCGCCAGGTCAAACGCATCGAGGATGAACAGGATCTCGAACAGCACCAGCACCCAGGCCAGGAGAGAGATGGCTATCAAGGATAGCATCCGCTGCCCCGACCGCAGCGACTGTAGCCCTCGCGCGAAGGCGACCACGATATTGACCACTCTTGCCCGCAGTAGACGAGGGATGAAGACCGATATCCGGTCCAGTAGTCGCTCCGTTCGCTTTTCCAGCCGCGACACCACCCACAAGGTCGCAACTGCCAGGATGGCCACGATCTCTGCCACAAGAATGCTCCGTCTGACCACCTGTGGCATCGGCATGAAGAGAGCAACCAAGAGGACGAAAGCCAGCAGGCTTAGGATGTCCAAGACGCGTTCCACTGCAATAGTTGCCAAGACAGCACTCTTGCTGACGCTATGCCTGTGGCCTATCAGGATAGCCCGGATAAACTCGCCCGCCCTCAGGGGGAGCAAGTTATTGGCCATATACCCGATTTCGGAATAGGCGAACACGTCGAAAAGCGGAAGCCTGCAGACTGGGGTCAACAGCACGCGCCAACGGACGGCACGGACGATCAGATTGGCCAGCAAGAACAGAGCAGCGATGCCACAAGATGGCCAGGACACCGTCATGAACACCTTGCCAAGGTGCGACCAATCGACTCCCCGTAGAGCTAACCACAAGAGAACGCCGCTGACGGCAATACCTGCCCAGATGCGCCAGTGGGGCCAGCGTCTCATCACAGACATGCTCCAGCCGACCCCTGAGGGATCTCGGGGCGCCTCTGTTGGCGGTGTGCGATGGAAGATGTTGAGGCACGGGCAAACGAAGCCTTCACGGCAAGCGTCCCGCGCAGACAACTGTCGTGTGGAACTTCTCAGGCACTCTTGCTGGAATCTGAACCGAGGCAGTGACGGCTCGCTTCCACCTATGCAAGTGCACGTCGCAGATGATAGAGTCTTGGTGCCTAACCTTCCTCACCGGCACTCCTCTCGGCCCAGGATTGACGCGGGTGTGGACTTCGTGAGGTCAGAAAGAAGTGACATGCGCTATGAGGTCTTGTCAGAAGACGGATGCGTGGTACTCTGCTTGGTGCTCCGCCTAATCGGTGAATCGAGCCCTGCTGATTCGGGAGATGCACAAGCGGCATCGCTCTTGGAAGGAGCGTTTGCCTCAGCTCAGTCACCAATACTCAGCACGCACTGATGTCGTCGATCAAGTCCCCTCCTGTGGCGACATTGGCAGTCTCTGGCGGAGGGCTCCGTTGGACCCATCCTCCAGAGAAGACCGCTACACCGGATCATCGCGAAACGACCAGCGCTGACCAGGGTGAGACGCCAGGTCCGTGAACCTCCCAGCCGTAAGAGTGTGCCAGCTTCAGGGGTTCTCCAAATCCGCAACCAACGTTCAAGGGCCTGCTCCCCGTGAGTGCGAACTTGCCGAGCGCGTGAATGGGTAGGCTGTAGTTTTCATGCACGGTGCTTCAGCCGAAGTTGGGCCTCGATACACTCGCCAGTGTACAAGTCCGCCGCGGAGTGCCGGCCCGATTCTAGGGCATTGAATCCCGACACGCAACTGAGACTCCGCAAGATCTCCACGCTGTGTTTCCCTTCATGCTCAGGCGAACTCCCCAACGGGACTTCGCGCGGAAAAGTCTGCGGCGTGGTGTAGGAGCTTGGGGAGGTTGTTGTGCCAAGAAGGCTGGTTGAAGGCACGCTATCACGTTACGTACCCCAATCCCTTCAATCGGCGTTTCACCAACTCTTCATCCTCTTCAGCGGTCTTGGACCCCTCTACAAACCGCAGAGACGAAGATTCATCGAAACGGACGGGATTATGCGCGAGGAAGTCCTCGTTGAAAACCTCGGTCAGGATCCTCCCGTCCATCTCCTTGGGCACGCTGAGTCCCATCGCATATAGGATTGTTGGAGCGACGTCCACGATCCTTGCGCCCTGCAGAGTCCTTCCAGACTGAACCCCTGGACCCCAGGCCATCAGTATGCCGTTCATACGGTGATGGCCGGTCATACCAACGATCGGGGTTAGGACGTTGTTGGCCCCAAAATCGGAATGTCCAAAGCAGAGGTACTCCAGGTTGGTCGACGATAGTATCAGATCTGGCATGCTCTCAACGAAAGGTCCGGAGAAGAGCTCATCTCTCCGATGAACGGACTCAAGCACCGGCCTCTTGAGACTTGGATCCTCGAGCGATTGAGCTGCACGCTCTATGGTTCGGAGGACTTCTTCATACTCATCGTGGTCAACGCTACCATGCTCCCATCGCTCTGTGAGATTGACGTAGATCTGCCCAAAGCTCCCCACGCAAAAGGCTTTCGTGGTCGACCAGTCAACGTCTGCCAGCGACAGGAAGAGATTCTTCATAAACGGGCGTCCGCGGCCGTGACGCACTTTGCCCCGCAGAAACCCAAGCCCAAGCCTTTGTGCTATCCGAAACATGTTCAGCGGCGTGAAACCCGCGCGAAACATCAGATACTTGAGCCTGGTCGGACCATCTGTCTTGAAGTGCAGTAGGCCCATACGGTGAAGCCAGGTATTTACGTGCAGGTGGAAGTAGGCCGGACCGTGGCCGTGATCTGACATGATGAGAAGAATCGCATCCTCGGGGAGAGCGGCCACGAACTCGGCCAGCTTAGAGTCCAGGAATGTATACAGATCCCAAACCATGTCACGATACTGCTCCGCCTGGGATGGATCATGGTCCAGGTGAGACTCATCTATAATGTGCATTAGAGTGTGCTGGACCATGTCGGAGATGTAGAAGACGAAGACAAACAGATCCCACTCCTTCGTTCTTAGTAGGTGGAGCGCGGCTTTGTGTCGAGCCTCCTCGCCCGACCTCAGGTCTTGCAGGAATTCCCGGACGCTCCTCGAACCAGCCCGATCACTGGCGATGAGCGGGAACTGCCCGACGAGATCGTTGAGCTCCGCCTTCAGCGACCGGGGATACGTGTACTCAGAACTCTGGGAAGGCGTGGTGAAGTCACTGACCATGAATCCATTGACTTCCTCTGGAGGGTAGGTGATGGGCACACCTATGATTCCAACCTTCAATCCTTGCTCGCCGACTAATTCCCAAAGCGCTTTGGCCCGTCTGTCTGAGGAGTTAATAGGCCGCACGTTGTAGGCGCTGTCTCGCGGCACCACGAAGTCTATGAGACCATGCTTGCCCGGGTTCTTGCCTGTGGCGAAGGATGTCCAGGCCGACGCGGTTATGGGGGGTATGGTGGTCGTGAGTGTGCCGTGTGCGCCCGTGTCAAGCAGGCGCTTGAAGGTTGGCAGGCGCCCAGCACCGACTAGACGGTCCAGAATCTCGAACGTCGCGCCATCGAATCCGATGACTACAACGGGTCTCGGGTGGACTTGCTCATGGGTTGGCAAAGCATTCCGCACGGCAACAGACTCCTCGGACCTCACTACTCATCCCAGTAGTGATGCTCGCTGCAGGCCGGTAGTTGGTCTACGGACATTCTATTGAAGTGACGTCAGCCTTGGTTCGCGTCATCCTCTTCTCGCTCGGAGTTGTCAACTGTCGAGACTGAAAGGAGGGCGATTCGGCGCTCGTACGCTGCAAGTTGGTCAGACACTCCGAGAATCAGTTCGCCGATGAATCCCATGGCTACAAGCAACAGACCCGCCAAGATGAACAATGCAACCAGATTTATGGATGGCCGCACCATGGCCGCACCGGTCAAGCGCACGTAAGCGTACCACAACCCCAGCACAGAGCCCACACCAAGTAGCATGCCGCCCGACGAGCCGAAGAATAGCATGGGTTTCTGACCAAAGGTTAGATAGAACTTGACACTAATCAAATCCACCAGCCCAACGATCACCCGTCCTACTCCACCGAACTTGGATTCTCCATATCGCCTTTGGTAGACCGGGACCCTTACCTCATCAACGCGAAACCCCCTCGCGGCAGCCAAGACAACAAGATACCGGTGCCAATCGCGCCGCCAGGAGAGGCTGCTCACGACGTGCCGCCTGAACGCCTTGATCGAGTTCAAATCATGGACACGTACTCCGAAGAGAAGACGACAGAGCAGATTGTAGACAAACGATACGCCCGCCTTGTCGTATGCCCCCTCTTTCCACCCGCAAACCACATCAGCGCCTCGCTCAACCGCCTCGACCAACGCAGGGACTTCCTCAGGCGAATACTGAAGATCTGCGGGAAGAAACACGATGACTTCACCTTTGACCGCTTCAACGCCAGTTCTGAGCGCCGCCGTCAGTCCCTGATTGTACGGATGAGAAAGCACCCGCAGAAAAGAGTGCCTTTGAGCACCTGCTTTCGCTTCGTCAAGAGTAGCGTCTGTGCTTCCGTCGTCCACCAACACGACCTCACACGAGAATGGCCAAGACTGCATTTGCTCGGCTATGCTCTCTATCAGAAGCGGAATACTGCCCTCTTCGTTGTAGGCCGGGATCACAACCGAAACGTGCATTCTGTCCCCCGATCTGCTCCGTCGGCTTCTTGGTCAGCACCCATCCCCTGGACGTCACTCACCCATTCACGTGCCGCAAAGCCGCCACAAAGATCGCCAAGAACATGCATGTGAACGGATGCTGCTCGCGGTCCAATGCCAGCATGATAGGAGCGGACTGAGTCTTTCCCTACGATCATCGGGCAGTCTCAAGCTCTGGTAGTTTCCACG
Organism: Chloroflexota bacterium; assembly: GCA_030603665.1. Lineage (GTDB taxonomy): Bacteria > Chloroflexota > Anaerolineae > UBA7937 > B3-Chlor > JAUVXJ01. The sequence continues at coordinate 130,236 of JAUVXJ010000006.1, read as the reverse complement.
ACGAATTGTTGTGGGCCCGTGTTCGGTTTGCTCGAGATAGGCTGGGCTCTCCAACATCCCGAGGGGTGGATACGATCCACGACAGAGTATACCTCATTTGACGACGATTATCACTCCTAGCGATATTGCATCGTCGGTCACACTCTGACCGTCAAGATCCCGCACCGCCAGGCGCTCGCCGGTCTCCCAGTAGTACACACCGATCAAGAGGGTGTATTCACCAGATGGAAGGTCAGGAGACAATTGGACCTGAAACTCCTGCTTCACTGCAGCAGCTGGACCCCAGGTGGAGGTGAGATGCCCGTTGTCTTCTAGTATGCGGTCGTCTTGAGCCCACAGGCGGCCCTCCTCATCTGTCAAGTGGATGAAGGCGGTATAGTCCTTGTCCATTCTTGCCAACGCTAGCCACCAGAGGGTTACGTCGACAGTCCTGCCCGTCCTGACGGTCGTGGAGTCCAAGCCATAGCCCAGAAGGCCAATCTGGAAACCCAGAGTTCGAAACAGCGGGGATGGAACATCTTCATCGAGCGCACCGGAGAGCAGGTCCAGCCTACGCCGAGCTCGTAAGTGGTCTGGCTCTATCTCCACAGCCTGCCGGTAGGCCGCGAGTGCCTCGTGCGGCCTCCCCATTTTCTCGAAAACGCTACCCAGATCGCTGTAGGCATCTGCCAAGCGAGGATTAGGCCCGACTCCGCTCTGATGCGCGCGGATAGCGGCGGCAGCCATTTCAGCCTGACGATGCGCGTCAGCTTGATTGCCGTCTCTGAGGTGAATCTCGGCGAGGGCGAGGTGTAGATCGATTCGGCCATCGGGCAATGGCTGAAGAAGAACCAGCGTCTCCAACAGGGCTTGAGTCTTCTCCAGTAGATCACAGTCAGAAGCCAGAGGTCTGACCACAGCGACTTGGGAGAACTCTATAACTTCGAACCCTGGCCCCACCTGCTGCCCATCAGTCAGATCGGTGTCGAACCACAGGACACCCCAAGCACTGGCGCTCTGATCGGTTACGTCATCGAGCCTGTTCGCCAGGCCGACCTGCGCCCTGAACACGGTGGCGTTCTGGTAGGCGAGCGAGAAGTAGTGGGTCAAGCCTTTCACTGCCCTGCCGGCGTCTCCTCCGGGCCCGTAGTCCTGACCGTCGGCGATGATGATGTCAGTTGCCTCCATATTGCGCAGCAGATAAGCCGTGGCGCCGCGCCAATCCTCCTTCTCCGAGGAGTAGTAGTCTCTCAGAGCGGGGACGCTCAACGAAATGAAGATGAGCACAGTCAACGTGACTATGCCGGGCACCAGCCATTCGCGGTTACCCCTCGCGGCGGGGAGGCGGGAAGCAAGCGCACGGGCTGCGGAAGTTATCCCCCGCGCAATCACGAGCAGTACAAGCGGAAGTACAAATATCACATACCTTGGCTCGCTGGCGAAGCCGCTCCGCACGACAGCGAGAAACACAAAGGGCGTACCCACCCAAGATGCCACGAGCGCCCTCCGTTTGAGATCGGAAGCCACCAACCCAAATGCAAACACACCCACCCACAGGCCCAAGGGAACGCCACTCAGGCCACTGCATTGTTGAGCCATGGTGTGCAACAAGCTCAGAGATGACTCAAGACTCGCTACTGCTGCCACGGTCTGTCCTTGGTATCCTGTGAAGAAGGCGATGTGGGTCCGCAGGACTGGGAGCCAAGGGATATAGGACACGCCCACCACAATCAGACTAAGCAGGAACCATAGGCTCTGACTGGCCGGGAGGGAAGGGCCGTGGGAGGTATGACCCTCCGAATCGCGACCGTGTCTCCGGCGGAGACTCATCCAGTTCTGTCCGATCACACATGCAGCAAGAACGACTGCCGCGGGCAGGAAGAGGGCCGCGAAGTAGTGGTTGTAGAGGCTCAGGCTGGTGCAAAGGATGAAGCCGAGCCAGAACCTCGTCCTATTCCCCTCCAAGGCTTTGAATAGGAAGAGGAGGGAGAGTAGGGCGAGGAACACCATCAGGGCGTAGGACCTCGCTTCCTGCGAGTATTGGACATGATAGGCATTTGCGGCCAGGAGCGCGCTGCCAACTAACCCCACCTCTTTGTTCCAGAGAGTCTCCCCCACCTTGTAGGTTAGCAGGATGGCGAGGGACCCAAAGAGCATGGCTTGAGTGCGAAGCACGAAGTCGCTGTTGCCGGCCGCGGCGATGAAGAACCGTGTGACTAAGTGAATCAGCGGGGGATGGGTGTAGTTGCTGCCCCTGTTGTAGGTTAGGATAGATGAGAGGTCCTGCCGTGCCTGGTTGGCAGTAATGATCTCGTCAAGCCACATACTATCCGCATCGAGTTCGTATAGGCGCAACCCCATGCCGAGCATGAGGATTAGCAGCAGCAAACCGGCGACTACCGCCGGCCTCTTCTGTTTCCGGTCCAAGTTCGCACCCGTTCCCTTCTGCGAATCATCAGACATGTTCAATCTTCAACTGCGTTCGGATGGTGAGATTGCTGCCAGAAGCCACGGGTATCAGTTGAGCGGGCGATGTTGCTGCCCGCAGGAAGGCGTCATTAGCACAGATGCAGTTGTTGCGCAGACCTCCATGTCCACGGCGGGACAGGTTCCGTAACCTATAACGGTGTGAGCGACCGCACAGTCTCAGCGCGACGAATCTGTGGTATCATGCTGAGGATGCCTCCGTGGAGTGTAGGATCTGCACGCAACGTACAAGGAGAGGTCCACGGGCAGGAAGCGCGGGAAGATGACCGTCTCATCCATCTCCAGCGTGGCGTGGATAGCGGCTAGAATATCCTGGTGGCTGGAGGGATGGATCTTAGCAGGGTCATGCCCGACAAGCCGGTAGAAAGCGCCCGTGATAATGTTCCGTACGGGGAATCCTGTGATGGCCACCCCCTGCGGCCGCAGGACCCTAGAGATCTCGCTGAAAGCCGCATCGAGATCCACCAGATGTTCCAGCACACTGATGCAGACCACCGCGTCAAAGTCTCCATCCTGGAATGGCAGGCTTCGGACGTCGCCGTAGTGTAGAGAGGCCTTCACTCCCTCCGCCTCCAACATGGCGTACACCTGATCGAATTGCCGGTGAATGTCTACTGCCACCAGGTGGCTGCAACGTTGGGACAGCTCCGGCAGTAAAATGCCGCTTCCGTAGCCTATCTCCAACAGATCCTGGAACGGTCCATCCCCGAGCAGGTCGCAGGCAAGTTGTAGGCGTCTGGTATAGATATACGCGGTAAGGGGCGAATAGTAGTACTCAAGTGGGTCTTCATCATTGGTCGACGAGATGAGTTGTCTAGCTGGAAGACGAATAGCCATGGATTGCCCCGCCATCTTCTGCTTGTGCCAATACGTACTAGTGCGGTACTGTAGCTTGCTCGAGAAACGGTTCTCGATAGGAGCCGCACGAGACTACTCGTGCACACACCCCTGCTCGGCTACCGGACGCGCCATGAGGGAGTGGCAACAGGGCGACCCGGTACTCAATCGTTCCGAGGGGCCAGACAAGGTTGGTACCGCCAGGCTTACCACACGTTGCCGGCCAATGGTAACCCATCGCGTTCGTTCCCCAGCAGGGTCTCCTGGGGCAGTCACGGAGTATCGCTGCGGCGTCGTCACGCATCTCTCCAGCTAGCCCCTGATGTGTACGCGGCGGGAAGCCCTCTCGCCGGATCATCTGTCGTTGTGTCTGATTTGTCGACGGATGGTCACTGTACAGCCTGCTCATCGGGGTATCGCCCAACCATCTCCTGGGGACCACCAATCCTCATCACACGAACTTGATGCGCCTGGCGGCAAATGCCATCATTCTGAGTAGGAGCCACCCGTGCTGCCAGCGGTGGATGTTTGTCGTGCCGTACCTGCGCTCTCGGTAGCGGATGGGCAAGTCGACAATCTTCAGGTTAAGCTTGGCGGCGCCAAACAACAGATCGAAATCGCCAAATGGATCAAAGTCGCCAAAGTAGGCTCGGTTGTCTGCGATAAGGTCGTAGTCTCCCCTCCAAAGGGCCTTTGTGCCACACAGAGTGTCCTTGATCGGCTGGCCGAGCAGCCAGGAGAAGACAACGGTGAAGAACTTATTTCCCAGCAGATTGAGAAAGCGCATCGCCTGGTGCTCCATAGGGTAGATGAGACGAACGCCGTTCACGAACTCACCCTTCCTGGAGATCAGGGCGTCGTAGAAGCGGGGCAGGTCCTCTGGCGGAACGGTCAAGTCGGCATCCAGAATCATCAGGATCTCGCCGCCGGAGTTGGCGAAGCCCAGCCTAACCGCGTTGCCTTTCCCCTTTCCGGTCTGTCTCAGCAATTTGGCTCTACGCTCTGGGTGCTGGATGATCGCTCGTTCGATCGCCGCGTAGGTGTCGTCTTGAGAGTGCCCCTCGACAAAGATCAACTCCGTGCCCCGCCCCATCTCCGGCACACGCGCGAAGATGCCATCGATATTGCCGGCTTCGTTTCGCGCAGGAACGATCACAGATACCAGTGGTTCTTCAGCGCGCGTGGCTGGCGCCGCAGACCAAGCCGGACGGGCAATGACGAAGTTGGCGAAGGCAGCAAGGGAGAAAGGCCAGATCTTGACCACGACACGGTTGGCTAATGCAGAGAGCAACGGCACGTACAAAGGCAGAAGTATGTCTCTCGTGTGCTTGATGGTCTCGAAACCCGTCAGGTTGAGAAGGTTGACGATGTCTTCCACCGTGAACCAGTTCTGCTCCAGGTTCGGCTTGCTCAGGCCCAGCCGTTGAGCCAACGCTAGGGGAATCTGCCAAAGACGACTATAGGTATTGAGGACCAGCCGGGTCCGAGGGTGTGCCAAGATGGCCGGTCTTTCCAGGACAGCTTGAACATCCCACAGATCATTTACCAAGTCGGAGAGGATGATGATGTCAAAGTGGTCGTCTAGCGTGAGTTCGTGTACGTCGGCCTGCACGAAGTGTAGCCCTGGGTGTCGTTTCGACGCTCGCTCGTGCATCTCTGCTGAGAAATCCACTCCGATTCCCACAGATGGTTTCAAGGCCGCAAGCAAATCCCCTTGTCCACAACCGATCTCGAGTACGCGCAGGCCCGGCGGGATCAGGAGTCTGTAGTGGTGCGCGAGTAGCCTTTGGTAGAAACCTCCCAATCCACTCCATCCATCCAGCCGCTGGGCAACTCGATCCCAGTGGGCAATGCGCTCCTGTTGATAGGCGTGCGCCGCTGCGCCGGCTTGATCTGCTTCGATACCGCCAGTCATAGTTCCTCAGGTTGCTCGTGCCCCTCTGTGAATCGCATAGCTTACGCCCGGATGCAAGGCGGCCAGGAATCGGGCGTGGGCGCAAGCCATGTGGCGCGGTCCACGACGGTCAGTCGCAGGTTCTCTGGACATTATAGAATACATCGTTCTCAACACGCAAGCGAATGGGGCGCAATGCGCCCCATTCTGCGGCATGGGCCGGCGACTCCACGAAGTGTGGCGGTTTGGCCGCGGCGCTGACGATGTCAGTCGCTCACGGGCAGCCTCTGAAGCGATATCGCATCGCTCAAGGCCTCTCTTTCAGGCTCGTCCAAGACCGGGAGACGTTCTCCAGTCTCCCAGTGGTACACGCCGACCACGAGGTTGTATTCACCAGATGGAAGGTCCGGCGGCAATTGAAGCTGAAACTCCTGCTTCACCACGGTGGCTGGCCTCCAGGTGGAGGTGAGGCGGTGGTTGTCTTGTAGGAGTCGGTCATCTTGAGTCCACAGGCGGCCCTCCTCATCCGTGAAGTGAATGAACGCGGTGTAGTCCCTGTCCATTCGTGACAACGCCTGCCAGCGCACGGTAACGCGGAGCGTTCCCCCGGGTTGTGCAATCTGCGGATCGACTTCATAACCCAGGAAGGCAATACGATCGCCCAGGTTTCGCCACAGAGCACGCTCCAGATTCCCTTGTCCAGAGCAGACCTCTTCCCATTCGGCGAGTGCCTCCCGCAGGTCCTCCGAGGCTCTGGCGCCCTGCGGTTTGAGCCGGTTGGCCCGGTGAAGGACGAGGCTGGCGTGCTCGCAGCTGCCGGTCCGCTGATGGAGTTCGGCCAGAGCCAGAAGCACGTCGAAGTCAGCTTCGGAGGGCAGGACGCTGAGCAGGGCCTGGAGCATGGATACGGTATCCTGGAGCGCATCGCCGGATGGGTCAAGCAGCCTGAGGACTGCGAGCTGATGAAACTCCTCTGCTATCACTGGGTCCTCAGCCCCCAACTGGCCTGGAGACCAGACCACCGCCCAGACCCGGCCCTCGGAACCGGCAGAATCCCACAGCGCATCCCAGAGGCCTCTTTGCGCTGGCAAGATCTGCAGGTCCGCCGCCCCGTGGCGCGCCAGGTAGTACGATAGGCCTCGCTCCACTCGTTTGGCATCGCCGATTCCCCGTTTCCTGCCATCGACGAGGACGAGGTCGCCGGGCTGCGCGTCGTTTGCAACGTATGAGGCAGCGGACCGCCAATCCTCTTTGAGGGACGAGTAGTAGCTTCTCAGGGAAAGTGCGCTGGTTAGGGCGAAGAGCAGCGCGAACCCAGAGGCGGCCGCCAGCAAGCCAATTCTGCCAAGATCGGAATTCCGGAGGCGGTGACGCAGGATCCCGGTCAAAGACACTACCCCTCGGGCCATGACCAGTAGGTACACCGGCAGAACGAATAGCACATACCTCGGATGGAGCTGATGGTCAGACCCGACGAGGGCGAAGAAGCCAAAGGGTATGCCCATCCAGAGCAAAGCGAGCGCAGACGCAGGCCAGCCAGCGGTGGCCAGCCCTGCGACCGCCACCCCTGCGAACAGAAGCAAGACAACTCCCCCCACGCCGGTGTAGTTCGCCAATACCTCGTGTAGAAAGCTGACGGATGAGTACGCGCTGGTCAAGGATGCACCAGCGAGCTCGGATCCCGCCTGGCTCGAGATGAGAGCCACAAGGGCGGGCAGCCAGGGAAGGTAGGCCAGAGCGATCAAGGCCAGGCTGGCAAAGAATCGCACCAGCGGTTCGTCCAGTGCTCGGCGGCCACGGGCCGAGCGGTTGGTCGAAACGGGTCGGTCTTGATGGATGACGGGCAGGTAGTCGACCAGGAGCACGAAGGCCCCAAAAGCGACTGCCGCGGCCAAGAAGAGGAACGCGAAATAGTGAGTGTAGAGGCTCAAGGTCATGCAGAGGGCAAAGGCGGCCCAGTGATGGATGCGGTTCCGTTGCAGGGCCATCAACAGAAAGATGAGTGACAGTAGCGCCAGGAAGACCAGCAGGGCGTAGTGCCTAGCCTCCTGCGAGTATCCGACGTGATAGGCGCTGAGAGACAGCAGCGTGGCGGCCACCAAACCCTCCTGTCTAGTCCAGAGCAGCGCGCCTACCTTATACACCAACAGGATTGAAAGCGCACCGAATAGTACCGCTGGCATTCGAAGGATGAACTCGCTGTCGCCCAGCGATAGGACGAAGAAGTGGGTCACTACGTAGATCAGCGGTAGTTCAACGCCTACGCCGAATGATGGCAAGGCCCGCAGGAGTGATCTGGGGTCCAGCAGTGACCTGGTGGCGGTGGAGATCTCGTCAATCCACAGGCTATCCGCGGACAAGGCGTGAAGCCGCAAAGCGAATCCCAGTATGCACACCGCCACAAGCAGGCCGAGAAGTAGGGCTCGGTTGTCTTCTGCGGAGGATGGATTGCCTCTCATGTGAGCCTCAGATCGCAGGGGCTGGTCAGGAGAGTCGAGGTGACCTCGATGTGCGGCTGGCACCGGCGCTCAGTAGGCACCTCTGCCCCTGATGACTGCGCCGATGGTCTTGAAGAGGATTTGTAGGTCTAGTAGGAGGGAGTAGTTCTGGATATAGTACAAATCATCCTGCGCGTGCAAGTGCATCGGTCGCTCGCTGCGCCCTCGTATCTGCCACCAACCCGTTATGCCTGGCGGGATGGCGAATCTCTTGCGCTGCCAGGATTCATATCGCTCAACCAGGAAGGGTAGTTCGGGACGGGGGCCCACGAGGCTCATCTCTCCTCTGATGACGTTGAGAAGTTGAGGTAATTCATCGATGCTGGCACGGCGCAGCACCCGCCCGACCCGGGTTACGCGTGGGTCTGTCCTGTGCTTGTGCAAGATCTGGCCATCCTCAGTCTCTTGTACAACGTCGCCCACTTGCGCTTCAGCATCCTCGACCATGGAGCGGAATTTGTACATGGAGAATAACTCGCAGTTCTCGCCAACTCTCTCCTGCGTGAAAATGACAGGACCCCTAGAGTCCAGCTTGATCAGGATGGCCACCAGAAGCATGAGGGGCGAAAGCAGCAAAGCCAGCGGGATGGTTACGGTCAGGTCGAAGGTGCGCTTGGCTATCCTTTGAAACCCGTCCAGTGCTGAATCGCGGAGCCCTATCAATGGTATCTCACCAAGGTGGTCGATGCTTGCTCGATGGAGTGCCAAGTCGAACAGGTCAGGCACCACTTTCACATCGATCGGCAGTTTCTCGAGATCAGCAACAAGGCTCACCATCTTGCGGTGCGCTCTCAGCGGCAGCGCCAGTATAACCTGATCTACCCCCTTGCGCTGGACGACCGTCGAAGCCTCAGTGAGTGTTCCCAGAACAGGCAGACCCCCAGGTGTGCCCCCTTGCTTGCCCGGATCGTCATCCAGGTAACCCACGACCTTCAATCCAGACGGTTCGCGCCGTTCGATGGCCTGGGTTACCTGATTCCCCAGCTTTCCTGCTCCAACTATGAGCACTCTGATCGTGTGAGATTCGCCCCTCACGCGACCGAGGACGAGGGGGACAGTCAAGCGCAAGCCAACGAGGAGTAGCAGATCCAGGAGGAAAAAATAGGCGAACAACAGGCGCGGCACGTCGCGAAACGTGAAGTACAGTGCTCCGGCGAAGACGAGGGTGGCTACAGATACGGCGACGACTACCCTCTCCAGTCGCTCGATCAAGTTGGGTCTATTGCGAAGGTCGTACACGGAAAGGAGGACGAAGATCACCGGCCACAACACAGATGCCATGAGGTAGACGTGAACGGGGAGGTGGGCGGTGGTCGCGCGCCCCAGCTCCAGCCCGAAGGGCAATTGCCGCCGTGCCACGCTGGCCAGGTAGAGGGCGACCCAGGTTAAGCACAGGTCAAGGAACAGCAGGGTAACGGCGTAGTTGGTACTTGATCTCCTGAGCATCAGCTATCTGGCTTTCTGGCGGGAGCCCGACTCTCCGATGGGGGAGTCAGTGACATGCAGCCCGCATGCGGAGGACTCTGCCGGCATCAGCTAGGGCTGTTGACCAAGCAACTTGACGAACAACTGCTCATAATCGTCGGTAACCTTGTCCCAACTGTAGAACTTCCACACCCGGCTACTGGCTTTGTGCCCATACTCCTCGACCAGATCGGGCGATTGGAGGAGCTGCGCCAGGACATCCCGCAGCGATTCAGCGCCTCTCTTTCCCTGATAGCTGAAGCCGGCCTCTCCTATGGTTTCGAGGTTCTCTGCTGTGTCATTGACCACCACGCAGTTTCCGAGGGCCATCGCCTCGAGCAGGGCTGGGTGGGTCCCTCCCACCTCCGAGGTCTCTACGAAGAGATAGGCGTTGGAGGTGAGTTCTCTATATCCTTCTCCGAAGAGGTAGCCTGTGAATACGATGTTGGGATCGTTGACGTCCTTCAGGGTGGCGATGTACTGCTCCGCGTAGGGAGCGTCGCCCACGACGACGCATTTGAGGCCCAGATCAGTTGAAAGGGCCTGAAAGGCTTCGACCAGGTGGTGGGGGCAGTTCTCCGCCACCAACCTGCCGACAAAGAGCACGTACCTCTCGCTTTCGAGACCGTACTGCCGCATGTACCTGCCCGGAGGTGACGGCTCTATGTCCCCACCGTAGGCTATGTAGGTGGACGCCTTGCCATATCGGTCCTCATAATGCGCCTGCACTACCCTGGAATCGGTGATTATCTCATGGGGGAAGATGGTAGCGAGGTATTCGGCAAAACGGATGTACCTCTTGGCCAGAGAGTTCCACTTCTCCCTCTTCCAGTCCAGCCCGTCGACGTTCAGCACGACCTTCTTCCCCACCAGCCTGGGTATGAAGGTTACGAGGCTGTTGCCCGCAATGAAGAACAGTGCCACATCGAGATCGAGGAAGGAGGCGTGAAGGCTGGAAAGGAAAGAATGAACGATAGTGTCTAGGTACTTGTTCTGGACGGTCGGCAGCCTGACCAGGCGCATTCCCCTGTAGTACTTGTCTGTGAGCTTGATGTGGTGGGAGCGGCAGTACACCGTAACGTCGTGTCCCCGCTCCACCAGCCGGGCGCCCAGCTCCTCTACACAGGTCTCGAAACCGCTGTAGCTGGCCGGCACGCCCCGTGTACCTAGCATGGCGATTCTCATATCACGCTTGCGGTTCCCTCTCTGATCCCAGCCTGGCAAAACGATGCGATGCCCCCCCCAGAGTTGGAGGGGGCATCGTGATTGTAGCTACACCAAGATCAGATTGCAACCAACTGAGGCCACGACACTCAGCCCATGGTCTGACAGGGCCTGCCTATCCGGCGGTTACGGGGCGTAGCCGTTATATGTGAATCCCGAATCGTTCCTCGGGCAATTGACGATGGCGCCGATGTCGTACTCCGCGGAGAGGTAGATCGACCCCCGCCAATCGTTGGGTACAGAGTCCCATTCGGAGCCGTATCTGGTGTTCGTGCCCTCGTTCGCCCAGGGATCGAGCGTCTTCTGGAAGGTCATGAAGTAGTCATTCCAGTCAGGATCCCCGCCTACAGAGTTGTAGACGTATATGTCAACCGTATTGGTCTGATCAGACAGGTTCTGCATTATGGCCCCGCAGTACTCGATCCAACCCCCGCTTTTCTTCTTGGCCATGTAGGGCAAATACAGCTCAGTGCTGCCTTGGCTGGGCGGGAGGCCAGAGTAGCTGGCGCCGACGACCTTCCCCGGCCACAGAGTGTTTACCTGAACCGCGATCTTCTCCGTCGCGCTGATGACGGCCGATCCTAGCCAGTCCTCGCCAAGGTCGTAAAAGTTTTCCCCTGGCGAATCACCGCCGTACCGGGTGTTGTAGCCCTGCGCGCTCAAGGGACCGATCTCGTCAGTGATATCCGCATCGAGGCTTCCATCTGCTCTGTCATAGAGCTTGAGGTTCACCGTAGCACTGACGTTCTCGGTGTTCTGGATAAGCATGCCGGTATAGGAGAACCATTTGTTGTTGAACCTTCTCTTGAACACAGAGGGCAGATACATGGTGGTATCTGTCTGCTCTGTGGGAAAGCCCTGGTATGCCCCGGCATAGTGCCTCCAGTGAGTGGTGACCACCACCGCGATGTCATGGTCCGATGTGATTATGGCGGCGCCCAGCCAGTCATCGCTGGGGAAGGTAGGAATCTTGCTAGGGTCGGTCGACCGGGATGCATACATGAGATCGTAGTACCGGTTAGCATCCGCAGGCACATCCGGGTCGCTCACCGAGGCGAAAGGCGTGGTCTCGCCCCTGGTGTAGTAGTCGACGGTGAAATCAGACTCCTCTGTGCTGACGTTCTGCACGGCGATGGTGGAGTACATCCATTCCCGCCTGAACAGGTTGGGCACGAAGATCTCCATCGAGCCTTCAGCGCTGCCAGTGTACGCTGCCTGGGTTATCCCATCGTGGGCCGTCCCCCCTGACCAGTTGATCTTGGCCACAGTGGCCAGCTCCTGGTCTGAGTAGAGCACGGCTGAGCCGACCCAATTGGACTGCACGCCTTCGTCCGCGGCGCTTACCAAGGCAGAGCCCATGGGGTTCATGGTGGCACCGGCGCTGGAGGCAGGGCTCCCGTCCGGCGACACAAAGCTCACCACCAGATTTGCTTCGTCTGTCTTCGAGGTGTTCATGGCGTAGATGGTGGTGTTCTGTCCCTGGCCCGCATCAGGTGGAGCCGCCAGTACGGGCAGTACCACCAGCAACGCTATGCCACAATACGCCACAAGCGCACGAAGCAACGGTTTCTTCCCGGTCATTTGATCCCTCCCTATCGACCTCAGAATACGGTTCTTTGCTGCTGTGTACCATCATATAGCATAGTCATGACCTGTGTCAATAATACCTTTGGGTTATTGGGCACAATTCGATGGTATTACGTCTCCACGGGCGTGGAGCCTGCAGGCTAGCCCAGAGCTTCCGAGTAGATCTGCTTGGTGCCCTGGGCTGCGCTCTCCCAGCTGTAGTGCTCTTGCATCATCTGTCTGGCTCTGTGGCCCATCTCCTCAGCCTTCTCCCTGTCGGACAGCAACTTACCGATCGCCTCCGCCAGCCTCTCTTCGTCGCCGGCCGGCACCAGGTAACCCGATACCCCGTCCTGGATCACCTCCTTCATGCCTCCTACGGCAGTCGCCACGACCGGCCTACCGTAGGAGCAGGCCATGAGCAGTACTCCGCTTTGATAGACCTCGACATATGGCAGAGCGACCACGTCTGCCGATTCGAAGTAGGCTGCGACGTCCTCGTCTGGAATGTGTTCTATTCGCGATATGAAGTTCCCTTCGAGTTCGAGCAGCTTGACCAGGCACTCGTAGGAGGAGAAGTCATCCTTCCAGGCTTGGCCGGCGACCAGTAGCACGGTGCTGGGATGCTGCTCCACGACAGCGGGGAATGCTCTTATCAGGTGGTCGAGCCCCTTCACCTTCTTTATCTGGCCGAAGAAGAGGACGACGTTGGCGAAACCCTTGACCCCGATCTCCTCCCTCAGCAGTTCGCGGGGGCGGCGACCCTCTTCCACGTAGGGCATGTAGTTTCCGTGGCGGATCACGTCTACTTTGCGGGCTTGCACGCCAAACTGGTCGCACATCCGCCTCTTGTTGTCCTCGGCATGAACGATGATCTTGTCGGCGAGCCCGTATATCCGAGGGAGTGCAAAATGAGTGTACGATTTGGCATCGAATGGCATCACGTCATGGGCGGTGATCACGATTTTCACCCCGGCGGTCTTGAGCCCTAGCAGGAACAAATAGTCAGCAGGAGGGATGAGGAAGTAGTGGCAGTGAACGATGCTGAACCCGCCCTCACGAGCCAGCTTGGCGGTCTGGAACAAGGCATACAGGTAGTTCGCGGCTCGCCTTGCCACATTCCGCTCACCGTAGATCTCCCTGAATAGGAAACGGATATCCAACGGAACTGGAGGACTATGGGCTGCGGTCTCATCGCTGGTCACCAGAGTGGGGTGGACATCCAGGTCACTCAGAGCGGCACACAGTCCAAAATCGTAGTAGTGCATGCCTCTATGACCGCCCACTGGCTCAACGAAGAGGACCTTCATTCGACTCACGTAACCAATGCCTCCTACGTGCGAGGCGCCGCCGCCATTCGTGGCCTCGTTGGTGGACGCCGCCTCAAAGCGATCTGGTTCGTGCTCACGAGAGATACCCCAGGCCGCGCAGTTTGTCTCTCATAGCTCGCTCGTCCTCTGGCGAAAGACTCAGGTCGGCACCCTCGGCCTGGACAGGCACGTCACTGTACTCTGGGGGCTGCGCTTCTACGTGGGATGGAAGGAATGCGTCCACCAACACGCGTCCGTCCATCTCTTCAGGGACGGGCAGGCCCATGGTGTAGAGAACCGTGGGTGCGACATCCATTATGCGGGCGCCCTCGAAGGTGCTTGCTGCCTTGATGTTCCGGCCCCGGGCGATGAAGATGCCGTCCATCTGGTGAAGCCCGTTGTATGTCTCCAGTTGCTTCAAGGGGACTGGGACGACGTAGTCTTGTCCGATCTCCCTCTCGGCCCTGAACCGGGATGAGGTGACGAAGACGATGTCTGGGGCAATCTCCAGGTAGGGACCAGAGTATATGTCTTCGCGCTTGTACACCTCTTCCACGATGTGGATTCCAGTTAGCGGGTCCTTCGCTTGTCGCAGCTGTCCGATGATGCGATCTCGCACTTCCTCGTAGTCTGCCCCAGGTTCAACTACCCCTTGAGGCTGCCTTCCCCGCAGATTGATCTCGATGCCCTCAGCGGGATGGTACATCGGGAATCTGTACGCTTTGGTGCGCGACCAGTCCACATTGGAGATGTTGAGGGTGATCCGACGAGCCCTATCGACCACGCCGGCCGGGAGCATCCTTCGAACCTGCTCCTCGAAGGGCAGGATAGATCTGACGATCTCCAATCCGCGGCGCAGGCCTCCAACGAAGGGGTCGGGCCGGTATGGCCTCATCTCCAGCAATCCTAGGCTCTTGAGCCATGAATTCGTGTGAAAATACGTGGGTGGGTGAGGGCCTGCCCCATGATCGGACATGACGATCACAGTGGTCTCCTCACTTGCGAGTTCTAGCAATCTGCCGACCTGAGCATCTGATACCTCATAGTGTTCGGCGATGACGTGACGGAACGTGCGTCCTTTCTCGCTGTGATAGGCAGGGAAGCTAGGATCACGGTACTTCCAGAAGTCGTGCTGGGCCCGATCGATCTCACCCAGGACGAGGACGCACACATCCAGATTCTCTTCACTAATCAGCTCCATAGCCAAGGACGTTCGCTTCCGCAACATTTCCAGCCCGTTGCTCCAGATTTCCTCTTCGGATGCACCCAGGTAGTAGTCCGCGGAGAAGTTGTAGCTCTCGGAGAGGCTGTCCGCGTACACTGAAGGGTAAGTGTAGTTCTTGCGCGCATCCGGGCAGGGATAGCCAGAGAGCATGAAGCCATTGACCGGCCAAGGGGGATAGGTCACCGGCACGGTGAGAATGCCCACCTTGAACCCGTGGGAACCGAGCATGTCCCAGAATGTGGTGCCAACAAGCCGAGCTGCCGTCACTACACTTTCATCGACGCATGTGTACTTGGTGGGATCATAAGTTCGCCACTGGAAGATGCCGTGCTTGCCCGGGTTGGTGCCCGTCATGAAGGAACTCCAGGCAGGGGCAGTCACCGGCGGTAGGGTAGACCGGAGGGAGGCACTTGTGCCTGTCTCGATCAGTCGCTGTAGATGCGGAAGTTTACCCTTGTGGACTAGAGGCCTGATGATGTCGAAAGTGGCACCATCAAGGCCTACGATCAACATGTCCATCTGTCTCTTACTCCGAGGGTTCCACGAGCGCGGCCCGGCACCCTTGGTCCGAATCGCAAGCCATGCCCTCCCATCCTCGGACCCGTGGGATCCGTTGCACTGCGATAGTCAGACTGCGCCCCCTCTTTGATGCAGGCCTGGTTCAAGGGTGGGCGAGTCGGCGACGTCTTCCCTCGCCACTGTCAACGGCCAGGGATCCCCAGCTGGCGCTCAACCTGTCTCACAGACGGGATCACTTGCTTTCGAGAGCCTGTTCAGCGCGACGAGCAGACCCATCAGCACCCAGAACAGAGGGAAGACGGAGTACGTGATCAGGCCCCAAGCCACGAGACCATGTACAAGCACAGCCACGAAACTCCCCAGGATACCAATGGTGAGTGTCTCTGACCAAGGATCGTTCACCTGCAACGTATTCCATCCGACGTGAAACAGCATCAGTAGCAGACTCATGAAGATGATCAGGCCAGGTAGACCCGCCTCGGAAGCAACAGCGAGGTAAAGGTTGTGAGCTTTGTGAATAGCGCCTTCCCGTTGCCAGGAGAAACCCACGCCGAAATCTGGAGCCTTGTCGGCGAAATTGTCCCACCCAACTCCGAAGATAGGGTACTGCGAGATCATCCCCAGGGCTGCGGTATCGAGGTTCTTCCTTACCATCAGGCTGTCCTCTGCGGTCCCGGACCACCGTGTTAGAACAAGTCCTGACAGCGGGAGCATGACAGTGCCGGCAACCGCGGCTAGGCCCAGCACGAAAAGGAGATTAGTGACCCTGAACCATCTATTGCGGAGCCACAGGCCTACAACTGCCGCCATCCCAGCGAGCGACCCCACCCAGGCCCCGCGGGTGAAGGTCAGGATGAGGGTAACCAGGCCCATAACCAGTACGAGCAAGAGGAACGTGCGCGTCGTCCGGTTGATCCTCCTGGCCAGCAATAGACTGAAGGTGAAAGGCAAGAGCAGGTCAAACCACTGTGCAAGCGCGGTATCCGTGGTCAACGTTCCACGTACTCTGAACAAATAGCCGGTGGCAACCTCAATCTCCCTGACAGAGCCGATAGTCTCGCCCACCAAATCAGAGAGTGACCCCACATTAGTCTTGGTGACATATTGCACCAACGCCACCGAAGACTGAACTGTGAGCAGGAAGAGCAACGACAACAACACCCATTTGACGGCCCTGCTGCTGTTGATGTTGTTGGCCACGTAGAGATACAGAAGGTACAGGCGCAGGAAATAGAGGGCTCCGTTCAGGCTGTTTGAGGGGTCGGTGCCGAATGCCGCAGACACAAAGAGCCAACTGATCAGCGCCAGGGCCAGTATCTCTACGTACGATACCCTGATCGGGGCGATTCTGCCGGTGGCTGCCCGATAAACCCACACGGCGTACAGGGAGATCAGCATGATGTCAAAGGTGTAGATGACCATACCGCTGGATCCCAGGCTCTTGTTGAGGGGAAAGAGAAGACAGAGACAAAGCGCCGGCACGAGCAGGTCATAGCCACCCGCCAGCGTAAGGGCTGCGATGACAAGTAGCCCTGACAGCGCGGCGGTGGTCATGGCGCCGAACAGTTGCCCCAGTTCATAGGAAGCCCACGACGAGACTAGGGTCAGCGTCACCACCAGGAAGCAAATCAAGGCGACGATGGCTATGGACCCCTCGGGCCGCAAGGCCCACGCCTCGCGAATGCCTCTATTCGAGGTCTGGTTGCTTTGCATAGTCTCTCAAGTGCCGACACGAAGAATGGCCCAGTGTCTCAGGCCACCAGCGTGTTGCTGATCGCGTGTCAAGAGCTGCTCTTCTGGACGGATTCGTTGGGCTGAACCCATCAGCCCAGATAGCCTAGCCCCCGCAGACGTTCGCGTACGTTCTCTGTCTCCTCGGCTGAATAGGCATCGCCACCTTCGGCAGCTGTGGAGACACTTGCCTCTTCGTACTGGATCGGGTGTTCGCTGAGATAGGAAGGCGCCATTGCTTTGTGCAATGCCCTTCCATCCATGTCACTAGGTATCGGTACCCCCATCAAGTGGAGGATTGTCGGTGCCACGTCTGTGATCTGCGCATTCTCGATCTGGGTGTTTTCAGGGAAGGGCTCCCCTCTAAGCATCAGTATGCCATGCATGCGGTGAGTGCCCGTCATGAATCGCGGCACAGGTTCCACCAGCTTCTCTCCCCTGAAGGCGGTGGCAATCATGTATCCATCGGTGGGTTCCACCACCAAGTCCGGCATGGTCTCGAGAAGGCCGCCATGGTAGATATCTTCGCGCCTGAAGACGTTCTTGATGACCTTCGCGTCCGTATCCGGATCCCTGAGCTCCAACAATGCTTCAGCGATCTCGTCCCGCAGCGCTTCTATTTGGGTGCCTGGCTCTACAATGCCCCTGGCCTCCCTTCCCCTGCAGTTCACGTACACGCGCCCAAAGAAGGGCCCAGATAGTGCAAACGCTTTCGTGCGGTCCCAATCGATGAGCATGTCTCGAGTGAGGTGGTTCACCAGCCTCTCACTGCGGCTCCGAGGCTTGATGATGCGTCGCCGTATCTTCAGGACATCGACGGATCTCACCAGTGACTCTGCCAGCTGAATAGCTCGTCTCCTTGCGGAGCCCCACGATGCGGCCATCAGGCCCTGGTTCAGCAGCCAGCTGTTCAAATACACTCGCCGGAGAGCTGGCCCGAATCCGTGGTCGGACATGACGACCAGGATACCTTTCTGATCCATCTGTTGCACGAGATCTCCGATGAGCTCATCCAGGCGCTCATAGAAGCCCATAACGCATTCTCTCTCTTGGTGGTCGTTGGTCAGAAAATCAGGGTGGCCTGGATCGAGGTGGGACCACAGACTGTGCTGCAGTATGTCACTGCTTTGAAAATGCACCATGAAGAAGTCCCACTTTTCCCTGGAGAGCATGTACAAAGCCGCCTGGGCGCGCTTTTCGGCCAGACGTGTGACGGCTTTCACGAAATCCCGTACACCCAGATAGTCCCTGGTGCGCACGGGAACGAAGATCTCATAGTCTCCAACTTGCGAGGTTAGCTCGTGATACAACTCCGGAGGGTAGAAACCCTTCGCCGGTTCTGGGGTCAGCATTCCCGAAATCATGAATCCGTTGACTGGCCTGGGGGGATAGGTAAGAGGTACGTTGATGATTCCCACCCGCTTGCCGTGATCGCTCAGGATCTGCCAGATGGTTCTCGATCTTATGCTGCTGGCGTCCACTAGCGGAGTTTCATAGGTGCCTTGCTGGTAGCGTGTGAAGTGGAAGAGGCCGTGCTTGCCAGGGTTCTTGCCGGTCTGAAACGAGGCCCAGGCCGGGGCGGTAACGGGAGGGATGGTGGAGCGCAGCTGTCCGTGGGCACTTTTCCTGAAGATCGCCGCCAAGTGTGGCAGACGCTGCTCATCCATCCAGGGGAGCAGCAAGTCGAACGTTGCCCCGTCCAGCCCAATCACGAATACTGGTCGGCCTTTGCCAAGTTCGGGTGACGTCGGTCGCACCGGAGTCCCTGTCATTCCACGTACCCCATGCCGCGCAGACGATCACCGATTATCTCTCTCTCCTCGGCAGAATAGGGCGCCGGCTCATCCCCCGAATCAAGAGCGTGCTCCGTTGTCCGGACTGGATTCTCCGATAGGAACTTGTCAGTGAACACCTCCTCGATGACTCTACCGTCCATGTAGCCGGGAACAGGAAGCCCGGCCAGATGCAGGAGTGTGGGAGCCACATCCACGATTTCTGCAGCCTCTATCTGTGCGCCTCTCCTGAGCTGGGGACCCTTGGCGAACAAGATGCCATGCGGGCTGTGCATGCCGGTGCCGCCACGGGGACCGGTACCGATACCGACACCGTCGGTCAGCTTCACCCTTATGCGCTGTAGATCGGTCGCCGTGGTGTCTCCCAGGGCCACTGCTGTTGCAGGCAAGTCCGGTTTCCACTGGACGACCAGATCCGGAGCGCGGTCGAGATAGGGACCATGGTACACCTCTTCTTTCCTGAACACAGCGTTCACAGCCCGTTCGTCGGTGCGGGTGTCACGCATGGCTAGGAACTGGGCCCTAATTGTCTCGCAGACGGCATTATACTCTTCGCCGGGCTCAACAGTCCCCTGGGGGAAGCGCCCCTTGAGGTTGATCCAGATGTCCGGCCTCACTCCATCGGTGAAGGCCTTCGTGGCTGCCCAGTCAATCTGGGAGAAGTGGATGTGCGCTTCCACCTTCTGTCGCAGATCGGGGAACATCTTCGCCAAACGCAACTTGAAGTCACGGCCAAAGTACCTGTCCACGCGCCTATAGCCGCCAGCTAGCAGTCTGAGGATCAACTCTCTGGCCATGCCGCGATGCGGCTCATTCCTCCGGCCACGCTTCCCATAGCGCAGCATTCCCATGTGCTCCAGCCACAGTGGCAGCAGGGGGCCCTTGCCCCCGAGATCGCCACCGTGGTCAGAAACTATGAAAACCGTGGTGTCGGGACCCGCCAGTTCGATGAGCTGTCGTATTGCGTTGTCTTGGTGCACGTAGACATCTCGGATGACGTGTTGGTACCTATGAAGCTCGTCGTCTGTCAACGTGAAGTCTTTTGGCTTCATGTACTTCCAGAAGAAATGCTGCGCCGAATCCACGGTGGTGAAGACCACCATGAGAAAATCCCAGGGATTCGTCTTCATGAGGTGGGAGGCGTAGGCTAGGCGACTGTCCATGGTCGAGTGAAGCTTGCGTACGCCATCGTCCAGTCGGCCCGCCTTGTAGAAGCCAGGCATTCCTGGCTCAATGTCGTACTCCCCAAGTTGGCCGCGCAACTCCGAAAGTAGGCCGGGAGGGTAGGTGAATCGCTTGTCATCGGCATGCGGCGCATCCAGGCCTGCAATGAGAAAACCATTGACTTCCGCCGCTGGGTAGCTTATCGGGACGTTGATCACTCCGACCCTCCTACCAGACGCGCTCATGATGTCCCACAGGGTGTCGGCATTCCGGTAGGAGGCGTTTATGTAGCGATACTCATAACTGTCAGGGGCATATTCCCCGAACCAGTAGATGCCATGCTTTCCGGGGTTCACGCCTGTCACCATGGAAGACCATGCAGAAGCGCTGCACATGTTGGGAACCGAATGAAGCTTTCCGTGCACACCATCTTCGAAGAAACGCTTGAAGCCGGGCAGTCTCCCCTGGTCGCTCCAGCCTTCTATCAGGTCCATCGTCCCTGCGTCTACACCAATGACCAATATCCTATCATGAGTACTCATGGTTGTCACTCACCTTCTGCCGCATGATACATCCACTTCGATGTCCGGGTCGCCATCGGCTCAATCCAGACTAGCTACAAGAGCTGCCGACTGTCCTCTTCCTCAACAGACGGATGCCCTCAGTTACTTCCCTAACGCGCAGGAGAAGCAAGGCTCCGACATACACTACTGATCCTAGTATGCCGGCCACGGCCAATATGACGAGCGACTCGACGGTCTGGGAAAGGGCAATTTGGGTCTCTACTAACCGTGTGGAGATAAGAACGACCACCGCCATTGCTGCCGCTGCGATTCCCGTCTTGAGGCCGTAGCGCCAGAGGTCTCCATCGAATTCTCCGATCTTTCTTCGGAGAAGCAGATACGCGGCGGTGACACTGGCGGCCCGACTCAGAGACAGCGCCAGGGCTAGCCCATAGAGGCCGGCTACCCCCAGTAAGGCGAGTTGCAGCGTCGCCAGAATCGCCAATGACATCGTGATGATCAGTACTGGGGTCTTCGTATCGCGCATCGCATAGAAAGGAGCCATTTGAGTCTGCCACATGGCCATAAGAGGCAAGCCGGGCATGTAGAAGACCAGCGCCGTGGCGGCAACCGATACCGCTTCCGCGCCGAAGGCTCCCCTTCGGAAGAGCAAGGTCATCAGCGGAGTGCTGGTCACCATTACTCCAGCTGCCACGGGAAGACAGATGCCCAGGGTCAGCTTCAGTCCAAGGCTCACGGATCGCCGCATTTCCTCCAGATTCGCCCGGCTGGCCAGTTCCGAAAACCTGGGCAGCAATGCCTTGGAGACACTATTAACCAGGGCCAGCGTTAGGGCACGCAGGACGCGGCGAGCATAGACGAGTGCCGACACGCTGCCCGGCGGCAGGAACGACGCCAGAAACCGCTCCAGCCAGATGTTGCTCTGGCCCAACAATTGGCTCATGACAAGCGGTGCAAACAGACGCCCTGCCTCTCTTACAGCTGGGTGGCGTGGTTGCAGCACGGGGTAGTAACGACCTCCCAGGGCGATAAGTCCGCCAGACAGGACTAGAACCTGCACCGCGTAACCTACCACATAGCTGACGGCGACGGCTTGTATGCCCAAGTTGCGTGGTAAGAGCACGACGCCCAAGAACACAACAACGTACTGCACCGAATAGGCGGCTGACGGAACCGCGAAACGACGATAGGAGTTCAACATCGCCTTCATTACTTCTGACAATCCCGCCAGCGCGACGATGGCAAACAGGATGCGACTGAGGCCGATGGCAATCTGCCGCGACTCGCTGGAAAGTCCAGGTGCGCTGACCGAGATCAGTGCGCCAGAGCAAACCGTGCCGGCCGCAGCGATCAGAGCCAAGGAGATCATGCTCAGGTTGAGGAGATTGCTGAACAGCCTCCAGCTCTCTTTCTCTCCAGAGTTGACTCTGGTTCCAGAGAGAAGCGGCACCACCACCGGATTCGTCGCCGCTCCAAGAACAGTCGTAAGCAGCTGTGGGATTGTTAAGGCGAGGAATAGGGCGTCTGTGTTAGCGCCCAGACCGTACTTGGCCGCCAGCGCCACGTCAACAAGTAGCGCCCCGCCCACTCCCAGCGCGTTGAAACCGGATATGACGACGGAGTCCCGAAGGACCGCTTCCCCTCTGACACGGGGGGTCTGCAACAGCTCTCCTCCCCTTTGGCACGCACTGTGGCCGCACCTCAGCGCTGCGGAGCTAGCTCGTTACCCCGTCAGATAGCACTACCTGCTCTCAGTAGGCGGGCGCTGAGGACCCAGAATGATGTATAGATTGTCATAGATAAAAGCCTCGCCATTCCACACGTAGACCGAGACCTTCAGACGCTCGTAAGCTGGCTGATCTTCATAAGCCACCAATTCCTTGTCACCGTCCATGTCGAGATCCTTGAACTCCGGGGGATAGTAGGCCGACGCGAAGGCCTGTGCACCGTCAAGCGGCCCGCCATGTGGAGCCAGAGTGACAAAGGCCGAGCCGTCCCACTGGCCAATGTGGAGGTACTGGGCAGTTCCGTCCTCAGAACTCTTGTAAACCAGCAACTCCAGGACCCTGTCGACGTTGATGTCGCGAACGGCCGCATCAGTCACTTTCCCCTCCGATGGTGGCCTAAATTCATACGCTTCCGAGGAATCATCAGGCTTATCGTCAAGTACCACCACTCCACCCATGCCAGGCCCGTGAGGGCTTTCCTCATCATTGAAGACCAGCACTCTCTCGGACGAGCCATCACCATCCAAGTCGGCTTGGAGCGTGTCGAAGATTACCGCTCCTGGAGGCAGGAAGGCCATGGCGTCGCGCTGGTCGTCGTTCGCTTCAGGCGTTGTGGGTCTGAGCGGGTCCGCCACGGGTGCAGGCGATAGCGACTCTCGCAGGTAGGTGATGACCGGTCCCTGAATCAGCATCCAGGCCAGGACCAGAGCCGGGCCCAGAAGTAGCATAGCCACGAGGCAAGTGTTGCGCCTGTTGCCCGCCAATGTACCCTCCCTCCCGTAGATCTTGGTGCTTGATCGGTGAGGATCATCCATAGTAGTGAGGGATAATATAACGGAAAACGCAGAGGACGTGCAATAGAAAGAGAAACATCACCCAGGCAACTAAACCGACGTCGCTCCTCCATCTCCCGTGGAGTCGGCGCCAGCCAAGGCTAAGGAGCGTAGCTATGGGGATGATTGCTGGAAACAGATACCTCCCCTGCGGCTGCCAATGTCGGCCTATCATGGGGAGAAACGTCTGGAAGAGTATAAGACATAAGGCCACAAGGAGCAACAACAGGGATTTGTTCCGCCACGTAGGTCGATAATCTGTGCTCCGCCTCCACAGAGTCAACGCATCGGTATAGCAGAAGCCCAGACCAACGACCAGGGCCAGGCAAAGCAGGGCTAGCATGGCGTACCACACGGGATCCAGTGGAAGAGTAAGCCAGCCGAAATTTGCCCAGAATCCCGCAAACGTGAGCAGGGCATAGAGACTGTATCGCTTGGCCGAATTGGTGTCGTAACTTCGGCCATCAAACAAGCGGCTGAGGGACAGATGTGGCGCGATGTTCTCAAGGCGGTCCCAGATCCTGAGGGCAGGGGTCTCCCCAGAACCATTGGCCACGAGGTTACGCCCCTGACCTTGGCTGTCCCCCAGGAACACGTCGTCGAAGAACAGTTCGCCAGTCCCAGTACCGCGACACCTGGAGGGACTCAATACTATCCTGATGGAAGTAGCTTCGGGGGATACAGCGCGTGTCACACTTTGGAGACTCCAGGTGTCGGTCGCAGTAAAGATCTGAGTGGCCCGGCCCTCATTGTCTGCGATCACGAGACGACCTCTGCCATGCGCATCCGGGCTTCTGATCCAGGCGCTAAACTCCACTGTTCTGCCACGCAGCTCTCGCACCGAGTTGTAGGAGAGAGTCTGCACTAGCCGCTGGCACGCGTCGCCTCTGTCTTCTGCGATACGCAGAGCGTAGCTGCCCGACCTCGCTGTATGGTCACTTCGCGTGCTCGCCGAGGACGGTGGTCGCTCGACCCATCCAGCGGCGTCGCCGCTGGCCCAGCTCAGGAACACGCCCAGGAGTAGAGCGATGAGGAGGACAGATCCTACCACCGCCTGTCTAACAGGCTCTTCTACTCTGGTCCGGCGCCCCCCAAGGTACACGGGCACCGCGACGAGTAGAAGAGGCGCCGCGAACAAGGCGGTCTTCTTGGCGACCACTGCGAGGCAGGCCAGACTCACGACAGCCGACACGGAGCGCCAATCCGCACCCCTCTTGAATAGGATGACCAATTGCCAGAAGAAGAGTGAGGAGACCAGTATAGCCAGGGCGTCGCTGTTGGCGGCGGAACCCATGTAGGCTAACATGGGCAAGAAGAGCACGAAGGCAGGAACGGCAGTCCTCATGAAACGATCGTCGGGGAACAGCTCCGCCGCGACTAGGTAGGATACGGCCACCGTTGCGCTTCCGAGAACGACAGAGAACCAGCGAAGAATGTAGAGCTGCAGCAGAGTTTCTCGAATGCCAGCCAAGATGAAGACGAGGGCAGGAATCAGATAGTACAGTGGACTCTCATCTCCCAGTTGAGTGCCCGAGAGCACCATGGAGGAATCTTGAGGGAAGGATTGTGGCATGGTCTGTGGTTCCTCTCCACCAAGTTGCCTCCAAAAGTCGAACTCTTCCATGGACGACAGAATCTGCTGCTGCAACGCGGGGGATGAGTCCTCTCTGTTGAGGTACCGGCGTTTCTCTGCTAGGAGAGCTGCGTACTCGACGTGACCAGGCTCGTCGGGGGCTTGCCAAGGTGGTATGATCACGCTGTACAGGATTCCCCTCACCAGTGTGAGCGCGAAGAGACCGATGAGGAATCCGCGGCGGTGGTCAGACATACTCGGGAAGTATCCGGACATAGTTTCGTGCTAAGAGGCGGACTCCATGTCTCCGCCTCTGCGGCGTCGCATGACAAGCCCAGTGGACATCACTTCTCGATCTCCCCAGACGGCCGAGCAGATGCTGGAGGGCGAGGCACAGTGTGTCCCGACACGGGCAGTATCTGGGCTATAGTCGCGGGGGGAGTACTATCCACCGCGGTGTGCGGAATGCTACTGTCAGCTTGAAGGGCCATGTTCAGCTCATTCTATCGCTCCTGCTGGCCTATCGCCAGCGTCAACGACGACTGGGAGAGTGGTTGTCAGAGCCCGTCAGAATTGAAGGTAGCCGATCTCCGGGGCGATACGCCAGTGACCCACTAGGGGGCGCCAGGCGACCGTTCAGCAACGACGATCACGGCACATGTTCGCAGCGCGCTACAGATGAGATCAAAAAGAGGGGATGGTGGCTGCCGCATGAGCGTGACGGCTTTGCGCAGGGACGTCCCTTAGCAGTCTCAAGCGGAAGCGAATACAATGACGGCAGGGAACCAGGAGCAGTCCATCTGAGCGTGAGGAACCGGATGCGTGTAGTCATCACTGGAGCGCGCGGACAATTGGGGAGGGCTTTGCAGGAGGTTCTCCAACGGCTCGACCTCTTCCTCGTCGACCTGCCCGAGCATGACGTGACGGAACGCCGGATCGTTGGAACCATAGCAGAGTTCCAACCTGACCTCGTAGTTCATGCAGCGGCAATGACGGACGTAGATGGATGCGAGCGGGATCCTGACTCCGCGTTCAAGGTCAACGCGGTCGGGACCAGGAATGTGGCCGACACCTGCCGGCTCTGCGATGCGGCCCTTCTCTACGTGAGCACCGATTACGTCTTCGATGGCACCAAGGGAGAGCCATATCTTGAGTTGGATGAGCCAAACCCCATCTGTGTCTATGGCAGGTCCAAGCTGGCTGGAGAGCTTCTCGTCCGCGACTTGCTGACCGACTGCTACATCGTGCGCACCGCGTGGCTGTACGGCCAAGGCGGTCGAAACTTCGTCGCCAAGATACTTGAGTTAGCTGCTCATCGTGACGAGCTATCGGTTGTTACGACCGAGGTTGGTTCACCTACTTACGCGCCGGATCTGGCAGCCGCCATAGCTCGTTTGATAGAGTATCCTCTCTATGATACCTATCACTTTGTCAATGAGGGGAGTTGCTCTCGGTTCGAGTTCGCTGAGAGGATCCTGGAGTTTGCCGGGAAGAGCCACTTGGCTTTGCGCCGCGTGGAGCACTATGAGCGACTGGCGACTGTGCCGGCCAATGCCGCGTTACGCAATACCTCAGCCTCCACTCGGTTCGGTATCACCTTGCGCCCCTGGCAGGAGGCTCTGCGCGCCTACTTTGACGACCTAGACAACTGAGATCGTCGTGGTAGGTCGGTGCCTCGTTGCGTGCCTGCATGGAGTTGTTCTCTGGGGGCCCATCCGTCGCTGATGGTCTGGTTCGCGGCTCCCCCTCTTTATCCCACTCGTTTTCCCCACAGTGCCCATCCTCTGTATAATGTAGGTGGAGCGCAAGGAAGGGGAGTCAAGATACAGATATGACGGTTATCGGACAACCCTACGAAGTTGGTCCCATTAGGCCCCCTAGCGAAGCGGGGAGCTTGCTCGTCAGGGCTACCAGGAACTGTCCGTGGAACAAGTGCGAGTTCTGCCCCACCTACAAAGGGACGCGGTTCGAAAGGCGGCCAATTGAGGAGATCCTCAAAGACATAGACGAAGCCGCTGAGTTCCACGGTGATATCTATAGAACCGCCTTCATTCAGGATGCCAACAGCCTGGTGATGAAGACGGGCGACCTGGTCCGGGTGCTCTCCCGCTTGAAGGAGAAGTTCCCCAGCGTGCAGCGCGTGACGAGCTACGCCAGGGCCAGAACAGTGGCCAGAAAGTCGGTGGCGGAGCTACGCGAGCTTCATGAGGCTGGACTGAGCAGATTGCACATAGGGCTGGAATCTGGCTATGACCCTCTCCTCGAGTACATGAAGAAGGGCGTGACATCGGACCTGGTGGTGAGTGGAGGGGAGAAAGTCGTGGATTCGGGCATTTCCCTGAGCTTCTACGTGGTCCTGGGCCTGGGGGGCAGGCTGAGGCTGGAGGGTGAGGAGACCTGGCGGAACCATGCGCTGGAAACAGCCAGGGTTCTGAACGAGGTGAACCCCCACTACATCAGGGTGAGGACGCTGACTATCAGACAGGGCATGCCCCTGCAGGAGAAACTTGAGAATGGGGAGTTCGAGGAGTCGAGCGACGCGGAGAAGGTCAGGGAGGAGCGCCAGCTGATCGAGGAGCTGGAGGTCACCAGCTACTTCGCCAGCGACCATTCCACGAATGTCCTGATGGATGTGCGAGGACAGCTGCCAGAAGACAAAGCGTCGATGCTCTCGGTGATGGACCAGTATCTAGCACTGTCAGAGGATGAGCAGGTCAATTTCAGGCTGGGGACGCTGTTCCGGTACTTTGGTTACGAGCCCAATTACGGGTCTTTCCGTGACTTCTTGGTGCCTGCCAGGAAGGAGGCGGTCGCGGCGGTGATAGAGGATCTGGAGGAGGAACAACCGGGCAGGTCGAGGCAACTGGTGGCAGAGCTCAACAGGATGCTAGTCTGATGGAAACTGTCGTTCGGAACGGCACCGTAGTATCCGCCGGCGAAACCTACAAGGCGGACATAGCGATCATGAGCGGCAAGATCGCCCGCATTGGCAAGGACCTCGAGGGCAACGAGGTCATAGATGCGGAAGGGCACTACGTTTTTCCCGGCGGGGTGGATGTACATACACATATGCAGCTTCCGGTCGGTGGGACCGTGTCCAGTGATCACCTCGTCACAGGCACAGTGGAGGCGGCCAGTGGTGGCACCACTACCATCATCGACTTCGCCGATCAGGAGCGCGGCCGGTCTGGTGGCGGGGGTTGGCACCAGGTCGCTAATCAACTCGTGTGCGCAATGTCCGCACTAGGCGCGAAGTATTGTGGTGGATCTTCCGAGGTATGACGATCAGTACGTCCACGTGGGCGGCCGTGGAATCCGCTTCTGGGTGGAGGGCGACGGTCCTGCATTGATTCTGGTGCCTGGCCTTGCCGCCTCGGTGGAATTCTGGCAGTACAACGTTAGACCGCTAGCGGCACGGCATCGCGTGTATGCGCTGGATCTCCCCGGCTTTGGCAAATCGGATAAGGAGATCGAGGATTTCTCGCTGGTCAACGGGGCAGCGTTCATGGCGGACTTCATGGACGCGGTGGGGATAGAGCGGGCAAGCCTGGCGGGGAACTCCCTCGGTGGCGTCGTATGCGCGCAGACCGCTGTGCAGTTCCCCGAGCGGGTGAGGAATCTGGTATTGGTGGGCAGCGCTGGGTTCGGTCGAGAGCTAAGCGCGCATCTGCGGCTGTGGTCGGTTCCCGTGCTGGGAGATCTGGTGTTCAGGAGCTATCAGAGGCTTTTCCCCTCGCTCAAGAGGTGGACGTTTTGCCGTCCTGACTCCATAGACGACCAATGGTTCTCGGATGCCGCCGTGGTCCTGAGATCACCAGCGGTGAGAAAGAACACGCTCAAAGTGGCCAGAATGGGCGTCAATCTGCGGGGCCAGCGCGAGGAGATGCTGAGCGAGTTGCGTCGGGAGCTGGCGGTGATGGAGGTGCCAACTCTCATCATCTGGGGGCGTCAGGATGCGGCAATACCCCTGGCCCATGCCTACCGCGCCAGAGACCTGATCCCCAACTCTGAGCTACGCGTGCTGGAGCGCTGTGGTCACCTACCTCAGGTGGAGCGCCCAGAGGAGCTGAATGAACTGGTATTGGATTTCCTCAGTGCTGGTCTCCGCGCCGAGCCCAGCAAACGACAGAGTCTATGAAGTCGTGTACGAAGCGCCGATGATCCACCCCAGCGGTCACATCACCGGCGTGTCCCCATGTGCCACCGGAGCACGGCGCTGATCGCTGCTAGCCAATATTGGGCTGCCTACGGCAGCTTGACCAAAGCTCGGAAATCCGCCCCGGTGGGTTCCTGGAACACGCGCAGGTCGAATTGCGGCATCGCCCCCACTAGGTGATCAAGAATCTCGGCATGGATGGCTTCGTATTCGACCCAGTCCACCGTCTTTGTGAACGGATAGATCTCTAGCGGCAGGCCGGTTGGACCGGGGGCCAGTTGGCGCACGAGTAGGGTCATGCCCTCTTGATGGAGGTCCGCACGACCTTTCAGGTAGTTGGTGACGTAGGCCTGGAATACTTCCATGTTGGTGAGCTGCGGCGCGGTGGGTGAACCATCCACGCTCACGGGCACAGAACCCGTTTGCTCGACTCCAGACAACTTGGCTTCCAAGTAGTCCTTGATCAAATCGATGTCCTTGAATCGCTCGAGCGTCTCTCGGTCACAGAACCTGATGCTGTTCAGGTCGACGTAGATGGCGCGCTTGATACGTCGTCCGCCGCTCTCTTGCATGCCCCGCCAATTCTTGAAGGGGGCCTCCATCAGCTTGTGCGTTGGGATCACCGTAATGGTCTTGTCCCAGTTCCGGACCTTCACCCTATGGAGAGAGATGTTCATTACGGTCCCGTCCGCCTCATAGGATGGCACCTCGATCCAGTCACCCTCCCTTACCAGGTCGCTGGAGCTGATCTGCACGCTGGCCACGAACGAGAGCATTGTGTCACGGAACATGAGGACCAGCAGTGCCATCACCACGCCCAGCCCGCTCAGCAGCACCACCGGCGACTGGCCGGTAAACACCGAAGCCGTCACGATGAGGGTGCCCACGATCAAACCAAGCTTGGCCAGATCGAGGTAGCCCTGGATGGACACGCCGCGGAAGAGGTCGCTGGCTTCGTAAATCGCGTTCAGTCCGTTGAGAATCGAGTTGATGGTGAGCACCACCAGCCAGAGGATGAGCAGTAACACGATTTGGCGGATGAATTAGGCGCTCTCCGGTAGCATGCCCGCGAGGTAGTAGATCACCAGCAGCGGCGCGACCCAGGCAAAACGGAACGGCCGCAGCTTGTCCACGATAACATCGTCGTACCTGTTCTTGGTGCGCACGGACAGGTACACCAGGCCTCGGGCGACGAAATAGCGGGCGATCAGGAACACTGGCACGCACAAGACAACCAGAGCGCCGCCCAGCGCCCAGGGCATCAGTGTTGGATCCAGGTCCAGCAACGCTTGGACGTTTTCAACAGGCATGGGCTGTACTCCGGGCACCGAGCTGTTTGACTATCATGCCATTCAACCTGGCCATCGAGTTCCCCTCATCAAGATCATGGGGTGGCCTTGAATACGAGTCTCCCCTCCACTTTGCTGCTGAGATTTTGGATTCCCCTCAGGTGCTCTTCGAGAACGTCTTGGGCTGAGGTGGTGACCACCTTTGGGGAGTGGATTGCAGTGAGTTCCTCGTCGGTCAATCCGAGATTGGGCTCGCTGTTGGTGTAGTGGTACCCCTGCAGGCAGATAGTATACCCCCCATCGTCCATCACCGGCTGCCCCCGTATGGCCAGAGACTCCAGCTCGCCAGAAGCATCCAGGTAGACCGCCTTCACTCCCTGGTTGACCTGGTAGCACTCGCCCTCGCTGTTTCTGTTTTCTGCCCGCATGATGTGGGAGAAGATCTTCTTGAGCTGGGCACCGGTGACGGTGAGTTTGAAGAGGGTATCGTCGAAAGCGAAAATGCTCCTGAGGTCCCCCAGCGTGACCAAGGGGCCCAGCTCTTTCCCCCGGATCGAGCCGCTGCCCAGGAACATGGCGTCGGCCTGGGCTCGCTGAGCGAAGATGTCGGCAAACAGGTTCCCCAAGGCTGTTTCTTCCTCTCGCCGGGGATGGGTCAGCTTCTGGGCAAACCGGCAGACCACCACGTTGTATTTCCTGTCCACCTCCGTCTTGAACGAGTCGATGAACCGCCGTAGATCTTCATCCGGCTCCGCGATGCTGCTGTCGATGGGGATGAGTTGCCACTTCCACTCCACGATGCTGTTGGTGTCGTCATCTACGACGATATCGAAACGGCCGATCTGATCAGTACCTGTGCCCGCCTGCGCAATCAGGATGTCATCGACCAGGGCGGGCTGTTCCAGAATGGTGTGCGAGTGACCGCCGATGATCATGTCAACCCCCCATTCTGGCCTGAGGAGCGCTGCGAGTTCCTGGTCGGATTCGAACCCTATGTGTGTGAGCAGAACGGTCAGATCGATATCCTCGCCTTTGTACGCGTTGCAGATCTTGCCCACTTCCTGGCTTGCGTCCTCCAACGAGATGAAGGTGGCAATCTGCTGGTCAGTTCTCAATGATTGAAGGACAGCTTCGGTGATGATGCCGATGAACATGATGTCGAACCCGGCCACGTTCAGGACGACGTAAGGTCGCATCAGCCGTCTGTTGTACTTGCTGATGTAGAGGTTGGCGTTGACGATGGGGAAGTTGGCCATCTTCTCCAGAAAGAGGAGGTGAGGCAGACCGTAGTCCACTTCGTGGTTGCCGAGAGTGACGACGTCCGGGGACAGATAGTTCATGATCTCGATTGTGGATATGCCTCTGTATTCTGAGTCGATCATGGACCCCTGGAGCATATCCCCGGAGATGACGTAAAGAACGTTTTCCTCCTCTTGTCGAACCTTGTTGATATAGCTCGAGAGCAGGGCCAGTCCCCCGATCAGATTACCTTCGGCGCCCTGAACTTCCGCCAGGAAGTCTCCGTGCATGTCGTTGGAGTGCAAGATGGTGAAGCTCTTTGTTTTCATTTCCTTGTCTCCTTCTCGTCCAGCATAGCATGACCGTTCTGGCGCTGCTTCTCCTCAGGATCGGATCGGCGCGCAGCCTCAGGACCATGCAGTTCCATGCTCGGGATGGCACGTTGCCTGCGGACTGATGCTGCTCACCAGGTAGCGGTCCGGATTTGGTGAGTATGATAATCCACCTGTTCTACCGGAGCAAGCGAGGCAACTTGAGCGCCTGGATGACCCTCGCTGATGCTGGCGACGCGGATTGATCGGGAACTGGATGGCCAACCCCGTCAGGTTTCCAAAGTGGGGGAGAAGGTGCGCCGTGGTGGGGGTGGGTCAGCTCAGATGATGATCGGCTCCCGATACTCGCCGAAGACCTCTCTCAAGACGCCGCAGGTCTCACCCAGGGTGGCGTGTGCTCGCACGGCATCGAGGATAGGCGGCATGAGGTTCTCAGTGCCCTCAGCAGTCTCACGCAGAGCATCCAATCGCCCTCTTACTTCGTCGTTGTCGCGCTCTTGCTTGAGCTTGTTCAGGCGGTTCAGCTGTCGCTCATACCCCTCGAGATCCATCTTGAGCAGTGGAACGGTCAGGGGCTCGTCAAGCTGGTAATCGTTAACGCCCACGATAATCCGTCGCTGTGTGTCGACCTCCCGTTGGTAGCGATATGCGCTCTGGGCGATTTCGTTCTGGAAGTAGCCTGCTTCAATGGCGGGTATTACCCCTCCGAAATCTTCTATCTTGGCAAAGATCTCGTAGGTCTCCTCCTCCATCTGGTTGGTGAGGCTCTCCAGGAGAAAGCTGCCCCCCAGCGGATCTACGGTGTTGGCGACGCCGCTCTCGTGGTCGATGATCTGTTGGGTTCTCAGGGCGATGCGCGCCGCGAGTTCGCTGGGTAGAGCGAGAGCCTCGTCCATGGAGCAGGTGTGGAGGGATTGGGTGCCTCCGAGAACGGCGGCCAGGGCCTGGATGGCGACGCGGGCGACGTTGTTCTCCGGTTGCTGGGCGGTGAGGCTGACACCCGCGGTTTGAGTATGGAAACGCATCCACGAAGACCGAGGGTCCTTGGGCTTGAACCGCCCGCGCATCTCCCGGGCCCAGATGCGACGAGCCGCCCGGTATTTAGCTATCTCCTCGAAAAAGTCATTGTGGGCGTTGAAGAAGAAGGACAGGCGCGGCGCAAACTCATCGACGTCCAGTCCGCGCTCGATGGCGGCCTGCACGTAGGCCAGGCCATCGGCCAGGGTGAAGGCCAGTTCCTGGACCGCGGTGGCGCCTGCTTCTCGGATGTGGTAACCGCTAATGGAGATTGTGTTCCACCTGGGCAGGTGTTTGGAGCCGTACTCGAAGGTGTCCACGATGAGGCGCATGGAAGGCTGCGGCGGGAAGATGAAGGATTTCTGAGCGATGTATTCTTTCAAGATATCGTTCTGAATGGTGCCGCCCAACTGCTGTGGGGTGTATCCCTGTCTCTCGGCGGCGCCGATGTACATGGCCCACACGATGGCGGCGGGCCCATTGATGGTCATGGAGGTGGTGACGTCGCCCAGAGGGATACCGTCGAATAGTATTTGCATATCCTTGATAGAGGAGATGGCGACCCCACACTTACCGAACTCACCGATGGCTTCTGGGTCGTCCGCGTCGTAGCCGTAGAGCGTGGGGTAGTCGAAAGCCACGGATAGCCCAGTCTCGCCGTGCTCCCGAAGGTACTTGAAGCGGGCGTTGGTCTCCTCAGCAGTCCCATAGCCTGCGAACATGCGCATCGTCCAAGGCCGGCCCCGGTACATGGTGGGGTGGACGCCTCTGGTGTAGGGGTATTCGCCTGGCATCCCCAGGTCCCGCTCATAGTCCAGATCAGCGATGTCCAGCGGCGTATACAGCCGTTGAATCTCCTCGCCAGAGACCGTGGTGAACTTGTCCTTTCGTTCGGGGTGCTGAGCGAGATGCTGCTGCAGGGTAGTTTCCTCCCAGCGTTCGCGGCCTTCGCGGATTGACTCAAGCGTGTCCTTGTCAAACATCTACGTATCCCCTCAGTATTCTATGCCTCGGCGACTGACAATGCCCTTCTGGTAGGGATGTTTGATCTCCCTCATCTCCGTCGCCAGATCGGCGCGAGCGATGACCTCGGGATGAGCGTAGCGCCCCGTGAGGATCAACTCCACCTCCTCTGGCTTGGCCTCGAGGAGTGATATCACGTCATCCAGTTGGATCAGGTTCCATTCGAGAGCCACGTTGATCTCGTCCAGGATCACCAAATCGTACTGGCCACTCTTCACTATCTCTGCGCTGTGTGTCAAGGCCTCTTGAGCCATGCGGATGTCAACTGGCTCGGGATGTTCCTTGTTCACATAGTCCGGGCGACCGAACTGCTTGAGGGTTATGTTGGGGTGATGGGCCACCGTGTCCAGTTCGCCATAGTAGGGCCAGCCCTTCATGAACTGCACCATGTATACTTTCAGACCCTGGCCCGCAGCGCGCATCGCCTGACCCAGCGCAGCGGTGGTCTTGCCCTTGCCATGCCCGGTGTAAACCTGTATAAGACCTTTCCTGGAGTCCATCCCTGCTAGTCTCGACTGAAAGCGATTGTCTTCAGTAGCTGTTGGCATTCGACGATGAGTTCCTGCTGCGGGGTCACTTTCTGACCTCGCTGATCATCGTACGAAGGACAGATATAGAACTTGGCGCAGGTAGCCCCGTATTCGGGAAAATAGCGCATCCAGAATTCGCCTCGATAGCGAAGGGGATGGTAGTCGTCCACATCGTGGGTGGCTGAGTGTGGGACTACGCCGTACACCCTGCTACGAAGGCCGCCGCCGGGGCTGGGGCCCTTGTGGTAGGCAGACCAGGTGTCTGCCTCGCCCCAGATGCACCACCACGACAATCCGTTCTCCTCCCTGACCTCTGCCTCCAGCTGGCCTTTGAGCCTGACGGCGTTGCCATTGGGGAACCTGTGGGAGCAACCAGCGCTTCGAAAGACAAGGCGCTGGTCCGCCTCAAGAACGGCGAGGGCGGCCTCATGCACCAACTCACCCTGCGCATCGAAGCCGAAGGCCTTCCTGGATTCGCTATCGAAGACTGCGTAGGCCCCGAGCCAGCATTGGTAGTAGGGGGAGTCTGGATTCATGAAGTCCGAGTATAGTCGGCTGAGGTTGAAGCCTCCAAACCGGGAGTAAGCCGCTCCCTCCGCGGGATAGCCCAGAACTTGTGAAAGAACCTTTCTCAGATCGGCCTGAAGGGTGAGTCGGATCCAACCCCCCTCGTGATGACCAAAGTGAATCCCAAGGCGGTGGCGTTTGGCGGCATTTGAGAGGCGGGATGCCAGCAACCTGACAGCGAGGCTCATCAGCAGACCCCGATAGAGCAAGGCCGCAAGTCCGCCCACAAAGATGAGAAGCAGCAAACCTACGAGGAGTGGATGTATCACCGTGCACTCTGATGGTACTGCGGATGATTCCCGAGCAGGTTGACATTATAGCACATCATACCTCGAATTCGAAAGTTGGTGGTACGAATCCAGGTATGTTACGATAGCGAAATAGCAGTACAGTGATGCGTAGCAGGGGTGGATAGGTCAGGTGCGTGCAACCCGTTGGGCGAACTCGTTGAGAGGTCTGGTCAGATGGGAGTCTCCAAGGGGCGTGATGGCCCTGCTGGTCCTCCTCTTGCTCCTCGCCTTCGCGTTGCGGTTCTATCGGCTGGGGTACCAGAGTCTGTGGTACGACGAAGCCGTGAGCATGCACCTGGCGATGAAGGACCTCGGGAGTCTCACCCTCCACACCGCCAGGGACATTCACCCTCCTCTCTACTACTACTTGCTTCACTTCTGGATTCTGGCTGCCGGTAGCAGCGAGTTCTCCGCAGCCTTCTTCTCCCTGGTCTTTGGGACTCTGATCATCGCCGCGTGCTACCGCCTGGGGACCGAGCTGTACGGCAGGCGGGCCGGCCTGCTGACGGCCTTCCTCGTGGCCGTGTCTCCATTCAACCTCTGGTACTCCCAAGAGGTCCGCATGTACACCCTGGGCGCATTGCTGGGCCTCGTATCGCTCTATTGCCTGATCAGGCTTGCGGGCCTGACGAGGAATGAGGGAGGGGAGCATCTGGACGGCGCCGAAGCGCCTCCAGAAGTCCAGGGCGGAGGGACGTGGAAGCTCTGGCTGGCGTACATCCTCTCCTCAGCAGCTGGCCTCTACACTCTGTACTACTTCGCGTTCCTCATATTGTTCCAGAACCTTCTGGTCATTGGCTGGTGGTTGGCGATGAGGCCCAGGGGGAGGCAAGGGGTGGTATCGCTGCGTCGCTGGGTATCGGCGCAGGGCCTGGTCTTGGTGCTCTATCTGCCATGGCTGCCCGTTGCGCTGCGCCAGGCGCTATTTCCTCCCGTTCCTCCCTGGCGCGGCTTCACCGACCTGGGAACGGTGATCATACAGTCCTGGACAGCCCTCTCGCTGGGACAGTCCGTGAATCCGGAGAGCCTGCTGGTCTGGCCCGTGCTTTCCTTCATGTTCGCTCTCTATCTATTGGGACTTCGAGAAGCCGCCGTCGGGAATCGGGGCCGAGTGAAGAGCATCCTTCTGTGCGGCCACACCTTCCTGCCCGTGCTCATCATCTACCTCCTATCGCTACGAACGCCCCTGTTCCACGTGAGGTATGTGTTCACCTACTCCCCACCCTTCTATCTGCTCCTGGCGCTAGGCCTCATACGACTGGGGCGTAGCAGACGCATCGCTCTGCCGCTGAGTCTGCTGATCATCACCATCGCCTGTGGTTATTCGATCCACCGCTTTCATTTCGACCCGCAGTATGCATCTGACGATCACCGGGCGGCCGTGAACTACATCGAGGAGACGATGGCCCCCGGCGACGCCGTTCTCATCAATGCCGGGTACAGCTATCCTGCGTTTCTGTACTACTATGAAGGCGGGGTCGCCTGGCGGGGACGCTTGGTGGACTACCCGCCTGACGGCGATGGACGAGATGGGGCAATCCTCTTGCAGACGGGCAGCATTGGGGGGGACGAGAGCCTCGGCTGGGGAGATCCCGCTTCGGACTTCTACGCCACGAGTGAGGAGGAGACAGCGCAGGCCCTGGAGCGTGTTTTTGCCCATCATGACCGCGTATGGGTGTATCGCATCTACGATACCGTCACCGATCCTCGGGGTTTCATCCGGCAGTGGCTGGAGGAGCAGGGGCGCATGCTGGGGGAGGAGCAGTTTGCCGGAGAGAGCTACATGCGCGTGCAGTGCCACCTGACCACGAGAGAGGAGGAGTACTCCACCGAACCCGTTCATCATTTGCTGAATGAGGAGGTCGCCAAAGGACTAAGGCTGGTTGCCTACGATGCCCCGCAAGCAGCCAGGTCCGGGGACGAGTTGCAGGTGAGTCTTCACTGGCAACGCGGCGACGAGGCAGAGACTGACTATGGCGTTCACCTGGGACTGGCGATTGAGGAGGATGCGGATCTCGGCGAGTGGACGATTGCTGGCACATCGGCGATGGCGGCCTTGGAGGCTGGAGGAGGGTCTATCTCTCAGGAGATCGACCTCCACATACTGCCGGGCACACCTCCCTTGGAGTACAAGCTGATCGTTGAGGTGTACGAGACCTCTGCGAGCGAGAGCGTTGGCCCTCTTGCGGGACGGGCGACGATAGGGACAATCACAGTGATGAGGCCCTTGGTGCCTGCTCCCACTCCGCGGATGCCCCACGAGCCCTGGGCCAACTTCGGAGACGTGCTGCAACTGACGGGATATGAGCTACCCGCGCTGGACGTGGAACTGGGGGGTGAAATGCGCGTCACGCTCCTGTGGCGCGCCTGGGACGTGCCCTTGCCGGTCATCAAGTCCACGTTGGAGTTGAGAGACGCCGAGGGGCGAGTGGTAGCCAAGGAGGAGCGAGGCCTTGGTGGTGCCTACCCGAGCACTCTGTGGGCACGAGAAGAGCTTGTACGTGAGGTGCGCGGTCCTAGGATCCCAGAAGGCATCTCATCGGGAACCTACACACTGACCTTGACTTTGCAGGCCGTGAGAGCGAACGTGGCGAGGGGGGCGATACCCTTCTGGTCAGAGTCCGGTGCATGGGAGGACCGCTTTCCCTTGGGCACGATAGAGGTCATCAACCCCCAACAGCCGTGAAGTGTCTATCTCCCATATCCGTGATGCCCGTGCTCACTGATGCACCACCTCCACACCACATGGTCGCCAGCGTGACAAGCGCAGGGACCCTCCAATGATCGAACGATTTCGCACCCGCCTGGCAACACTCATCGTCAACCACCTCACCCGCCCCCTGGTTATCCAGGCCTGGTTCTGGCTCGCCGCTGGGACGGATAACACTAAACCAGAAGCACCGCTGCCTCCACGCGGTACTGCAGCTTGATTCAGACAGAACCAGCGGTGTTCTTTGGATTCTGCCGCTGAGGGTAGCGGCTACTGTGGTGTCGGTTGTGCTTGTGGTTTGATCGTGTCTTTTGCGCGTGGTTCGGGCGGTTCCCTCGCGACTGGCGTTCCTGTGCAAGGCCGCCATAGTTGAAGCCGGGCAAGCGCCGCCGTTCGATCTGTTTGCCCAGCACCTTTTCGATCTGGCGAACCAGCGGCTCATCGCCGTGAGTCACGAAGGTGAAGGCTTCACCGGTCTTGTAGACGCGGCCGGTGCGCCCGATGCGGTGCGTGTAGGCGTCCACGGTGTCCGGCATATCAAAGTTGATCACGTGCGAGATATCTGAAACATCGATGCCGCGCGAAGCAACGTCGGTGGCGACGAGAATGTCGTACTTGCCGTCCCGAAAACCATTGATCGACTGCTGGCGCCGATTCTGCGACATGTTGCCTTGCAGCGCCGCAACGCGATACCTCCGTTTTCCCAGGTCGCGGGCCAGGTTGCGGGCGCGGTACTTGGTCCGGGTAAAGATTAGTACGCGGCCCGTAGCCGTCTGTTCCAGGGTAGCCAGCAGCAGCGTCTTCTTGAGGCCTTGCGATACGGGATAAAGAGTGTGGGAAACGGTCTTGGCCGGGGCAATCGCGCCGATCTGCACGGTGACGGGGTCCTTGAGAATGCTGTCGGCCAGGTCGCGGATACCCTCGGGCATTGTGGCCGAGAAGAACAGCGTCTGACGTCGCGCCGGCACGAGCTTCAGAATGCGACGAATGTCGGGCAGGAATCCCATGTCGCACATGCGATCAGCTTCGTCCAAGACCAACACCTCGACGTGCGACAGGTCAATGCTACGGTCGCCAGCCAGGTCAAGCAAGCGGCCCGGGCAGGCGACGACGATCTCTGTGCCGCGCCTCAAGGCCTCAACCTGACGCCCCCTGCTGACGCCGCCATAGACGGCGACGCTGCGAACTCGCGTTTTCTGGCCCAGATCCACACTCGCCTGCCGGATCTGTTCGGCAAGCTCGCGTGTGGGCGCCACGATGAGGGCACGCACGTGACCCAATGGGCCTGTGGTCAAGCGCTGGAGAATGGGCAGGACAAAGGCCGCGGTTTTCCCCGTGCCGGTTTGGGCTGTCCCCAGCACGTCGCGCCCTTCCAGCACGACGCCGATCGCCTGCTGCTGAATTGGGGTGGGCGTGGTGTATCCAAGTGCCTTGATGCCGGCGTTGATGCGCGGATCAAGTGAGAATTGTTCGAAATTCAAGTTCAGTGCTCCTTGACTGCATTGAGCCAAGTCGCACTCTTGACTCTGCGATAGATTGAGTTAGGATACCTGTGAATTGGTCCAGACTGGCATAAAAACACCGCTCCGATTGGGTGAATCGGAACGGTAATAGACGCCAAACCGATTAACTTGACCAACGTCAAACATTATACCCGAAAATGGCCCTTGTGTCAAATCGGGTGGCCGCGCCGCCTGAGGAACCCTCAAACTGATGAGCTTGAAATGGCTGGCGCGGAAGCCGTACTTGGGGGCGATTGTAAGATGATTCATCCCGGTGGTTGCGCAAGAAGGCCGGGTGGGGGACATTATGCAGAAGAGTACTGCATAAGTATATGTTAGGCGGCCTTGCACTAAACTGGCACTCTAGGGAGGTTAGCAGGTATGACAGCTTATTCTCAATTCAAACTGGCGGCGGTACAGGCCGCGCCAGTCTACTTCGACCGGGAGGCATCAACAGAAAAGGCGTGTAAACTTATTCAGGAGGCGGGCGCAAAGAGGGCGACCCTGGCCGCGTTCGGCGAGTGCTGGCTGCCCGGCTATCCGTTCCACGTCTGGGGGGCGCGTGCCACCGTTGAGGCAGTGGCCCCCGAATACCTGGCCAACGCCGTGGATATCCCCAGTCCCACCACCGAGCAGTTGTGCGACGCGGTCC
This sequence comes from Chloroflexota bacterium, assembly GCA_030603665.1. Taxonomy (GTDB): domain Bacteria; phylum Chloroflexota; class Anaerolineae; order UBA7937; family B3-Chlor; genus JAUVXJ01. The sequence continues at coordinate 90,581 of JAUVXJ010000006.1, read as the reverse complement.
GCCGGGCCAACATCGATGTGGTCATCGGCGTGGCGGAGCGGGACGCCCGTTCTCGCGGCACGGTTTACTGCACGTTGCTCTTCATCGGAAACGATGGCGCGATCCTGGGCCGCCACCGCAAGCTCAAACCCACTGACCGGGAACGCACCGCGTGGGGCGAAGGGGACGGCAGCAGTCTGGTGGTCTATGAGCGGCCCTACGGCCGGATCAGCGGCCTCAACTGCTGGGAGCACAACATGGTCCTGCCCGGCTACACACTCATGGACCAGGGCACGCAGATCCACATTGCGGCCTGGCCGGGAACGAATGCGTCCCGCCATTCGATTCTGTCTCGGGCCTTCGCTTCTCAGGCCGCCGCTTATGTGATCGATGTGGGCGCCATTCTTGCGCCAGGGCACGTAACCGGCGTGGCCAGGAGAGTGGTAGAGGAGCAGACCGGCGAGGTGGCCAAGAGGGTGGCCAGGGGGTATCCCGGCGAGAGCAGCATCATCGATCCGCGGGGCGAAATCATCGCCGGACCGGCGGAAGGTGAGCAGATTCTCGTCGCCGATTGTTCAGAAGAGAAGATCTTTGCCGCTAAGGCCGGTTGCGACGTGGCCGGGCATTATTCCCGGCCGGATGTGTTTCAACTACACGTCAACCGGGCCCCTCATCGCCGCGTCGTGGAGATGCAAGAGCCAAAACACGAGACTACCGAATCCGAAGCGGTATCTGAAGAGTGAATTCTATCTTGTAAAGGATGAAGACTTGTGGCCGGTTGCAGCGTGTCACTCTGGCACTGACTCAGCACATGGCGTTTCCATTGCAGATTGAGTGGGGAGACAAGTTGCGCGGAGATCTAGCAGCAGAAGCCCGCAACCGAGGATTGTGCTTGCATGGGGAGGCGGGCCCGCTAACAAGCGGGTGCAGCCGACTCGCGCCCGCGGCGGCGGCTTCGATCAGGATGGTTTGTTCGCTCGGCACGCCGGCCCTACATGCGGAGGCGACGCCACACCCTGCCAACTGTGGCTTCATCACGGATGAGCTGCCTGGGTCGATGGGCTATAATCCCCTGTGGCTCGAATGAACCCTCCTCGTCTCCCCGCTACTGGCCCACAGCACCGCCCGGTGGTGGGCACTATCCAGGAAAGTATTGTAGAGGTATGGGTGAGGCGCACGAACCGGATTCTCGAAAGCTGCGCGAGCTCCTGACTTGTCGACAGAAAACGAGGGTCGCAGTATGGACCACACAGCTATCGGATACAAGCTGCAGAGCGAGATCGACGCGTTGGTAAGAAAGAGCAAGGACGTCTTCAGTGCAGTCCTGGGTGTTGCGACCAAGAACGGTGATTTCTACTGGTCAGTAGCCGCCGGAACTGCACATGCAGACAAGGGTGACGTGATGAAGGTCGATACCCCGATCTTCATTGCAAGCATTACCAAGATGTATACCGCCGCGGCCACGTTGATCCTTGAGGAACGTGGACTCCTAACCTTGGATAACCCCATCTCAAAGTTCCTGCCAAGCTCGCTGGTAGAAGGTTTGCATCGTTACAAAGGCCGTGACTACAGCGATCTACTGAGGATCTACCATTTGATAAGCCAAACATCTGGGTTGCCAGACTATTTCTTGGCAAGACCAAGAGGTGGGAAGAGCATGTTTGACCTCATTGTTGCGGGGAGCGATGAGGAGTGGGACGTGGAAGCAGTCGTGGACATGGCGAAGAGTCGCCTCTCTCCGAAGTTCCCGCCGGAACCGAGGGGGCAGGAGACGTCTGGCAAGAAGGCACATTACTCCGATACCAACTACCAGCTGTTGGGAGCTATTATCGAATCGGTGACCGAGAAGCCCCTTCATGAGGTGTTCGATGAACTCATCATCGAACCCTTGAAGCTTTCCTCAACATATCTATACGGCCACGGAAAACCGGAGGCGCCTGAGGAAGGCTCTCCCGCGAACATCTATTACAAGGAAAAGCCTCTCTACCTTGACAAAGCGATGAGATCCTTTGGACCTGACGGTGGCATCGTTTCAGATGTGGAGGATAGCCTGAGGTTTCTCAGGAACTTGATGGAAGGGAAGTTGTTTGAGGAGCTTTCCACATTGGAGCGGATGAAGAACTGGAAGAGATTATCCTTCCCTCTGCAATACGGACTTGGATTGATGCGGTTCAAGCTGCCGAGACTGTTCTCTCCCTTATCTCCAACGGCCGAATTGATCGGACATGCGGGTGCCTCTAATGCATTCTTGTTCCACAGCGATGTCGGCCAACTGTATATAGGCGGCACTCTTAATCAACTGCAGAACCAGGGGCGTCCCTTCCGATTGATGCTCAAGGTGGTAAGCATCCTAGGTGGGATGACGTCGTGATTAGACGGCGCGCCTAGCAATCCGCTGGAGCGGACGCCGCCTCGACGGGGTCCTCCACCTCGACCCAGAGAACGGACCCGCCTGTCTCGCGAAACCCCCGTCGAGACGGTTGATCGTATGGCTGGCCAAACTGGCACCAATGTCAAGTTATTTCTGTCCAGGCCCTTAGTTTAGAGAATCCTCGAGACACCGGGTATTCGTCGGAGTATGTAGGCCACGGCGAAGCAGGTCGGGACCACGATAACCGCCGCCATACCGAATTTGAGCAAGGGCACAAGCTCGATTCCCCTCAGCGCAAACGTAAGAAAGACCACGATTGGAATATGGATAATGTAGACAGCATAGCTATGTTGAGACAGGAACCTGCCGAACCTTCCCCGCTCGTTGAAGAAGCGGCGGAAGAGTGGGATCAAGCCCAGGCACATTCCGACTGCGAAGATGGAGTCCCAGAGCGCATATACGGCAGACTGCCATGTCCCGTAACCGAAAGGGGGCAATTGCTGGGAGGCATTCTCTATCGAGACTAGGAGGCTGATAAACGCAATCGGAAACAACGCGACTGCCGCTACCGCCGCTATCACAAAGCCTACTACGCCCATAGAGTTGGGCAACGTTTGGAACCAGTCGTGGCGGGATGCGACGGTACCCAATACGAAGAAGCTGAGGTACTGCGGGAGGTAGGCGATAGTTGGAAAGCTGAGGAAATCCACGAACAGGCTAACTGGTTGGCCTAGCGGGACAATGATCCGGATCAGGTAACTCACCAGTGCCAACGCCAGAATGAAGATGCCAATATGGAGGTAGCTGGGCAAAGAAGGTTCACTCATCGAGGATGATGTCCGGTTCTTCGTCAGCGTCCGCCATACGGCATAACCAAAGCTGAAGATGAGCAACATCGCGACGAACCACATAGGCCCAATGCCAATGAGGTTGGGATACTCTTGCCAGGTTGGCGGGCCCGTAATCCCGGTCAGACTAGCTGGCATCAGGAAGTAACCGATGGATGCGATCGGGCTGAGCACGAATATGAATATGATGAGAGGAATGCCGAGACGAAGTAGCCGATCCTTAAGGAAGGAACCTGGCCCCTTCCGATCAAATGATCCCGGCGTGAAATAGCCCGCCAACAAGAAGAGGGCTCCCATGAACCAGGCCTGGTTGAAGAGCACGAACACTAACGCCATCAGTCCTGCGAGAGGATCGTTAAACGGGGGTTCAAAGTAATAGAAAGGCGGAATCCCTCCATAGACGAGGGCAAGGTGGTGCAGCACTACGAGGATAACCAGAGCAGCGCGCAAGTGATCCATAAAGAACAGGCGGGAATTTCTCCCGGTTACCGCCTGTACTCGGGATTTCTCCGTTGGTTGTGAACTATCTTGATCCATATTCATCCTTCTCTATTCATGGGAACTTGACGACGAATCAGGGTTCGTCCTCATCCTCAATCGCATCAAGGACCAGTGTGAGGAAGCTCACCAGATCCGTCGCTCTATCTTGTGCGTTGCCTACCTTGACGATGGCGAGATCCCTGGAGGGGATGATGATCGTATTCTGCCCACTGATACCCTCCGCCATGTAGCCACCGGCAGGGATATTCGAGTCGGGCACACCGATTCTGTCTGCGCCTAGTCTAAGAACATCCGCCCCAGAGGTTGGTAACACCTCTTGCTGATACCGTTATAGCACATCTGACTTGACCCTTCAATAGCTCTCTAGTTGAGGGATAGGCATTGCGACTCACCGGGGCAATAGAGGGCCTGCTGGACGCGGGTCTAGAGGGACGCGCCGTTCACGAGTGTCCACGAGCGCCGCTGCCTCAACGCGGTACTGCAGCTTGATTCAGACAACGAGCCTGCCTCCCTCGCCCTGCTCCTCCTCCTGGACCAGAAGCGGCCCACCAGCTAGCCCGCCCCCCGTCCGCCATTGCCAACTGCTGTGTACCGTGCTACAATGCTCTTTACGAATGAACTTCGCGAGCCGCGTTTCAGAGATTGTGACTCGTTTTGGTGAAGCCGAGCGGCTGTTCACTTCTGAGATGGTTCCGGAGTGAGAGTGGCAAGAGGCGAAGTTGAGGTCGTTCTCCGGTCGTCGGGCTACATGAGACTGTTGCTCGGCAAGTAGTGGCAACCCGAGCACGCACTGTTCCGTTTCGACAATCTGACAGTATCTAGTTTCTGATAGCATGTGGGGACGGGAACCTAGGCGGGTGGCTATTGGAATTGCATCAATCTAGAGTTCGCTACCTCTCCTTCCGGATCGCGGTGCGCCGACCGTGGCTGCAGATCTGTCAGCACATCGCTGTGCATCCTGCGGGATCGGGAGAGTAGGGCGAGCTCTATAGGAGGAGTCAGAGTGCCCAAAGTAGACTGGCCAAGAGTGCCGGTGTTGCTCATGATGCTCGCTGTCACCATAGTTGGACTCATTGTGCTCTTTGGTGCCATCGTCGGTGCGTGGCTCTTGTTGCTGGCCTTAGGCATTTCATCGAATCTCTGGGACATGATGGCGGCCGTGTCGACTGCGGTCGCCGCAGCGGCCGTATTCGGAGCCGGATTCGTGGCATACCGTGAGTTGGGCGAGCTTGCCAATAGTCGACATATCGAGATCGCAGATAGGCTTTTCGCTGAACTGAATTCTCCGGAAAACGTCGAAGCCCGCCGGTGGATCTACGCGCACTTGCCCCCAGATCCCGAACGCGGCATTCCATCACTTACACCTGAGGGGCGCGACAATGTCAAGCGTGTTCTCAACTCGCTGGACCGCGTCGCGTTCCTAACACAGTCGGGTTGGATTCCCGAAGAGATGGTCATGCCCTGGATGAATCCGATGATATCAAAGGCGTGGACGAAGCTTGAGCCGTACGTACGCTATGAAGGCGAGCGCCGCCAAGAGCCCGATTACTACGAGCATGCTCGCGCACTGGGAGAGCGGTGCCTTATGTGGCGGGCGAAGAACCTACCGGAGGCTGAGATCACCTGGGTTGACGACGCACCCTAGAGCGGGGAGATAGAGGCGCCGCTCAGCGCGGGCCGCTAGGTTCTGCAGACTTACTGGTTAGGTGGTGGTGAACTACACGTAAGATGACCGGATCAGGGTGAATTTGGAGGAAACCCATGAAAGGGATTGTATACACAGAATACGGACCACCGGATGTTCTTCAGCTCAAAGAGGTAGAAGAACCTACTCCCAAAGACAACGAAGTACTGATAAGAATACACGCAGCATCGATAGTCTGGGCTAACCTGGCTCTCGTGAGAGGCAAACCGTTCTTGGTGCGCCTAGCGGGCGGAGGGCTTCTAAACCCAAAACACAAGATACCCGGAGGTGACGTGGCGGGGCGGGTTGAATCGGTTGGCAGAAACGTAAAGCAGTTTCAGCCAGGTGATGAGGTATTCGGGGACCTGGGCGACGATGGTTTTGGAGCTTTTGCCGAATATGTATCTGCTCCTGAATATGCATTGGCCCCGAAACCGGCCAATATGACATGGGAGGAAGCAGCGGCTGTACCTCAAGCGGCAGTCACCGCCTTGCAGGGCCTTCGCGACAAAGGACAGATTCAGCCAGGGCAGAGGATTTTGATTAATGGTGCGTCTGGGGGTAACGGTACGTTTGCAGTGCAGATCGCCAAATCGTTCGGGGCTAAAGTGGCTGGCGTGTGCAGCACGCGGAATGTCGACTTAGTGCGATCGATTGGTGCGGACCAGGTCATTGATTACACTCAAGAGGATTTCACCCAAAGTGAGCAGCGTTATGACCTGATTTTTGACATTGTGGCCAATCGCTCGGTCTCAGATTATGTGCGTGTTTTAAGTCCCAAGGGGGTTTATGTTGCATGCGCATTTTCCGCGAGTGCTCTGTTCCGAGGTCCATTGATTTCAATGACCGGGAGTAAGAAGGTGGTTCAATTGTCCCACAGCGTAAACCAGAAGGATCTAGTCTTCATGAAGGAGCTTATTGAAGCAGGCAAAGTGAAGTCTGTAATAGACAGACGTTACCCGTTGAGCGAGGTCCCTGAAGCTTTCCGGTATTACGGAGAAGGACACGCCCAAGGCAAAGTAGTCATCACTGTGGAGCATAACACCAAATGAGAACCCCTATTGCAGAAGCATCGCCACCTATTAGTGTGGGAGTCGCACGGTTGCGCGCACGGCACGAGTGATACAAGTTGAAGTAGCCGATACGTAACAGTGTCTATTCTCATTCATAAGGGAGGAGATTGAATCATGGTTGATACGAGGATAGTGCTTTCAGGAATGTGGGTAGTCTTGATGTTGGTCTATCTTCTGGGGGATGTGCTGCGAATATTCGCTGGTGACTTCAAACCGGGAGAGATCATGGGTACGCAACCAAGTCAGGTAGTGTGGTTGGGACTCGCAGTTTTCATGTTGATTCCGATCGTTATGGTTGTGCTGACCCTGACGTTGAAGTATCCCGCGATTCGCTGGGTAAGCATCGTCGCAGCCACTATCCTCTTTCTTTTTAATCTCTTTGGGTTGCCAACATACCCTTCCGCGTATGACAAGTTCTTAATCATTGTAGGACTTGTGTTCAATGTGCTGACTGTCTGGTATGCATGGAAGTGGGTAGCCTGAGATTGAGTCTCATGAGCTGCGAAGTACAGTGTAAAGAGTCAAAGTCACTGCTTGGATAGGGCGACTTCGGGAGATATCTCCATCGCTCGCGAGCGAAGCGAACTCGGAGGAATACCTGTGAAAGCGATCGTTTGCACAAAATACGGACCACCGGATGTTCTTCAGCTCAAAGAGGTAGCAAAACCTACTCCCAAGGACAATGAAGTACTGGTAGAAGTTCATGCGGCATCCTTAAATGCGGCTGACTTGGAAACACTGAGAGTGACGTACGGGGGGTCTCTGAAACAAAAACCAAAAAGCAAGATACTCGGATCTGACATAGCGGGGCGGGTTGAGGCGGTTGGCAGAAACGTAAAGCAGTTTCAACCAGGTGATGAGGTATGGGGGGACCTATTCGTGTGTGGTTGCGGCGCTTTTGCCGAGTCTGTATCTGTTCCTGAAAAGGAATTGGCGCCGAAACCGGCCAGTATGACATTCGAAGAAGCAGCGACCTATCCTCAAGCGGGAGTCCTCGCCCTGCAGGGTCTTCGCGATAAGAGACAGATTCAGCCAGGACAGAAGGTTTTGATCAATGGTGCGGGGGGCGGTGTAGGTACGTTTGCGGTGCAGATCGCCAAGTACTTTGGGGCTGAAGTGACTGGCGTGGACAGCACGGGGAAACTGGACATGCTGCGCTCGATTGGTGCAGATCATGTCATTGATTACACTGAAGAAGATTTCACCAAAAGTGGGCAGCGTTATGACCTGGTTGTTGATGTTGTGGCATATCGTTCGATTTTCGATTATAAGCGTGCCTTGAGTCCCAAGGGAATTTGTGTCATGGTCGGAGGTCCCATGGCTCGAGTGTTTCTAAATGTGCTTCTAGGACTATTTATCTCAATGATCGGGAGTAAGAAGATAGGTATGGTGATGTGGAAGCCAAACAAGAAGGAAGATTTGGTTTTTTTGGACGAGCTTTTTGAAGCCGGCAAAGTAGTACCTGTAATAGATCGACGTTACCCGTTAAGTGAGGTCCCTGAAGCTCTCCGGTATCTTGAAGAAGGACACGCCAAAGGAAAAGTGGTCATAACTATGTGAATGGATGTGACAACCATAGAGTTAACCCACTAACTAACGTTTTCGCGGTCATACCAGGGCATAATACTAATACCACCTGGCTGCTATCCTGTAAGCGTAAGATTTCACCAATCTCGGAGTAGTCAAAAAGGAGAAGAAACGATGACTACCAAAGAAGAACCGAATGCAGTGAAACATCATCGCGTCGTCGTGTCGCAGCATGGCGGGCCGGACGTGTTGCAGGTGGTGGAAGAGGATCTCCCGGAACCCCAGGCCGGCGAGGTTCGGGTGAAGGTCGTGGCCGCCGGAGTCTCCGGCTTCGATCGCATGGTCCGCTCGATTTCGGTCCCCGGGACTCCGCGCGTGCCGTTCACACCGGGCGGGGACATCGTTGGTGTAGTGGACAAGCTGGGCGAGGGAGTGTCAACCGTCGAGCCGGGGCAGAGGGTTGCCGGCTGGACCTTTGGTGATGGCGGTGGCTACGCGGAGTTCATATGCCGGCCCGCCAGCCAGTTGGTGCCCGTCCCCTCGGGCCTGGATCCTGCCGAGGCCGTCTGCATGGTGGAGAACTACCTCACCGCGCACCTGTACCTGCACCGGGCTGCCAGCGTGCGGAGCGGCGAGCGCATCCTGGTCCACGGTGCGGGGGGAGGCATAGGGACCGCTCTGCTCGGGCTCGGCAAGCTGGCCGGGCTGGAGATGTACGGCACGGCGTCCAAGTACAACCACGAACTCGTGTCCGCACTCGGAGCCACACCGATCGACTACCGCACTGAAGACTTTGTCGAGCGCATCCGTACTCTTACCGGCGATGGGGTGGATGCCGTGTTCGACACCATCGGCGGCGCACGGCAACTCTGGCGTTCATACCGAACCCTGCGCAAAGGCGGACGGTTGGTGATGTTCGGCAATGTCGCGACATCCAAGAAGGGGATGGGGGCCATTCTACTCAGCGGGTTGGCGGCTTTTCTGCTTAAGCTCATTCCGGGCAGCAGGCGGGTGCCGTTAGACCCGAACATACTAAAGTTTCCTCTCACGCACAACGCTTGGTACCGCGAAACGCTGACGGAGCTCTTCGATTCGCTGGCAGCGGGCAGGATCAAGCCGGTGGTGGCGGAGCGCATTCCATTGCTTGAGGCCGTTCGTGCTCACGAGCTGCTTGAGCGCGGCGGATACGCGGGCAAGGTGGTTCTCGTTGCCAGCGCGTAGCCAGGGTCAAAGGGAAGGAAAAATGAATTCAAGCAAAGAGACCGCGTGCGGTGAAATTGGCACCATTGATTTCTATGACCGGGAGTAAGAAAATGGGTGCAGTGCCGTGGAAACCAAACAATAAGGAAGACTTGGCATTTTTGGTAGAGCTTTTTGAAGCCAGCAAAGTAGTACCTGTAATTCATAGACGTTACCCGTTGAGTGAGGTCCCTGAAGCTCTCCGGTATCTTGAAGAAGAACCCAACCTAGGAAAGATCCTAATAACTATGGAACATAACAGCAGAACCTAGCGAAACGCTGCACCCAACCGATATGGGGCGCAATCTCGGAGGAAACTCATGAAAGCGATTGTATGCACGAAATACGGCCCACCGGATGTTCTTCAGCTCAAGGAGGTAGAAAGACCTACCCCCAAGGAGGGGGAAGTACTGGTAAGAGTTCATGCGTCATCCTTAAATGGAGCTGACTTGGAAACCCTGAGAGGTGACTTCATAGTCCGCATGGTGGCGCCTCTACGACCAACGTACAAGATACTCGGAACTGACATAGCCGGGCGGGTTGAAGCGGTTGGCAGAAGCGTGAAGCAGTTTCAGCCAGGTGATGAGATATGGGGGGATTTGACGGAGTATGGTTGGGGCGCTCTTGCTGAGTATGTACGTGTTCCTGAAGACGCATTAAGGCCGAAACCGGCCAGTATGACATGGGAGGAAGCAGCGGCCTATCCTCAAGCGGCAGTCCTCGCCCTGCAGAATCTTCGCGAGGCTCCTATGGGAGTGAGGCCTGAGCACAAGAGACCGCTTCAGTCAGGGCAAAAGGTTCTGATCAATGGCGCGGGTGGTGGTGTGGGTACGTTTGCGGTGCAGATCGCCAAGCACTTTGGGGCTGAAGTGACTGGCGTGGACAGCACGATGAAACTGGACATGCTGCGCTCGATTGGTGCAGACCATGTCATTGATTACACTCAAGAAGACTTCACCAAGAGTGGGCAGCGTTATGACCTGATTGTTGATGTTGTGGCACGTCGTTCGATTCTCGCTTACAGGCGTGCTTTGAATCCCGGGGGAATCTGTGTCTTTGTCGGAGGTTCCACGGCTGGGATTTTCCAAGCCATGTTTCTAGGACCATTGGTTTCAAGGAGCGGGAGCAAGAAGATGGGTGTCGTGATTTGGAAACCAAACAGGAAGGAGGATTTGGCTCTATTGGGGGAGCTTTTTGAAGCCGGCAAAGTGGTGCCTGTCATAGATAGACGGTACCCGTTAAGTGAGGTCCCTGAAGCTCTCCGGTATCTTTCAGAGGAACCCCACCTGGGGAAGATAGTAATTACTGTGGGGGATAATGGCAAATGACAACCCGTACCGCAGACACATCGCCACCCATTTGTGCAAGAGTCGCGGGGTTGCGCGCAAGTGGCATAGGTTACAGGCTGTTATGACCGGCCACAACAGGTACAGGGTAATGTCAAACAAACTCAACCCAGAAACTGATCCGAGGCCCGCAATGATCTATCAAGTCAGGCTCAAGGGCCATCTGGGTCGTCAATGAACAGACTGGTTTTGGGGCCTGACCATCACGCTGGAAGAGGACGGCGGTACGCTTTTGACCGGCCCGGCGGTCGATCAGGCCGCGTTGTATGGATTGCTAAGAAGAGTGCGTGGTTTCGGAATGCCATTGCTTTCGATCAATCGCGTTCAACCCGGCCAGGCAGATGCGTCAGATGTCAAACAGCAAATTGAGGCACGATAGCGATATTTAAGAAGGAGGTTTGCCTATAGAGCATTTCTAGCCCATTTCAGCTCTTAGGAACAGGATGGCGACCACAGTCTTGTCAAGTCCAATTCAATGAAACTCATCAAAGATGTCGAAAACAAAGGAGATAAATGATGAATGATTTGCAGAAGATGGAGGAGGAGAAAGGCGTTCTGCGATGGGGTGGTCTGGCCGGTATGCTGGGTGGCATCCTCCTCATTCTCACCTGGGTCGTAATACTCGCGGGTCCCGTGGGAATGGAGGATCCTGTCGACCTCGCGGGGTTTGTCACGAGGTTCCCCGACATCAGAGCGGCCCGCATAGTAGAGAATGGCATATACCTGGTGGCTCTCATCTTGGAGGTCACCCTCTTCCTTGCCTTGTATCGGGCTCTCCGGAGGACGAGCCTCGCGCCCGCCCTCTTCGGGAGCGTCCTGGCCATTCTGGGTCTCGCCGTGCTCATGGCCGGAACTCTCCCGCATGTCGCTCACGCTCCGCTCTCCGACCTCTATCACGCTCCTGGGGCGACCCCCGGGGAGCAGGCGACACTCGCCCTCTTGTGGCAGGCGACGTTGGGCGTATTCGATGCGATGCTCTACGTAGGGTTCTTTGTCGTGCCGACAGGTCTCATTGCCCTCGGAGTGGCCATGCTCGGGGCCCCGGCCTTTGGCAAGGGCTTTGGCGGGGTGAGCGTGCTGCTCGGGGTGGTTGGTCTCGTAGCGGCAGTCCTCCAAATGGTCGATCCCTCCTCTATGATCGGCGCGGGCAGCTATTTCGCATGCCTCATCTTCTATTTCGTCCTGGGATGGAAGGTCTACAGTCTGTCGAGGGCCTCGTAGGGAGTCTTGACGATAGGGGAATGACGCGGGCCCGCTGAAGGCAATGGAGGAAGGAAGAGTGGATGCGCCCGCGTCATTCGCAGGGGACTTATCCTCTCCCGCTCTATGGGATTCTGAGGATGAAAGAGCGATGGGTGTTCGCCTGCTTCCCCTCAAAGCAAGTTTGGAGGAAACTCGTGAAGGCGATCGTATGCACAGAATACGGACCACCGGATGTCCTTCAGCTCACAGAGGTAGAAAGACCCACTCCCAAGGACGATGAAGCACTGGTAAGAGTTCATGCGGTGTCCGTCAATGCAGGTGACCTGGAGACCCTGAGAGGTGAGTGGCACGCGCGCTTCGTTGGGCCCATAAGACCAAGGTACAAGATACTCGGTACAGACATGGCCGGGAGGGTTGAGGCGGTTGGCGGAAACGTAAAGCGGTTTCAGCCAGGTGATGAGGTATGGGGGGACTTATCTTATCCGTATGGTTATGGCACCTTTGCTGAGTATGTGTGTGCTTCTGAGAATGCACTGGCGCTGAAACCGGCCAGTATGACATTCGAGGAAGCAGCGACCTATCCTCACTCGGCAATCATCTCCCTGCAGAGTCTTCGCGACAAAGGACAGATTCAGCGAGGACAACAGGTCCTGATCAATGGTGCGGGCGGTGGTATGGGAACGTTTGCGGTTCAGTTGGCCAAGTACTTTGGGGCCGAAGTGACCGGCGTGGATAGCGCGATGAAACTGGACATGCTGCGCTCCATTGGTGCTGACCATGTTCTTGATTACACCCAAGAGGACTACACCAAGAGTGGGCAACGCTATGATCTGATCTTTGATGTTGTGGCATATCGTTCGGTTCTCGATTACCGGCGTGCTTTGAGTCCCGAGGGAGTCTATGTCTGGGTCGGAGGTTCCTTGGCCACACTTCTCCAAGTCGTATTCCTAGGGACTCTGATATCCAGGATGGGGAGCAAGAAGATAGGTCTCAATGCCTGGGATGCAAACAATAGAGAAGACTTGGTTCTTTTGGCAGAGCTCTTCGAAAGCGGCAAGGTCGTACCTGTCATAGATAGATGTTACCCGTTGAGCGAGGCCGCTCAAGCTTTCCGGTACCTTGAAGAAGGACACGTCCTAGGTAAAGCAGTCATCACTGTGGCACATAACATGACCTGACAAAGTGCTGCATCCAACCAATATGCCGCGCAATCTTGGAGGAAACTGATGAAGGCAATAGTATGGACAGAATACGGACCACCGGATGTTCTTCAGCTCAAAGAGGTGGAAAAACCTACTCCCAAGGACAATGAAGTACTGATCAGAATATATGCGACAACAGTGACAGCAGGGGACTGTGAGATGCGAAGTCTCAAATTCCCTCTCTTCTTGTCGCTCCCCATGCGAGCATATGTGGGTCTCAGAAAACCAAGGAGAATGACCATACTAGGGCAGGAGCTAGCCGGGGAAATCGAAGCAGTAGGAAGAGATGTCAAACTGTTTAAAGAAGGTGACCAAGTTTTTGGAACTCCCGGTTTTGGTCTGGGTGCTTATGCCGAGTACATATGTCTGCCTGAAGAACCTAGAGAAGGGGTGCTGGTAATAAAGCCGGCCAATATGACCTATGAGGAAGCCGCCGCCGTTCCTGTCGGGGGACTTGAAGCATTGCATTTTCTTAGAAAAGGAAATGTCCAGAGCGGACAGAAGCTGTTGATTAATGGTGCGGGTGGAAGTATAGGTACTATGGCGATACAGCTTGCCAAGTACTTTGGGGCTCAAGTGACCGGTGGGGACAGCGCGGGGAAATTAGACATGTTGCGCTCCATTGGTGCAGACCAGGTCATTGATTACACTCAAGAGGATTTCACCAAGAGCGGTGAGACCTATGACGCTATTCTTGACGTGGTAGGGAAGAGTCCGTTTTCAGGCAGTGTAAGATCGCTGGAGGAAAACGGACGCTATCTCTTAGCTAACCCTCCGCTGTCACAGATGGTTCGAGGGCGATGGACTTCAATGACCGGCAGCAAGAAGGTGATATTCGGGGCAGGGTCACCTACGACCGAAGATTTGGTTTTCCTCAAAGAGCTTATTGAGGCGGGAAAGATAAAACCGGTCATCGATAGAAGCTATCCGCTGGAACAGACTGCCGAGGCCCACAGGTATGTCGAAAAAGGGGGCAAGAAGGGAAATGTAGTCATCACTGTGGAACATAACAGCAAGACCTAACAGAGCGCAACACCCTACCGCTATTCCTCAAGGAGGATACTACAATGGAGGAGTCAAAAGACGAAGCAGAGAAACGGATGGCTGAAGAACTAGAAAAGCGGGTGGCTGAAGAAGTTGAAAGACGGGTGACTGAAGGGGTGCCAATAGGGATCGCCATCCTCATCGCCGTCGCCGTGACCTTTGTCATTTCGGTGGTCGTGTTCAAGTTCGTATGGGCGTGGGTCGTTCCCGACCTGTTCCCCGGGGCGGTCGCTCAGGGTCTGGTTAGCGCAAACCTGACCTGGTTCGCCACGGTCAAATTAGCCGTGCTTGTGGCTGCGCTGAGCGGCTTCTATCCCGCACTGATCGAAGCCTTCAGAAGCCGGCCGTGATCGTTCGCCACGGACTGCACCCAGCAGTGTAGCCTCGCCGCGCGCCTGGTGCGCGGGCCGTTGGGTTCCGCAAACCTATTGGTTAGATTGTGGTGAACTACAGGTAGAATCACCGGATCAAAACAGTATAGGAGGAAGCTCATGAAAGCGATTGTATACACAGAATACGGACCACCGGATGTTCTTCAGCTCAAAGAGGTAGAAAAACCTACTCCCAAGGACAGTGAAGTACTCATAAAAGTATATGCGGCAACAGTAAGTTACGGGGATATTGTAGCTCGGAATTTCAAAGAAGTCTCCCCTCGGAAATTCAACATGCCTTTCCCCTTCTGGCTCGTCACAGGAATGTTCTTTGGTTTCAGAAAACCAAAGATAGCTATACTAGGGAGTGAGTTTGCCGGGGAAATTGAAGCAACCGGCAAGGATGCAAAGCGATTCAAAGAAGGTGACCAAGTCTTTGGATATCGTGGTCAGATCATGGGTGCTTATGCCGAGTATGTATGTATGCCTGAAGACGGGGTGTTGGCCACAAAGCCGGCCAATATGACCCATGAGGAAGCCGTCGTCGTTCTATGGGGGTCAATAGTTGCGTTGAATTTGCTTAGAGAGAAGGGGAATATTCAGAGCGGACAAAAAGTCCTCATCAATGGCGCTTCTGGAGCGATAGGTTCAGCTGCGGTACAGCTTGCCAAGCACTTTGGCGCAGAAGTTACCGGGGTATGCGGTACCCCGAGATTGGAATTTGTGAAATCTCTGGGGGCTGATAAGGTCATTGATTACACCAAGGAGGATTTTACCAAAAGCGGTGAGACCTATGATCTTATTTTTGACATATTAGGCAAGAGTTCGTTTTCACGATGCAAGACATCGCTATCGCAAAACGGGCGCTATCTCTTGGCCAGCTTTAAGATGAGACAGCTTTTTCAAATGCTATGGACTTCAATGATAGGCAGCAAGAAAGTAATATGTGCGATTGCACCAGGAAGTACTGAGGATTTGATTTCCGTCAAAGAGCTGATTGAGGCGGGGAAGATAAGAGCGGTCATAGATAGACGCTTTCCGTTGGAACAGACTGCCGAGGCTCACCGGTATGTTGAAGAAGGGCTCAAGAAGGGACATATAGTCATAACGGTGGAGCATAATAACCAAACCTAGCAAAGCGTTACAGTTGACGGCCGGGAGCTGTGGTTCCCATTAGTGTTTCTGGGTTGCGGCGGGTCTTGGTTAGTGGGATGCCTTTTTGCAGACCTCCGCCGCAACTGAATCCAAGTGGATAGGTTTGGCAGACTTACAGGCCAGGTTATGGTGAACTACACGCAAAATGACCGGATCAAGGCAACCTTGGAGAGGAAACCATGAAGGCGATCATCTGCACCAAATGGGGATCACCGGACGTTCTTGAACTGAGAGAGGTAGAAGAACCTATCCCGAAGGACAATGAAATACTGATAAGAATAGATGCGACAACAGTAACAGCAGGGGACTGTGAACTCCGAGGTCTCAAGCAGCCTCTCATGTTGCAGCTCCTCATGCGAATGGGCTTTGGTCTCAGAGGACCAAGGAGAAAGATACTGGGGCAAGAGTTGGCCGGGGAGATTGAATCAGTAGGCAAAGATGTGAAGCTGTTCAAAGAAGGTGACCAAGTCTTTGCACATACCGGTTTTGGTATGGGCGCTTATGCTGAGTACATATGTCTGGCCGAAGAACCTGAAGGGATTGAAGGGCTGCTGGCAATGAAGCCGGCCATTATGACCTATGAGGAAGCCGCCGCCGTTCCCCTTGGGGGACTTGAGGCATTGCATCATCTTAGAAAAGGAAACGTCCAGAGCGGACAAAGGCTTCTGATTAATGGTGCGGGTGGAAGTATAGGTACTATAGCGATACAGCTTGCCAAGCACTTTGGGGCTGAAGTGACTGCCGTGGACAGCACGGGGAAACTGGACATGCTGCGCTCCATTGGTGCAGACCAGGTCATTGACTACACTCAAGAAGATTTCACCAAGACCGGTGAGGCCTATGATGTCATCTTTGACGTGGTAGGAGTGAGCTCGTTTTCAGGTTGTATAGGAGCGCTAAAGGAAAATGGACGCTATCTTTCAGCTAACCCTGGGCTGTCGCAGATGTTTCGAGGGGGAGGGACTTCCAGCAGAGGTAGCAAGAAAGCCATAGTTGGGAATGTAACCTATGGAACTGAAGATTTGGTCTTCCTCAAAGAGCTTATCGAGGCGGGAAAGATAAGAACGGTCATAGATAGAAGCTATCCCTTGGAGCAAATGGCCGAGGCTCACAGGTATGTCGAAAGGGGGGGCAAGAAGGGAAATGTAGTCATCACTGTGGAACATAACAGCAAGACCTGGCAAAGCGCCAGACCCAACCAATAGGCCGCGCAATCTTGGAGGAGATGCGTGAAAGCGATTGTCTGGACAGCATACGGACCACCGGATGTTCTTCAGCTCAGAGAGGTGGAAAAACCTACTCCCAAGGACAACGAAGTACTGATCAGAATACGTGCGACAACAGTAACAGCCGGGGACTGTGAACAACGAAGTCTCAAGTTGCCATTCTGGTACGCGCTCCCCATGCGGGCATATGTGGGTCTCAAGAGACCAACGAGAGTAACTGTACTAGGGATGGAGTTGGCCGGGGAAATTGAATCAGTAGGCAAAGATGTGAAGCGATTTAGCAAAGGTGACCAAGTTTTTGCAGCTACCGGTTTTGTTGGTATGGGTGCTTGTGCTGAGTACATATGTCTGCCTGAAGAACCTGAAGGAGGGGCACTGGCCATAAAACCGGCCAATATGACCTATGAGGAAGCAGCCGCCGTTCCTGTTGGGGGACATGAAGCATTGTGTTTTCTTAGACAAGGAAGTATCCAGAGCGGACAAAGGGTTCTGATCAATGGTGCGGGTGGAACGATAGGTACTTTCGCGGTCCAGCTTGCCAAGTACTTTGGGGCTGAAGTGACTGGCGTGGACAGCACGGGGAAATTGGACATGCTGCGCTCCATTAGTGCAGACCAGGTCATTGATTACACTCAAGAAGATTTCACCAAAAGCGGTGAGACCTATGATTTTGTTCTTGACGTGGTAAGCAAGAGTTCGTTTTCAGGTAGCATAAGATCGCTGAAACAAAACGGACGCTATCTTATAGCTAACCCCGCGCCGGCACAATTCGTTCGGGGGCGATGGACTTCAATGACAAGCAGCAAGAAGGTGATGTTCGGGGCAGCAAAACCAAAGACTGAAGACTTGATCTTCTTCAAGGAGCTTATTGAGGCGGGAGAGATGAAATCGGTCATAGATAGACGCTATCCGCTGGACCAGGTCCCCGAGGCTCACAGGTATGTCGAAACAGGGCACAAAAAGGGACACGTAGTCATAACTGTGGAGCATACTATCAAGTGACAATCCGTACCGCCGAAACCTCGCGATCATTCAAACAAGAAGGAAGGCCCAGATGAAAGCAATCGTCTATCACAACTACGGGTCACCTGATGGTGTCCTGGAACTCCAGGGCACCGGCAAGCCGAGAGCCAAAGACAAGGAGGTGCTGGCATGAAACATCATCGCGTCGTCGTTACGCAGCATGGGGGGCCGGACGTGTTGCAGGTGGTGGAAGAGGATCTCCCTGAACCCCAGGCGGGCGAGGTTCGGGTGAAGGTCCTGGCCGCCGGAATCTCCGGCTACGATCTCATGTTCCGACGTTCAGGTTCGCTCCCCGGGACTCCGAGCGTGCCGTTCACCCTGGGCGAGGACGTCGCTGGCGTGGTGGACAAGTTGGGCGAGGAGGTGTCGACCGTCGAGCTGGGGCAGATGGTTGCCGGCGCGACCTTCTCACTTGGCGCCGGTGGCGGCTACACGGAGTTCATCTGCCTGCCCGCCAGCGAGTTGGTGCCCGTCCCCTCGGGTGTGGATCCTGCCGAAGCTGTCTGCATGGTGGTGAACTACCTCACCGCCCACATGGCCATGCACCGAACCTCCAAGAACCGGAGCGGCGAGCGCATCCTCGTCCACGGTGCGGCGGGAGGCGTAGGGACCGCTCTGCTCGGGCTTGGCAAGCTGGCAGAGCTCAAGATGTACGGCACGGCGTCCAAGTACAATCACGAACTCGTGTCCGCACTCGGAGCCACGCCGATCGACTACCGCACCGAGGACTTCGTCGAGCGGATCCGTGGTCTTACCGGCGACGGGGTGGATGCCGTGTTCGACCCCATCGGCGGCGCGAGGCAACTCTGGCGCTCGTACCAGGTCCTGCGCAAAGGCGGGCGGTTGGTGTGGTTCGGTGTGGCCGCCACGAAGAAGGAGGGGCTGCGCGTCATTCCCTTCACCCTGCTGATGCGGACTCTGCTGGCACTCATTCCGGACGGCAAGTCGGCGCCTTTGACCCCGGATCTCGATAAGGACAACGCCTGGTACCGCGAAACGCTGACGGAACTCCTCGACCTACTGGCGGCAGGCAGTATCAAGCCGGTCGTGGCGGAGCGTTTCCCGTTGGCTGAGGCCGCTCGTGCTCACGAACTACTCGAGCGCGGCGGATACGCGGGCAAGGTGGTTCTCGTTACCAGCGCGTAGTCAGGGTCTCCGAAAACGGGTCGGCAGGACGGCGGCCGCCAGTGATCGCGCCCAGACACGCGCGCATCCCCAAGGGGACTCTCCTACCTAACAGCGGACATGCCGGCACGGGGTACTTTGTCAAGGCGCTGCCCTTCGACTTCGCTCAGGAGGGACCACCCGACCGCTATTCCGCTGTGCTTCATAGCGGCAGGTGAGCTTGGTCGCTTGGTCTTGCAGATTCATAGCATAGATTGTGATGAGCTACACTTAGGCGATTCTTGAGGAGTATGATGAAGGCGATTGTTTGCACGAAATACGGACCACCGGAGGTTCTTCAGCTCAAAGAGGTAGAGAAGCCTACTCCCAAGGACAATGAAGTACTTGTAAGGATTTATGCGGCAACTGTAGCAGCAGCGGATGTGAGAATTCGAAGTCTCAAAGTCCCTCTCTTGTTCCAGCTCCCCCTGCGATTATTATGGGGTTTTGGAAAACCAAGAAAAGAAATACTAGGGCATGAGTTGGCCGGGGAGATTGAAGCGGTAGGCAAAGATGTGAGGCTGTTTAAGAAAGGTGACCAAGTTTGTGGACCTACCGGTTCTGGGGGGGGTGCTTATGCCGAGTACATATGTCTGCCTGAAGACGGGGTGCTGGTAATAAGGCCCGTCAATATGACCTATGAGGAAGCCGCCGCCGTTCCTATTGGGGGACTTACAGCATTGTCTTTCATTAGAAAAGCGAATATCCAGAGCGGACAGAAAGTCCTGATCTATGGGGCTTCTGGAAGTGTAGGCACCTATGCGGTACAGCTTGCCAAGTACTTTGGGGCAGAAGTCACCGGGGTATGCAGTACCACGAATCTAGGGTGGGTGAAATCTCTGGGAGCCGACAAGGTAATTGATTACACAGAAGAGGATTTTACCCAAAGCGGTGAGACTTACGATGTTATTCTTGACGCAGTAAACAAGATTTCGTCTTCACAGAGTAAAGGCTCGCTAACACAAGGAGGTGACTATCTTTCCGTATGGGGTTCAGGCTTCGAAGAGCAGACTGAAGATCTGGTCTTCCTCAAAGAGCTTGTTGAGGCGGGAAAGCTAGAAGCGGTCATAGATAGACGTTATCCGTTGGAACAGATCGTCGAGGCTCACAGGTATGTCGACAAAGGACACAAGAAGGGAAATGTCGTCATAACTGTGGTAGGGTGACACCTTTCTTGGAGTTGACGGAAACACGACGGGGCCCCAGAGATTCAATCACTGCGTGCCGCTTTTCTGTAAGTGTGGTTTCGATTGTTCGTAATCTATTGGGGTTTTCACAGGAAATGACTATTTACCTAGATGGCAATTTGAGATATAATACAACCTTATTGAGCTCTAGCATTATCCTGATTCCTATGAACGGTATCTTTATCCTTTAAGGCAAGGAGGAAACGCATGGAATCATCACCCCAGAGTAGGAGTGAAATTAGCAGCCACATTTTTATGATCCTCGTGACTGTGGGTAATCTCATCCTTATTACCGTCTTCTATAAGTATTTTGCATGGTACACCACCATACCAGATGGAAGTGTTACCCGACTATCGATGCTAACTAACGACTATTTCACTTGGCTTCCTATTCCGATTACAGCATCAATTCTAGCCATAGTAGCTTATACTGTAATGATTTTTTACGATAGATACTGGTTTCGCACGACAGCTCAGCTGATAATTATCATCATCGGTATCGCTGTGGTCGGATCGCTACTATTCATATTCCCCTTTGATTTCAGTGTAATACCGAATGCTACTGCGGTCGATGTTGTGCCAAGAGTGGTAACCGTCTTCTTGATCCTCATGGCGGTTATCTATGGGGTAAGTGCACTAGTTCTGCTCGTAAGACTGATAAGAAGCCTTACAGCCAAGCGGGAAACTACGTAGAGGCCGCGGATTCTCGTCTGGTGGCTCCGCCCTGTTCGTCTTTCTCTCACATGTGTTTCGTCGCCGCTTCGAGGCCGAGATGGAGACCATCAAGTGCCGCGAATTGACGGGGGCGGATCTGAGCACGGAGGAGGGGCGCGAGCAGTACAGGAGCTCTGACACACCCCAGGCGGTCTGCTTTCTAGCGGTCGGCGCAGCTTGCTGGCTGGTGGTGGACCTGCTGAAGGAAACCTCGTAATCAGGGAGCCGTAGCGCTCGAGCCACCGTCGGACGGTCGCTGATCGACGCTATCCCTTTGAACATATTGCCGAGGCTCACAGGTATGCCGACAAGGGGCACAAGAAGGGACACGTAGTAATCACGTTGGCACATGAAAGCAAAGCCTAACAAGCGCTCCAACGCGGACGGCTATAGCTCTACCATGCGAAATAGAGCTGCCAAGGAACGCCGCCGGTTAAGCGCCGACCGCTATGCGTCTGACGCCGGCAGAGTTGTCTTCCAAGGGAGGGAATCATGGAACTCGGTACATTCTCGATCAGCTTGGCTGTCAAAGACATCGAAGCTTCGAGGGCTTTCTACGAGAAGTTTGGCTTCAGCGTCTTCGGCGGAGATGCCTCACAGAACTGGCTAATTCTAAAGAACGGCGATCACGCAATCGGTCTTTTTCAGGACATGTTCGAAAAGAACATGTTAACCTTCAATCCGGGCTGGGACAGCAACGCAAGCAAGCTCGATACATTCACCGACGTTCGTGATCTACAGCGCCAGTTGAAAGCGCAAGGTGTGCAGCTAGTGACCGAAGCCGACGAGACAACCACAGGACCGGCGAGCTTTGTCGCTGTCGACCCCGATGGGAACCCAATTCTTGTCGATCAGCACGTTTAAGTGGGGATACAGTGGACTCACGTCGAATCCCCCGCAACGGACGCATAGCAAGGCGTTGCACCGGAGCACGCTCGTCTTTCGGCTTTTCGACGTATTCCCCTTCACCTCGGTCTTCTGGCTGTTCAATCGTTGAACCCGTTGTGCCGCGTGCCCGGTGAGCTTGGCCGTTATCTGCCACTGCGAATCGGGATAGTTGGTTAAGATAGCGACCAGGTAAGATGTCTTCTTCAAGTACTGTCTTCACAAGAGCTGTAAGACTAGGGTGGATCTTGGCGCCCGCCATTGGAGCCCTCGGATCACGCGCCACAACCATGGCCGCATAGCTAGAGGACGCGAGAGGATGAATATGAAGAAGGTCTGTATCGTGGGGGCATCGGGGAAGCTCGGGCAGTACATGGTGCAGCACGCGCTGGATCGGGGCTACGAGGTGGTTGGCGTTTGTCGGGAGCGCAGCGTAGGCAAACTCGACGCGTTCAAGGGGCGCATCACCGTCATTCCCGGAGCGACGAACGACCGCGAGGCCATCAAGAAGGCGGTCGCCGGGTGTGACGGGGTGCTCACCGTGCTGGTACCTTGGGGCGTTCACCAGTACTCGTCGGGAACGGCCCAGGCGGTACTCGACCACGCGCGCCCGGACGCGCGCCTCATATTCTCTTGCGGCTGGCATATTACGATGGACGGCCAGGACGTCTACTCGTGGACCTCCAGAGCGGTCGTGAAAGCCTTCGGCTGGCTCGGGCGGCTAGCTCGCGCCGTGGACATCGACGATCAGGTGGAAGCGTGCCGGCGGGTGTTTGCCAGCGACACCCTGTGGACGGTCGTGCGTGGGAGCGACCTCGAAGAGGGTGAGAGCCAGGGCCTACCGGTGTGGAGCAGGCACGTGGGCGACCCCATCCTGGAGAGCAACATCACGCGCCGCGTGGACTTTGCCCTGTTCATGGTGGAGGCTCTCGAGAATGACGAGCTCATCCACGAGGCCCCGGCGATTGTTGGCTGCCAGGCGCCCTCGGCGCTAGCTAACAATACGGTAAGTTAGAGCTTAGGAACCTTTTGAGCTTAGGGAGTATTGGAGCAACCTGAGATCATCGGTCAATGAGCCGTCTAACAATGGCATCAAGCGGACGCGGAGGAGCATAGCATGCGCTCCGAGAGAAGCTGAGGTTAATGTAGATGTGTGGGGCGCCGCTTATGCCACGACCGTTAGGCTTTGCAGACCAATAGAATAGATTGTGGTGAACTACACGCAAAATGACCGGATCAAGGCAACTGTCGAGGAATACCTATGAAAGCAATTGTATGGAGAGAATACGGACCGCCGGATGGTCTTCAGCTCGAAGAGGTAGAAAAACCTACTCCCAAGGACAATGAAGTACTGATAAGGATATATGCGACAACAGTAACAGCAGGGGACTGTGAGATGCGAGGTCTCAAATCCCCTCTCTTCTTATCGCTCCCCATGCGGATATACAATGGTCTCAGAAGACCCAAGAGAATAACTAT
The DNA here is from genome assembly GCA_030603665.1 of Chloroflexota bacterium. GTDB lineage: Bacteria > Chloroflexota > Anaerolineae > UBA7937 > B3-Chlor > JAUVXJ01. The sequence continues at coordinate 67,360 of JAUVXJ010000006.1, read as the reverse complement.
ACTAGGGCAGGAGTTAGCCGGAGGAATTGAAGCAGTAGGCAAAGACGTAAAACTATTTAGGAAAGGTGACCGAGTTTTTGGACCTACCGGGATGAGTTTTGGTTCTTATGCCGAGTACAAATGCCTGCCTGAGGAAGGGGCGCTGGCAACAAAGCCGGCCAATATGACCTATGAAGAAGAAGCCGCCGTTCCTGTTGGGGGGCTTGAAGCATTGTTCTTTCTTAGAAGAGGAGATATCCAGAGCGGACAAAGGCTTCTGATTAATGGTGCGGGCGGAAGTATAGGTACTATGGCGATACAGCTTGGCAAGTACTTTGGGGCTGAAGTGACTGGCGTGGACAGCACGGCGAAATTGGACATGCTGCGCTCGATTGGTGCAGACCAGGTCATTGACTACACTCAAGAAGATTTCACCAAGAGCGGTGAGACCCATGATGTCATTCTTGACGTGGTGGGCAAGGGTTCGCTCTCAGGTTGTATAGGATCGCTAAAGAAAGAAGGAATCTATGTTGTAGCTGGCCCTGGGCTGCCACTTCTTCAGAAGCTATGGACTTCAATGACAAGCGGCAAGAAAGTAATAGCTGGGACGTCGTCCTCTAGGACGGAAGATTTGGTTTTCCTCAAAGAGCTTATTGAGGCGGGGAAGATGAAGTCGGTCATAGATAGACGCTATCCGTTGGACCAAATCCCCGAGGCTCACAGGTATGTCGACAAAGGGCACAAGAAGGGAAATGTAGTCATAACTGTGGAGCATAACAACAAAACCTAACAAAGCGACGCGGATGGCGGCTGGGGGCTGTGAGCAGGAGGGGGCGGCCTGGGTAGAGGCTGCGACGGATGCCGCAGGCAATCAAGGATGCGCTTGTGTATTGTAAGTTGCCGCCTAGAAGGAGTACAACTAGAGCATATTATGGATCAAATGAAGGAGGATACTACAATGGAGGAGTCAAGAGACGAAGCAGAGAAGCGGATGGCTGAAGAAGTAGAAAAGCGGGTGGCTGAAGAAGTAGAAAGACGGGTGACTGAAGGGGTGCCAATAGGGATCGCCATCCTCATCGCCGTCGCCGTGACCTTTGTCATTTCGGTGGTCGTGTTCAAGTTCGTGTGGGCGTGGGTCGTTCCCGACCTGTTCCCCGGAGCGGTCGCTCAGGGTCTGATTAGCGCAAACCTGACATGGCTCGCTGCGGTGAAACTAGCCGTGCTTGTGGCTGCGCTGAGCGGCTTCTATCCCGCACTTATGGAAGCCTTCAAGAGCCGGCCGTGATTGACGGCCACGGACTGCACGCGGCAGTGTAGCCTCGCTCTGGAGGAAGCGACCATTGGGCCGTTGAGTGACATGCTCGGCGAACGGATCGCATCGCAAACTGACCCTCATCTCTGCCCCCGCCGGCTTTGGGATGAGACAGCTTGTTCGAATGCTAAGGACTTCAATAATAGGAGGCAAGAAAGCAATATGTGCGCTGTCAACCGAAAGTCCTGAAGATCTAATCTCCCTCAAAGAGCTTATTGAGGCGGGAAAGATAAGATCGGTCATAGATAGACGCTATCCGCTCGAACAGATTGCCGAGGCTCATAGCTATGTTGATAAGGGGCACAAGAAGGGAAATGTGGTAATAACTGTGGAGCATAATAACAGAACCTAACAAGGTAACTGCACAGGACAATCCAAACAGCAGAAACAAAGGGAAGAAGAAATGAATTCAGACAAGAAGACCGCAAGAATTGTGGGAGTATTATTCATAGTTGCGACGGCAGCGCCCATAATGACTGCCCCTTTTTTGGGATTCTTGGGAGGAGGAATCATAGGGGAACCTATCCCGGATTATCTTGTCAGTGTTTCTGCAAATGAAAACCAAGTGTTGACAGGAATGCTCATCGAGTTAATTTGGGCCCTTGCAGTTATTGGCATTCCAATTATGCTGTTCCCAATCTTGAAAAGGCATAATGAAGCCTTAGCTCTTGGGTTCTTCAGTCTCAGGTTCATTGAGGGTCTTAGCACTATTGTTGGCAGTATCATCCTACTAACACTGTTGACATTAAGTCAGGAGTTTGTGAAAGCAGGAGCTCCGGATGCTTCCTATTTTCAAACCTTAGGCACCTTGTTACTAGCAGCACGTGAATGGGCCTTTATGATTGGGCCTGGACTCGTTTGGTCCCTGTCTGCTCTGATGCTAAACTACATACTGTATAGAACAAGACTCATTCCTCGATGGTTATCAGGTTGGGGTCTTATTGGAGCCGCATTGTCGTTCGCAACCTACTTGTTGCAGTTTATCGGCATCAATCTAGACATTCTATTCCTTCCAATAGCCGTGCAAGAAATGGCATTTGCGGTATGGCTTATAGTTAAAGGATTCAATTCATCTGCAGTCGTTTCCGAGTCGTAAAGACGGGCATAAACTGGTTAAATGGAGCACATCAAAGAGCTTATTGAGGCGGGAAAGCCAAAGGCGGTCATAGATCGACGCCATCCATTGGAACAGATGGCCGAGGCTCACAGGTATGTTGAAAAGGGACACAAGAAGGTGATTACTTGCCCCAACCACGGCGCCAAATTCAATGTACCAACCGGCAAATGCATCGCTGGCCCCAGAATAGGTCTTCTTGGAGGTAGAGCAAAAGACGAGACGGTCTTTGAAGTTGAATTCGAAGACAATAAGACCAAGATTGCCATGGTGTAGATACACGGGAATGTCAGAAATCAATCCTCAAGAAGTAGCCAAATACAGAATCAAGGTATCCAAGAACGGCCCTTACCTCGTAACGGGAGGGATTCCACTTTCGGAGCAGATCATCCGGGTTGATGCCGATGGGCAGAGTCATGGCTGGAAAGAAGGCAAAGAATATCCGACGCTGGAGAACTATGCTCTCTGTCGGTGCGGTCGCTCCCGTAACCGGCCATTTTGCGATGGTACTCACGTTAGAATCAAGTTCGACGGTACAGAAGAAGCTGCCCGCACTCCCTATCTAGAGCAAGCCGACGAAATAACCGGTCCAGGCCTCATACTCACCGACGCACCGGATTTCTGTGCCACCGCCCGTTTCTGCGACCGCGCCGGGGGAATATGGCAACTCACCGAAGAATCCCATAATCTCGATGCCAGAGAAATAGCTATCGAGGAAGCCTGTGATTGCCCTTCCGGAAGGCTGGTAGTCTGGGATGAAAGGGGCACAGCTATCGAGCCTGTCTTCGAACCGTCTATCGGTCTGGTTTGGGACACTCAGTCAGGGAAGACGGGCCCTATCTGGGTCCGGGGCGGCATTCCTATCGAATCAGCAGATGGTACAACATATGAAGTTCGCAATCGTGTAACCCTCTGCGGATGTGGGAAGAGCTCTAATAGACCTTTTTGCGACGGCAGTCATCTAGATTAGTGTTCGGCAAGCAGGACTGAAAGGAAAAAGGAGGAAGTAGAATGAGTCTTGAGGTATGTCGAAGAAGGCCATAAAGAGGGGAATGTAGGCATAACTGTGGAGCATAATAGCAGGACCTAACAAAGCGTTACAGTTGGCGCTATGAAGTGCAGCGGAATAGCGGCAGGTGGGCTTGGTCGTTGGGTATTGCTAGCTTGCAGGATGTATGGTAGTGAACTACATTGAAAATGGCCAAATCAAAGTAGATAAGGAGGAGACTCATGAAAGCGATTGTATACACAAGATACGGACCACCGGATGTTCTTCAGCTCAAAGAGGTAGCAAGACCTACTCCCAAGGACAATGAAATACTGGTAAAGGTATATGCGACAACAGTATCATCAGGGGACTGGAGATCTCGAAAGGGTGACCCATTTTGGGGAAGAATCATGATGGGTTTCCCAAGGCCAAAGAATACTATACTAGGGTCTGACCTAGCCGGGGAGATTGAAGCAGTAGGCAAAGATGTAAAGGTATTTAGGAAAGGTGACCAAGTTTTCGGATCTACCGGTGTTGGCGAGTACATCGGTACTCATGCCGAGTACAAATGTCTGCCTGAAGAAGGGACGGTGGCAATAAAACCGGCCAATATGACCTATGAGGAAGCCGCCGCTGTTCCTTTTGGGGCATTATCCGCATTGTTTTTCCTTAGAGACAAGGGTAACATCCAGAGCGGACAAGAAGTTCTTATCTATGGAGCTTCTGGAAGTGTAGGTACTGCTGCGGTACAGCTTGCCAAGTACTTTGGGGCAGAAGTTACCGGGGTATGCAGTACCACGAATTTGGAATTGGTGAAATCTCTGGGAGCCGATAAGGTAATTGATTACACTAAAGAGGATTTTACCAAAGGCGGTGAGACCTATGATATTGTTTTTGACGCTGTAGGCAAGAGTTCGTTTTCAGGTAGTATAAGATCGCTAAAGCAAAATGGACGCTATCTTTTAGCTAGCCCTGGGCTGCCACAGATTGTTCGAGGGCTATGGACTTCGATGACAAGCAGCAAGAAAGCGATATTCGCGATAGCAGAGAATAGTACCGAAGATGTAGTTTTCCTCAAAGAGCTTATTGAGGCGGGGAAGATGAAATCGGTCATAGATAGACGCTATCCGTTAGAACAAACTGCCGAGGCTCATAGCTATGTTGAAAGAGGGCACAAGAAGGGAAATGTAGTAATAACTTTGGAACATAATAACAAAGCCTAACAAAGCGGCAGGTGAGCTTGGTCGATGTGCCGAGGCTTCACCCCAAGTTCAGTACAACCCGCGAGGGAGAAGGAGGAATAGAGATGAGGAAAGGCCGCACAAGAAAGACACTGATCGTGCTTGGCATACTGTTGTTGGCCTCCCTGGTTCTGGCAGCGCCTGCGCTGGCGGCCGATATCAGAACCACAGACGTCATTGTCATCGATGAGGACGTCGACGATGACCTGTATTTGTTCGCGCGTTCCATCACCGTCAACGGGACAGTCCACGGTGATCTGATCGCTGCGGGTGGCGACATAATCATCAATGGCACCATTGACGGCGACCTGTGGGCCGCAGGGGGAAAGATCCACATCAACGGCACCGTGACCGATGATGTACGTTTCGCGGGCAGCGACTTGAAGCTTGGCCCCAGCGGCGAGGTGGGCGATGACCTGTTTGCGGCTGGCTTCGGTTTCGCCGCTGAGCCGGGCAGTGCGATCGCGGGTGACACATTCGTTGCGGGGTATCAGGCCCTGCTTGGCGGGGACATCGCTGGAGATGTGAAGGTAGCGGCGGCCGCGCTGGAGATCTCGGGCCACATAGCAGGTGACGTCCAGGCGGAGGTGGAGGAGCCAGACCCCGAGTTCGAACAATGGAGTGTCTTCATGGGCACGTGGAACCCGTACATGCCGCCACGCCTTGTCGGTCCCGGGCTGACCATCACGGAGGAAGCTCAGATAGATGGCAAGCTGACCTACACCAGCCCGGCGACAGTGGAGATTCCGGACGAGGTCGTCGGTGGGGCCATAGTCTATCAGACGCCGGTGCCTGATGACGTCGAGGCCTCAGAGGTTGAGGTCCCGGAGGTCCCGACTGGGGCATTGACGGCTGTGGCCATCGTGACCTTGGTGGTCAGATGGATCGTGGGCACCATCCGCAACTTCTTGACACTGCTCATCATCGGGGTACTTCTATTGTGGCTCGTACCCAAATGGCTGAAGGAAGTGGTTCAGCACTGGAAGGAGAAACCACTGCACAGCCTGGGCTGGGGTGTGGCGGCCCTGCTGGCGTTCCTGGTGATCGTGCCCTTGCTGTTCTTCGTGATGATCATGCTCGACATCATCCTTGGAGTGCTCACCTTGGGTGGGTTGGTTGGAATCATCACTGGCGTGTTCATGGTGTTGGAGGCTGCCCTGGTCGTGGGGTTCTGGATCGTCTCCGTCTACATCACCAAGGTCGCCTTCTGCTATCTCATAGGGTGGCTGATCTTGAAGAACACGGCTTCCGCGTGGGTGGATAAGGCGATGGGGATCGTACCGCTGCTCATAGGCTTGGCCATCTTTGTGCTGCTGAGGAGCATCCCCTTCCTGGGTGCGTTCTTCAGTGTGGCGGTGACGATCTTTGGGCTGGGCGCAATCTGGATGTTGGCCTGGGTGCGCCTCTACAAGCCAAAGGGGGGAGAGTCAGCCTAGATTCGTCGGTGCCCGTCTCGGGTACTGCGTACGAAAACCTGGATAACAGGGGTGGAGGCAGAGGAACGCCTCCACCCTTTGTGTGTCCGGTCTGTCAGCCGCTGGTCGCTCCGCAGGCAAAGAGTCCCGTCGCGCGCGTTGTGGGCTTTGGAAGCTGCTTTCGCTGGGGCACCTTAGCGCAGAGGAGAATGCACACAGTACCGGGCCGCGCAGAAGGCCGTTGCAGAGGTGGAGGGCTGGATTGCTGAGGGCGAGCGTCCTACCGTGCTCTAGACCGTTCCAGATAGATGAGGAGGATGGAGATATCGGCAGGGTTGACGCCGCTGATGCGGGTGGCCTGGCCCACCGTGGCGGGGCAGAAGCGGCGCAGCTTCTCCTGGGCCTCCTTCCGCATGCCCACTATCCGGTCATAGTCGAAGGTCGACGGGATGGCGCGCTGTTCCAGGCGACGCATCCGCTCCACCTGCTTTCGTTGCTTCTCGATGTACCCCGCATACTTGGCCTCGATGGCTACCTGTTGCGCTGCGTCAGGCGCCAATCGGCCGCGGCTTGGGGCGAGTGCCTCCAGCATGGCGTAGGTGATCTCCGGGCGACGCAGGAATTGCAGGGCGTTGACGCCATCGTCCAGGGGCAGAAGGTCCCAGGCCGCGAGTTGCCGGTTGGTGTCGTCTGTAGGACGGAGCCAGGTCTCCTTCAGGCGCGCCAGTTCTGTCTCTATCGCCTTGCGCTTCCGTTCGACAGCCTCGTACCGCCGCCGATCCAGGAGCCCGAGATCGTAGCCGATGGGTGATAGGCGGAGATCCGCGTTGTCCTGCCGCAGGAGAAGGCGGTACTCAGCGCGCGAAGTCATCATGCGGTAGGGTTCATTGATGTCCTTGGTGACGAGGTCGTCGATGAGGACACCTATGTACGCCTGGTCACGGCCCACGATGATTGGAGGCTCGCCCCGTACCTTGCGAGCAGCGCTAATGCCAGCCATGATGCCCTGAGCGGCAGCCTCTTCATAGCCGGAGGAGCCGTTGATCTGACCCGCGTGAAACAGGCCCTCCACAAGTTTGGTCTCCAGAGATGAGGAGAGTTGAGAGGAGGGAACGTAGTCGTACTCGACGGCATATCCGTAACGCAAGACCTCCACCCTTTGCAGGGCAGGGATCGTGCGCAGCATGGCGAGTTGCACGTCTTCGGGGAGGCTGGTATACGCCCCCTGGACGTAGACCTGATTGGTATGCCAGCCCTCAGGCGCGAGGAAGAACTGGTGGGAGTGCTTCTCGGGGAAGGAGGGCACCTTGATCTCTATGCTGGGGCAGTAGCGAGGCCCCTCGGCGTCGATCGTTCCGTCGTACAGAGGGGCGCGATGGAGGTTGGACATGATCACGTCGTGGGTGTGCGGGTTGGTGTGGACCAGATAGCAGGGGATCTGATGACGCCACTCAAGCTGTGAAGGGATGGGGTATACGGCTTCTGGCGGTTGCCGAGGAATCACCGGTTCGGGAGGTCCAGGAGCCACATCGCCGTACGAGAAACTGAAGTACAGAGGGTCCGCGCTGCCCAGCTGGACGTCGGTCTCGGTGAAGTCTATCGTTCGAGCATCCACGCGGGGAGGGGTATCTGTCTTCAAACGTTCGACGAAGAAACCGAGGTCTCTGAGGGATTGGGACATGCCGGTCGCCGCTTGCTCTCCATCTCTGCCACCCGGCCAGGTGTGCGCGCCCCTAGTCAGGCGGGCGTTGAGGAAGGTTCCTGTGGTCAAGACCACGGCTGTGCCCGAGTACCGCCTCCCGGAGCTGTCCTGTACGCCCTCGACCTTGTCATGTTTCACGAGCAGCCTCTCCACCACTGCCTGCCTCAGCTGGAGGCTGGGTGTGCTCTCCAGTGTGGTCCTCATGGTGGCGGAATAGAGGCGCCTGTCCGCCTGAGCCCGTAGGGCATGCACGGCAGGGCCCTTGCTCTGGTTGAGGAGGCGAATCTGAATGAAGGTGCGGTCGATGTTTCGCGCCTGTTCCCCACCTAGGGCCCCGATCTCGCGGGTCAGATGTCCTTTCGCCGGCCCGCCCACGCTGGGATTGCAGGGCATCTCTGCGATGTGGTCGAGGCTGATGGTGAGCAGCAGAGTGCGACAGCCCAGCCGGGCTGCTGCCAGAGCGGCCTCACACCCGGCGTGGCCTGCACCCACCACAATCACGTCGTAAACATCATGCATGCGGTATCGTTCATTTCCTCCCGCAAGTTAGTATATTGTAGCGCCTCGGCTGGTGCAATGGTAGGGTCCTCACTGCGCGATCGGAACGTGAGCTGGTCGACCCGCACCTGGCTGCTGTGGCGTAACTCTCGTCCCGACTCGACATGCGCGTCCCGGCTCATGGCCTTGATATGTGGCGGCGTCTGTGCTCTAATACCTCGGCACTGAGATCTGTGCTGAGTGTCGGCGCGAGACCAAAGCTGGGACCGGCGGAGATCAGATCAGTCGTCTGGAGGTCGAGTTCGCAGTTCATGAGCAGTGTGAACGGAGAACGGTCACCAAAGAACCCTGAGACCACGGACAGAGTGATCTACAGAGCCGATCCTCTGGCACAATTCCTGGTGGCAAGACTGGGCATGAGGGCACACACCCTGGCGCTGGCCGGGCTAGCCTGGGGCGTGGTCTATCTGTTTGTGCTACCCGCGGTCTTCGGCGGTCTACACAGCAGAGAAGGATACCTGGGTAGTCTGCAGGACTGGCATACTCAGCTACTGCTACTCTTGGTGTTCCCGGCCACATGCGCCTTCTATGTATGGCAGCCGAGGGGCATCGCCGGTGTATACGAGGCCATGTGTCTGCAAGGGAGGTCCGCTGAGGTCGGCAATGCCTATCGCAGCCGGGTATGGCTGTGGATATCCCTCGGTGCGGCGGCAGGGATTGTCCTCTTCGACAGCCCCAAGATGGTCGCCGGCTATGGATCCTGGTGGATGGTGCAGAACTGGCTAACCATCCTGGGGCGGGAGGCGAGCCTGGCGCTCTCCTTCTATATGATGAGTATGATAGCCGGGCGGCAGTTCGTAGCCACTTTCGAGTGGAGACGGCTCCTGGCCGGCGCCTCGTCGCCGACCGCGTTGACGGCGGCCTCGGGCTACCAATTGAGGTGGGCCTTTCTGTTTGCGCTTCTTGGACTGCGGTTGAGCATAGAGGCCATAGAACTGCCCCAGCGCGCAGGGGTCATCACTCCCGATTACTACCTCAAGGTGACCGCCTATCTGGTGATCAGTGTGCTCTGCTTCTATGCTCCCATATGGGGCGCCCTTCGCAAGGGAGGTAGCACTCCACTCGACCAGGTTGTTCTGTGGCTCAAGCTGGCCGGTGTCGTGGCCCTCCCCTTGCTTGGGTTTGTTGTCCTCAGGCTCGTTCTGGGCACATAGCTCGCCGCGCCCCCCGACTCAGACGGTAGAACCAGCCCTCCTTGTCTCGATGCCCTTCCAGGCCCCCACGACGGCCACGACGATGATGCAGGCGACGATTACCTCAGGTATGCCGTTGGTCAGGCCTGCCACGAGCGCCGCTTCGGGTGGGAGATACCCCCGTACTACCAGCATAGTGAGGACGAGGATGGTGTTGGTCAGGGTGCCCACCGCTCCAGCGAGAATGAGCGCCTGAATCTCTCTGTTCTCTCTCAGCGCCAGGTAGACGAACCCCGCGATCAGGGCCAGCAGCACTATGGCGAGCACCGCTGACAGCAGCACGTTCACCGCAACTACCCAGTACACGAAGGCTCCACATATCACCAACATGCATCCAGCCAGTCCCATCGCTGCGTACTTGCCCGTCTTCCGAAAGGCGGCGTAGGCGGCCCATGCTGTGACCCCGATGAAGAGACGGGGCAGTATGGCCACCAGGGGGTCCTGGAACATCACCACACCCAGGACTCCGGCTTGGAACCAGCTGAAGACGCCAAAGATGAGCCCCAGCACTAGCCCGACGATGGGTCCCTCCAGCACGGCTCCGATGATGACTGGCACGTGCAGCGTGGTGGCATGCTGGGCTGGGGTGGGCACTGGGATGAAGCCAGGACCGGCCGGACCCAGATACCCCAGCAGGGTAATGATGGCGCCCAACACGCCAGCAACGACGATCTTGCGCACCAGAGTGCGCGATCCTCTATTCTCCATTTCTTTCTCCTTTCACGAAAACCTCTTAGTCTTCAGTGTGCGATGAGGGAATAGACCTCTTGCATATTGTGGGAGACTGTGGCGACGATGAGTGTGTCGAGCGTCTCCAGCGGCAGGAAGAAGAGTATCGCGCAGAACACACAGACCGTCCCCAGAGCCAGATAGTCCGCTGGCTGCGCGCTTAGCGTCACATAGCTTGTCCTCCCTTTGCCCCCAGTGTAGCCTCGCGCCTCCATGGCCAGGGTCAGATCTTCGGCGCGCCGCAAGGCGCTGAGGAAGAGAGGTACCATGAGGGGAAGCATGTTCCGTGTGCGCTGAATGAAGCGCAGCCTCCCCTGCTCACCGAAGTCGGCCCCTCGCGAAGCCTGGGCTTTCATTATCCTTTCCAGTTCCCCTGCCAGGGTAGGGGCGAAGCGAAGTGCGATGGCGAAGATCAGCGACAGCTCGTGTGCTGGGAACCTCAGCCGCCTGAGGGGGCTGAGCAGCAAGTCCATGCCGTGGGTCAGTTCCGCCGTGGTGGTGGTTAGGGTGAGCAGGCTGATAACGATCATGAACTCCAGCAGTCGAAGGACCATGAGGCCTATCTGCCGGATGCTACAGGTGGTGATGTTGATGAAACCCCAGCTCCAGATCGTCGAACAGACATCTGAACCGTATTGTCCTTGGTAGAAGAGTAGCTGCAACGTGGCGAAGATGGCGATCCAGGGCAGAGCTGGTCGCAGACCCTGTAGCGCGTACCGCAGAGGCGTGCGGGAGAGACGCACGATGCCCATCAGCGCTGCCAGCAACAAGACGCTGGCGGAGAAGGAGCTAGCGAAGGTCACCCCAGCGACCAGGAGTGAGAACATCACGATCTTCGCTCTCGGGTCCAGGTGGTGCACCAGAGAGCCGTAGGGTAGATACTGACCGATGGTGAGGTTCCCAAAAGCGCTGTAGTCTGTCATGTCAGTGGTCCACCTGACGCTCGGTGAGATCGAAACACCGACATATCTCCTCTTCAGCCTCGCGAACAGAGAGCAGGTCCGCTCTGACCGGCCTTCCACAGCTGCGCAGACCCTGCATCACCTGGGTAACCTGCGGGGTATCGAGACCGTAGTCGCGTATCTGGTCCGACTGGGAGAAGATCTGTTGAGGGGTCCCTTCCAGGACGCTTTGCCCCTGGACGATGACGTAGATGCGGTCCGCTAGCTGGGCCACACTCTCCATGTTATGAGAGACGATGATGATGGTCACTTTTTCGAGATCGCGTAGCTCCCTGATCTTGGCGAGAAACTCGCTGGCAGTCGCGGGATCCAGACCGGAGGTCGGTTCGTCGAAGACGAGGATCCTTGGTTCCAGGGCCAGGACTCCGGCGATGGCCACCTTACGCATCTCACCGCCGCTGAGGGAGAAGGTCAGCCGATCCTTGAAATCCTCAAACCCGAGGCCCACCATCTCCATAGCCCGCTTCACACGCTGACGGACCTCAGCGGCATCCAGCCCGAAGTTGCGGGGACCGAAGGCGATGTCATCCCCGACGTATTGTTCGAAGAGCTGCTGCTCCGGGGTCTGGAAGATCATTCCCACCTGGCGGCGCAACCGCTTGATGTCCAGGTCGTGGTCACGGAGATCCTGTCCGAGAACGGTGACGCTCCCCCTCTGTGGGCTTATCAGCCCGTTGAAGTGCTGGATCAGGGTGGATTTGCCGGAGCCGGTGGGCCCGATGATGGCGACGATCTCTCCTTCCTGCACCTCCATATTCACGCCCTGGAGGGACACCGCCTCAAAAGGGGTGCCCGGCAGATAGGTGTGATGGAGGTCCTCCACGCGCAGCACAGGAGTCATGAGCTCACCACCGCCGACTGCGGTAAGCGGCATAGTTCCTCGACACATTCCTCGACGGACAGCAACGGTGTGGGGAAGGCTGGCGTTCTACGATGGATGCGCTCGGCAAGCTGGGTCACCTGAGGGAGGTCCAGGCCCAGTTGTCGCAGCTCATCTGCCTGGCTGAAGATCCTCTGGGGTGGACCGTCCATGGCGATGTTGCCCTGGTCCATGACGATGACCCTCGTGCCTTCGACGGCCTCGCGCATGAAGTGGGTGATGGCTATGATAGTGACCCCTTGGGCGTGTAGCTGCTGCATGGTGTCCAGCACATCTCGGCGACCGCGTGGGTCCAGCATGGCTGTGGCCTCGTCGAGAACCAGACAGGCAGGCCGCATGGCTATGGCACCCGCGATGACCACGCGCTGCTTCTGGCCTGCGGACAGCATATGGGGTGGTCTGGTACGGTGGTCGAGCATGTCCACAACGGTGAGAGCCTCGTCTACTCGGGCCCTGAGTTCCTGCAGCGGTAGGCCCATGTTCTCGGGCCCAAAGGCTACGTCCTCCTCGACCACTGTGGCGATGATCTGGTTGTCGGGGACCTGGAAGACCATGCCCACAGAGTGACGGATGGTGGTCAGGTGCTGTGGGTCCTTGGTGTTCATGCCCTTGATCGAGACATCTCCGCTGGTGGGGATGAGGAGGGCGTTGAAGTGCTTGGCGAGGGTGGACTTGCCGGAGCCGTTTCTACCGATGATGACTACGTATTCGCCCTCTTCAATGTGGAGGTTGATACCCTTCAGGGCAGTCACGGGATGGGCCCGATCCACGTCGTATGTATGGTGTACGTCTTCGACTACTATCATACAGGTTCGTTCCGCACAGGACGGAGTGTGCTGCAAAATAAAGGCCTCTCAGGGCGAACCCGAGAGGCGCAACTGTCCAAAAGAACCAACCACTGGTGATTTTCTTGGCTCAAGTGCCGTCTCGGTCCCAATGATCCAAGCGACTGCGAGCATGGCTGTTAACATACGAAGCTCGGGGCCACGGATGTGGTCACCGGCATTCTGATCGTAGCAGATTTCGAGCCCGGAGTCAAGTCGGGAGGACAGGCTGGCTTGGGTTTGACACGGTTGGGTACCGATGCTACACTGACCTCGGTTGTGCAGTCTGTGACCGGCCGGGCGGCGCAACAGTCGAAGATGGTGATCCTCCCCTCTCCAGGGTAAGGCTAGGCAGGATCCAATTAGGGCGGCCGGGCGACATCACCGAGGAGGCTTCATGGACGAAGGTATACGTTCCGATTTCCCCGTGACGAAGGAAGTGATCTATCTGGACACCGCCTACGACGGCCCATATCCTCTACCTGTGTTGGAGGCGGGTCGAGAGTTCCTTGACCGCCGTGCTCGAGGAATCGGCGGCCGCGTGCAGGATTGGCTCCACGTGCTGGGGCAGGCAAAGGATGACCTGGCTGGCATGATAGGCGCCAACCCGGGCGAGGTTGCCATCACCACGAACACCACACAAGGGACGAACATCGTGGCTACCTCTCTTGGCTTCGAGCCGGGGGATAACGTGGTGTGGGATGATCTGAGTTATCCCTCGAACGCTGTCGTATGGGGGAGTCTGGAGAGGAGCAGGGGGGTCGAGAATCGAATCCTGAAGAACGAGGGTGGCGGAGTCAGCCTGGCGGACTATGAGCAAGCGGTTGACGACAGGACGAGGATCATTTGCGTCAGCCACGTTTCCCATCGCAACGGGTACGTCTACGACCTGAAAGGGCTGGCCGATCTGGCGCATGCGCACGGGGCCTACTTGCACGTGGATGGAATACAGGCCGTGGGTGCTATTGGTGTCGACGTGAAGAGCTCCGGGGTCGACTTCTATACCTCCGGAGTGTACAAGTGGTTGCTGGGTCCCATGGGCCTCGCGTTTTTCTACGTGAGGGAGGAACTGCTGCCCGAGTTGGAGCCAGTGTATCGAGGGTTCCTCCAGGTGAAGGAGTATGGTGACGACGCGCACTTGCTGCCGGTGGAGTTCTACGAGACGGCCAGGAAGTTCGAAACGGCCACCGTGCACTTCCAGGGCGCATTCGAGTTGAAGGCTGCTCTGGACTACCTCAACGGTGTCGGCATGGATAGAATCGAGAAGCAGGTCTTGCGGCTCAGTTCACGGGTGTGGCACGGCATGAAGGACCTGGGCCTGGAGTTGTTCACGCCACCAGGACCTCGGAGTGGGATCGTGACCTGCGTGGTGGACGACGGCCAAGCGATGGGCCGGCTCCTCGAGGAGAAGGGCATCGTGGCATCGATCAATGTGGGGAAGGAACTGCGCATCTCACCGCATTTCTTCAACACAGAGGAGGAAATAGATCAGCTGCTCTCAGTTCTCGAAATGCGGTTGTGACCAGAGGGCAGCACCAACTTCCGACGAGCGTCAGTCGGGACCTGAAGAAGTCGGAACAGGCCGAGTCATTCGCACTTGGTCTGTTTAATGCTTGGCTTGTCGCCCACTCTTGGTCTGGTGCCCTCAATAGGCGACATCTGCACTCAGGGACACGTGGCTCAGGGATAGCTCCAGCTAGCTGAGTTCCGAGGGGTGACAGGAGGTGGTGCCAACAAGGTAAGGCGTCACCACTAGTGTGTCTGGCTCGGTTCAGATGTCGACACGGAGTTCACAGAAGATTGGCGCGGAAAGGGTGGAACATGAGCGGACAAGTCAGTCGCTCCGAAGGCAGGTTCAGCGGCAAGGTGGCGATTGTAACTGGCGCAGGGCGAGGGATGGGGCGCGCGGTCGCACTCTTGCTCGCTCGAGAAGGAGCAGCAGTTGCGGTCAACTCCTTGACTGCCGCCAACGCGACGGCAGTGGCGGAGGAAGCGCGCCTGCATGGCGCCGAAGCGATTGCTGTGCCGGGTGACGTCTCGAAAAGCGATCAGGTTGATCGAGTGGTTCAGGAGACGATATCCAACTTCGGCCGCGTGGACATCTTGGTCAACAACGCGGGAGTATCCAGGACCACGTCCCCGCTTGAGACGATTAGTGATGACGACTGGTCCGAAGTGATTGACATCAATCTAAAGGGTGTCTTCAACTTCATGAGAGCCGTGCTGCCCCATATGAAGAGTCAAAGGTGTGGTAAGGTCGTCAGTATCTCGTCTTCGGCCGGGAGGAGCGTCAGCACTCACGCCGGGGCCCACTATACCGCGTCGAAGGCCGGGGTCTTGGGACTAACGCGCCATGCTGCTCTCGAGGCTGCAGCCTTTAACATCAACATCAACGCAGTGACTCCGGGGACGATTGATACGCCGATGATGCGTGAGCATTTCTCGCGCGAATTTGGAGATGCTGCCGAAGAGCACATTGCTGAAGAGGCGCGGGCGATTCCCCTGGGCCGCGTGGGGTCGGCGGAAGACGAAGCCAATCTGGTGGCATTCCTGGCCTCTGAAGAAGCTTCCTTCATCACAGGAGCTACGATGGACATCAACGGGGGCGAATTCATGATCTGATATCCGTGTCGAGTGGGTTGTGCGGGCACGTTGAGCGAGACGTGAGGACAGAAAACTGAAAAACGTGGAAGAGGGAGGGTGAAAGGTGACTAGAGAAAAACTGATGAACGTGGAAGAGTTTCAGAGGGTCATGGGCGAAACCGGATTCGACGCAGTAGTAGCTACGTCGCAGCCGAATGTATTCTACACTTCGGGCGCCCTTATCATGACTCAGCTAGCCATCCCCAAGCGGCTGGCCATGACCGTGTTGCCCAAGGGGGGTGACGATGCGCTGCTCGTCTGCAACATAGAGGAAAGCCTAGCCAGGGCTGACTCTTGGACTGAAGATGTCCGTTCCTACGTGGAGTATGCGCAAACGCCTATCGCCCTCCTGGCGGGCGTGCTCAAGGATAAGGGGCTGGCCGCCGGGCGCATAGGCATCGACAAGATGTACTTGCCGGCTGCACATTACGAGGAGCTAGCCGAAGCTCTTCCTCGGGCCAGCTTGGAGGCTTGTGACGAGCTCTTTGATGAAGTAAGAAGCATAAAGACGGAAGGTGAAATCGAAAGGTTTGCACAGGCAGCTCTGGCCACCGAGCGCGCGATCGTGGAGGCTTTTCGTGAGGCCAAAGTGGGCAGCACGGAGGCGGGTGTTCTGCGATCCATCACGGAGAAGGTTGGCCGCGCGGGCGCTAGCCACACCCTTTTTGGCGTGCTTCGTGCAGGCGACCAGAGTTTCCACGCTCATCCCGCCGCACGAGAAAGGGAACTCGAGCCGGGCGACCTGGTTGGCGTGGACTTCGGAGCCGAATTTGACGGCTACGGCTCAGACGTGGCCCGCATGGCGATTGTGGGCGAAGCGAGCGATCTGCAAGCAGAGATGTATGACAAGCACCGGCGAGTTCAAAGGAAGGCTGTCGAGTGCATGAGGGCCGGCGTACGTGCCTCCGAAGTCTACGAAGCATGCGTACAGGCATACGCGGACTTCGGGATCAAGCTTCCTGGCCCCCATGTTGGTCATGGCTTCGGCCTGAGTCTTCATGAAGCACCCATGTTGCAGCCCCAGAACTCTCAGGAACTCCGCTCCAACATGCTCATCTACATCGAACCAGTTATCGTGGACGAGCGCGTGGGAGCTTTGCAGTTGGAAGACCTCATCCTTGTGAAGGAAGACGGGGCTGAAATACTAACCACCTATGCTGATACGGAAGAGTTGTTCGTCATACAGTGACAGTGTTAGGCAAGTAGGAGCCTGGCAACGGTGTCGGCATGGATAGATCCGGGGAACAGGTCTTGCGACTCAGTTCCCGAGTGTGGCGGGGCACGAAGGAGCTGGGCCTGGAGTTATTCACGCCACCGGGACCGCGGAGTGGAATCGTGCCATGCGTGGTGGACGACGGCCAAGAGGTGGGTCAGCTCCTCAAGGAGAACGGCATCGTGGCATCGATCAATGTGGGGAGGAAACTGCGCATCTCATCGCAGTTCTTCACCACAAAGGAGGACATAGATCAGCTGCTCTCTGTCTTGGAGGCGGGGCTGTAATCTGCGAGCATTTGTCCCAGGGGTTGGAGTGGGCCGGATGTCGATGGTGATAAGCCGACGATTAGTAGCCTGAGGAGGTTTTGAGATGTCGGTGGAAGAGAGACTGCGTGAACTGGGATACACCTTGCCGGAACCACCAACCGCGATGGGTGTCTACGTCACGGCTCTGGAGGTTGACGGGATGGTGTACACCTCTGGATCGAGTTGTTTCGAGGGTGGCGGGCTGAAGTATGAGGGCAAGCTTGGGGCCGACCTCACGGTGGAGGAAGGATACGATGCCTGCAAGGTTACCGTGTTGAACCTGTTGAGCATTCTCAAGCAGCACATCGGCGACCTGGACAGGATCGAGCAGGTGGTCAAGGTCACCGGGTATGTCGCCAGCGCACCAGGGTTTGTGATGCAGCCAGCGGTGCTGAATGGGGCCTCTGAGTTGCTGGGCGAACTGTTGGGCGATCGTGGCAAGCATACCCGGTCCGTGATGGGCGTCAATGAGCTGCCGATGAACCTCCCGGTGGAGATCGAGATGATCGTCAAGCTCAAGGATTGAGGGCTGGGGCTGCGACGAGCGGCTCCCCTCGAAGCTGTTTGGGATGGCTCGCTGCGCTGGACTTCGGACAAAAGGCGCCAGGCTTCCTCTGCAAGGGGCCCTGGCGCTTCTGTTTGCACGGTAGAGTGCCGTCGCTGGCACGCAAACGATCATCTAGGTGGGACCAGGGTCCGTCCCCAGTCTGTCGACCTTCATGATCACGTTTCCTGCCGGATCAGGGCACATGATCCAGTTTGCGCGCTTCAGCCAGTCACCATCCTCCAGATGTCGCTGTTTTGCGGCCAGGAAAGGGAAAGTGGCCTGCAGCGCGTAGAGGCAGAAGTGGCGATCTGCCGGGATGTACAGGCGGCCGCTTCGCAGAATGAAGAAATCGCCGGGTTTCATACCCGAGGTGCACGTCCCTCCGACCTCATGCACCACGACCTTCAAGGTCCAATAGCCATCCTCCTTGCTGTCCAGTTGGTCCGGCGCTGCGATCTCGGCTGGGGAATGAGTTTCCCGGACTGCGGCGTCCATCTGCTGTATGTTGAAGATCACTCGTCCGTCGGGATCGGGACACTGGGCGTGATGCACGCGCCACATCCAGTCGTCCTCTTTGGACTCAAGGATCTCTCGCTCCTTGGGGGTGATCACCGGAAACAGGCTGTGGAGGGCCCACGCGCAGATGTAGCTGCCTCGGGGAATCCGGATATCGCCGTTGCTCACGGTGAAGTACTGACCCGGGGTCATCGGTGGATCTGCCGAACACTCCCCGAGGACTTTGGCCACTTCAATCTTCAGTTCATACATCGAGATGCTCCTTTGGTCAGTCGCCTGCCGGGAGGCCCAATTCCCTGAGTTTGTCACTTGTGGGCAAGCCTGTGTCAGTCTCCCATCCGCGAGCTAGATAATACTCATCGAGCATGGCCTCCAGCTCCAGAACGGAGCCGGTGCTGGGCCCGCTCCCTGCAGGCATGGGCTCTTTGAGAAATCGGCTTGGCAGGGCGTCGTCCCGGCGAGTGATGCCTTCGCGTGCGATGAACAGCCGCTCAAGGTTCACGATACGCTCACCGATGGCCTGCACTTCGTCACCGGTGAAGTCCCACCCGGTGGCGGCCTGGAGAAGGTCCGCTGTCTCGGTCCACGAGAGCACTTCCATGTTGTTGTAGGTGTTCTTGCATACCCCCAGTGAGTCCGCAATTGCGGCCATCTCCTCGAAATGCTTGACCACGAGACCCTTGCCTCGACTTTCCAGGCGGAATGCGGTCTCTGGGATTCCGAACCGACGGATACCCTCCTCAGGGTCGTTGGAGAACTCGAACCAGGGTTCTGAGCGTAGGTGATCTGCCCCTCGACTGGCTACAGCGTTGCCCAATCCGTACGCTTTGATGGCCCGAGGATCGGCTTGGAACACCTCCAGTCCCTTGCCCTCCATGGCTATCTGCTCTGAGCCCTTTCCCAGGCGCTGTGCTGCGCTCTTCACTCCGTCGGCGAGCAGGTCGCCAAGACCTTCCCTGTGGGCGATCTTGTGGACGAGGGACAGAATGGCATCGCCATTGCCCCAGGTGAGGTCCAGACCGTTGCTCTCCTCGGGCGAGAGCATTCCGCGTTGGTGGCACTCCATGGCCCAGGAGATGGCCTCGGAGAGAGTGATGGCGTCCATGCCGTACCGATTGGCGAGGTCTACGCACTTCAGGGCGAGCGCCAGATCGCTGTTGCCCACGCGAGCGGTGAAGCCGGCGAGGGGTTCGTACTCGGGACCCTCCAGGCAGAGGCCGGGAAAGCGAGGGTCGTCCACGACCAGGAAACGACTACAAGGAATGGTACAGGCGAAACAGGCTTTGCTCTTTGTCTTGTAGAGTCTCTCGATGGTCTCTCCGCTGACATCCTCGGCATGTTCGAACTGGCCTTGCTGGAAGTGGCGTGTGGGCAAGGCGCCGATGGCGTTGAGGGCCCTCATCAGTTTGGTGGTGCCCAGGCGAACGCGTTGCTCGTATTCTGGGTGTTGATAGATGACGGCGTCAAGGCGTTCGATGATCTCCTGGAACCGTGCCATGTCCGCCACGGGGATGAGGCCCGTGCCTCGGATGGCGATGGCCTTGAGGTTCTTGGCGGCCATGACCGTGCCCATGCCTGTTCTGCCCACAGCCCGGTTTAGGTTGACGAAGATCCCTGCGAAGGTTACTCCGTTCTCCGCGGCCTGGCCGACGGTGGCCACTTGAGTATCCGGGTCGCCCAAGTCTTCCTGTATGGAGAGCGTGGTCTCCCAGGTGTCACGGCCCCACAGGCCGCGTGCGTCTCGAATCTCGACTTGGTCGTCCCTGATCCAAAGGTAGACAGGGTGGTCAGACTTGCACTGTACGATCAGCTGGTCGTAGCCGGCGAACTTGAGCTCGGGGCCAAAGAACCCCCCGGCATTGGAGTCGCCAAGAATGCCGGTGTGCGGCGACATGGCGGTGACATTGAAGCGCGCTCCTCCTGGGAAGAGCGTTCCCACGAGAGGTCCAGCCCCGAATATCAATGCATTCTCGGGGGAAAGGGCGTCGGTGTGGGCTGGAAGCTCGTCCCAGAGGCGTTTGACGTTGAGCCCGCGGCCGCCGAGGAACGATCTGGCAAGTTCCTCCTCCGTGGGGTGGCGAACAGAGGTGCCTTCGGTCAAATCGACCCGCAAGACTGAGCCACCGTAGCTATCCATGGATATCTTCCTCACCGTTGACAGAGGAAACGCCTTTCATCCATCCTCTCCGAGGCGAGGACGGGAAGATGCGAGGTTAGGCGTCACCAGATGCATCGCTGGAGGTCTCTCGGACTCCGCCAATAGATCCCCATAGGAGATCGCGCCCGTCGGGCAGCGCCGCACGCAGGCTGGTTCACCGCCACACAGGTCGCAGATGAGGGGCAGGCCGGTGTCAGGGTGGAGGGCGACCATGCCGAAGGGGCAGGCCTCGACGCACGCAGTGCACGAATCGCAGACCTCCGCCCTCAACAGTACGGCTGATGTAGTGTCGTCTCTGTACAAGGCCTTGGTGACACAGGAGGCCATGCAGGGCGCCCGCCCGCACGAGCGGCACACTTGAGGATGGTCCAATCCCAGGCTCTCGTTCTTGATGATGCGCAGGCGGGCGGTGAAGACGCCGAACAAACCGTCGTGCCCGGCAACACAAGCCACCTGGCAGGCGCGACAGCCGGTGCATAGCTCATCGCGGACGACTATCCCTTTCGTGGGCATCAATCCTGGCGTGTGGCAAGCATCTGGCAGCGACCTCATGCTGGAGCGAAGGCCCCAGGCGGCCGTCCGCGGGGCAGCTGTATCACACCCGCCGATGGCGGCGCTGAACTCAAGGGTACCATGCCTGAGATACCAGGGCAAGCTAGCACCTCAGACGGGCAGATGAGACTCAGGGACGAGGGCGGGTTCCTGGAGTGTCAGTATGGAAGCCGTGGTATCAGAAGGCCACTTCCGTGCCTACACCCTTCTCTCTAGCCATTTGGTAAGTCTTGGCGGCGGCGGCTGCGTCCTGGAGGGCGAGGCCCACGGATTTGAATAGCGTGATCTCACTCCCCGAGGAGCGTCCCTTCTTGGCCCCGGTGATCAGTTCGCCCAGTTCTGCATACACGTGATCCTCGGCGATGCGGCCTTCTTTGATGGGCACGATGAGGTCTCCAGCTTCGGCGAGGACCGCTTCCTTGCTGTCCACCACCATCTTTGCGCGGACCACTGTGTCGCTATCCAGTTCCTGTACGTCAGGGGCATGGGACCCTATGGCGTTGACGTGAGTTCCGTCCTCGAGCCACTTGCCTTCGAAGACGGGGGTCGTGGCACTGCTGGTCGCAGAAACGACATCGCAGCCCACCACGGCTTCTTGGGGATCATCGACAGCAGCTATCTCGATGCCTGCCGCGGTGGCCATCTCCTCAGCGAGGCTGGCAGCCTTGCCCGGGACCGGATCGAAGACTTTGACTTTCTTGAGGGGGCGGACCTCATGGATGGCCAGGATCTGAGTGCGTCCCTCGACACCGGCGCCGAACAAGCCCAGGACCTGGGAGTCATTGCGTGCTAGGTACTTGGTGGCCACCCCGCAGACGGCAGCGGTGCGCATGGCGGTGAGGTGATTGCCGCCCATGAGAGCAAGGAGGGAACCATTCGTCGGGTCATAGAGCATGACGTAGAGGATGATCCCGGGCAAGTCATGCTTTGTTGGGTTGTCACGGTACATGGATCCCGTCTTCACAGCCAATGCGTCCGTGTCACCACCCACGTATGCTTGCATCACACCGTGGAAGCCGTTGTGCGCGGGGATCTTGACACCGATCCTCAACGGCACCTGGACGGTACCCAGCGTATACTGGCGGAAGGCCTCCTCCGTCACTTCAACGGTGTCGGCCATGGTCAAGACTGCTTTGACGTCATCTTCAGTGAGTAGCGTTGCCATATCTGGCCTCCTTGGTAACCTTGGGGCTCGTCACCCACACATCAGGGTGAGGAGTCCCAGTTCTGCGAAGTCGACTCCTCCGTTCGAGGAGCGACAGGGTCCACGTACACGTCTGCATCAACGAGCAGCGCACATCTGAATCAGGAAGCAGAAGAGGTGATGCGGGGGCCCGGCACCTCCCTGGAGTTCGCGGACGCATGTGGCGGAGCTGAGCAGCCTCCTTGCACTCGCTCACCCAGTGGACCCCGGCTCCTGGTGCCTCAGAGAACTCCTCGGAATTGACCTTGCGGCAGTTGCACGGGTTCATCTTTGATGATCCCATGGTCGTTGCCAGGAGCATCATTTTAGCACTACCGAGAAATCTCGTCAAGTCTCAATGGACAATGTGTGAAGACCGCGTCGCTGCGCGCCAAGCCAGGCTCTTGGGGAGTGGTCAGGGGTCGCATCCCCGGCTATGGGAGCAAATCGCTGAGGGTACTTGACAGAGTGTGAAAGTTGTGCTATAATGGGCGCAATATGCATCGGGCCGAAGGGAACGCACACCGACGATCTTTGACGTTCTGTGTAACCTGTTTCTAGTCGCGGAACTCGATGCGCAGTGCTTCAGCTGCGGAGAGAGCACGACGTTCGACAGTGGCGAAGACGCGCCAGTCGACACTATGTGAATCATGAGTTGGTCCATGTGCACAATATGTCGTGCGAGCGTGCTGTTGGGTGGAGGTCGAGCCACCAAGAGTTGTGGACGACAAAGGACCGATCAGCGGTGATCTAGGGCAGCAGTGAGATGAGAGATGGTGCTGTGGCGCAGCATGCAGTGGCTGATGACAGGAAGCGGGCTGGCAGGCAGCCAGCACCCAGTGCTGGTTTGAAGCTGGAAACTCTTGATTTGCTGAAGGACGTCGGGTTAGCCATCACTTCGCTGCTGGGGAAGTCGTGCGAGGTGGTGATCCACGACATCAGCGATCTCGAACACTCGATAGTCTCGGTGCAGGGAGACGTGACGGGCAGGCGACCTGGCGGTATGATGTCAGATCTGGGACTGGAGAGGTTGCGGCAGGGCGATGCGCGTCCTCTCATGAACTACACGACCCATACCGAGAAGGGGAAGACGCTCAGGAGCGCCAGTATCTGGCTGCGGGATTCCGGGGGTGAGATCTGCGGTGCTTTCTGCATCAACCTTGACGTAACGGCTGTTCAGATGCTGCGTGAATTCGCCCGAGACCTGGCGCCCGAGGACGCACGGACGGACTTCAGCGAGGATCATGTGACGGATCTGGGCGACATGATCGACACCATGATCGCCGAGTGCGAGTACCGAATGGGCAGCCCTACGGAGGAAATGAAGAAAGACCAGAGGCTTGAGGTCGTTCGCTTCCTGGATGAGAGGGGTGCCTTTCAGGTCAGAAACTCAGCGGTCCTCGTGGCAAATCGGTTAGGTGTGACCCGAAAGACGATTTACAATTACCTGCGCGAGATAGAGCGAAACCAAGAGGAAGGTGCCGGTATTGTCTAGTGTATGAGCACTGGCGGCCCGGCTGTATGAGACGAGCGCTGCCGTTCCGATCATTATGCCGTGCGTTGCATACCTTCCACCAAACGTTGCGATGCAAGGAGGTGCGAGAGAAGGCCTGAGTACCCTGGCACGGTGTTGCTGGCTACGATCAACAATATCAGAAACTATGGGAGGAAAACGATGCTGCGTAACAAGCGATGGTTAATGATCACATCCCTCTTGCTTGTCGCTATGCTGGTCGTGACGGCGTGTGGCACGCCCGCGCCGCCACCGCCGCCAGAAGAGACGCCGGAGGAGGCAGCTACAGCCGCTCCGGCGCCGACCACCGCTCCCGAGCCGACTGAGGAGGCTGCGGAGCCCAAGATCGTCCGCATCGCCACCGCTCAGGCGTGCCCGGCGATGTCTGTCGAGGTCTCCGGTGGGATGGGTCCTTGCGACATTCAGATCGCGCAGATCTACGAGGGCCTGACCTGGCACCACCACGATGGGCGCGTGCTGCCTGCACTGGGCACCGAGTGGGAGATGCTGGATGACACCACCTGGCAGTTCAAGCTGCGGGAGGGCGTCAAGTTCCACAACGGAGAGGATTTCACCGCTGATGATTTGAAGTACAGTTTTGGCATCTCCATGGACGAAGAGCGGGCCTGGCCCATCAGGGGCAACATCGTGCTCATCGACGAAGTTGAGGTGGTCGACGACTACACGGTGAACTTCCACACCTCCGCTCCCTGGCCCGATCTTCCTTGGTTCGTTTCCGATGTGTACGCGCTTCCGAAGGACCACACCGAGGAAGTTGGCCTGGAGGCGCTGATCACGAATCCGGTGGGTACCGGCCCCTTTGAGTTCGTCGCTTTCGTGGCCGACGACTATCTAGAGTTGGTGGCAAATGAAGACTGGTGGGGCGGTCGGGTGGCGCTGGACGGCGTGATGTGGAAGGTGATCCCCGAGCCCGCGACCAGGGTTGCTTCGCTCCAGGCGGGCGAGGTCGACATCGCCGTGCAGGTACCTCTGGACCTGATCCCGGTGGTGGAAGATGAGCCCGGGATCCACATGGACTATGCAGCCGAGGAACTCACTCTGCAGTTCTTCTTGAGCTGCCGGCCGGAGGGCGGAAGCGTCCTGGCGGACAACGCTACTCTGCGTAAGGCGTTGGACTATGCCATCGACAAGGACGCGTTGTGGCAGGGGTTGATGGGCGGCCGTGGGGCCCTCAGCGGCCAGCAGCTTAGCCCGACCGTTTTCGGCTACAACCCCAATATCGAGCAGACCCCCTATGACCCCGATGAGGCAAAGCGGTTGCTGGCCGAGGCCGGATATCCCGATGGCTTGACCCTCAGCATGGTATGTCCGGTGGGCAAGTACTTCGTAGACCGTGATGTGTGCATCGCGGCCAAGGACATGTTCGCTGACGTGGGGGTGGAGATCGACTTGACCGTCGGCGAGATGGCCATCTTCGTGGAGTACCTGGTTGACCCTGTCAGCGACGTGGACCTTCTCTACGTTGGGTGGTACAGCTACGGTAACCCCGCGCAGGCCATGCAGTGGTTCAGCCAGACACAGGCGTGGAGTCGCTGGGGCAACGACGAGTACGACGAAGAGTTCCTGATCGCCAAGACGAGCATGGATGACGACGCGCGAGAGCAGGCCTACTGGCGCATGGCCGAGATCCTCAAGGAGGAGACGCCGTCCGTGTTCCTGCTGCAGCAGCCGGCGCCTTACGGCATCAGTGACCGAACAGAAGGGTTCGTGCCTCACCCGGCGCAGCAGATCATACTGACCGAGACGGACATCGTTGAGTAGACTGGCTGACAGGTGCTAGTCGACCGACGAGCTAACGTTGACGGGTGCCATTCGCGAGGATGGTGCCCGTCAACTCGCTGCGATTATCACGTCTGATGCATACTGAGTACGGCCCTAGGAGGCGGTGAAGCGTGACCAGAGAAAAACTGATGAACGTGGAGGAGTTGCAGAGACAGCTGGACGCAAGCGAGTTCGACGTTGTCGTGGCCACGTCCCTGTGGAACGTGTACTATACATCCGGCGCCTACATCCACACCCAACTGAGCATCCCCGATCGGCTGGCCATCGCTGTCCTTCCCAAGAAAGGTGACGATGCTCTGCTCGTCTGCAATATCGAGGAGAGCCTGGCCAGAGACGAGTCCTGGATTGAGGACGTCCGCTCTTACGTGGAGTACGCGCAAACGCCAATCTCTCTCCTCGTGGATGTGTTGAAGGACAAGGGGCTTGCCGATGGGCGCATAGGCATCGAGAAGAGGCATCTCACAGCCATGTACTACGAGGAGTTGCTGGAGTCGCTTCCCAAAGCCAAGATAGGCGTTGCAGACAAAGTCCTCGAACACGCGAGGAGTATCAAGACACCAGGCGAGATCGAGAGATACCGGCAAGCTGGCCTGGCAACCGAGCGCGCCATTCTGGAGGCCTACCAGGAGGCGAAGCCTGGCGACACGGAGAAAGCCGTTCTGGGCGTGATGAAGGACAAGGTTGCGGAGTTCGGGGCCAACGACATAGACTTCGCCATCCTGGCAGCGGGTGATCACTGCTACCAGGCTCATCCTCCTGCACGGGAGCGTCCGCTGGAACGAGGAGATCTAATTCGTGTGGACTTCGGGGGCTTGTGGGACGGGTACGGCTCGGACGTGGCTCGCATGGCGGTTGTAGGAGAAGCGAGTGACGCGCAGAAGGAGATGTACCGCAAACACTGGCAAGTGCAGAGAAAGGCCATCGAATTCATGCGACCGGGCGTGCGCGGCTGTGATGTGTTTGAGTGCTGCAAGAAGGCGTATGCAGATGTGGGGGTTGACTATCCAGGGCCGCATGCGGGTCATGGCTTCGGCTTTGCTGGCCACGAGATCCCCATGCTTCAGCCATACAATCAGGAGGAGCTGCGCCCCAACATGCTGATCTGTATCGAACCGGTCGTCTTGTTTGAGGGACTGGGAGGCTTCCAGGTGGAGGATCTCATCCTGATCACGGAGGACGGGTCTCAGATACTCACCGACTATGCCGATACGGAGGAGCTGTTTGTCATCCAGTAAGGTAGCTTGGAGCAGGTCCACTCTCAGCTACGGAGCCCGGCCATGTCTCGTTACGTAATCAGACGACTGTTGCAGATCCCGTTCGCCGTTCTGGGGATCACCCTCATTATCTTCGTCTTGATTCGGTTTCGAGGGGATCCGACTGCGCTGTACCTGCCACCTGATGCGCCCCCGGAGCTGAGGGAGCAGATGAGGCATAACCTGGGCTTGGACCTGCCCCTGCCTGTCCAGTACATCCGCTTCGTCTCCAACATGGTGCAGGGTGACTTCGGTATGTCCATGTGGCATAGGCAACCTGCGCTGGACGTCGTGCTGTCCTACATTCCGGCCACGGTGCAGCTTATGGGTCTGGCGTTGGTGCTCGGCGCAGTGCTGGGAATCGTTCTAGGTCTGCTGAGCGCGACTAACAAAGGTTCTCCGCTGGATATGGTCCTGGTGAGCATCTCCGTTTTTGGCCAATCTATGCCCAGCTTCTGGCTGGGTATCATGCTGATCTTGCTCTTCGCCGTAAACCTGCGATGGCTTCCAGCATCGGGGAGAGGAGGGTGGGAGCACTACGTTCTACCCACTTTCACGCTGCTCATGTTTCTAGTTCCTCCCACCCTGCTACTGGTCCGCTCCAGTGTTCTAGAGTTGTTGCGTGAGGACTTCGTGCTGGTCGCCCGATCGAAGGGGCTGGCCGATAGGGCCATACTCTACGGCCATGTACTGAAGAACGCCCTTAGGCCGACCATCACCTCGCTAGGGATGCAGATGGGCAGGGCCATGGGTGGCGCGGTGATCACCGAGACGGTATTCGCCTGGCCCGGCTTGGGGCGGCTCAGCGTGCAGGCGGTGGGGAACAGGGACATGGCGCTGGTTCAGGCTTCGGTCGTGATTCTTGCTGTATGGGTGATTCTGTGCAACCTGATAGCTGACGTGGCGAACGCTAGTCTAGACCCACGAATACAGACCGATTAGGATAAGACAAAGTATGTCTATCTCACTGTCAGATTCAGAGGGCAGTTCCCGAGCGAACAGGGCAAGCGGGGGAGTGGCAGGGGCGGTACACTGGGCTGGAGAACACAAGTCTCTCGTGGTTGGCGCGGCCATTCTGTTGGTAGTGGTGCTGGTGGCAGTGTTTGCACCGGTTCTCGCTCCCAGAGACCCGCTTGAGCAAGACTTGTTCAACCGGCTGCAACCCCCATCTCTCAGCAGCGAGGGAGACACCCCCTTTCTGCTGGGAACAGATGGGTTTGGGCGCGATATCTTGAGCCGCATCCTGTTCGCCACCCGCATCTCGCTAACGGTGGTGGTGTCGGCGATTGCTGTGTCCAGTTCAACCGGCATCCTGTTGGGACTGATGGCGGGATACTATGAGGGGAGGATAGGCACGGTCATCATGCGAGCAGTGGACATGCAGATGGCCTTGCCGGCTATCTTGTTGGCTGTAACCGTGATCGCCGTCTTCGGGACCAGCCTGCCCAACCTGGTGATCGTCCTGGCCATCAGTGGGTGGGTCACGTACACTCGTATCATGTACTCCGAGACTCTCAGCATCAAGCAGATGGAGTACGTCATGGCGGCCAGGGCCCTTGGCGCGTCGAATCTGAGGATCATGCTGAGGCACATTCTTCGTAACGCCTTTGGTGCCCTCATCGTGGTGGCCACGCTCCAGGTGGGAAATCTCATCTTGTTCGAGGCGGCCTTGAGCTTCCTGGGACTAGGAGTCCCGCCGCCGACCCCCAGCTTGGGCTCCATGCTGAGCGAAGGCCGAAACGTCTTGGCCGTCGCTGCCTGGCTTGCTACTTTCCCTGGAATGACCATCGTGTTCATGGTCCTGGGCATCAACTACCTTGGGAGCGGGCTCCGTGAGATACTGGATCCCAAGCTGAGAATAGGTTAGAGAGCCGCCGCCTCCGCGAGTTTTGCCAGGGTAACCAATTGCCCGACGCGAGACGCTCGGTTTCATGCTTGGTGGAGTGAAGGAACAAGGCATGTCAGAAGAGAGAGTCCACGGCGTCGGCCCGATGCTGGCCTGCCGTCGGCAGGAGGATGTGTGCCGTGAGACCACTTGAGCCCATACCCTTGGAGGAGCTCCGCGCGGCGCGGGAGCGTCTTCGCGGCGTTGGCACCGACAGCCCCTTGGTCCGGCTGAACGTCGATGACGCACCAGCGGAAATCTACCTCAAACTGGAGAATCTTCAGCCCATAGGATCCCATAAGTTGCGCGGAGCAGGGAACATCCTGAAGGTCACGGACCCAAAGCTGCTGGAGAAGGGCGTCTGGACCGCCAGTGCCGGGAACATGGCGCAGGGACTGGCCTGGTTCGCGCGCGAGATGGGGTTGAACTGCACGATCGTAGTGCCCGATCATGCGCCCAAGACGAAGCTGGCCGCCATCAGCCGTTTAGGGGGCAAGATCGTCAAGATACCTGTCGCCGACTGGTTTGGCATCCTGCGGGGCGACAGCTATGAAGGCATAGAGGGTTACTTCATCCATCCGGTGACCGAGCCGGCAGTGATGGCTGGTCATGGCACTATTGGCCTGGAGATAGCGGAGCAAGTGCCCGATTTGGATGCGGTGGTTATCCCTTTTGGAGGGGGAGCTCTGGGCTCGGGGATAGCATCGGCCGTGCGATCCCTGAAGCCAGAGGTCAAGGTCTATGCCGCCGAGGTGGAGACGGCCGCACCGTTGGCTCCGTCGCTGGCGGCGGGAAAGCCAATTGAGATAGAATACGCATCTAGCTTCGTGGATGGCATGGGTGCTCCCTACCTGATCCCTGGCATGTGGCCCCTGGTCCAACAGATGTTCGACAGTTCAATCGTTGTATCGCTTGAGGAAATCGCCGCTGCCATAAGATTACTGGTAGAGAGGAACCGGGTGGTGGCCGAGGGCGCCGGGGCGGGACCCGTGGCCGCCGCGCTCACGGGCCGGGCAGGCAATGGCAAGGTGGTGTGCGTCGTGTCGGGCGGAAACATCGACGCGGAGAAGTTGGTGAAGATTCTTCAGGGTGAGATACCCTGAGTGTGGGCGTATGAAAGTGGAATGCAGGCCTGCGATCGAGTCAAAGATAGCTGTGCCTTGCGACGTCACGATGTGAGGGGAAGGGGGTGAGGTTTCAATCCAATAGAATCCGAATGGTGCCTCATAGAGGCGAAAGTGGGAGGTGAAGAGTATGGTTCTGGTCACCTCCGAAACAGAGAATGGACTTACGGAATAGGGAGGATAAGATGGATTCCGAGAGAATCAATGTACTGACAGATGCACTGAAAGGGGGCCGGCTCAGCAGGAGGGACTTCCTGAAGATCGCGACGGGCTTAGGCCTGTCTGCACCGGCGGCCATGACCCTTCTACAGGGCTGCGCCCCGGCGCCCGCGGCCGATCCGACAGCCGCGCCTCCGGCGGACACGCCCGTGCCGGCGGCAACTGCCGCGCCCACCGTGGCGCCGACGACGCCACCGGCGCCGGCGAAGACTTCGGCCGTCATCGGCTCGGCCGGGCCGCCCAAAGGCCTGGACCCGTTCTTCATCTCGAGCCCTTACGACCTACAGATGTACGTGAGCGTCTTCGATAGCCTGTTCGATATCGACTACGATACCATGGGGCTCATCCCGGTGATGGTCGAGGAGTGGGAGCAGACAGATGACGTGACGTGGTCCTTCAAGCTGAAGGAAGGCTTGCAGTTCCACAAGGGCTATGGTGAGGTCACGTCCGAGGACTGGTGCTTCTGGGTCAACAAGATCGTGACCGAGAAGGCCCCGCCCTACTTCGTGATGGGCTCTGGAATGATCACCGAGGCCGTGCCCACCGGCAAGTACACCTTCGAGGCCCATCTGAAGGAACCGTGGGCGGCGTTTCCGCTGACATCTTTGGTGTCATACGGCGGTGTCGTCCTGTCCTCCAAGGCTTACGAGGAGCTGGGGCCGGAGGAGTTTGCAGTGAACCCCATCGGCTCCGGGCCCTTCGAGGTCGAGTCGTGGACGCCGGGCGGCGAGGTTGTGATGAAGAGGTTCGAGGATTACCACGACCCCAGCCTGCCCAAACTGGATGAGATCGTCTTCCAGGGTGTCCCGGATGGTGTGGTCCGCATGGAGAAGATGCGGAACGGTGAGATTGACTTCACCGTGGGCCTGAACAAGAAGGACATGGACACACTCAGAGAGGACCCCAATCTCCAGGTTCTGGACGCTGGTGGTTGGAACTGGGACTACATCACCTTCAACCTGACGCTGCCGGATAGGCCCTGGCTGGACGCGAGGGTTCGGAAGGCCATCTCCTACGCTGTGGATCGCAACGCCATCGTGGAGAGCGTCTACTATGGCGGCGCCACCGCAGAGGACGACTCACTGCCGGCGGGGTATATTGGCGCCGACCCGGACCAGCAGTTCTTCCCCAATGACGCTGACCTGGACATGGCCAAGGACCTGATGGCGGAGGCTGGCTACGCGGATGGGTTCACCATGCCCTGCATGACCAGCGACAAGGAGAACCTGCGCCGATCGATGCAGATCATCGCCGACCAGTTGTCGGAGATCAACATCGAGGTGGAGATCGAGCAGACGGACGGGGGGACCTACAGGTCCCGTTGGCAGAACTTCGAGTTCGAGACCGTCTCGGAAGATGCGGGAATGGCCTCACCGGACAGCGACTCCGCACTCTACTGGTGGTATCACACCGGAGCAGAGGGCGGGTCGAATCTGGGATCCGACGGGTACTCCAATCCAGACCTGGACGCGATCCTCGAGGAAGCTCGCAAATCCAGTGACTCGGACGAGCGGGCGACCCTGTACCGCCAGGCGTGCGAGATGATCGCCGAGGATAGCCCCAAGGTGGTGATCTGTAACGTCAATGAGGAGTGGGTCTTGAACGCTGGGCTAGAGGGGTTCTACCCCACCCCGGCGCGGATGTTCCCGTACTTCAAGACCATGGGTTGGAAAGCGTAGCAGCTTGCGCGCTAGCCAGTAGCGAGCGCGTCGTGTAGAGAACACGTCAGGTCGGGACCGGCACTGTCTCGCAGATTGTCGTACGGTGGGTCTCGACCTTGACGTGTCCTCAGTAGCCGCGCCTGCATCATTGCAGGTCGCAGATCGCACTCTCGGAGAGTGGTCGTTGCCGCATCCCACTGCAACGATAGCGTAAGAATAGGGAGGCATCTAGTGCCAGAGGTCTTGGGCGAATACCTGGATAGAATAGTCAACATAGAGATGCTGGACGACAACTCGCTCCGGCGGAACAAGACCGAGCTTCTCTATCGGGCGGCGAGGGAGAAGCAGGGCGCCCCGCTCACGCATCTCGCAGCAAAGGGGCTGGTGGAGAGGGTCAAGAAGGACGACTACGTGATTCTGCTTTCTGGCGCCGGCATCTCACCCTGGCTGGAGTGGGGGGAGACGGATGGCCCCACCGGCATAGCCAGTTTGGCCAGATCTCTAAGCTTCGGTCTGGGGGCAAGGCCCGTGTACGTCGGCAACGAAAAGGAGTTGGGACCTGTGATCGCCGCGGGGGTGGCCGCTGGGATCACGGTGTTGGACAAGGAGGCCGTTGAGATCTATAAGAGGAAGAACACCGCCTTGAGCGTGCCTTTCCCCTTGGGGGACAGAGGGGCCAAAGAGAAGGCCCTGGAGATCCTCGACGAATTCAAGCCCAGCGCGATACTGGGTGTGGAGAAGCATGCGCCAAACTCCGTGGGGGTCTGGCACAGCGCAGCGGGTCAGGCAACGGATCCAGAAGGGCAGCCTCATGTGCACCACATCGTGGAGGAAGGTAGGAAGCGAGGTGTGTTCACGGTGGGGATTGGAGATGGCGGCAATGAGATTGGATATGGCCTGATCAGAGAGGAGGCCAACGCCATCTACGAGCAGTCCTTTGGTGTGAGTTGTCAGTGTGGCTGCGGCGGCGGCGAGGCCACGGCCTGCGCAACAGATGTCTTGATATCCACCTCGGTCTCCAATTGGGGGGCCTATGGAGTGTCGGCCATGCTAGCCTACATGCTGGAGGACCCGTTCATTTTACAGGATGCTGATACCGAGAGGCGGATGGTTGAGGTCATGGCGCAGGCCGGCGCCGTCGAGGCCACCTATGCGCTGAGCATCCCCTGGGTAGACGGCACGAGCCTGGAGGTGCAGCAGGCTGTGGTAACGATGATGCATGGGGTTGTGGCCAACGCCCTGAGACGTAAGCCTGTCAGGATGCATGAGGCAATTGGCGACTACGGTGCAAGCAGGAGAGGGTCAAAGTAGATCGTTCCCCGACTGAGAGGGGGGCCGAGACCGATAGGGTGTCGTCGTGGGATGGAGCGTGCTTCACCTCCACGACCCATCTATTCGTACGAAGGTTCTATGTGTGTTTCTAATACATGGGTGTGACACAAAAAGAGAGGTGACGCAGTGCCAGAGATAGTCGGGGAGTACATAGACAAGATCGCCAACGTGGAGATGCTGGATGACACACAGACCAGGCGCAACAGGACCCACCTTCTGTATGAGGCGGCAAGGGCCAAGCAGGGAGCACCGCTGACCTACCTCGCTGCGATGGGATTGGCAGAAAACGTGAAGAAGGACGACTACGTAATCCTGCTGTCTGGCGCTGGCGTCTCGCCGTGGTTGGAATGGGGGGAGACCGATGGCCCCACCGGGATAGCGAGTCTCGCCCGCGCCCTGAGCTTCGGCCTGGGTGCCCGGCCTGTGTATGTGGGCAACGAGAAGGAGCTGGGACCAGTGATCGCGGCCGGTGTGGCTGCGGGAATCACGGTGTTGGACAAGGAAGCCGTCGAGGTCTATAAGAGGAAGAACACTGCGCTGAGCATACCCTTCCCTCTGGGCGACAAAGGTGCCAAGGCTAAAGCACTGGAGATCCTCGATGAGTTCAAGCCCACGGCGATCCTGGGTGTGGAGAAGCACGCCCCCAACCCTGTCGGCGTGTGGCACAGCGCCGATGGGCAGGCAGGCGATCCAGAGTGGCAACCGCACGTGCACCACATCGTGGAGGAAGGCAAGAAGCGAGGCGTTTTCAGCGTAGGCATTGGAGACGGTGGCAACGAGATCGGGTATGGTGTGATCGGGGAGGAGGCCAACGAGATCTTCAAGCGCGCGTACGGCGTGACCTGTCAATGCGGCTGCGGCGGAGGTGAAGCGACGGCATGCGCGACTGATGTCTTGGTCTCCGCATCTGTGTCCAACTGGGGGGCCTATGGCATATCGGCCATGCTGGCCTATATGCTGGAGGATCCCTCCATACTACAAGACGCGGACACCGAGAGACGGATGGTCGAGGTCATGGCCCAGGCCGGGGCCGTCGAGGCCATGAGTGCGTTGAGCATCCCTGAGGTGGACGGCACGAGCCTGCCCGTACAGCAGGCGGTGATCACCATGATGCACGGGGTGGTGGCCAACGCTCTGAGGCGCAAGCCTACGAAGATGCATGAGGCATTTTCTGACTACGCCGCAAGCAAGAAAGAGGCCTAAGAAAGGTCCTCGCAGACCGGAGGAGCCAAGAGGTCGGCGGTGTGTCGTCGCCAGAAGGAGGATGGCCATTGCCAAGATGACCGGCGTACGTGTAGAATGATTCACTCAGTGGTTCTGAAGCGCAATCGTGACTCAGGGAAAGAGGAGGCACAGTGCCAGAGACTATCGGAGAGTACATAGATCGCATCGTTAACGTTGAGATGCTGGAACACGACTATCCCAGGAGGGGACGAACCCATCTCCTCTATGAGGCAGCCAGGGCGAAACAGGGGGCACCGCTGACCTATCTGGCAGCAAAAGGGCTGATGGAGCATGTGAAGAAGGATGACTATGTCATTCTCTTGTCAGGTGCAGGCATTTCCCCGTGGCTGGAGTGGGGTGAGACAGATGGGCCCACGGGGATAGCGAGCCTTGCCCGAGCCCTGAGTTTCGGTCTCGGGGCCAGGCCAGTGTACGTGGGCAACGAAAAGGAACTGGGGCCGGTTATCGCCTCTGGCGTGGCCGCGGGCATAACGGTGCTGGATAAGGAGGCGGTCGAGGTCTACAAGAGGAAGAGCACGGCCTTGAGCGTGCCTTTTCCGTTGGGTGAGAAGGGCGCCAAGGCGAAAGCCTTGGAGATCATGGACGAGTTCAAGCCCACCGCAGTCATAGGTGTTGAGAAGCACGCGCCCAATCCAGTGGGGGTATGGCACTCGGCGGCGGGACAGGCGATCTCAGGAAATACGCAGCCACACGTGCATCACATCGTGGACGAGGCCCACAAGCGAGGTGCGTTCACGGTGGGGATTGGAGACGGCGGCAATGAGATTGGGTATGGCCTGATTCGAGAGGAAGCCAACGAGATCTACAAGCAGGCCTACGGAAAGACGTGCCAGTGCGGTTGTGGCGGCGGTGAGGCGACGGCCACGGCCACTGACGTGTTGATTTCGGCTGCGGTGTCGAACTGGGGTGCTTACGGCGTGGCGGCGGTGCTGGCCTACATGTTGGAGGACCCGTTCATTCTACAGGATGCGGATACAGAGAGAAGGATGGTCGAGGCCATGGTGCTCGAGGGAGCCGTGGCAGCAGGCATGCACGCGGCCGTTCCCTGGGTGGATGGCACGAGCCCAGCCGTTCAGCAAGCGATTGTGACCATTCTGCAGGAGATTGTGCACAATGGTCTCCGAAGCTGCGGTTTCGGCGATTTTCCCGGGGATGGCGGGGAGATCGTAGGAAGGGTCAGTAGCTGATCCAACGCAGGCGGGTGCAGGGCCGAGTCCGGGTGGGGTGTGGGGGCACCACGACCATCCGGACTGGCTCTGGGAATGGGGTCTTCGACCATGCATGGAGGAAAGAGTAGATGCTCTCCTACATAGCTAGGCGGCTGCTTCAGCTGCCACTCCTGCTGCTTTTCGCATCTCTCATCGTATTCTCACTCATGCATCTTGCTCCAGGGTCCCCGGTCCCGCTGATGCTGGGGGACTATTCTGACCCCGAGGCAGAGGCTGCGCTCACTCACGCGCTGGGGCTGGACCGGCCTCTCCCGGTTCAGTACTTGAGCTGGCTGGGTAATGCCATGCGCGGCGATCTGGGGTTCTCTGTCGCCAACAGGCAAGATGTCCTCGGAGAGATCATGGCACGGCTGCCCAACACCCTTGCGCTGGCCGCGCTCGCGATGACCTGGGCAGTGGCTATCGCCATCCCCATCGGCATTATCTCAGCCGTCAGACAGAATACATGGGTGGACTACCTCTCCATGGGTGTTGCACTGGGGGGGATTAGCATTCCCAACTTCATACTAGCGCTGTTTCTCATACTGGTGATCTCTGTTCAGCTCGAGTGGCTTCCCATCTCTGGTGGACCCTCGGTGACGAAGGATGCTGTCGGTGCGCTCAAGTTCCTCATCCTTCCGGCCTTGGCCCTGGGTGCGCGAGGCGCAGGGGTCATAGCCAGAATGCTGCGATCCTGTATGGTGGAGGTGCTGCACCAGGACTACATCACAACGGCCAGGGGCAAAGGGGTCGGTAACTTCCGCATCTATTGGCGGCACGCACTGAAGAACGCTTTCATACCCACTCTAACGGTTCTAGGCATCAACTTCGCATATATGCTGGGAGGCTCGGTGGTCATCGAACAGATCTTCAGCCTCCCCGGGATTGGCGGCTACCTGATGCAAGCGGTGCTGGGTAGGGACTTCCCGGTGATCCAGGGGATATCTCTGTGTGTGGCCATGGTGTTCATTTTTGTGAATCTCACCACCGATATTCTGTATTCATATGTTGACCCGCGGATTCGGTATGACTGAGGGCGAAGAGATGGCGACGGAGACAGCGCGTGACCCTCGTGAAGGAAAAGAGGGCCAGGGAATACTGGTGCATCGTCAGCGCACGCTGGCCATAAGAAGACTAAGACGAAACAAGGCGGCGATGGTAGGAGGCGCCATTCTCATCGTTTTGATCCTCAGTGCTATCTTCGCCCCCCTCATCGCGCCCTACGATCCGATAGACATGGATCTTGCCAGGGCTCTGGACCCTCCATCGGTCGATCATCTCTTGGGAACGGATTCCTTCGGTCGGGACATTCTCAGCCGAATCCTCTTCGGCGCCCGAGTATCGTTGTTCATTGGGCTTGCTTCCGTGGGCTGGGCTGGTCTAGTGGGCGTGCCGGCTGGGCTGGTGGCGGGCTACTTCGGCGGAACCTTGGGCACCGTTCTGATGAGACTGGTGGATGCCCTGCTCAGCTTCCCTCCAATCCTTCTCGCCATAGCCATCAGCGCCAGCATGGGGGGAGGGCAGGGCACGCTGATTTTCGCCCTGGGGATGATCTACGTGCCTGTGTTTGCCCGCTTGGTGAGGGGAAGCACCCTCTCGCTGAGGGAGGAAGTGTTCGTCATGGCGGCGGAGAGCTATGGAGTTGGCACGGCCAAGCTCCTGATGCGCCATATCCTGCCCAACATGATAGGCGTCGTTGTGGTTCAGGCCACCATCGGTTTCTCCTCGGCCATCATCTCAGAAGCCACCTTGAGTTTCCTGGGCCTGGGAGTCCCGCCACCTTTGCCCAGTTGGGGACGGGACCTCAATGATGCGCGCGTCTACATCCGGGAAACCTGGTGGCTGGTCATGATTCCCGCCCTGACCATCGTGATCAGTGTCTTGGGCATCAACTTCCTGGGTGACGGGCTGCGCGACGCACTCGATCCCAAGATGAGGACACGCGGCTAGCTGCTGCGAGTTCGGTGTAAAGCCAAACCACTCTGCGGCTGCGTGGGGGCGCATCGGCTGGTGGAGGGAAGACCCGTCCCAGCACGTAACGAGCTAAGGGAGATGATCTGCGATGTCAGAAGCCGTAATCGTGGTAGACGAGAAGGACAACGTGGCGACAGCACTTCGGCCGCTTGAAGAAGGAGAGTTACTTCAGGTGCATATCGGCGGCAGAGCCCTTGATGTGACCGTGTTACAGCCCATCCCTTTCGGGCACAAGATCGCCCTCACAGACCTGGAGAAGGGCCAACCAGTGGTGAAGTACGGTGAGGTGATTGGGCTGGCGACGCAGAGGATCGGCAAGGGCGGGCATACGCACGTCCACAACGTGGAGGGGCAGACGGGGAGGGGGGACAGGACGTGAAGTTCCTCGGGTATCGCAGAAACAGTGGGCGCGTCGGTGTGCGGAACCATGTCCTGGTATTCCCAACCGTGATCTGTGCGGCTGGTGTGGCGGAAATGATCAGCAGGGAGGTGCCGGGCACCATCTATCTCGGCCACCAGCATGGCTGCGGTCACCTGGGTGACGAGAGGGATCACATGATACGGACCATGGTCGGCACCTGTGCCAACCCCAACGTCGCCGGCGTGCTGCTGGTGGGACTTGGCTGTGAGATGCTGACCGCTGACCTGCTGGGAGAGAAGTTGCGCGAAGCCGGGCAGAGGGTAGAGACCATCGCCACCCAGGCCATGCAGGGCACAGGCGAGGCCATCGAAGAGGGAACTGAACTGGCCCAGAAACTGCTGGAGGAAGCCAAAGGTGCGCAGCGGGACCAGGTCGATGCCTCCGAGTTGATGGTGGCGGCGAAGTGCGGCGGATCGGATACCCTGTCGGGTCTCACCGCCAACCCGGCTATGGGCGTGGCCTGCGATATTCTGATCAAGGATGGGGGAAGCGCCATCTTCACCGAGACGCCCGAGATGCTGGGAGCAGAACACGTTCTCGCCAAGAGGGCTGCGGACGAGGAGGTGCGAAGGCGCATCTGGGAGATAACCTCGAGGACCGACAGCAAGATCAAGGCTATGGGGTTGGACATCCGTGAAGCGGAGCCGGGCCCGGGGAACATCGAGGCCGGTCTGACTACCTTGGCGGAGAAGTCGCTGGGCGCCATCCGCAAGGGCGGCACCACACCCATCGTGGAGGTCGTGGAGTACGCGGAGAAGCCGTCGAAGAAGGGTCTGGTGATCATGGACGGACCGGCCCACGACGTGGTCGGTGTCACGGGCATGGTCGCCGCTGGCGCCCAGGTGGTCGTATTCACCACCGGGATTGGAACACCGGTTGGCTCGCCCATCGCCCCTGTGATCAAGGTCTCATCCAACAGTCCCCTGTACCAACGCTGGAGGGACAACATGGACGTCAACGGCGGGACTATACTGGACGGTGGGGAGACTCTCCAGAGCATGGGCGAACGGCTAGTCGAGGAGATTATGGAGGTGGCCTCGGGCAAGTTGACCCGAGCGGAGGTTCTGGGCCACCGGGAGTTTGCCATCCACACCATCGCCCCCACGGTGTGAAAGGCGGTTCCCGCCACGAAGCGCGATCAAGCGGCTTTGTAGGTTGCTGCCGCCATGTAGCCCACGGTGTACTGCCCTGACGTTCTGATCCCCGTAACGTCGCCAGAGTTCATGTACTTCAGCACCTCGGCCGTGTCAGCTCCTCGTTCCCTGTTGGCGAGCATAACGGTCACAATGGGGCCGCCTCCGCAGGCCTGAGCCTCATTCTTCGCCAGGCTCCGCGACAGGCCCTCCGGATCCAAGTCGGTCACCAACTTCTGGACGATGCGGTCGTGCTCCAGGACTTGCTGGTAGTCATGCAAGTGTGCCAGGTCCGAACTGGCTACGAGGAGCGCCTCCTTGTCTGCCAATACCTTGACGAGGGCCGCGCTCAACTGCTGGCAGGCCCTCAGGGACTGGTCGCCCATCATCACCGGAACTAGCGTGAACTCTCCCAGCACATGCTGAAGGAAAGGCAACTGGATCTCCAGAGAATGTTCCCCGTCCTGATCGAGGAACCTGAGCCCCACTTCCTTGTCCACCTGGCTGAGCACTTCTGTGTCAACCTGTATGAGACCGAAGGGGGTCTCGTAGTACCGTTTGCTCGTCGCCAGGTAGCTCCCTCCGTAGTCCTGATGCACTGGGCTGACAACGGCCACCGTGGGGAACGTCCTGGACTCCAGTTGCTTGTAGGCGTAGGCAGCCACGCCTCCGGAGTATGAGTATCCGGCGTGGGGGGAAACGAGCCCCATCAACTCACCTCTCACCGGGCCCATATCCACTGCGGCCATGAATCCGTCGATGGTGTCGGCGAGAGCAGAGGCTGAGCCAGGGTACCATGTACCCGCGACCGCTGATTTCCTGATCTCTCTGGGGTCGACGTCGTTCATGATTACCTCCTAGCCGGCGCGCAGAAGGTGGTGTGGCACGCCAGCCGCGCTTAGGTGTCGCCTGATCCACTGGTGGCTGACCTCGCGGTCAGGAGCGGCGCCGAACAACGGCATGCCGTTGCCCGCGACGACAGATAACAGCCTTGAGATTGGAGGTGAGCCTCGTTCTCCGGCCAACTGTCGACTGTCGGTTCTGATCGAGTGACTCCTACTCTCGTGCCCCTTGGGCTTCCTTCAGAGGCTGTCGCAACCTGCTAACTATGGTCTCTGGCTGGATGGCCGCTGTGATTAAGTGGCCCGTGTCGAGGATGATCACCGTCCTGGTCTTACGTCCATATGTCATGTCGATGGCCATCCCCTCCTTCTTCGCTTGGCGCACCATGCGCCTCACAGGCTGCGAGTTGGGGTCGAGAATGGCCAGGATGCGATTGGCAGCGACGATGCCCCCGAAACCGACATGTACAGGGTCCATGATAGTCATTCTCCTTCTCGCAAGACGACACAGCGATGGCGACCGACAGGCAGGGTGGGGCGCCTTGGGGCCTGTCCGGTAGCTGAAGTCTAGTCGCCGTGCATTTGAATCGCTTGAGAGTCTAGGCTATAATTGCTCAAAGGGAGTCCAGTATGCCTCTTTATGAGTATCGCTGCAACGTATGTAGGCGCCGCTTGACCTTGCTGCGCAGTTTCTCCGACACCAGCACGCCTTGTTGCCCCCGGTGTCAGAGCGAAAACCTCACCAGGCTCATCTCCCGGGTATCTGTCTTGAGATCCGAGGAAAGCCGACTGGACAGTCTAGCGGATCCTAGCTCACTGGCGGACCTGGACGAGAGCGACCCCGGAAGCGTCGCTCGTTGGATGAGAAAGATGAGCGAAGAGACGGGCGAGGACATGGGACCTGAGTTCGATGAGATGGTGGGGCGGCTCGAAGCGGGCGAAAGCCCTGACGACGTAGAGCGCTCCATGGACGGCCTGGAGGGCCCGGACAGCGACGACTACGACTTGTAGGCCAACCCCCGCAAGCAAAGCCTGGGTACGGGTACAACGTCTAGAACCTCTCGTGTCTTGGCACGTCGACGACGAAGACAGTCGCTCCTCCGACCTCTATCTCCACCGGCTCCGGAATATAGAACTCAGATGGTTCGGTCACGGGCACGATGGGGCTGAGATACCTTGTCCGCTTGTGACAGTTCTCTCTGACTAAGTCCAGTATCTCCTCTACTCGATCGTTCTCTGCGCCCACGAAGAGGGTGGCATTCCCTTCCCGCAGAAACCCTCCAGTGGTACTGACCAGCGTGGCCTTGTGGCCGGCATCTGTCAGCGACTTCAATAGGGTGTCGGCGTCTTCTCTTTGCACGATGCTGATGACCAGCTTCATGTCAGCAGACCTCCTCCTTCCCCTCGTCAGTGGGTGGGAGTGCAGGAGGCTCGGGCTCCTCACCACCGATGATCCCACTCCCCTTCAGATGGTCAATCAATTCCTCGCCTGTCTGGAAGATCTCCGTACAGTAGTACTGCAAGAAGGGGCTGATCTCATACGGGAAAACCATGTACACCTCTTTGTCATGACTGAAGCCGTGTATCAGCTCTGACAGCACGCCGGGGGAGGGCTCCTTGACCGGGTAGTAGACGATGACCATGTCGCTCTGGTCGATGGACTGGTAGTCTCGGGCCACGGTCTGGTCGTCGAGAATACTCATGATCTCCAGGGCGGTCCCTTTGTCATTCCCCTCAAGCAGCCTTCTGGCGCGCTCCAGTTCGGTCATCGCCAACGGATTGAAGACAGTGAGATATTTCCGCAGCTCGGCCAGGAAATCCATCACCCTGTCCAGTTGCTCGGGCTGTTCTTTCTCGATAGCCGTGATGGGGTAGCTGAGGTACGCTTTCTTGCGCTCTGGTCGGAACATCAGATCAAAGAGAATCTCAGGTGGCTCCTGCCTGGCGATGACATAGTGGGGTTTCCGGAAGTTCTGCGCCAATATCTGGGTGATGACGACTTCTTCATCCCGCCAGACGAGGATCTCCCATAGTTGCAGCCTGCCTCTCCACTGATCGGTTGCCTCGAGACGCTGTTGGATGGCATCGTAGTCGTCGATGATCGTGACGTACAGGTCGGGGTCTAGTTGCGACAGATAGTACGTGTCGAAGGCAGGGGACAAGAACTTCTTCCAGCGGAAACACGTGTGGGTGGCGATGATAGTATTCTCATGACTGGCGGCCTTGCGCACAATCTCCTCGAAGACGGTACCGCGCAGCCACTCGAGGGACGAGGAGGGGAGATCCAGTATCTTCTCCCTGCTCACAGGGCTCCCGATGTGCTGTGCCTTGTCGAGCATCATGTCTCCCACGTTGCAGACCTCCAGGCCAATGCCGGCCTTCCTTGCCAGCTGTTCGACACCCTGGAGATAGCCCATGCGGTCGGAGCCCGAAGAACCCGTACACAACACTCTCATGACCTGTCCTCCAATACGGACAAGACCTTGCGCCGGACGTCGTCCTGAACCTGCTCCAGTGGGCGGTTCGCATCCACCCTGTGCCATCTCTCCGGCTCGGCCTGTCTCAACTGTTCGTAGCCTTGCTGCACGCGACGATGGTATTCCAGGTCCTTCATATCGAGCCGGTCCACCTTGTCGAAGAGGGGAAGCTGGGTTCCGGAGCTACCCGCGCCAATGTCATTGGACGGACCCAGCCTGCGCTTCAAGCCTGTCTCCACGGGTACATCCAGATATAGGGTAAGGTCAGGGGTGAGCCCTCTGGTGGCAAAAGCTGTGATGGTGCGCAAGGTGTCAAAGTCGAGTCCCAGGCCATGTCCCTGGTAGGCCATGGTGGAGTCAGCATACCGGTCGCAGATCACGATGTGGCCTTGCTCGAGGTGTGGGCGGATGAAGGCCTCGCTCAACTGGGCGCGCGAAGCCGAGAAGAGGAGGATTTCGGTTCGTGGCAGTATGTCTGTGTTGTCAGGGTCGAGCAAAATCTGGCGTAGCTTGTCGCTGATGCGAGTGCCGCCCGGCTCGCGAGTCAAGACCACGGGGTACTCCTCTTCGCGCAGATATTCGGATAGCAGGCGGGCGTGAGTGGTCTTCCCACTGCCCTCGGGACCTTCAAAGGTGACGAACAAACCAGTCAACTCTCTCTACTTCTTGGGGAAGATCCTGACTCGTCGACGCGGCTCTTTTCCTCTACTGCGTGAGTACAGGTTGGCCTGGCGAGCCATCTCGTGCTGGTAGCGACGGACGTATGAGTTCTGAGGCAACAGCTCCGCGGAGCGTGCCCCCGAGAGGATCCTCTCGATGGCCCGCTGGGTCTCCTCCGCTGCGGCTGACAAGGGGTCCGCGTCCAGCGGTACGCCGAAGATGTCGGCGAGACAGTTTTCCATCTGGGTGACAGTGTTGCTGCGCAGCACGTAGGTGGGTATGCCCTTTCTTTCTGCTTCACTGATATTATGCGGCCGCTTGCGATAGTAGTTCTTGAGGGTGAGTACCGCCTCTGCGTCAGCCACATCATCGACAATCTGGATGGGGACTTTGAGTCCTATAGCCACTTGCTGCAGGCGGTGCTGGCTGATGCCGTATGGATAGATGGCCAGCGGATGGTCGCGCATCACCTTCTCTCTGGACGGCGGCCGGGCCGGTTCCTCCTCTGCCTCAGGGAAGGACATTTGCTCGATGTGTGTCTTGCCTTCCTCATCGAGGTAGCGGAGCTCCGGTGGCAAGAAACGGCCCTCCAGGATGGCGTCCACGGCTTCAGCGACGTCGGGGCGTACAGCAACGCGTTCCCAGTCCTGAATCTCCACTACCATGTCGAAGGTTGCGGGAGCCTTGCGTTCCAGGACGGACTTGCGCGTCCTTCGCCTACGGGCTTCCTCGTCACTCAGGGTAACGGACTGGATGCCGCCGATGAGGTCCGCCAGGGTGGGGTTCATCATCAGATTGTCCAGAGTGTTACCGTGGGCCGTGGCCACGAGCTGGACACCCCGTTCGGCGATGGTACGAGCGGCGGCTGCCTCCAGTTCGGTGCCTATCTCGTCG
This sequence comes from Chloroflexota bacterium, assembly GCA_030603665.1. Taxonomy (GTDB): domain Bacteria; phylum Chloroflexota; class Anaerolineae; order UBA7937; family B3-Chlor; genus JAUVXJ01. The sequence continues at coordinate 23,699 of JAUVXJ010000006.1, read as the reverse complement.
ATGATGATCACCTCGGGCATGTGGTTTTCTACCCCCTCGATCATCACCGCATGCTGCATGTTGGGAGTCTTGACCTGCATGCGTCGTGCCTTGCCAATGGCCGGATGGGGTATGTCACCGTCGCCAGCGATCTCGTTGCTCGTGTCCACGATGACGACCCTCCTCTTCTTGGCCAGCACGCGGGCGACTTCGCGCAGCATCGTGGTCTTGCCCACACCGGGACGGCCCAGGAGCAGGACGCTGTTTCCGGACTCGACGATGTCTCGGATGGTGTCGATGGTGCCGTAGACGGCCCTCCCGACACGGCAGGTTAGTCCGACGATCTTGTCCTCTCGGTTGCGGATCGCCGAGATACGGTGCAAGGTGCGCTCCAAGCCGGCCCTATTGTCATCTCCGAAGCGACCAATACGAGAGGCGACGTACTGGATATCCTCTTCGTTCACCTCGGTATCGCTCAGGGGGACCTCGCGATCCACGAAGCGTGCTTCAGGCAGGCGCCCGAGATCCAAGACGACTTCCAGTAGCTCGTCCTCCTCGTTCAGAGCGCGCAGGGCTTGCTGCAGGAACTCAGGCAGCACTTCCATTAGTGCGTCTAGATCGTCAGTGATCTCTTGCTGCGTGTGGCTGGTCATGTCTCGTACCATTGGTCCCTCTGGAAGAAGCGCCTCGGGCGCCCAGTAGTAGCTAAGGCTGGTCCTGACAATGATTGCTGGTCGAGATGGGAGTTGCGGTCTCCACGCCCTTCTCCAGTGCAGGGCTCAGTTTGTTCACCGGTACCCGTGCCCGAACGGCCATCTGCTTCACCATGAGTACCTCGGAGGCCAAGAACTCAAAGCCCACCGCATCGAGGGCCCCCTGGACGCCACCCTCGTACTCTCGCACCGCACAGTATACGGGCCGAGCTGGATAGAAGGACAGCAGACTCAAGGAGTCGGACAGAACGGCGTCGGCGAGGCCAGACGGTGTAGGTTCGAGCAACACTCTCAGCCAGTGCCCGCCTTGGCCCACGACGATGCGCACATATGCCTGGATGTCTGCGCCTTCCTTCCAGACATATTCCTTGATCTCTCGGCTCTTCCACCAGGGCAGGAGGGAGGTGGGATCCTTTTCCGCGTGAGTTCCGCCCTCCGCATGCTGTACGGGTCGAGGGATCAGAGAACTCCTGAGCCGTTGCAGGGCCTGAGCATCCGCATCTCGTGCCGGCCGGAAGCGCGCGTTTCCCGCGGCATCGAGTTCCGCTGGGAGTTGCTCGAGGCGCATGACGTGGCGACGTGCGTAGGCGCTGAAGCCCATCTTGCGGAGTAGATCCGCAGCCGGTCCGCCGTCCGGCACTGTGGCGAAGATGCGCTGGATACCTGCTTCGCCCTCGGCCACGCTAAGGTGCTCCAGCAGGCCGCGCCATAGCTCGATAGAGACAGCTGACCCGTCAAGAGCCGGGGCAATGAACTCGACGTCACATGACAGCCCGTCGGACCGGGTCCAAGCCTGCAGAAAGCCCTGCGCAGCCCAATCCGCTGAGTGGTCGTTAGCCACAAAGGTCGTGCTGGGGCTCTGGTTGAAGGAGAATAGCTCAAGCAGGGCCAGGGACAGGGGGGCCGGCGACCACAGCAAAGCTGCCTCCAGATCCAGGCAAGCCACCTGATCCTGGAGCCTTCTCACCAACAGGATATCGGCCAAGTTGAACCGTCTAACCACGAACGCTCCCGGGAAGCTGGCTGGATTCCGGCACATACATAGAGAAGGGACATAGCTGTGCACTCCGTCGCTATGGCGCTGTGGACACGCGCGCCGACAAGCCTATCTGGTGGAAGAGCCCAGGCAGCCTTTTCTGCTCTGCAGCTCAGTTTGCTGCGCTGGGGTCAAAGGAGACGTCTCCTTCTCCTGCCTGAGTTGGTTCGTCAGCTGCTCGAGCTTTAGTACCCGGTCCCTCAGTTTGGAGTTGTCTTCTTTCAGATTGAAGTTGTCTTGGATCAAGACCCCCAGGAGGTTGCGGTTAACTTGCAGGCTATTCTGGAGAGCCTGTTGATTATCATTGATGTTGCGCAAGGCGTCCGCGACGACGACCAGACCGGGCGCAGCAGCCGCAGCGTCCATGTCCGCATCGGAAGCCACGACGGGATACACTTCCTCACGATGATGGCTCTCCTCGGTGGACACAGCACCTTCACCCTTGAGGCGCTGGATCACCTGGTCGTAGGTCAATCCTTGGTCCAGAAGTACCTTGACTTGCGTTAGAAGGTGCACATCCTCCTTGGCATAGCGCCGGTGAGCGCCCACCCCTCCACTTGCGCCGTCCGGCTTGGCTGCCGCACTCGATAGGTATGGGTGGAACTCCTTCGCCCACCGACGGAGGGTGGAGGTGGAGATGTCGAGTTCTCTGGCCACATCCCCCGGTTGTCTCAATTCCGCGTTTGTCATTTTCAGCTACACCCTTCCTGCAGATTGATGCACTCTATCTCCATTGCACGTGGTGCGCGTGTTGTTACTCACCGTCGGCAGCGGGCAGCCTCTCGGTGCGCGGCTCAGTGCGAGGCGGGCTCAGCTCGCCCTCCGGCGCCAGCAACTCGCCTTGCGCTGGTACTTTTTCGTTCTGTTCCTCTTTCACAACCCGGTACGAGCCGTCAATGACCGAGGCCAGAGCATCCAGGTGCTCCCGCACAACGTCCGTGGGGCACAACTCGACGAATAGTTTCAGTCCGATGAGCAGAACGGCGATGTCGTCTATCTGTCCCAGTCCCAGGATGGGATCGGGGAGCAGGTCTATGGGCGAGACAATGTACACGAACGTCGCAGGGATGATCAACTTCGGCCAAACGGGCACGCGTCGATCGCCCAGGAGACGCATGATCAGCCTTGACTGTCTGGCTATCTCGGCCAGCAAGCCAGCGGTCCGCTCTGGGTCGTCTAATCTCTTATTTTCTGCCACAACCGTTCCTTTTCTAGAGACTATGGCATATTATACACGGCCCCTGTCCTCTTGGCAAGTGGAATGAGTGACGGGTTTGCTGACCCTCTTGAGCGCTTGTGAAATCAAGCAGACGGCGTGGGCGCCATGTGGTGCCCGAGGCTGGCTTGACGCATGACCTGGTGGGATGTTGATCTTCCACTGCGTAACGGATTCCCCTCTTCCCCGCCGTGAAAGGAGACCTAGTGGCCGTCTGGAGACAGTGCGGGGCTGTTCTCGTGACGACTGTTGTTGGTCAATCGGGAGACAACACCCTGTTTGCCCATGAGGTGCAGCTTCCCATGAGGGGAGTCCGTCCTGGACGTGAAGACGATGCTCTCGGTGGGCATCTGTCTCCAGAGCGTGATACTTGTCTGCGCCTGGGACGCGGTTCCGTCGCCACAGGAGATGGCTAGACCGATCACTCCCCAGATGGAGAGCAGACCGAAGAAGGCGCCTTTGTGCAACTGGTCCGTGTTCCTTTCTCAAGTCGCGCGGCAAGGAGGTTGTGTTGCCGTGTCCAATGACTGGCGTGCAGCGCGGCAGGCAGGTGGGCGTTAGCCGATGACGTTGTCTACAGTGCCGGGCCGCAGCGCCAGTTCATGAGGCTGACCGCTTCGGCGCCCACATCGACCTCCTGGGAGCAATGCCCTCGTTGACGTACCGCGTGAGCTCACCGACGCTCAACTGCTCTATTCCCAATCTGTCAAGAGTCCGGCCTCTGCGCCAGTAATCAGTCCGGTGGATAAAGCAGGCCAGGCGGATGATGCTGTCCATGCCGCGAACCGAAACGCCGTACCGCCTGCCCAAGGCTGCCATGGGCACCATGCTCATGGGTACGTCTTCGAAGAGATAGCGGTGGCGGAGGGTACTCGGGGCCATGATGCCGTGGTAACCGGGCTGGTTGTGAATAGCCTCTGTGAGATCCGCGCCCGTGGTGTCGTAGGCCATCTTCAGCCACTCCTGTGCGCTGCGAGCGCGGATGCCCAGAGCCGAAGCCACGGTTACACGTTCGCGATCCAGCACTTCCAGGACTCGACCCACGGCAGGGGTCACCCCGTCGATGTAGAACTGGAAGTCACCTAACGTTGACTCGATGCGCCCTGCGTTGAGCAGGGTCAGGGTGGGGTGGAAGACGGCGCCCATGTTGTTCAACCCGGTGTGCAGCACATTCACACCATCGATGAACTGAGGATAGGCTGGCTGGAGTGCTTCGAGGACTGTCTCCGTTCGCGTGGCGGGCAGCGCCGCCAGGGGCACGGCGTCCTTGATGCGGAAGATGCGCGACTCAGTGGGACCTTCCGAACGGCTGGCGTAGATGAAGGTCTCGGCTTCCACAATGGTGACGTCTGCTTCACATCCCTGGTCGCGGAGGACCTTGGCAAATTCCAGGGCGCCTCCTGTCCGACCTGGGTTCAGAACTAGGATCTGACCATCTTCAAAATGCGGCGAGGCCCTCCTGGCGATATCGGAGTGGGCAGAGGAGGGCACGACGACCATGATGATCTGGGCCTCTTGGATAGCTTCCGAGATGTCCGATGTGACCAGGGCCAACTCGGCGAGTCCATGAGGACCGCCTTCATAACTATGGAGTCGGATGGCATTCCGGGTCTTGATGGCGGCCACGTGGTCCGGCGTACGGTTGTACAGGGTCACAGGAAAGCCCATCAAGGCTAGATGGGCTGCCATGGCCTTGCCGCCGTGCCCTGCTCCGATGACGGTGTATCGCGTCTCCTTACTCATTGGGTCTCCGCTCCTTTCTAGAATGTCTTGGCAGCGTTCATCATGTTTGCTGGGTGTGCAGGCCAGCTATTCGTTCCTCTTCGGTGATGGGTTTTCCGGTGGTTGGCTCCACTGCGACGCATGCGCCGCGATGGTCCATGCGGGTCACAATCTTGCCCCGGGCGAAGGGGTTGTTACGCAAGTGGGGTGCATCGAGGATCCCCTTGGTCACCGCTCGCGTCAATGCGGCGGGATCGGTCAGCGGATCCTCCACATCCGGGTGGGCCAATAACCTGAGGGCCTCTAGTGTCACCCGTGCCTCTTGCACGAGCTCCCGGCAACGATGTTGGATGGTGGGATCGCAGGTCATGTCTGGTTGGCCTCGCAATGCGTTCTCGATGGCTCGTCGAGCCAGTTTGCAGGCCTCGATGACGTCTTCGGCCGTGGCCGCGTGATGCGCCTCGGTGTGGCCGACGACGTGTACGATGTGCGGCTGGATAGCCATCTGGAGGTAAACGCTGGCGGAGAGATGGCCTCGAGCTGCGGCCCCATCCAGGGGATAGCTGAGCAACCCGGTGCGCGTTTGTACCCAGATGCGGAACTCTGGGCCGGCGAGAGGCTCAATGAGTTCCAGGCAGGCCAGCATCTTCGCCAGGTCCATGCTGTCAGATAGCGCCGGGGGGCTGTTGAACATCAATTGGGCGATGTAATCCCGCACGCCGAAGGCCCGCGCGTTGTGGGCTGAGAGGTAGGCGGCGACGACGAAGATGACGTCCGGGGCATCGCGCATGCCCCAATGATGGGGCTCGTTCAGTTCGACCGGGATGTCCCGCGCTCCGTACCAGGCCATCACGCGCTGATGCTCGCGTATGGAGCCTTCCAGGTCCCAGGGGCCTCGTCCGTCCATCTGGTTGAACCAGAAGATGGGGATGGCGCACCAGGCGTTGTTGATAGCTTCCACGTACATCTCCGCCAGGCGTATGAAGTCGTCGGTACCTGAATAGGTTCTGAGAAGCGGGTAGTTACCTCGGCGGCTGGCGGCATGGAGCATCCGGTAATCCTCGGACGTGCGGACGGGCACTCCGCCAGCTCCCGTGCGCCGAGGGTCCTGACGCTCGGGATGGAAGAAGTTGGCTTGGGCATCCTGGTCTGGCCCCAGGGAGATGACGTCCAGCACCATGGATTCGGCTATGCGTTCGATCCCCTTCCTGGTCGACTCCAATGTGGGTAGGCCGAAATGGTGGCGAATGATGGGGAACGGCGCCTTCCAAGCTTTGCGCTCCATGGCAGTCTGGGGAAAGTCCTCCTCGACCACCAGGTTGTGAACCTGGCCCTTGGCGTAGGAGAGGACTATTTCCACCGGTTCGCTGCCGTCGAAGACCCGCTCGAAGAAACCGATGGCCTGCGCCCGTGCTGCGACGGGAGGCGTACCACCAAAGGCAAACCGCACCCCGGCCCGCCTCAGCTCGTCGGCCTCTTCCGCGAACTCACCCAACAACCGGTCTCCGGTCTCCGGTGTCAGTCGGTACGACACACCTACGAGGTCGGCTTTCTCCCGGCGGGCTGCCTCCAGCACCTTGTCGATCGGCACTGCAGGACCCAGGAACACGGTCCGCCATCCGGCCGTCTCGGCCAGCCGCAGGAAGTTCAAGACCCCTGCCACGTGCACGCATTCTCCCAAGGCTGCGGCAACAACGGTCTTCAAGCTTCTCTCCTCCAGTGTGCAGGAATAGGCAGATAGGTTAGGCTCGGCAGTCGTGTCTGCTTGCGGATGAGCAGGACTGACTATCGTTGCTGTGCTAGTCCTGCTAGGCAAGAGGAACGTCTCGCAACCGGCGCTGGTCAAGCGATGGAGATAAGGCCGCCAGAACTCCACCAGCGCGCTCTGGCTCAGGTGCTCAGAACTGACGCGGTCGCGCTCCTGCCGCCAGGCAAAGGCGGCATGCGAAAGAGCACCGTCTCGCCCAGTGATGGTAGCCGTCTAAGAAGAAACCCGCTGGCAGCAGCAGCCGGGGTCCTGAGTCACGTTTGTCTGAACCGAGGTGCTTGTGCTGCACCCTGGCCACCACCCTCGACTGCGCGCCTGCCTCCGGCCGATGCGTCCGGCTGTGAGTCTCTGTTCAGGGGGACAATGAGAGGCCTTCCTCCTTGCGGCGAAGGTATTATACCACGCAGCGGTAACAGGGGCAACCTCGCCGGAGCAAGAGTGGTTGAGAGGGCCCCAGATGCACATATCCGGGGCTCTCGCCCTAAACTACTGTCTGCTCCAGCGATTCGGGTCGTGGGCAGCTCTGCGTCATCCCGCGGTGGCCAAAGGGAGATGGTAGACGATGTCGGAGGCCATGAGGGGCATGCGATTGGACTCGCCTATCGCGTCTCCGTCACCGTCGTAGGGCTCGATCCCTACCTGGTAGAGGCAGTAGTCGGTCAGCCCGGTGAGCTGGTAGTCGAGCTGGTCGGGGTTGGTGACATCGATCGGCGATGTGCCCTGATCAACGTCGCCGCCACCGTCTTGGCATGAGTAGAGAATGCGGTAACCTGCCAGATCGAGGTGCAAGGGCTTGTTCCAGGAGAGGTAGGCTATCCCATCCCTCCACAAGCCTCGCAGCTTGACGTACTGGTCCATGTCCAGGTAGCGGTAGTCTATCTGGCTGTACCACTCCTCACGGCTCGAGGCGCCAGGGGCCCGATGTTCGAAGACGCCCAGCCCTGCGTTGGCCGCCAGCGCCAGGTAGTCGTCTCCGTGATTCTGCACGCCCGCTTCTTCCTCCAGGAAGTCGTACATCACGGAGTCTATGGCCACCGGATCCTGGGAGAAGAAGAGGCTGCGGGGAGATTCATTAGAGAAGGTGGTCCAAGGCTCGGGAACGGAGCCCTGATCGCCCCTGCTGCCGTATAGCCCATCGCCGATGGTCAACACCGTCTTGGGGCCGAAATGCGGGTTCTTGTAGATGTCCACCAACGCGCTGTAAGCTGAGGTGTAGTCGTCTAGGTCAGGGAATGTGTAGCCGTGGAGCGCTACACAGTTCTGGATGCTTCCGAAGTGATTCTTGAAAGAGAGGGTGACCCAGGCGCAGCAGTGCTTCTTCATGAGGGGCATGTTGATCAGGTAGTCGGCGTTGACGAGGACATTGCTGATACGCTGGTCTGCCAGAGGCTCGCTCCCGGACGGTGTGTCGAAGCTGACTATCTCCGTCGCGCTGAAGCCCTGAGGGTTGCTGGTCGAGTCGCCCGAGAACTGGATGCCCGGGTAGTCGCACCCGGCGGCAAAGCGGGCGGGGATGGACCTCACCGCGTCGTAGACCCAGATGTCCGATTCTGCAATACCGAGCTCCTTCAGCCCTAAGATCACTGCGTTCACGGGCTCGATAGCGGCGTCGATGAAGTTGTCGCTGTCATCCACGCTCCGGGCGTTGTTGAAGTTGGCCTTGATGGCCACTCTCTGGCCTGAAACGTAGTTGGGGATCAGCGCCTTCCAGGCGGCCGAGCGGGTCTTTCTGCCCGTGAGCTCCATGACGCCGCGATCCACCATCTCATTGACTACCAACTGGTCTACGTGGTCGCCCCACCAGGTAGTGCCGAAGTCCCAGTCGACGGCTCGCTCACAGTAGGTGTGGACTACCCTGGGTCTGGGCAGAGTAGGAGCTGCCACCAGGGACCTGCCGGGCTTCATCGCTGCCAGGCCTGCCAGGACGGCAGATAGCCTGAGAAACTCTCTGCGAGAGACCGTCTTCTTCTTGCTGCAAGCACGTGCGCCCATTTGACAGCTCTGCCTATATTAGCGGATAGATGGCTCATTCTAACGCCTGCGAGAGTTTGAGTCAATGGCGAATCTGTACCATCCTGGGTCGAGCGGCGAGGGCGGCGACAGAGAACATGCTGCCGGACACCGTAGCACGCGCTACAACATGTATGCTGGAGACTCATGAACCCCCTGGAGGAGGCGCGATGAGCGCGAGCAGGTATCTGCAGTGGTGGAGGATCGCGAGCGCAGACGAGGCCGTCGTTTCGAGAGCCATGTTGAAGAAGGGGACGAGGTCTAAGCTGCAGCCTGCCTTGCCATGCCCACCTAGGTGAACCCCAATCCTCGTTCCTTGAGGCTCACGTACCTCTGCTGGCCGATGATCAGGTGATCCAGCACGTCCACGTCCAGGAGCTTCCCCGCCTCCACGATCTGCCTGGTTATGCTGACGTCCTCTGGAGAGGGGGTGGGGTCGCCTGAGGGGTGGTTGTGCACCACGATCACCGCCGCGCAGTTGGCCCTCACCGCCTCTCGGAACAGCTCCCCGATACGCATCACCGAGGTATTGAGGCTTCCCATGTAGATGGTGGGAATGCCCAGGACGCGATTCTTGGTGTCCAGGAGGACCACTCTCAGGTGCTCTTGCTCCAGGAAGCCCATCTCCAGCATGAGCAGGTTGGCCACATCTGTCGGAGACTTGACCTGCGGTAGCTCCTGGGGGGAGGCCACCATCAGCCGCTTTCCTAGTTCCAGCGCAGCCTTGAGCTGAGCGGCCTTGGCCTTTCCCAGCCCGTGGACGTCGCAGAGGTCGGCGAAGCTGGCCCTGGCGATGCCGGCCAGGCCGTGGAACTGGGCCAGAAGGCGGCTCCCCAGGTTGATCACGCTTTCGGACTTCGTGCCTGTACGAAGGATGATGGCCAGCAGCTCGGACGTGGAGAGCGAACCGGGTCCGTAGGTCTCGAGTCTCTCGCGAGGGCGTTCGCTCTCCGGCAGGTCTCTGATCAGAGGTTGGTACTCCACCTGCTTTTGCTGGCCCATGATTCCTCCTCCTTGGTCGTCCCTACATCCTCCAGCGGCTATGGGCAGACCAGGCCTACTCCGCTATGAAGCTCCCGGTCCAGTGGGGCCTATCCGGTACCTGCCCCGTGGCGAGCATCTCCCGCCAAGCTTCGTCCGTGAGGCGGTCGCTCATCGGCCAGGGGAACTCGTAGTAGGAGAAGACACCACCCTTGGTCAAGATGGGCTGTCCCTCGATCTCCGCCACCACATAGATCTCGAAGATGCGACCCACGCCCTCTTCCAGGACGAGGCCACTTGGGTCGGTGGCCACATCGGCTATCACCGCCGCTTCTTCATCTTCGACAAAGGCGCGGCCTTCGACCTCGTCCTTGTCGGCGGCAGCGATGGTCAGCCCCTCCAGCAGCCCCCCGTAGTAGAGGATCACGTCCTGCTCCTCCTGGGTGAGCGAGATGCCGGCCAGTTCCTTCTCGGCGATACTGGTCAGGCGGGTAAGGAGCAACTCCAACCGCTCCAGGTTGTCCCTGGTTTCCCACATGGTCTCGGATCCATCCAGGAGCCCGCGGGTCTCCAGCCCATCGATGGTCATCCTGGTCAGTGCCGCCAGGCGGGCGAAGGCCTCGGGGTTGGGTTCCACGTACCCTTTGACCTCGGGCTCCTCGAAGACGCCTCCCAACTCGGCGTAGGCTTGCTTGGCGTAGAGGATGGTGTCGTGCTTCAACTCTGTCCAGCTTCCCAGCGCGGTGTGCAGATCCTTACGCACCCAGGCAGTGTTGCGCATGAAGGCGGGATAGGCCTCTCCCTTGACCTCTATCAGAGGCTGGAAGCTGTACAGCCAGCTCCAGTACAGGTTCTGCGTCCAGCTATCCATTTCCAGGGCGGCGATCTCGTCTTGTACCTTACTGATCTGCTCGTTGAAGTTGAGGTAGTGCGTCTCGTCCATCTCCTGGAGGATGCGGTAGGCCTCCTCGGAGCCCATGGCGGCGAAGATGTCCAGCCCCTTGGGCAGCATCCGGGCGTCGCCCAGCACACCCACATTGCGGAACATCATCTGCTGGAAGATGTAGGCGTCGATCACAAAGCGCTGGCCCATGAAGCGGAAGCCCTGCGTGGCCTCGTCGCGATCCTCCCAGATGTAGACCCACATAGAGTTGATCTGGGGAGGCGGCAGTTCCTTTGCCGCGTCGATGAGTTGGGTCAGCTTCGCCTCGTCGATGAAGACAGTGGGGTCGCCGCTCAGGGAGCCGTACACCTCTTCCATCAAGGGATGGTAGTCGTAGATGTCCAGGTCGTCGCTGACTCCCACCATGAAGGACGTGGGCTCATAGATGCGCTCCCAGATCTCTGATGCCGGCTCACCATCGATCTCGGTATTGGCCATGGCCTGCGCCATGAGCAGCGCGGACAGGGTCTCGTCCGCTTCCTTGAGCCGGAAGTTGATACGTCCATACCACATCATGGTCTTGAAATACCGCTGGCGAGCTTCGGTCTTGTCGTAGTGACCTCGGGGCACGTACTGGCTGTAGTCCTCGGGGTAGCCCAGGATGGGCGAGTTCGTGAAGCCCTGGTGAGCCTCGATGAGAGCCAGTTCCGCCTCCACTTGATCTCGCACCGCTTGCGGACCGGGAGAGCCAGGTTCCAGGAGTTGTTGGGCCACGGCGAAGTAGCCCAGGTTGCGCAGGGCAGCATCCTCCAGCGGGGTCCCCTTCAGTGTGTCGTAGTTGGACTCAGCCGCCCAGACCATACCCGCTGTGAGTTTCTCCAGATCCGCGTGAAAGCGCTCATCCTCCAGGGTGCGGAGCACCTTGTCGAACAGAAGATGATAGACGTGATAGACCGAGTCGGTGGTGATGAAGACTGGCAGTTCGGCGTAGCGAGCCTCTTCGTAGAGATGGAAGAACTCTTTGTATTCTGACGGGGTAACCACGAAGCCGTTCGTGCCCAAGAGCTGTCGCTGGTCCTCGGTGAAAACGAAGCGTTCGTCGATGAGCACACCATTCAAGTCCACAGGCAGTGCGTAGCCAGCATAAGCCGAAGGGACGCTGGCCTGCACCGGTTCGTAGGAGGCGAAGCCCACGCTGGTCACCGGTATGGGACTGGCCAGGAGCCCGAAGCGTGCGACAGGCTCCTCCGTCGGTGTAGCCGTGGGTTCTCGCGTGGGGACCGCGGTGTCGGCGGCCTGGGGACTTGGTGTAGGGGGCATCGTTAGCACCTTTGTGGCGCTAGGTTGAGGCGCCACGGTAGGGCTGGGCGGCGGCTCAGTGGGCATGGGCGTCGGGCTAGCGCACGCGCTCAACAGGACACTGAGGACCAGACCCAGTGTCACGAAACCATGCATCAAACGCGTGTGACGATGGTATGTCATCTCTCCAGGCTCCTCTCCATACTCAGCCTCTATCTTGCACGAGGATATCGAGGACGCCATCGCCGGTGACGTCCTGCAGCGTCAAGTTCGCATAAGCGCCGGCAGGACTGCGCCACTGGAGGGTGAATCCCCAGCCGTTCCAGCGCCACACACTGACCTGGCGCGCCGGAGCGTCGAGGCCGTCGCCGTAGCTTCGCTCCAGGGCTACCAGTTCGTTGGCCCCGTCGCCATCTACATCTCCCAGGGTCAGATCGCTGATGGGATCGGCAATAGGAGAGCTGCACCACAGCGGAAGCCATTCGCCGTCACGCCACGTGTAAACGAAGAGATGGTTCCTCAGGCTGCCATCCTCCCAGGGAGAAGGAAACCCAAAGGCATCGTAGAAGACTGGAGGGTCCGAGCGGAACGGCTTCCAGAGCAGCAGGGCGACCTCTTGCTCATCGTCGTTGTTCAGGTCCGCCACCAGCAACTCCCTGACGTCCCAGGAGGGATCGCTGCTCCACGCCTCCTCGTCCCGGTGTACGACCGTCAAGGAACACCCCTTCAGCACGAGGGTCGTCTGCTCGTCTAAGTCTGTGACGTCTGCCTGCGTCGGTCTCTCTGCGGCTGCCACGATGGGCTGGTTGATGTGAGCAGGGCCATATCCTTCGGCGTCGCTGCGAAATGAGAAGGCCAACCAGGGTGTCTCGACCGCCGGAGCCGGCGGACTGATCGTGGCCAGCAGGAGTGTCGATAGCCCAAGGGCGATGAGTACTCGCTTCACCGATCCTCACAACGAACGGTTCGTGTGTAGCTCGTGCTTCAGCACGTTGGAGGGCCAAAGCCCTCCCTACTAGCCCGGTTGGCAGGCGTCTACGAAGGCGGCGAAGAGCCGTAGCTGCTCGGGTCTCTCGAAGATACGCTCGGGATGCCACTGCACGCCGAGGAAGAATGCCCTGTCAGTCATCTCCACGGCTTCCACGATGCCATCGGAAGCCCGTGCCACCACCCTCAGCCCAGGTGCCACCTTTCCCACGGCCTGATGGTGGGCGGAGTTGACCTCTACCTCTCTGCTCCCCAGAATGCGGTGCAGCAGACTCTCTTCTTCTATGACGATGGCATGGGAGCTATCGCTCCCAAGATCCTTGGCTTCGTGGCGGACGTCGCTCTCGATGTGCTGGACCAGTGTGCCGCCGTAGACCACATTGATCAGCTGCACCCCCATACAAATGGCCAGAACGGGTATCTCGCGCTCAAGCGCCAGCTCCGCCAGGAGACTGTCGGAAGCGAACCGCTTGGGGTCGCACTCTTGGGTCTGAGGATGCTTTGCCTGGCCATAGGCACGAGGGGGTACGTCGAGACCGCCGGTGAATACGAATCCGTCCAGACGGTCGAGGTACTCAGCTCGGACAGAGCGCTCATCCGATGTGGGGATGACAACTGGAAGAGCTCCCGCGGCGAGAAGGGCCCGGTAGTAGGGGGCGAAAACCCTTATGTGGTCGCGGACGGGGTATTGGGCGCTGCTCTCGTACCGGCTGTTCAGGCCGATCAAAGGTCTCTGATCGGGCATCTGGGGCCTCCCCGAGGTATTCTAGCCTCGCTGGTGGGGGATTGCAATGCGGCATGTCGTTGTCACAGGGGTACGGGTGGGATATAATCTTGTGCAAGATGCTGTGTACATAGCTGGCTTCGCCAGGCGCAAACGCAAAGGCAGGTACTCTGAGCATGTTCCCTCCCGTTTTTCCCGTCTACGTTCGAGCTTTGGCGCCCCTGCACGAGTGGGCGCCGCTGGTGTGGATGAGCGGCGTGGTGTGTCTGTGGGCCACGCGGTACACCCACCAACTGGCGGCCCGGTGGGGTTCCAGATTCTACGTCATGTCAGCGGCGATCCGTCCTCTCGGTATCCTGCTCATCGGCGCTGGTTGGCTGGCACTGTACTCCCCCGGCCCCGAATACACCATGCTCGCCGTGGGGAGTGTGGGATGGTTGCCCTGGGGTAGCTGGACGGAGGTGCTTTGCTGGGTAGCCATCGTTCTCTTCTTTGCCTTTGGCGCCTGGTCTGCTGTGGTGCTGGGCCTGCGGCAATCGTTCCTGTACCGGCGCCTCGACGATGGGCTCGTGACTCGTGGGCCATACGCCCTGGTGCGGCACCCGCAGTTCCTGGCCGCCATCGGTCTCACTTTCTTCGGCATCCTGTTGTACAACCCCAGTGAGCCTCCCCCATACGCCCTCGGCGTCTATTACCACTCTGTGGCGGCCAACTGGGCTCTGTTGACCGTGGCTCTCTGGGTGCTGTCGATTCTGGAGGACCGGGAGCTGGCGGCCCATTTCGGGGAGGAATACGTAGAGTACGCGAAGCGGGTACCGCGCCTGTTTCCGATCTGAGACCGCGTGCTTGGGCGGACTAACAGAATAGCGCTGGGTGGTGGAGCTGATGGTGCCTGTGCTGGCCCTTCTCGGTCTCGGCTTGTTGTTCTCGATTTTCGGTCTGGCCGCCGTGGCCTGGTACTGGTCAACGGAGCTGATCAAGTCGCCGCTGCCTGACGAGCCCAGCAGTCCCGCCCAGTACGGTCTGCCCTTCACGGAGGTTCTCTTCCCCAGCCGCGACGGCCTCATCCTCCAGGGCTGGTTCATTCCCGCGCCAGGGGTGGCGGCGTTCTCTTTGGAGGATGAGGACTGGGCCACAGGCAGCAAGGGGACCGTCGTGTTGGGCCACGGTCGCTTCGGCAGCAAGGACCCCGACCTGAAGTACGTGCCCTGGTTGCGAGAGGCAGGGTACAACTGCCTCCTCTTCGATTTTCGCAGCCACGGTCGTTCCGAGGGCGATTACACCTCCTTTGGCTATCACGAACGGAAGGATCTGCTAGGCGCTATCGACCTGCTGAAGAGAAAGGGGATCAACACGGTGGGTGTGCTGGGCTTCTCGCTGGGAGCGGCGGTGGGAATCGACACTTCCGCCGAATGCGAGGACATTCTCGCCGTGGTGGCCGATGGTGCGTTCGTTGATCTGCGTCGAACGCTGGCCCGTGGCGCACAGGAAAGGGGGTTTCCCAGCTGGCTGATACGGCCTCTGGGTCCGTTCATCCTCTGGCTGGCCGGAAGGCGGGTCGGGGCAGATCTCACAGAGAGCGAGCCGCTTCGTCATGTGCACAGGATAGCGCCGCGGGCACTGTTCGTGATCCACGGTGCAGAGGATCCGTACATCTCCGTAGATGAGGCAACGCGCTTGTACGACCGTGCTGGAGAACCGAAGGAACTGTGGATCGCGCAGGGTGCGGGGCACCGGTGCGTGGACGAAGTCTACCCGGATGAGTACCGGGAAAGGGTCGTCGGCTTCTTCGACCGGTACCTGGCACCGGCAGGGGAGGGGCCAAAGCGATGAGGAGCGGCTTGTTTCTGCTGGCACTAGCGCTGTTGGTGGCAGCCTGCGGTAGTCCCATGGAGCCAGCGGTCCCTGCCCCGGAGAGCGCCGAGGAGTACAGAGAGCGCGGAGAATCGCTGGCCGAAGAGGGTAAGTATCCCGAAGCCATCGATCATTTGAGCGCGGCGTTGGAGATGGAGCCCCAAGATGCTGAGCTCTACTTCCTGCGCGGCCGCGCTCACTATGATTACGCGACCCAGTTGTCACTGGATCTCACAGGACAACCACCGGAGGCGGTTCCCTTTCTCCCTGATGAGGTCGCCGAGCAGTTGGAGGTGGCGGTCGACGACTACACCTCGGCGATAGAGCTCAATCCCCAGTATGCCAAAGCCTACAACAACAGAGGCAACGCTCGCGCGACGTTGGGTGAGCTGGAAGGGGCCTTGGAGGATTACGACCAGGCCCTGGACCTGGACGATAAGCTGGATCTCACCTACTTCAACAGGGGTGTGATCCACTATAGGCTGCGCAACTACGAAGCCTCCATCCGCGATATGGAGATGTACCTGGAGTTGGTGCCAGACGCCGAGGATCGAGCCCGCGTGTTGGGACTCATCGACGAGATGAGCGCGGCCGACGCCCCCTAGCGATGGCGGGAACCCTACCCACCTCCCAGCTGCCGCAGGGCCAGCAGCAGCCGCTCCTCCACGGACATCTCCTCTTCGGGAAGTAAGGCCAGGGCCGCTCTGGCTTCGGTGTCATTGTATCCCATTGAGACGAGGGCGTTGATGACGTCCGTGTCCACGGGACTGAGGGCGGGCGCGGGAACCAGTTCTTCCTCTTCCAGCTTGCCGCGCAGGTCCAGGATGATCCGCTGAGCCGTTTTCTTGCCTATCCCCGGGAGCCGGGTCAGGTAGTCGCTGTCACCTGCGGCGATGGCTGAACGCAGGGCGTCCACGTTGCCAGCCGACAAGGCGCCGAGAGCCACCTTGGGGCCGATGCCCGACACGCCCAGCAAGGCCTCGAAGAATCCCACGTCGTTCTTGGTCTCGAAGCCGTAGAGGGACACTTCGTTCTCACGCAAGTGGAGGTGGGTGAACAATTGCACGCGTCTCCCGATGATGCCCCAGCGTGAGACCAGGGGCGCGGGCACGTGGACCTTGAACCCCAGCCCTCCGGTCTCCAGGACGAAGAAGTTCTCGCCCTTGTCAGAGACTGTTCCTTGCAGAGTGGATATCATCCTGTATGCTCTCGCCCCCAGTTAGTCTGTTTCCTGGTCAAAGGCTGCCAGAGCCAGGGCGAACAGCCCGATGCCAAGGAGTATCACGTTGGTCTGCACGGGAGTCGTCCCCAGGAAGCTCAGGACGACGCTAGCCACGCCCATGGCCAAAGCCACAGCCTTGAGCACGAGTTGTGTGATCTTTTGTCTTTCCTTCACCTTTCGATCCCTCCATCGTTTGTATGGTGTCTGCACCGACATCGAAAACCTGATGCCTACTCATCCAGCGTGATGATCTCTTCGCAGTACGGCGCGTGAGGTCTCAGGGCATCGTAGTTTCTGTCGAACGTGAGCCTGGGATGGATCCTGGACAAGAAGACCTGCACCGACTTGTGGTATCCCTTGTTGCAGATCTCTCTGGTATCCAGGCCGAGCTGCTGGCACACGTCAAGCGTGGGGCATTGATTCCACCATCTGGTTACCAGCCGTGTGGGTGTCCGTTGGACGATCTCGCCGTCTCCTGGCGCCGAGATCCCCAGGTAGGCTTCATAGAAAATCCTGTAGGCGTCGTCGATGGGATCAGCGGTGCGCTCCAGATGCGGCAGGTTCTCGTCCAACCACGACGTCCTGGTCTCGATGGCACACCGCTCGAGGCAGGCCAGAGCCACGTCGAGCGATGTCTCCTGAGCAATGCCCAGGATGGTCTGGAAGAGAGTCGAGTGGTCCGCTCCTCTGCTCTCGTACTTGGCTTTCAATTGAGGCAGGAAGCTGCCATCCATATCGGGAGGGAGCGATTCGTGGCAGTCGAGCATCTCAGTCACTGGCGACGCGGTCCCTCGGAGCCAGAGCGTTTTGCCATTTGATTGAGTCGGTCGAATAGTCGGTCAGGCATACCCACTACGGCGTGATCAGGCATCCCATGACTCCGCAGGCTGAGCTCCCGTGCCTCTTCAATGCTCCTGATGAACACGTACTTGGGCCTTGCAGTGTTGTCGGGGGGCTCAGACGCATGTAGTACGTCTATGCTATTCACCTTGCTCGCCGCCTCTGTCATGATCTGCACTGTACTCTCTATGGTTTGGTAGCCGTAAAGCACGTCCAACAGCGGGTTAGATGTGAAGGTATGGTACTTGCCATCTGTCTCCACTATGAAGGTGTGTTCGTATTCGTCAGACCCCTTTCGCGCACTCTCCACCCGAGCAACCCTGCCATGCTGGGTCACCACCGCTGCAAAGTGGGCTACATCTACGAGATGGAAAAGCAGTACATCAGTCTCCAATAGGGCGAACTGGGCGTCCGGATCGATAGGCCAGGCGACTGGTGGCGCAACCAAGAGATCCGGGTCGTCTACCGCGCGCGCGTGGCACGCGATGCATGGTTCCTCGAATCGTGTTCGTAGATCGAGCACCTCGGGGGGCACGACCGGAGTATCCTCCTGGTCGGCAACTGCCCATACCACGTCATGGTCACTTTGTGCCGTGACGCCCACGCCTGCGCGGAGGGCCGCGCGCACCGCTGTGCCTACGGCTCCAAAGGAGTGGTTGGCCTCGGAGTCGACCTGGATCGTTAGCCTCGGCTCAGGCTCTCCATAGACCTTTGCCCGCCCCGTCTTGAGATACTTGTGTGTGCCCATCATTCTGCTTATTTGCCGACCGGTGCGCCCTCTCATGGCAGTTTGGGGCAAGAAACGTGTCTTGCATTCGACCAAGCCTGGGAGTTCGGGGTGGAAGCAGAGTACAAGGTCCCCGATTGTCAGGTGGTTTGTGATGTCACAGACGAGCACGGGGACACCAGTATCGGTATACTCAGCTGCCGCTCGTAGTGTTCCCTCGAACCCCTGCGCCTGAGACTTCAAGGATGGTGGAGCAGACGGGTTCTTGGCTAGTTGCCGGATCGTGTGCGGATGAAGTAGCATCCAAGCGAGACCGTCACCCAAACGTCGCAGGAGGTGGATGTGTGCCTTATGCGCATCTCTGTTGCCACCGCGCGTGGCCTGTTCGGACGCAAGAATGTGCTTGGCGAGTTCCACCTGGAACTCGTAGAGTTCCTGGACCGAGCGTATCTCTTGCATTGTGTCGAAGAGCTCGCGCCGGAGGGCGCGTAGGTCGGCCTCGATTGTCACTGATCCTTCTCCCCCACGCGACTTCTTGAGGCGTGGCGATCGTACGTGGAGCCCGTACGAAGAATCCGGGCGCGCAGATGCGGACCGTCCGCCCCATCGAAGCCAATTCTATCACTCCCAGGTTCGCATTTCAACCGTACGTCTCGCTGGGTCTTGACGTCTGCTCAGCGCCGATGCACACCGTGACATAGTAGAGCATGCGCCACCGGATTGAGAGACCCCAGAAGGAAGAGGGATCACACATGGTCGAAGACGGGAAGGAGCATCCAGACTACTCGGTTCTGGGAGAGCATGGTCGCCGCTGCAAGAGTTTTGTGCCGCAACTCACCCGGGTTCTGGCCATGGGCCACCGTTCTTCGCCCAATGGGCGTTTACGAGGAGTGCTCCGGTCGGCCGTGCTAGAAGTCCACGACCTACTCCTTGCTGCCTACGGTCCCCAGAACTGGTGGCCCGGGGATACGCCATTCGAGGTTATCGTGGGCGCCGTGCTCACCCAGAATACCGCGTGGCGGAACGTGGCCCAGGCCATCGGCAACCTCAAGCGCGAGAATCTACTGGAGCCAAAGGCGCTGCTCCACGCAGAGCCCGACAGGGTGAAGGCTCTCATCACTCCGGCTGGGTACTACAACGTCAAGTACGACCGGCTGATGAACCTGCTGCGGTTTCTGGACGGCCAGGGGATGGACTTGGAGAAGTTGCGGCGCCTACCTCTAGACGAGCTGAGGGCGGGACTACTGGAGGTGAAGGGTGTGGGCCCGGAAACCGCGGACAGCATCCTCCTGTACGCCTTCCAGCGTCCCGTGTTCGTGGTGGACGCCTACACCAGGCGTCTCTTCTTCAGACTGGGTTATGAGTGGATGGAGAGGGCCTCCTACGACGAGGTTCAGAGGTTCTTCATGGAGGCGCTCCCGCGGGACACGAGCCTCTACAACGAGTCCCACGCCTTGATCGTGGTCCACAACAAGGACACCTGCAAGAAGAAGCCCCTTTGTGAGGGGTGCTGTCTTTGGTCGCTCTGCCCAGCGCGCCGGTAGGGGACGTGGAGAAATGATGTGGTGCCACAATCGAGGCTTCTGGAAACGACTTGAGCACGGAAGCTGGAACGCATCCTGAGTAGGCCCCAGGCCGTATCGAAGGAGCGGTCCAGCTTCGGGCGGTGCTCAGGCCACTGTCAACCAGCTTCGATGAGCAGCCATGGGTGTGGTATAATCGAAACAGCGACCTTGGCACCCGGCACGCAGTATGGGAGGCAACCATGGCCAGCACCAAACTGCTGAAGAAACTGAGGATGCAGCCAGGCCAACGTGCGCTGATCTTGAATGCGCCCGCGGGGTACCTGGACGAGCTCGGCCCCTTGCCCGAAGGCGTTGAGGTGGCAGATCAGTCCGGGGAGGAGTTCGACTTCGTGCATCTCTTTGCCAAGAACCTGGCGGAACTGGAGAAGTTGGCGCCGATGGCCGTGGAAGCGGTGAGGCACGACGGGCTCTTCTGGGTATCGTATCCCAAGAGGAGCTCCAAGGTCGAGAGCGATCTCTCTCGCGACGTGGTCTGGAACACGGTAGCTAAGACCGGGCTCAGGGCGGTGACGCAGGTATCGGTGAACGACGTGTGGTCGGCCATCAGGTTCAGGCCGCCGGAGATGGTGGGGGAGTAGGGAGACTGGACTTGGCGAGGGGTGAGTTGACGATCGTCGCGCGCCCCACCAAAGGGTCAGGGCGTGGCAGGTTGGGTGAAGGACTTCGAAGCTGGAGAGCGCTCTCCAGGGCCAGAGGCAAACATTAGATGATCGCTACTCGTGTCTCTCCTCCAACTGTGCCGGGTTACACTTGGCGGGCGCTGGTCCTTGATGATGCTCCTGCGCTCCACCAACTGGAGCTGGACTGCGAGCCAGCGGACGGAGGCACGAATCTCAGCACGGAGGAACAGTATCGCAGGGAGCTGGCGGAGGCTGGGAAGAACCTGAGAACGGGCACCCTGTGCGGTGTGGATTCAGCGGGGCGGTTGGCGGCCAGTGCGTGGGTTACCTGTGACATACACTTGAAACATGAGTACCGCGCTTTCCTGGATGGCAGGGTGCATCCGGACTACCGTGGCCGTGGACTGGGATCCTTCCTCTTGCAGTGGATGGAAGCTCGAGCCTGTGAGATTCTGTCTGCGCTGGAGGAGGACCGGCCGGCTATGCTGCGCGTCGATTTCTATGACCGAAGCGCCGATGCAGTTGAACTCCTGGAGAAGCATGGCTTCCGTCTCGCCTTGGCCGAGGACACAATGCGGCGCGGCCTGAGCGATGCCTTACCAGCTGTGCAATTACCCGAAGGCATGACCTTGGTCCCCTGGAGTGGCCAGCGGGCCACTGAGTTCTACGAAGTGTACCAGGACGCTTTCACAGAGCGTCCGCGCTTCCCTGGCTGGAGTGAGGACACGTGGCGCCACAACTTCACTGACTACCCTGACTTCCGCCCTGACCTATCGTTGCTCGCCATGGAGGGCACGGAGCC
This sequence comes from Chloroflexota bacterium, assembly GCA_030603665.1. Lineage (GTDB taxonomy): Bacteria > Chloroflexota > Anaerolineae > UBA7937 > B3-Chlor > JAUVXJ01. Next base: position 2,730 of record JAUVXJ010000006.1, on the reverse strand, counting down.
AGTGGGCTTCACTATCTGCCATGCTGAGAACGAGGGGGGCCACAAGTCGGAGGGGACGGGCTGGGTCAGCCAGATGGGTGTGCGACCTGCCTGGCGCGAGCGCGGAGTGGGAGGTGCCTTGCTGTCGGAAGTAATGCGCAGATCTCAGGCAAGCGGGTTGGGATGGGCCGCGCTGGAAGTCAGTACCGAGAATCGTCGAGCGCTGCGTGTCTATCAGCGGCTGGGGTTTGAACGCTACAAGACACGCACGAGCTACCAGAAACCAGCCGCGTTGAGCTGACGGGAGGAAGTCTATGAGCACCACAGCACAGGAGAGGAAGGAGAGCATCATCTCGGACCTGATCCAGGCCCGGAGGAAGATCGTCGACGTGGCCTACGCACTGCCCCCAGAGAAACAGGATGAGGTGTTCCTGGGAGTGTGGTCTGTCGCGGACCTACTCGCTCATCTCATAGGCTGGGACTACACCACTGTCGAGGCCACAAAGTCCATCCTCGAGGATGAGCTACCGGAGTTCTATTCCCATCGCGATCGGGACTGGGAAACCTACAACGCCTTGCTGGTCGAGAGGCACAAGGAGGAGGATTTCACCGAGCTACTCTACTTGTTGGAGACCTCTCAGCGCGCGCTGATGGGCTTGCTGACCACCGTGCCAGCCAGTGAGTTCGACAAGGACCGGGGCATTCGCTTCGAGCGGTATAAGGTGACCATCGCGCGGCTGCTTCAGGCCGAGGCCGAAGACGAGGAGGAGCACGCCAGGCAGATGAAGGCGTTCGCAGAGAGCGGGACCCCGTCGTTGGCAGGGACCGCGTAGTACCACTTGTCTGTCACTGGGCGCCCTACGCCTTCTCCACCGGGATCTGCAGTTCAGTCACGTACTTCGAGGGTTTGGTGAGCAGGCCTGGCCCTTTGATGTAGACCTCCCGATTGGGTCCGCTCACGCGGTAGCCGTTGGCCTCGATCCAGGTCATGATCTGGTTGTACGCTTCCCCCATGGTGTCGTAGCTACCTTTGTGGACGATGCAGGCCATCTCATCTACCGCAGGCAACTCGCGGACCTTGACGCTATCCCCGTCAGGTAGTTCCTTGGAAACGGGCACAGCAGCCTCGACGTCGATGTCGTTTTCGCGGAACCCTTCGTCGTAGTAGATCGACAGGGCGGGTCCGGCCGGCCTGGCTCGACGACGCCCCGTGTACTTGAAGATCTGGCAAGATAGCTGGCCGATATCCCCATAGGTGGGAATCACGTCTCTCACCGAGGCCACCTTCATCGCTGGGACTTTCTTGATCACAATCTCGTGGGCAGGCATGGTTCCCTCCTGTTCGATCTGCTTCAGCCGCCATTCGACCCGCGCCAATCTTGCCTGTTCCTCTTTGACCCTGCCTTGGACCTCTGCCTGCTTCATGCGCAGCATGCCTCGCATCTGCTCGGCTGGGAGCTCGCCGTCGAGCAACTCCCCGATCTGGGCCAGCGAAAGGCCCAGATCCTTGAGGGCCAGGATGCGGTTCAGCCGGTGCAACTGCTCCGCCGAGTAGTGACGGTAGCCGGTGTGCTGGTCCACCTCGACCGGCTTGAGAAGATCGATCTCGTCGTAGTAACGCAATGTCTTAACTGGCACCTGGCTGAACTTGGAGAACTCGCCGATCTTGAACATGGGCCTTGCTCCTGTAGGTGTCGGGGAACGCGGGCCGGCAAGGGCCGTCATGCGTCCTCCTGTAGTTTGACACGCAGGTCCTGGCTCTGCGCTGGATCGGTAGGGGCACGGCATGCCGTGCCCCTACGTTGCCCTCGTTGGACAGGTTCTTCTATGCTTTCCGAACCGGGAACTGGAGTTCCGTGACGTACTCCGCCGGCTCGTAGTTGGGGCCCGGTCCCTTGAGGTAGATCTCGCGGTTGGGTGCGATGATCTGGTACCCATTGGTCTCGATCCACTGGATCAGGCGGCTGTAGGCATCGCTGAGCCCTTCGTAGCTGCCCTCAAGGGTCAGGCAGGCCATCTGTTCCACTCCCGGGAGTTCGCGGGCCTTGACTCGATCACCGGAAGGGGCGGAACCTGCAATGGGAACGGCCGACTCGACGTCTACGTCCTTCTCCTTGTACCCCTCGTCGTAATACATGGAGAACGGCGGGCCGGCGGGCGCAACGTTGTTCTTGCTCATATGGGCGAAGATCTCACCGTAGTGCGCGCCCATATCTGCGTAGGTGGGGAGCACCTCTCGTATGGAGGCGATGGTCATGAGGTCCACTTTCTTGAGTGTGACTTCTGAGATTGACATACCTTCCTCCCGCGTCTGGTCTTGCTTGCGGTCAAGAGATTGCGTGCTAGTCGCTGATCGAAGGCCTTCACCAGCCATTATACACCCTCCAGTGGCTGGAGAGTCAAGACCTTGGCGGTTGGATTCCCCAGGATTTAAGGTTGGACAGATCGACGGCACGGTACGGGTATGGGTCGGGACTCAACCGCAGGTGGCGAACAGCCCAGCGACGCGGAGGTGACCTGCCGCTTGCCCCCTTCGACCGCGCTCAGGGCAGTCTTCGACGAACTCAAGGTGCGGCTGCGGTCTCGGGATGCCGCATTTCAGATGCCAACGCGTGTCCAGTCAAATGAGAATGTTACCGAAGGGAGCTGCTCTTTCAAATGATAATGTTACTGGGATGCCCTCTCCTTTCTGGCTCGTGGTAGGTGTAGATAGGGTCTCGTAGACGTCCTCCGTCTTCCCTGGGACAGCGC